>NZ_BSOS01000026.1 GCF_030160635.1 Acidocella aquatica | reverse complement strand
AAACGGAAACCTGGGCTAAGGCAACGCCATCAACACATGCACCAATCCCGCGAAGCGGGTTCGTTCTTCGACCCTAGCCAGTCATCGGAGAATAGTGGCGCCAATCCCGAATGCAGTGATTCGCCGGTGCCGGTAGGTGGTGGCTCTGGATGCATTTATTTACCGACACAGACTTAGCCGTGACGGAGAAGAAGATCGGCGTAGATGCCCTCAATGGCCGACACCTCTTCATTAGTTAGTGCGGTGAACTCCTTCTCGCGGGCGCGCTTTGAGAAACATCCCCCGTTCTGGCGGAGGAAGCCTAGCATCAAATCAAATTGTGGCTCGGGCATCTCCAGAAATGCCTGGATGCGTCGCTTCGCCATATCGTAGTCGCGGAGATATTCGACCTCGCGCGGCAGGGTGTTACGCACGGTTTCAAGGACGCAGGCGCTCAGGAACTCCGCCTCGTTCGTGGCATCGAAAAACCCGAACAGATCGCGCGTGTCATTTAGAACATGCACGTTGAGTTCCGGCGTGGTCTCCCATTGCGTCAGCAGCAGGCGGGGGCGGGAAAAATGCTCCAGCGTGGCACGGTATGCATCGATCCGTTCGAGAAAGACCGCAGAAACCGGAAAGTTGACGCCCACCGGGTTGAACCCGCGCCGCGCGAGAACGTGGTGTAACAACCAGCGATGCACACGGCCGTTTCCGTCCTCAAACGGATGGACGAAAACAAAGCCAAAAGCGAGGCAAGCCGCCGATACGATAGGGTCGAGACCGCCAACCTCGCTTCTTTCGGCAAAGGCCAGCAAGCCCTGAATCAGCGCGGCGAGGTCATTGGGCTTGGCACTCACATGGTCGGGCAGCGGCGCATTGGTCTCGCGGTCGCGCGTGCCTACAAAGCCGCCTTGGGTTCGCCACCCCAAGTGTAGAAAGCGTGTGTCACGCCCGATCACCAAGCGTTGTAGACGCAACAGCACCTCTTCGTTGAGGGCGGTTTGACCTGCCTCGCCGAGAGCCTGCCCCCAGCGTTGGATGCGGTCTTGCGGGGGGCGCTCACCTTCTATGATGTAGGATGCTTTGCTGTCCTTCAGCAGCAGAAATGCCGCCGCACGGGCCATCAGATCAGGCGCGGTGCGTCGGACAATAGCCCGCGCTTCCTCAGCGAGATCGCTCGCCAAAGTTGCGATCAGGTCAGGGGACAGGCGAACCAACGGACAAAACAGCCTCGTGCCAGGCAGATTATCTCGCACACGGTAACGTGGCACGACCTGCCCGGAGATGACAAATTGACGTTCAGGGTCAAGGGCATCGGCCGCAGAGACCTTCGGCGCAGGGGGCAGATCTAGATGCTCTCCCGTCAGCCATTCGTAAAAGAACCAAGCACGACGGGGGTGTCGGCCCGTCGGCTGTCGACGCACCCACGACCTGATAGCGACCGCAGCTTCTGGGCGACGGAACAAAGCGGCCAGCAGGCCCAGATCCACGGCTTCATGACGCAACGCAAAAGCAAGGTGGGAAACAAGTGTGTCCGGTAGTTGATAGCGCGGCGTGAGAATTGACCAACGCCCCTCGGTGCGCAGAGTATGACGATCGCTGATCGCGAACAGGATATCTGGAGCGGGTACATCCAATCCGTAGGCGGCTGCCAAGGCTGTATATCCAATAGGGCGAGCCCCATCCGGTACCATTTGTCCCATCACGGACATCACCCGCATTGGCAGATGAAATGGCACCTCTGGCGCGGCCGTTATCTCGTCCTGTTCCAGAATTTCATTCATCGAAACTGAAAACCCATCACTTTGAGGCTATCTCTCTGAATGATCCTATCACTGGTCGAACTGTAAAACCATCATAGTATCTGAATTTTGATCACTTTAATGGTAAATTTCGGAAATTCATCCTCCATCCAAGCTGCCGCAGCTTTCCGCCGTAAAGAACCGGCCCATGACAGCACCCCGCACGTGCCCTTGCTTTGCGGCACTCATCACGAGCATCGGCTTCCCGGAATGCTTGACTGACCAAGCGACGGCAGGGATAGGCACAAGCCTGCTGGAACCGTCCGGCGCTGAACGACCGCTTCTGGGGTCGCCGCGCCGGTCGCTTAGTGGCTAAGTTGGATCG
Source organism: Acidocella aquatica (assembly GCF_030160635.1). Classification (GTDB taxonomy): domain Bacteria; phylum Pseudomonadota; class Alphaproteobacteria; order Acetobacterales; family Acetobacteraceae; genus Acidocella; species Acidocella aquatica. The sequence continues at coordinate 49,351 of NZ_BSOS01000026.1, read as the reverse complement.
GAGTGTGCCTATTAGATATGGCGCTCAACCTGGGCAACGATATGTTTCAAAAGATCAAGCAGCAGAGTGAAAAGCAAAGCGCTGCCTATGATCACGCCCAGAATGCTCCAACCAAGCGGTGCCATCAGCACGCCAAAACCGGCAACCAAAAGGCTGAAGGCAACCATCGCGGCTGTCGCGCTCGCCAGCCAAAGGCTCGGCGCGGACGACCAGACCCAGCGCTCCTCACGGATGACATAGACACTCGCCTGGATTGCCAGCATGAGGGTCAGAAACGAAAGCGTGCGGAGCTGCGCCAGGGGCAAATGCCAGATGTCACGTCCGGCTTGCAGCATCAACATGGCGTAACCGAGCGTTGCCAACCCGTAAATTCCGCCCTTGCCGATGATCCGGCCGATCCGCCAATGCCGTGGATGGGAGGAGGGCAAGGCGCGATCCGTGGTAATCGCCATGGTCAGGAAGTCATTAACGATTAGCAGCAGAACCATCAGCAGTGGGGTTAAAACCGCATGCCCGGTGATGACCAGGCCGAGCGCGAGATAGAGCACAAAGGCGATTTTGCGGACCACCATCGAGAGTGTGTAGGTGCGGATGCGCTGGAAGGCCGCGCGCCCCTCGCGGATCGCATCCAGGATGCCGGCCAGCCCCGGCGAGGTCAGCACCAGCCCCGCCGCCGCCTTGGCGACGTCGGTCGCCGTCGCGACGGCAATTCCCATTTGCGCCTGACGCAGCGCCGGAGCGTCATTTGTGCCATCGCCGCACATGCCGACGACATGGCCGTCGCGCTGGAACAGTTTTACGAGATGGAATTTTTGCTCTGGAAACACCCCGGCGAACACGCCGTAATCGCCTGGCGCATCCAGTTTTTTCAACGCCGCCGAATCACAGACATCGCCAGTGATACCGACGGCTTTGGCAATCACCGCGGCGGTCTCCGGCGCATCGCCCGTGACCATGACCACGCGCACCCCCAGAGCATGCAAGGCGGTGATCAGGTTCGCCGCGTCAGCGCGGGGCGGGTCGGCAAGGCCGAGCAATCCTAGCAGAACAGTGGTGGCGCCAGTGGTGCGGGTGACGGCGAGCACCCGGCAGCCCGCCTCGGTGAGATGTTTGCGGGCAGCTTCCTGGTCAGCGGGCAGAGCGCCTGAGACCAGCGCCCCGAGCGCACCCTTGCGGAGTAGAGCACCACCGGCAAGCCGTGCTTCGGCGTATTTGCGGGCCGGATCAAAAGGCTCAAAACTCGCGGCGGCGGGAACGGCCACGCCGCGCGCTCGCGCGGCGTCCATAATCACCTGATCGACCGGATCACCACCCTCCGACGATGCGGCGGCGGCGGCGGCCAGCACGGCATTCTCGTCGGCGCTGCCAAAACCCGTGATGCCTTGGATCGACAGCGCATTCTGCGTCAGCGTGCCGGTTTTGTCGGTGCAAAGCAGGCTCATTGTCGCCGCCTCGTTGATGGCGGCGAGCCTGGTCGGCAGCACGGCGCCGCGCACGAGCCGCCGGGCCGACAGGGCGGCGGCGAGGGTGAAGGTGGACGGTAGCGCCACCGGGATCGAGGCCAGCAGCGCGGTTAGCAGTAGGGGCACGGTCTCATCGAATGTCCGGCCGATCGCATGGGCATAGGCGAGCATCGCCAGCACCACGGCGCCGTTGACCAGGGCCAGATCGCGCACCACCGCCAGTACCGCGCGTTGCTCGCCGCTGACGCCGTGCGCCTCCTGCACCAGCGAGGCGGTTTTGCCGAAATAGGTGCGCGCGCCGGTCGCCACGACAATGCCGGTTGCCTCGCCCTGGCGGATCATCGCGCCGGCATAGGCCAAATCGCCCCGCTTGCGCTCAACCGGCAGGGATTCCCCGGTCAACATCGATTGGTCAGCCAGTACGCTGCCGGCGGCGAGTTTGATGTCAGCGGGCACCACCGCGCCGAGTGCGAGTTTCACCAGATCGCCGGGGACCAGCCCGGCGGCATCGATGCGCGACCACTGGCCATCGCGCCGGACCGAGGCCATGACGGCAAGGGTCTGCCTCAGCGCGGCGACCGCATCCTTGGCCCGGGCCTCCTGGGTCATGCCCAGCACGGCGTTGAAGATCAGCAGCACTGAAATGATCAAGGCCTGTGGCCCGTGGCCGAGAAACAACTCCAGCAGAATTGTGGCTTCCAGCATCCAGGGCAATGGCGCCCAAAGCTTCGCCGCCAGGGCGTGCAGCCAGCTCTCCGATGTGTCGGCTACGGCATTGGGGCCGAACTGCTGCAACAGCTTTGCAGCTTCAGCCGCGCTTAAGCCCTGATCGGCATTTTCGCTCATCCCGGCATCCATCAGATTGATAGCTGATCTTTTACTCCCCCACGAACAGATGCCAAAATGTCGCCGTGGTCTGCTCTACAGATGCGTCCGGTAATTCCTCACGCATGCCGCTCGTCATTTTTCAAACCCGAGGATAAAGGCGTCGCCTTGCCTAAATCGGCCACGTCGGGTGCTGTTCCGCTGCACTTCACAGAGCCCCGAAAACGGATCTCTGCCGATTGGGGGCCGCCCCCCAACACCACCAAAGCCTCCGGCGCGTTCCGGGCGGTCAGCCCGATAGCCGGTCCTGCCCTCCCGAAATGTCCAAAACCCGGCGGCGTAGACCATCAATGTCGTACCGACGCCCCGCCCGCACGCGTACTGTCCGATAGCCCGCCTGCGCGGTTATCGTGTCCCGTGCCTGGTCGCGCCGCGCGTCATGGCTGCTATCGTCCAACTCCACCAAACAACGCACCTCCATGCTATCCCGGTTGCACACCACTAAGTCGATCCGCCTCTGCGATATCGTGCGGAACGCCGGAACAAACCTGGAATCCGCGCCCGCGTAACGTGGCCGCACCAGCGCCGCCATACCCACCTGCGGGAAAACCAATTCATTCGGCACGGCCATCTGAAGCACGCGGTAAAAGCCGATTTCGCTTTCGCTCATCAGCGGGCATCCGGTAAAGGAATAGCCCGCCTTGCCAAGCTTGCCGAAAGCCGCCGTAAAGAGCGCGACGACGGCAATGAGCACCAGGAGAATGATGAAATTCATCGGCGGCATCGCCGTCACGGCCGGAAAGCGACGATCGCCGCCACCGCCGCCACCGCGCCCAAAACGCCGACCTCCGCCATCGTCTTGCCGCCGGCATGGTTGAAACTCATCGCCCCCACCAAAAACAGGAGCGTGCTCAAGATAAAGAATACGAACGGCGGAACCCGCCGCAACAAGGCCACGACCTGTTTCATCTCATGCTCCAGAATTATCAGCTTCCACCGGAGCCGCCCGCCACCGTCGCCGCGGTCAACAGACCAGCAGCCGGGCAATATAACTGACCCTCAAATTGGACCGGATGTGTCAGGCACCGGTTGAACGCCGCCACCTGGCCGCTATCCTGCCACCAGCTTAGGCAATAGCCGACCAGCATCAGCGCCACGGAAATCGCGGCCGCGATCGCGTACCGCCGATCGCGTGCCTTGGCGTTCCATGCCTCCTCCCGAATCACCAAGGCCCCGTTCAGCTTGTCCGCGAACATCGGCAGCGTCTCGTCCACCATCTTCTGGACCATGTGTTCGCGCTCAACCACCAAGCCCGCCTGCATCTGACGGGCCTGCCGCAAAGCAAAATCGCCTTGCCTCACGACATGGTTGGCCCCCTCGATCGCCTCATGGAGATTGCGGAGCTCCAGCCCGGCCGAAGACTCAATGCGGCCAAGTACCAAGTCCACCCGGCCGTCCTGCCCCTGCAGAATATCCCCCAGCCCAAGCAAGGCCTGGGTCTGCGCCTCCAGCCATTGGCCGAGGGGACCATCAACCTCGATCCCCTCGGCGCGGCCGGCTTGGCGCAAACGATCGACAGCCCCCCGGAGCTGCTCGATCGCGGAACTCATGGAAGCCAATCCGCGACTTTGCCCTCGTCAAGGTCCCTCTCGAACGCCGCAAGCCACGTTTTTACCATGAACGCCAGTGTTGGGCTTGATTTCAGGCCCGCCTTGTCTGTCCTTCCCGCCGCTGCCTCGTAGAAGCCGACCCCGCGTTCACGCAGAACGCTCATGCAGGAAAGCCGGCGCAGGAAACTCGTGCGCACGCCAGCGTCAGTTAAAGCATCGAATTCGCGCGTCATCATAATGGGTAAAAACGCACCCTCTGTCGTCTGGCCGTGCCGGATCACCCCTTCATTCAAAACCAGAATGGTTCGTTCGGCCGGGAATTCGCCTGACTTGAGAATTTCCGTGGCATGCCGGAAATCCTCAATGTCAGGTCCCAGGAACAGCGCGACCGTAGGCGTTATGCCATGGTGAAGGCAAAACTCGTTCAATGCGAGATCGCGGACGAACTCCTGCATCACCCGGTCGCCGCCGCTCAGATCAAGAGCGCGCGAGACGCCCTCGCCGACCATTTCATCGAATTCGCCCTTCAGCCACTCCTTGATGTCTGGCAATTCATCGGACACTGGAAAACTGGCACCGTCCTCGATGGGGTCGCCGAACTCATCTGCCGACGGGTACAACGTCGAAAGCGTCTTGCTCCGGCGGTCCCCGTCCAACGGCTTTACGCGCCGGCCCTGGAACCTGGCGCGCTGGATCACAAGGTCCAAACCGGTGCTGCCTCCCGTCCGGCCACGGCCGGCACGGATAAATAGACTCGGTTTGGTCTTCGCCGCTTCTGGTTGCGGCCCAGGATTCTCTAAATTGTTAAAGGCGTTCATAATACTTCTCCATTAGTGTCCACTCCGTTTAGCGATGAGCCGAAGAAGAGAGGCCTTTCGCGCCTTCGGGTCGTAGCCGTCGTCTTTATCCGCCGGGTTTTTGCGAATGGCGGGCATAAGGTCTTGCAGCGAATGTGACACCGCTGCTGCGGGGACGAGTTGACTTGTCGAAGGCGGCGCATTCGCCGGCCGCCAGTCCGTTGGCAACCGCGAGGGATTGATCCGAGGTGGCGGCTGCGCCGCCGCCTTGGCGCGCTTTGCAGACACGTGCTTGCGCGCCTGTAGCCAAGTCTCGCGCGCATTGCGCTCGGTTACGGCTCTGCCCCGCGTGTCGGTCAGCCCCAGCTCGACGAACTCCTCACAGGCCGTCCGCCAGTCGACTTTCCCGTCGCCCCACCGTTCGGCGAGCTCATCGTGGCGCTTGACCATCCAATGGAAAAGGCTTGAGCGCAGTCTGTTTCGCGCTACAGTGTTGTCGATCGCCTTGGTATCTCGATTTTGTCTTGCCATGCGCAGGACGCTGCCTGACCAAAATGCGAATGGCAGGAAAATCGGATTAAAAAATCGTTAGGCTGGCACCAAGCGCCAGATGACCGACTGACTCCCGCCAGGGTAACGACAGGCTCCCGCCAGAAGACCGCCAGAGTATCGACAGAGCAAAATGGGAGTATGGACCAATGCACCCTTGGTGCGGTTGGCACGGCCCTAAAAAACATAATGGGCGAGCTAGAAAAACCACCATCGTAATAAAATGGGCAATCGGGGAGGGGCGGAGCGCGAACATATATGGAACAGCAGCGCTAGCGACCGGGGCGTTCCTATAAAAAAAGGCGGCCGGCCGGAGGGGCAGGGTGCGTTTTTTTGTCTCCATTCGCATTTTACAGGTGTTTGATCGGGTCTCCACAATCTCAAACGGAGACCACAATGACGGCCCAACACACCAACGGCACTCGCAAAAACGGCCACGATCACAGCCATGCCAAGCCCTCAAGTCCACCCGGAAACGGCGCAAACCACAAGGAAAAGCAGGTAGTTGACGCTTCGATCGCCCAACAGTTCGACTTCGATGGTGCCCCTGTCCGCATAATATCAATAAACGGGAAACCCTGGTTCGTCGCGGCCGACGTCTGTCGTGCGCTAAAAATTGCGCCATCAAATGGCGGTTTCAGTTCGGCGTTAAAAAAATTGGCAAGCGATCAGAAGCAGCTCGTCGATCAAGCGTTGGGTCACCGCCAACCATTGAGCGATGGGGTGGCCAAAGGTGACAATGGGACGAGTGTCTGGGTGGTATCCGAAGGCGGCCTTTACCTGCTGATTTTTAGAAGTCGAGCGGCCACAACGGCTGGGACGGCTGCTTTCGATTTCAGCGGTGGGTTTTAGACGAGGTTCTGCCTGCTATCCGCGCGACCGGGAGCTACGGTCAGTCCTCGATCGCGGGCGATACCGTCACGCTCAGCCTCACGGAGCTCGCCCGGTACGTCGTCATGGTGACGCCCAATGAGCCGCCCCATATCCGCAAAACCGCCTATGATAAAATGCTGGATGAGTGGAGCGGCCTCGACACAGAAATCCTCGCCAATCACATGCGGACCGTCGATGCCCTCTGGCAAAAGACGCAGTTGGTGCGTGCCGCGGGGGGCGATCCCGCGGGCAGCCCGCTCTACAGCCGGCTGGGGAAGGCGATTTCCGATGGGCGGCGGATCGCGGATGAATGCCTCGACAGCTTTCGACAACAGCCAGATTGATTTTCCGGCGGCTGTCCTGCGGTTCAGTCCGGTCTCAACTTCCGGGCGACCAAGACGATTGGTTCCGTGGTAGATCTCCTGCGGGGTCTATGAACCGGACAGTGGCGCCGTCCGGCACGTTCCAACGCCATAATACGAGGTTGTTTCCGATGGTCTGAACCGACGGCACACGCACACCCTGCCAACCATGATCCGCCGCCGCCCTCGCAAAATCCCAGCAGGGGGGCCGCGCTCCAGTAATATCACGGTCACGCTTCCATGGCTGGCGTAAGAACGCCTCTTCAATTCCGATGGCCTCGCGGATTGCCGGATCGGTCACGTCAAGTATCGCGTCCGCCACCACCTCATAGCCCGTCAACGTACCGGGCCGAGGGAGGTCCTGCTGGTACTCGGAAATAGCGACTGCGTGGGTTTCGGATACATACAAGACCGGTTGGTCAGGCTCGTTCCAGCGACCGCCGGCGCGGGCCGCCCCGCTCCCGGACAGCGGATCATAGGCCCACCGGGGCGATAGCATCCGCCAGAAGAGGCCGTTAATCGCGGCGCCGGCAACCCCTAGACGCCACTTCAAGCGTAGTTGCCGTCTCTGAGATCTTCGAGATGCTTCAGCACGGCCAACGCATGGCCCCCTTCGACAAGCTGGAGCGCTGTCTTGCCAGCATAGCCCGCGATCGGCTGGTGCCGGAACCACAGGATCGCCTTGTCGGCATCGCCCGTCAGTTCCGCGGCCACCGTCAAAATTCTCACAACCGGCTGAAGGCATTTTTGCACAGCAGGCGAATCCGGATGGCGCGTCAATGTGTTCCTATGAACATGCGCCAGCCGCGCCAGCTCGCCCAGCGGTAGCCGCAGCCGGGCGCTCATGCGCAGCGGGGAAACAAAATCCCGATCGCTAATATCGGTCAAGAAAGCGTTAAGCATTCACATGAAACCCAGTGTGCATAATCAGTGCATATACTGCACTTTCTTCAAACCTTCAAGAGATAGTGGTGACGCCTCCCGAACAGAAGCATCCGCCCATCATCGCCACGGTGAGGAAGGCAGCCAGCCTGTTCGTATGGAGAAAGGGTTTCCGCCCAACCCGCGCCAACAGCCAGATTCATTTTTCGGCGCCATTCGCATCTGATCCGTCCACCTTCCGCTTTTAACGGAGGTGATTATGACACTAGAAGCGAATGACACCGATGAGCCGGCTCTCGATCACGATGACGGCGATGGCTCGAAAGACATCGCCGTCATCCGCGAGCAAACATTCGAGTCACTCCAGATCCTGCGGAACCTGCTTTCGCTCCTGATGCCGAAGGAGGACGACGGCGGCCCCAAGCTTGTTGACCTGATCACCGCCCTCGTGGCGCAGCAGCGCGATATCCTGGTCGGCATAAGGAGGCTGCAAACCGACATGAACGCCCTGTTCGACCGGCAAGACAGGAAGATCGGAGTGGAGACCCAAAGCAAGTCAACGGGCTGACCGGCAATGATGAATTTCCGCAAAATCGCCGCCGCGTCGAAGGGGATGCTGATCCTCCGATACATGACGCAGAATACCCCCGAGCCGAGTCACCTGTTACCCGTCGATGCGGCCGGGCGGCAGCTCGAAGAAGGCGGCCGGTTGACCTCATATTATACTGGCCGGGACAGCCGCGCGACCTGGCGCCCCGATATGCCAAGGCTCATCGCCGACGCGATCGGCGTCGATCCCCGGAAAATGCCGCGCGACAAAGAAATGGCCAAGTTGTTCGAGGGCCGGCGGGCGGATAACGGCGACGCCTGGTCGCAGCATAAGCGCAAAATTTCCGGCTTCGATCTGGTTTTCAGTCCGCATAAATCGGTCAGTTTGGCGGCGGAATTTGCTCCCACCGCTGCCGAAGCGGGCCTGATCTGGAATGCCATCGACCGTGCCAACGACCGGGCTATGCGATATGTCGCCCAGGAAGTCGGATGGGCGCGCAAGGGGGCTGGTGGTGAAGACGGGACTGATCCCGGCGCGGTTGGCTGGATGAGCTTCCGGCACCACACCGCGCGACCGACCCTCCACATCCAGGATGGTCAGAATGGAGGCACGTATTTATACGACGCGCCGGTCGCCGGCGACCCTCACATGCACATCCATAACTTTCTGATGAACGTAGTGGCCACTGCGGAGGGACGCATAGGCTCCCTCGACATGCGGGCTTTGACCGATTCCAGGGTGAAAGAGTTTGGCGCCTATTTTCAGGCGGTACTGGCCGATGAACTCCGCCGGATCGGCGCCGATATCGGGTATGATGGGAACGAACAAGCTATCGTGGTTCGCAGCGTTCCCGAGCAAGCCACCAAACTGTTTAGCAAACGTGACCAGCAAATACTCACGAAAGCCAAGGATTTTGCGAAAACCCGGGGCATTGATTGGGACAAGATATCGGCCGAACAAAAGCTTGACATACTGGAGCAAGCCAGCGCCGAAGGCCGCCTTGGTAAAATGAAGGTCGACGAGCGCAATATTTGGCGCGAGCAGGCCGCCGCCATCGAATGGAAGCATCAAAGCGTCCTTGCAGAAACCCAGCACGAACGCCTTACCGACGATGACCGCTTCGAGCGCGCCTACCAGTTCGCCGCTCGCCATCTTGCCAAGGAATTTCATACGGCTGCGGTCATCGATCACGAGAAGCTCGGGATGTTTGCGGCGCGGGCCTTGATCGGCACTGGCATCGCCGGCGGGCCGGATGATATCAAGCATGTCGTCGGCCTGCTGGAAGAACGCGGAATCCAGCTGATTCGCCCCGGGCGCGACGGCCGCCAGGAACTGGAGCATGTCGCCCTGGTCGCCGGACTGTTCGACGGCAAGCTTCGCGTCAGTAACACGGCGCAGATCCGACTGGAGGAAAAGCTCTGCAACCTCGCCCATGAGAGCGCCCGCGACCGCTCGGCCGCGCTCTCAATGCCGCAGCTTCGGCAGGCGATCGCACAAGGCGGGATTAAATTCACCAATGAGCAGAGGGCCGCCATTCACGCGCTGGGGGAAGGCGGGGCACTCACCTTGCTGACCGGCGTCGCCGGTGCCGGCAAGACCACGCTCTTGCAACCTGTTGTGGATGCCTGGAAGGTCGATAAACGATTTGACCCAAAGGGCAGGGAGGTGATCGGCGCCGCCATCGCCTGGCGCCAGGCTGATGCGCTTAAGGATGCCAATATCTCCCGCACCTACGCGCTGGAACCCCTCCTCGCCATGCTGGCCAACGGGGATCTGAAGCCGACCCGCAACACCGTCTTGATACTCGATGAAGTCAGCCAGATCGGCCCACGCCCGTTGCTCAAACTTTTGGAGATACAGGCAAAAACCGGCATGACGATCAAAATGCTCGGCGACCGCGAACAGGCGCAAGCAATCGAGGCCGGCGACAGCATCGAGCTCTTGCGCCGTGCCCTTCCTTCCGAAGCCCTGCCTGAACTGCTTACAACCATCCGGCAAACCACCAAGCGTGGCCGGGAAATCGCCAACCTGTTTCGTGAGGGTCACGCCGAGGATGCCCTTTTTATGAAACGAGCCGATGGACACGCGATGCTGGCGGGCGGCGACCGGGATCAGGTCATCGCCCAAATTGCCGACCTCTATGTTGCCCGGCGCGACATCCTTTTGGGTTCTGGCTCGAAACGGGGCATCTCTGTCAGTGCGCCGACCAACGAAGACGCGGCCGACATCAGCATCGCGATCCGCAAGCGGCTGAAGGAGCGGGGCGAAATCGGAGCTGATGAGAAGGTTTACGATGCGGTTGATCAGGCCGGGCGGGAATTTTCCTTGCCGCTTGCGACCGGCGACCGTGTGCGCCTGTTCCGCCGGACCTGGGGCGAAGTTGATGGCCGCATGAAACAGGTCGGAAATAACGGCGATGTTGTGGAAATCCTTTCCCAAGGCCATCATGGTCTGCGCATTCGCACCAAGGAAGGTGAAGTCGCCAATATCGAATGGCGAAGGCTTGCTGATATTGGCACGAACCGTCTGCTCCTGGGCTTTGGACATGCTTTGACCATCGATGCCGCCCAGGGCCTCACCTCGGACGAGCATATCAACGCGCTCCCGCGTGGGACCGGGGGGGTGACCGCCTTCACCAGCTATGTTGCCGAAAGCCGCAGCCGGGGCACGACTTGGACGGTGATTTCCGAGGGGGCGCTGTTGGAGGCTGAACGGCACCGCCAGGCCCTTGGGGACATCACGCCGATTACCAAAGAGGACCTCTGGGCGCGGGCCGCCTCAGATATGTCGCAAAAGCCCTACAAAGCACTGGGCATCGATCTCAAGGCCGCCGCGCTTCAAGACCGGGAGAGGGCGATAGATACTTTCATTGCCTGCCATCAGATCATGGAACGTGCCCAGCTTGCTGATCCAGATGCGGGTTCGAAAGCCCTGCAGCGCCTGCGGGCCGCAGCTGTCAACGAGAACCTAAGCCGCCATATCAAAGCGCTCACCCATGCGATGCAGGAAAACGCCGCCCTGCTTGCCGAGACGATGCAGGGCGCCGAGGCGGCACGGCATCTTCGGCGGATGCGCGGTGAAGCGACGGCCGCGTCCGAGCTGTTGAAATCGGCCGGCGCCGACGTGCGTCCCGCTTCTCGATCTCGCGGGCCATCCGCCTAAGTCGGCTTGCGTCTGTTGGCTACAACGGTGAAGGATTTCGGATGCCGACCTGCACGACGCATCCATGTGTATGTGGTTGGCGTCCGAAATCCTTCACCGTTGTGGCTATGCTCGGCTTCGGATTTGAGGGTAGATGGGGCATGGAGATGACCGAAGCCAAACTGGTGATATTTCAAGATGCGGGCCGGCCTGTTGAGGTTCGGCTTGACGCGGCGCATGATACGGTCTGGCTGACCCAAAGGCAAATGGCCGAAATTTTCGAGACGTCAGCCGATAATGTAAGCCTGCATCTCAAAAACATATACGAGACCGGAGAGCTTGGCGAAGGGGCAACTACCGAGGAATCCTCGGTAGTTCGCCGTGAGGGCAATCGGAACGTCACTCGGACGGTCAGACACTATAATTTGGACGCGATTATTTCCGTCGGCTATCGCGTGAGCTCAAAACGTGCGGTTCTGTTCCGCCAATGGGCCACGCGCGTCCTCCGCGAACATCTGACTCCTGGGTCTGCCGGCCGCGTGCTATTCTTTGCTATTCATCTCTAACAGGCGAATTTTTAATCTGTGCAGAATATCGTCGAGCTTCATAATCTCTTCTGTCGTAAGCACGCTCAACATGTCTTGATTAATCCCAGTGACACGGGCCTGCATTAAATTCAGCAAGGATTTTCCGCCGGGAGTCATTTCAACCTGTTTCGCACGCCGGTCTGCGGGATGATCACGTCTGGCGACAAAGCCATTTTTTTCGAGTCGATCGATTAACCCACCCAGAGCGACGGGACCGAGGTCAAGGGTTTTGGCTAAATCCCGCTGTGTCATTGTTTCGTGCCGAGACAGATGCGCGAGGACCCACCATTGCGATCTGGTGATGCCTAATGGCTTCAGGGCAGCGTCAAAAACCGTACGCCTCAGTCGGGAGACGTCGTGGACCAAGAAGCCCAAGCGAAACCGGCTAGGTTCGGGGGCTTCTTGTTTTGATTTATCCATATCCGACGCACCCTCCCCAAGTTAAGCAAGTCGATCCGTCGTGGAGGACAAACTTCCCCGCCCGCTACGAAATAAGACCGTGCGGCCACGAAGTGGCAAACGACACGGGATTTTTATCCTAAGCCAGAAGATGCCGGAACACCATACGGGTTGAGTAGGGTTCGGCCGGGTTCATTCCCCGGCAGAGCCGTATATAGCGTCTCCGAGGTAACCGCGGCGTGGCCTAAAGGTCGAACGCAGGCGCCATTTTAAAGCAGACATTAAAGCGGACTTCTTGGGGGCAGGAGTGGTCGCTTGAATAATTATAACTATTTGATATATAATAGTCAAATCCTAATAAGGAAGCGGACGTGAAAGCGGACAGGAAAACGGCAATTGATCGCGACGAAGTGGTCTCCCAGATGGAGCCGCTTCTGATCGGCGAGAACTCACGACAGCGCGCGGCGCTGACCGATCTCGCCGTGGAGCTGGCACAGAAGAGCGCCGGATTCCGGCGCTCCCTGCCGGAAAGCCTATTGGCCTCACTCGCCGATCTGGTGCGGTCGATGAACTGCTACTACAGCAACCTGATCGAAGGGCATGACACGCACCCGATCGACATCGAGCGTGCCCTCAAGGATGACTACAGCGCCGACCCGAAAAAGCGCGACCTCCAGCTCGAAGCGAAAGCTCACATCACGGTCCAGCAATGGATCGACAAGGGCAATCTCAAAGGCCGCGCGTTGACCGTCCATTCCATCCGGGAAGTCCATCGCCACTTCTGCGAGCTGATGCCCGATGAACTGCTATGGATCGAAGACCCCATAACCAAAAAGCGCTTGAAGGTGATCCCCGGCGAACTGCGCGCCCAAGACGTCGAGGTTGGTAACCACGTCGCGGTCAGCCCCGGCGCCGTGCCACGCTTCCTGCAACGCTTCGAAGACGTCTACAGCAAAACCGGCAAAGCCGAGACCATCCTTGCCGCCGCCGCCGCACATCACCGCCTGTTGTGGATTCACCCGTTTCCCGACGGCAACGGCCGCGTCGCGCGGCTTTTGTCGCACGCCACGTTGCTGGAAGTACTCGACACCGGCGCAGTCTGGTCAATCGCTCGCGGCCTAGCGCGCAACGTAAGGGCCTATAAGGGGCACCTTGCCGCCTGTGACCTCACCCGTCGTAACGATCTCGATGGCAGAGGCCACCTGAGCCAAGAGAACCTGGCTGAGTTCACGAAATTTTTCCTGACAACCTGCATCGACCAGGTATCCTTCATGGAATCCCTTGTACAGCCGGACCGCCTACGCGCGCGCATCCTCATTTGGGCCGAAGAAGAAATCAGGCTCAACGGTTTGCCGCCCAAATCCGGCAGTATCCTCGAAGCCGTGCTCTACCGCGGCGAACTCCCCCGCGCTGACGCCGCCGGCATTGTCGGCACCGGCGACCGTCAAGCCCGCCGCGTCGTCTCCGCTTTGCTCGAACAAGGCGTGCTCATCTCGGAAAGCACGCGCGCGCATTTGCGCCTCGCTTTTCCCGCCACGCTCGCATCTCGATGGATGCCGGGATTGTTTCCCGAGACTCAAGGCTGACTACTGGTCTCAACGAGAACCTATCCCTGCGTTTGCCGAATCGCAGGGATTCCAAATAAGGGATCGGCTGGTCCGAGTCGTTCCAGTCTATCAAACTTGTCAGGCCCACCAGTCTTGAAGGGAGTCCCCATTGGGCAATGACATTCAGACCGACATCAGCCGCACGAAGTTGGTCCTCAACCGAATTCGCCCGGAAAAAAATGAACGGTACTTTTGCGCGTTGGCGATTACATGCGATCTGTTCGGAGAGACGTTGCTCTGGCGAATCTGGGGGAGCATCGGCACCAGCCTGTTCCGCCTTGCCGTCTGCCCGAATATTGCCGCAGCAGCGAGGAGTTTTACAAAATTGGCGCACCGGAAGCATAAGCGAGGTTATCGCAGCACATAAATAGAACAAAATCTCGTGGGAATACGCCACGATGGACACCCTCCAGGGCATCGCAGTTGCCGGTGCTGAAGGCTAAGTGTGTCTATAGGTCCGCGAAGCCCGGCCTTTGCAATCCAAGGAAGGCGGTTTGAGGAAGTCGTTATGATTTCTTCGGACGATCTTTATCGCCGGAACTGGACGTCTGAATATTGGGCAATGGCGACTTAGCTTTTAACTTTTCTGCCTCGGTTTTCTTTGGCTTCTTAGCCTCTCGGTTCGATTTTACCTGACCTTTTGCCATAACGGTTTCCATTTATTTTGTTGTGTCAAATTCTATAGCATGGTTCCCGGAAATGGGCAGTAGCCTCATATAAAACCACTCCTCGTTGTAGGCAAACAAAAAGCTGCGGGCAAAGGCCCGCAGCTTCATTGTGCATGGGACGTAAGCGCTTTGAACTAGAAGTCCATATCGCCCATACCACCCATCCCGCCGCCGGGCATGCCGCCGGCAGCTTTCTTCTCAGGGCGTTCGACAATACCGGCCTCGGTGGTGATGATCATCGCCGCGACGGAAGCTGCGTCCTGCAGGGCGACGCGCACGACCTTGGTTGGATCGATAATACCGGCTTTGACGAGATCTTTGAACTCGCCGGACTGCGCATCAAAACCATAGGCGTATTCGTCCTTGTCCAGCACCTTGCCGGCAATGACCGCACCGTCTTCACCGGCGTTTTCGGCGATCTGGCGCAGCGGCACCTGGATCGCCTTGCGGACGATCTCAACGCCAACGCGCTGGTCTTCATTGTCGGTCTTCAGCTTGGTGAGGATGAGCGAGGCACGGGCCAGGGCAACGCCGCCGCCGGGCACGATGCCTTCTTCAACGGCTGCACGGGTGGCGTGCAGGGCGTCGTCAACGCGGTCCTTGCGTTCCTTGACCTCAACCTCGGACGCGCCGCCAACACGGATGATCGCGACACCGCCCGCAAGTTTGGCGAGACGCTCCTGCAGCTTCTCCCGGTCGTAGTCGGAAGTGGTTTCCTCGCTCTGCGCGCGGATCTGGGCAACGCGCCCGGTGATGTCGGCCTTCTTGCCGGCACCTTCGATGATCGTGGTGGTTTCTTTCTCGATCAGGACCTTCTTCGCCTTGCCAAGCATCTCAAGGGTCACGGTCTCAAGCTTGATGCCGAGATCTTCCGAGATGACCTGACCACCAGTGAGGATGGCGATGTCTTCCAGGATCGCCTTGCGCCGGTCGCCGAATCCCGGCGCCTTGACGGCGGCGATTTTCAACCCGCCACGCAGCTTGTTCACCACCAGGGTGGCCAGGGCTTCGCCCTCGACGTCCTCGGCGATGATCAGCAGCGGCTTGCCGGTCTGCACGATGGCTTCGAGCAGGGGCAGCAGCGGCTGCAGCTGGGAGAGCTTCTTCTCGAAAATGAGAATATATGGACTTTCCAGATCGACGATCATCTTTTCCGGGTTGGTGATGAAGTAGGGCGAGACATAACCACGGTCGAACTGCATGCCCTCAACAACTTCAAGCTCGGTCTCGATGCCTTTGGCCTCTTCAACGGTAATCACGCCTTCCTTGCCGACTTTCTGCATCGCCTTGGAAATCATCTCACCGATTTCGGTCTCGCCATTGGCGGAAATCGTGCCAACCTGGGCGGTTTCCGCCGGAGTGGTGATCTTCTTGGTGCGCTTCTTCAGCTCTTCGACAACGGCGATGACCGCCTTGTCGATACCACGGCGCAAATCCATCGGGTTCAGCCCGGCGGCAACCGCCTTAACGCCTTCACGCACGATCGACTGTGCGAGCACGGTCGCGGTTGTTGTGCCGTCACCGGCTAGGGTGGCCGTCTTGCTCGCAACTTCCCGGATCAACTGGGCGCCCAGATTCTCGAACTTGTCGGAAAGTTCGATTTCCTTGGCAACGGTCACGCCATCCTTGGTGATGCGCGGGGCACCATAGCTCTTCTCAAGAACAACATTACGGCCTTTCGGGCCGAGGGTAATTTTTACGGCGTTGGCGAGGATATCGACGCCGCGCAGAATGCGGTCACGGGCATCGGGCCCAAAACGTACGTCTTTGGCAGCCATGATGGTGTTCCTAAACTAAAAGATTGGTTAAGCTTTTTTCTTCGCGGCAGCGGTGGCGGCGGGTGCCTCGATGATGCCGAGAATGTCTGATTCCTTCATGATCAGGAGCTCTTCGCCCTCGATCTTGACTTCGGTGCCGGACCATTTGCCGAACAGCACGCGGTCGCCGGCTTTGACATCCAGGGCTACGATGGCGCCGGCTTCGTTACGAGCACCTGAACCGGCGGCGACGACTTCGCCTTCCTGCGGCTTCTCTTTGGCGGTGTCGGGGATGATGATGCCGCCAGAGGTCTTCTCTTCGGCGTTAAGCCGGCGGACCACAACGCGGTCGTGCAATGGGCGGAATTTCGCCATTTGGATCGCTCCTATCGATTGATCTTTTTAACCAGCAGCCAATCCGGCCCAAACAGCAGCACCGCGGCCGCTAGCACTCCCCGGTGGAGAGTGCCAACCGTCTAGGAGTGGAGGGTAGCACTGTCAAGCTCACGCTAGGTCGTGGATGCCGTGCCGGTTCGGAGTTGACCAAGCACGGGGATTGTTGCCGTCACCGGATGAATTCCTTGAACCCATCCGGCAGATGGCCGAATTCCAGATCAGACTGCCCCTTGTCATGGGGCAAATGAGCCCACGGTTCTTTTGGGCCCAACTTGGGAACTTTGGACGGCATATTCCATAAAAGCACTCAAAAACCTGCTCGCCGAAGACAATTTGAAAAGCGGCGACCAAAATCAGGTTCCAGACAGGAACGCGCCGATCATGTCCCGGATTGGACTTGCTCTCGCAACCAAGGTCAAAACTCCGTCCCAGGTAGCGTAAACTGCTCCACACGCCCCCAGCTTCGTACGGGCGAAATCCAAAACCTGTTGAGGCGATTGAACTCCACCTGGCCGCCGTTGATCAGATTCAGCGCAAAGCGACGAACGCAGGCATAGGGCACGACCTGCAGCTGCAACACATCGATCTCCGGCAGTGACAAGGCGGTTGCCATCGCCCAGCTGCGCGCCGCATCCTCATGCACGTAAAACGGACTGTATGACCCACGGCCCGATTTCAGGATCACTTCCCCGCCCCATAGATGGCAGGCGCGGCCGATTTGGACCTCGCCATCCTGCGTTTCCTGCCACTCGATCTCCCGGCCAGTTGGCATGGCCGGATCTCCTGGCCATTTGAGCCCATCCGCGTCAGGAACATCACCCATCGTCAAAAAGGCGGTCATTTCCTCGCCGGTTGCCGCTCGGACCCACACGCCATCCTTAACGATCTCGGCCGCCAGCGGAAACGAATAGCCATCGGTCACGACCACCGTGGGTGATTCCAGCAACGGCATTATCATGCTTTCGATCTGGCCCGCCGTATCGGCATCGATGTGCAGACGTGGTTCGAATCTCACCATTGGGCACCGCGCCCTTCAGCTCGCGACTTTGGCATAGTGCCCCCCAACCCAGACCCAGGCACCGCCGCGATATTCGTAATGGCCAGGAATGAAGGGGTTGGTTTCCACGGTTCGATAAGTCGTGTCCGGGGGCTCCCAGTGGTACTGCCATCCCGTCAGCTGCCAGTGCCCTGGCAACAGCGCCTTGGTGACCATGGGCTCGGCAGAAGCAGCTGGAGCCAGGCTGGAGGCGGGGACAGCGGAGACCGGCCCCGGCGCCACCTGCACAACGGAGGCAGGGGCGATTGCACCTGATGTCGGAGACGGCGTCGAAACGGCCTTGTCGATCGCTAGCAGCGCATCGACCTGGTCGCGCTGCTTCACGGCCGTTCTCGCCTGGATGACATATGGCATCGCCAGCGACGGACTCGTGACCACACCCGCCGATGACGTGACACCATTATTCAGGAGGAAGGTTTCTGACCGTTCCAGCTCGGCCGCCGCCGCATTCCATTGGTGTCGCTCAACATCATCATGCGCAGCCCCGAGAAACGGATCGTAGCTCTGGACGGCCGCAGAGGCAGATTGCTGGCTCAACGGGCTCATAAGGTTTGCGGGTTGCGCCAAAGCCGGCAGAGCAACACCAATCATGCCGCCCGCCATCAGCATGGCGCGATATCTTGTTTTCATGAGAGACCGCCTTCCTTTCGTCCATCGCATCGCCATCACTCCGCTGCCTCAGACACTACCTGCCCCCTGAAACCACGCAGATGCGCGAGTAGCCGGTTCAGAACCACCACGAATTCTTCCTCGCTGATTTTCGGTGGCTCGATTTCATCGATGCGCGCCATCGCCACATCGCGTTCGGTCATCGAAAGTGTACAGGCGGCCCTGGCTTCCGCCGCGTCCCCGCAATGGGCGAGCTCAATTGCCAGCAGCCCGCGCGCCACTTTCATGTCGATCGGCTCCTGGGGATAACCATTCGCGGCTTTGCCGGGAATTGGCTCTAAGCTGGCTTGGTTCATCATCGCGTAAACCGCCGTCACAGGAATACCGTCAGACGGGGCCGAGGGTCTCGGAGGCAGTTCTGTATCATCTAGCCTGGCGAGAGCCTGAAGCGCGGTGCTGGCCGCCTCCTGTGGCGCTTTTCCGTTACTGACCGCCTGCGCGAACGCCTTCACCAAAGCGACCAGCGCCGGCGATCTACCATGCAGCCCTGAGAATTTAAGGCCGCCGTGCTCGATGCGGTGCGCCATCGCATCAATCAAGGCGAACCGCGCCCGCGACTCCTTCGGGTCCGGGTCTTTGAGCATCAACGTGCGTCCGACACGTTTTGCGCCGCTGTCCTCGATTTTTGCGTGGAACAGCGTCGCATAGATGCGTCGGCCGCCAAACAGAATAATCGCCTCGCCTTCGATCAAGGAGGTCAAATCGTTCCAATCGACGCGCGATATTGGCCGAACCTCCGCTTGCCGCGCCTCCCGGTAATTTCCGTCGTTGCTGCCAATATAGGAGCTGGCCTGCGTCACATAGGTCTCGCCAGCGGCCTTTTGCAGCCATTCACGCGTGCGGCCCGCTTCAGCCTGGCGCATGGCAATCGTCAGATTGGCGTTGCCCAAGAGCGAGGCGGTCTTCTCGCCCAGCCGCGCCCAGAGACCGGCAATTTCCTGGAAGCCCAGCATGAAGCTGATATTCAACCCGCGGCCCATCGCCAGCATGCGGTCGAGGCCGGAGGTGGCGTAATAGGCAAGCTCGTCCAGCACAATCGGGAAAGGCGAGGGGCCCATGCCGGGCTTGTCCTTTTCTGTGTATTCGCCCTCAAGAGAAGCGCCGAGCAGCTGCGCCATCATCCCGCGCAAAGCCGCCACCACCAGCTTGCCCAAAGCCGCCAGGGTGGCATCGGAATTCTCCAACGCGGGCAGGATCACCACCAAGATGCGCCGGTTCAGCACAACATCGCGCATGTCGATATCGCCGCTCTCAACACGGAAAATATGGCCGAGGCTGACCGCGAGTTGCGTGAACATGGCCGTAAAATAGAACTGCGCGAAGCCGTGCTGTTTTGACGGCTCTTCGCCCCTTTGCTTATCCCAGGGTAAATCCGGATCGAACCCCGGCAACTCACCAAGATATGAGAGCAGCGGCCAGACAATATCTTCCGGAATCTGGCCGTTGACATCGAGATTGACAATCGAACCCGTTGCTGGATCGCGCACAAGGACGATTTTCTCTTTCGCCAGTTTCCAGATCCAGCGCAGCTCGATGGAGAAGCGGATCACCTCAATGTTGAGCGGCAGCCCTTTCACATCGCGCAGCCAGACAAGCACGGGCGCGATGGTGCCGATCAAGGCAACGGCACGATCGCGGAACACGCCATTGGCATCATTAGGGGCCTGCTCACCGAGCTGGCTGGCGAGCAATTCACGGATCGCATCGGCATTGCCGATGGAAAAGGGATTGAAACTGTGGCTGTCCCTGGTGCCGCTCGCCACCATGAGATTGAGCACGCGCACATCATCCTCACGGCCAAATCGCCGTGCAAGGCCCATCACCTTGCCGAACAGATCCCGATCGCCCTTACCGTCGACGAGAACGAAGCCGGACCCACGCGCCAGGGCATTCGTCAGGAGACTTAAAAATGTTGCCGTCTTGCCCGCGCCTGTGGTGCCCGGCACGGTAATATGCTGCCGCTCATCCTCTGGTGTGATCCAGAGCTCATGCCCGGCGATGCTCCAGCCGAGAAATTTACTTCCATTGGAAGGTTTGGCTTTCCGTGTGCCGGGCATCGGATTGCCGATATCGACGCCGCCGGCGCTGCGCGGCTTGCGCATCGGCAGTTTTACGGGCCGTGTCAGAACCCAAAGCGCATAGAGCATCGATAAAGGGACGGTCAGGTCCAGCACCGCCGGCTCGAAGAACGTCACACCGGCCGCCCCAGCCAGCACGATGCCGGACGCGGAACTTTTCAGCCCCTCGGAAAGCCGCGTCGTAAATGGCCGTATGTCGCGCAGGCTTTGAACGCCGGAGCGTTCAAAATGATCCTGCGGACCGACGATCTTACGGGCGACCGCCATGGCTAATTGCTCAGCCCAAAGGCGTTCTGATTGCCATTCGCGGAGCCAGAATTCTGCCCAGGAGGCGGCTGTATATCTGGCGGCGTTTGGAGTTGGGCCTGGAAACTCTGCGGGACCTGGTCCGGCGGCGCGACGGAGGGCTGCTGCGCCTCGGCCTGACTCGGGGGCGGTGCGACGCTCGGAAACGCCTGATTGACGGGGGGAGGTGCTGCAAAGCCGGTGTCCGCACCGGCGGGCTGGACTCGCTGCTCGCCAATCCAGAACGCACCAATCACCAGGAAAGCTAATCCGGTGAATTTCAGCGTACCACCGATGATACCTCGTCCCCGCGGCCGCGACCCCGGGTCCTGGCGCTGGTCGGTCAGTGCCAACTGCGGCGCTCTGCCGATGAAGATTTGAACGTTCGCGCCCTCGGGGATCTCAAAATTCATCACCGCACTCCTAAAAAGCTGCGCTGTTTGGCAATTTCGTCCGGACAGCATTCGCGCTTGCCAACGACACTTCTGAATTAATTGCCGCCGCAAAATGCGAATGGATATGGAGATCTGACAGAAGCTCATACATCGGCGGCTGTCTCCGATGCCTTCGCCGCCCGCCGCAATGCCACGATAGACTCATGAAAATCCGGCTTCAGGATTGGGCGGCCCGCTATGCGCTCCGCAGCCCAATGGTCACGCGCGCCAAGCGCCTCAACCCGAGGATTTGGATGGATATAGCGGCCGATACCCTCGATCTCGTAACCGAGCGAATGCAAGGCGTACCACAGATTCCGATCCACCAGTTTCAGCCAGACGAATTGCGCGGGCGCCATCACACCGGCCTTGATGCGCGAAGCAGTCAAGAGCGCCATCAGCGCGGTACTCACATAAGCGTGCCCGGCCGCAATCTTGATCGCTGCCGTCTGTTGGCTGGCGGAAAGATTTTTCCCAAAGAAACCATCGACTTGGCTGATGAACGCCGTCGGCAAAGTCAAAGTTGCCAAAGGGCCGTTCTCTCCATCGTGCCTCGCATCAGACACGCAAACGGATGCCTCGCCCAGAATTTGCAGGGCATCGTCACGCCGTTCAGCAAGATGTAGCGCGAATACGGTGAATAATAGACGGGCGGCCGGGGGGGCGGAGGCGGGGCCGGTCCAACGCTCGCCCAGTTGCTTGGTTAGTGCTACGAAGGCCATTTGTTCATTAAAACGCCCGGAAGGATCGGCCGCAAAGCGCGCGATCCATTCTGCCGGCGTTAAAGCATAGTCGGCGGGTAATGTTTTTTTGGCATCGGGAGCCGCCAGTTTCAAATGACGCACAGCAAACGCGGAAATCACGGGAAATTCGCTTGCCTGTTCCTCGATCAGACCGTCCAGATCGAATTGGCGCTTGAAGCGCGACGGCGCGGCTCGAAGCGAGCAGATGGCCGCCAGCACGACGATCAAGCCCGTTGCCGGTATCCGGAAAAACACACTAACTGCTTGGGTTATTCCATACAGATCCCTGAGCGTGACCGCGTTCGGCGCGGTTTCCGCCATTTCCTGATCGGCAACGCGATAACGATCTGAAAAATAATCGATGAATTGAATCTCGTGATGCATGGCAGACATCACGAATGCGCTGATTTGTGGATGATAATAGGTCCAGAGCAGATAGCTGAAGACGCCACACCCCAACAAAATCACAATGAAATTGAAACCTGCGTAATCGTCCTGGGACGCCCAGCTCGGCCGCGATCTGGATGTAGGGGGCATCATCAGCCGCCTCCTGCAGCGGACTGTTCGGGGGCTTGCGCCGCTGCCGGCGATGCATCACCGTTTGCCATTTTCTCCAGTCGCAAAGCCTGGGCCAGAACACTACGCAGATAGGTGTTCTGGTAGACGGGATCGTAGGAATGGTAATATCCTACACCGCCCCAGAAATCGCCATGTGCCTGATCGAGACCCTGGCGCAATATCCACGCACCGGCCTCGACATTCGCGCAGAAATTGTCGCGTAAGGCTTCATAGGTTGATTGCGGATCAGCTCTCCAATGGCGGGCCAGTTTTGGAATCCAAATCTGGTTGACTTGCATCGGCCCGATATCAACCGTGCCATTGGTATTGTGACTGACCGCGCCGAGTGTTCCGCCTTCGACGTTCAGTAAAATCAGCAGGACCGCTGGAGGCTCATGATACGATGAAGCTGCCGCGTAGATGCACGCCTCAATCGTCGCGGGTGTTGGCGTGTTCGCCAATGCTGCGCCGGAGCCGGTAAGAGCAGCAAAGGACGCCACCATCATGCCCCACATCGCTCTCACGGCGCTGCTCCAGCGGTTGCTCTGACGGTACTGTCTGCCCGCGCCAACTCACGCTGCGCGGCGCTTGCCCAAAGCGCGTTAAACTCATTGACGACAATACCCTCGGGGCGTTTGGCCTGGTGCAGTGCCTCAATGGATGCCAGCATGACAATCGAGAAATTCGCGTCGCCGATTCCGTGCAAACGATAGCCCAGCAACGCCGTGGGATCGCGCACGAGGTCCAGCTTGAAGCCTTTGCCGGTCAAATCGCGCCATACTGACTCACCGGCCACCACAATGGCCGGCAGCAACCCATCGGTGGCCCCGGCGGCGCCCGCGCCGATGCGCAGCGTCTCCCCGTTCGCGGGATCGTTGTAGATCACGGCTTCGCCGCTGCGGTCGATGAAGACGCGCATTGTTGCGGCAACGGTGTCGATATTCACAGGTTTCATGCGAGACGCCTCCGCTTCCAAACCGGGACCGCCGTTCGGGTTCCGCCTACCAACCAGCGCCGGATCATGCGTCCAAGTGCTGGCAGCGTCAGGCCGGCAAAAGAGATGATCGCAAAAAAGGCGAAGCCGATGACGCCGATATAGAGTGTCGGCCAGCTCCAATAGACCGCGGCACAGACGATCGGCAGGCAAGCCCTTGCATCGAGCATAAAAATACGGACGGGTTGGCCGGTGTTACGCCACATCTCTATGCCACCTGCCGTAATTGATAGGTTGCCGTTTGTTCCGTGATAAACCCGGCCTTCAGCGCGTGTTCGACGGCCTTGCGATAGGACTGGCCTTTGTCCTCGATGGCCTGGCGCGTTAATGCCGGCCAGTCTTTTGCATCAGTGCGCAAGAATTGATTGCGCAGGGCTGGATCAAGCACCAAAAATTCCCGGATCGCGACGCGGCGTCCATCAACAGATGGAATCAAGCGTTGATTGATAATCATCCGCAGGGCCTGCGCCACCGCCGAGAGTAGATTCTCGCGCTCACCAGGTGGCAATAGGCTCGATATACGTTGCATCGTCAGAGGGCCGTCCTCGGCATGAACGGTGGTTTTAACGCTGTGCCCAGAAATGGCCGCTTGCACCGCCGCACCCATCGTTTCTGGATCGCGGCATTCGCCGATAATGATGTCGCTTGGTTCCCGGCGCATGGCACCACGCACGAACGCCGCGAAACTTGGCAGATCACGCGGAATTTCTGATTGATTGATGGTGGAGCTGATGCCCTTCACGCGCTCCAGCAAAAACTCTACGGGCGCGGCACCCTCAACAATGTCATAATGCCCTTCCGGGTCCTGCAGCATGGCAACCGTCATACCAGCGATCAATGTGGATTTTCCGGAGCCTGTCGCGCCGCTGACGATCACGATCCCGTCCCGCGGCCGGTAATTATCCAGGATCTGCGATTCCACGCGCTGCACTTCGAGGCTTGGCGGCATATCTGAGATCGGCCGCAGCACGATATTGCCGCCATCCCGACGGGATGTCCTTGTCGGCGTGGCATTCAAGCGGAACCGCAGGCGTGTCGAGCGGTCAATCTGAATGGCGTAAGCTGTGTCAAAGTCGCTGCCACCTTGCAGCCGCGCCATGCCATCCGCGCCGTAAAGATGATTTACAATCTGACTGAAATCAATCTCATCGGTGGGCAGCTTCGTGACGCGGCAATTGCGCCCATGGATGCGAACCCAGACTGGATGGCCGGTTTGGAACGAAACGCGCGACGCGCCGGCGTTAAACGCCCAGGTCAACAGCGAGTTCAGACCGGATGCCTGTTTGCGGGCATCCTCGACCCAGCGTAGCCCAACCTTATCGGCATCCGGCCATTCGAATGCCGCCGGGGCCTTTGACGTAAGATTAGGGCTATCGAACATGGCTCACCGGCATGGTTGAGATTTCCAAAGCCATTGAAGGCGCCACGCGACGTATTCCTCGACGGTGCGGAATTGCGCTGCATAAGCATTTTCCATCTCGGCCACGGCCAATTCCATTGCCTCAACCGCTCGCTCGTAACCGGCATCGGAAGGATCGCGCGCCATCGCGAGCGCCTTAAGGCGCTCGAACGCGGCATTGGCGTCTTCCCAACGAGCCGCCCACTCCGGATCATAGCTTTGCAGCGGGGTAACAGCAGCTTCGCTCATTGCGGGCACCCGGCACCTGGTTGCCATTGGCTGGCATTGCCCTGCAAGCCCGGCTGATTGGTGATGCGGATGGTCTGATCACTGACATGCAGGCTATCGCGTCCGCCCTCCACCGCCTGGTCCGAGAACGCGACGACGGGCGGCTCCACGAGCCCGGAGCGCAACAACACACGGTAGCGCGCCATGCCCACCAGATCGCGTTCCAGCCGCCCCAGATCATCCTGATAAATCTCGACCGCCTGAATCTCGCCGGCGGCCCAGCCTTGCGCAACCCACAGGCTCCAATAGGCGGCCTCCTGCTTGGTCCGCGGCAACACCGCATCTGTGGGTTTCACAGGTGGGTTCCACGACCGAACCAGATAGCTCCGCCAATTCGGCGGGGCGGAGGCGAGTTGGGCCTCTTCGGTAATCTGGTAGATGCAGGCCGTCTCGCGGGCGACCTGCCCGTTATCGGCGAGTGCGAAGGCCATCTGCGCCGAGGTGACAATCGGCGGACGCATCAGCGTCTGTCCGTCACTCACAGGTAATACCAGTGGCGCAAAATTGAATGTCGCATCGAGCTGCGGTTCGTAGCGTTTCAGCATCTGGTTGATGCTGAAACTTTCGGCGGCAAGCCCGCCTTGCGCGCCATAGGTCAGCGCCGCGGTTTGCAACATATCAGCCCGGCCGGGTGCCAGCCCATCGCTTTTCTGCGTGCCTGGCCGCGCCGCCTGAAGCACCTCCAACGAGGGCGGAGCAGGGGTTCCAACGACACCAGGTTCCTCGCTGCTGCCGGCGATCGGATTGTTCAGAGGATTGCCAAGTGCGGGCAGGTTTCGCTGAACCTGCGTGGGCGAGGGCTCTGCTGGCACGGCCGGCGCAATCAAAGCATCTTGCGCAAAGGCGGTGTCGGCATGCGCGCAGATCATCAAAAATGTGGTCGCCATCAGGCGGCGCATTAGTTTACGCATGATACACCAATTCGACCTGATGATTGAGCGGATCGACTTCCACGGTCGCCCGGCGACCCGCATCGTTCCCCAGCATCTGGAAAACATCGTAGACGGGCAAGGACTCGACATTGATCGACACGTTCATCGGCACCTCATTTTGCGGTGCGGAGACGTAATAGGTGTAGCCAATGCTGAGTGCCAGTTTCGCGACGGCTTGATCCAGCGAACCATTCCATGAGAACGAAACCACCCGGTTCAAATCGGCAGGCACGACCGGCGTTGGGGCCTGCGGCGGGGCAGGGGGTTGAATGTTGTTCAGCTCCGCCATTTCCGAATGGACGTTCTGCATGGTTGTCTGCAAGGCGATTTCGGGATTTGGCATTCCTGGCGTTACCACCAGCGTCGCCACGGGCTGCACCGGCGTGGCACATGCCGCCAGTGTGACAGGAATGAGTAGAACAACGACCCGCCCTAACCGCATAAATGCCTCCACCGCATATCGGTTTTTCCAGAGTGGAGGCATATTTTGCGAATGGCGCGCATATTCTTACTACTCCGCCGCAAGCTGTAAGTGATTGGGCTTTGTGTCGTCGACATGCGCGCGGAGTTTCAACCCGAGCCCGTTTCCCTCGATCAATTCCGACGCCAATTCGGCCACAACACCGGCCTCTATCTGATCGGCCGCTTCCCCCTTCTTCAAAAGCGCCTTGGTCCGGCGCTCGACTTCCACGCTCGCTGAGCCGTTTGGAAACACGACTGATAAACGCCGCAGCCCTTCCGAAAAGCCGACCCGGTCATAAATCCGGTTGCGCAAGGCTGTATCCGCGGGCGTGGTGGAGAGCGCCCATAACTCAACCGGCCCCAACGAGTTGACCAGGAATTGCTCGTAATGCGTCGACTCAGCACGGAAGATCGCCAGGAACGGCGCCCCATCCTTTCGTGGACCCGTCAGCCGATGGCGAACGATTTTCGCTCCTGCCTCTGTGATGTCGAAGTGTTTGATCAGTTCTTCGCGGTCGCCTCGATCCCCAGCGCCCAGAATAAAAACCCCCGTTGCCTGCGAGGCGATCCCGGCATGGATATCCTGCGGGCGCTGACTGGTAAAACCAAGTTGCACGTTGTGTTTGCGCCCCTCCCGCACATCCCGCTCGGCCTGGGCGAGCACAATCGGGCTTCCCTGGGTGCGGTGCCATTCATCATAATCGATCCGCTTGACCGTTTCCGCCGTCTCCAGAAAACGTATTGCGTGGTAGGAGCGAACGGCTTCCGGGATGAAGGATAAATAATCCGGATGCAGGAAGAAATTGCGCGCCAGGATGTGGCGCGCCAGCAGATACATCATCTCGGTCTGTCGATCCGCCGCCGCTGAGCCTTTCGGTGCGACATGATGCAGATCGAGGACGATGACACGGGCCGGGCCAAAATCCAGCCGCGTCGGCGCGTTCAATGTCGGAAACCGCCGGATCAAATCGGTGATATAGCGTTCGAAAATTTGAGACGCGAGCTCACTTGTCTCCTGCAGCTTCACCCGGTCAAACATATCCCGGACCTGGTCGGAGCGAACCGCCCCGATCAGATCCTCAAGAATCGGCACCGCATGGCGTTGCGCCCGTTCCGCCAGCGCATGCTCGCCAGTATCGCATAAGGCATTGACCACATCGCGCCAGTATGGCGTCTCATCGTGCAGTTTGATCCCATACCGGCGGATCGCCGCATCAACCGCCGGCTCGACACCAGCCCGATAGGCTTTGGCACCGCCGCCTTGTTCGGTGCAGAGCCGGTAGGCTTCATCGATGACCAGTGTGATCAGCTGGCTCATGCCCTCGAAAGGCTTGGTTTGTTCTGGCGGAATTGTCGCCAGGGCCAGGAAGTTTTCCAGAAAGGCCCGCTCCAAAGGCAGCGGGTACTCGCAGCCAATTTGCAGATCAAAAATATTGAACTCATGCCCAGAGATGAATTGCAAAGAGACGAAGATCGCTTCTCGGCTGCGCTGCGGCCCCAAAGCTTCCTGGAGCAGCTTCACAAACCCCTCGGCACTCTTCCCGATATCCACTTTCCCGATCAACGGCAATTTGGCGCCGTTTGTGCCCAGCACGGCGCGGCTGAGGCAAAGCCCGATATTGATCGTATTGGCCAGCACTGATTTGCCTGAGCCGGGCGGCGCATAGAACACATCCACCACCAAAGGCCGTTTGGCCCCGCCTGCGGGATCATAGGGCCAGATACCCCCATCCGGCCGCCGGAACAGCACGCTCCCCGATTCCCATGGGGAGGCCGTCCGATTCCACGGCAGCATCGCCAATGCATCGCCCAATAGCGCCAGTGACGGATTGGCGGTGGAGGTGAGTGCCAGACCTGGCGCACTACTCATCACGCCTTCCAGCGGATCGCCGATCACCATTGTTGTCTTGGCATTGCCCCAGCCCTCGATACGTTGCGACAGCAATGCCAGCCGCCGGCGTAATTTTGTCTGGTCTTCAACCGGTGCCCAGGTCGCGAAGCTCGCCCGCATTTTGACGCTGATATGGTTTTCGGTTTGCCGCGCCTGCCGCAAAGCCGTCAAGGCCCGTAGCAAATCCGCATTGCCTGGAAACATCGACAAAAAGGACGCGCCGATCTCCTTCATTTGCATGCCGGATTGGCCACAGCCCTCGATCACGACCGCCGCTCGCCACGGAATGCGATCCTGGCCCAAAATCGCTGCCAGCTCGACAAACGGCCGTGGATCTTCCGGCCCAAGTTCCATATCAACGGACGCATAGGCGTTCTCGCCGAATTCCACGCGCTGCCCGCCATGCGTGACGGCATCGGCAAAGAACAGCTGATCGCGCAATGGCGGCCAAAGTAGAAAACCCTTCAACCCCTTGGTCTCGCCATCTTCGGGGGAGCGCGGCATCACTGCATCGCCGGGCAGGCTCGGCCGCCAGTCTGAGCCCGACATTTCGCGGTACATGATTTCTCGCGCCGCCCGTAAAGCCTCGTGTGGCTCCATAACTGCGAGTCCAACATCATGAGCCCGAAGCGAATTCATCACGCGCGAGATAAACGCATTATGCCGCGCGGCCATAACTTCGCTGCGCAGATAAATCCGTTGTGCATCTCCCACCGCGCCAATCTCAACCGCGTTCGCCTTGTATTCCGCCTTCAACTGCTTGCGCTCTTCCTTGGTCAGAACCGACGTTTTGGTCCACAGCATGAAATAGGCCGCTTCCCAGCGCATCAGGCGTGGCCAAAGTTTTGCGCGCTCAGCGAAGATATCACCGAGATCCAGCCCCGCCGCATCTGCCACAACCCGGCATGAATTCATGCTGGCATTCTCGATTTCAACGAGCGCCGCATCCGGGTCGGAAATATAATAGCCGACGATCGCATGACCGCGAGTTTCCAGCGCCCCCGATATCTCAAGACGCATCGCCTCGGTGATCTCAACGAAATTCTTGCGCTCGGCCATGCGCTGCATGCCATCGACGCGCAGCCAGGTTACATAATTTCCTGTCTTGGTGACGAAGGCATCGCCGTGTGAGGTTTCCAGATCGCAATAGGCCGGAAGTGCTTGTTTCAGCAGCAGGGAGAGACTCGCCAACCCTTTCTCGACGAAAGAAATCATGTCACGCGACCTCCTTTATCGGCGCCTCATTTTTCCCGCGCCAGCTACTGACGATTTCGTCGTAAACATTGACGCCGCCGGCATAGAACCGGCCCGTCGGAAATGCGCGCAGACCTCCCCAGGGGAGATTCTGGAGGCCGAGATGCCTATCCGCCAAAACAGTCAGCGCATCGGCCAGGTCACTCGCACGCGACGAACCAAGCCGCTCTGCGATCGTTTCACCACGTTCCCGCAAGATGCGTTGGGCCGTATATAACGCAGACCGCATTCCGTTCGGTTTTTTCGGTGTATCGTCGCAATAGACGGATTCGCCGAGCTCCTGCAGGTCGATATGAATCTGCCGGACCAGCACATTCAAAGCAGCCTGGCTCATCTCGGGAAGCCAGATCAATCGGAGTTCTTCGTCGATCGTGGTGCGATACAGGGATTGCACAAATCCGCATAAAACGCAGGAAAGCGCTTTGCCGATCCGTATTGCATGAAGACCGGCGGACAGACCGCAATAATTGCAGAGCGTGCCAATCCTTACTTCCACATTGGCCAAACCGGGCGCGTGGTGCGGCGCCGGGTCATTGATACCAAATTTTAGCGTCTCCAATCTCATTGGAAGACCGCGGCTGCCCACGCGGCCAGGATCAGCCCAACGCCGAATACACCAAGGTTTCGTAGCAATCTCCGTGTCGCCTTGCTCTGCAGATGCCGCTCAGACCAGATAAAAATGAAGCCGATCAACGCCGGTGATATCGCGATAACGAAAAGTTCCAATGGGAACCAGACGGACTGCGACGATCCGGAAGCCTGAGTTGCACCTTCGTGCCGCGCGTGGGCCGCGGCGGTGAGATAGGTCAATGCAAGGACGCTGAGGCCAACACCGGAGATGAGCGGCCAATCCTTGGCGTTGCTCCGCATTTCCTGATCCGGACGAATTTGGTTTGAGATAATATCTGCCACGATGTTTCTCCCCAAAAAGGGGCCTGTCAGCCTTCGCCGAAGCGCCGGCGGACAGGCCCTTGAGCGCGTTAACCTCCGGCCCCGAACTGAACCATCTGCGGGGTTGTATTGATGGTCGCAGCCCCGCCGGATGCGGAGATGGACGCTTTGTTGATCCACACGCCAGCCGTGGCGAACAGACCGCAAAGCACCAAGCCCGCGATACCCCGGCCGACATAGCCGGTTTCCCGGTTCTGCGGCTGCCGGGACTGCCACAGCGCCCAGACGCCGAAGCCAAAACACAAGGCAGCAGCCAGATAGCAGCCCGTGCCGAAGAGCAAGCTGCCGGCATTCAAGCCTTCGCTGCTCATCGTGTTGACCTGCGCACCAAGGCCGCCGGCTGGCGACGTCGCCTGCGCCATCGCATGCCCGGCCATGCTGAGCAGCGCGGTCGCGCCAAACGGCACGGCGAGCGCCGCCCTTTCCAGAAAATTCATGGGATGGCGCTTGATGTTTGCCTCCCCTCGATCTGCGGAGCGGCGCTTGAAGACGGCGCTCCGCTTTGTGATGTGTTGAATCTTCACTCGAAGTCTCCTGTGTGATGCGAGGGAACATTCCCTCGCAATTGACCCTGCCGTGCCAAAATGCGAATGGCCGTAAAAAACCTTCGCTAGCCGCCAGTCTGAAATAAATTCACGACGCCGGTAGCGATGGTCACGATGTTTATACACATCACGCCAAAGATGAACTGAATCGCGCAGGAGGTCGGCGAACCGTTGACGCGGCCGTTGACCATGCCGCGCCAGCGCATAATCGCCCAGAATACGCAGGCAGCGCCGAACGCCTCGAAAAAATATTGAAACATCGTTACCACGTCGACCACACTTGCTTGCGGCGTGGCACCCAGGCCGTTCGCCGCGTTCGGAGGTGTTGTAGGCGCGTAGCTGGTTAGCCCCACGGCTAGATTGGTTCCAGCACTGACATCCGCCATGCTGAGGAATTTTGGAAAACTCGCAAAAACACCGCATAGAATCAGCGATACGAACGGAACCCAGGGCTGGCCGATATGGCGATGGTTATAGCGCGAATGGGGCTCCGACCATGTCCACAACGTCCAGGCAAAAAAGAGGAAACAGCCGCAGGCAGCGAGATAGCAAAGCGCCGGCAGAATGACGGCAATGCAATCCGCAAGCGCCGTGGTAAAATCGACCAAACCTTGCATGGCAGACTCCTCGGACGATGATTACTCGATGTTGCCGCTCTGCGTTTGCACGACCCAAGAATCACCTTGCTGGACGACGCCAAGAACTTTCCCGTAGCCGGGGATGATATTTCCCACCTGAACCACCAATGGCGATCCGTCTCCCCCCACGACAGACAACATCGCCAAACCTGGCGATGCCGCCTGCACATGGTACTGAGCAGCAATCGCGGGACCAGTTGAAGGTAAGACGGTTGCCGATGGAACGGCAGGTGCTGCTTGCGCCGGCGTTGCTCCGCTGGTGTTGGAAGCGTTGGCGGCGACCGGCGCTTGTACCAAGGGAGCGGGGGCGATTGCTGCCTCTACCGCCCCATTGGAACCGGCCTGCATGGCTCCAGAGACGGCCGTTTGCGCCTCCAGCATCGACAAACGCCGGTCATAGTCCTCCAGTCTATTGGTGGTAAGAGCCGATAGCTGCTCGACCTCACCCGTCAGGACAGCCTGCTTGATGCGATCATCCCGTTCCATGGTCGCCAGTTCCGTGACCAGCTGAAACAATTCTGTCTGCTGCGCTGGGGAAAGCGAGCCCGCCATCGCCCCGGCCAAGGTCACTTCACTAGCCTGTTTCGCCGGAGCCGCCTGAGCGGGGGCTGCTTGAGGGGTGGGTGTGGTGCCGTATTTCGCAGGCGCGGAAACCTGATCCCCCGGATTGATGGCCGCCGGGGGGATAAGCGCCAGAGTTGGCTTCGGCGCCGAGATGCTCGTCACTTTGAAGGGGCTCCCGGGGGAGGCTGGGTGAGGGGTGGGGTTCGCGTTCGGGTTGGGTGACGCAGGCGGCGTGTGAGCCGCCAGGAGGCCGGTGGAGGCAGCCTGCGGAGTGGCTGGGTGATGAATAATGCTCGTCGCTTGGAGTGGTAAGGGGCTTGGGGCGGCCGCCTCACCAGCGCTCGGAAGTGTCTGCGGTTGCGTGATGTCCAAATTGTCCGGCGGCGCGCCGAGACGAAAACCATCGAGTTCGCTCAGCTCCGCTGAGGGCGGTTGCGGCACATATTTTTGATGTAAAATGGCCGGCGGCGATTTTGGCAGCGGCACTTTCGCCAGGGATGCCGAAGGCGCCAGCTGTGCGATGGAGATGGGCGGCACTTGCGCCAGGTGAACCGTACTCGTCTGAGTTGCTTGTAATGGATGATGCGATTTTACCGAGTGGACAATGAAATAACCGGCCGCCATCAGCAGTGCCACCATCCCAACCCCAGCGTAGAGCGGAAAATTATTTTTGGCGGATGTGCAGGACCGCTGATCCGGCTCCGCAAACAATCCATCGGTTCCGGGCGCTGCCAATTGTTCGCTGGCTTTATCAGATTCCGTGTGATCCAACGCCTCGCCGGGCAGACGCGCTACCTCATGTGCATCGGGATCGGTGTTGTAAATGGAATTCACAGTAACGGAATTCATGATGACCTCATCAAAATAGGGCGATGCACAAATTTCGCGCGCTTTTTTGCGAATGGCCTTAAAAAAGACTCACCTTCAGTAGGGCGCCTTTACATCCGAGAGAAACATCACACCAACCGCAACGTTTGCAGCGAGCGTAATCGTGGGACCTTTCGGCGCATCCTGATCGAGCGTGCTACCGATTTGTCCCGCCGCTACGCCGGCCGCCACGCCAAGCTGTTGATGAAAGTTCAAATTGGTGGTGGCCGTGGCACCACCCAAGGGGCTCAACACCTGAGTTGTATTTGAAGTCGTCGCGAGCGCATTCCCCAGACCCTGCACAAAAGCCGCGGCGGCGGGCAACAAAAAGCGCGAGATATAATGTTGATCCACGCCGGAGGCGACGGCCGCCTGCATCGTATCTGGTGCAATCACCACACCGGAACACGCAATCGGCTGACCGTTATGGATGATCTGGTACACATTAATAATAAGCCGGTCATTCTCGCGCGAAAAATTGCCGATCATGCGATCGCCGGCAATCGGCCCGCTATCTGCCTGCAACACCACGGGGCTGGTCTCATCCGAGCTCAACGCCAATATTGGATGCGCGAAAATCCCCCGCCCCGCCGGAATGATGACATGTGTGGCTGACGCGGCCGGATCGGGATCGGCTGCGACACTCGGCGACGCGGTCGATCCGGTTTGCCCTGCCGAACCCGCATTTGAAGCCTGGCCCGTCGATGCCGCATCGCTTTGGGGCGGCGGAGGCGGCAACACCACATCGGTCGTGGGCGGCCGGCCATTCCATTGGCTGAATAGCCCGTTAATGGCGGCCGTATAGGATGTTTGTTGCGGATCACCGCCGCTATCCGCGGTTTGCACGCCTTGCGTCTGCGGGTCGGAAGTGCCAGGCAGCGGGGGTGGAAAAACGGGTGCATCCACCTGCTGAACCACCGCAGGCGGCGGCGGAGATGGCGGCGCCGGTTGGACAAAATGCTGCGCCGGCAAAGGTGCGGCACTCGCCGCGGATGGCGGAAATACCAGCGCATCAAGGGCAACTGGTACGCTAGCGGCGAGAGGCGGCGTATAAGATGTTCCCTTACTCAACGCGGTATTTGCAGCCGCGTCGTTGGCGTCTAAAGCCAACGCATTCTGCTCCTGATTGCTATTCAGGCCGCCGGGATTGGCATCAACGGCCTGCATCCGCGCGTCATAGGAGACAAGAGGCTTGCTTTTGCCGTCTAGCGTCATAGCCACTAGGCCGGCCGCCAGCGCCAGGCCCGAAACGCCGATGATCAACAGCCGGCGTGGGCCCGCCCGCCCAGCGCCGCTCCACAAGCCTCGCTTCGAAAATATGGATGGTTTTTTCGGAATTGCCGCGTCTGACATCACTGCCCCTCCTTCAACTCTGCGGAAACCGTCCGGCCGTCCACCGAAAGGAGGACAACAGGTGTATCGGGCACTGCATAGACCGTGGTGCCCGCCTCGGCTTCTGAAGCCGTCCATTCAGGCGAGAGCAGCGTGTCGCTGGTCCGCAAATAAACATTCCCGCCCAGCTTCCAGGCACGCAGATCCTCGGGTGATACGCCTTCTACGGAGAGTGGTGTGGCGTCGGCGGGTGGAACACCCTCCAGCATGCCGGTAAGGTACGGTGCGCCGGTATCGGGCGCGTCCTGCTCCGGCGGCACCGTTGCCACCAGCGCATTCGGCCCCGGTCCGGCAACATGAATTGACAGATCGGCGTCATAGCTGCTCGTGCCCGACATCAATAAAAACGTCAGCGGCTTTGGCGCGCCCTGCAGCGAAACCACGAGGCCACCACGAGGTGCGAGCGACATCGGTGTGATCTCCAGCACGTTGCTGCCTTTTGCCGGGGTGCAGACCAAAAACCCGATCGCCTCTACCGAAGGCCCACCACTACCGCCATTTTGCTGCACATTGCAATCGCTTGCCGTGGCCACCGACGCCGGATCTGAATTGGTGTCCCATTCCACCGGCCAGGGCTGACCAGTGCCGTCGAAGAAGCTGACCGCAGTCGGGTAACCTTTTACGGTGCTGATGATATCAATGGCATTGCCCGGCGCGAAAGAAACATTCACTTCCCGGCTTTGCGGCTCGGCCAAGGCCGTCCCTGCCTGTTCCGCCGCCTGCTGGTTTGCCTGATAGCGCTGTGCCAGTTGCGTGATCATGGCCGGCGTCAGAGGAATCGCGGATTGCACGGCTTGTTCCTGAGCGGAGGCATTACCATTTTGGCTTGAGCTATCCGCAGTTTGGCCGAAGGCAAGCCCACCCCACAAAAGCCCCCCAGTCAGTGTAGCGGCACAAATTGAAGCCATCATATTTGGTCGCGTTCTGGTGTGTCTCATGATAAATCCGTTCATCGCTGCGCCGCCACCAACTGGTCGATTGCTAAGCCTTTGGGATAATTCGGGTCATTTGTGCGAATGACGAGCGCGGAAATCATGTAGTTATTCGTGCTCGTCTGATTGACGTTCTCGCAGGTCTGCGAGATCGGAACCTGGACCTGATAGGCCAGGGCGCCATTATCGAAGATCGTTTGCACGATCAGTGCCGCGCGCTGCGTTTGTGCATGACAAAGCAAGCGCGCGGACTTCAACTCATTGAAATTGCCCGAGCTAATAATGGAATTTGCGAATGTATTCCAACCTCGCAACGTGAACTGATGGGAAGCTTCGCTCATCTCCGTGGGATAATTATAATAGTCCACATTATATGGGGCTAGGATTGCGGAGACGGTCCAGTTCAGCAGATCGGTATCACCCATTACGGGATCGCTCAGCGGTTGTATCGGAATAGGATTGTTTAACTCATCAACGCTGAAATATTTTGCGGGCTCAGGATGTGTCCATATCCAGGTGTCGTGAATGGCAAATGCTATATTCAGACCCATCGAGATCATCAGGGCCGTTAAAGCCCGATGGACCAACGAGCCCGCAAAATCCGGATCAGAAATGCGATGCGCGACGGCCGCTTGCTGATTACGCATGGGCTGCACTCCGAGAGTTTCTGTTGCAGCCGTTTTTGCCAGGGTCTTTTGCGAATGGCAGCATTATTGCACGTGGCGATGGCTTCGCGTCGTGGCCTTTTAGAATTGATATCTTATTGTATCGGCCCTCAATCCGATGGATACGCTCCCGGTTTCTTGGTGAAAAACGAATTTTAGTCACGTCCGTCTTATGCACCCAGAACCAGTCACCTTTGCCATCCCGGGTTTCGCTCGCGGTTTTGCAATGTTGCAGGACGTAGCCAGACTGCGCGAGCGTCTCGCGCGCGCAGCGCTCATCAAAAATATCGCCGAATTTTCTGCGATCTTCATCAACAGGAATACTACAGTCAGTTCGGAATGTGCGATATGCCCCTTCCTTCATACCGACCCGTTTAGCCGCTTCTTGATAGGTCAAGCCGCCCATCATCAACATCCCACAAATCCATACGATGAGTTTGTTTGTGAGCTTCAGTCGTGTTTTACCAATCCATCTCAGATCAGCGGTGAAATCGACCTCCGCTTCGGTCATCGGGATAAAGAAATCTGATGTTGAGCGAGCAAGCCGGGCAATTTCCAGTTGATTTTGCTTGAGACCCTGCTTCGCCGGCTGGCTATCCGTCCCGCCAACCACACCGAAAAGCGGCAGTTCGCACTGTCCAACGGACCCGCCAAAAAACGCGGTGATTTTCGCGCCAGGCGCTTCAATGGATGGCGGCGAGAATGCTTCCGCTGCCTCGCGCCCACGATAGGTAATGACGCCAGCAACCCGGCCGCACGCCGATTCAGGCGTCGGAGGGGACACGGTTTCGGGGTTTGAGGGTTGGCCATTTTTGCACCAGAAACAGCCTGCCTCAGGCTCGCGCAACGAGGCAGGGTCTGGCCTGTAGAGCGATTTGCGGGATGGGACGGCCAGGCCTAATTGCCGGCATTTCCAGCGGACAGCAGCCGCTGACCGCTTAACGCGTGCGCCGATGACCTCTGGGTGTGCCCCCATATAACGCCACCAAATCAGGCATGTAACTTCCCAGTGCGTCCAGTTTCTCGGACCGGGCTTGCGCAAGGGACGGTCGTGTGGGGTGGCCAATCCTAGCCTGGTCAAATGGTCATCAAGGAGCGAGCGTGTCAGGCTGAGGATCAGGCAAAGGGCCTCCATTCCCTGGCCTGACCTGATCATCCGGGAGAGCAAATCATCAAACGGGAACAGCACAACCGCCGTGAGTGAACGCAACACAGGCGGGACACCCAAAGGCCCCGGCAGTCCACGCTCCTCAGCTTTGGCTAATGCACCTGACACCCGCGTCTCCATAGGGAAAGACGGGCGGATGCTAAATCATGTTTAGATATTAAATCAACAAAAAAAGCTCAATTATCTGAAATACCAGATAACCAGGAAGCCGCAGGGTGTTTACTCGCTTTCAGGCACCTGTCCATTTTCAATCAAATCATCTAGGGGAGGCAAATTAAAACGTATCTTTGCCATCTCCCGCAGGGCTTCACGCAACGCGGTCTCTTGCTTCTCGCGCCGCGTTTCCTCACGTTCGATCCGATGGCGTTCGTTTAGCAAATACTCCTCCACAACACTGGTTGCTCGATCCAGTTTAGCAGTTAGGTGTTTCACATCTGAGGCTGACGCCGGAGCGCCTGGTGGGCCAGGAAGTAAATCGTGCAGATTAATATCGAGGGCTTTGGCCATTTTCTCCAAAGTCCTTAGAGTCGGATTTGTATCTCCGTATTCCAATTCGAAAACATACGACTGTTTAACTCCCGCTTTCTCCCCAAGTTGCGACTGTGTCAGTCCCGCCGACTGTCTAGCATCTTGCAACCTCTGCGCGACGATTCTTACCACATCATTGAAATCTTCTGCACCAACATTTTGTTCGTGACTTTTCGTCGTCCGTGCCATTTCTCGCCTACCAAATACATCTAGCCGAAAAGCCACGCGAATGTTCCGGCTAGAATCCTTCCCAAATACATGACGCTTATAGCATTGCTGTTCGCTTTTGCGCGACCCTAGAACACAGTCTGAAACAAAAAAGGAGCATTTCATGGTGCGCGCGCTGCCTTTGATATTGGCGTCCGCTTTGCTGTTTACCTTCTCCCCGGCACATGCGAATTTTCTCATTCAGTCTCCGCCGGGTGATACGGGTCCAGAAATTTTGGATTCGAGTGCGGCGGGTGCTCCAGCGCCGCCGCCTGGTGCGGATAACGCCAGCCAGCCGGTTCACTGGAAAATGGCCTATGGTTTCGGGAACAGCATTCCGCTTGCCTTTGCCTGCCGCCAGATCGTGCCCCCCGCTGTCAAGGTGACTTACGGTCCAGGTGTCAACCCGGCGGTCCCCGTGAACTGGAAAGGCGGCGACACATGGAACCACGTGCTCCGCGACAGTGTTAAGCCGATCGGGCTCAGCCTGCAGATGACCTATATGGCAGTCGCGATCGTGAAAAACCCGGCCAAATAATTTTTAGCGGCCATTCGCATTTGACCTCGGCAGACTGGCTTCAGAATTTCTGGAGTGAGTTTGAATGCTCGATTTCACAGAGGCTGACGTTGCCGCCTGGTTCACGCCGATACGTCCACCCACGCGCCAAAACAACTGGCCCCCCGCGATCCGGGCGCTGGAGCGCGGACCCAACGTAGCACCCCTGCTCCATGAGTTGGGAGCCGTCCTATCCGAACTTGGCACCCAAGACCCGTCCATCCTCCCGAAGGTCCTCCTGGGCGATCCTGTCCCGCATGACCTTCAAACAGTAGCAGCCCAACTAGGAGCAGCGCGGCTCCTTCGGCTTGTCGACTGGCTTTCCGCGACCCTGCCCGGCGCCCCGCAGCTCCTCGCCCAGCTCTCCCAGGGCAGAACGGCAAATGCCCAAGCCATAAATTCAGCGCTTCGCGCCCTCACGGCGCGCGACACGCTTACCCGGATGTTCAGCCCCGATCGAGTGGCCTGGCTCCAATCCTGTGCCGAGGCCGCGACCAACCCCCAGGAGAATGCCTGATGCAACGACGCAAACTGGCACTTGCCGCCCTGCTTATCGGGATGCTACCGGCCGCAGAGGCCGTAGCTCAAACCACGACCACGGGAAGTGTGGGGTGTTCCACCATCGTCCAAGCCGCGGCGAACGGTATGACTGCGCGGATGGCGGCCGATAACCAAACCATCAAGCAGCCCACCAGCGTCACGCAATTATCCTGCTTGAACAATTTCTTCAATGGCGTTGGCCTGAATCTGGTGACCAACCTACTGAACCCCGCGAATCTTCTGCAAAGCGTCGAAGGCCAGCTTTGCAACGCGGTTACGAGCACCTGGAATTCTTGGACAAGTGGCCTGCAGTGCGGCCTGACAGTTACAGGCTTCAATTTTGGTTTCGGCGGCCTTGGTGGCGGATTGTCCTGTCCGAAACTCACTTTTGGCGGCGGCGGGCCTCCAATCGGTTCAATCGGGCTTGGGGTCGGTACAAATGGGTCAGGGAACGGTCTCTACATCAACGGCAACGGCCTAGCCCCGCCAGGTTACACATTACCGCAAACCCCTGTCGGCAGCTACTAAGGGAGGACACTCATGCGCCGAAACAGATTATTGGGCCTGACCGCTCTGGGAATCGCAGTTGGCGGCGTGTTCGTAGGTGCGAAGCCCGCTTATGCTGACCTTCCCGTCATCGACCCTGCCTCGATCATTCAAGAAATCAAGCAAATCAACGTCCTGGGCACAATTGAAAGCGCTCTCACCACCTTGCTGGGTAAATCTGGACCGTTGGCGACCCTCATGGGCGACAACACATACGGTACGGTTCAGCAACTGTTGCAGGAAGGATTCACCCAGCAAGCAAACTATTCCAAAGCCTCGATCGGCGCGATGGAAAACATCACCGATGCTTCCAACGAAGCGATGGCGCAATACGACCTTCAACTCCGCGATGCGCAAATCAGGGACGAACAAACGGCAAGCCCCACAGCCTGCACTGGCCTCGACAACGGCGTCAGTACACAAGCAGCCGCCATTCAAGGAGATGCGGTCGGATTTACCCTCGGACAGATCGAGGATGTCCGCGACGAGTCAGGTCCCACGTCTCCCTCCTATTACGGTCAGGCCCAGGGTGTTGCATCAGAAAACGCGGAGCATCTAAACTACTATTGCGATCCAAACGATGTCGCCGCTGGGCTTTGCGCTGATTCCACTACCGCAACAGCGGATGCAGACCAGCGCTTCTCCAGCCTGTTTGGAAGCGGCACCTACGCTAACCAAACAGCGGTCACCACCGCAAAGGATTACGCGATCAACCTGATCGAACCCGTGGCGCCGGCCGCATTGCGCGGAGATCAGTTGAATTCCATTGCCGGGCAAGATGCTGCCGTACAACGCCGCAGTTACAATGCGAGAATATCACTTGCACAGAACGTCATCGACAACATCATCGGCATGCAATCACCCTCCGTCCCGCTGACCGCCCAGCAACAAACCTATCTGACGAATATGGGGCTCCCGCAGCAGGCCACCGGGTCCTGGCTACAGGTTCTTCAAATCAATGCGGAAAGCCGTGTCAGTGACATCAACTGGAACGCCCAGCTACAGAGCATGCCTCCGGCAGCAGTCAACCGCGAAATTGCGCTCGAATTGGCACTCAACAACTACCTAGAATTCCAGATTTTCTCGATTGATTTGAAAAATGCCGCGGTCAACGCAACCACTCTGGCGCAAATCACCCAGCATGATTTCCAGCCCGAAGTGCAAATGCCAACACCGAATATCAACTAACCCATCCTTCCAATTCTTCAGGGGAGACTCGAATGTCAGACTCAAATCAACCGACACCGAACGACACACCCGCAGCCACAGCACCAAAAACCGATGGGCCGATGCGGGAAGTTCTCGCCAAGTTGTTGGAGAGCGCTAACCATCTCTCGGAAACCGATAAGCAGCTTAGTGGCAGGATTCGGGATTTTGGGCTGGCGGCAAAAGACCCTCTCCAGTTTGACGATACCTCTGTACAGCATCAGATCGCAGCTACAGTCGCAGATTTTGAAAAAGCTACCAGAAAACAGTTGGACCTTTCCGCCGTGCAGCGCGCCGAGGTGACGAAATTAACCGCACCAAGTGGGGCGCCAGATGTATCCGCGCTGCATACGCCACCTGATCCGATCCGGGATGTACTCTCAAAACTCGTTGCTAGCATTGATCAATTGCCGGATTCCGCGAAAAATCTAGGCCGTAAAATTCAGGAACTCGACAACGATGCACGAGAGCCGGTCCGCTTCAACCAAAAATCCGTTCAGCATGATGTTGCGTATGCCGTCCAGGATTTTGAAAAGGCCACGGGCCGGCAGCTTGACCTGAATCCTGCACAGCGGGCCGAGGCCACGAGACTGGCGGCGAGCGCGCCTGGCCTTGAGAACGGCCGAATGATTGCATTGCTGGGAACGACACCGCAAATCAATGATAGCGGTGTCGTTCGGGAAATTCGTCGAAGTGCAGCGGAAATTGGACGCCAAGCTAACCAGTCAACACCGGGTACAGAATCGCTCATCGATAATCTCGAAAATAAAATACGCTTGGCAACTCGGCTCCCTGAAGCCGTGAATGACGCCCGCTCGGGCGTTTCTTCTGGGCAAGCAGAACAGTCGAGCGCCAACGCCGACACAACCAACACATCAAGCAGCGCCCGAGGGGACCAGCCGCAGCGGAATGATCCCACACCACGCGGCACTCGCAATGCCCCGAGCTCCCAGGAACCGCCGCCGGTGCAGACCGCAGTGCTTCGTGGCGGCATTCTCGACACGCTGACTGCAGCACTTCGCGGCAACGGAAATATCGAAAATGCGCCATGGACCCCGCAAGCGACACCATTCGCCGATCGGCTTCGGTCGTTCGAAGCAAAGGTTGCTGGCCGTGACCAGGACAGCGTCATCGGCCGCGTCGAGAAATCCGCCCGCGCCGCCGTCGAGGCGCTGGATGGTTTTCGCAATACCGAAGGTGCAGCTGTTATGAACCGCATTCAGAGCGCCGCACGTGCCGAACCAGGCGGAATGGCAAGCGTCCTATCAGAGATGCGCGAAGGGGGGAGATTCAGCGATCTGCGCCAAGCGTTCAATACAGCGCTCAACGACGATAAGGGCTTCACGCAAGCCTATGACAAAGCAGCATCTGCGCTGGCGCGCTATGGCGAGGGACGGCAACAAGTCGAACAGATCATCGCCAAACGGTCGGACGCCTCCAATCTGACCGCAAAATTCGACCAACTCGACAGTCAGATCGGCGAGCGCGCGAGCAGTACACCCTCGCGCAACGAAGGGAAAAATATGCTCGACGATATCTCGAAAACAATCGCCGAGATTATCCAAAGTGCCGCCGACAAGGTACGCGCCATGTTCTCGCGCGCACCATCTGCAGGGGCGGGTCCCGCTCCCGCCGCCTAAACAAAACCCGGTCCCGCCATTCGCATCATACTGTGGGACCCTGTCGCTGTAGCCAAGCAGAGGTCCCCCAATGCGTAAGCCAAATGCAGTATCTCTCATTCTCGCGGTAGGCTTCGTGGCCATTGCGGGACCCGCGTTTGCCCAGGCCACCAACCCCTATAATGTCAGCTGGTCTTCGCTCAATCCGCAGGGTGATTGGTCAGCAACTGTTCTCCAGTCGCTGTTTCCGATTCCAGGCTTCACCCAAGGCGTATCGACGGGCAATGAAGCGACGGTGATCGGCCAATTGGTCGGACAGTTCACCGGCTTTGTCGCGGCGATCGCCTGCGCCTTCGTCTCCTACAACATCATCATGAACATTCACCGCGCAGCCGAGAGTTCGCAAGTGCTCGGGAGCGGCCAGACCTGGATGGCGGCTGTTCGGATCGGCTTCGCCGCCATCATGATGTTTCCCCTCGGAGGCGGGTTCTGCGCCGGTCAAGAAATGGTCATGCAGGGAGCCATGTGGGGGGTCGGCATGGCGAAATCACTTTACACCAATGCCATCCAGGCCGTGGGACCGGATGCAATTGTAATTGCTACGCCACAGATCCCGGGGACGAGCAACATCGTCGCCAATCTGATCAATGACCAGCTTTGCATGGATTTGGTTAATCTTGCCGGAAATGGTTCGGGTAACGGAACCCCGTTAATTCCCGTACCGCAGCCTCTGTCCGTCAACGATGGCCAGGGGAGCGGTTTCGTGACCTGGAGCTATTCTCTGGCCACGGGTGATGGCACCGGTAATCCCGTTTGCGGATCGGTCACCGTCCGCGAAGCCGCCTCGAATGCGACGACCATTGCCGGCGTAAACGTCGATATGGCAGCAACCCAGCAAGCAATCCTTACCAACGTGATCAACGGCGATCTGCAATCCCAGGTCCAAAGCGTCGCACAAAATCTTTGGCTCAATAAAACGGCTGCTTCTCTGGCACCTCTTCAGGGGATCTACAATTCTGCCGTCGCCGATTACACCAATCTGCTGACAACGGCAGCCACCGGCGTTCAAAGTCAAATTAATACCGCAATTCAGAGCAATGCGACCGCTGCCCGCAACGGTAATCTCGATCTTCTCAACAGCGAACAGCAGCAATCCACGCTAGGTTGGACCGCCGCCGGCGCCTATTATCTGGAAATCGCCCGCCTGAATGCCGAAACGCTCTCGGTGATGAATGCCACCCCGGATGTTACGACACCAACCTATGACGGCCTAGGCTCATCTCTCTCCGATGACCTGGCACCAGTCAAATCCGCGGCCGACTCCTACATGCAGGCATTACTTGAGACCGCCACCACCGCCGATGGCTCAAATCCGCCGAGCGGGATTCCAACGACGCTGGCCTCCGCGACCGACGCTGCAAAAGGCCAGACTGTGCTGGCGCAGCTTTTCAACTCCATTGGACTGAACGATTGGTTCCTCAATAAAATAACAGCCTTCCTTTTGCCGCCCACCCAGGTTTGGACTGACCCCTTTGGCGGTTTGATGTCCCTTGGCCAAGTCCTGATGAATGTCTCTTTGGCGGCGTTCGCTGCCGCTGGCATCCTCGCCTCCGGCACGGGCACCGCCGCAACAACGGTTTGGAACGTGCTGACCGGCAATTGGGCTGCGGCCGCAGCCACGGTTGCCATTCATCCACTTATATCGTTCCTCTCCGTCCCGATTTTCATGCTTCTGACGTCGATCCTCATGCCTGGCATGATAATCTCCTATGTGCTGCCAATGGTCCCCTATGTCATGTGGATGGCCGGTGTCTGCGGATGGATCATCCTGGTCTGCGAGGCCATGATTGCCGTGCCACTCTGGATGCTCGCCCACATGACCATCGGCGGAGACGGTCTCCATGGCCGCGCCATTGAAGGCTGGGGATTGTTGTTCAATGTCATGTTCCGCCCAACCTTGATGATCATCGGCCTCTTT
This sequence comes from Acidocella aquatica, assembly GCF_030160635.1. Taxonomy (GTDB): domain Bacteria; phylum Pseudomonadota; class Alphaproteobacteria; order Acetobacterales; family Acetobacteraceae; genus Acidocella; species Acidocella aquatica. The sequence goes on along the minus strand of NZ_BSOS01000026.1, from coordinate 4,939 downwards.
CTGAGCTACTTCGTGTTCGATTGCATGTCCTGGCTGATCCGCGAGAGCTTCGGGATCGCCGTTGGCTTTGTCCTGGCCAATGGTTGGTTTGTCACCAACCTTATTGGCATTGTGGTTCTGCTAAATATCTTTGTGATGCTGCAAGTCACGACCGCCATCATGTCTTTCCGGATGATCGCCTTGTTACCTCACCACCTTCCCAGGCTTCTCGGTTTTACCGCTGCCAACCGGGTCGATATCGAGGCCTTCCAACAGCAGGCGGCCTGGGGCGCTGGGCAGGGTCTGGCTGGTGGCACGAAGCAAGCGCTCTCTGCGGGTTTGCAGGGCGTCAAGACCGCCGCCGACCAGAAGAAAAACTTGCCTCGCGGGCCTGCCGGGCTTATTTCTGGGCCACAAGGCGGTGGTGGCGACGAAGGCTTGGATTCCACATTGAGAGCCACCACCGACCAAAGTGATCAAGGTGCAGACAATGTCGATGTTTAATTTGGACGGTCAACTTGTAGCGGGTCAGCTCTCTAATATGTACACGGGCGATGTTTTTATAGACATTCTCCGAAGCAGGCGCGAGATGAAGGCTGAAGAGATGCAGCAGCAACAGCTGTTCGCCGTCCAACAGCGCTACGCGTGGCTCGTTGCTAAATATAATAATTTAGCGGATCGGTATAATGGCGTCCTTGCGGACAACAAAAAGGTCGATGCCGCCTATGCCGATGCGCTTGCGGAAAAAGACAGACAAATTGCCCGGCTGACTGCCGAAAAAGCAGACCTCGCCGCCGAAAAGGAAGAGTTTCGCCACATAGGGTACGAGACCTGTGGAAAGCTGTCTTATGCCCTAGAGGAAATTCAGCGCCTCAAAATCAAGGCGGGCGAACTATCGCCACCCGAACTCAAACCTGATGCTGATCTCTAACAAATAGATTACTCTCCATTCGCATTTTGATGCCGCATAGCAAGCCCGCAACTACGGAGCCAAGCTATGCGCAAATCATTTCTCCTTCTCGCCGGTCTCCTAGCCCTAACGGCTTGCGACCGGGGCAATATTAAACCGGTCGCGAGTTACTCAGCACCGCCGGCACCGCCGGTAAGAAACCCGACGTTCAATCCCTATGCACCCTACGGTGATGCCAATGCGACCTGGGAGCCGCCAACTTTCAATCAGGACGGCACAGTTGTAAAACCCGCGGAGCCATCCAGCCAAGCCAGCAGGCCGCCCTATGAATTTGCGCCATGGGCTACCGGGGCGGAAGGCGGAAGCCAAAACGTCCCACCAGGCACTTTCTAACGATAGAGAAAATAATCCAACGATTCGCGAATGCATCCGTCACGCTGACGCAGAACCAGCGAGAAGGTTTATGAACATGAAATTACGCCCATTTGGATTTCGACCGGTTGGGTGCGGGCCGCTTATCGTCCGCGCCGTAATATTGCTTGTTCCGTTGGCGCCTGGGTGGGCATTTGCCCAGGTCTCAGAGACATTGAATGGGGCGCCCGTCCAGGTTACCCCCTATCTGCCAGAGCCAGGTGTGCCCACCATCGCGATCCCTCAAGGTACGTTGAACACGGTCCCAACCGGCGCAGGTAGCGGGGCCGGCGGATCTTCTGGTGCCTCCGGCAGTGATGCCCTTGATACGCTGCTCGCCCAAAGTTGGGGATCGTCCGCGATCGCCAATGCTGAGGCCCTGGGTCTCAACCCTTCTGCTCTCGCGGCAGCCTGCGTCATCGAGAGCGGCTGCGGTGCTAACGACGGTAATGGCAGTGGCGCGCAGGGGCCGTTCCAAATGTACCCAGCAGCCTTTCAGGATGGGTTGCAAACTGCGCTGGCGGCAGACCCTTCCCTCGCATCACAAATTGTCCAAGGGTCCGCGGGAATGAATGATCCCACCACCGAAGCCATCGCCGCATCTGGCTATTTAATGCAGGCCAATCAAAATCTCGAAAGCTCGGGTATTAGCAATCCGACGGTACTCGATGTGAGAAGCTATTACGAATTTGGACCTCAATACGGTGCGCCGGTCGCCAATGCCGATCCATCTGCGCTACTTGCGGACGTCGTGCCCCAAAGCTATCTGACAAATAACAATATTCCTCTGAATACCACCGTCGCGCAATGGCAATCTTCAGTGGCTAACACCGTAGGAAATTCGGCCAATCAATCCGTCTTGATGTAGGAGAGCTGAAATGAAGAAATTGTTTCTCACAGCGGCAATGTTAGCCTCTTTCGTACCGGCTACCGTTCTCGCGCAACAGGCCACCCCAAGCCACGCTGCAACCGTCCTTTCTGGTTACGCCTGCATGGCACTAAATTTGCCAGCGGGTGAAATGATGAACCCAGATATTCAAGTCCCGATCTACAGCGATCCAACTTCATCCTCAACTCAAATTGGTCGGGCAAGCGCGATCGTAATCGTATCGTTTCCTCTCGTTCTCACCGATGGATATGCGCGAGTTCTGCACCTCAATGGCAAGACCGGTTGGATTTCCGAAAAATATATTAAGACGTGGGTAAACCCGGGTGGGACTGGAGATCACTGCTATCCGGTTTTGCTTTCAAATGGCCGTATAGGTTTTGAATTCCACAAATAGCCCGATTCTCATAACGAGACACAGATAAAACTTCGTTATATTTAACTCGGGTCGAGGAAACGCCCGCACATTCGATTCCGTTCAACCTGAAACGCCCAGGAATGTCCGATGGCGCACATCCCTCCGGTTATCATTGCGCTTGTCGGACTTTATTTCCTCGCAAATACCCTAATCCTCGCACACGAGTTCGGGCATTATGCCTTGGCCCGGCTTGCCGGCGTAATAGCGCGCCGGTTCGCCCTGGGCTTTGGCCCGCGCGTTTTTGAATGGACTGACCGGCGGGGTACGGTATGGCGTTTCTCTATGCTCCCCATGGGGGTATGTTTCCTTTCCAAGTGAACACAGCGCAACAGAAAACGGCGGCGATCTCAGCCGCCTGCCCCTTGCACGGATGGCAATTATCGAAGCAGGCCCTCTGGTAAATATTATCGTTGCGATCGCCATCTATGCCGGCATTTTCATGGTGCAGGGAATGCCAATCTTCCTACCAATCGCCAGCTCGGTCATTCCAGGCTCCCCGGCCGTCCGCGCGGGATTCCATGCCGGCGATCGCATTATTGGCGTGAACGACATTGCGGTCACAAGCTTCGATACCCTCCGGCCTATTTTGGAGGGTAACCCCGGAAAATCTATGGAATTCAGCGTCAACCGGCATGGCAAAATCCTGGCTCTTACTTACGGCCACCCTGACCAACGAACAGGCCGGCGGCCGGGAAGTCGGCTATCTCGGCATTTGGAGCGATGTCGCTTCACGCGAAAAGATGGGTTCTGGTCTGGCCCTTTTCACCGCATCGGAACGGACCTGGCAGGTGATAACGCAAACCTTCCAAGGAATTGGCCGCGCGCTCTCCAGCGGCCAGGGCGCCGGAAATTTCTAGGGTGTTATTGGGGTCGCGCACCTGGCCGGTCAGGGCGCACAAGCTGGAGGCGACACGCTTCTTACGTTGATGGCCGTCTTGTCCATTAACCTTGCCCTGATGAACCTCGTGCCGATCTCCGTTTTAGACGGCGGCGCGTTTCTGTTCTGCTTCTTTGAGTGGGTACGCGGCCGGCCAGCACCCGACCGCACTCAGGATTTTGCAACCCGCGGCGGCGTTGCCGTGATCATGCTCCTTTTCCTCTACACGACTGCTTACGATCTGGCGGGGCTGGGCGTTTTCGACTGGCTCCCAGGTATTGCACATGCGGCAACGGGAGCACATATCGTCTCGAATCGAGACCATTAGTGGAACATATAGTTTGTAGCGAAAGCCTTCAGAACAAGATCGCTGCATAGTTCCGCGCTCCATGGATGATGTGCAGGACATCAATACGATCGATCGGATTCCCGACCGCGCGATAAAAAATCTGGTAATTGCCATGCACCCGAAGGCGCACGCCGCGATGCTCGTAACGAGGTACAAGAGGAAAGCCCAGCGGCATCTCAGCCAGGCTGTTGCACTTGTCGCTTAGTTCGATGACGAAGGTCACCGCACGGAGAGGGTTATCACGAGCAATGTAGTCACCGATAGTATCAAGGTCGTGCTCTGCATCCGGCAGTAGGCGAACAATCACCTATCGCCTGCCATGGCCCGGTATTTGGCTTCCAGGCGGTCGAAAACCTCATTGGCAGGTTTCCCCTTGCCTGCCTCGGAATCGGTTAGGGCGCGTTCAACCACAGTATCTAATGCGGCGAGTTGCGCCTCACGGTCCTGAATCAAGCGGACTCCCTCGCGGAGCACTTCGCTTTTGGAGCCATAACGCCCTGTTTCAACCAAACGGCTGACAAAAATCTCAAGTTGCTGCCCCAAGTCGGCACTAATCATTCTTCGGCCCCCCATGAACTGCCTGCCGGCAGGATAGTCCTCTTATCAACAGTTATCAAGATACCGCAACCCGCGGCGGCGCTGCCGTGATCATGGCCCATTTCAGTCCCGCCAGATACTCTCAGGCAATCCGCCGTTTCAATAAGTTTCGTGGTAGTATTTATATTGGAACACGAGACCACCTCCCGCATCCTGATGCACATGGCACCATCCGCCAGGATTTGCCTGCTCGAAAGTTTGCTCATGCGGATCATCAAGCCAGCCGATTTCGCCCGTATGAGTGACCACCAAAAGCCAGTCGCCCCGCCTGTTGCCCATCGTGGCAACAGGCCCGGCCGTGATTCCAAGGCGCGGGTAGCCAAGTGGATCGCCCGGGGAACGCCAAATAGTCCGACGGCGACAGGGGTTCCAACACAATGAAACGGCGTATTTTGGGGCGGGTTGTACACCGGCACAATCGAACCCATCGTTGTGTATTCAGGGGCCAGGGCGATTCATTAAACCGCTGCGATCATTTGTGTGGCTCGGCTTCGGTTGTCCTGGAAATGCTC
>NZ_BSOS01000025.1 GCF_030160635.1 Acidocella aquatica | reverse complement strand
GCCCAGCGCGCGCAAGGGGCGGCTGGCGATGAGCAGGGCCGAGATGAAGCCCATGAAATTGCCCACACCGCTGCCGCCGGTGGCGTTGCGCCAGCCCTCGAAGCCGATGACCATGGCCACCGCGAGGCCGCCCAGCACTTCGAGCATCGGGTCCAGCCGGGAGCGGATCTGGGTCATGCGCAGCAGCGAGTGGTAGAGCTGGTCGAAGGTTTTGTTGGCGCGTTTCTGCTCGTGCTTCTCCAGGCCGTAGGCGCGCACGGTGCGGGCCTGGGCGAAACTCTCGTTCAACATGGCGGCGGCCTGGCCCATCTGGCCCTGCATGCCGTCCGAGGCATGGCGCATGCGCTGGCCGATTTTTTGCACCGGGATGCCGGCCAGCGGGTAGAGCACGGCGGCGATTAGGCTTAATTTCCAGTCGATCACGATCATGGTGACAACCAGCCCGGCCAGGGTGGTGGCGTCGGCCACGGCGCTCACCGCGCGGGCCATGGCGTCACGGATGACGGTGGCATCGGTGGTGAAACGGGCGGCGATCTGCGCCGGGGCCTCGCGCTCCACCCGCGCCAGGGAGGCGTTGGAGAGGTGGCGGAACATGGCCACCTGGAGGCGGCGGATCACCTGGAGCACCATGTCCTGCGTCAGCACGGACTGGAAATACATCGAGAGGCCCTTGATGGTGGTGATGATAAGCACCAGCACCGGCACCTGGTAGAGGATGCGCGGGTCTTTATGGGAGAACATGTCGAAGGCCCATTTGATCAGCGCCGGATAGGCCGCCGTGGTACCCGACATCACCAGTGTCGCGACCACGATGAGCACAATGCGCCCGCGGTAGTGGCGCACATGGTCGCGCCATAAGCGATAGATGAGCGAGGTGGTGGATTTCTGCTGGGTCATGGAACTGGGGTTAAGCATATTTTGGCTCTGCCACAAATCAGGCTAGGGATATGGGCATGGACACGATTTATAAAGGCGACCTCTCCACTAAGGCCGGCAGGCGCAATGCCTGGATTGATGCGCTGTTCGTCGATCATGCGGTGCTGCGCATTCTCTGGACCAATTTCGCGGCGGTGAAGCCTGGGCGGCTTTATCGCTCCAACCACCCGACACCTGGCAATCTGGCGCAATTCACGCGCAGGACGGGGCTGAAAAGCCTGATTAACCTGCGCGGGCGGGCGGAAAATGGCTCGGATGCACTCTCACGCGAGGCGGCGGCACGGCTGGGGCTGGATTTTTATGACATGCCGATGGAGTCGCGCGGGGCGCCGCATAAGGACCGGATTTTACGGCTGGCGGCAATTTACCAGACCATGCGCGGCCCGGCTCTGGTGCACTGCAAATCCGGCGCGGACCGTGCGGGGCTGGCGGCGGGCTTGTTCGTGCTGATCGACGGCGGCACGGCCGCGGAGGCGCTCAAGCAGCTTTCGTTGCGCTTTGGCCATATCAAACAGGCCAACACCGGGATTCTGGATGCGTTCTTCCTCACCTACCAGCGCGAGGGCGAGGCGAGGGGCAAGAGCTTTTTGGACTGGGTGCGGGAGGATTATTCAGAGGATGATCTGCGCGAGCACTTCCGGGCGAATTCGCTGGCCGGGTTTGTCAACGACAAGGTGCTTCGGCGGGAATAGCCGGGCGAGGATGGGTGGCGCCTTGCTCACCCATCCCGCATGCGGCGAAGCTTATGAATGCAGTGTGTGCAGATAGGCGATGATCGCCTCTGCGTCTGCGGTGGTGAGACGTCCTTTCCAGGCGGGCATCGGCTGGTCCAGCCTGTCGCCATCTTCGTCCTTGGCTTCCAGGATCGCGCGCAGAAGCAATTTGTCGCTGGATTTATAGGTTGTCTCCAGCCCCGGGGCGCGCAGGTCAGCCGATACGGCGTTGCCGAACTTCATGCCGCCCGAGCCGTCGGCACGGTGACAGGAGGCGCAGTTGGCGGCGAAGAGCTTGGCGCCGGTGGCGAGCTGGGAGCTGGTTGTCTGCGGGGCGGTTGTCTGGGCCAGCGCGGGCCAGGCCAGGCCAGTGCAGACGAGCAGTGCTGTCAGCGGCAGGGCGGCGCCGCGTGTTTTTTGTTTTGGCGTTCGTTGAATTAGCATCGGTTCCTCGGAGGTTACCGCTGAATTCTAGCACGGCCATACGGCATTTTTGTGACATTTGGAACAATAATTAGCGATATGGCGAAACCCGGCGTCCTGGTTCGCCGGGTGCTGGGCAAATACCATCAGAAGCGCGCTGCCTGCTCAGCAGCTGTATCAAGATATGATCGGGCAGGGAGGCTGACAAATACGGTGCGCCCTATCGCCGGTAAACATGTGTTTATCCCGAGCCTATGTCTCGATGAACACGCTGCCATTCTCGATGCGGACCGGATAGGTTCGTACCGGTGTCGGACATGGGCCGCTGAGAGCCTCGCCCGTGCGCAGATCAAACGTGTTTTCATGCCAGCCGCAAATCACTTTATGTCCGTCCTGCTGACCTTCAAGGCTGAGTGAAGCGCCTGCGTGCGTGCAGGCATCCTGAATCACAAAAATCTCTTCGCCAAGCTTGTAGACGGCAAAAGCATCATGCCCGGGCACAATGGCCTGGAATGCCTCGTCCTCCGGGATGTCGCTGACTTGGCATAATAGCAGATTTTGCATGGAGAATCCTTGAATTATGTTCGTATGGTTGACCAATGATTTATGATATTCGCGCTTCCGCCAGAGGGCTTTGACTTGGATCAAGGACACAAACCTATTATAAGCTTAGTTGTAGATCAACAAGCATATTATATCCCAGATCAATAATGGGATTGGAGGTTATATGTCCTTACAAGAAAAAATCAGTCCGCAAGATATGGATTTCAGCATGGGCGATTTGGAATCGATCTCGGATGAAAAATTATTGCCGGCACTTGCGCGCCTGCGCGAGCATGCCCCGGTTTATTGGAGTGAGCGGAACCGTTGCTGGCAAATCACGAAATACGATGATATCGCGGCGGCATTTCAGGATATGCGGTTCTCGAATGTGCGTCTCTCCTTCTCGGCCCTTCGCTCCATACCCGAGCCTGAGCGCGCGCAACGGATACCCAACCTGCTACGCTATATCCAGGGCTGGATCGTGAATGTCGACGGCGATACCCATAAGCGCCTGCGCAGCGTCACGACCAAGGCATTGAGCAAAAAATTCGTTGATTCCCTGAAGCCGCTGATTCAAAGTCTTTCTGTCGAGCTGACTGAAAAAGCCGTAAAATTACATGAGTGCGATTTCGCGAGGGACATTGCATATTTTCTCCCGGCGACCGTGATACTGACATTGCTTGGCCTGCCACTTGAGCATTTGGAGAAAGTGCGGGAATGGAACAGGGCGATTACGGCGGGTCTTTCGGCCGCGTTCGCGTCCGCGGAGGCGTTGATAAACGCTGATAGGGCGATTGCCGAAATGAACAGCATGCTGCGTGTGGAAATCGCAAAACGCCTGGCGGCGCCACAGCAGGATTTTCTGACCCAGCTGGTGACACTGGCCGATGATTCCAACAATGTTTTGTCCGAGGATGAAGTGCTCGGGCTTTGCCATATTTTCTTGACGGCAGGGCACGAGACAACGGTTAACTCGCTTGTGATGGGACTGGCCGCGTTGGTCAAAAATCCAGACCAGCAGAAAATTCTGCTTGGCGGCGCGGTAGAGCCGCTGGGTGCGCTGCAGGAGTTGCTGCGTTATATCGGGATGTCGACCGTGCAACCTCGTGTTGCCGCCACGGATTTTGAATTTGCTGGCCAGCAGATCAAAAAAGGTGATGTTGCTTTTCTTTGGATTCTCTCGGCGAATAATGATCCGCAGAGATTTCCCGAACCCGGAAAGCTTGATTTTACGCGCGGCAATGTTGGAGATGTCGTGACATTCGGGCCTGGCCTGCATCACTGCGTTGGCCATTATCTGGCGCGGATCGAGCTGGATATCTTCTTCAGGGCGTTTCTTCCGAAATTCTCAAAAATTGAAATTTTAGAGGAAAAGCCTGTATTGTCACCGACACTAACATTCAGGGGATTTGCGCATCTGAACGCGCGCTTTACCGTTTAGCCGGTTAAAATCCATGAATTAACCGGGATAGATTCAAAAGTTTATCAGGAGATAGTCCATGACATTCAAGTCCGTCGCCTTTGAGCGGCTGGTCGATGTTGACCGGGCCAAAGGCCGTTTTCGTATAAATCGGGCAGCCTATAAGAGCCAGGAAGTTTTTGACCGTGAAAAGGCGGCGATTTTTGATAAATGCTGGCTTTATCTTGGGCACAAGTCGGAAATCGTTAATCCGGGCGACTATGTGCGGCGGACGGTTGCGGGGCGCAATCTGATTTTTGCCCGGGATCGTAACGGAGAAATCCGCGCATTGGTTAATGCCTGCACCCATCGCGGCGCGAGTATTTGCCGCGAGCCAAAGGGCAACACACGTAACTTTACCTGCCCCTATCATGGCTGGACGTTCGATCTCACGGGCAAGCTGGTTTCGACCTTCTCGAACGAAGGCTACCGCGAGGATTTGAATGAAGGTGGCAGATTGAACCTGCCGGTGCCGCCGAGACTTGATAATTACCGTGGCTTTTATTTTGTGAATTATAATCCCAGGGCGATTGCGCTGGTGGATTATCTGGCGGGCGCGAAAGAGGCGATCGATTCGTATTGCGACCAGGCTGAGGACGGCGAGGATGGGCTTTATGTTCTCAAGGGTGAGCACGCTTATTCAATCAATGCCAACTACAAATTTCTCGTGGAAAACAGCTACGACGGCTACCATGTCATCCCGACCCATATCAGCTATCTTGACTATCTGAAGGACCGGGCCGCCGGAACGGCGCAGGAGCAGGTGGTGGCGGATGTGGCCAATGTATTCAGGAGCAAAGGCAAGTTGACCTGCCTGGGAAATGGTCACGCCGTGCTCAGCTCATGGGTGCCGACCGGGCGCCCGGTTGCTTACTGGATCGACCGTTGGGGGCCGGAAGTTAAACGCCATATCGACGCCAACCGGGCGCGCCTTGTTGCGCGCTATGGCGTGGAGCGGGCGGCCTATTTGGCTGAAATGCAGAAGAATTTGGTAATTTTTCCGAACCTTGTGTTCAATGATAATGTTGGTCTGACCATACGCAACATTGAACCGGTTGGGCCAGGCAGGATACATGTTCGGGCATGGGGATTCGCGCATAAGGGAGAGGATGCCGAACTTCTAAAGATCCGCCTTGATAATTTCAATAATTTCCTCGGGCCGGCCGGCTTTGGTTCCGCGGATGATATTGAAATGCTGGAGCTGTGCCAGACCGGTATCGAGCATAGCCCAACTGAATGGACCGAACTTTCCAAGGGCATGGATACGGCCGCGCCTGATTTGCGGCTGCAGACCGGGGCGCCCGATGATGAATGCCAGATGCAGGCCTATTGGACACAATGGGACCGGACGATGCGCGGCCTGGATACGTTTGAGCAGGAATAAGGGAGGCATCCATGACGAGTAAAAACGAATTGCGGAATGATGTTGAGAGCTTCCTGTTTGACGAGGCGGAGCTGCTCGACAACTGGAAGCTCCCCGAATGGGCCTTGTTGTTTACGGCGGATGGAAAGTACGAGGTTGCCTCGATGAGTTCCGATCAGCCGCTGGTTGACGATCCGGCGACATCGATCTTTATTATTTCCGACGACCGGGAAGAGATCACCCTGCGGACGGACCGGTTGATGAAAAAAACCGCGCATTGTGAATTTCCTCATTCCAAGACCCGCCATCTTGTCAGTAATGTGCGGGCCAGGGAGGATGGTGATCTGGTGAAGGCGAAATCGAATTTCGCGACTTATCGCACCAAGGAGGGCCGGACTTCCATCTACATGGGCGAAGCGCATTATGTTCTGGAGCGTGCGGGAGAGAGTTTCCGTATTCGCCAGAAGCGTTGCGCCTTGGATCTTGATACGCTCAACGATCAAGGCCGGCTCACGATTATTCTCTGAGTTTTAACAACAATAGGCGCAAACCATGGCGACAGATTTTCGTTACCGGCGGCTTGGGTATCTGGTGCTTCAGGTCTCCGGCATCGCGCAGACCACGAAATTCATGATCGATGTGATCGGTTTGGATTTTGTGGATGAAACGAAGGAGGGTGGGCGATTTTTCCGCAGTGGTCCCAGCCATCATGACGTTCTTTTGATACCGGCAGCCACGCCCGCATTTGTGCGCTCGTCATGGGAGCTGGAAACCGATGACGATCTGGAGCGGGCATTTTCCCATTATGCAAAACTTGGTTTGAGCCCGAAATGGGTGCCGGACATTGAAGCACAGGCCCTGAGCCTGGAAAAGGCTTTCCGCGTTGTAGAGCCGGTGGTGCATACGGAGTTTGAGTATTATTCAAAGATGACATATATTTCGTCTCCGCTGCAAAACCGGCTGACCGGTTTTCAGGGGGGCAAACATTTCGGGCTTGCTGTCCCTGACCCGCGGATGCACACTGAATATCTGGTTAAAAATATGGGCTTTTTAACCTCGGACTATCTGGAAGGCTGGCCAGGGGCTTTGCTGCGGGCGTTCCCCAACCCAAATCATCACAGCTATGGCGCATTGGGCGGAAAAGCTGGATTCCATCATTTTGCATTCATGGTTAATACCATTGATGACATTGGCCGCCTGATGAACCGGGCTCAGAAATTGGGGGTGACCCCGCATTTTGGCATTGGGCGGCATCCGACATCGGGCAGCATTCATTTTTATGTTTATGACAATGATTTTTTTGTCTGGGAATATACGCTGGGGATGGAGCAATTCCCTGAACAGGGCGCGCGCGAGGCGAGAAGAATGTCTGCCCGGCCGGAGGATTTCGACCTTTGGGGCGCGGTGCCGGACGTTGTGGGGGCCAGCAAGCGGCCGCCATTCCTGACGTATGGATGATCTCGCTCAGCCGGTGAATGTTGCGGCGGCATCAAGCGGGTTATTCGGTCATTATAAAACGCTCGTCTGCGCATCAGGATGGCCAAACAGGTATCCCTGCATTTCGTCGCAGCCGAGTTCCATGAGGCTGAAGGCCTGTTCCATGCGCTCCACGCCTTCCGCCGTTACCTGAGCGCCGAGTTTGTGCGCCAGGCTGATCAGCGAGCCGACGATGGCGTGGCCCCGCGTGTCCTCGGGCAATCCGGCAACGAAGCGGCTGTCGATTTTCATGCGGTCGAAGCTGAAGCGGTGCATCATGTCCAACGAGGCGGTGCCGGTGCCAAAATCATCCAGCGCGATCCGCACGCCGAGCTTTTTCAGCTGGTGGAGCGTTATCAGCGCACCTTCACTGTCGACGGCTGGCTTGCTCTCGGTAATTTCAAGCTCCAGGCGCCCGGCCGGCAGGCCGCTTGCGGTAAGCGCCGCGCACACCTCGGCGAGCAGCTTGTTCTCGACGAGTTGCAGCGGCGAGACATTGACCGTGGTGCGTACGCCGGGCGGCCATTGCATTGCGGTGGTGCAGGCCGCGCGCAGCACAAATTCACCAAATATGCCGATCAACCCGCTCTGTTCGGCGATAGGGATAAAGACCGCGGGGGGAACGGGGCCATAAAGCGGGTGTTCCCAGCGCAGCAGGGCTTCATAGCCGGTCAGTTCGCCGTCCGGCGGGTTCCATTGCGGCTGGTAGACCACATGCAGCTGGTGCCGCTCAAGCGCGTGGCGCAGGTCGGCGTGGAGTTGCCGGTTGGCGATAATCTCCAACCCCGGCTCGTAGGCCTGGTGGCCGTGCCGGCCGCCGCGTTTAACGCTGTACATGGCGATATCCGCCTGACGCAGCAGCTCTTCCGGCCCTGTGCCGGGGTTGGAAAAATGCGTGATACCGACCGATGCCGAAACCCGGGTTTGCGATTGCCGCAGTTGCACCGGCACGGCGACCACCTCGCAGATTTCGGCCGCCACCCGCCGCGCCGCGTCTTGCAGGTTGAGCCCGCCGCGCAGAAGGATCCCGAATTCATCGCCCCCCAGGCGCGCCACTGTGTCTGAGGCGCGGACAGCCTCGGTCAGCCGCGCCGCGATCACGCGCAGTAATTCGTCTCCCGCCTCATGGCCGTAGGCGTCGTTCACGGCCTTGAAGCCGTCAAGGTCGATGAGCAGCACCGCGATATTATCCAGCTCCCGGTTGCTGTGGCTTACGGCCTCGCGCAGCCGTTCCTGAAACAGGGTGCGGTTGGGCAGGCCGGTCAACATGTCGTGACGGGAGTGAAAATGGCTCCGCGCGGCGGCTTCGCGGTAGATTGTCACATCATGAATGGTGCCCACGATAAACAACGCGCCCAGCCCCGGCCCCGGGCCCAGCCGCAGCGGGGTTTTGCGGATAACCACCTGCCGGTGCTCTCCTTGCGCATTGGTCAGCCGTTCCTCGCTTTCCACCGTTTCCCCGCGCGCGAACACCAGGTCATCAGTGCTCTGGAAGGCAGCGGCCTCATCCGGCGGAAAAGCGTCGTAGTCGGATTTGCCGAGCAGCGCGCTGCGCGGCTGCCCGAGCGCATCCTCCATGGCCCCGTTCATCAATACCCAGCGATGCCCGGCATCTTTCACGAAAACCGGGCTGGGTATGATGTCGATGATTTTTTGTAAGGCCTCGGCCGAGCCCAGCAGGCGTTGATGAAGCATGTGTCTTCGTAACGGGGAGCGGTTAACAGGCGCATAACCATTATGCCCCATGCGTGAGGCTCATTGTTGCTTCGCCTCTTGTCATGAGGGGCAAAACATCCGATTTAGATTGCAACCGGACCGCACTGGTCCAGATTGGATCGAGAGCAAACACATGTTTATTGAGACCGAAGGCACGCCGAACCCCGCAACGCTGAAATTTCTCCCCGGGCGGGAGATTTTAGGCGAGCTTACCGCCGATTTCGCCGATGCCGATGCGGCGCTGCTCTCGCCCCTGGCGGATGCGTTGTTTGGTCTGCCCGGCGTGGCGCGCGTGTTCCTGGGGGGGGATTTCGTCACGGTCACCAAAACCGCCGATGCCGAATGGGTAGCGCTGAAGCCCCAGGTGCTTGGGTTGTTGATGGAGCACCTGCTCAACAATCGCCCGATCGTGAACGAACATGCGCAGCTGCTGGCCGAGGATGTTGATCCGGCGGATGCGGAGATTGTGGCGCAAATCAAGGAGTTGCTGGACACGAGGGTTCGCCCGGCGGTGGCCGGCGATGGCGGGGACATCATCTTCCGTGGTTTTCGTGATGGCGTGGTCAGCCTGAAGATGCAGGGGTCCTGCGCTGGTTGCCCGTCCTCGACCGCGACGCTCAAACACGGCATCGAGAACATGCTGAAACACTACATTCCTGAGGTGTTGTCTGTTACACAGGCGGCCTGAAGAATAAGGAGTGGTCATGGTTCTGGACGACAGCGCGCTCGATATCCTGTTTCGCGGCGCCCGCACCAAGTGGGAATTTACCGAGGAGCCGATAACCGATGATGAGCTGAGGGCGCTCTATGATCTGGTGAAAATGGGGCCGACCTCGGCCAACTCCTGCCCTGGGCGCTTTGTGTTTATCCGCACAGCGGAGGGCAAGGAGAAGCTGAAGCCCGCATTGAGCGCCGGGAATCTGGAGAAGACCATGGCCGCCCCGGTGACTGTGATCGTGGCGCAGGATGCGTTGTTCTACACGCAGCTGCCCAAGCTCTATCCGCCGGCCGATGCAAAAGGATGGTTTTCTGGCAATCCGGACCTGGCGGAGGAGACGGCTTTCCGTAACTCCACGCTGCAGGGCGCGTATCTCATCATGGCGGCGCGCGCGATGGGGATCGATTGCGGGCCGATGTCGGGCTTCGATAAAACCATCGTGAACCGTGCCTTTTTCAGCCAGAACAGCTGGAAGGCGAATTTCCTCATCAACCTAGGCCACGCCAAGCCCGGCGAACATCCGTTCCCGCGCCTGCCCAAGCTCGACTTTGACGAGGCCGCGATTTTCGCTTGAGCATGCTGGCAATTGACGCATCGGGCGAGCGCGCCGGGATCGCCGTGCTGGCTGAAGACGGCAGCGTGACAGTTAGGCTTTTTGCGCCCGGCCGCCCGGGGTTGATCGAGACATTGCCGGTGCTGCTGCAACAAGCGGTGGCTGGGCGGCATATTACGCAGCTTGCGGTCACCATAGGCCCCGGCAGCTTTACCGGCCTGCGCACCGCTATCTCTCTGGCGCACGGCTTTGCCGCGGCGGCCGGCGTGCCGTTGATTGGCGTTACGGTGGCGGAGAGTTATGCGGCGGCGTTTCCGGTGTTGCACCGGCCGCTCTGGGTGGCAATCCGGGCGCGCAAAAACCGGATTTTCCTGATCCGTGATGGGGTTGCGCAGGCATTCGCCGATGCGGACCTGCCCCGGACCAAAAGCCCCGTGGCGGTGGCGGGGGATGCCGCCAATGAGGTGGCGGCGCTTCTGGCCGCGGCCGGGGGGGATGTGATGCTGACCAATGCCAGACGGCTGGACCCGGTGTGGGTTGCTCACGCCGCCATGGCACGGCAGGCGGCGGGGTTGCCCGCCCATTGCGTGCAGCCGGTTTATGTCGACCCGCCGGAGGCGAAGCTGCCCGCCGCTGGCCTGCGGCCGCCGCCGGTTTAACCATGGATGTGATCGAGGCAGGCCCCGCCTATGCGGCTGTTCTGGCGCGCCTCCATGCGGGGGCGTTCCCTGGTGACCCCTGGGACGAGCGCAGCTTTGCGACTCTGCTCGGCCAGCCCGGCGTGGTTTGTTTCGTCGACGAACGAGGCGGGTTTTTGCTGCTGCGCACTGTGCTGGACGAGGCGGAGATCCTCACCATCGGCGTCACCGCGCCCCGGCAGGGCATTGGCGGGGCGTTGATGCGCCAGGCGATTCGCGCGGCGGGCTGGCAGGGGGTTCGGACAATCCATCTGGAGGTCGCGGCGGATAATGCCGCCGCCCGCGCGCTGTATGCGTCGCTGGGCTTTACGCAAACGGGGTTTCGCAAGGCCTATTACCCGGATGGCGGCGACGCGCTGACACTTTGCCTGAAGCTGATAGGCTGAGCGGACCCGATATGCGCTTTTTTTGCAACAGCTACGCGAAATCTTCAACGCGGCACCAGTATTCACTGGCCCGGCGCGGGAAAACCTTGGTAGGTGCGTGTCATCAGATCGTAAGAAAAAATTCGCTGATCTGTCTGGGAGACTATTTTTTGCTTCGCTTTTTGCGCGGCCTTTGGCTTTTGGCAACTTTGTTGTGTGGGGGGACCGCGGCGCTCGCCGCCAGCGCCTCGCCCACCCCGCCTATTGGCAATTGGTTAACCGCCGACCATTCCGCCGTGATTCAGGTGGGCCCTTGTGGCGGCCAGCTCTGCGGCCGGATCGTAGGCATTGCTCTCAAGCATCAGACTGACCCGATGCCGGTGGATTGGCGCGGCCAGCCGCAGTGTGGAGAGGCAATTTTGCAAACAGCCTTGGTGCTGAACAATAGCGGCGCCAGCGCCTGGGTGGGCACAGTGCTCGACCCACGCAACGGCAATGTCTACCAGGCCAGCATCGCGCTGGATATGAGCCATCATTTGCGGATGCGTGGTTATCTGGGGCTGCCGATCTTCGGCCAGACTCAGACTTGGCTTCCCTATAACGGGCAGATACCCGTGGGCTGCAAACTCCCGCGCGCGCCCGGTTAGCGCTGATCGCTTTAAGTGCGATCAGGCGCTAGATCAATAGGCTCGAATTGACGCAGGAGCATCAACCCGAGCGGGTTAACTTATTGATAAGAAACTAATCCCCGTCGATGCTGACAGCCGCCATGCGGAAATCCACCGTCACGATGATCTGATACGTCCGCCCGGCAAAACCAGGCGGCGGGGCAGGGTATTGCGCAATCCGCGCGTCTTGCAGCGCGGCCGAATCCAGTAACGGATACCCGCTCGATTGCGTCAGCGCGATATTCGTCACCACCCCGTTCAAATAGGTGAACGTCAGCTTCGGTGAACCTGCTTCATGAGCCATCTGCGCGGCCTGCGGATACACCTCGTTGGCATGCGCCTGTAGCGCGGCCTTTATCGAGGCGCTGAACACATCGACATCACCGGCACTCGGCGCGGGCGGCACCACCGGTTGCGGCGGCACTACCGGCTGCGGCTTCACGGCCGGCGGCGGTGGAACCGGCTTGGGCACAGGCACATGCTGCACAACATGATGCGGTGAGGGTTTTGGCGGCGGCGGGGTGACATGTTTGGGCACCGGGGGCGCAATGGGCGTGGGCGGCACAGGCACAGGCACCGGCGGCGGCGGCGCGGGTTTGGGCGGCGGCGGCACCATCGAGAGTTTTACCACAGAGGGGGTCAGCGCCGGTGTTTCCTTATGGGCCATAATCGGCAGCAGCACGCCAAGTGCGGCCAGTTCCAGCAACAGTCCCACGCCCATGGCGGCGGCGAAGCTCCGGTTGCCCGTGCTTTGGTTCATCCAGGGGGAGTTCATCGTTTCAGACATTCGTACCAGATCTATTTGTTTATCGTTCGGGCTTCTAACGCATCAAGGCCCGGCTTACGCCGGGCCTTGACTTGTTCAGCCGCAGTTTCTCTAAACTGTCACAAAGTTCAGAAGTTGATCGGCACCGAGAGTGACACAAAAGCCGAGGTCCCGCCCAGTACATAATACCAGGTCTGGCCCGCCGCATCGGTGCCGTTGTCGAAGATCGCCTGTTTCTGATTGGTGATGTTGTTCACGTTCAGCTTCACCTTGATCTGGCTCAGGTTCGGGCTGAGATGGTTGAACGTATAGCCCGCCGCGAGGTTGACGACGTTATACGGATTGTACCAGCCGCCCGGGGACTTGCCGCCGGCCGGGCTGTTGGCATAAGCGCCGATTCCGGTGGTGCCGGAATATTCACCGCCGGTCCACTGGTCCATCACCGAGGCATAGATGCCGTTCTTGTCGTAGATCGCGCCGAAGTTGGAGGTGAATTGCGGCGCCTGCGTAATGTTGAGGTTGGTTGAGGTCTGATACGCCTGGTTATAGCCGGCGTTCACAAACAGGCTGAGGCCGTTATCGAAGCTGTAGGTCGTATCGCCCTCGATACCGCGATAGATCACGCCGCCCTGGTTGTAGAAGATCTTGTTGGTGCCGGAACCAGTGTGGTTGATGTAGTTCTGGAAGTGGATGTGATAGATATCCCCGCCCATCGCCAGATGCGGCCCCTGATAGGCGAAGCCGGCCTGCAGGTTGACGGTGTTTTCAGGCTTCACGCTGTTGAACGTGATCTGGTTGGTATAGAAAGTGTTCAGGTTCGGCGCCAGAAACCCTTCCGCCGCCTGCCCATAAACCGAGAGGTTCGGGTTGACGTCGTATTTTGCCTCGAAAGAGGGGAGCATCTTGTCGTAATTATGCTCAAAGCCCTGCGGTGACTGCGTGGTCTGGTTGAACGGCGCCTTCAGCGCGCGCTTGAAGAAAGCGTATTTCAAACCGGCGGTCAGGGTCAGCCCGTCAATCGGCTTGTAATCCACCTGCCCATAGGGCTGGAAGGTATAGAGCTGGTTATACTGCAAACGGTCGATGGTGGGCGCGGTGCCGTTGGCCAGATAGTTCGGCACATTGCCTGAGTTCAGGATCACTTCCTGCTGGAAGCGGGTGTTCACCTGATGGTCGAACCACAGGCCGGTCTTGATATCGCCCCAGTCGAAATCCTTCTGCAAACGCTGGATGGTGCCGACCGAGCGGTAATCCATCTTCATCTGCTGGCCCGGAACACCGGTGACCGCCGCGCCGGTCGGCGTGTAGGCAACCAGATTTGGAACCGCGCCGGCTGGCAGCGGCTGCCCCGGCAGGCCCTGGCCGTTGGCATCCGCGCCGTTCAGGCCGTGATGATAATAGCCGTAGGTGTAAATTTTGCCGTCATAGAGCCAGCCATCGCCGAAGTTCGACTGCACGTCGATGTAGTTCATATCGGTTACGATATGGTCTGCGTTGTATTTGTAGTAGTTCTGCTGGGTCGGGTCGCTGCTGTTGGAATAGCTCGGGCCATAATACCCGATCTGGTCAGAGGTCGTGCCGGTGGCAAAATTCTGGTACAGTTTCTGGTAGTCGGTCATCAGCGTCACGGTGGTGTTGTCGCCCACCGGGATCACGATTTTGCCGAAGAAATTGGTGCGCTCCTGGCCGGTAAAGGTCAGGCCGCCGTTGCTCTGGATGTGTTCGGCATCAACTACCGCCGCGGTGCCGTTGGCGGACTGGATCGAGCCGGTATCATAACGGATGCCGCCCAGGTTGGTATCATAGCTGCCCCATTCGCCATACGGCGTGAAGGTGCGCGTCGCCGCCGGGTCGATGGTGCGCAGCGAGATGGTGCCGCCGAAGGTGGCATCGCCCACGGTTTCCGCCGTGCCGGGGCCGCGGTCCACAATGGTCTGGCCGATCTGGCTGGCGGTGAAGAAGGAGGTCGAGTGATGCGTGAAGTCGTTGGAGTCACCAAAGGGGATACCATCGAAGGTCACGTTGTATTGGCCATCGGAGAAGCCGCGGATGGTCGGGCCGTTGGCTTCCTGCAGGCCGGGGCCGTTCGGGCTGATCGCGGAGACCGAGGGCGTGAGCTTGGCGATGTCGGCGAAGCTCTGCGTCCCGATGAGCTGGTTCTCGATGGTCTTCTTGCTCACCACCGAGGTCGGCTGCGTCGAGTGCAGCGGCGTCAGCGACGGCGCTTCATTCGGCGCGGTGCCGGGTGTGCTGGCCAGCAGGGCGGTGTCGGCCGTGCCGGTGGCGAGCACGGCGCCGAGATCGAGGTTCACCGGCGCGGTGCTGGTTTGCGCGTGCGCGGTTGCGGTGGCCAAGGCCAGCCCGGCCAGGGCGAATGCCAATGCCCGGTGCGATGATGCCCGGCGCAAGGCGCGCCGGAACGTGTTTGCGGAATTCATTGTTTAAAGCCCCTGTTTTATAATCGCGCCCGTCCCAATGCGAGCGGCGTAGATACACGGGGAGGCCGATACCCTACCACGGGGTAAAAAGCGGTGTCAGTTTTGCGAACAATCCGTGACCCTTTTGTGTCACTCAAATCGCAACAAAAAACCCGCCGGACCAAACGGCCGGGCGGGTTTTTTTTAAGTCAGTAGCTCAACAAAACCTAACTTCCGCCAGGCACCGGCTGGGCGGCGATACCGATATCCGTAACCCCGGCCTTACGGGCGGCATCGATCACGCTCATGAAATCCTGAAACGGCGTGGTCTTGTCGGTGGCGATCGTCAGGTCGGTTTTGTCAGGCGCGCCGTCGGCCTGGAACATCGCCGTCAACTGGTCCGGCGTCATCACCTGGTCCTTCACCTTGATCGTCCCGTCGGGCAGCACGTTCACGGTGAATTTCGGATGCGGCAGTGTGTCGGCCTGGCTGGAGGTCGGCAGTTGCAGGTTCACCCCGGCGTCGGGGATCATCTGCAATGTCACGATGACAAAGAACACAAGCAGGAACAGCATCACGTCGATCATCGGAATGATCTCGATGCGCGCCTTGCGGCGCTCGAAATAACGCATTTTCATCGGTTCAGGCGTTCACCAGCCGCGGGCTGGTCTGGGGCTGGGCCGGCCTGCCGCGTGAGGGCACCATGGGAGAACCGTCGGTGCGGTTCACGATCATCATCTTCATCGAGTCGAGCTGGTGCACGATCAGCTGCACCTGGTTGCTCAGCGCGTTGAAGCCGGTGAGCCCCAGCATCGCGATGAAAATACCAAACGCGGTGGCGACGAGCGCATCGGCAACGCCGCCGGTCACTTCAGCCGGCGCGTGGCCGGGCTGGGCCAGCACGTTAAACGCATGGAACATGCCGATGATGGTGCCAAAGAGGCCGAGCAGGGGCGCCAGGGTCACCACGGTGTCGAGAATCCACAGGCGGCGGTCGAGCATGGGGGCGATCAGCATGATCGACTCGTCAAGCCGGTTGGCCATGCCCTCGGCATCAGCGGTGTCGAGATGGCGGATTGCGGTGTCCAGCAGGGCGGCTTCCGGCAGGTTGCCGGCGGTTTGCAGCAGGCCGGTGAGGTCCTGGTGCGAGAGCGCGGATTTCTCGGCGGTCGCGCGGATGATTGATTTGCCGCGCAAAATCGTGCTGCGCAATGACCAGGCGCGGTCGATCATAACCGCCAGCGCCACCATCAGCAGCGTTGCCAGGACATAGAGTACCCCATCCGAATAATCGGCGAGATAGATAATATATGCGATGCTCACTTTCTAACCCTCACAGTGTTCGGGTGGCCGATACAGCAACTTGGGTCCCCGCAGTGTGATAGATTTGTGTCAGTAACGATCGCCGGGACAAGCGCACCGGCGGCGCTTTGCCCCAGAGCCGCCCCCGAGCTAAGACCTCACCGTATGACTCACGCAACCGCCACCGAGGGGCGCGGCAAGATCCCTCCTGAACTGGTCCTGGTTTTTATCACCATGATCTGGGGTTTCACCTTTCTGGTCATCAAGCTTGGCCTGGCGCATGGCGGCGCCCTGGCGCTGGTTGGCCTGCGTTTTGCCATTGGCGCCGCGCTGCTCGCGGGCATCACCCGCCCGTCCTGGCCCCGCCTCGCCGAATGGCGCGCGGGTTTTTTCATCGGCACCTCGCTCTTCGCGGGTTACGCGCTGCAGGCCCAGGGGCTTACGGATATCGCCTCCAGCCGCTCGGCCTTTTTCACCGCGCTTTATGTGCCCCTGGTGCCGATGTTGCAGCTGCTGCTGTTTCGCAAGCCCCCGGGGTGGACCGGCCTTCTCGCCATCATCCTGGCCTTCGCCGGGCTCGCCCTGCTCGCGCACCCCAAGGGCGGCGTGTTCCAGCTTTCCCTGGGCGACTGGCTGACCCTCGCCGCCGCGCTTGCCTGCGCGCTCGAGATCATTCTGCTCAGCCGCTACGCCCCGCGCTGCAATCCGCTGCGCCTGGCGGTCGCGCAGATGAGCGTGGTGGCGGTGCTCAGCCTGGGCACCAACCTGCTTACCGGCGCTGCCGTGCCCTGGGCCTACCCGCCCTTTTGGTACAGCACCATCGGCCTGGGTGCCGCCACCAGCATCATCATGTTCGGTCAGGCCTGGGGGCAGGCGCGCGTTCCGGCGCTGCGGGCCAGTGTCATCTTTGCCATGGAGCCGGTCTGGGCGGGCGCCGTCGGCGCCGTGGCGGGCGACCCGATGGGCCTCGCCACCATCGCTGGCGCCGGCATGATCGTGACCGGCATTTTGACCGAGCCGTTCAGACGGTTTTTTTCCCGCAAAGCCGCTCCGCGCGCACCTGCTCCGGCGGCGCGCCAAACCAGCGGCGGCACGCCCGGCTGAACGGGCTCAGCTCGGCATAGCCCAGCAACTGGCCGATGCTCGAGATCGAGAGATGCGGCAGCGACAAATAGCTAAGCGCCAGCGCCTGGCGCACCTGCTGCACGGCATCCGAATAGCTGAGCCCCGCCTCCCCCAGCCGCCGCTGCAGGGTCCAGCGCGCCACGCCCAGCGCATCGGCCACCTCTTCCATGGGCGGATACCCATCGGGCAGCCGGGCGCGAATTTCCCCGCGCACCCGCTCCGCCAGCGGCACCGCCCCGCGCGGCAACCGGCGCATGCAGGCCTCGGCCAGCAGGCGCGAGAATTTCCCCGCATCCGCGCCAGGCATCGCCCGGTTCAAATCGCGCGGGCGGAAGGCAATGGCATTGGTGCACTGGCCAAAATACACCGGCGCGCCGAACGTCTCCTCATGCTCGCCGCAATGCCCTGGGTTCGGATGCTCAAAATGCACCTCCTCGGGCACAAACCCAGGCCCGAACGCATGCCGCAGCAGGTTCTGGAACATCGCGATGGTCAACTCCGCATCCTGGCGCCGGTCGAATATCCGCCAATCGAGAATCCGGTACTCCAGCCGCAGCAACCCGCCCTCGGCGCGCAAGCCGACCTGGCTGGCCTCCTGGTGCAGCGGGAACAAATCCACGAACTGGCGCAACGCGGCGCCGATGGTCGGCGCCGCCAGTGCGATATCGCCCACCAGCCCGTGGCTGGAGGCCGGAAACTGCCGCCCATAGCGCAGCCCGAAATTATCGCAGCGGGAAATTTTCGCCGCCCGCTCCATCATGTCCACATAGGCTGAAAGCGCCAGGCTGCCCTCGCTGGCGCCGTTCAGCCGGCTGGCATCAATCCCGGCCGGCCCCATCACCCGGCCGGCATCCGCACCAATTTCATCAAGAAACGGCAAAAGTCCCAAAGTCGCCACCAGGGCAACCTGTGCGCCCCGACTCTGTTCAGCCTGGGTCTGCTCAGCCAATCGGCTCATCATTTCAAACTCCGCCCTTCGCCCTGGGTGCGGTATGCGTGGTGTATCCCGAAGTTCGTAAGCTAAGCCGATAACGATCTAGCGCGCAACCCGCCCGGAATCGCCGATCAGTCTTTGCGCCAGCAACACCGGCACGGCGGTGAAGAGGATGATCGCGAACACCACGACATTCACCTCCGGCAGCTTCTGGCCCAGCCGGATGGCGCCAAAAATCCAAAGCGGCAGCGTATTCTGCGCGCCGGCCGTGAAGGTGGTCACGATCACCTCATCGAAGGAGAGCGCGAACGCCAGCAGCGCCCCGGCGCCGATGGCGCTTGCCATCATCGGCAGCATCACCCGCCGGAAGGTGAGGAACGCATCCGCGCCCAGATCCGCCGAGGCCTCCGCCAGCGAGCGCGGCAGCCGCCGCAGCCGCGCGATCACGTTGTTATACACAATCACCACGCAAAACGTCGCGTGCCCGGCCACGATGGTCCAATAGGAGAGGTTAAGCCCCCAGAACGCGAAATACGAGGCCAGCGCCATGCCGGTTAAAATGCCTGGCAGCGCGATCGGCAGCACCACCACGAAGCTGACAACCTCCTTGCCCACCGAGCGCATCCGCGCCACCGCCATCGCCGCCAGCGTGCCCAGCACCACCGCCATGCAGGTCGCCAGCGCGGCCACCTTAAGCGACAATATCAGCGCCTCGCGCACCTCGTCGTCGTTCCAGGTGTCGGCGAACCAGTGCAGCGCGAAACCGGTGAGGGGCCAGGCCGGAATCGGCGCGGCGGAGAAGGCATACACCACGATGATGACCACCGGGATGAACAAAAACGCCAGTATCGCGGCCACCGCCGCCCAGATCAGCCATTCGCCCCTAGAGTGCATCGAACGCTCCCAACTTGCGCGCCAGCAGCAGAAACACCGCCATCACCCCGAGCGGCAGCACCGCATACGCCGCCGCGAAGGGAATATTATTGGTCACGCCGACATTGGCGTAGACCACATTACCGATAAAGTCGGAGCCTTTGCCGCCGACCAGCATCGGCGTCACGAAATCCCCCAAGGTCAGCGAAAATGTGAAAATCGCCCCCGCCACCATGCCAGGCAGCGCCATCGGCAAAATCACCCGCCGGAAGGTCGCCATGCCGCGCTCGCCCAAATCAGCCGACGCCTCAAGCAGGCTGGGCGGAATCCGCTCCACCGCCGCGGCCAGGGGCAAGATCATGAACGGCAGCCACAGGTATGAAAACACGATCCACATCGCCCAGTTGCTGTAGCCGATCTGCATGTCGGGCAGGCCCAGCGCGTTCAGCGCCCAGTTCAGCACGCCGTCATGCGCCAAAATCAACCGCCACGCATAAACCCGCGCCAGATAGCTCGACCACAACGGCACCAGCACCAGCGCCATCAGCACCGCGCGCAATTTCGGCCCCGCGAGGCGCACCATCGCATAGGCAAACGGCCAGGCCAGCACCGCATCTGTCACCGTCACCGCGGCGGCGATGAAAATCGTCCGCACCGCGATTGTGCGGTAGATCGGGTCGCCCAGAAGCTGCTGGAAATTACTGAAGGAAAACCCAGGGATCAGGTTGCCGCTCAAATCGTCAACCGTCCAGAACGCGGTGACCAGCAGCGCCCCGATCGCCGCCAGATACAACGCCAGAAACCACACCGCCGGCAGGCCGAGCAGGGCCGCATTCGCCGCCCCCTCATGCCGCCAGCCGAACGCGGACAAGGCCGCGCGCCATGTCCGCTTCATCGCATCAGCCCTTTATGTTCTGCCATGCGCGCTGCCAGGCGGCATAGTCCAGGCAGTCATCCTTGCCGTTGCCGCATTGTTTCAGCGGGGTCTTCCAGAATTTGATCTGGTCGAAATACGAGGCCGGCGCATTGGCGTGATACTGCGCGCACGCGCCCGGCTGCTCCGCGTCCATTTCCTTGCAGGCCAGCGTGTTCGCTGGTGTCTCGCCGAAATAAATCGCCTGCTGTGCCTGCACCTTCGGCGTTGTCACCCAGTTGATCCACTCATACGCGCAGTTGGGGTGCGGCGCCTTGGCCGAGATCATCCAGGTATCCGCCCAGCCCGTCGCCCCTTCGGCCGGAATGGTATCGGCCACGGCCACCTTCGCCGCCTGCAGCGTGTTGGTCTGATAAGGCCATGCCGCTCCCACCACCGCGTCGCCCGAGGTGAACAGCTGGATTTCATCCGAGGCCAGCGCCCAGTATTTCTTGATCAGCTTCGCCTGCGCCTTGAGCAGCGTCACCGCCGCATCCATCTGCGTCTGGTTCAGCTCATACGGGTCGGTGATCCCCAGCGCCGGCTGTGTTTTGGAGAGATACAGCGCGGCATCGGCAATCTGGATCGGATTATCGGGCACCGTTATCTGCCCGGTGTATTTCGGGTCATAGATCACGCCCCACGAGGTGGGCGGGGTGGGGAAGGCCTTGGTGCTGTAGAGCAGCGTGTTTGGCCCCCATTCATAGGAGACCCCGTAGTGCACGCCACCAACGGTATTGAAATCCGGCCCCTTCAGCTGTGGGATGAAATCCTTCCATGCCGGGATCAGCGCCATGTTGATCGGCTGCACGGTATGGCCATAAATCAGCCGCAACGTCGCATCGCCCGAGGCCGACACCACATCATACTGGTCGCCGCCGCCAGAGCGCATCAGCGCCACCATCTCGTCGGAGGAGCCAGCATATTTGGCGTGTACCTGGCAGCCGGTCGCGGCCTCGAAGGGTTTCACCCAGTCATCCTGCGCGTAGCCTTCCCAGGCCACCACGTTGAGCGTGCCTTCGCCCTTGCCGATCGCCTGCAGCGGCTCCATCGCCGCGGCGCCCTGCACCATCGGTAGAAAAGTGGAAAGCCCAAGTGCCACTCTTGCGAGTTTTCTTTTCAGTCCTGTTGTCATCGAACCTCTCCCTTGTTGTTGATAGGCGCAAGTCTGGTTGCCGCCGAGCGCGGCCAGGCGGCCAGAACCTTATCTCCGGGGGTAAGCCGCAACCGGTCGCCAAGCGGCGTGGTATTCGCCTCCATCACCGCGAGCACGCCGCCATCGGCCAGCACCACCTGATAGCGCGTCACGGCGCCCAGATAGGTCGCCTCGCGCACCTGCGCCGGCTGTGCTTCATAGCCCTCCGGCGGCGCGGCCTGCGGCGGCAACAGCAATATTTTCTCCGGCCTGAGCAAAATCCCGTGCCCCGGGCCGATCAGGTTGGAGGAGCCGACAAAATCGGCGACAAAGGCCGAGTTAGGGCGCTCATAGAGGTCGAACGGCGTTCCCACCTGCTCGATGCGCCCCTGCGAGAACACCGCGATACGGTCGCTCATCGCCAGCGCCTCGTCCTGGTCGTGCGTCACATATATAAAGGTAATGCCGCTCTCATGCTGGAGCCGCTTCAGCTCCGTCTGCATCTGGTGGCGCAGCTTCAAATCCAGCGCGCCCAGCGGCTCGTCGAGCAGCAGCACGCGCGGCTGGTTGACCATGGCGCGCGCCAAGGCCACGCGCTGGCGCTGTCCGCCGGAAAGCTGGGCAGGCTTGCGCGCGCCGAAATCGCCCAGGCGCACCTTTTCCAGCGCGGCCTGCGCCTGCTCATGCGCCTCATTTTTGGGTACTTTGCGCGCCCGCAGCCCGTAGGCCACATTCTCCACCAGGGTGAGATGCGGAAACAGCGCGTAATCCTGGAACACGGTATTCACCGCCCGCGCGAACGGGGGCAGCGCCGCCACATCCTCGCCATCGAGCATGATCCGCCCGGTGTCGGGCCGTTCGAATCCCGCGATTAACCGCAATGTCGTGGTCTTGCCCGAGCCGGAAGGGCCGAGCAGCGTAAAAAATTCGCCCGCGTAAATCGTCAGGTCCAGCCGCGCCAGCGCCACCGCGCCGCCATACGCCTTGCTCACCCCCTCCAGCGAGACAATCAGTTGCCGCCCGGCAGCGGCATTCTGCTCCACGGGTTCACGCGCGAGTTGTTCCAGGATCATACCTCCTACCATAACACCGTGGCAGGATGGCACATGAGCAGCCGCTTCTGGTTGACCATGCAACACAGCCCACCCCGTTCATGGGGTTACCCGGCTTGTTACATGGGGTCATCACAGCCCGATTGAAGGTGCTCCCTTCAACCGGGCAAGGTCATTTTCGACTTTAATCGTCGTCGTCATCACCGCCGCCGCCAAAGCCGAACACAATCGCAGGCGGCGCATAATAGGCGGGCGGCGGGGCGTAATACGCCGGCGCCGGCGGTGCGTAATACTGCGGCCGCGGATAATACCCTCCGCCCCAGCCGGCCTGCCAATGGTCACGCTGGTCATCGCCGCCGCGTTGCTGGTGGTGCCAGCCGTCGCCGCCATGGTCATCCCAGCCGTCGGCTTTGGCCGTATGTGTCATGGCCAGGCCGATGCCCAGCGTCAAAGTGGCAAGCAGAAGTTTGGTGCGCGTCGAAACTGTTTTCATAAATCGGCCCTCCAGAGCTGATGTTTTCCATTATGCGGGAAAACAGGTCAGCCTCGGGGCGGCATCAAGGCGCAAAAAAGGCAGAGTGTTACAAAAGGTTTACGAAATTTCCGGTCCGCTCTCGCGTTCGCGCAGCAGCCACAGCAGCACGGGCAGCGCCAGCAGCACCATGGGGAATTGCACGAGCAGGCCGGAGATGATGGCGATGGCCAGCGGCTGCTGCATCCCCGCACCCTGGCCAAGGTCCAGCGCCAGGGGCAGCAGCGTGAGGATGGCCGCCAGCGTGGTCATGGCGATGGGCCGCAAACGGTTCACGCTGGCGGCGATCAGCGCCGCGCGGGTGTCCATGTCCTGCGCCAAATGCGTGTATTCGCTGACAAAGAAAATCGCCATTTCAGTGGCGATGCCCACGATCATCGTCATGCCCATCAGTGCCGTGATGTTCAGCTCGATCCCGGTGAGCCACAGCCCGGTGAACACCGCGGTGGTGGAGAGCAGCGAGGTGCCCATGATCGCGAACACCAGCGCAAACCGCTCATAGAGAAACAGCAGCAGCGCGAATTCCGCCAGCAATGCCGCGATGAACACGCGCACCAGCCCGGCGAAGGCAATCTGTTGCTGCTTATAGAGCCCGCCCAGCGTGTAGGTGACCCCCGGGCCGAGTACGCCGGGCCTGGCCAGTGCGGTCTTCACATCCGCGATCACGCTGCCGATCCCCCGCCCGGTGATCCGCCCCGTCACCGCGACAATCTGCTGCAGGTTCTCGCGCGTGATCTCGGGCTGCCCGGCAGCGATGGAGAAGCTGGCGATACTGCCAAGCGGCACCAGCGCCCCGCCCGGCGTGGCGATGGGGATCGCGCCCAGCGCATCGGTGTTCGCCTTGGCGCCGGGGGCCAGTTGCACCCGCACGCCGGTTTGCTGGTTCTCGCCCTCCAGCGTGGTCACCACGCTGCCGTTCAGCTGCGTATCCAGGCTGGCCGCCACGCTTGCCGGGTCCAGCCCCAGCATCGCAGCGCGCGCCGGGTCAACGTGGATTTCATACGCATCCCCCGCCGGGACGATGCCGTTCACCACCGAATTCACCCCCGCGATGCGGCCCAGCGCATCGGCCACCCGCAGCGCCGCCGGCCCAAGCTGAGCCGGGTCCGCCGCCGCCAATTTCACCTCGATGGGCTGCGGCACCCCGGTCAGATCGCCGATCTCATCGCCCATCAACTGATGCAAATCGGTATCCACGCCGGGAACCTTGGTGGTGATCTGTTCGCCGAGCCGCTGCATCACGGTATCGATCCCCGGCCGGGTGCCAACCGGGGTCAGCCGGACCACGATATCGCCCTGGTTCGGCTCGTTGAGGTCGCCGCCAAACCCCGCCCCGATCCGTGTCGAGAAGCTCTCCACCGCCGGGTCGGCGCGCAGAATCCCTTCCACCTGCGCGATCTCGCGCCGTGTCTCCCCCAGCGAGGTGCCGGGCGCGCTCTGGTAATCCAGCACGAACCCGCCCTCGTCGAGATTGGGCATGAAGCCGGTCTGCACATGGTTGAAGGAGAGCGCCCCCACCACCAGCAGCACCGCCACCGCGCCGCCGAGCAGGGCAGGGTGCCTGAACACCCGCGCCAGCAGCGCGCCATGGGTGCGTGTCAGCCAGCCGGGCTTGTCCATCTCCGGGTCGTGCCATTTTTTAAAATCGATCAACCGGCTCGCCAGCAGCGGCACCGCGAAGGCGGTGAGCAGCCAGGAGGCGAACAGCGTGGAGGCCATGGTGATGGAGAGCGCCTTGAAGAACGCCCCGGTCACGCCGGAGAGAAACCCCAGCGGCGCGAACACGATCAGCGTCGCCGCCGAGGAGCCGGTGAGCGGCGCCAGAAACTCCGCGCCATCCTCCAGCACGCGGTTGCGCACCGGCACCGACCCCGGCTCATGGTCCGCCGCATATTGCTCGCTGGCACGGCGCGCCAGATGCTCGATCATCACGATCACATCGTCGATCACCAGCCCGACCGATGCCGCCAGCCCGCCCAGGGTCATGATGTTGAAGCTCATCCCCAGCAGCGAGAGCACCAGCACCGCCGCCGCCAGCGAGGCCGGTACAATCAATACCGCCAGCAGCGTGATGCTCCAGCTGCGCAGGAAGAACAGCAGCACCAGCGCCGCCAGCCCCACCCCGATCAGGATCGCGTCGCGCACCGAACTCGCCGCCGCCACCACCAGCGTGCTCTGGTCATACCATTTGCTCAACCGCACGCCGGGCGGAATCTGCGGCGCGAACCCCGCCAGCGCCTGCTCCACCGCATGCGCGATCGCGACAGAGTTGCTGCCTGGCTGCTGGAACAGCAGCACGGTCACCGCCTGTTTGCCGTCCGCCGAGACCGCGAAATATTGAGGCGCCACGCCAGCGTGCACATTGGCGACATCCGAGAGCCGCAGCACGCCATCCGGCCCGCCGCGCACCACGATGTGCTTCACATCGTCCACCGTGCGCAGCGCATTGGCGTTCATCAGCAAATAGAGCAGGTCGTGGTCTTCCACCCTTCCCACTGATTGCAGCACATTCGCCGCCCCCACCGCCTTGGTCACATCCCCCAGCGTTAAATGAAACGCCGCCAGCAGATGCGGGTCGACATCAACTTCAACCTCCGCCGTGTCCCCGCCCTGCACCTGCACCCGCGCCACGCCGGGCAGCGCCGAGAGCAGCGGCACGATCTGGTATTGCGCCATATTCTGCAGCTTCACCTGGCTCACGCCGGGCGAGGTGAGGGCATAGGCCATGAAGGGGAACACCGTCGGGTCCATGCGCAGCACGGTATAGCTGGTGCTGGGCGGCAGGCTGGGCAGCAGCTGCGTCACCGCCGCGTTCACCCCCAGCGTGGCGGCGGTCATATCCGCCCCCCAGTTGAAATCGATAATCATCTGCGCCGACCCGCGCGAGGTCGTGGAGGTCACATCCACCACCCCCGGCACCGCGCGCACCGCCTGTTCCATCGGCTGCGTCACCTGCAGCATCATCTGCTGCGCCGGCTGGCTGCCGGTGCTGATATTCACCCGCACGCGCGGAAACGCCGTCTGCGGAAACAGGCTGATCGGCAGCGAGAGCGCGGACACGATGCCGCCAAAGGCCAGCACCGCCGCCGCCAGCAGCACCGAGCGGCTATGCCGGTTTAACCAGAGCGCAAACTTCAATTCCCGGCTCCGCCCGCCAGCCGCACCGCGGTACCGTCATCGAGCTGATACGCCCCAACGGTGACCAGCGGCAGCGCCGGATTCAGCCCCGCCGCCGCCAATACGCTCTGCCCGTCAGCGTTGCCCGTTATCTGCACAGCAACCCGGTGCGCGATGTTGCGCGCATCGAGTTGAAACACGTAACTCCCCTGGGCATCGCTCTGCACCGCGTCGCGCGGCACCACATAGCCGTTCAGCTGGCCGGTGGTGATCACCGCCTCCACCGGCGCGCCCAACGGCAGCGCGCCTTGCGGGGCAAGCGTCACATCCTGCAACCCGCTCTGCGGATTGGGCATCGCCGCCACCAGCGCCACTTGCCCGTCAACCACCGCCCCGCCATCGTTCAGCAGCGTGATTTTCGCCGCATCGCCAGGGGCGATGGCGCCCGCCTGCGCGGGGGTAACACCCGTTACCGCCACCATATGGCCGCTCTCGGCCAGCCGCAGCAACCCGCTGCCCGCCGGCTGGATACTCCCCGGCGCCACCAGCACGGCGGAAACAACACCCGCGAACGGCGCCACGATATTCCTCGTCCGCCCCGCCCCGGCCGCCTGCAACGCCTTGAGCGCGCCATCGGCATCCCCCACGGCCTGATCCGCCGCCGCCAGATCGGCGTTCGTCGCCAGATGGCTCGCCAGCAATGCCGCCACATGCGCCCGCGCCGCCTGCGCCGCCGCCACGGCGTCGCGCGCCTTGCGCAGCTCCGCGACCGAGGGCGCATCCGCCGCCAGCGTCGCCAGCACCTGCCCGGCGGCGACACTTTGCCCCAGACTCACCGCCACATTGCCGACCACGCCGCTGGCCTGCGTGGAGAGCGTCTGCTCCGCCCCCGGACCGGCGGCCACGCTGCCATAGGCCGTCACGGTGGCGGGCAGGCTGCCGGGTTCAAGCTTCATGGTGCTCACCAGCACGCTTGGCGCCGCCGCCACGTTTGCCACCGGGCCGGGGGCAAACACCCACCACGCCGCCCCCGCTAAAATCACCACGGCCAGGAGCATCCAGGGGCGAACAAACTTCATGCGGCAGGTTCCATCGGCGCGGCGGCGATCGGCGGCAGGCCAACCCCGGTTAAGGTTTCCAGCGAGAGCCGGGCGGTCAACAATTGCACCCGCAGGGCGATCGCCTCGCGCTCGCGGCTGGTGGCGGCGCTTTGCAGCCCGGCGGCGCTGCTTGCGTCCAGCGCCCCGCTGGCGAACGCGGCCCGCGCCTGCGCCGCGATTTTCACCGCCGCCGCCGCCTGGGTGTCAGCGGCGGCGCTCTCGTCCTGCAACAACGCTATGCGCGCCAGCAGCGCTCGCGCCCCGGCATCCGCGCTGGCCAGACTGGCCTGGAACTGTGCCGCCAACTGCGCCCGCGTCGCCTTTGCCTGCGCGATGGCGCCCCGGTTGCGGTTGAACAGCGGCAGGCTCAGGCTCACCTGCGGCCCGGCGCTCCACACATTGCTCGTATCCCGCCCGGCGGTCGCGCCGATGCTCACCGGCAGAAACTGCGACAATATCGCCCCGCGCAGCTTCGCATCCGCCTGTTCGTAGCCAAAGCGCAGTGCGATCAAATCCGGCCGCCGCTGCGCCAGCGAGTTGATGGCGTCCTCAACCGCCGCTGGGTTTAGCGGCTGCACCGGGCTCAGCGCCACCGCCACATCGGTGCCGGGCTGCAACCCCAGCAGCGCGTCAAGCTGGTCGCGGTCCTGGCCGCGCGTCTGCACCGCCGTGTTCAGCGCCGTGTCCACCGCCGCCAGATCCGCCATGCTGACCGACTCCGCCGCCACGGTGAGGTTATGCGCCGCCACCTGCGCCAGCGTCGCGTTGTTCACCTGCGCCAGCGCGTCATGGTCCGCCCGCAGCGTGGCCAGGCTTTGCGCATCGCCGTCCAGCATGATGCAAAGCTGCTCCGCCTGGCTGGCCACCTGCCATTCCTGCCACAATATCTGCGCGTTCACCTGCGCCAGCCCGGCCTTGGCCGCGCGGACATTCACCCGGTAGGTCACCAGCGCCGATACATCCTGGCTCAACCCCCCGGCCAGTGCCGGCATGCTCCCCGGCCCGCTGAGCAGTGCCGCAAACCCGGCGCTCAGCGAAGGGTCTGGCACCAGCCCCGCGCTCAGCAAATCCGCCTCGCCCACGCCCCGCTGCGCCCGCGCCGCCACCAGATCCGGGTCATTCAACACCGCCAGCGCCGCCACATCCGGCAGGCTCAACGCCCCGCCCAGGGCCACCGCGCCGCCGCCCGGCAACTGGTTGCGCAAACCGGCAACCGAGGCCTGCAGCGGATCATGCAGAGCAAGCGGCGCCGGATGATAAACCGCGCAACCGGCCAATCCAAAAAACAAGCCCGTTTTAAGGGCAATCAGGCAGTATCGCGGCAAGCTCATATGGTCAGTATGCCTCAAGGTTCTCACCCACCCTAACCCACCCCCCGCGCGCTTGTCACTTATGACGGAACTGTCATCCAGCCCGGCCCTTGCGCCGCCGCACGGTCTGCGCTTGAAGCCCTTCTCCTTGAAAACTGGGCGTGTGAATGACAAAGCTGATCGGTATTGATTTTGGCACCACCAACAGCGTGGTGGCCGTGCTCTCGCCCGATGGCAGCGTGCAGACCCGGCGCTTCGCCCTTGGCGCGGCGGAGTTTGACGTTTTTCGCACGGTGCTGTGCTTCTGGAGCGAACAATCCAACGGCCGCAGCCATATGCACCATGCCGCCGGGCCGAAGGCCATCGAGGCCTATCTGGATGACCCGCTCGACAGCCGGTTGATTATGTCGATGAAAACCTATCTCGCCCAGCACAGTTTCACCCAGACCAATATTTTTGGCCGCATCTTCACCCTGGAGCAGATGGTCTCGCTGTTTCTGCGCGCGTTGCTCGGCACCGGCCATGCCGGCGCGCATATCACCGCCGGGCGGCCCGTGCGCTTCGCCGGAGATTTCGCCGATGACGATTTCGGCGAGGCCCGCCTGCGCGCCAGCTACGCCGCCGCCGGTTTCCCCGCGATCGACGTGGCGCTTGAACCCCAGGCCGCCGGTTATCGCTTCACGCGCGGCCTCTCCGCCCCCGCCACCGTGCTGGTGGGTGATTTTGGCGGCGGCACCAGCGATTTTTCGCTCCTCCGCTTCACCCCCGGCGCCGCGCATCCGGTGGTCTCGCTTGGCCACAGCGGCATCGGCATCGCGGGTGACACGTTCGACTACCGTATCATCGACAACGTGGTCTCCCCGCTGCTCGGTAAGGGCGGCACCTATAAGGTCATGGGCACCGACCTGCCGGTGCCTGTCGAATATTTCACCGGCTTCGCGCGCTGGCATCGCCTCTCGCTCATGCGCACGCCCCGCATCCTGCGCGACATCGAGGAAGTCGCCCGCGCCAGCGCCGACCCCTCGCGGCTGCGCAACCTCATCGCCCTGGTGCGCGATGAAGCCGGTTATCAGCTCTACCAGACTGTCAGCGCGCTAAAAGCCCAGCTTTCCAAAGCGCCAACGGCGCTGTTGCGCTTCGAGCATGAGAAACTGGTGATCGAGCGTGAAATCTCCCGCGCTGATTTCGAATCCTGGATCGCCCCTGATGTCCAGCGCCTGGCCGCAACCGTCGATCAGGCGCTGGAGCGCGCGGGGGTCACGGTTGAGGAGGTCGACCGCGTCTTCCTCACCGGCGGTACATCGTTTGTCCCGGCGGTGCGGCGCATTTTCACCGAGCGTTTCGGTACGCAGCGCATCTCGGCGGGCGGTGAATTCGTCTCGGTGGCCGAAGGGCTGGCGCTGATCGGCCGCGACCGGATGGCCGCCGCGGCCTGACCTTACCCAAGGTCTGGCCGTGCCTTATACGACATGCTGCAGGAAATCGCGCAACCTTTCGCTGGGCGGGCTGAGCAACAGCTCATTGGGCTTGCCGTCGTGAACGATCTTGCCGCCCTCCATGAACAGCAGCCGCGTTCCGGCCTTGCGGGCAAACTCGATCTCATGCGTCACGATGACCATGGTCATGCCCTCCTCCGCCAGCGTCTGCATCACCTTCAACACCTCCTGGCGCAATTCAGGGTCCAGCGCCGAGGTCGGCTCGTCGAACAGCATCAGCTTCGGGCGGATGGCCAGCGCCCGCGCAATGGCGACACGCTGCTGCTGCCCGCCTGACAGTTCGGCGGGATAATGATTGGCGCGCTCCGAGAGGCCAACCTTCTCCAGCAAGGCCAACGCCAGTTCGCGCGCCTCGCGCCGGGTCGCCTTGCGCACGCGCATTGGGCCGAACATCACATTTTCGAGCGCGGTCATCTGCGGGAACAGGTTGAACTGCTGAAACACCATCCCCGCCTCGAGGCGGATATTGCGGATATCGTTGCGCCCGCCTTTCACGCTGAAACCATCCACCCGGATATCGCCGCCCTCAATGGACTCAAGGGCGTTAATGCACCGCAAAAGCGTCGATTTTCCCGAGCCTGAAGGGCCAATCACAACTACCACCTCACGCGGCATGATCTCGAGGTTTATGCCGTTGAAGATTTTGTGCGGACCAAAGCTTTTCTCAACATTGGAGAATTTGACGATGCTCATGGGGCTGGCCTCATAGGATCGGCATCCTTCTTTCAACATACTGCCAGAACAGCCCGACGGCACTGAGCATCACAAAATAGATCACCGCGACCGCCGACCATATTTCAACAGCCCTGAAATTATCGGCAATAATTTCCTGGCCGGTAAACGTCAGCTCACTCACGCCGATGACCAGCAGCAGCGAGGTATCCTTCAGGCTGGTGATGCACTGGTTGCCCAAAGGCGGAATAAGCCGCCGGAAGGCCAGCGGCCCCGTTATGAATACCAGCACCTTCCAAAATGGCAGCCCCATCGCCAACCCGGCCTCCGTCAGCCCCTTGGAGATTGAGAGCAGCGAGCCCCGGACAATCTCGGCGACATAGGCGGAGGAGTTCACGGCAATCGCGATAATCCCCGCGGGCACGGCCTGAATCCTGATATGCATGAGAATCGGCAAGGCGAAATAAATGAACATGATCTGCACGATCAGGGGTGTGCCGCGGATAAAGGCGACATAAACCAGTGCGGCGGCATTGACCGGCGCCGGACCAAAGGCGCGCACCATGCCGAGCAGAACACCAACTGATATACCGGCGATCAACCCGATGCCCGCGATAAAAACGGTGAGTTCAGCCCCCTGCAGCAACTGCGGAAACGCCGCGATGACAGCCGACCAATCAAAGGACATTGGGCTTTTTCCCTGATAAAAACACTAAATCCAGATTAACCGGACAGCCAGTTGCCTGGCTGTCCGGCCAAAGTGTTATTTGGGCTCAAACGTCGGCGCGATCCCGAACCATTTGATATAAGTCGCCTTATAAAACCCGTTCGCCGAAAGTTTCGACAGCTCGGCATTGATCTGAGGGATCAACGGGCTGCCCTGCGGGAAGGCCATGCCGTAATACTCACCGCTTTCCATCGGCGGCGTCAGCACCCGCACCAGCCCCTTGCCGGCGGTGTTGGCATAATAGATCACATTCGGCGTATCATGAATCACAGCGTCAACCCGCCCCGCCTGCAGCGCCAGCAAGGCATCGTCGATATTGGGGAAGCTCACCATCTGAGCGTCCTTCACATTGGTCTTCACCCAATCGACGGTGGCGGTGCCTGTTTTAACGCCGATCTTTTTGCCCGCGAGGCCGGCCGGCGAGGTGATCGCCTTGTCGTTTTCGGCAACAACAGCCGTCAGCCCGCTCGCATAATAGGGTTCGGAGAAGTCGATCACCTGCGCCCGCGCCGGTGTGATGGTTATGCCCGATATCGCAAGGTCAATATTTTTGGTTTGCAGGGCGGGGATAATGCCGCTGAAGTCCATCGGCTGCCATTTGAACTGCAGGCCAAGATCACTGGCAACCTTGGTCCAAAGATCGATATCAAATCCTTGTGTTTTTCCATTTTGGCTGAATTCAAATGGCATAAAGGAAACATCCGTGCCAACGACGAGCACTTTGCTGTCCGCGAAGGAGGCTTTCGCGCCACCGGACAAGGCAAGTGCTGCGGTGAAAATTCCGAGGAGAAGCCGACGACGCATTTTAGTATCCTTCCTGATGAATGTAACAGAGCTGTTCAATGTCGTGCAGCAGCGCCAGCGGCGTTGAACGGCCGCCAGATGAGACGGCCAGAAATCCCGGATAAACCAACTCACCCGCCACCGCTGCGCCTGCCGCCATTTAACGCGCCAAAGCCGGCCAACTCGCGCCGCGCGGGCATTTCTTCAAGGCATTACTCTGCGTAAATTGCCAAACTCTGTCAAAAACTTTTTGCGGTGACATGTCATAATCTTCATGACCCTTACCCGAGGCTGAGAGATATTGCCGGCAATCGAAATTCACGTTCACACAATGGGGCAGAATCAATGGGGTATGTCAACGGGAGCACCGCCCGCCGCCACCGGGGGCGATTCATTCCGTTTTCGGCACAAACGCCCGCAAATTGGGGATAAGTAAAAAATTAATCAACCCAAACAATTGGTTAGAATAAAAATCAGACAACCGCTTCATGTGAAGCCATCTATTTCAGCAGCCCCAGCCGGGGGATATCGATCGCCGGACAGCGGTTCATCACCACCGCCAGCCCGGCGGCGCGGGCCTTGGCCGCCACCTCCTCGTTCACAATGCCCAGCTGCATCCATATCGTCTTCGCCCCCAGCCTTATGGCATCCTCCACCGGTGCTGCCACGTCCGCCGCCTTGCGAAACAGCTCCACCATCTCCAGCGGCGCCGCGTCATCCAGCGTGGCGGCCACCTTGCGCCCCAAAATCTCCCGCCCCGCCAGCCCGGGATTCACCGGCGTCACATCGTATCCCTGGCCCAGCAAAAAGCGCATCACCTCGTATGATGCGCGCTCCGGCTTGGCCGAAGCCCCCACCAGCGCGATGCGCTTCGTGCTGGTCAAAATCTGGCGGATTGTATCGTCGGACATCTCTCTTCCCCAGTTGCGGCGCTCCGGCTAAGTCTGCGCCATGAAAAAATCTCTTTTCGCCTGTCTGGCCCTGAGCCTTCTCACCTTTCTCCTGTGGAAGGCGCCGAATCAACCCCAGGCCGGCGATGTGACCATGACATCGGGAAAATTCAACTCCCTTTCCTATGCGCCCTACCGCTCCTGGCAATCGCCGCAGGACAAAACCTACCCCACCACTGCGGAAATCTCTCAGGACCTGGCGCTCGTCGCCACCCATGCCGAGGGTATCCGCACCTATTCCTCGGTTGAAGGCACGCTCCCCACCACGCTGGCCGCGATCCGCAACGGCACCGATATTGTGGGCTTGGCTCAAAAGGCGGGGCTTAAAGTCTGGCTCGGCATCTGGCTCAGTTCCAACCCGGCGGATAATGCCAAGGAGATCGCGGCCGGCGTCGCCGAGGCCAGCGCCTACCCCAGCACCGTTACCCGCGTCGTCGTCGGCAATGAGGTGCTGCTGCGCCGCGATCTTCCGGTGGATGGCCTGATCGCCGATATCGACGCCGTCCGTGCCCAGGTGAAACAACCCGTCGCCTACGCCGATGTTACCGATTTCTGGAAACAATTCCCCCAGGTCGCCCCGCATGTGAACATCGTGATGATCCACTTCCTCCCCTATTGGGAGAATACGCCGCTGAGCGTTGATGCTGCTATCGCCAGCATCAAATCCACGACCGATGAATTTAAGGCGCTCTTCCCCGGCAAGCAGATCTCCATCGGTGAAACCGGCTGGCCCTCGCGCGGCCGCGCGCGTGGTGCGGCCGTGCCCTCGCGTGTAAACGAGGCCGTCTTCCTGCGTAAATTCGTCACCCTGGCGAACCAGGAGGGCGTGGACTACAATCTGATCGAAGCCTTCGACCAGCCCTGGAAATATGAGGACGAGGGGGTGGCCGGCGCTAACTGGGGCATCTGGAACACCAACCGCATCCAGAAATTCCCCCTCAACGGCCCGGTGGTCGAACATCCCGGCTGGCCCTGGTACGCTCTGCTCGCGGCACTCTCCGGCTGCCTGCTGTTTTGGGCCGCGGGCTTTAAAAATCTGCGCCTCGCCGTGGCCGCCTTCGCGCTGGGCAACGGTTTCGCCATTGCCTGCATCGGCACGCTGCCCATGCTCTATGACAACTGGCTGCGTCTCGACGCCCTGGTTAACCTGCCCCTGCAAGCCGCCTTCGCCGTATTGGCCATCCGCCGCGCGGGCGCCGTGCTCTCGGGCGCGGCCCTGCCGCCGGTTGCCGCCGGCGCGCAAACCCTGGCCGCCCTGCGCCGGGGAAAATTTGCGCTCACCTATGATTCCCTCTGGTTCATCTTCCTGGCCAGCGCCGCCATCTTCGAGGTCATGCTGGTATTCGGCGGGCGCTACCGCGATGCGCCGATGCCGGTGTTCATCATCCCGGTCATCGCCGCCGCGATCCGCCTCTGGACCCGCGACAAACCCCAGAAAATCTCCTGGGAGGAAATCCTCGCGGCCAACACCCTGGCCATATTCGCCGTGTTGGATACCCTCATTGAAGGTGGCAATAACCTGGACTTTGTAGCCTGGAGCATCGCCGCGCTGGTCATGGCGGCCCCGGTCATCCTGGCGCAGGAAGGCAAACGCGCCGTGCGCAAGGGGAAATTAAAGTAAGGCCAAGGGGGTGCCGGCAAATAGCATTACTCGACCATTGGCAGGGTGAACGGCGCCGCCTGGCGGCGGATTATCGTTTTGGTGCCCTGGCGGCGTTTTTTATGAGCGCGTTCTGAGCCGCAGCCACACTGCAAATGTGCCCTCGTTCATGCCACCCGTCGCCAGGCTGACCACAGCCTCGACAGCGTCTTGCGGTAAAACTTGCAGCTCGATGCCGTTTATTTTCAAAAAAAGCACGCAGCACGCCCAGGCGGTGCGCTTGTTACCATCCAGAAACGCATGGTTTTTCGCAATCCCGAACGCATACGCCGCCCCCAGCGCTGTCCAGTCCACCGCCGGATCATAACCAAACTTGTCCACCGGCCGGTTGAGCGCGCTGCTCAGCAACGCCTCATCGCGCAGGCCATGATACCCGCCATATTCGCGGATCGACTGGTCATGCAGAAACAAAACCGCATCCGGCTCCAAAAACGCCGGGCCGCTCACCGCTTCGCCAGCTCGGCCAGGGCATCAGCCTGTTCGCGCAAAACCTCCCGCGCCGCCGCCAGCTGCTTCTCCAGCGCCAGATTTCGTTTTACCAGCTTGATCCCATCCGCCAGCTCCACCAGCGTCAACTCCTGCCCGACCTCAAACCCCATCCGCACCCGCGTCTCCGCCGGAATCGCCACGCCGACGGAGTTGCCTTGTTTGCGTACGGTTACGGTGTCCATGGGGTTGCTCCGGATGTATGACGAAGCGTCATACTAGACGTGAAGTGCAAGAAAGTCGAGCTTTCGATGGCGACCTCCACGAGGACGGAAAATTCTCCAAATTGGGTCTGTCAGGCTGCACGAGAACATTGCAAAACGTTAATGTAAAATTCCCCGCACGAAAATTGACATTCCCCGCAACGGGGAACTATAAATACTCACCGCCGGCAGTCGCTTCAACATCCGCCGGCGGCAAGTATCCCAATAGAAAGGAATTACCAATGTCTATCGAGACCCTTAATATAACCATTCCCGTGCCTTGTGTGCAGGGGAAATTTGGCAGTCGCCTTGCGACTTATTCAACTCAGATTAGTCCGCTTCAAATCAGAAAAATCCTCGGTCATGACCCCCGCTCTCGGTTTTGGAAAAATCTGCCTCCAGAGATTAAAACGATTTATGAGCGGGTGCAGCGTCCCACCGTTAAGAGCAGGAGAGACGGCATTGCCGGTTACATTGAGGATCGTCTCACGCGTAACATCATTGGCGCATTTCCTGCGATCTCAATTGGAATAACGACCCCCATGGCCTTTCGGTCATTCGAAGGCCCCGGAATGTCGAAGGCAATCGGGAATTTAGAAATTGATGAAGAAGGTATTCGCATTTTGTTGGATGGCTTAGGTCGACTTAGTGGAGCCTTGGATTTAGCAGAAGAAGGCCCCGAAGGGATGAAGTTGGTAAATCAATTTGTGTTCCCTGTGACATTCTACACTCCAACAGTTGAGGCGGGGCCTTTGTCAGTCGAAGATCTTGGTCAGCTATTCATGGATTTCAATTTCCGAGTAAATCCTGTTCCAGCGCGCCTGGCGATCGCTTTAGATCAGAGTGATATTTATATCTCTCTTGCAAACAAGCTAGCTAAAGAACCGTTCATCGCGGACAATGGTGGCATGGAAATGAAGACTAAGAGTTTGGGTAAAAAATCCACGGCTCTCGTTGTTCAATCTGTTTTGCTTCGAGCAGTTCGAGGTGCTTGTGAAGGTCGAGATTTCCAGGAGGCCAATTTGTCAATGGCGGCCGACCCGAACCTTACTAATGATACCTTTGATCAGGAACTTGAATCAATAGCTGAATTTTTCACAGAGATTGCTCAGCGGATGGGGCATGATCGGTGGAAAAATCGTGAAAGCTTGCATTTGACGGCACCGGGATGGCAAGCACTTGGAGTTATTCACCATGATATTAATCATAGTGGATTGGACTTGTCTGATGCCCAACGATCATCGATTTACAATGTAATCGCGGGCATAGACTGGAGTAGAAAAAATCAGGAGTGGGCTGATGAAGCGAAACTCGGACTTTTCCAAAATGGGGAGTTGGTGATTCTCGGTGCAGGCCGAAACAATACTCAGGCAATCATTACCTATGTCCGTCAAAAGACAGGTTTGGCGGCTAAACTTGAAAGCCTCAGCAATGCATCTAAAGATAGTCTAGCTGCGGCCTAAGTAATTTTCTGGCCTAGGCCCTAATGCCTAGGCCAGAAACATTGTGTCGCAAAAGGTCAAGGCTATTCCGCTCAAGTTATGCCTGGAAGGAATCGCCCCTCACTCAATCGCCACCTTCCCCCGTGCAATCGCCGCCACCCCTGTCCGGCTCACCTCAGCCAGCCCCAGCGGGCGCATCAAATCCAAAAACGCGTCCAATTTATCCGTCGCCCCGGTCAGCTCAAATATAAAACTTTCCGTCGACGCATCAATCACCCGCGCCCTAAAAGCATCAGCCAGCCGAAGCGCCTCCTGGCGCGCATTGCCCGTGCCCACCACTTTAATCAGCGCCAGCTCGCGCGCCAGATGCGGACCCTCCTTGGAGAGATCAGCCACCTTATAAACCGGCACCAGCCGGCCGAGCTGCGCTTTGATCTGCTCGATCACCATCTCCGTGCCCGAGGTCACGATGGTGATCCGGCTCTTGCTGCCGTCGCGCTCCACGGGCGCCACCGTCAAACTGTCAATATTATAGCCCCGGCCCGAGAAAAGCCCGATCACCCGCGCCAAAACACCGGACTCATTCTCCACCAGCACTGAAATCGTCGCGGACCGCATTTTTGTGTCAGACATTATACCAGCGCCAATCCTGCATCGGTTACACCGGGGTTGCCGCCATTTTTATGTTCCGGCCCCAGCAACATTTCATTATGCGCGGCCCCCGAGGGTATCATCGGGAACACGTTTTCCTTCTCATCCACGCAGATATCGGCGATCACCGGCTTGTCCACAGCGAGCATCTCGGCAATCACCCGGTCGAGGTCTTCCACCTTCTCCGCGCGCAGGCCGACTGCGTGGAAACTCTCCGCCAGTTTCACGAAATCGGGCAACGCCTCGGAGTAGCTTTCAGAATAGCGGTTGCCGTGCAGCAACTCCTGCCACTGGCGCACCATGCCCATGTATTTGTTGTTCAGAATGAAAATCTTCACCGGCAGCCGGTATTGCGCCAGCGTGCCCATCTCCTGGATGTTCATTAAAATGCTGGCCTCGCCTGCAATGTCGATCACCAGCGCATCCGGGTGCGCCACCTGAACGCCCATCGCCGCCGGTAGGCCATAGCCCATGGTGCCCAGCCCGCCAGAGGTCATCCAATGGTTTGGCTTGTCAAACTTGAAGTGCTGTGCGGCCCACATCTGGTGCTGCCCAACCTCGGTGGTAACGAACGTATCGCGCCCGCGCGTGGCTTTATAAAGCTGCTCGATCGCGTATTGCGGTTTGATGATGCTGCCGCGCTCGCGGTTTTGCGTAAAACGCAACGAATCCTTCGAGCGCCAGAAGTCGATCTGCTGCCACCATTTGGCAATCGCCGCGCGGTCCTGCTGTGCGGGGTCCTGCTTCCATGCCGCGATCAGCGCGCGCAGAGTCGCCGCCGCGTCGCCGATAATCGCGACATCCACCGCGACTGATTTATTGATGCTGGAGGGGTCGATATCGGCATGGATTTTCTTCGAGCCGGGTGAGAACGCGTTCAACCGCCCGGTCACCCGGTCATCGAAGCGCGCGCCCAGGTTCAGCATCACATCCGCGCCGTGCATCACCAAATTGGCTTCATAAGTGCCGTGCATGCCCAGCATGCCGACAAACTGCGGATCGGAGGCCGGATAAGCCCCCAGCCCCATTAACGTGGTGGTGCAGGGGAAGCCGGTCAGCCGCACGAATTCAGTCAATAGTTTCGAGGCCTCAGGCCCGGCGTTGATAATCCCGCCGCCGGCGTAAACAATTGGCCGCTCGCTGCGCTTGAGCAAGGCGATCGCCTCGGCGATGCGCGCCGGGTCTGGCTCGGTGCGGGGCCGGTAGCTGCGGTGCTGCGCCGTGCTTGCCTCGTTATAGGGCGCGGGGTTGATGAGAATATCCTTCGGCAGATCGATCAGCACCGGCCCCGGCCGCCCGGTTTTGGCGACATGGAACGCCTCGTGCACCACGCGCGTCAGATCCTCCGAGCGCTTCACCAGATAGTTATGCTTGGTCGCCTGGCGGGTGATGCCGGTGGTGTCGGCCTCCTGGAAGGCGTCATTGCCGATCAGATGCGTTGGCACCTGGCCGGTCAGGCAGACCAGGGGGATGCTGTCCATCAGCGCGTCCACCAGCCCGGTCACCGCGTTGGTCGCGCCGGGGCCGGAGGTTACCAGCACCACGCCGACCTTGCCGGTGGAGCGCGCATAGCCCTCGGCGGCATGCACGGCGGCCTGCTCATGGCGCACCAGAATATGGCGGATCGCGTTCTGCTGGAAAATGGCGTCATAGATGGGCAGCACCGCGCCGCCGGGATAGCCGAAAATAACGTCCACCCCCTGCGCCTTCAGCGCCCGGAGCAGCGCTTGCGCGCCTGATGCCATTATCTCTGTCGTGGTGCTCATGCCGTCCATAACGATCCTGCCGCCTGCCATTGCCTAAAGGCGCACCGCTACAGGCTCAGCCCTGGCTGGTCAACCGTGCCATTTATAAAATTAACCAAACCGCCAATAAAACTTTCCGAAAGTTGCGTGAAACTGCTGATTCTTGTTTGTATTATTTGCATATCAGGGCTGTCGACAAGTTTCTGGTGCCGGAACCAGGTCATCTGCCGCTTGGTGTACTGGTGGGTCGCCAGCACCACCCGCGCTGTGGCCTCGCCCAACGTGATTTCGCCGCGCAGATACGCCCCCAGCTCCGGCACCCCATGCGCGCGCATCAGCGGCAGGCTGGCATCCAGCCCCAGGCTGAGGAAATTTCTCACCTCCTCAACCGCCCCGGCGGCCAGCATCGCGGCGAACCGCGCCGCAATCGCCTCGCGCAATACCTCGCGCGGCGGGTCCAGCAAAATCATCCGCACCCGCCAGCCTTCCAGCCGGTGCGTCGTGAGGCGCTGCCACGCCGCCAGCCCCTGGCCGGTGCCGAGCAGCACCTCATAGGCCCGCGCCACCCGCTGGCTGTCATTGGGTTTCAGCCGCAAGGCCGTCTCGCCGTCCAGCAGCGCATGCAGCGCCGGTGCGCCAAGCTCCGCGAGCAGGCGCCGCGCCTCGGTGCGGGCCTGCGCCCCGGGTTCTGGCACCT
Source organism: Acidocella aquatica (assembly GCF_030160635.1). Classification (GTDB taxonomy): domain Bacteria; phylum Pseudomonadota; class Alphaproteobacteria; order Acetobacterales; family Acetobacteraceae; genus Acidocella; species Acidocella aquatica. The sequence continues at coordinate 22,013 of NZ_BSOS01000025.1, read as the reverse complement.
GCGCGATGCCGTTGATCAGCGCCGAGAAATACATCCCGGTGCCGCCGCAGAGAATCGGCAAGCCGCAGTTGTTCATCTCCGCCAGCGCCGCGCCGCGCCACCAGGCTGCATTGGCCGGCTCCGCCGCCGCGCGCACCCCGTAGAGCCGGTGCGGCGCCAGCGCCTCATCCTCGGGCGAAGGCCGCGCCGTGATCAGCCGCAATTCACGGTAACACTGCATCGCATCGGCGTTGATGACCGTGCCCCCCAGCGCGCGCGCCAGCGCTAAGGCCAGCGCCGATTTGCCGCTCGCGGTCGGTCCGGCCACCAAAACGAGTGTCCTGTTTTGGCGCGCGGCCGCCCCACCAGCCCCGCGCGCTGCGTCCCTTGCCCATCCACCGTTCTCTGTCCTACCAGTCTCGCCCATGTCCTATATCGTCATTTTGGTAGCCAACCGGCAAGCCGGTCCCCTCACTCAAGCCATGGCCGAGCGCGCGCGCGATTTTTGCGCCGGTCAGCATCTCAACTGGCTCAGCCCCGCGCAAGCGGCGGAATTCATCGTCAAAAACCCGCCTGACATCGCCCAGCTCCAGATGGTGCTGGAGCACAAGGCGCTGGATGTGTTCGTCACCAAATTCCGCGGCCGCCGCAAGGCTGTGCTGGTGGCGGATATGGACAGCACCATCATCACCGCCGAAACCCTGGACGAAATCGCCGCCTTTGCCGGGCTGAAAGAGCAGATCGCCGCCATCACCGCGCGTTCCATGAACGGCGAGATCGATTTCGCCACGGCCCTGCGTGAGCGGGTCGCCATGCTCAAGGGGCTGGACATTTCCGCGCTGGAGCGCACCTGGAGCGCCATCGAGTTCTGCCCAGGTGCGCGCACGCTGATTGCCACCATGCGCAGCTTTGGCGCCACCACGGCGCTGGTCTCGGGCGGTTTCACCTATTTCACCGCCCGCGTCGCCGCCGAGCTGGGGTTTGACATTCACCGCGCCAACACCCTGCTGGACAATGGCTCAACCCTCACCGGCGAGGTCGCCGAGCCGATTCTCGACCGCGACGCCAAGCTCGCCACGCTGACCGAGCTGGCGGAGAAACGCGGGGTGAAGCTCGCCGCCACCATGGCGGTGGGCGATGGCGCCAACGATCTTGCCATGCTTCAGGCCGCCGGGCTGGGGGTGGCGTATTTTCCAAAGCCGGTCGTCGCCGCCCAGGTGAGCAACCGTATTGAACATACCGGCCTTACCTCTCTATTGTTTGCTCAAGGCTATCCGGCATCGGCATTCAAGGGAGACACAGAATCATGAAAACACGCGCAGCCGTGGCACGGGCGGCGGGCCAGCCGCTCTCGCTCGAAATCATTGACATCGAAGGGCCTAAATTCGGTGAGGTGATGGTGGAGGTCAAAGCCACCGGCATCTGCCACACTGATGACTACACCCTCTCCGGCGCCGACCCTGAAGGCATTTTCCCCGCGGTCCTGGGGCATGAGGGTGCCGGCATCGTGGTCGAGGTCGGCCCTGGCGTCACCTCGCTCAAAAAGGGCGATCACGTCATCCCGCTCTACACGCCTGAATGCCGCAACTGTAAATCCTGCCTCTCGCGCAAAACCAATCTCTGCACCGCCATCCGCACCACCCAGGGCAAGGGTGTGATGCCCGACGGCACATCGCGGTTTTCCTGCGACGGCGCGCCGGTGATGCACTATATGGGCTGCTCCACCTTCGCCAATTTCACCGTTTTGCCCGAAATCGCGCTGGCGAAAGTGCGTGAGGACGCGCCGTTTGATAAAATCTGCTACATCGGCTGCGGCGTCACCACCGGCATTGGCGCCGTGTTCAACACCGCCAAGGTGCAACCGGGCGATAACGTGGTGATCTTCGGCCTCGGCGGCATCGGCCTGAATGTCATCCAGGGGGCGCGCATCGCGGGTGCTGACAAGATCATCGGCGTCGACCTCAACAACGGCCGCAAGGCCATGGCCGAGAAATTCGGCATGACGCATTTCGTGAACCCGGCTGAAATTGGGGAAGACCTGGTGCCATATCTGGTCAACTTGACCGATGGCGGCGCGGATTACTCCTTTGAGTGCATCGGCAATGTGAAGGTGATGCGCCAGGCGCTGGAATGCTGCCATCGTGGCTGGGGCACCTCCATCATCATCGGCGTCGCGGGCGCGGGACAGGAGATTTCCACCCGGCCGTTCCAGCTTGTCACCGGGCGCAGCTGGAAGGGCACGGCCTTTGGCGGCGCGCGCGGACGCACCGATGTGCCGAAAATCGTTGACTGGTACATGGACGGCAAGATCAACATCGATGATCTGATCACCCATGTTATGCCCTTCGAGAAAATTAACGAAGGTTTCGAGCTGATGCGCCGCGGCGAGAGCATCCGCTCGGTGGTGACATACTGAAACAGCGCTGCCTGAAACAGCACCGCACGGATGCTTCACCTGAAACGTCCGTGCGGAAAGCGCTGTAACCAACTGTTGGATATTTGTTTTTTACATGCGCCCTAATTCATGCGGGGGTCATGCCGGGAAAACAATTTATCACTGCCCGTAGCGTCCCAGGATCGTGCGCAGCGGATTGGCGCCGGGGTTGGCGCCCTGGCCGTCCACGACGATCTGCCGGGCGTCGAGCTGCTGCCCGTAATAGGCTTGCTCCACACCGGCATCGTTTGAGAGCACCGAGCCGGAGAGCGAGATCCCGCCGTAGAGCCCCTGGGCTTTCGAGAAGGTGAGGATATCGGCATTGATGGCGGTGGACATGGCGCCGTTGACGCCTGCCCCCAGCGTCGCCACGGCGAGGCCGGCATCGGCGCCGATCTTGAACTGGCTGTTGAGCATGGCGTTCAACCCGCCATCGGTCATGATGAGCATCATCACCTCGGCGTTCTGCACGCCGATCTGCAGGCCGAAGCTGCCGCTGCCCAGGTTGTAGAAGGCCGGATAGGACCAGCTGCCGTCAGCGGTGCGCGAGGACATGACACAACCGCCGCCCTCGCCGCCGATGAAGAAGCCGGCGCGGAAAATATCCGGGCAGACCACCACGGCCTTGGCCTTGCGCAGGAATATCTGCGCCTGGCTGCCCTCGGTGCCGCCCATCATGTCCTCGACCGCGAGGGTCGCGCTGTCAACCAGATGTTGGGGCGTGCCCGCGATCGCGGCGGCGGGGGCCGCGAGGGTGGCCGCGGTGATGGCCAGGCCGAGGAAGAGGGATTTCATGCGGAGGCTCCTTGGTTTTGTTTCGGATGGCGGCTGATGTCTTCATTTGAGGGCGGCAATGGAGTTGCGCAAGCCATGGTGGAGAGGTGTTCATTAACCGACAAGATTCGCCAGCCGTGGCGGTTATACTCCAGCCGGGTGAGGGAGATGTTGTCCACCGAGAGGCAGAGCGCCTGATGCGCGGTGAGGCCAAGCGCATAGGCGCACATCGCGCGGATGGCCCCGCCATGCGAGACGATGATGGTGTCGTGTTCCGGCGCCGCCAGCAGCCGTTCCAGCCCGGCGCCGGTGCGCGCGATCATGGTCTCGAAATTCTCGCCCTCCGGCGGGGTTTCCTGCGCGTGGATCGGCCAGAACGGATGGCGCTCGGCGGTGGAACGGGCATCGAAGGTGGAGATCGGCTGGCCCTGGAAGGCGCCGAAATTCTGCTCGACGAAGGCGGGGTCGATCAGCGGGGTCTCATCTGGGTAGCCGGCGCGGATCAGCGCGGCGGCGGTGAGCTGGGTGCGGGTGAGGGGCGTGCAGATCAGCCGCGCGGGGCGGGGCAGGCGGGCGGCGAGTGCTGCGTAGCGCGGGGCGTCGGCGGCCATGGTCTCGTCGCAAATCGGCACGTCGTTGGTGCCGTAGAGATGCTGCATCGAGCCGGGATGGACGAGCGCGTGACGGATGAGCCAGAAGCGTTGGATCAAGACTATTCCCCAATTGAGATGAGCGCGCCACGAATGCGTGCGCGGCGGAATTCGGCGCTGAAAACCACGATGGCCAGCAGCATCCAGGCGAGGTTGAGGGCGCAGGCCGAGGCCAGGTCCGGCCAGTCGGCGGCGTGTTGAAACAGGCCCGCGCGCATGCCGGCGAACACATGCGCGGCCGGCAGCGCCATGGCCACGGGTTGCAGCCAGACCGGCAGCGCCGAGGCCGGATAGTAGACGCAGGCAACCGGGGTGATGCCGAAGGCGATGGTCCAGGCCAGCGCCTCGGCGCCCGCGCCGTAGCGGAAGAGCAGCGAGACGATGCCCAAGGCGATCCACCAGCCCATGAACAGAAGGTTAACAAAAAACAGCAACAGCACCGGCCCCAGTAGCAAGATGTTGTAGTGATAGAGCAGGTAGGCGATGATTGTGGCAGGAAACAGGCCGGCCAGCGTGCGCAGCAGCGAAACCGAGAGCAGGGCCGCCAGCAGCTCCGCCGGGCGCAGGGGGCTCACGAATATATGCCCCAGGTTGCGCGACCAGATCTCCTCCAGAAACCCCAGCGTGACGCCAAGCTGCCCGCGCAGGGTGATCTCCCACAGCAATACCCCGGCGATGAGCGCGCCGCCGGTCTGCACCCCGGGCGCGCCGCGCAGATGCGCGATATAGCTGGCGGTGAAGCCCCAGATCAGCAGGTTGAGCGTCGGCCAGTAGGCGATCTCGGCGACGCGCGGCCAGGAGCGGCGGTATACGGCAAGGTGGCGGTAGATCATCGCCCAGATACGGCGCAGGGAGGTTTTCATGGTTCTTCCCGCCGCGCGATATCAAGAAACACCTGCTCGAGGTCCTCGCGCCCATAGCGGGCGATCAGCGCATCGGGCGTGCCCTGGTCGACGATTTTGCCGGCTTTGAGCATCAGCACCGTATCGCACAGGCGCTCGACCTCGGCCATGTTGTGCGAGGCGAGCAGAATGGCGGCGTTGGTCTCGGCCCGGTAGGCTTCCAGCATGGTGCGCACGTAGTCGCCGGTGTCGGGGTCGAGGCTGGCGGTGGGTTCGTCGAGCAGCAGCAGGTCCGGCTTGTTGATGAGTGATTTGGCCAGCGCCACGCGGGTTTTCTGCCCGGCGGAGAGTTCCCCGGCGGGGCGCGCGAGCAAGGCGCCGAGGTGGAACTGCCCGGTCAGCTCTGCGATGCGCCGGCGCAGGTTGGGCACGTTATAGAGATGCCCATAGACGCGCAGGTTCTCCTCCACCGAGAGCCGGGCGGGCAGGGCGATATAGGGCGAGGAGAAATTCATCCGCTCCAGCGCCTTGAAGCGGTCGCGGGCGATGTCGTGGCCCAGCACGGTGATCTGCCCGGAGGTTGGGACCAGCAGGCCGAGCAGCATGGAGATGGTGGTGGTCTTGCCCGCCCCGTTGCCGCCGAGCAGGCCGAGCACGCCGCCCTGGGGCAGGGTGAAGGAGATATCGTCCACCGCCAGCGTGTGCGGGTAGCGCTTGACCAGGTTGGTTACGGTGATGGCGTCCATGGTTTTGGATAGGCGGAGAGATTGGCGTATGTCCAGGCGATGGACCCGCTTGCCCTCTATATTCACTGGCCGTTTTGCCTGAGCAAATGCCCGTATTGCGACTTTAACTCCCATGTCCGCGAGAAAATCCCGCAGGCGCGCATGGTGGCGGCGCTGCGGCGCGAGCTGGCGCATGAGGCGGCGCGCATCGGCCCCCGGCGGCTGACCTCGATTTTTTTTGGCGGCGGCACGCCGAGCCTGCTCGACCCGGAGAATGTCGCGGCGCTGATCGGCGATGCCGCGGCGCTGTTTAGCCCGGCGGCGGATATCGAGATCACGCTGGAGGCGAACCCGACCAGTATCGAGGCCGGGCGCTTTGCCGGATATCGCGATGCGGGGGTGAACCGGGTTTCCATCGGGGTGCAGAGTTTCGAGCCCGAGGCGCTGAAATTTTTAGGGCGGGAGCATTCGGCGGGGCAGGCGGTTGATGCCATCGAGCTGGCGCGGAAAATTTTTCCGCGATTGTCGTTTGACCTGATTTTCGCGCGGCCGGGGCAGAGCGTGGCGGCGTGGCGGGAAGAGGTGCGGTTCGCGCTGGGGTTGGCGGCGGACCATTTGTCGCTCTACCAGCTCACCATCGAGGAAGGCACCAAATTCCACACGCTTTATGCGCGCGGGGCGTTCGAGATGCCGGGCGAGGAGCTGGCGGCGGCGCTGTATGACGCCACCGCCGAGGAGGCGGCGCGCTTCGGGCTGCTGCCGTATGAGATTTCCAACTACGCCAGGCCGGGCGGCGAGAGCCGGCATAATCTGAGCTATTGGCGCTATGATGATTACGCCGGGATCGGCCCTGGCGCGCATGGCAGGTTGACCCTGGGAGGGGGGCTGGTGGCGGGCGCGAAGCATCGCGGGCCGGAGGCGTGGGCGGAACTGGTGGAGACCACCGGCAGCGGGACGGCGCGCGAGGAGGTGGTGAACACCCGCGATCGCGCCCGCGAGGCGCTGCTGATGGGGTTGCGGCTGGCCGAGGGCATAGGTTTTGAGCATTTTTTCGCGCGCACCGGCACGGCGCTGCCCGACGCGGTGGAGCCGGTGATTTTGGCGGCCTGCGTCGAGGAGGGGTATCTGGTCCAGACCTCGACGCATCTGGCGGCGACGGCGGAGGGCCGCAAGCGGCTGGACGCATTGCTGCCAGCCTTGGCCCGATAGTATAGCCACAGCACCATTGGAGAGATTTATGCGTTACGTATCCACACGGGGTCAGGCTGAGGGTAAGGATTTTGCGGACGTGCTGCTGGCGGGGCTGGCCGATGACGGCGGGTTGTATATGCCCGAGAGCTGGCCACGGTTTTCCGCCGCCGAATTAAGGGCGTTGCGCGGCCTGCCCTATGCGGAGCTGGCGGCGCGGGTGATGGCGCCGTTTGTGGGCGAAGCGATTGATTTTGCTGATTTACAGGCGATGTGCCGCCGCGCCTATGCCGGGTTCTCGCACCCCGCCGTGGTGCCGCTGGTGCAGCTTGATACCGGCATCTTCGCGCTGGAGCTTTTTCATGGGCCGACGCTGGCCTTCAAGGATCTGGCGCTGCAACTGGCCGGGCATTTGTTTGAGCATGTGCTGGCGGCACGGGGCGGGCGGGTTTGCATCGCCGGCGCCACCTCGGGCGATACCGGCTCGGCGGCGATCGAGGCGATGGCCGGGCGCAGCCGGGTGGATATTGTTATTTTGCACCCCGAAGGGCGCACCAGCGAGGTGCAGCGCCGCCAGATGACCACGGTGACCGCGCCGAACGTGATGAACATCGCGCTGAAGGGCAATTTTGACGATTGCCAGGACATGGTGAAGGCGATGTTCGCCGATGTGCCGCTGCGCACCGCGATCAGCCTCTCAGCGGTCAATTCCATCAATTTCGCGCGGATCGCGGCGCAGATACCGTATTATTTCGCGGCCGCGCTGGCGCTGGGCGCGCCGGAGCGCGAGGTTGCTGTCGCGGTGCCGACGGGCAATTTCGGCAATGTGCTGGCCGCCTGGGCCGCCAAGCAGATGGGCGTGCCGATCGGCAAATTCATCGTGGCGAGCAACCGCAACGATATTTTGAGCCGGTTTCTGGCGAGCAACGACATGAGCCTGCGCCCGGTGGAGGAAAGCCTGTCGCCTTCCATGGACATTGGTGTCAGCTCCAATTTCGAGCGGCTGCTCCATGAGTTCCTGGGCCGTGACGCGCAGGCCACGGCGCGGACCATGGCGGATTTCCGCGCCACCGGGAAAATGAGCGTGGCGGAGGATGTGTGGCGCGCGATCCGGCGTGATTTCACGGGCTTCCGGCTCAGCGACGAGGCGACGCTGGCGGAGGTCGCCCGCACCTGGCGCGAGGCGCAATATCTGGCTGACCCGCATACGGCCATCGGCCTGGCGGCGGCGCGGGCCTGCGCGCCGGTGGGGCTGCCGGTGATCGTGGCGGCGACGGCGCATCCGGCCAAATTCCCCGATGCCATCGAAAAGGCCGTTGGTTTCCGCCCGGCCTTACCACCGCATTTATCCGGCCTATATGAGAGACAAGAGCGTTATGTGACCGCCCCGAACGATTTTGAGCAGGTTAAGGGGTTGGTGCGGAATTTTGCGAACAGGAATATTTGATGACTGAACAGGTTAAGATTACCACCCTGCCCTCGGGCCTGACGGTGCTGACGGAGCGGATGGAGCGGGTGGAGACGGTCTCCTTCGGGGCGTATATCGGGGCGGGGACGCGCCATGAGATGGCGGCGGAAAACGGCGTCGCGCATTTTCTGGAGCATATGGCGTTCAAGGGCACCACGAGCCGCTCGGCCATCGACATCGCCGAGGCGATTGAGAATGTCGGCGGGCATATCAACGCCTATACCTCGCGCGAGCAGACGGCCTATTATGTCAAGCTGCTCAAGGAGGACCTGGGGCTTGGCGTTGATATCATCGGCGATATTCTCTGCCATTCCACTTTTGAGGTGGAGGAGCTGGAGCGCGAGCGGGGCGTGATTTTGCAGGAGATCGGCCAGGCGAATGACACGCCCGACGATATTGTGTTCGACCATTTCCAGTCGGCCGCGTATCCCTCGCAGCCGATGGGGCGGCCGGTACTGGGGACCGAGGCAATCATCAAAGGCATGAAGCGCGATGCGCTGCCGGGGTTCATGGCCGCGCATTATACACCAGAGAACATGGTCATCGCCGCCTGCGGCAATCTGGAGCATGAGCGGCTGGTGGATATGGTGGCGCGCCACTTTGCCGACCTGCCCAAGGCCGAGCGGCATGAGCCGATGGCGGCGGATTACACGGGCGGCGAATACCGGGAGTCGCGCGAGCTGGACCAGGCGCATATCGTGCTGGGGTTTGATGCGCCGGCTTACGGCGAGCCGGATTATTACCCCTCGATGCTGCTCTCGACTCTGCTGGGCGGGGGCATGTCTTCACGGTTGTTCCAGGAAATCCGCGAGAAGCGGGGGCTGGTTTATTCCATCTACAGCTTCACCGCGCCGGCCGAGGATGGCGGGTTGTTCGGGATTTACGCGGGGACTGGTGAGTCCGAGGCGGCCGAGCTGATGCCGGTGACGCTGGAGGAGCTGGCGAAGGTGCAGCTGGCGGTGAGCGAGGCGGAGCTGAACCGGGCGCGGGCGCAGCTCAAGGCCGGGTTGCTGATGAGCCTGGAGTCAACCGGGAGCCGCTGCGAACAGCTGGCGCGCCAGTGGCAGATTTTTGGCCGGGTGATCCCCGCCGCCGAGACGGTGGCCAAGATCGAGGCGGTGACGCAGGCGGATGTGTGCGCGGCGGCGGCGAAGATTTTCAAATCCCGGCCGACGCTGGCGACCATCGGGCCGATCGGGCAGGTGCCGAAACTCTCATCCATCATTGATAGTCTGGCGGCTTGAACATGCGCGAAAACCAGGAGCTGTTGGGCCAGGCGCAGGAATTTTTGCGCGCGGCGAAGGCCGCCGGGGCGGATGTGGCGGAAGTGGGCCTGAGTGCCGGCACCTCGATTTCGGTGCAGCGGCGGCTTGGCAAAATCGAGGAAACCGAGCGCGCGGAATCCCGCGAGTTGGGGCTGCGGGTGTTTGTCGGCAAATGCAGCGCCTCGATTTCGGCCAGCTCGATTGATCCGGCGGCGTTTGCGCGCCTTGCTGAGCAGGCGGTGGCGATGGCCCGGGTGGTGCCGGAAGACCCTTATGCGGAAATCCCCGAAGCGCCGCCGCCGATGGATGCGGCGCTGCTGGATCTGGATGATCCGCTGGAGCCCGGCATGGCGGTGCTGATCGCCCGCGCCGCCGCCGCCGAGGATGCGGCACTGGCGGTGCCGGGGATCACCAATTCGGAGGGAGCATCGGCCAGCTGGTCGCGCAGCTATGTGTTGCGGGCGACCAGCCTGGGGTTTGCGGGCATGTATCCGCGCTCCTACCACGGGGTTTCCGCCACCGCGATCGCGGGGACGGGGACAGGGATGCAGCGCGATTATGACTCCTCATCCGCCGGGCATGGCGCTGACCTGGAGGACCCGGCGGTGCTGGGCCGCAGGGCGGCGGAGCAGGCGCTGGCGCGGCTCAACCCGGTGCGGCCAAAAACCGGCAAGCTGCCGGTGCTGTTCCATCCGCGCGTGGCGGGAAGTTTTCTCGGGCATCTCGCCGGGGCGATCAACGGTGCGGCGATTGCGCGCAAAACCTCGTTCCTGAAGGATGCGCTGGGGCAGGCGGTGTTCGCGCCGGGGATACGCATTATCGATGATCCGCTGCGCGTGCGCGGGCGGCGCTCGCGCCCGTTCGACCGCGAAGGCCAGCCCGGCGGGCGGCGCGCGTTTATCGGCGATGGCGTTCTGACAAGTTGGATTTTGGACACGCGCAGCGCCAACCAGCTTGGCCTGAAGACCACGGGGAACGCGGGCGGGGTCAGTAATTTTTACATGGAGCCGGGGGCGATGAGCCCGCGGGAGCTGATGGCGGATATCGGCGAGGGGCTGTTCGTAACCGAGTTGATCGGCATGGGCGTGAACGGCATTACCGGCGATTATTCGCGCGGGGCGGCGGGGTTCATGATCCGTGACGGCCAGTTGGCCGAGCCGGTGGCGGAGTTTACCATCGCGGGGAACCTGCGCGACATGTTCGCGGCGCTGCGGCCCGCCAACGATTTGGAGTTCAAGCGCGGCACCGACGCGCCGACGCTGCGGATCGACGGGATGATGCTGGCTGGTTCATAACGCGGAGAGGTTGAACCCCAGGGCGGCGGCGCTGCGATATAGCATGTAGACGGCGACGGCGAAGATCAGCCCGGCGAAGACTGTGTTGAGGCGCCCGGCGGTGCCGGAGAGAAACCGGGCGGTGCGCATGCCAAAGAAGCTGCCGAGGAAGCCCCCGAGGATGAAGACGATGGCCAGGGGCCAGTCGACCAGGCCGGAGAGGGCGTAGTTGAAGGCGGTTGTCAGCCCGAAGGCGGTGACGGCGATCAGGGATGTGCCGATGGCGTTGAGCACGGGCATGCCGGTTGAGATAAGCAGGCCGGGGACGATGAGAAAGCCGCCGCCAATGCCGAAGAAACCAGAGAACAGACCCGTGGCGAGGCCGATGCTCAGCACTTTCGGGGCGTTCTGGCGTTTGCACTCGGCGGCATCGTTGCCGGTGTTGCGGCGTCTGCGCAGCATCAGGATGCCGACCGCGATCATCAGCAAAGCGAACAGGAAGAGGAGCTTCTGGCCGTCGAACGCCTTGCCGGCGCTGCTGCCGAACAAAGCGCCGAGGACGCCCGCGACAGCGAACATGCCGCCGCATTGCCAGCGCACGGTGCCCGCGCGGTGGTGGTTGAAGAGGCCGGTCGCGGCATTGGCGGCGACGGCCAGCGCGCTGGTGCCGATGGCGATGTGCGGGTTTTTGATGCCGACGACATAGAGCATGAGCGGCACCGCCAGGATGGAGCCGCCGCCGCCGACCAGCCCGAGGGTGAAGCCGACGAGTGTGCCCGAAAACCCGCCGAGGCCGAGTTGGAGAGGTGTGAGAATCATAACAGGTTCAGCGGAAGCTTGAGGTAGCTGGTGCCGTTATCCTCGGGGGGAGGCAGCCGGCCGCCGCGGATGTTGACCTGCACCGAGGGCAGAATGAGCTTGGGCATGCCCAATGTCGCGTCGCGCGCGGTGCGCATGGCGTGGAAGGCATCCTCGCTGACGCCGTCCTGGATATGGACATTGCCGCGTTCGGCTTCGATGGTGGTTTCCCAGGCGTAGGTGTCGCGGCCGGGGGCTTTATAGTCGTGGCAGAGAAACACCCGCGTGGCGGCGGGCAGGGTGAGCAGGCGGCGGATGGAGCGGTAGAGCTGGCGGGCGTCGCCGCCGGGGAAATCGGCGCGCGCGGTGCCGTAGTCGGGCATGAACATCGTGTCGCCGATGAAGGCGGCTTCGCCGATGATATAGGCCATGTCCGCCGGGGTGTGGCCGGGGACGTGCAGGGCGATGACGGGGATGCCGCCGAGCGCGAAGGCTGCGCCGTCATCGAACAGATGGCCGAACTGCGAGCCGTCGCGCGTGAATTCATCGCCGAGGTTGAAGATTTTGCCAAAGACGTTCTGCACGGTGAGGATACCGCGCCCGATCGCGATCTGGCCGCCGCAATGCTGCTGGATATAGGGCGCGGCGGAGAGATGGTCGGCGTGGGCGTGGGTTTCGAGCAGCCAGTCCAGCGTGATGCCGGTGGCGCGGATATAGGCGATGATCGCGTCCGCCGAGACGGTGGTGGTGCGCCCGGCGGCGGTGTCGAAATCCAGCACGCAGTCAATCACCGCGCCGCGTCTGGTTGCGGGGTCGTGCACGACGTGGCTCGCGGTGAAGGTGGCTTCGTCGAAGAATGTTTTTACCTCAAGGCGCGGTGATTGCCGCGCCTTGAGGATCTGCCGCGTGGCCTGGGCGAGATGCGGATCGGGGGGGTTATTGTGCGTCATGGGGCCGTCCATCGTCACGCAGAACCACGTAGACAGCCGGAATAACCAGCAAGGTCAGCAGCGTTGATGACGCCAGACCGAATAACAACGAGGTGGCGAGGCCCTGGAAGATCGGGTCTGAGAGGATGGTGAAGGCGCTGATCATCGCGGCGATGGCGGTGAGCAGGATGGGCTTGGCGCGGATGGCCCCGGCTTCCAGCAGGATTGTGCGCAGCGGACGGCCCGAGCCCTGCCGGTAGCGGATGAAATCCACCAGCAGGATGGAGTTGCGCACGATGATGCCGGCGAGCGCGATGAAGCCGATCATCGAGGTGGCGGTGAAATCGGCGCCCAGCAGCCAGTGGCCGAGCATGATGCCGATGAGGGTGAGCGGGATGGGGGTGAGTACCACCAGCGGCAGTTTGAAACTGCCGAACTGCGCCACCACCAGCACATAGATGCCCAGGATGGCGACACCGAAGGCGATACCCATGTCGCGGAAGGTGACATAGGTGATCTGCCATTCGCCGTCCCACAGCAGGGAGGGTTTGGACTCATTGGTGGGCTGGCCGACGAAGCGGATATCGGGTTTGGGCAGGCTGCCCCAGTTGGCGTTTTCGATTGCTTTATCAACGGCGAACATGCCGTAGATCGGCGCCTCGAACTGGCCTGCCAGCTCGCCCGTCACCATGTCGGCGTAATGACCGTCGCGGCGGTAGATGGCCCGCGAGCCGAGGGTGTTCTGCACGTTTACCACCTGGCCGAGTTCCACCACGCCGCGCGCGCCGGGCAGTGCGTTGGCGGGAATCGGGGTGTCAGCGACCGACTGGTTCCAGGTGAGGCCGGATTTGGGCAGGCCGATGGCGATTTCCAGCGGTGGCCGGTCAATGCCGCGATAGGAATAGCCTATGCCGTTGCCGGAGAAGAGGTCTTTCAACGTGGCGTTCACGTCGCTTTGCTGGACGTGGAAATATTCCAGCTCGTCCTGGTCGACGGTGATGTTCAGGCGCGGGGGTGGCAGGCCGTAGCTATCATCGACATCGACGATGAAGGGGATGGATTTGAAGATGGACTTGACGCGCTGCGCGACAGCGAGGCGCGTGGCCTGATCGGGGCCGTAGATTTCAGCCAGCAGCGAGGCAATGACCGGCGGGCCGGGGGGGACTTCCACCACTTTGATGACGCCGCCGGGCGGGAGGGTGAGGCCGGAGTCGAGTTGTTGGCGCAGCGCGATGGCGATGGCGTGGCTCTCGCGCGAGCGCTTGGTCTTGTCGACCAGGACGATGTGCAGCTCACCCAGCTCGGGTGACTGGCGGGCGTAGTAGTGGCGGACCAGACCGTTGAAATCAAAAGGGGCCGGTGTGCCGGCATAAACCTGCATGGAGGTGACCTCCTTCGTGGCGCCGGCGATTTTGGCGGCGGCGAAGAGGGAGCGTTCGGTATCCTCCAGCGTGGCGCCGGGCGGCAGGTTGAGCACCACGTCCAGCTCCGATTTATTGTCGAACGGCAGGAGTTTGACCTTCACCAGCTCGAAATAGAACATCGAGCAGGCCAGGATGGTCGCGGCGCCGACGATGAGCAGAAACCGCAGGGCGCGTTTGCGGGTTTTGAGCACTGGCGTGGCGATGCGCAGGTAGATGCTTGCCAGCCTTCCGCCGTGGTGCGCGCCATGCCCGCCGGGCGGTGTTTTGCCCGGTTTGACAAATTTGAGCATCAGCCAGGGAACCACGGTCACGGCGACAAAAAAGGAGAAGACCATGGCCGCCGAGGCGACCGCGGGGATCGGCGCCATGTAGGGGCCCATGAGGCCGCTGACGAAGAGCATCGGCAGCAGCGCCATGACCACGGTGAGGGTGGCGAAAATGGTCGGGTTGCCGACCTCGGCCACCGCCTCGATGGCGGCCTGCAGGCGCGAGCGGTTATCGTGCATCTCCCAATGGCGGGTGATGTTCTCGATGACCACGATCGCGTCGTCGACCAATATGCCGATGGAGAAGATGAGCGCGAACAGGCTGACCCGGTTGATCGTGTAGCCCATCATCTCGGCGGCGAAGATGGCGAGCAGGATGGTGGTGGGGATAACCACCGCGGTGACGGCGGCTTCGCGCCAGCCAAGGGTGAAGCCGATGAGCAGCACGATGGAGATGGTGGCCAGCGCCAGGTGGAAGAGCAGCTCATTGGCTTTTTGCGTGGCGGTCTGGCCGTAGTCACGGGTGACCTGCACGTTGATGTCGCCGGGGATCAGCTGGCCTTGCAGGGTTTTGACCTGCGCCAGAACGGCTTGCGCCACGGTGACGGCATTGGCGCCGCTGACCTTGGCGACGGCCAGGGTCACGGCGGGGGATTGGGTCCAGCCGGTTTTGCCGCGGTTGAGCGCCCAGACCTGCTGCTCCAGCGGTTTGGGGCCGAAGACGACTTTTGCCACGTCGCGGACATAGACGGGGCGGTTGTCGCGCGTGGTGACCAGCAGCAGGCCGATGTCGGGCACGCCGGAGAGGGTATGGCCAACGTCCACGCCCTGCATCTGCTCGTTGTCGCGGATGGAGCCGGCGCTGAAGGTCTGGTTGGCCTCCTGCACGCGCGCCACCAGCTGTTGCAGGGTGACGCCGTAGAGCATCAGTTTTTCCGGGTCCGGCTCGATGCGGATTTGCTCCGGGTCCTCACCCGCGATGTAGGTGAGGCCGACGCTGGGGATTTTGATGAGCTCGCCCTGGAGTTTCTGCGCGAGCTGGGTCAGCCCGGCTTCATCCCACTGGTTGGCGGCGTCTGGTTTGGGGGTGAGGGTGAGGGTGACGATGGCGACATCGTCAATCCCGCGGCCAACCACCAGCGGCTCGGGGATGCCGATGGGGATGCGGTCCAGATTGGCGCGGATTTTGTCGTTGACGCGCAGGACCGCGCTGTCCTCGTTGGTGCCGACGACGAAGCGGGCGGTGACGGTGACATGGTTGTCAACGCTTGTGCTGTAGATGTGCTCAACGCCGGGGATGGCGCGCAGGATGGTCTCCAGCGGTTTGGTGACAAGCTCAACGCCGTCGCCGGCCTTCAGGCCGTCGGTGTTGACCATCACGTCAACCATTGGGACATGGATTTGCGGGTCTTCCTCGCGCGGGATGGTGATGAGCGCGATCATCCCGGCCATGAGGGCGGCGATGAGGAAGAGCGGCGAGAGGGGCGAGCGGATGAAGCGCTTGGTCAGCGCGCCAGAGAGGCCGAGGTTCATGGCGCGGCCGGGGCGATGAGGACGTTGCCGGGCTGCAAGCCGGAGAGGATCTCGACGCCATCAGGCATGGAGGGGCTTGGCTGCGGCGCGCCGCGCTGCACCGGAATCGCGGTAGGCTGGCCGCCGGGGGTTTGCAGCTCGACGTAATCAAGGCCGAAGCGCGATTCGATGTAGGAGGCGGGGATCACTAGGCCGGGGCGCTGGCCGGCGGAGATCCACACCTGAATGCGCTGGCCGACGAAATAATCGCCAAGACCGGGGGCGGTTGCATCGGCCTCGACATCGCCGTTCTGGATCTGCGGATAAACCAGGGTGATTTTGCCGAATACGGGGGTGGGGGAGGCATTATCGATGCGGACCAGATCGCCCACATGCATGATGCTGGAATGATATTCCGGCACTTCCAGACGCAGGACGTAATCTTGCTCGGCGATGGTGGCGATGGTGTCGCCGCCGACCACCACACTGCCTTGGGTGACGGGCCGGTGCAGCACGCGGCCGGAGACAGGGGCCAGCACGGCGCCGTTGGCGATTTGCTCGGCCAGGGCGTTGCGCGCGGCGATCTGTGATTTCAGGCTGCTGGTGGCGACGTTCTGCGCGGTTTGCGCCTGGTCCAGCGTGGAGCGGGCGATGGCGCCGCTGCCGATGAGCCGCTGGGCGCGGGTGAGGTCTATGTTGGCTTGCGCCAACTGCGCGCGCAGGCCGGCGATGCTGGCGTCCAGCGATTGCAACTGCTGCGCCATCGCGGAGTCGGCGACGATGGCGATGGTCTGCCCGGCGGTGACGGCGTCACCATCGCGCACCGAGAGGGCGACGATGGTGCCGCCGAGCCGGGTGCGGGCGGGAACCACATGCGCGCTCTCCACTGTGGCGAAGACTGCCTTCTGGTCGGCGATCAGCCCGGTGGCGACGGTGAAGGCCGCGGGGGGCTGGGCGGCGATGGCCGCAACGGGGCTGGCGGCGAGGCAGGCTGACAGGGCCAGGGCGGAGAGGCGCATGTGGTTTTTCCTAGCTGGGAAAGATTAAGCGCGGTCGACGGTTTTTCCCGAGGCGGGGTCTACCGTGACGACGGGCAGGCCGGCCTGTAGCCAGGCGGTGAGGCCGCCTGCGAGGTGGCCCGCGATTTCAACTCCCGCCTTGCGGCAGAGATCGGCCGCGGCCTGTGAGCGGCGGCCGATGCCGCAGTGCAGGACGATGGGTTTGGCCGGGTCGTGCGGGAGGGCCTGCGGGTCAAAGCTTGACAAGGGGAAGAGCACCGAGCCGTGGATGCGCGCGGCGGCGAATTCGCCGGGTTCGCGCACATCCACCAGCGTTACCGCGTGGCGGGCCAGGGCATCATGCAGCTCGGCCGGGGTGAAGTCGCGCAGGTCTGATTTTTTTTTGTTGAAGAACATGGGGTTAGCCTTTCAGTGGGAGCGTTTGGGTGGGGGTGGCGCAAAAGCCGCCGGTGGCTTGGGGGGTATCGTTACGCGGCGCGCAGTAAAGTTCAAACAATGTTTCAAGAATTTTTTTTGCGGGCGTGCTGGCGATGCCGTACCATATTGTCTGGCCCTCCCGCCGGGAGGCAACCAGGGCATCGCGGCGCAGCAGCGCCAGATGCTGGGAAACGGTGGAACTGCGCAGATCCAGAAAGGCCGCGAGATCGCCGACGGAACGTTCGCCTTCGAGCAACTGGCAAAGAATCATCAACCGGTGCGGGTTTGCCAGCGACTTTAACATCTCGCTAGCTTGTCCGGCGGCACTATGCATGAGACTGGCATCTATTTTCATAGTTGCGTATATACGAATAAACGAATATATACGCAACGGCAAAATCACACGGGGACTCAATCCATGGCTGAGATCGTAATTTTAGGCGCCGGATTAGGCGGAACTTTGATGGCATATGAAATGTCGGATCAGTTGCGGCCCGATGACCGGATTACCCTCATCGGCAAGGGCTCGCTGTATCAGTTCTACCCATCCAACCCCTGGGTGGGGGTGGGCTGGCGCGAGCGCAAGGATATTGAGGTTGATCTGACAAAGGTGATGAAGAAGAAGAAAATTCGCTTCATCACCGAGGGGGCGGAGCGCGTTGTGCCGGAGGAAAATCTGGTCAAGATGGCCGGTGGCGCCACGATACCCTATGATTACCTGATTATCGCCACCGGGCCGGAGCTGGCGTTTGACGAAATTCCGGGGCTTGGGCCGAAGGCGCATACGCAGTCGATCTGCGAGACCGGCCATGCCGAGCAGGCTTTCGCGGCGTTCGAGGAATTCTGCAAAAATCCCGGCCCGATTGTGATCGGCGCGGCGCAGGGGGTTTCCTGCTTCGGCCCCGCCTATGAGTTTGCGTTCATCGTTGATACCGAACTGCGCAAGCGCGGCATCCGCAACAGGGTGCCGATGACCTACATAACCCCTGAACCATATATCGGGCATCTCGGGCTCGATGGCGTGGGTGACACCAAGGGGATGATGGAAAGCGAGCTGCGCAACCGGCATATCAAATGGATTACCAATGCGCGGGTGAAGGAGATAAACGCCGGGCAGATGGTGGTGGAGGAGCTGGCCGAGGATGCCAGCCTCAAGGCCACGCATACGTTGGATTTTGGCTACAGCATGCTGATGCCGCCGTTCCGCGGTGTGCCGGCGGTGTTTGGCGTGGCAGGGCTGACCAATCCGCGCGGGTTTATTCTGGCCGATGCGTATCAGCGTAACCCGACCTACCGGAATGTGTTCTCCATCGGCGTTTGTGTCGCGATTCCGCCGATTGGTAAAACCCCGGTGCCGCTGGGCGTGCCAAAAACCGGTTTCATGATCGAGTCGATGGTCACCTCGACGGCGCATAACATCGGTGCGCTGCTGCGCGGCGGGGATGCCACCATCAAGCCGACGTGGAACGCGATCTGCCTGGCGGATTTCGGCGACGGTGGTGTTGCCTTTGTGGCGCAGCCGCAGTTGCCGCCGCGCAATGCCAACTGGTCGGCCAAGGGTAAATGGGTGCATCTGGCGAAGATCGGGTTCGAGCGGTATTTTTTACGTAAAATCCGCATTGGCAAGAGCGAGCCGTTTTATGAGCGGTATCTGATGAAGAAGATGAAAATTCATAAAATTGAGCATAAGCCGCACTAGAAACTTTTTTAAAAAGGAGAGGTCTATGGCGATCACTCTGGTTTGCCCGGCCTGTGGCGCGGTTAACCGTCTCCCGGCGGAAAAACTGGGGGCGGCGCCGCGGTGCGGGGAGTGCCATAAGCCGTTGTTTGACGGGCATCCGGCGAATGTGGATGAGGCCGGGCTGGCGCGCCATTTGAAGAATGATGGTGTGCCGGTGTTGATTGACATCTGGGCGCCGTGGTGCGGGCCTTGCCGCTCGATGGCGCCGCATTATGAACAGGCGGCGGCGCAGCTTGAGCCGCGGATGCGGCTGTTGAAACTGAACGGCGACGACGCGCCGGGAACCATGACCCGCTATGGCGTGCGGGCGATTCCCACTCTGTTGCTGTTTAAGGATGGCGTGCTGGTGAAACAGAACGCCGGGGCGATGACGGCTGAACAGATCGTGCGCTGGGCACGCCAGGCCGTTGGATAATTGAAAAGGAAAAGCTGATGACAATTGATAGAGCCGTGTTCTCTTTCGCCGGTGCCATGGTGCTGCTGAGCCTGGCGCTGACACTCTGGGTGAGCCAGTGGTTTCTGCTGTTCACCGCATTTGTCGGGTTGAACCTGTTGCAGACGGGGTTCACCGGGGTTTGCCCTGCGGCATTTGTGTTCAAGAAACTTGGTCTGCCGGTGGGCTGCGCTTTTAAATAAGGGAGGCCCCCATGATTGAGGACTGGAAAGACCTGATCGCCAATATGAATGGCGGTGTGAAGAACCTGCGCCAGGGCGCGCCGGACGTGATGAAAAGCTTTGCCGATATGGCCAAGGCCGCGCATGGCGGCGGCGCGCTGGACGGGAAAACAAAGGAGCTGATCGCGCTGGCGATTGGCGTGGCGACGCGTTGCGCGCCCTGCATTGCCTACCATGCCGAAGGTGCTGTTAAGTCTGGCGCCACGCGCGAGGAAGTGACCGAAACGATGGGCATGGCGATCTACATGGGCGCGGGGCCTTCGGTGATGTATGCCGCGCAGGCGTTGGAAGCGTTCGACCAGCTCTCTCCGGCCGCCGAAGTGGTTTGATGACCCAGACGGGCGGGGAGTCCGCCCGTCTCATGTTTCATGCCGGTCACCGTCTGGTCCGGCAAACGCAAAGTGCCGTGGGCAGTGGTGATCGCGCCACGGCTGGGGCGCCGCACGGCTGCTGAACTGAGCGGTGGCGCCGGCCAATTTATTTGCCCTTTCAGTGTCATTCCTGCAAAGCATAAATGTTGACCAAAGCGCAAAACGTATTCATAAGAAGTACAAACTTTAACCATTAAGAAATTCGTCCGCTTTCAGACCAGCCAAAAACAGGCCGTTTACACCAAAAATAATGTTGGCATAGCATTTGCTTACCTAAACGGAGGGTGTTGGTCTGGGCCGGAAGGCGAGTTCAAAGCCGCGTTCCAGGTTATTATAAACTGTGGGGGTAATAATGAGCGATATAACGGCAGAAACCGGCGTAGCGATCGGAGAGGCGGGTACGTTACGCCGCTCCATCGACTGGAAGGGGGCGTTCTGGGTTGCCAGCGGTGTTCCGGCATTGGTGCTATTTTCGATAGGCGGGATTTCCGGAATGGTCGGAAATCTCGCCTTTTTAATTTGGACGGCCTCGATGCTCATGGGCTTCATCCAGTCGTTCACCTACGCTGAAATTGCCGGCCTGTTTCCAAATAAATCAGGTGGGGCTTCAATCTATGGCGCCGCCGCGTGGATCCGTTACAGCAAGTTTATCGCGCCGCTCTCGGTCTGGTGCAACTGGTTTGCTTGGTCGCCGGTACTCTCGCTGGGCTGCACCATTGCGGCCGGGTATATCCTGAACGCCTTCGCGCCCATCCCGGCCGCCAATTCGCCTGTGGTTCTGCAATGGATCGCGCAACATGGCGCTGGCATTGCCGGTGGCCAATCTGCCCAGGTCAGCGCTGCCATAGCGGCGCTAACCCCCAGCCTGCAAACCTGGACATTGTTCAGCGGCAGGCTTGGCGCGGTCGGGTTCTCGTTGAATTCGACTTTTTTTATCGGCGCGATTCTGATGCTGGTGACTTTTGCGATTCAGCACCGGGGCATTCTCGGAACCGCAAATGTCCAGAAATACATTGGGCTTCTGGTAATTATTCCGATGCTCATCGTCGGCGTGGTGCCACTTTTAAATGGTGCTGTGCATTATAACTCCAGCTATTGGCCGCTGGTTCCCCTCGCCAGCGCCGGTGCGCCGGGGTTGGGGATGTGGAACATGTCTGGCTGGACCCTTGTGCTGGGCGCCATGTTCATTGCCGCCTGGTCCACCTATGGTTTTGAAACGGCCGTTTGTTATACAAGCGAGTTTAAAAACCCTGGGACGGATACGTTCAAGGCGATTTTCTATTCCGGCCTGCTTTGTTTGTTGCTCTTCATCCTTGTGCCCTTCACCTTTCAGGGCGCACTTGGGCTGACGGGCATGCTGGACCCCTCGATTGCCGCTGGCACCGGGGTCGCGTCAGCCATGGCGGATATGGTCGGCGGCGGTGCGTTGATCCATTCCGTTATGGTCATGCTGATGATATTGGCGTTGATCCTCTCCATCATGACGGCGATGGCGGGTTCATCGCGGACTCTTTATCAAGGCTCGGTCGATGGCTGGCTGCCGAAATACCTCACGCATGTTAACGCGCACGGTGCGCCGACGCGGGCGATGTGGACTGACCTTTGCGCCAACCTGCTCGTTCTGGCGGTCGCCTCAACGGATGCCACCAGCTTCTTCTTCATTCTGGCGGTTTCAAATTGTGGTTATATTATCTTCAACTTCCTGAATCTGAATGCGGGGTGGATTCACCGGATGGACTCAGGGAAAACCGCTCGCCCCTACCGCGCGCCGACCTGGCTTCTGGGGCTGGGCAGCGTGTTTGCTTTCGTCAATGCCGTATTCATGGGGGCTGGCGCGAAAACCTGGAATCCTGATGCGCTTTGGGCCGGTTTGATTTTTGCATCTTTAATTATTCCGGTATTCTGCTTCCGCCATTTCATTCAGGATGGTGGAAAATTCCCCGCAAATATGCTGGAGGATTTGCATGTCGGCGGGTCAGGCGACGTCTCCACCAAGCGGGCTGGGATTCTGCCGTATGTCACGCTGGTTGGAGGGGTTGCCGTGGTGCTGCTCTCTAACTGGATATTCTCCGGCTGACAAAACGACGCAAAGGTATAATGGGCAAAGCCAGGAGATTTCCTGGCTTTGCCGTTTTTCATTATTTGCCATGGGTTTTTATAAAATGAAAATAGGTGAAGGCGCGTAAAATCTAATTGTTCCGGTTCTGGTGTTTGACAGGCTTGTCATTCCCCTACATAATTGTGTTTAACTCACAGGAATAA
>NZ_BSOS01000024.1 GCF_030160635.1 Acidocella aquatica | reverse complement strand
GAGAATCTTCTCCGGAAAATCCGTGGATGAGTTAATAATGTCACATTCTTAAATGGAATGACTATAGCCTGAACGCTCTGCGTCAATCCAAACGCATCTTGTCTTCAACCAGCGCCACCCCACGCCCCTTAACCGTCTCCCAACTCGCCCAACCGCCCCTAAACCGTCATGCCAGCGCAAGCTGGCATCTCCCTCACCCGCAATCATTCCCCCGCAGCGTGAAGTCCACCACCTTGCCGTCCTTCAACAAAAACGTCGTCTCGCAGGCATAAACCACCGCCCGCGGCGGCATCGTCGCATCATACACCTGGGGATAAAATCCTCCGCCAAACCAAGGCCCGGCGAACGGCCCATACACCCCGCCCACATACGCCCCCGGCACACTCACCGCCCGGCGCTGCTCATAGGCCAGATAAGTCGTCCCATTCACCGTAATCTGCTTATCGGGCACGCCAAACTGGCTCACCAGCGTCTGCTCATCCGCGCCAATATAAGCCGCCATGCGGGTTTGCAGGCTGGGGCCGGTGGCGCACCCCGCCAAAACCACAAAAGCCAGAATACCGTAACGCATATCACCCTCGTTAATGCTGACAATTCAGCCAGACATTAGCACAGCGGAAGGCGCTTTTTCGCCCAACTTGAAAATGTCACAAATGCCCCCGCCAAAATCGCGCTATTGCACCAGCAAGGCCGTTGACATCGTAACGCCACCGCTCCCCCCTGCCCCCAGCGTCTCGGCGATCTTGATATTGCCGCTGCCGCTATCGTTGACTGACGCAACGACAAGCCCGGGAACCCCGGTGGTCGCAATATTCAGCGCCCCCGCGCCGGACATGGTCAGCGGCGCCGACGGCGCATAGATCGCGCCGTTAAACGTGCTGGCCGCGCCTTCATTGATTATATCCGTCGTGGCATCGCCCCTGGCCTGGTAAATCGCAACACCGCAAATGCCCTCGCCATTGGTGCCGTCATAGGGAGAATTGGGGTTTTCATAACTGCTTTCTGGGTAATCCGCGGGTGAAACGCAGTTATCCGTGGGCGCGGTGATATTCACCGTGGCGCCGCCATTAAAGATATAGGCCGCCGTTCCCTCCAGCACGAAGGTAACACCAACACCGGTGACGTTTGTGCCGGAATCGATGATCAGATTGCCATTCCGGATATAATAAACCCCAGGATTCAGCACGACAGTCTTCGTGCCATTGCTGATATTCAAACCACCGTCAAAATAATAAGTGGCGGGAGCGGGTGGTGTGCTGTCCACCGGCGGCGTGCTGCCTATCGTCAGATTGCCCTGCGCGGCATAAAAAGCACCGCCGGAACCATTGGCGGCATCCGAGTTGCCCGAATACGCATTGAACTCATACAGGCCGGAACTTATCGCCGTCGCCGTCGTGCCACCGGCCAGGTTCACGCCACCATCCACATAATAGTTGGAGCCATCGATGCTCACCGACGGCACATTGGTGAGCAACCCCCAGCCGGTAACCTTGGTGCCGGATGTTACGCCCGTGAGATAATAAGTGCCGGCATTAAGGGTCGCCGTGCCGTTGGTCAGTGACATTCCACCATTAACCACCATCGAAACCGGCACGCTCTGCGTACCGCTGCCAAGCGAAAATGTGGAATCGGAGGTAAAATTCATCCCGCCATTGATATAATAATTGCTGCCGTTCATGGTCAGGCTTGTGTTCGCCTGCCCACCCAGCCCGCCCGTGATAAAGGTCGAACCATTGGCAACACCTTCATTCAAAATCAGCTCAACCACGCCGGCATTGTTCATACCCGTCAGGTAGTTGGGGTAGAGCTCGCAATCCGCGGAATATTTCCCCTTCATCTGGGTACAATCCCCCACCCCGGCCTGATTCCATGTATTATACCCCAAATTTGGCGTGACAGCACTGCCATGCTCCACCGGCGCGGCCGGCACGCTCCAGCCGGGGTTCCATAAAACCACGTTTCCGGCGTTCAGTCCGGCCAGCGGATCAGGCGTGCTCGTATTCAACACAACCGTGTCCGGCGCACCCGGCGGGTCCTTCGGGTCCGTGCCGATATAACCGGAATACTGCGGCGCGCTGATGCAGCTGGCCGCGGTGACCACCGATGTTGCCTGGATGATTCCCGACCCGGTCACGGTCATTGAAGGACAGGATGCGGCGTTGGAGGATATGCCGCAGTTCGAGCCCACAATACTGGCGCCGCCGCTCACCACGATGGTCCCCTCCGAGATCAGGCAGCTCGAACCAGTCTTTTTAACCATATCCGCCACGGCGGTCGCCGATTGCGTTCCCGCAGGCTCTCCCGGCAGCCCGAGCCCCTTGACGGCGGAAAAAAAACTCCCCCGCGGGATCGTCGCCGTCGCCTGCCAAGCCGTGATCTTGGTGCCGCTGGCCGTGGTCGAAGCTGGCGGGTTGGAGAGCACGAGTTGCGCGCTTGTCAGGCTGAACTGGTTGTTTGAGGCCATGTTCGCGGCCGCCAGGGCGAGCGGTTCAACATTTTCCACGCTGGCCGCCCCATAATTGGCGGCATTGGCGGCGGCCAGCGCGGCGGCATCGGCGGCCGATTGCAGCGTATCCTGTTGTTGATACCAAAACCCAGCATCAACCGACAGCGCGGTGGCCGCAATGAGCAGAGGTGCTGCGAGCGCTATGATAAGCGCGATCGTTCCCCGGCAATTCGACAAAAAACCACGCAAACGGCGCACATGTTTTCGTTTCATATTCCTTGAATTTCACATTGTTTTCAACCATAGGCAGCAAATGCCCCGGCCGCACATCGTTAGGCGCATTAGTTGATTTCCGGAACAATCAAGAAATCAAAATCGCGTGTATTAGCCTAGATTTTCAATAACTTATCCGCGATCAAACGAATTTGTTGAATCCTCGTCCAAGGCTTCACACGCCATTATTCAAGGCAACCGATGTTTGAATAAATATATATCTAAAGTTTTTATCTCTTTTCGAATTCAATATGTATTTTTCTAGAATCATCCGACGCAGCCAAAATAACCGCCTTCATGACGATCCTCCGCACCAGCGAGGCTGAATCATTTTGATCGCCGCAAAAAACGGCTTGAATTAAAACATTCCGATATCGGCATAAAAAATTTCCTTACCCAAAACATTTCTGTCGCGGACAACACGCGATTGCATCATGTCAGAGGGTAAAAAATGATACCGGATGAAAATTAACAAAAATTATACAGCAGCAAAATCCTTCCCGCCGCAGGTGGCCTCGTTATTCCGGCAGCCACAAAACGTCACAAATCCGTCGCGCACCCGTCGCCAGCATCGCCAGCCGGTCAAACCCCAGCGCAATCCCCGCGCAGGGCGGCAGCTTCGCCACCGCGCTCAAAAACCCTTCGTCCATCTCCCAATCCGGCCCATACAACGCATGCCGGCGCGCCCTCTCCGCCACAAAGCGCGCGCGCTGCTCCTGCGCGTCCGTCAGCTCCACGAACGCATTCGCCAGTTCAATTCCGCACACAAACAGCTCAAAGCGCTCCGCCACCCGCGCATCCGCCGGGTCGCGCCTGGCCAGCGCCGCCTGCGCCGCGGGAAAATGCGTGAGAAACGTAGGGCGCTCGCGGCCAAGCTGTGGCTCAACCCGCTCCAGCAACAGCCGGAAGAACAAATCCTCCCAATCCTCGCCCGCGCGCAACACCGCCCCCGCCTGCGCCGCCAGCGCCCCTGCGTCCCCCTCGGTGCCCAGAACATCCGCCCCCGCATAACGCGCGAACGCCTCCGCCACGCTGATCCGCTCAAAGCGCTCCAGGTTCGTGCGCACCCCCCGGCATTCCACCACCGGCGGCAGCACCGCGCGCAGCAGCGCCTCGGTCTCGTCCATCAGCGCCCCCATATCGGCGCGCAGGGAATACCATTCCAGCATGGTGAATTCCGGCGCATGGGTGTCGCTCCAGGGCTCATCGCGCCACACCCGCGCCAGTTGAAATATCGGCCCCGCCCCCCCGGCCAGCAGTTTTTTCATGGCGAATTCCGGGCTGGTGTTCAAATACCGCGCCCCGGCCCGCACCGCGCGCAGATGCACCTCCTCCCCCGGCGCCACCACCGCATAGGGCGTCTCCACCTCGGCATATCCCCGCGCGCCAAAAAACGCCCGCACCCCGCAAGTCAGCAGATTGCGCCGCCGCAGTGCCGCCATGCGGTCTTCCAGCCGCTCCCAAGCTTGAGACATTCGCACTCTCCCTCTACATGCCGCCCATGCCCGACGGTATCATAAGCCCAAACCGCACGCTGCGCTCGGTTGAAGACATCATCCGCTCCGGCCTGGCAAGCGAGTCCGCGCGCCCGGCGCTGGAGGCGGTCGCCGCACGCTACGCCATCGCCCTCCCCCCGGCGCTGCACGCGCTCATCCAGACTCCGGATGATGCCATCGGCCGCCAGTTCATCCCCCATGCCGATGAACTCATCACCGCGCCGCATGAGAGCGCCGACCCCATAGCCGACGAAGCGCTCTCCCCGCTCCCCGGCATCGTGCACCGCTACCCGGACCGCGCGTTGTTAAAGCCGCTGCTGGCCTGCCCGGTTTATTGCCGCTTCTGCTTCCGCCGCGAGCAGGTGGGGCCGGACGGCGGCCTGCTGAGCGATGCCGAACTAACCGCCGCCTACGCCTATCTGCAATCGCATCCGGAGATCAAAGAGGTCATCCTCACCGGCGGCGACCCGCTGATCCTCTCGCCCCGCCGCCTGCGCGGCATTCTGCAAAACCTCGGCGCCATCGCGCATATCGAGACCCTACGCATCCACACCCGCGTGCCAGTGGCCGACCCATCGCTCATCACCGATGCCCTGGCCGCCGCGCTGGACATTGAAAAGCCGCTGTTCATCGCCGCCCATATCAACCACGCGGCCGAACTCACCGAGGCCGCGGTCAGCGCCTTACGCAAGCTGCAGCGCCTGGGCATCCCCATCCTCGGCCAGAGTGTGCTGCTGGCCGGGGTCAACGACAGCGAGGAAGCCCTGGGCGATTTATTCCGCGCCATGCTGCGCGCGCGCATAAAGCCCTACTACCTGCACCAGCTCGATGCCGCCCCTGGCACCGCCCGCTTCCATGTCGCGCCCGCGCGCGGCCGGGAGATTTTGGCCAATCTGCGCGGCAAAATCAGCGGCACAGCCCTGCCCGCCTATGTGTATGACCGCCCCGGCGGACTCGGCAAAATCCCGCTCTAAAATACACGTTTAGCTTGAACGCGCCGGGCGCTATGTCGCATCCCGGGCAATGCGCACACGCTCGGCGCGGCGGCCATCCATGGCCAGCACATCAAACTTCCAGCCGCCGAAGACGATGGCATCGCCCTTGCGTGGCGGGCGGGCGAGCAGGGCGAGGATGAGGCCGCCCAGCGTATGGTATGTGCCCTCCGAGGGCAGGGCCGGCAGGTGCAGGCGGGCTTTTATTTCATCGACGGGGGTGAGGCCATCGAGTTCATAAAAATCGGCCTCGGGGGAGTCGGTCCCTTCCTTGGGGCCAGTGTCGCCGGCATCGCCGACGATGGCCTCCAGCACGTCGGCGGCGGTGACCATGCCCTCAAAACTGCCGTATTCATCGAGCACGATGGCAATGCCAAGCTGGTCTGATTTGAGGCGCTCCAGCGCTTCCAGGGCGGAGACGGAGTCAGGTATGGCCATGGGCTGGCGCAGGGCGGCGGCGAGGGAGAAGTCTTTGCCGTCAAGCACACGGTCCAATATATCCTTGGCCTGGACGATACCGGCGACGTTATCAATGGCGCCGTCGCAGACGACGAAGCGCGAATGGGGGGCGGCGCGCAGGGTGGCGATGATGACGGCGCGCGGCGCGGTGCGGTCGATCCAGGTGATTTCGGTGCGCGGTGTCATGATCGCGCGCACCGGCTTATCGGCCAGGCGGAGCACGCGCTCGATGATATCGCGCTCCTCGTTTTCCAGCACGCCGGTTTCCGCCCCTTCCACCAGCATGGCCTTGAGTTCTTCCTCGCTCATCGCGCGGCGGTCCTCACCGGCGGGGCCGAAGGCGCGCAACACCAGCGTGGTGGCGGCGCCGAGCAGCCAGACCGCCGGTGTTGCCGCCATGCCCAAAATCGCCAGCGGCTGCGCGATGGCCGCGGCCACGCGCTCAGGGTGGCGCAGCGCCAGTTGCTTGGGCACCAGCTCGCCGAACACCAGGGTGAAAAAGGTGATGGCCAGCACGCTGAGCACCAAAGCGATCGGCCCGGCATAATGCGCGATCAGCGGCACATGCTCCAGCACCGGCTCCAGGTGTCCGGCCAGCTGGTCGCCGCCGAACACGCCGATGAGGATGCCGATGAGCGTGATGCCAAATTGCGAGGCGGGCAGAAAGCTCTGCGGATTGTCAGCCAAAACCCGCGCGCGCGCCGCCCCGCGCAGCCCCTGGCGCTCCATCAGCGTGAGCATGGCCCGCCGGGCGGAGACCAGCGCCAGCTCGCTCAGCGCGAAAGCGCCGTTAAGCAAAATGAGGACAGCCAGAATCAGCAGTTGCAGGGCAAGAGTCATACCCGCTTTCTACGCGCAATCCGGCGGAAATGCAGCTTGGCAATCTTGCAAAAATTTCATTTTGCCACAATCAGGACACATTCGCGCCCAGACCCCGCCGCTTTAGGTAACCATACATTGCGGCGTGCGAGGCTTGTCTCGCTCAAATCTGGACCTGCACCATGACGTTTCAGTCGCAAATCCGCCGCCAGTCACCGCAAGTTTCCACCCGCAACGCGCGCAAGGGGTGGAGCAACCCCAGCTCCTGGGCCGCCTCTCTCGGCGTTGGCGTGCTCGCCTTTGGCCTCTGGGCCGGGTTTAACCGGCCGGTCACGGATATTGCACCCTATAACGGTGAAATCGGCGGCTTCGCCTTCTCGCCATTTCACGCGGGGGAAAATCCGCAGACCAATCACTACCCCAGCGCCGCCGAGATCAAGTCAGACCTCACATTGGCGGCTGCGCACACCCATAACATCCGCACCTATACGGTCGAGGGCATTCTGGGCCAGATCCCGGCCCTGGCCGAGGGCATGAACCTTAACGTCACGCTCGGCGCCTGGCTGGACCGCCACCCGGTGGCCAACGCGGCCGAGCTGGCGAAAGTGGTGCAGGTCGCCAACGCCAACCCGGACGTGAAGCAGATCATGGTCGGCAACGAAACCATTCTGCGTGGCGACCTTCCCGTGCCCGAGCTGATGGCCGATATCGCGCTGGTGAAATCCGAGACCCATGTGCCGGTTTCCACCGCCGAGCCCTGGCATGTCTGGCTCAAACACCCCGAGCTTGCCAACTCCGTTGACTTCATCACCGTCCACCTTCTGCCCTACTGGGAAGGCGTGCCGGAGAACATCGCCGTGCAGGACGCCATGAACCGGCTGAACGCGGTGCATGACCGTTTCCCCAACAAGCGTATCGTCATCGGCGAAATCGGCTGGCCCTCGGATGGCATCGACATCGGCGCGGCGCGCGCCAGCACGGTCAATCAGGCGCGCTTCATGCGGGACTTCTTCAACCTCGCGCAGCAGAACCATCTGCAATATTTCGTGATGGAGGCGTTCGACCAGCCCTGGAAGACCAGCTTCGAGGGCCGCGCCGCCGGCTACTGGGGCATGTTCACGCTGGATCGTCACGCCAAATGGTCGCTCACCGGCCCGGTTGAGAACAACCCCGCCTGGGCCTTCTACGCCCTGGGCGCCGCGCTGCTGAGCCTGGCCGCCACCATGGCGCTGCTCTCGCGCCGCCCAGACATCCGCTTCTCCGGCAAGCTGATCTTCGCCGCCCTGGTTGAAGGCTTCACCGCCACGCTGGCCATGCTCTTCATGACCATGAGCGAGACCTACCTCTCGCTCGGCGCCGCCGCCGTGTGGGGCGCGCTCGCCGCGGGCCAGGGGCTGCTGCTCTTCCTGCTCATCGCCGACAGCTTCGATCTGGTGGAGACCATCTACGGCCGTGTCGCCAAGCGCCATTTCGAGCCGATCCCGGCCCCCGCTGGCGCCAGGCTGCCGAAAGTCTCCATCCACCTGCCCATCTGCAACGAACCGCCGGAAATGGTGTGCCAGACGCTCGATGCCCTGGCGGCACTCGACTATGACCGCTTCGAGGTGCTGGTGATCGACAACAACACCAAGGACCCGCTGGTGTGGGAGCCGGTGGCCGAGCATTGCGCCCGCCTGGGCCCCAAATTCCGCTTCTTCACACTGGGCAAATATAAAGGCTTCAAGGCCGGCGCCCTCAACTTCGCGCTGCGCGAGACCGCGCCGGATGCCGAGATCATCGGCGTGATCGACAGCGACTATATCGTGGACCCTGACTGGCTGCGCTCCATGGCGCCCGCCTTTGACAACCCGAAGGTCGGCTTCACCCAGTCGCCGCAGGATTACCGCGATAACGACGGCAGCCTCTTCAAGCGCCTGATGTTCTGGGAGTACGCTGGCTTCTTCCACGCCGGCATGGTGGCGCGCAACGAGCGTAACGCCATCATCCAGCACGGCACGATGACCCTGGTGCGCAAGGCCGCCCTCATCAACGAGAACGGCTGGGCCGAATGGTGCATCACCGAGGACAGCCAGCTCGGCCTGCGCCTGTTCCGCGCCGGGTATGAGGCTGTGTATTCCAAGAAGAGCTTCGGCAAGGGCGTGATGCCCGATGACTACAACGCCTTCCGCAAGCAGCGCTACCGTTGGGCCTATGGCGCCATGCGCATCGTGCGGGCCAACTGGCGCGCGCTGTTCTCGCCCTTCAACCACGAGCTGACACTCGGCCAGCGCTGGCACTTCATCACCGGCTGGATCCCCTGGTTCGGCGATGCGCTGGGTCTGGTGTTCCTCGGCCTGGGCCTCGCCTGGTCGGCAGGGCTGATCCTTGATCCGGTGCGCTTTGAGTTCCCGATCGCGCTGTTCATGCTGCCCTCGATCGGCCTGTTCTTCTTCAAGATCGTGCAGATACTCGCGCTCTATAAAAACCGCGTGCCCTGCGGCCTGGCTGACCGTGTGGGCGCCGCCATCGCCGGGCTGGCGCTCTCGCACAGCATCGGCAAGGCGGTCTGGAAAGGCCTGTTCTCCAACAGCCTGCCCTTCCTGCGCACCCCGAAGATGAAGAACGCCCCCGCGCTGGTGCAGGGTCTGATAATGTCGCGCGAGGAACTTGTCCTCCTGGTCCTCACCTGGGGCGCCCTGCTGGGCGTCGGCTTTGGCCACCATTGGGCGACGCTGGAAACCAAGCTCTGGTGCGCGGTGCTGTTCACCCAGTCGCTGCCCTACCTCGCCTCGGTCTCGGTCGCCATTCTCGCCGCCATGCCCGCCCCCGCGCCCAAGCTGGCCGCGGCTCCGGCGAAGCAGGCAGCTCCGGTGCGCATCGGCAACATGCACCCCGCCGCCGGCGACTAACCGCCCGCGCCGCACCGCTCAAAAAATCCCCGGCCGCAGCCCGCGCGCCGGGGATTTTCTTTGCCCGGGCTTGCCGCCATAATGGCAAAAACCAAGGGAGGACCGCGCAATGTTCAAAATCGTCATGCTGATTAAAAAGCGCCCTGACATCACGCGCGAAGCCTTTATGGATTACTACACCAACCACCACGTCCCCTACATCCACAAGCTGCTGCCCAAAGGCGCTGCCATGCACCGGCGCAATTTCGTGCTCGCCCCCAGCCCGCTCGGGCCCGATGACTATGACGTGATCTCAGAGGTCTTCTACGAGGACCGCGCCACCGCCGAGGGCGCCATGCAGGCGTTCGCCGACCCCGAGATCAAGCGCCTCGCGCAGGAGGATGAGGATAAATTCATCCTGCCCGGCTCCATCAGGCGCTACATCGTGGAGGTTCACGAGACCCGCTACCGCCCGCTGCCCGCGTAAACAAAACGTCAGACCGGCCCGGCGCACCCCAGCCCTGCAAATGATTTCTTGCGTTTTGCGCCGCACCATGCGCATAAGCCCCTCGTCGACCGCGAATGCGCGACCGGATCATTGATTCGGCCTTGGCGGTTGATTTGTCTATTGGGGCGGGAACGCCCTTCCCGGGCATTGTTTTACCCGTCCAATCCAAAATCGCGCGTGGAAACCGGACATTATCGCTGCAAACCAGATGGTTGCAGCGCCGGAGACGTATATTTTTATGACTGATGTTACCTTTGAATCCTTTGGCTTTGCCACGCCGATTCTCCAGGCCCTGACCAACAGCGGCTTCAACAAACCTACCCCCATCCAGGCTGGCGCATTGCCGGCAGGTCTCGCGGGCCGCGACGTTCTGGGCACCGCCCAGACCGGCACCGGCAAAACCGCCGCTTTCGCGCTGCCCATTTTGCAGCAGATGGCCGCCAACCCGCTGCGCCCGCGCCGCTTTGCCACCCGCGCGCTCATCCTCTCCCCAACCCGCGAACTTGCGGTGCAGATCGAGCAGGAGTTCAAAAAATTCGGCACCGGCCTGGCGCTGAACACCGTGCTCGTCGTCGGCGGCGTGGGCCGCACCGGCCAGGTTAACCGCATGTCGCGCGGCGCGGATATCGTTGTCGGCACACCAGGGCGCATCTGCGACCTGATGAGCACGCGCAACCTGATCATCGACCAGTGCCAGTTCTTCGTGCTCGACGAAGCTGACCGCATGCTCGATCTGGGCTTCATGCCCGACATCCGCCGCGTCGTCGCCCAGCTTCCGGCCCGCCGCCAGTCGGCGCTGTTCTCGGCCACCATGCCGAAGGAAATTCTCTCCCTGGCCGAAGGCCTGCTGCGCGAGCCGGTGCGTGTTTCCATCGAGCCGGTGGCCTCCACCCCGGTGCTGGTCGAACAGCATGTGCATTTCGTCGAAGGCTCAGGCAAGCGCCATCTGCTCAGCACCCTGCTGCGTGACAGCTCGATGACCCGCGCCATCGTCTTCACCCGCACCAAGCGCGGCGCGGACCGTGTGGCCCTGCAGCTCACCCAGGAGAAAATCTCCGCCACCGCCATGCACGGCAACCTCGGCCAGAACGCCCGCCAGCGCGCGCTGGAAGATTTCCGCGCCGGCAATGTGCGGGTGCTGGTCGCGACTGATCTTGCCGCGCGCGGCATTGATGTCATGGGCGTTTCCCACGTCATCAACTACGAGCTGCCCAACGAGCCGGAAAGCTACGTCCACCGCATCGGCCGGACCGCGCGTAACGGCGCCACCGGCATTGCCGTTGCCTTCTGCGATGCCACCGAGCTGGCGTTTCTCAACTCCATCGAGAAACTCACCGGCGTGCAGATGGCCGTCGCCAGCGGCACCCGCCCGGCCCACGCCGCCGCGACGAAAAAGCCTTCCCGCCACCCGGACCTCTTGGTGCGCAAGCCCAAGCGCCCGCAATATGGCGAGAAGCGGAATTTCTCACGGGCTGCGTAATTAGGTAAGGCGAGGGGCCGCGCCCTTCGAGCGGCAATCATTAAGAACGGCGCCTGTCATGGGCGCCGTTTTTTTGTGACGATTCGTTCCTGACGTCAGGCGTCCTGAAACCGCCGGAGGGAAACTTCCGTGGCGAGGGCATGTATTTTCAGATCATTAGCGTCAGCTGGCACCGCCTCAACTTCCTGCGCGGCAAACGCACACCCCAACCTGAACGCATTCGGCAACGCCGCCAGCGTGCGGTCATAATACCCGCCGCCATACCCCAGCCGGTTCCCCTTCGCATCAAACGCCAGCAGCGGCACCAGCACGAAATCCGGCCGCGCAACCTCGCCCGCCGGATGCGACGTGCCGAATCTTCCCGCAAAAAGTGCAGCGCCGGGCTGCCATTTTTTGAACACCAGCGGTTGGCCGCGCGGTGGCGTTTCCGGCAGGCAGACCACAAACCCCCGCGCCGCCAGCGCATAAAGCAGCGGGCGAATATCGATCTCATCACCCATCGGCCAATACCCCGCGACCACGGCGCCAGCCGGTGGCGGGCAATCTTCCAGCACATGTCTTGCAAGTTGCGCCCCCAGCGCGGGGTCGCACGCGTTGCGCGCGGCCATTGCCTGCTTACGCAGCGCGGCCTTTGCCGCGGCCAGCGCGGTGGCGTCCGTCACGGCGTGGTCAGCCGGAATTCAATCCGGCGGTTCTGCGCGTAATCGGCAGGTGTGTTGCCTGGCGCGATCGGGTTGTTGGCGCCCATGCCCGACGTCACCAGCCGGTTTTCCGGCACCCCGTCGGCAATCAGCAAATCCAGCACCGCCAGCGCGCGCGCCGAGGATAAATCAAAGTTTGACTTGAACGGCCCACCCGTGATCGGCTGCGCATCCGCATAGCCATCCACCGAAAGCACCCAGTTCACATCAGGCGGAATCTTGCTGGCGATTTCCGTCACCGCCGCCGCCACCTGCGCGATTTCCGCAGCGCCCGCCGGGGTGATCGTTGCCTCATCCACCGGAAAGAGCACATCGCTCTCAAACACAAAGCGGTCGCCGACGACTTTTATATTCTTCTCGCCCTTCAGGCTCTCGCTCAGCGCACGGAAAAACACACTCTGATACTGCTGCAATTCTTCCACCTTGCGGGCCAGCGCCTCATTGAGCTGCTTGCCCAAATCAGCGATCTGCACATTATCCTTCGCATCCGCCGCCTGCGCGGCATCCAGCGCCTGCGCCAGTGCCGCAAGCTGCGCGCGCATCGCCGCGATCTGCTGGTTGAGCAGCGCCACCTGCGCCAGCGCATCGCTGGAAATCTTGGTCTGCGCCGTCAACTGCTCGCGCAATCCCGGCCCCGCATTCGCCTGCGCCTGGGCCTGCGCGTCCATCTGTGCCTGCAACGCGCTAATCCGCCCGGCGCTCGCCGCCGCCTGCGTCTGCGCATCGGAGAGCTGCGCCTGCAAATCCTTGCCCTGGCTCTGCAGATTCGTAATCGTTGCCGCATCGGCGCTCACCTGTTGGCTCAACCCCGCATTCGCCGCCTGCGCGCTCGCCAGCTGTGCGTTCAGCGCCGAAAGCTCCTGCGTCAGCGTCGTGTCCTTTGATGTTTCCATGGAAAGGCTCTGCGTGAGCTGCGCGATCTGGTCGCGCAGCTGCGCGATCGTGTTATCGCTGCCGCTCAGCGCCGAGGATAAAAACGCCTCCGCCAGCACAAACACCAGCAGCACGAAAATAGTGACCATGAGCAGCGTGGAGAGCGCGTCGACATAGCCCGGCCATGCCTCCAGCCCGTTGCTGCCGCTGCGCTTGCGGCTCATGCCCGCGCGTCATCCGCCAGGGCGGCGATGGTGCGGGTAAGAATCTTCAAATCGCTGCGCAGCTCGTTGGTGGTCTGCATCCTGCCCTGTTCGGTCTCGGTGAGCAGCCGGCTCAGCAGCAGTTCGATGTTGCGCAAATGCGAACGCATGGCATCATCGCCCGCCTGCGGGCGGGCAGCGCCCAAGCGTTCAATCGCCGGGCCGAGGGCCGCTTGCGTGTCCGCCAGCCGGGCCATCAGCTGCTGGTTCAGGTGCAATGTGTCGGCCAGGTTGCCCATGCGCTCGCCCAGGGCCAGCAGCGCGGCGTTGCCCTGCGCGCGGCTGTCCTCGCCGCGGCTCAGCACGCGCTGCAACCCATCCATATTCTCCGCCGTCTGTTCCAGCAGCGCCTGCACATAAACCGGCACACTGGCCTCGCCATCGCCACCCAGCGCCCCGGTGGAAAGCCGCGTCAGCCCGGCCAGCCATTCTTCCAGCTCGTTGAAAAACCGGTTCTGCGCCTGCCCGGCGGTGAGGTCCAAAAAGCCCAGGATCAGCGCGCCGGAAAGGCCGAACATCGAGGAGGAGAACGCCGTGCCCATGCCCGCCAGCGGCCCCGCCAGCCCGCCCTTCAGCTGCGCGAACATGCCGTTCACATCGCCCCCGGCCAGGTTCATGCCGTTGATCACCGCGGCAACCGATGAGACCGTATGCAGCAGGCCCCAGAAGGTGCCGAGCAGGCCGAGAAAGATCATCACGCCGGTGACATAGCGCGAAAGCTCGCGGCTCTCATCCAACCGGCTCGAAATACCGTCCAGAATGGTGCGCATCGCCGGGCCGGAGAGCGTAATCCGCCGCTCACCATCCGCCCTTCCGTGCAGCATGCGCGCCATCGGGGCAAGCAATACCGGCGGCGGCGCCTGCTCCAGCTTCTGGCGCGGGCGGCGGAACTCGTCCACCCAGTCAACCTCCGGGTTCAGCCGCTGCACCTGCCGCAAATTCCAAAACACGCCGAACAGTTCGACCACGACGATAACCGAGTTGACCACAGGATTGGCCATGTAGAAACGCGCCAGCGCCGGAGAGATAACCGCCGCCACGCCATAGACCACGAGGCAGAACACGATCATGCGGATAAGATAACGGGTCGGCCGGGTCATTTCTGCACTCCAAGTACGGCTTCATCCTCGTTCTTCCCTGGCACGGAACCCAGCGCGCGGGGCAGAATATTTTGTGACGCCACGCCGCAGGAGGTCAAAGCGTCGCGCAGCGCCAAAGCGCGGGCCAGCGATAGCCGCATGGCGATGGAGGGATCGCTGGGGTCCGCCGGGGCGCGGGCGTCAATGCCGATCACGCCGTGGGCCTCACAAAAGGGCTTCAACGCCGCCCCGGTCCCGGCCGGCAGCGTCGCGCTGCCGGGAGGAAAACTCACAACCAGCGCCTGCGGCGTTGCCAGGGGTTGGGGCGCATGCGCGCCCAAAACCGGCGCGGGCGGCACCGCCACCACCAGCCCGGGCGCCACCGCCACCACCGGCGCGGGCGCCGTGGGCCCGGGCGCCACCGGCTTAGCCGCCGTGGACGCGGGGGGGCTGGCAAGGGGCTTGATCGGGGCGGGTTTCACGCTGCGGATCACGCGCCGCGAGAGATGCCGGGCAGGTTCAACCGGCCGGGCAGGCGCCATCGCGGGCGCGGGCCTGGCCGGGGCGATTCCCGCCAGTTGCGCCAAAGCCGCGGGGTCAACCTTCACCTGCGCGGCCGCGAGTGAAGGCAGCAAGGCCGCCAGAATCAGAGGAATTTGATAAGGTTTCACCAGGAAACCTTATCCTTAACCTTTCGCTGCCGCCAGACCGTCCTGCACAACTTCCAGCAGCTTGGGGTGCATGTTCGGGTTGGCGGCAACCACGGTGTCGCCCACCACATCCTTGCCCTCGCCATCCGTGGCATAACCTCCGGCCTCACGCACGATCAACATGCCCGCCGCGATATCCCAGGGTTTAATCCCGCTCTCCCAATAACCATCATAACGCCCCGCCGCGACCCAGGCGAGGTCCAGCGCCGCGGAGCCGAAGCGGCGGATACCGGCGACCTGCGGCATCAGCGTGCTCAGCGTGCGGGCGAAGGCCATGCGGTTGGTGGCGGAGGTGATGGCGAATGGAATGCCGGTGGCGAACACCGCATCCTTCAGCTCGCGCCGCGCGGAGACCCGCAGGCGCTTGTCATTCAGATACGCGCCAACGCCCTTCTCGGCCCAGAACATCTCATTGTTCACCGGGCAATACACCACCGCCGCGGCAACCTCCGTGCCGCCATCCG
Organism: Acidocella aquatica; assembly: GCF_030160635.1. Classification (GTDB taxonomy): domain Bacteria; phylum Pseudomonadota; class Alphaproteobacteria; order Acetobacterales; family Acetobacteraceae; genus Acidocella; species Acidocella aquatica. Next base: position 67,865 of record NZ_BSOS01000024.1, on the reverse strand, counting down.
GCAGGCGTTTTTCCAGCGCGATGGAAATCGCCCAATGCGGAATGCCGTGCAAAAAATTCGTGGTGCCGTCCAGCGGGTCCACCACCCAGCGCCAGGCCCATTTCTCGGAGCCACTCGCGCCGGACTCCTCCATCAGCATCCCATAGCCCGGACGCGCCTTCTCCAGATCCTCGCGCAGGCTCGCCTCCGCGCGCAAATCCGCCTGGCTGACGAAATCCCCCGGCCCCTTCACGGAAACCTGAAGATTCTCAACCTCATTGAAATCGCGCAGCAAACGCTTGGCCGCTTTTTGAGCCGCTGCGTGCATCACCGTCATATGCGCGGAAAGACGTGGCATCATGGAAATGGGTTCCTAGTCGTTAATGTAAGGCCAGGGGAGCCAGCCCTTCGGGCTGCCGGTTCGTTAACGGACGCGCCTCTTGGCGCGACGCCCCCTGGACTCCCGCTAATTTGCTTAACCCTTGGCACGTTCCACGTAGCTGCCGTCCTCGGTGCGCACAACGACGCGCTCCCCAGCCTCGATGAAGGGGGGCACGAGGGTTTTAACGCCATTGGAGAGCTTGGCGGGTTTGTAGGATGAAGAAGCGGTCTGGCCCTTCACCACCGGGTCCGCCTCGACAATTTCGAGCGTGACATGCGGCGGCAGCGTGATCGACACCGGGTCACCTTCAACCAGCCCGACCGAGACCTGCATATTGTCCTGCAGGAAGGGGGCGGAGTCGCCAAGGATGGTGGCGGGGACGATGAACTGCTCGAAGGTTTCGGGGTCCATCAGCACCAGGTTGTCGCCGTCGGTGTAGGAGTATGTATAGTCCCGGTCCTCGGTGGTCAGGCGCTCCACGGTGTCGGCGGTGCGCCAGCGCTCATTGGTTTTGTTGCCGGTTTTAAGGTTGCGCATTTCCACCTGGATAAAGGCGCCGCCTTTACCGGGGGTGATGATCTGCTGTTTCAGCACGGTCCAGCGGTTGCCTTCGTGTTCGATGACCTGACCGGCGCGGATGAGGTTTGCCTGCTGTTTCATAAAAGAGCTCTGCCTGAAAATTCAAAATGGATTGCGATGCGGGGGCTTACGCCGCCGCAGGGTTTTGGGCAAGCCGGGGGCATTCACACATGGCCGCCCCACCTACCCCAAGCGCGAAAAAGGGCCATCGTGCGGCGCGGCGGCCGGGGGGCAAAGATTACAGAGATAAAATCTTTCACCGTGTTTTTGGCGGGTTTGGTTAACGCTCGATTCACGACCAGGGCCGTAGCCTGACACTACTTGAAGTAGTGCAAGGGCCGCCAAGGCAGCCCGGTTAAAGGATAAATCGCTATGGTTTGCCATGATGATACGGCGCGCCTCCAATGGAAAACCGGCTTAATGGCTGGCTGTGCGGCGCTCTCGCTAGGGGCGGCGCTGGCGGCCCCGGCGCGGGCGCAGAGCGTGATCGCAACCAGCCAGACCACCACGGTTGATCTGGCGGGTTACGGCGCGGGGCCGGTGAGCATCACCTCCGGCACCACACTCAGCAGCGGCGGCCCCGAAACGCTCATGGATACGCAAGGGCCGGTCACGCTCAACAACGCGGGCAGCGTCAATGCCGCGAGCGGGGTCGGCATTTATCTCGGCGCGGGCGGCGCGGTGAACAATCAAGCGGCAGGCGGCATCCGCGCCGCCAGCTACGGGGTGTTGACCCGCAATGCCGCCGCGAGCGTGAGCAATGCCGGGGTGATTGCCGCGGGCGATGACGGAGTAAGCCTGAATGCGGGCGGCAGTGTCGCGAACGCAGCCGGGGGCAGCATTTTTGGCGCGCATATCGGCGTTTATACCGGCAACGGGGTGGGGGTTGTGGCCAACAGCGGCGTCATATCGGCGCGCACCGGCGATGCGGTTTCGCTGTATTCCGGCGGCAGCCTGAACAATACGGCGAGCGGGCAGCTCGTTGGCGGCTATACCGGGGTATTTGAGGGGGGCAAAGGCGCCTCGGTGCAGAATGCCGGGCGGATCAGCGGGCCGGTATTCGGCGCCTACCTCGCCGGGCCGGGCAGCCTGACCAATAGCGGCACCATCGCGGGGGGGCTGGCCGGGATCATTGCCGTGGCACCGGGCGCCTCGGTGACAAATACCGGGCTGGTGCATGGCATCACCGCCGGGGTGCGCCTCGGCCGGGGCGATGCGCTCACCAACAGCGGCAGCATCAGCGGCGCCACCGGCGTGCTGGTGAAGGGCGTCGGCGCCAGCATTTATGACACCGGGCTGATCGCCGCCAGCAACGGTGGCGCGGCGGTGCGCTTTGCGGGCGGGGCCGGCAGCCTCACCCTGGGCACCGGCGCCAGCATCACCGGCGCCATTGATGGCGGCGGAACGGATAGCGCCATCGCCCTCACCGGCAGCGGCCAACTGACCAGCGACATCGCCAATTTCGGCGCTGGCGGCGTCTTGAATGTGGCCGCGGGGGCGAATTGGACGGCCTCGGGCAACTGGATGATGGGTACGGTCATAAATTCCGGCATTTTTCAGCCCGGCATCATCGGCGCCCCGCTGAATATCACGGGGAATTTCGTACAGCTTGCCAGCGGCACGCTGCGGGTTGTGGTCACGCCAACGGGCGTGTCACAGATCAACATCACCGGCACGGCGCTGCTGGGCGGCCGGCTGGTATATGTGCTGGCGCCGGGCAGTTACGCTCCGGCGGCGGGCGCGTTCCTCACCGCCAATGGTGGCTTGAGCGGGAGTTTTGCCAGCGTGAGCACGCAGCTCACGGCGGGCGAGGCTGTCGTTTCAGGCAATGCCACCGTACTGGCGATCGACCCTCCAGGCATCTTCAGCTACCGCCTGGGCGCCTTTTCGGTCGCCCCGGCGGATGACGCGCTGTTTGCCCGCGCCCGGCAGCAGCTGACACTGGACGCGGGCCGCACGAGCGACGATCTGCTGAACCTGACGCAGGACACACCCCCCTCCACCTGCCCGCCCGCCGGTGCTCTGCCGGGCGGGCGCAGCACACAGGCGGGCATTGCCCAGGCGCTGGCCGGTGCATTCTGCGGCGCGGGCGGCTGGGTGGAGGCCTCGGGCAGCGCGATGAACCAGCCGGGCGGCTACAACGCGCGCAGCGCCGGGTTTATGGCCGGGGCCGGCCGCGCGGTGAATGACGCGGGCACCACGCTGGGGTTGGCGGTGGCGTATGACTCCTCCTCCCTGAATGATGCCCAGGGCGGCACGGCAAACGCGCAGACCATCCGGCTGGGAGCCTATGGCGCGCAGCCATTGGGCCGCTTCATGCTCTCGGGCGATGTTCTGGGCGGGTTTATCTCCACCGATACGGCGCGTGCAACCGGGGCCGGGGCGGCATCGGCCAGGCCGGAGGGGAGCGTGGTCTCTGGCGCGGCGCGGCTGGCCATGCCGCTGCGCCTCGCCGGGTTTGGGCTGCTGCCCTCAGCGGGGGTGAGCGTGGCGCAGGTCAGCCTCGGGCGGTTCAGCGAGCGCGCGCAACAGGGCGCGTTCGCCCTCACGGGCCCGGCCACATCGGGCACCAGCATCAAGCCATATCTGCGCCTGGCGGTGAGCCACGATTATGTGAGCGCGGCGCATGTGGTGTGGACGCCGCAACTGGGCCTGGGGGTGGATTATGAGGCCGGCAACCCGGGCCGCGCGATGCGCGTGATCGCCGCCGATGGCAGCGCCTACGCCACCGGCACGAAGCGGCTGGACCCGCTGGCCGGAGAGGTGATGGCGGGTTTGAGCGCCAGCCGGGGCAATGTATCGCTGGTGCTGCGCTACAGCGCGCAGGTGGCGGGAAACTGGACCGCACAGAGCGCCGAGGCCGCGCTGCATATTTTATTTTAGAGCTGAATGCGCTCATGCTCCCGCCATTTTTCCGATGGCGTGAGCGGACCAACCGCAAACAACCGCGCTAATCGTCCCGGTGGACGCGTTCCATGCGTTCGTGGCGTTCCTGCGCTTCTATGGAGAGTGTCGCGATAGGCCGGGCCTCCAGGCGGCGCAGGCCGATGGGTTCGCCGGTTTCCTCGCAATAGCCGTAGGTGCCGTTCTCAATGCGCTGCAGCGCCTGGTCGATCTTGCCGATCAGCTTGCGGGCGCGGTCGCGGGTGCGCAACTCCAGCGCCCGGTCGGTTTCCACGCTGGCGCGGTCGGTGATATCGGCTTCCAGAATGCCGCCTTCGCCCAGCGAGGCGAGCGTGCCGTTGGCTTCCTTCACGAGGTCTGCCCGCCAGCGCAGCAGCTTCTGGCGGAAATACTCGGTTTGCATGGGGTTCATGAACTCCTCGGTATCCGAGGGCCGGTAGTCCGGTGGCAACGAGATGAGCATGCCGTCCGTATCCTTCAATTCAATTCCGGCAGGCCGCAACTGGCCCCCCGTGGTTGAGCGGGCTTATAGCGATGCCCCCAGGCCAAGCCAAGGCCGCAAAAGCATTAAAGCCGCGGCAGCCTGAATGATTACCGCCACGAATGTTTTTTCAGCGGCCGATCTGGAAGCCCGCCTTGCGCCGTGCCATTTATCGCCGCATGCTGATTAAAAAATCATGACAATATGCTCCAGCTAACCCCCTCCGCCCTGGCCTGGACCCTGCAGGACGCCGCAGCCCTGACTTATGCCCGGGGGGCTGGCAGCTCTCTGGCGCGCGGCCATGATGCCGCCAACGCGGTTCTGGCGCCCGGCGGGCTGACACTGAGCGGGCAGGAGGTCATGGCTGGCCTGCAAACCAACCCGGCCCGCCGGTTTTTCAGCTTCGGCAACCAGGAGGCGCCGCCGGATCTCGAAGCCCTGGCCCCGGTGCTGGATTGTCTCATCGAGCAATCAGGCACCGGCTTCATGGTGGCGAGTTTCGCCGCCCCGGCGCAGGGGCGCACCGTTTATCAGGGGCATCTGTTCCAGGACGGGCGGCTGGTGGTGAATGTGCATCATGCCTTGCGCGCCGCCCTGTCCGGCCGGGTCGCGATCGTGGCGCATGAGACCGTGGCCGCCGGGGCTCCCGCGATCCGGCGCAAGCTGGCCGCCTTCAAGGAACAAGGCGCGGCGCTGGCGCTGCTTGATGCCGTGGACATGGCCCAATGCGCCGCCCTTGCCGCCGCCGTGGAATCGCAGGCGCTCAGCGGCGGCCCCGCCTGGCTTTACCCCGCCTTATCCTCTCCGGCGGAAGCAGGCGATGATACCGGGGCGCCGGAAGGCCCCCTGGCGATCCTCTCCGGCGCGCTGGACCGCCAGACGCTGTTTCAACTCGGCGCCGCGCGTCACCTGCGGCCGTTTCTGCAACTTGATTTCGCCGCCCCCAACCCGGCGGCCGAAGCCCTGGCCTGGGCGCGGGCGCAGGGCGGGCAACCCATCATCATCGCCGCCTCCACCTCACCCGGCAACCTGCGCCGCGATGTGCCCGCGGCAGCAATTCTCGCGGAAATCGCCGCCGGGCTGGCCACCGCCGGGGTGCGCCGCTTCGTGCTCACCGGCAACGACACCGCCAGCGCGATTCTTGACCGGCTGGAGGTGCGCAGCCTTGAAACAGGGGCTGCCGCGGCGGGTCTGCGCTGGCTCAGCGGCGGAAATTATCACTTTTTACTGAAACCAGGCGGGTTCGGCGGGCGCGATCTGCTTGTCGACGAATTTGAGCCACAGATACGCCTTAATGCCACGGCTGAATGAGCGCCATGAACATCGAACCAAAATTCCTCACCCTTCCCGAAATCGCCCCCGGCACCCCGCTGATCTCGGTCGTGGTGCCCGTGCATAACGAGGCGGCGAACATCCCGCCGCTGATCGCCGCGATCAGCGAGGCGCTGGCCGGAATCGAACATGAAATCGTCTATGTTGACGATGGCAGCACCGATGCCAGCCCGAAAATTCTGGCTGAAATCGCCGCCCGCCTGCCCAGTTTGGTGCGCGTGCGCCACCGCAACAGCTGCGGCCAGAGCGCCGCGGTCATCACCGGGGTAAAAACCGCGCGCGGTGTCTTCATCGCCACATTGGACGGCGACGGCCAGAACGACCCGGCTGACATCCCCGCCATGCTGGACGGCGCCCTCACCGCCGAGGCGCAAGGCCCCAGGCCGGTGCTGATCGCGGGCCACCGCGTCACCCGCAAAGACTCAGAGGCCAAGCGCTGGGGCTCGCGCATCGCCAACGCCGTGCGCGGCTATTTGCTGCGCGACGGCACGCCCGACACCGGCTGCGGCTTAAAACTCTTCCGCCGCGCGGCGTTTCTCGAACTGCCGCATTTCGACCATATCCACCGTTTCCTGCCGGCACTTTTCATCCGCGCCGGGGGCCGCGTCGTCTCCGTGCCGGTGCGCCACCACCAGCGCACCCACGGCGCCTCGCATTACGGCACGTGGGACCGCCTGAAAGTCGGCATTATCGACCTCTTCGGCGTCGCCTGGTTGCAGCGCCGCTGGAAACTCCCGCATATTGATCCAACCCCATGAGCGAACAGATGAGCGAGCGCATAAACCGCAGCCCCACCGCCATTGCCGCCACCCGCGCCATAAAACCCGCCCTGATGGCCGGAGGCATGATCGCGGTTGCCGCCGCGCTGCCGCTGCTGGGCGCCGCCTCGGCACAGGCGGAGCTGGTGCATCTGGTGGCCCGGGGCGGGGTGCAGGGCCCCGCGATGTTCCTGCTCGCCGCCACCTTCCTCACCGCCATCGGCCTGCCGCGCCAGGTGCCCGCCTTCGTCGCGGGCTACGCCTTCGGCCCGTGGTACGGCACGGCCATCGCTTTGGTCGCCCAGGTGCTGGCCTGCAGCCTCGACTTCATCTGGGCGCGCGCCATCGGGCAAAACTTCATCCACCGCTATTTCGGCAAGGCGCTGACCAGGATTGACACCACGCTCTCCGCCCAGCCCTTCATCGCCACCCTCACCCTGCGGCTGATGCCGGTTGGCAGCAACATCCTGCTCAACCTTGCCGCCGGGCTCTCCTCCATCCCCGCCCTGCCCTTCCTCGCCGCCTCGGCGCTCGGCTTTATCCCGCAGACGCTGATTTTCGCCGTATTCGGCCAGGGCAGCGCGCCAAGCCACGAACATATGCTGCTGCTCGGCGGCGCCATGTTCATCGCCTCCGCGGCCCTCGGCATGATCCTGCTCCGGCGCTCGCGCCAGATCGCCGCCTAAACCTCCCGCCTTGTCCGGCGCAAGCAAGCCCCATCCCGGCATGGGCTTCCGGGAGTTTGTCGCGTGCATCGCGCTGGTCCAGGCCTGCGTGGCCTTGGCGATTGACATGATGGTCCCCGCCCTGGGCCAGATCGGCGCCGCCATGCGCCTGCCGGTGGCCAATGAGCGCCAATGGGTCATCACCGCCTTCGTTCTCGGCTTCGGCGCGGCGCAATTGCTCTACGGCGTGGCGGCGGACCGTTTTGGCCGCCGCCCGGTTTTGCTCTTTGCCCTGGGGCTTTACGCATTCTGCGCCTTTGCCGCCGCCGCCGCGCCTAATTTCTCCTGGCTCCTGGCCGCGCGCGTGGCACAGGGGTTTGGCGCCGCCGGCGCGCAGGTCGCCACCGTCTCCATCGTGCGCGATTGCTATTCCGGGCGGCGCATGGCGCAGGTGAACTCCCTCTCCTTCATAGTCTTCCTCGCCGCCCCTATTTTCGCCCCCTCGCTCGGCCAGCTTGTGCTCCTCCTCGCCCCCTGGCCGGTGATATTCATCGGGCTTGGGCTGTATGCCATGCTGATCGCCACCTGGGCGGGCCTGCGGCTGCCCGAGACGCAACACCCGCAGGACCGCCGCCCGATCATCTGGCACGAGGCCGCGGCGGCGCTGCGCCTCACGCTGCGCAACCGCATGTCGCTGGGCTACACCCTGGCCTCCACCCTGCTGCTGGGCGGCTGGCTCGGGTTCATCAATTCGGCGCAACAGGTATTCGCCGGAGTGTTCCACGTGCCCAAACTCTTCCCCCTCATCTTCGCCGCCTGTTCCATCTGCATGGCCGTGGCGGCGCTGGCCAATGCCAGGCTGGTCGAGCGGATCGGCATGCGCAAACTCGCGCACCTGGCCCTGAGCGGGTTCGTCCTGATGGCGTTCGCGCAGGCGGGGCTGGCATTGAGCGGGCAGGACACCCTGTTGCGCTTCGCCCTGCTGCAATCAGCCATGATGTTCTGGTTTGGCCTCCTTGGCGGCAATTGCGGCGCCATCGCCATGGAGCCGCTCGGCCACATCGCGGGCACGGCGGCCTCCGTGCAAGGCTTCATCGTCATGCTCGGCGCGGCGCTGATCGGGCTCTACATCGGCCAGAACTTCAACGGCACGCTGATCCCGCTCTGCCTGGGGTTTTGCGTGTGCGGCATACTCGGGCTGGCCGTGGCCGCCTGGGCCGAGCGCGGGAGGCTGTTTCATGCGCGCCCGGTGGCGGTGAGCCTGCCGCCGGACTGAGGATTAAGCCCGGCAGGTGCGAATTGATGCAAAAGCGCCAACCCAAATGCGCTTCAACTTTTTGATAGCGGCGGCGGATCAGCCCCCCGCCGGGGCCGGAATGCTGCTCAGATACACGGCAATATTCCCCGCATTCTGAAAGCTGAACGCACAGGGCAGCACGCTGCCCATGGCGATCGCGAAATGCGTGCCCTGCAACACCAGATGCGGCCCATCCGGCGCCAGGGTGACACGCTGCCCGGCCGGAATGTCCAGACTCTGCAACGGCTTGCCCCCGGCATCCACCAGCGTGGTGGTATCGGCGACCGGGCAGCTCCAACCGGTGAGAACATCCCCGCTGATGCCGGTATTATGGATTTGTATAAAACCTTGCGTCGCCGCGCCGATTTTTTTCGTCTGCCAGACCGCGCCATGATCGGCGACCATGTCCTGACCGGCCAGAGCGGCCGCCGGCATGGATAAAAACAACGCCGCCAGCAAGGCGGATCCCAGATAAGTCTTCATGTCAGGCGCTTTCATGCGAGGTTTTCAAATTTTTCGATCCGCCAGGCGGCAGGTTCCCGTGCCGCCAGATCATACCATTGCGCCACCAGCGGATGCGCCCGCACGGCCTCGCAATACGCGGCGGCGGCGGCGCTGAGCGGCGGCTGATAAATCAGCAACCGCGCCACCACCGGCGCGAACATCGCATCGGCGGCGTTAAAGGCCGCGCCGAACAAATACGGGCCAGAAGCGCCGTAGGCATCCCGCGTTTGCGACCAGATGGCATCCACCCGCGCGATATCGGCCAGACTCTCAGTGTTCTGCCCAAGGCCGGGGTAGCTGCGCCCCAGATTCATCGGCATCGCCAGCCGCAGCGCGCGGAACCCGCCATGCATCTCCGCCGCGATCGCCCGTGCATGCGCGCGCGCGATGCGCTCGCCCGGCCAGAGCGCCGGGTTTATTTCCGCGCAATATTCCGCGATGGCCAGGCTCTCCCACACCCGCGCGCCCTCATGCTCCAGATACGGCACCATCCCGCTGGGAGACGCCGCCTTCACCGCCGGGGTGTTGCCCCCCGCAAGCGGGATCACGATCTCCTCAGCCTCGATTCCCGCCAGCCTGACCATGAGCCAGCCGCGCAACGACCATGACGAATAACGCCGCGTGCCCAGATAAAGTTTCCCCGCCATCATCCCGCCTCTCTGCTGCTGCCCCGCGATAGCATGTTTTGGCCACCGCATCAGCCTATGATAACCAGCCCGCATGAACCGCGCACCCCCCCTCGCCTGGGCCGGCCTCCTTTTGGACCGCCCGCTCGTCATGGGCATCCTCAACGTCACCCCCGATTCCTTCTCCGACGGCGGCTGCTACGCCACGCCCGAGGCCGCGATCGCCGCCGGGGCCGCCATGCGCGAAGCCGGGGCGGATATCATCGACATCGGCGGTGAAAGCACCCGCCCCGGCGCCGCGCCGGTCTCCGCCGCGCAGGAGATCGACCGCATCCTCCCCGCCATCACGGCGCTCGCCGCCCAGGGCGCGGTCATCTCCATCGATTCCCGCAACGCCGCCACCATGGCCGCAGCGCTCGGCGCGGGGGCGCGCATCATCAACGACATCTCGGGCCTCACGCACGACCCCGCCGCCGCCGCCCTGGCGGCCAAACGCGGCTGCCCGGTGGTGCTCATGCACACCCGCGGCACCCCCGCCACCATGAATACCCAGGCGCATTACACCGATACCGCCGCCGAGGTTCTGGCCGAGCTGACGCAGCTGCGCGACGCCGCCCTGGCCGCCGGGATCAAACCGGAGGCCATCGCGCTGGACCCCGGCCTCGGCTTCGCCAAGCTCGGCGCGCAAAACCTCACCCTCCTGCGGGCCACCGCGCGCTTCAAAGCCCTGGGCCACCCTTTGCTCATCGGCCTGTCGCGCAAAAAATTCATCGGCGAATTCGGAGGTGAGCCCAACCCGGCCAAACGCGGACCAGGGTCAATCGCCGCCGGGCTTTATGCCGTGGCCCAAGGGGCGCATATATTGCGCGTGCATGACGTGCCGGAGACGGTGCAGGCCCTGCGCATCTGGCAAAACCTGACCGCGAGTGAGAATGAACCAAGTTTCTAAACGCCGCCTTTTCGGCACGGACGGCATTCGCGGCACCGCGAACACCGCCCCCATGACCGCCGAAATGGCTCTCAAGCTCGGCCAGGCCGCCGGGCTGCTGTTTACGCGCGGCAACCACCGCCACCGCGTCATCATCGGCAAGGACACGCGGCTTTCAGGCTACATGCTGGAGCCCGCCCTCACGGCCGGCTTCATCAGCGCCGGCATGAACGTCACCCTGGCCGGCCCCCTGCCCACCCCCGCCATCGCCATGCTCACCCGCTCGCTGCGGCTTGACCTCGGCGTGGTCATCTCCGCCTCGCACAACCCTTATGAGGACAACGGCATCAAGCTCTTCGGCCCCGACGGCGCCAAGCTCTCGGATGAAACCGAGATGGAGATCGAGGCCCTGATGGAGACCGACCTCTCCGCCCGCCTCGCCGCCTCGGGCAAGCTCGGCCGCGCCTCGCGCCTGGTGGATGCCGCCGGGCGCTACATCGAGGCCGCCAAATCCTCGCTGGAACGCGGCCTGCGGCTGGATGGCCTGCGCATCGTGCTCGATTGCGCGCATGGCGCGGCCTACAAAGTGGCCCCCGCCGCCCTATGGGAGCTGGGCGCCACCGTCATCTCCATCGGCGTCGAGCCGGACGGTTTCAACATCAACCGCGACGCCGGCTCCACCGTGCCCAAACACCTCTGCGCCGCGGTGCTCGAACACGGCGCCGACATCGGCATCGCCCTGGACGGCGACGCCGACCGCGTCATCCTCGCCGACGAACACGGCGAGATCATCGACGGCGACCAGATCCTCGGCCTCATCGCGCGCGACATGCACGAATCCGGCCGCCTCACCGGCGGCGGCATCGTCGCCACCGTGATGTCCAACCTCGGGCTGGAGCGGTTTCTCGGCGCGCAGGGGCTCACCCTGCACCGCACCAAAGTAGGCGACCGCTACGTCGCCGAAGCCATGCGCGAGCGCGGCATCAACCTCGGCGGCGAGCAATCCGGCCATGTCATCCTCTCGGACTTCGCAACCACGGGCGACGGGCTGATCGCGGCGTTGCAGGTGCTGGCCGTGCTGGTCCGCACCGGGGAGCGCGCCTCAAAAACCTGCCGGGTGTTCCAGCCGCTGCCGCAGCTTCTCCGCAACGTGCGCTACGCCGGCGCCTCGCCGCTGCGCCTGGCGCATATCCAGGCCGCCATCACCCAGGCGGGCGAACGGCTTGGCAACACCGGGCGCGTGCTGATCCGCCCCTCGGGCACCGAACCGCTGATCCGCGTAATGGCCGAGGGCGAGGATTCCGCCCTTATCCACGCCATCGTCGGCGAATTATGCGACACCATCGCCCTGGCCACTCTCTGAATGTTCCGCGTTCTAAGCATAGCCGGGTCGGATTCCGGCGGCGGCGCCGGCATCGAGGCGGATATCAAAACCATCTCCGCGCTGGGCGGCTACGCCTGCACCAGCATCACGGCGGTCACCGCGCAAAACACCCTGGGCGTGGCGGGCGTGCACCCTCTGCCCGCTGATTTCGTGCGCCTCTCCATCGAGACCGTGCTTTCCGACATCGGCGCCGACGCCATCAAGCTCGGCATGCTGGCCAATGAGGAGATCATCCGCGCCGTCGCCGCCTGCCTGCCCGCGAACATGCCCCTGGTGCTAGACCCGGTGATGGTCGCCACCTCCGGCGCCGTGCTGCTGCCTGATGCCGCCATCGCCGCCCTGCGCGAGCGCCTGCTTCCCCGCGCCACGCTGGTCACCCCCAACCTGCCCGAAGCCGCCAAGCTCACCGGCCTGCCCGTGGGCACGCAGGGCGAACAAATCGCCGCCGGGCGCGCACTGCTGGCGATGGGCGCAAAGGCCGCCCTCATCAAAGGCGGCCACGCCAGCGGCGACATGTTAACTGACTACCTCATCACGCCGGACGCGGTGGAAGCCATCTCGCTGCCCCGCCTGCACACCAGAAACACCCACGGCACCGGCTGCACCCTGGCCTCCGCCATCGCCACCGGCCTTGCCCAGGGCATGGGCCTTTCCGCCGCCGTGCACCGGGCGCGCAACTACCTGCAACAGGCCATCGCCACCGCGCCGGGTTTCGGCGCCGGGCATGGTCCGGTCAACCACCTCGCGCAATCTACTCTCGGATAATCGCCTCAGGCGGCTGAAAGCTGCAGCGCTCCCGCCACTGACCCGCGCGTCAGCCGGTAATTCGCCTGATCCGCGAAGACCGCGCGAAGCAGCTGATTATTCAGCGCATGCCCCGTCCTGCTGCCCACAAACCGCCCGCAAACCGGCGCCCCGGCCAAGGCCAGATCGCCCACCACATCGAGCAATTTATGCCGCACGAACTCATCGGCAAAACGCAACCCTTCCGGGTTCAAAATATTCGCGCCATCCACCACAATGGCATTTTCCAAACTGCCGCCACGCGCCAGCCCAACCTTGCGCAGCGCCTCAATCTCCGCCGCCTGCGCAAAGGTCCGCGCCGCCGCGATCTCGGCTGCGAAACTCTCCGCCGTCAGCGTGAAACTATAGGCCTGCGCGCCAATCGCCGGGGCGGCAAACTCAATCGCCAGCGAGAGTTCAAACCCCGCGCCGCCAGCGCCATGCGGCCGCAGCTCGGCAAACGCGCCATCCTGCTCCACCCGCACGGTGCGCAAAATCTCCAGGCTCTCGCGCAACCCGCCATGCGCAACCACACCGGCGCTCTCGATCAAAAACAAAAACGGCGCGGCCGAACCATCAAAAATCGGCAATTCCGCGGCATCGACCTCAACCACCAGGTCATCCACCCCGCTCGCCGCCAGCGCCGCCATCAGATGCTCAATGGTCCCCACCCGCGCGTCACCCACGCTCACCACCGTGCACAGCCGCGTATCGTTCACATAATCAAACCGCGCGGGAATGCGCACATCCAAATCGGTGCGATGAAATACAATCCCGCTCCCAGCCTCGGCCGGTACCAGCCGCATCGTCACATCCGTGCCGCTGTGCAGCCCATGCCCGATGCATGAAATCGCCGCCTTCAGCGTCTGGCGCGGGGCCAGGGCGCGTTCGGTGCCGCTAAAGCTGTATCTGTCACGCAAAGACGACATTTTCGGGTCCATCATTAATAACACCTTACTATCTACCCGCCCCCGCACGCCACCGCCAGTCAATCATTATTTCCAATTATGTCGACAGAATCCCTTGAATTTAAACAATAAAAAAGCACCGGACAGTCCCCTGTCCGGTGCTTCACAGCGGCGCGGCCAACCCCCGCCGGGGTGTTAGTTATTGCGGCGTAAAAACGCGGGAATTTCCAACCCGATCTCATCAATCTGCGCCGGACGCACCGCGGCGCGCGGCGCTTCGGCATGCACGGCCGGTTCCTGGCGATGCGGCTGCGCGGGTGCGGCAGCCTTCGAGCCGCCAAACCCGAACACTGATTTAAAGATGCTCGTGCTGCGCGGCGCCTCGGCCGGGCGATGCGATTCGGGCATCACGGCGGGGCGCATAACCGGCGCCGGGCGAGCGGGCGCCTGCGCGGCCGGCTCACCCAGTTCGAGTTCCTGGCCGCCATAGGCCTTGGAGACCAGGGGCGCGGCCGGCGGTTCGGGCACATAACCCGCCGGACGTGAAACCGGAGCCCCCTGCGGCATCTGCATCATCTGCGGCGCGCCGGCATTCTGCTGCCCGCCGTTCTGGCTCACCGCCTGCGCCGGAAACGCCACCGGCTCGGCGCCGCCATTCACCACCTGCAGCTTCGGCATCTGCTGCGGCGCGCTGTCGATCCCGGTTGCGACCACCGACACCCTGATCCGCCCCGCCATGCTCTCATCGAGCGACATGCCGAACATGATGTTCGCATCCTTGTCGACTTCCTCGCCAATCCGGTGCGCCGCCTGGTCAACCTCAAAGAGCGTCACATCCGAGCCGCCGGTGATGTTGATCAACAGACCATGCGCGCCGCGCATATTGGTATCTTCCAGCAACGGATTGCTGATCGCGGCCTCGGCCGCGCGAATCGCGCGATCCTCGCCCTCGGCCTCGCCCGTACCCATCATCGCCTTGCCCATGACTGACATCACGGAGCGGATATCGGCATAGTCAAGGTTCACGATGCCTGGCAGCACCATCAAATCGGTCACGCCGCGCACGCCCATGTAGAGGACGTTATCGGCCATCTCGAAAGCCTCTTTCCAACCAGTGCGCTCATTGGCGACCTTGAAGAGATTTTGGTTGGGAATCACGATCAGCGTGTCGACATAGGCCTGCAGCTCGGCAATGCCTTCCTCGGCCGCGCGCATGCGCTTCTTGCCCTCGAAGGCAAACGGCTTGGTGACAACACCAACGGTCAGAATGTTACGCTCGCGTGCCATCCGCGCGATCACCGGCGCGGCCCCGGTGCCCGTGCCGCCGCCCATGCCCGCGGTGATGAACACCATATGCGTATCTTCCAGATGCCGCGCCAGATCATCCGCCGCTTCATCAGCCGATGCCTTGCCCACTTCCGGCCGCCCGCCGGCACCGTTGCCCTGGGTCAGATGCGGCCCGAGCTGAATGCGCTTTTCCGCCAGCGAGCGCTGCAACTGCTGCGCATCCGTATTCGCCACGACAAAATCAACGCCCGGCAATTGCAGCGAGATCATGTTATTAACAGCATTACAGCCGCCGCCGCCGACACCGAACACGGTAATCCGCGGCGTGAAATCTGTGGTCGACGTCTTCTGGATCGTCAGGTTCAGGGTCATCGGTTATCTCCTCAAGGCAGTATCGGTAAAGAACACATCGTTTTCATGTCAAACACGATTTTTTAAAAAATCCACGAGACCGCGGAACCATCCGCCGCCGCGCTCACTCTCGAAATTTATATCCTGCATGGTCTGGCCTTCACCGGCCGCGAAAGCCAGTAATCCCACCAGCGTCGCGAAGTTCGGCGCGCTCGCCGAATCGGGCAGCCCGATCACCCCGCCCGGCCGGCCGAGCCGCACGTTGCGTTCCAATATCTGCGCGCTGAGTTCACGCACACCGCCCAGTTGCGAGGCCCCGCCGGTCAGCACCACGCGCGTGCCGCCCGCATTGCCAAGCCCCGCGGTTTCCAGCCGGTCCTTCACCAGCTCAAAAATCTCCTCGAGTCGCGGCCGGATCACACTGATCAACATCGAGCGCGGCATTTTCGCGATCTGGTGTTCATCCTCGCCCACCTGCGGCACCGGCAACAGCTCGCGCTCGTCATCGGGGCTGCCCTGGCAGTTGCCGTACAGCGCCTTTAACCGCTCGGCATGCGCCACTGACGTCGAAAATCCCCGCGCGATATCATTGGTGACATGAATGCCCCCCAGCGGAATCTGCGCGGTATGCACCACATGCCCCTCGGAGAACACGGCCATCGAGGTCGTGCCGCCCCCCATATCGATCACCGTCGCCCCCAGCTCGCGCTCATCGCCCACCAGCGATGCCAGCCCCGCCGCCATCGGCGCCGACACCAGCGCCGCGATATCCAGCTCGCAACGCGACAAACAGGCCGAGAGCGTGCGCAGCGCGGTGTTGCCCGCATCCACCACATGCAGCTGCGCCGAGAGCGTATCACAAAACAACCCGCGCGGATCGAGCACACCTTGCGTCTCGTCGGTTGAAAAACTCAAAGGCAGCGCATGGATCGTTGCCCGCCCCTCAGCCGCCGCGCGCGTGCGCGCCTCGCGCACCACGCGCTTGATGTCATCAGCGGTCACGGCCCGCCCATCCACCGGCCATTGCACATTAAACAACCGCGACTCCGGCTGCCCGCAGGAGAGATTCACATAAACCGACTTCAGCCGCATATCGGCCATATCCTCGGCCGCGCCCACCGCCGCGCGGATCGCCTTCTCCGCCTCATCCAAATCGACAATGCCGCCCGACTTGATCCCCCGGCTTTTCTGCCAGCCAAATCCCAACGCCCGCAGCCGCCCGTCGGATTCCGCCCGCCCGATCAAACAGGCGATTTTTGCCGAGCCGATATCCAGCACGCCAAACGGCCCCGATCGCATCACCTTGCCGCGCAGCGTCTCCTCCGGCAGCGGTTTCATCGCGCGTTCGGGCGCAGCCCGGCGAGACAGATCATTCATGCGCGCGCGCCCCTCTTCATGTATGGCTATCCTTTGCCGAGCCGGGCGGCGGCGCCGCCGGATAAGGGCGCACCACCAGCTTGCCCGCCTGGCGCAGGTCGATCACCTCAACCGGCCGGTCAAGCAGCTGCATGCTGGTCTGCAAGGCGCCGAGCTGGTTAATCGCGTCCTGCTCACCCGCAACCGGCAGCTTCACCAGCGCCTGGTCCTTCAAAATCAGGTTCCAGCGCAGCCCATCCACCCGCTCCGCCGCACTCACCCGCGAAGCCAGCGCCGGCACGGCCTTCAGCTCGCTCACCAGCGCCGCCGCGTTCTGCGGCGCATCCGCCCCCGTGAGCAACAACAGCGACGGCTCACGCCGCTTCGCCGCCGCCGCATCCTGCCCCTCGATCACCTTGCCGGTCTTGTCGATCAACACAAAGCGCGGCGGCGCGCCACCGGCGCCCCCGGTCTGCCAGATGGCAAACGCATCCCGCTCGGTAATGTTCACAATCAGCGTTCCCGGCAGCACACGCTCCACCGTGGCGCTTTGCACCGGCCCCAGTTGCTCGACGCGCGCCCGCACCGCCCCCAGCGAAAACCCCAGCGCCGGCTCCCCCGGCTGCACGCCGATCGCCGCCTGCAGCAGCGCCGGGTCCACCGTCTGCGCGCCCACCACCTCCACTTTCGAAATCCTCAACCCCACATCGGCCGCCAGCGCCGCCAGGCCAAAGCCGCCATGATGCGCGGCCACCGGCGCTGGCACCGGCGCCGACCTGACCGAGGGCAGCGAGCGCACCAGCTCCCCCCCCACAATCAACACCGAAACAGCGCCCAACACCCACAGCCCCGGCTTCAGGCTGCGCTTCACCCGCCGGAAATAAAGCTTGCGCGTGCTCAGCCGGTCCTGCGGCGCGGCGGTCTTTTTCGCCCGCGCGCGCGGCGGCGGCGCCGGCATCGCCGCCCGCGCGGTGGCGCCTACACGCGGCATGCCGCCCGCTCCACCATCCAGGTGCAAAGTGCGCGGAAATCCATCCCCACATAGGCCGCCTGCTCGGGCAGCAGCGAGGTCGGCGTCATCCCCGGCTGCGTGTTCACCTCCAGCAGCACGAGCCGCCCGCTGGCATCGTCATAGCGCAAATCCGCCCGGCTGGCGCCCCGGCACCCCAGCGCCCGGTGCGCCGCCAGCGCCACATCGCGCGCCCGCTGCGCCACCTCGGCGGGAATATCCGCCGGCACCACATGGCGCGAGCCGCCAGCGGCATATTTCGCGTGGTAATCATAAAAACTCTCTTCGGAGAGTATCTCCGTCACCACCAGCGCGCGGTCATCCAGCACGCCCACGGTCAGCTCCCGCCCCGGCACGAACTGCTCGACCATCGCCGGGCCATAATGCCATTCCTTCACAATCCGCGCCCGCTCGTTATCGCCCGGCTGCACGATATAAACCCCCACCGATGAACCCTCGTTCACCGGCTTGACCACATAAGGCGGCGGCAGCGGGTCATGGTCCGCCAGCTCCGCGATATCAATCACCCGGTGCGGCGCCACCGGCAGCCCGGCATGCGCGAACACCGCCTTGGCCGCCGCCTTGTCCATCGCCAGCGCCGAGGCCCGCACGCCCGAATGCGTGTAGGGAATCCCCAGATAATCCAGCACACCCTGAATCGTGCCATCCTCGCCAAAGCGCCCGTGCAGCGCGTTGAACACCACATCCGGTGCTGGGGTGAGCGCCGCGATCACCGCGCGCAGATCCTCGCCCACTTCCACCGGCAATACCTCAAACCCGGCACCGCGCAGCGCCGCGATCACCTGCGCGCCCGAGCGCAACGAGACCTCACGTTCAGCGGACATACCCCCCAGCAAAACCGCAACGCGCATCATCCGGGCACTCCAATCCGTTTAATTTCCCAACGCAACGAAACCCCAGCGTTGCGCTCCACGCGCGCGCGCACTTCCTCCCCCAGCCCCTCCAGATCCGCCGCCGTGGCCTCTCCGGTATTAATGAGGAAATTACAATGAAGTTCCGAAACCTGCGCACCACCGCGGCGCAACCCCCGGCACCCGGCGGCATCAATGAGCTCCCACGCCTTCTGGTCCGGCGGATTGGCGAAGGTCGAGCCCCCCGTGCGCGCGCGCACCGGCTGGCTCGCCTCGCGGCTGGTCTTTATCTGCGCCATCTTCGCCGCAATCGCCTGCGCCTCGCCCTTGCGCGCGCGCAACCGCGCCCGCACCACCACCGCGTCCGCCGGCAAATTCGCGTGGCGATAGCTCAACCCCAGCTCATGCGCCCCCACGCGCACCAGCTCGCCCGCGCGCGTCACAATCTCCACCCAGTCGAGCACCTGCGCCATATCCCCGCCATAAGCGCCCGCGTTCATCGCCACCGCGCCGCCAATGGTGCCGGGAATGCCGGAGAGAAACTCCAGCCCCGCCAGCCCCGCCGCCGCCGCGTGCTCCGCCACCGTCACATCCAGCGCCGCGGCCCCCGCGATGATGCCCTCATCCTCAACCACGATCTCGCCAAACCCGCGCGCCAGCTTAATGACAACACCGTTGATCCCGCCATCGCGCACAATCAGATTCGAGGCCGCGCCGATCACGCTCACCGGCATCTCCAGCGGCAATTCCCGCAAGAACGCGCATAAATCCGCCACATCAGCCGGGCGCACCAAAAACTCCGCCGGTCCGCCGACACGGAACCACGTCATCGGCGCCAAAACCGCTCCCGGCGACACCCGCCCGCGAATTTCCGGCAGGACCAGGCTCATCATCACAGCCGCCCCCGCGGGCGCGCCGCATCCTGCAACCCCTGCAACTGCGCCGGCAGCGCCGCCGCCCAATGCGTTATGCTGCCCGCACCTAGGCAGATCACAAAATCGCCGTGCCGCGCGATGGCATGCACCATCTCCGCCAGATGCGACGGATCCGTCAGCGCCACCACCTGGCGGTGCCCCCGCGCGCGCAAGCCTTCAACCAGCGCATCGCGGTCCACACCCTCAATCGGCGCCTCACCCGCGGCATACACATCCGCGACGATCACCGTCCCCGCATCGTTCATGCAGGTGCAGAATTCCTCAAACAACGACTGCAACCGCGTGAAGCGGTGCGGCTGCACCACGGCCACCACATCGCGCGCCCCCGCCTGCCGCGCCGCCTTCAACACCGCGGCGATCTCCACCGGATGATGCCCGTAGTCATCAATCACCGTAATCCCGCCCGCCTCCCCGGTCTTGGAGAAGCGCCGCTTCACCCCTGCGAAATTCGCCAGCGCCGCCTTTATCTGCGCCTCGGGAACATCCATCTCGGCCGCCACCGCGATCGCCGCCACCGCGTTGGAGACATTATGGTTGCCCAACATCGGCAGCCGGAACGGCCCCATCCGCCGCGCCCGCTCCGAAACCCGGTCGGAGAACCGTACCTCAAAGGTCGCGCCGTCCTTGCTTGAGATGATCCGCTCCGCGCGCACATCCGCCTGCGGTGAAAATCCATAGGTAATCACCCGATGATCCGAGAGCGCGGGGATCATCTGCTGCACCGCCGGATGATCGATGCACAAAACCGCAAAGCCATAAAACGGAATGTTCGAGACAAACTGCCGGTAACCCGCCTCCATCGCCTCGCGCGTGCCCCAATGGTCCAGATGCTCCGGGTCCATATTCGTCACGATCGTGATCACAGCGGGAAGCCGCAGGAAACTCCCGTCGGACTCGTCAGCCTCCACCACCATCCAATCGCCCGCCCCCAG
Organism: Acidocella aquatica; assembly: GCF_030160635.1. GTDB lineage: Bacteria > Pseudomonadota > Alphaproteobacteria > Acetobacterales > Acetobacteraceae > Acidocella > Acidocella aquatica. The sequence goes on along the minus strand of NZ_BSOS01000024.1, from coordinate 47,613 downwards.
CCGCGTGTTGCTGCCATAGGCGTTGATGATCCCGCCGTTAATCACGGTCGGGTCAAACCCCGCGCCTTCCAGCACCGCCGCCACCAGCGAGGTCGTCGTCGTCTTGCCGTGCGTGCCGCCAATCGCCACGGCCCATTTCAGCCGCATCAGCTCCGCCAGCATCTCGGCGCGCCGCACCACCGGGATCAACTTGCGCCGCGCCGCCACCACCTCGGGATTATCCTTGGGCACGGCTGTGGAAATCACCACCACCTGCGCATCGCCCAGGTTCTTCGCATCATGCCCGATGGCCACCCGGATCCCCGCCGCGCGCAACCGGATCACATTGGCGCTCTCGGCAATATCGCTGCCCTGCACGGCATAGCCCAGCTCATGCAGCACCTCGGCAATGCCGGACATGCCGATCCCGCCGATGCCGACAAAATGAATCGTCCCGATGGAAAGCGGCAACGCCCTCATGCGCCCACTCCTTCCATCACCAGCCCCGCCAACCGCTCCGCCGCGTCCGCGCGCCCCGCGCTCGCGGCCGCTTGCGCCGCTGTCACCAAAGTCTCAGGCTTCATCAGAATACTTTCAATTTTATCAGCCAGCGCCTGGGCGCTCAGCCCAACCTGGTCCAGCCGCCACGCGGCATGCGCATCCACCAGCGCATCCGCGTTGGCGCGCTGGTGGTCATCAATGGCGCTGGGCAGCGGGATGAAAATCGCCGGCCGCCCCGCCACCGCGATCTCGGCCACGCTCGAAGCCCCGGCCCGCGCAATCACCAGATGCGCCCGCTGCAAGCGCGCCGCCACATCGTTGAAAAACGGCGCCAGCTCCGCCTCTATCCCCGCATCCTTCAGCGCCACCCGCGCCGCGCCCAATTCTTCCACCCGGCATTGCTGGCTCACCACCAGCCGCGCCCGCAACGCCGCCGGCAACAACGCCAGCGCCTGCGGCATCAACGAGCCAAAAACCTTCGCCCCCAGCGAGCCGCCCAAAATCAACAGCTCGATTTTCCCGTCCGGCGGCGCATAACCCTGCCCATGCAGCGCCGCCACCGCCGGGCGCACCGGGTTGCCGAGCAACACGGTCTTAACGCCCGCGGGCACCGCCGAGGTCTTCGCAAAACTCAACACCAGCACATCACAAAACCGCGCCAGCAGCCGGTTCGCCCGCCCCAGCACCGCATTCTGCTCATGCAGAAAAATCCTTGGCCGCCGCCCCAACAAAACCGCCGCCACCACCGGCGGCACCGCCGGATATCCGCCAAACGCCACCACCACGCCCGGCTGCAACGCCCGCAAAATCTTCCGCGCCTGGAACACGCCCTTCGCCAAGGCCAAGGCCCCCTCCAGCGCACTGCGCAAACTGCGGCCAGACAATCCCGCCCCCGCGATCACATGCCGCTCCGCATTGGCAAACACCGCGGATGACAACCCGCCAGAGCGCGCATCAGTCAGCAACACCACCCGCTCGCCGCGCGCCAGCAGCGCCGCCGCCAGCGCCTCGGCCGGGAAAAAATGCCCCCCCGTACCGCCGGCCGCGATCACCACCGGCCTTTGCACCGGCGCCCTCATGTATAATCCCCCTGATGGCGCTTGCGCGTCAGCGCCAGCAAAAACCCCATCTGAATCGAAATCGCCAGCACCGAACTGCCACCATATGAAATAAACGGCAGCGTCATCCCCTTGGTCGGAATCAGCGAGAGCGAAGAGGCCATATTCACGAACGCCTGCAGCCCAAACCCCACGATCAACCCGCCCGCCGCCAGCACCACGAACAAATTCGGCTCCGCCAGCAGGCGCACCAGCGCACGCATCACAATCGAGGCGAACACAAAAATAATGAACCCGCAAAAAAACAGCCCAAACTCTTCCCCCGCCACGGCAAACACAAAATCCGCCCGCGCATCGGGCAGATAATGCTTAACCTGCCCCTCGCCCGGCCCCAGGCCAAACATCCCGCCATTGCCAAACGCCGAGAGCGCGGTCAGCGCCTGATACGCCGAGGTTTTCGTCGGATGCAGAAACAATTCAACGCGCGTGTGCACATGGCTGATGAACATGAACGCGCCGATAAACGCGAGCACCACGAGCGCTGCGGCCACGCCCACCCATTTCACTTCCATCCCGTCGAGATAAAACTGCGAGAACACCACCATGGTGAACAAAAACGTCATGCCGATATCGGGCTGCATTTTCAGCATCAGCGCGGTGATCAAAAACACTCCCAGCGCCGCCCGCTTGCCCGGAAACCCCGGCGTGCGCCGCGATTCCGCAATCAGCCAGGCGGTGATGATGATAAACCCAGGCCGCAAAAACTCGCTCGGCTGAATGGTGAACCCGGGCAGTGAAATCCACCGGTGCGCGCCATCCACCTCCACGCCATGCACCAGCGTGAAGCCGGTGAGGAAGAAGAACACAATCCCCAGCCCCAGCGCGCTCAGCTTCACCTGCCGCAGCGAGAGCATCGACATGCCAAGCATCACCCCGCCCCCCATGGCGAGAAAGAAAATCTGCCGGACCATCGCCATCGTATGCGGGTCGGTCAGGCGCATCGAGATCCCCGGCGTCGCCGCCAGCGCCAGCACATAGCCAATGCCGATCAGCACCGCGAGCGCCAGCAGCGTCACCCGGTCCACGCTCCACCACCAGCGGCCGATCACCGATGTATCGGCGCGCGAGAGCGGCGGCATTACACGCCCCCCCTTGCCAACGCGGCAAACCGCGAGCCGCGCGCCTCAAAATCCACAAACTGGTCAAAACTGGCGGCCGCCGGCGAGAACAGCACCACCTCCGCCCCGCTCGCCTTCGCCGCCTCAAACGCCAAGGGCACCGCCGTCTCCAGCGTCCCCGCAATATCGTTCGCCACGCCATGCGCGCTCAATGTCCGCGCGAACGCCGGCCCATCGCGCCCGATCAAAAACGCCTTCTCAATGCGTGAAAAATACGGCACCAGCGCGTCAATCCCGCCCGCCTTGCCCACACCGCCCGCAATCCACACAAAGCGCGCATAACAGCCCATGGCCCGGGCCGCCGCGTCGGCATTGGTCGCCTTGCTGTCGTTGATGAACCGCACCCCCTCGCGCAGCGCGACATCCTGCTGCCGGTGCGCCAGTCCGGGGAAGCTCTCAATCCCCCGCGCAATCGCCGTGCCGTCCACCCCCAGCGCCCGCGCCGCCGCCGCCGCCCCCGCCGCATTCTGCGCGTTATGCTCACCCGGCAACGCCCGCGCCCTGCTCACGCCGCCCACGCCCGAAACCCGCACCACGCGCGCCGCCTGGCCATCCAGCCAATCCGCCATCTCGCGCGAGAATTCATCATCCACGCCAACCACCGCCACGCATTCCGCATCCTGGCGCGCGAAAATCTCGCGCTTGGCGGCGGCATAACCTGCCATGTCGCCATGGCGGTCCAGATGATCGGGGGATAAATTCAGCATAACCGCGACATCGAAGCGCAGGCTGGCGAGTCTCTCCAACATATAGCTCGACATTTCGAGCACATAAACGCCGTTGTCCGGCAACAGCGGCAGGCTCAGCGCCGCCGGCCCCAGATTCGCCCCCGCCGCGCTGGGCACCCCTGCCGCATCCAGAATATGCGCCAGCAGCGCCGTGGTGGTCGATTTCCCGTTTGTCCCGGTAATCCCCACAAACCGCGCCCGGCTCCCGCTGCCCCTTACCGCGCGGAACAACAACTCCGCATCAGTGAGCACCGGCACCCCATGCGCCAGCGCCCATGCCGCCTGCTCATGCGCCTTGGGCAATCTGTGCGCGATCCCGGGCGAAATCACCAGCGCGTCCACCCTGCCCGGCACCTCGGAAGGTTTCGCCACCTCAAACCCAACCGCCGCCCTGCGCGCGCCCGCCGCGTCATCCCAGACAAACACCTGCGCCCCCATATCGCGCAGCGCCCGGGCCGCGGGCAGCCCCGCCCGGCCCAGCCCCAGCACGGCAAAGCGCATCCCAGCAAATACCGGAGCGTAATTCATCGTATTTTCAACGTGGCCAGGCCCACCAGCCCCAGGATCATGGCGATAATCCAGAACCGGATCACAATCGTCGGCTCCGCCCAGCCCTTTTTCTCAAAATGGTGGTGCAGCGGCGCCATCAGGAACACCCGCCGCCCCGTGCGCTTATACCAGAACACCTGCACGATGACCGAGACCGTCTCCACCACGAACAACCCGCCGACAATCGCCAGCACGATCTCGTTCTTCGTCGCCACCGCCACCGCGCCCAGCGCCCCGCCCAGCGAGAGCGAGCCCGTATCGCCCATGAACACCGCCGCCGGCGGCGCGTTGAACCACAAAAACCCCAGCCCCGCGCCAATCAGCGCGGAGAGAAACACGGTCAGCTCGCCTGATCCGGGAATAAAATTAATCTCCAGATACCCGGCAAAAATCTTGTTCCCCACCAGATACGCGATCAGCCCGAACACCGCCGCGGCGATCATCGCCGGCACAATCGCCAGCCCGTCCAGCCCATCGGTCAGGTTCACCGCATTGGAGGCGCCCATCATCACGAACATCGCCACCAGCGGGAACAGCAGGCCAAAGGGTATCAGCACGTTTTTCAACATCGGCAGCGCCAGCTCGGTGCCCAGCGGCGCTGGCATCAGCGCCAGCATCCAAACCGCCGCCACCAGCCCGATCGCCGCCTGCGCCGCCAGCTTCACCCGGCCGGAGACCCCCTTGGTGTTGCGCCTCGTCAGCTTCAGGAAATCATCGGCGAAGCCAATGCCGCCATACCCGAAGGTCACCAGCAGGCTCGCCCAGATATAGCCGTTGCGCAGATCCGCCCAGATCAGCGTCGAGAGCCCCATCGCGATCAAAATCAGCACCCCGCCCATGGTCGGCGTGCCCTTTTTCTCGATCAGATGCCGCTCCGGCCCATCCGTGCGGATCGGCTGCCCATGCCGCTGCACCGACTTCAGATACCGGATCACCTTCGGCCCGGCCCAGAAGCTGATAATCAGCGCCGTCAGGCACGCCCCGCCCGCCCGGAAGCTAATGTAGCGGAACAGGTTGAACACATGCACATGCCCAGCCAAGGGGAAGAGAATCGCATACAACATCAGGCGGGGCTTTCCAGAACCGAGATAACATCACGCATGCGGCTGCCGTAACTGCCCTTCACCAGCACAGTGTCCCCCGCGCGCAATGCGGCTTTCACCAGCGGCGCCAGGGTGGCGGCGTCAGCTGCATGCGCGCCCTGCTTGGACCGCGGCAGCGAGTCGAACAAAGCCTTGCTATGCGCGCCGCACGTAAAAACACTGTCCGCGCCTGCCAAAACCGCCGGCAAAAGTGCTAAATGCTCACCCTGCGCAAAATCCCCTAACTCCAGCATGTCCCCCAGCACGGCCACATGCCGCCCAGGTTGCAACGCCAGCACCGCCAGCGCCGCGCGCATGGAGGCCCCCGAGGCATTGTAGCTCTCATCGAGCAGCACCGCCGCCCCGCCCGGCACAGCAATCCTCCGCCGCGCGCCCCGGCCGGAGAACGGCGCAAACCCATCCAGCGCCGCCGCCGCGCGCGCCAGGTCCAGCCCCAGCCCCGCCGCCGCCGCCAACACTGAAAGCGCGTTCATCGCCATATGCCGCCCCGGCGCCGCCAGCCCGAACCACACCGGAACGCCATCAATTTCGGCTGCAATCTCAGAGGCTTCCGCCGAATTCTTCAACTCAACCAGCCGCGCATCCACAGCGCCCTCGCCAAACACCAGCGCCCGGCACCCCACCGGCACCGCCGCGCGCAGCAGCGGCAGAAACATCGAATCCCCCGGCAAAACCGCCGTCCCGCCCGGCACCAGCCCCGAAAACACCGCCGCCTTCTCGCGCGCGATCGCCTCCTCGGAGCCCATCAACCCGAGATGCGCCCGGTCCACGCAGGTGATAATCGCCACATCCGGCTGTACCAGCGCCACCAGCGGCGCGATCTCGCCCGGATGGTTCATCCCGATCTCAAACACCCCGAACGCCGCATCCCCCGGCATCCGCGCCAGGGTGAGCGGCACCCCGATATGGTTGTTGAAACTCGCCTCGGCGGCATGCACCGGCCCAAACGCGCATAAAGTCCGGCGCAGCATCTCCTTGGTGGTGGTCTTGCCCACGCTCCCCGTCACCGCCACAATCTTCGCGCCCGCCCGCGCCCGCGCCGCCCCGCCCAGACGCTCCAGCGCCCGCAGCGTATCCGCCACCACAATCACCCGGCCCGGCATGGGCTTTGAGACCAGCGCCGCCGCCGCCCCCTTGGCAAACGCGGCTTCGACAAACTCATGCCCATCGCGCTCGCCGCGCAGCGCCACGAACAAATCTCCCGGCGCCAGCGTGCGCGTATCGATGCTGATCCCGCTCACATCGCGGCCAACATCCACGCCAAACACCGCGCGCAATTCAGCCGCGCTCCAAAGCGCGCTCACAGCGGCGTCCCTGTCTGGGGCGCGGCGCCCAGCGCGCGGATCACCGCGGCATCGTCAAAAGGTATCACCTCCCCCTGCACAATCTGCCCCTGCTCATGGCCTTTCCCGGCCACCACCAAAACATCCCCGGCGCGCAGCGCGCTCAGCCCGGCGGCAATCGCCTCCCGCCGGTCGCCAATCTCAATCCCGCCCGGGCATGCCGCCATAATCGCCGCGCGGATCAGCGCCGGGTCCTCGCTGCGCGGATTGTCATCGGTCACAATCGCCACATCCGCCAGCCTCGCCGCCTGCTCGCCCATCAACGGCCGCTTGCCCGCATCCCGGTCGCCGCCCGCGCCAAACACAATCACCAGCCGTCCGGCGGCATGCGGACGCAGCGCGCTCAAAACCCGCGCGATCGCATCGGGCGTATGCGCATAATCCACATAGGCCGCCGCGCCGTTATCCAACACCAGCGCGCGTTCAAGCCGCCCCCGAACCCCTTGCAATTGCGGCAAATACTCAACCGCCCCGGCCACGCCCACCGCCTCGGCCAACGCCGCTGCCAGCACCGCGTTATCCGCCTGAAAGCGCCCCGGCAGATGCAGGCTCACCTGCCGCCCCTGCGTATGCACAACCTGCCCATCGGGCCGCGCCTCCACGCGCGAGACGCCCACGGCCCTGAATTCCAGCCCGCGCCGCGCCGCGATCTCGCGCAGGAGCGCCAGCGTCTGCGCCTCCATATCCGCCATCGCCACGGCCACCGCCCCGCGCGGCAGCAACACCTCGAACAGCCGCAGCTTCGCCGCCCGGTAGGCATCCATCGAGCCGTGATAGTCGAGATGGTCGCGCGTCAGATTGGTGAACCCCGCGGCGGCAAAGCGCAGCCCATCCAAGCGGCACTGCTCGATCCCGTGGCTGGAGGCCTCCAGCGCCACATCGGTAAACTTCCGCGCCGCCAGCATCGCCAGCGTGTTCGCCAGCGTCACCGGGTCGGGCGTCGTGAGCGAACCGCTCACCGGAACCCCCGGCGCGATCACCCCCAGCGTCCCCAGCGACGCCGCCTCGCGCCCCGCCGCGGCCAGAATCTGCCGCAGAAAATCCACCGTGCTGGTCTTGCCGTTGGTCCCCGTCACCGCGACCAGCCGCTCGGGCATCTTGCCCGCCAGCTCCACCGCCAGCTCCGCCAGCCGCGCGCGCGGCTCGGCCGCGCAATAGAGCGGGCGCGGCGGCACGCCAGGCGGCCAGCTCGTTCCCTCCGGCGCCAACACAGCCACGGCGCCGCGTTGCACCGCCTCGGCGATATAGCGCCGGCCATCCGCCTTAACCCCCGGCAGCGCCACGAACAAAAACCCCGGCCGCACCGCCCGGCTGTCAGCCGTTATGCCGCTCACCCCGTTCAATTCAGGACTCCTCATGCCCAGCCCCGCTCTCACGTTGCGTCATATGGCTGCCCGGCAGCGGATACACGGGCGCCATCACACCGTTATGCGCGCGGTGGCTGGCATGCGAGGCCGAGAGCAGCGGCGCCGGCGCGCTGGCCGCCTTCCCCGGTGCAGGCTGCGCGGGCGCCGCCGGCGGCTTCTCGCCCAGCAATTCATAGGCAAACGCATTCGCCCCCGGCGGCAGCGGATTCCCCGGCCCCAGCGCCGCCTTGCCCGGCGGCGGCGCGGGTTGCAACGGCACGGTCCAGGCCGCATCCAGCGCCGCCAGCTGGTCGCCCGCCGCCGGCAAAATACCCAGCATCGGCCCAATCCGCGCGATAATCCGCGCCACCGCGGGCGCCGCGATATACCCGCCCGTGGTAAATCCGTGCGTCGTCGCATCCGCATGCGGCTGCAACACCAGCACATAGATCACATATTGCGGGTCCTGCATCGGGAACGCCGCCATGAACGAGGCATTATTCGTATGCAGCAGATACCGCCCGTTCGGCCCCACCACCTGCGCCGTCCCGGTCTTGCCGCCCACCACATAGCCCGGCACCGAAGCAAAGGTGCCGGTGCCCGAGAGCACCACATTGGTCATCAGCTTGCGCATCATGTCCGAGGTGCTCTGCTGCATCACCCGCACCCCCTGCGGCTGCGGCCCGCTCGGGTCCACCGCCAGCAGCGTCGGGTCATACCGGATGCCGCCGTTCACAATCGGCAGCACCCCGGTCACCAGATGCAGCGGGCTCACCGCGATGCCGGCGCCAAACGAGACCGTCATCGTCGTCGCCAGCCCCCACTGGCTCAGCGGCGGATATTGCGGCATCGGCGGCCCCGGCAGCTGCACATTCAGCGGCTTGAAAAACCCCTGCTTGGCCAGCCACGCCTGCTCGATCTTCGGCCCCAAAATCGTCGCAATCCGCGACGCGCCGATGTTGGACGACACATTGAGAATCTGCGGCACCGCCATCCACACATGCGCCGGCTCAAAATCCGTGATGGTAAAGCGCCCCACGCGCAGCGGATGCGTGGTATCAAAATAATCCCAGTAATGGATCATCCCCGAATCCAGCGCCATGGAAATGGTCTGCAGCTTGAACACGCTGCCCGGCTCATAATCGCCATTGACGCATTTATTGAACTGGCTGTTCGGGTTTGCCGTGCCATAAACATTCACATCATAATCCGGCAGGCTCGACATCGCCAAAATCTCACCGGTATGCGCGTTCATCACAATCGCGCAGCCCCCCGGCGACTGAAACTCCTTCACCGCCGAAGCCAGCTCATCATGCACGATGCTCTGAATCCCCGCATCGATGGAGAGCGCCAGCGGCGCCGGATCGCTGGTCAGCCGCTGGTTGAAATACTCCTCCACCCCCGCGATGCCGTTCCCGCCGACGCTGACCCCGCCCAAAATATGCGAAGCCAGATCCCCATCGGGATAATGCCGCTTCTCGGCATCCTCAAAATACACGCCAGGAATACCAAGCTGGTTCACCGCCAGCTCCTCGGGCGGCGTCAACTTGCGGTCCAGATACACAAAATCCTTGCCCGAGGCGAGCTTCTTCTCCGTCCCCGCCACGTCCAGCCCGGTCAGCACCGTGGCCAGCTTCTCCGCCGCGCCCACCGGGTCGGGCACCTGGCGCGGATCAGCATATAACTCCGCCCCCGGCAGCGATACCGCCAGAATCGTGCCGTTGCGGTCGGTGATATCCGCGCGCCCCGGCGGCGGCGGCGTCACATCCAGCACCGGCTGCATCGCCGCCAGCTGCGCCTGGCTCGGCAAAATCGGATGCCAGATGGTGGCATAGGTCAGCCGCAGCGCCAGCGCGCCAAACAGCACGGCAAACATCAACGCGCCGATCAACAGCCGCCCATGCGCCTTCTCCAGCGCCGCCCGCTGGTCCAGATCCGGCGAGGTGACCCGCACATGCTCCATCATCGGCACGGCACCGCGCTCCGGCGCACCCTTGCGGCGCGACGGCGGCGGCGGCTCAGGCCGCAAAGTCAGTGTCAATTGCCGCTCCCGCTCTGCGCCATCCCCAGCAGCGAGCCCCCATCGTCCTGCGCCGAAGCCATCGGCACCGCCTGCGCCACCGCGCGGACCGACATCACCTGCGCCCCCATCGGCGGCCGGACCGCCGCCAGCGGCTGCGCGCTGAACGCCGGGCGGTTCTGGGCATATTCATGCGTCACGCTGGCTTTGTTATGCCGCACATGCGCCATATGCGCCTGCCCCAGCAGGCTGCGCGGCTGCGCATCAGCGCTGGCGAGATGCACCGCCGCCTTGTCCGCACCAACAACCCCCTGCGCCCGGGCGAGATGCACCATCGCCTTCGCCACCGGCTGCACGCCCGCCATCTTCACCGCCGGTTGCACCATTGTTTGCCCAGCCGATTGCACCGCTGACGCCACCGCCGCCGGCATGGGCGCCACCACCGGCAACACCGGCACCGCATCCAGCGGGTTAGGCCCCGGCGCCGCGCTGCCCGGCGCCGGCAACGCGCTGCCAAGCGCCGCCAGCGTCATAAGCTGGTTCGGCTTCATCGGCTGCAAAGTGGTGAACTGCGTGGAGAGCTGGGCCAGACGCGAGGGATCAGCCTCCAGCGCCCATTGCGCCTGCAACACGCGGATACGCTGCTGGTCCAGCCGGGTCGCCTGCGTCACCGCGGCAATCTGGTCATCGAGCATCTGCGCATGATGCTTCACCACAAACAGATACGCGCCCGAAACAAAGAACAAGATCGCGCTGAGCAAGGTGAGCGGCCGGATCATGCTGCCAGCCTTTCCATCGCCCGCAGCTTGGCGCTGCGCGCGCGCGGATTGGCCTTTACCTCCGCCGCCCCCGGCCCCACGGCATTGCTCGTCAACAATTTAAACCGCGGCTTCGCGCCGCCCTGCATCCCCGCCGGATCATGGCGCGACACACCGGGCGCGCGCCCGCTCTCCTGCGCGAAAAACCGCTTCACAATGCGGTCTTCCAACGAATGAAAACTCACCACCACCAGCCGCCCGCCCGGCGCCAGCAACGCCGCCGCCTGCTCCAGCGCCGCCGCGATATCGCCAAGCTCATCATTCACGGCAATGCGCAACGCCTGAAAACTCCTGGTCGCGGGATCAATGCCCGATTTATCTGGCCGCACAACGCTCCGTATCACCCCGGCGAGATCCGCCGTTGTTACAAATTTCTCTACTTTCCGCCGCTCAACAACGGCTTTCGCAATCCGCCGGGACGCTTTTTCATCCCCGAACTGGTAAAGTATATCAGCGAGTTCGGATTCGGGTAGCGTGTTAACGAGCGTCGCCGCCGTCATCTCCGCGCTGCCCATCTGCATGTCCAAAGGCCCGCTCTGGCGAAAAGAAAATCCGCGCGCCGCATCGTCGATCTGGTACGAAGAAACGCCCAGATCAAACACCGCGCCATCCAGCGCCTCGACTCCCCTCTCGCCCAATAGCTTTAAAATTTCGCTGATCCTGCCTTGGCAAATCTCCAACCGGCCCGGATACTCACCGGCCATCTCCAGCGCGCGCGCCACCGCCGCCGGGTCGCGGTCAATGGCGAACAGGCGGCAATCGGCGGCATCGAGAATCGCCTTCGCATAGCCGCCGCCGCCAAACGTGCCATCCAGATAAACGCCGCCGCCGCGCGGGCGCAGCATCGCCACCGCCTCATCGCGCATCACCGGAACATGAGAGAAGCTGTTCATGCCTGGCCTCCTGGCACAGCCGCGCGCGCCGCCGCCAGATGCGCCGCCCCCGCCGACGGCTCCCAGATATGAAAATTATCGCCCCGGCCAAAAAACGCCACCGCGTCCTTAATCCCGGTCAGCGCCAGCGCGCCGGGCGGCAGCATGATCCGCCCCTCCTTATCGGTCTCCAACTGCCAGGCATCGGTGAACAGGCGCGAGACGGTCTCGTCATAGGCCGCGTCCAGCCGGTCATATTTGCTAAGCTCCTTGCGCGCCATCTCCGCATAAGCCGAAGGCGCCCAGGCCTCGATGCAGCCCTTGATATGCGACGGACACAAAACCAGCGGAATCGCCCCCGGCTCACTCTTCAGAATCGCGCGGAAAGGCGCCGGGATGGAAACCCGCCCCTTCACGTCCAATCGATTCTCGTGCTTGCCAAAAAACAGGGACATCGGGGGGGGTTCTCGTTGGGCCTTCATATATCCCGCATGGGATCACATGGGATTTCCCCCCACTACCATGTTCAACACCCCCACGTCAAAGACAATCAAGCCGATACGGCCTCGATTCAACCCGATTCACCCCCTTCGCGCCTTTAAAGTTTCAAAGCCAATGTTTCTGATTTGTTCCATATCCGGCGCGGCGCCCGCCCTGGCGGAGAACCCGCGAGAGCCATATCCAGACGGTCTGTAAGCCGGGTTCTGTCCACATCTTTAACGATGCTGGACGGCCATTCCTCTGGGACGGACCTTACAGCCCGCCTCAACGCGACCAACCCGGGCGGCGGGTCGAAAACACCCCCGCGTTCATGCCTTGCGGGCACAACGCCGGCCGCCCCTATTCGGTCTTGCTCCCGGTGGGGTTTACCCTGCCCTCTCTGTCACCAGCGAGGCGGTGCGCTCTTACCGCACCGTTTCACCCTTACCCCGGACAAGCCGCGGCGGTTTGTTTTCTGTGGCACTGTCCCTGGGGTCGCCCCCGCCGGCTGTTAGCCGGCACCGTATTTCCGTGGAGCCCGGACTTTCCTCCAGCGAGTTTCCCCGCCAGCGGCCGTCCAACCGTCTGGATGTGCGCTCATAGCACCTTTTCACGCCGGCGCGTCAATCAGCGCCCGCACCGCCGCCGCGCGCGCCGCGGTCATCATATCCGCCTCGCCACTTAAATGCTCCGGCAAAAAATGCCGCTGAAACGCGATGATCACATCGCGCGCGGCAAAGCGCGTATCATAGCCGATCGCCGCCAGATCATCGAGCAAATCCCCCGGCGGCGCGAACCCATCGCTCCACAGCCCAACCCCCGCCGCCGCCAGCCCGCGCCAGTCAAACAATTCGCCAGGGTCCCATTTGCGGTCAGGCGCAATGTCGGAATGTCCCACCACATTGCGCGCCACAATCGCGGGCCAGCGGCCCAGCACCTCCAGGCACAGCGCCGTCACCGCCGCCATCTGCCGCGCGGGGAAGGCAACATAGCCAAACGCATGCCCCGGATTGACGATCTCGATACCAATCGAGGCATCGTTGAGCATACTCACCCCGCGCCAAAAACTCACCCCCGCATGCCAGGCGCGCTTCTCCTCGGCCACCAGGGCATAAACCGCCCCATCCTCATCCACCACATAATGCGCCGAAACCTTGGCCACCGGGTCGCGCAACCGCGCAATCGCCGCCTCGGCGGTCTGCATCCCGGTGTAATGCAACACCAGAAACGCAACCCCGCCCGGCCGCTCGTCAAAATTTGGCGAAGGTGCCGGAATCAAAGACGCTGGAATCAAATCTTCCGCTCGCGCTTGATGGTATCGTAGGCCGCGTTGATCCGCGCCACCCGGTCGGAGGCTTTCTTCACCATATCGGCGGGCACACCCTTGGCCGCCAGCGTGTCCGGATGGTTCTCGCGCATCAAATTCTTCCACCGCGCGCGTATCTCCTCTTTCGTGGCCTGCGGCTTCAACCCCAGCACGGCATAGGAATCCTCGGCCGGCGGCGGGGCCATCGCGCCGCCGCGCGCGGCACGCTGCGCCGCATCCATATCCAGCCCGAAACCATACGCCACGCGGGAGAGAAACTCCGCCTCCGCCCCGTTCACCGGCCCATCCGCCCGCGCGATCTGATACAACCCGGCCAGCACCTGCTCCAAAATCCCCCGGTTGTCAGAGAACGCCTGCCCGAGCTGCACCGCATAGGTCTCAAACCCGGCGGCCGACTCGCGCGCATTATCAAACAACCGCCCCACCTCGGCGACGCTGCCCTCCGGGATGGCAAAGCTGCGCCGGAACGCATCGATCTCCACCCGCCCCACCGGGCCGTCGCATTTCGCCAGCTTCGCCGCCAACACGGTGACGCCGACGGCAAAAATCTGGTCGCGCCGCCCCAGCATGGCAGCCGCCCGCGCGCTCTCAAAGGGCAACGGCCGCCCCGCGAAGCTGAATCCGTTCAAATTCCCCTCATCGGCGGCATGGCCCATCGCCGCGCCAAACAGCGCGCCCACCGGCCCGCCCATGGCGAAGCCCGCCATACCCCCGATAATCTTACCCCAAAACGCCATACACCCCACCTACCATACCCGCACCCTTGAACCCAACCCAACAATCATACATCAACCACCCCATCTCTCACGGCGGGAAGCATGACAGGCTGGCATTTCTGGGTCGATCGCGGCGGCACCTTCACCGATATTGTGGCGCGCGCCCCCTCCGGCCAGATCACCACTAAAAAACTCCTCTCCGAAAACCCTGGACACTACCAGGACGCCGCCCTGGCCGGCATCGCCGCCTGCCTCGGCCTGCCCCCTGGCGCGCCAATCCCGCCGGGCGCCATCACCCAGGTTAAAATGGGCACCACCGTCGCCACCAACGCGCTGCTGGAACGCAAGGGCGCGCCCACATTGCTACTGGTCAACCGCGGCTTCGCCGATCTGCTGCGCATCGGCAACCAGGCCCGCCCCCGCCTGTTCGACCTCGCGATACAACGCCCGGGCATGCTCTACACAATGGTTGCCGAGGTCTCCGCGCGCACCGGCGCGCACGGCACCATCATCGAACCGCTTGATGAGGCCGACGCCCTGCAAACCCTGCGCGCCGCCCGCGCCCAGGGTATCAACTCCGCCGCCATCGCCCTCATCCACGCCTGGAAATACCCCGCGCACGAGGCCCGCCTCGGCGAACTGGCAGCCCAGGCCGGTTTCACCAACATCTCCCTCTCGCATATCGCCAGCCCCTTGCTCCGCCTCGTCCCGCGCGGCGACACCACCATGGCCGACGCCTATCTCTCGCCCATTCTCAAACACTACGTCGCCCAGGTTTCCCATGGCTTAAACCATGCGCCCCTCTATTTCATGCAATCACACGGCGGCCTCGCCAGCGCGGAAAATTTTTCCGGCAAGGATGCGATCCTCTCCGGCCCCGCGGGCGGCATCACCGGCGCGGCGCGCACCGCCGCCCTGGCCGGGTTCCACCGCGTCATCGGGTTTGACATGGGCGGCACCAGCACCGACGCCGCCCTCTATGACAACGGCTTCGCCCACGCCTTCGAGACCGAGATCGCCGGCGTGCGCCTGCGCGCCCCCATGCTCGCCATCAACACCGTAGCCGCCGGCGGCGGCTCCATCCTCAGCTTCGACGGTGCGCGCCTGCAAGCCGGGCCGCAGAGTGCCGGCGCCAACCCCGGCCCCGCCGCCTACCGCAAGGGCGGCCCGCTCACCATCACCGACGCGAACATCCTGCTCGGCAAAATCCTTCCCCACCATTTCCCCGCCATCTTCGGCCCCAACGGCGATCAACCACTTGACGCCGCCATCGTGCGCGCAAAATTCACCGCCCTGGCGGAAAAAGTTTCCGCCGCCACAGGCAACCCCACGACCCCAGAAATCCTCGCCGAAGGCTTCATCCGCATCGCCGTCGCCAACATGGCCCACGCCATCCGCCAGATCACCGTGCAGCGCGGCATCAACCCGGCTGACTTCACCCTCGCCAGCTTCGGCGGCGCGGGCGGCCAGCATGCCTGCCTGGTGGCTGACGAGCTTGGCATGGACACCATCTTCATCCACCCCCTGGCCGGCGTCCTCTCCGCCTACGGCATCGGCCTCGCCGATTTTTCTCTGCTGCGCGACCAGGCCGTCGAACTCCCGTTCACGCCGGAAACCATTTCCGCCCTCGCCGCCACCGCCGCCACCCTGGCCGCCAGCGCCACCGCCGCCCTGCGCGCCCAAAACCCCGGCGCGCAAACCACCACAACCACCACCATCCTGCTGCGCTACGCGGGCACCGACACGGCCCTGCCCATCGCGCTCACCACCCACGCGCAAATGGCCGGACAGTTCGCCGCCGCCCATCAGCGCCTCTTTGGTTTCACCACCCCGGAGAAACCCCTCATCGCCGAAACCGTGGTGGTTGAAGCCAAGGCCCCCGGCGAGCGCATCGAGGAGCCGGAAATCCCCCCGGCCCCCTTGCCTGCCCCGCTGGAGGCCGCCGCCATATTCACCGGCGGCAGCCCGCGCGCCGCCCCGGTGTATGATCGCGCATCCCTGGGCGCTGAGAGCATCATCACCGGCCCCGCCATATTGCGCGAGCAAAACGCCACCACCGTCATCGAACCCGGCTGGAGCGCCACCATCACCGCGCAAAACCACTGCATCCTGCGCCGCACCACCCCGCGCGCGGCCACCCTCATCGCCGACCCCTCCCGGCCAGACCCCGTCCTGCTCGAACTCTTCAACAACCTCTTCATGGCCATCGCCGAACAGGCGGGCACCGTGCTGCGCAACACCGCGCAGAGCGTGAACATCAAGGAGCGGCTGGATTTCTCCTGCGCCATATTTGATTCATCCGGCGGGCTTGTGGCCAATGCTCCCCACGTTCCCGTCCACCTCGGCGCCATGGGCGCTTCCGTCCGCCACGTTATTGCGCGCCGCGGCCCCACCTTGCGCCCCGGCGATTGCGTGGCACTGAACAATCCCTACGCCGGCGGCACGCACCTGCCCGATATCACCTTAATCACCCCGGTCTTCGACGACGCGGGAACAAAAATCCGCTTCTTCACCGCCTGCCGCGGCCACCATGCCGACATCGGCGGCCTCACCCCCGGCTCCACACCTCCCTTTTCGCACACGCTGGAGGAAGAAGGCGCCGTCATCGATAATTTTCTCCTCCTCTCTGGCGGGCAGTTTCATGAGGCCGAATTCCGCGCCCTGCTCGCCGCCGCGCGCTACCCCGCCCGCAACCCGGACCAGAACATCGCCGACATCAAAGCCCAGATCGCCGCCAACGCCACCGCCGCCAGCGCCCTCGCGGCCGTCATCGCCCGCTACGGCTGGGAGGTGGTGGATGCCTATATGCGCCATGTCATGAACAACGCCGAAGCGGCCATCCGCCAGGTCATCGCCAAACTCCGCGACGCTGATTTCACCTACACGATGGACAGCGGCGCCCCGCTGCGGGTCAAAATCACCATCGCGCGCGCAACCTCCAGCGCCACCATTGATTTCACCGGCACCGGCCCGGCCGATCACGGCAATTTCAACGCCCCGCCCGCCATCACCACCGCCTGCGTGCTCTATGCCTTCCGCTGCCTCACCGGCGCCGGCATCCCCCTCAACGAAGGCTGCCTCAAGCCGCTTACCATCATCATCCCCGAAAACACCTTCCTCTCCCCCCCGCCCGGCCACGCCGTGGTGGCCGGCAACACCGAGGTCTCCCAGGCCCTCGCCAGCGCCCTGCTCGGCGCGATGGACGCCTGCGCCAGCGCCCAGGGCACCATGAACAACTTCCTGTTCGGCGACGCCAAACTCCAGTATTATGAAACAATCTGCGGCGGCTCTGGCGCCGGGCCCACATTTCATGGCACCTCTGCCGTCCATACGCATATGACCAACACCCGCATCACTGACCCCGAAATCCTGGAGCTGCGCTATCCTGTCCGAGTCGAAGAGTTTTCCATCCGCCAGGGCTCCGGCGGCCCCGGCACCCATGCGGGCGGCGATGGCTGCGTGCGCAAAATCCGCTTCCTGGAACCCATGACCGCCACCATCCTCGCCTCCCGGCGCACCATCGCCCCCTTTGGCCTGCACGGCGGCGGCGCGGGCGCGCGCGGTGAACAATATATTGAACGCGCCGATGGCACCCTGGAACACCTGCCCGGCTGCGCCCAGGCCCAGCTTGGCGCGGGTGACGCCTTCGTCATCAAAACCCCCGGCGGCGGCGGCTATAACCTCCCGTGAACAAAAACCGCCTCTGGCTCATCCCGCTTGGCCTCATCGCCGCCGCCGCCGCCGCCGTGCTGGCGCTGCCCGGTTTCGTCGCCTCCAGCGCGCACCGCGCCCGCATTGAGCAACTGGCCTCCAGCCTCACCGGGCGGGATGTCCACATCACGGGCAAGCTCACCCTCAGCCTGCTGCCAGCGCCCGAGCTCAACGCCCAACAGATCACCATCACCGGGCCAGACAACGAGGTCATCACCGCCAAGGCCCTCACGCTGGACATCTCCCTGCCCGCCCTGCTGCACGGCCAGCTCAGCGCGCAGACCCTCACCCTGGAGAGCCCCACGATCGCCTTCCCCTGGCCCTTGCCCGGCGGCCCGAAATCCATCGCCCCGCCCGGCTGGCTCGCCGCCCTGCACGCGCAGATCCACCACGGCAACATCAGCCTCGGCGGCGCGCAATTCGCCAATGTTGACGCCGATCTCTTCACCGGCGCGAACGGCGCCGTCACCATCTCGGGCACCGGCAATCTGCAAGGCAACAATCTCAGCCTCACGGCCGCCCTGGGCGCCACCGCCCTCACCGGCGCCGCGCCGCTTTCGCTCACCGCCAACAGCGGCCCCCTCGCCCTCAACTTCTCCGGCAGCCTCGGCGGCGACAGCGCCTTGACCGGCCAGCTCAGCCTCGCGGCCCCCAACACCTCCGGCAGCGCCAGCCTCACCATCGCGGGCAGCACAGCCACCGCCGGCGCGCTGCACCTCACCATCGCCAAGGCCAGCGTCACCGGCAGCGCCACGCTCGATTTCTCGCAGCCCGCCCTCACCGCCACGCTGGACGCCCAGAACCTCGACCTCACGCCGCTGCGCGCCCTGCTGCCCGGCTGGCCGAGCCTGCCCATCGCGCTCGATCTCACCGCCAGCAACCTCACCTACAACGGCCAGAGTCTTCCCGCGCTCACCACCAGCCTCAACCTGTCAGCCGGCGGCCTGAACATACAATCCCTGCAGGCCACCCTGCCCGGCACCACCACACTCGCCACCAGCCTGAAAATCTCCGCCGCGGGCGCGCTCACTGGCCAGGCCAGCCTCAACAGCCCCGACCTCCCGGGCCTGCTCACCGCCTACGGCCTCACCCCGCCCCCCGCCTGGACCTCGGCGCAGCTCTCCACCAACCTCTCCGGCACCATCAGCCAGCTCACGCTCGCCAACCTCACCGGCAGCCTCGGCCCCAGCCACCTTACCGGCGGCCTCATCATCACCGGCCACCACGCCACCGGCGCCCTCAGTTTTGACCGTCTGGACCTCACCCCCCTGCTCTCCTGGCTTGGCCAGCGCCCCGGCAATTTCACCGCCGACGGCCAGATCACCGCCGCGCGCGCCAGCCTCGGCCCGGTTCCGCTCACGCATCTGCTGCTTGACGGCGCGCTGAACAACCAGCTCAACATCCGCCGCATCTCCGCCAATGTGCTGGGCGGCCTCGCCGCCGGCAGCGTCACGCTCGACGCCCAGAGCAATGTCACCGCCGCGCGCGGCTTCCTCTCGCTGCCCTCGGCGGCGCCGCTGGCCGCGCTGCTGCCGGCATCCTGGCCGCACCTGCCCGCCGCTTTGGTGCAACCCCGCCTCAGCCTCACCCTGGCCGCCCGCGGCCCCGCCAGCGCCCTGGCCGCCAGCGCGCTCGCCGTGCTGGGTCCCTTCACGCTCACCGCCACCCCGGTCATCAACCTGACGCAGCCAAGCGCCACCGGCGCCATTTCGCTGCAACACCCCAGCGCCATCGCCGCGCTGAATATTTTTGGCCTCTCGCAGGGCCTCGCCTATCCTGGCGCCGGGTCCATCTCGCTACGCGCCAATTTCATCGCCTCTCCAACAAGCTTCGGCCTGCCAAATTTCGTCCTCTCCCTCGGCGACCTCACCGCCAACGGCCAGCTGGTGAGCAACAAGGGCATCATCTCCGGCCAGATTGACTCCAGCACCCTCGCCCTGCCGCCCATTCCGGCGGGCTACACACTCCCATGGCAGGCTCTCGCCGCCGCGCAGGGCAAAATCGGCATCACCGCCAGCCGCGTCCTCTATGGCGGCAACCCCATCCTCGGCGCCACCAGCGCCAGCCTCACCTTCAGCCCCGGCAGCCGCCTCACCCTGGCCCTGCCCCAGGCCAGCCTCGCGGGCGGCACGCTGGCGGGCAGCATCACCGCCACCGCCGCCGGCAACCAGCCCCCGGCACTCACCGCCCAGTTCACCGCCAGCCATATCGACCCCACGCAGCTCAACCTGCCGCTGGCCTTCCCCTACACACTCTCCGGAAATTTTGACGCTTCAGCCGCGCTCACCGCCACGGGCTACGCGCCAAAAACCTGGGCCGCGACGCTCGGCGGCACCGCCAGCCTCAACGCCAGCAACGGCCAGCTCCAAGGCTTCTCTCTCGCCGCGCTGGCCCAGGCCCTGCATGCGCCAGACCGCGCCAAGGCCCTGCGCGCCGCACTGGCCAGCGGCAACACCGGCTTCACCACCCTGGCTCTCTCGGGCACATTCGGCCACGGCAACTGCACTTTAAACAGCGCCAGCCTCACCGGCCCCTCAGGCAGCGCCAGCGCCACCGGCAGCATCGACATTTTTGACCACAGCCTCGCCCTGCGCCTTGCCCTGCTCCCCAGCGTCACCCCGCCGCTCACCCTCAACACCGCGCTGCTCGGCAGCTGGGCAAAGCCCAACCAATACCCGCGCCTCAAACCCGCGCTGGACTGGGCACCACCGGCGCCAGAACCAGCCCCAGCCGCGCCGCCGCAATAACGCAGCCGGCCGTTTGTTGTGTTTCCGGCACGCACCCGCGCAAATTGGGGCGCAAGTGGGAAGCTAAAGCCGCTTGACCACAACGGGTACTCTAGAAAAACATCTTCACAAAAGCTCCATGTGAAGCAGCTGCTTATTGCACCCGCGCCTCTATCAACGCCAGCGCGCGGGCAAACGCCGCGTCGGCATCCATCTCGGTGGTGTCGAACAAAATCGCATCCGCCGCGGCCACCAGCGGCGCCGCCGCCCGCCTGGCATCCGCCTCGTCGCGCGCCGCCAGATCCTCGCGCACCGCCTCCAGCGAAACCTCATCGCCCTTGGCGCACAGTTCGGCATGCCGCCGCCCCGCCCGCGCCTCCAGGCTCGCCGTGACGAATAATTTCACATCCGCCTCGGGGAAAATAATCGTCCCGATATCGCGCCCGTCCAGCACCGCGCCGTTTTCATTGCCGAACTGCCGCTGAAACGCCAGCAGCGCCGCCCGCACCTCGGGGATTGACGCCACCTGGCTTGCCGCCTTGCTGGCCGCCGCATCGCGCAGATCGCCCCTGGCGAAATCCGCCGCCCGCAGCGCCTTGGCCGCCGCCGTTGCCGCCACCGGATCGGCCGGGTCGCCCCCCGCCTCCAGCACCAGCCGCCCCACCGCGCGGTAGAGCATCCCGGTATCGAGATACGGCAAGCCGAGCGCCGCCGCGATCCGGCGCGCCAGCGTGCCCTTGCCCGCCGCCGCCGGCCCGTCGATGGCGATGATCATGGCACCGAAATATCCGCGCCCAGCCGGCGCATCAGCGCCACGAATCCCGGAAACGAGGTGTCGATGAAGCTCGCATCGTCAATGCGCATCGGCTCGCGGGTGGCCTGGCCGAACACCAGCGCGCTCATCGCCAGCCGGTGGTCCATATGGGTCTCCACCAGCCCGCCGCCCGCGGGCTGCGTGCTGCCATGGATGATCAGGTCATCCCCCTCGATCTCGACCCGCACGCCCCCGGCGCGCAACATGGCGGCCGTGGCGGCCAGCCGGTCGCTCTCCTTCACCCGCAGCTCCGAGAGGCCCCGCAACCGCGACACCCCGCGCGCGCAGGCGCAGGCCACGGCCAGCACCGGGTATTCGTCGATCATGCTCGGCGCCCGCCCGGCCGGGACATCCACCGCCACCAGCGCGGTATGCTCGACATGAATATCGCCAACATTCTCGCCGCCCTGAATCCGGAAATCACGGATCTCCAGCTCCGCGCCCATCTCGCGCAAAGTGTCAAACAGCCCGGTGCGCAGCGGGTTCAGCCCGACGCCGTTGATCACCAGCTTCGAGCCCGCCACCAGCAGCCCCGCCACCAGCGGAAACGCCGCCGAGGACGGATCGCCCGGCACCACCACATCGGCCGCGCGCAGCTCCGGCTGGCCGGTCAGGCGGATCATCCTGCCCCGCCCCGCCTGCGTCACCTTCACCTGCGCGCCGAAATGCGTGAGCATGTTCTCCGAATGGTCACGCGTCGGCTCGGGCTCCTCCACCTCGGTGATGCCCCGCGCGTTCAGCCCCGCCAGCAAAATCGCCGACTTCACCTGCGCCGAGGCCACAGGCAGCCGGTAGGTGATCGGCAGGGCATCCCGCGCGCCCTGGATGGTCAAGGGCAGCCGGTTGCCCTCGCGTGCCGTGAACACCGCTCCAGAGGCCTTGAGCGGCTCGATCACCCGCCCCATCGGCCGCTTGCGCAGGCTCGCATCGCCGGTCATCACGGAGGAAAAATCATGCGTCGCTAGAATCCCCGCCAGCAGGCGCGCCGCGGTGCCGGAATTGCCCATGTCCAGAACATCCTCGGGGGGCGTCAGCCCGCCGATTCCCCGGCCCGAGACCAGCCAGTCGCCGCCATCGCGGGTAATCTCGGCACCCAGGGCGCGCATGGCGGCGGCGGTGCGCAACACATCCTCGCCCTCCAGCAGGCCTGTTATGCGCGTCTGGCCAACCGCCAGAGCGCCGAACATCAAGGCCCGGTGGCTGATCGATTTGTCGCCGGGAACGGCGATTTCCCCGGCGAGGGGCGTTGATGGGCGGCGGGCGGCCAGTGGCCGTGCGGGTTGTGTCTCCATGCCGCGCCGCTTAGCATAAGGTAAGCCGTTTGACATAGCTGGCTGGGCATGGCATCGCGCCGCCCTTGTTGAAATCGCGTTCAGAGCAGAGGTTGGGCATGGCGAAACCGGAACTAGGATCAAAACATACCTGCGTGTCGTGCGGGGCTCGGTTTTTCGATCTCGGCAAGGAGCCGGCGGTCTGCCCGAAATGCGCGACCGAGCAGCCGGCCGAGCAGCCGCGCCTCAAGCGCGCCGCGCCGATGCCCGAGGAAGTGAAGAAAGTCGTCAAACCGGCGGCGGTCGACCCGGATGATGTGGATGTCGAGGTTGTCGATGACGGCGACGACGAGGACATTCTGGAAGATGACGATCTGGACGACGATGCCGACGTGCTCGACGCCGATATCGACGTGCAGCCGGAATCAGACGACACCGAACGCTAAATTCGTTTATGCGGCCACAAAAAACCTCCGGCTGGCGCCCAACGCGCTGACCGGAGGTTTTTTTATTTCAGGCGTGGTCCGGGGCGGGGCGCCTCACAGGAAGCGCCGCCGCCTGGGCCTGGGTTAAACGCTGGCCTGGGTTACAAACTTCGTCACCAGATAAGGCTCCAGCCCTTCGGCGCCGCCTTCCGAGCCGTAGCCGCTGTCCTTCATGCCGCCGAACGGCGTTTCAGGCAGCGCCAGGCCGTGGTGGTTGATGCCCACCATGCCGGACTCGATGCCAGCGCCGAGGCCCGCCGCCGTGGTGGCGGAGCGGGTGTAGGCGTAGGCCGCGAGACCGTAGGGCAGACGGTTGGCTTCGGCGATCGCGTCGTCAAAACTGCCGAAGGGCATGAACAGCGCCAGCGGGCCGAATGGCTCCTCGTGCAGCACGCGGGCATCGAGGGGGATATCGGTCACCACCGTCGGCTCGAAGAAATAGCCCTTGTTGCCTGAACGCTTGCCGCCGGTGGCGATTTTGGCACCCTTGCCCACGGCATCGGCGAGCAGCGACTCCATCGCCGCGACCCGGCGGTCATTGGCGAGCGGGCCCATGGTGGTGCCATCCTCCAGGCCGTTGCCGAGTTTGATGGCCTCGCATTTGGCGACGAATTTTTGCAGGAACGGCTGGTAGACCTCGTTCTGCACGATGAAGCGCGTGGGGGCCACGCAAACCTGCCCGGCGTTGCGGAACTTGTTGGCGGCGAGAATGGTGGCCGCCGCGTCGAGATCAGCGTCGTTGAAAATAATCGCCGGGGCGTGGCCGCCCAGCTCCATCGTCGCGCGCTTCATGTGCGCACCGGCCAGGGCGGCCAGATGCTTGCCCACGACGGTTGAGCCGGTGAAGGAAATTTTCTTCACCACCGGGTGGGGAATCAGATATTCGGAGATTTCCGCCGGGACGCCGAAGACAAGCTGGACCACGCCGGCGGGGGTTCCGGCATCAACAAAAGCGCGCACCAGTTCGGCGCAGCTCGCGGGAGTTTCCTCCGGCCCTTTCAGGATGAACGCGCAGCCTGCCGCCAGGGCGGCGGAGACCTTGCGCACGGCCTGGCTCATCGGGAAGTTCCACGGCGTGAACCCCGCGACAACGCCGACAGGCTCACGCAGCGAGAGCTGGTAGATGCCCGCCGCGCGCGCCGGGATGACGCGGCCATAGGCGCGCCGGCCTTCCTCGGCGAACCAGTCGATCACATCCGCCGAGCCGAGAATTTCCATCCGCGCCTCGGCCAGGGGCTTGCCCTGCTCCGCGGTCATGAGCCGGGCGATGGACTCGCTGCGCTCACGCACCAGATCGGCCGCCTTGCGCATGATCTTGCTGCGCTCATAGGCCGAGAGTTTCCGCCACACGGCAAAACCGGCGGCGGCGGATTCCAGTGCTTCGTCAAGGTCGGGAATGCCGGCATGGGCCAGCGTGCCGATGACCTCTTCCGTCGCGGGGTTGACGACACCAAGCGTGCGGCCACCATGGGCCGCGCGCCACTTGCCCGCGATATGCAGCAAAACGTCCTGATACATTATCTATACTTCCTCTAGCTCTCTTTGATGACTTTTCGCATGATATCGATCATCTGCGAAAGCTCGTCCGCCGTGGCGGCAAATGGCGGGGCGAGGACGATGGTGTCGCCCGCCGCGCGCAGCACCAGACCGGCCTCGAACGCCTTGCAGAGAATGTTGAAGCCCCGGTCGCCGGGCTTGCCTTTTGGCTCCAGCTCCACCGCGCTGAGCAGGCCGTAGCCGCGCGTGTCGGTGACGTAGGGCAGATCCTTGAACGCGCCGATCTGCTCCAGGAAGGCTGGGGCGAGATTGCGCACGCGGGCGAAGGTGTCTTCCTCGCGGAAGATTTTCAACGTCGCCAGGGCAGCCGCGCAGGCAACGGGGTGCCCGGAATAGGTGTAGCCATGGTAGAACTCGATGTTGTTCTCGGGCGCGGCATCGAGAATGGTCTGCTGGACCTCCTCGCGCACCGCGGTCGCCGCCATCGGGATGGAGCCGTTGGTGAGCGCCTTGGCCATGGTCATGATATCGGGCGTGACGCCAAAGGTCTGCGCCGCGAAATTCTGCCCGGTGCGGCCGAAGCCGGTGATGACTTCATCGAAGATCAGCAGGATGCCGTGCTTGGTGCAAATGTCGCGCAGGCGCTGCAGATAGCCCTTGGGCGGGACCAGGATGCCGGTGGAACCGGCGATCGGCTCGACGATGCAGGCGGCGATGGTGTCGGCGCCGTGGAGATCAACAAAACGCTGCAGATCATCCGCGAGGTTGGCGCCATGGGTGCCCTCGCCCATCTCGTACTGGTTTTCGGGGATTTTGGTGTGGCGCATGTGCAGCGCGCCAGGCAGGCCGAGGCCGAAGCTCTTGCGGTTGTTGACCATGCCGCCGACGGACCATCCGCCAAAGTTGACGCCATGGTAGCCGCGCTCACGGCCGACGATGCGCTGGCGCTGCCCCTCGCCGCGGACGCGGTGATATTGGATGGCGATTTTCAGCGCGGTTTCGACTGATTCGGAACCGGAGCCGGAGAAGATGACGCGGTTGAGGCCGGGGGGGAGCATTTCGGCCATCTCGGCGGCGAGACGGAAGGCCGCCGGGACGCCGTATTGAAACGGCGGGGCGTAATCCAGCTCCTGCATCTGCTGGGTGACGGCTTCGCGGATTTCGCGGCGGCCGTGGCCCAGCGGAATGCAGTAAAGACCGGATGAACCGTCAAAGATTTTGTCACCACGTGTATTATAATAATAGACACCTTCAGCGCCCGTGATCAGCCGGGGCTGCTCCAGAAACTGCCGGTTGGCGGTGAAAGGCATCCATTGGTGAACAAGCGGGACGTTACTTGGGGCGTGGGTGTCTGGCATGGTGCGGCTCCTCTGCGTTTTCTCTAGTTAACTATTTTAAACACCCAATACCAGAAAAATTTTTATGATGCACTATGATTTAGAGGCATGGCTTTGGTTGCGCGGCGGGCCTGGGGTAGAATTGCGGGCGGCAGATGCGGGAGAGCGGGTATGAACGATGCGATCGCCTATAAAATATTAACCGGCACGGAGTTCGCCGCGCTGAAGGCCGGGGTGTTTGATGGCGCGCCGGTGGATCAGGCGGATGGATATATCCACCTCTCCACCGCTGCCCAGGTGCGCGAGACAGTGGACCGGCATTTCGCCGGGCAGGATAATCTGGTGGCGGCGGCGGTGGATTTGGCGGCGCTGGGCGAGGCCGTGCGTTGGGAGGTCTCGCGCGGGGGGCAGAAATTTCCGCATCTCTACGGCCGGTTGAGCATCGCCGCGGTGGTGGCCCATGCACCGCTGGCGCGCGCGGCGGACGGCAGCGTAAAACTGCCCTGACGACACCATTTTTTCCTACACCATTTTTTCCTACACCATTTTTTCCTACACCATTTTTTCCACCGCGCGGGCGATTTTGAGGACCACATCGTCACGGTACAGAGGGGCTGCGATTTGCACGGCGACCGGCAGGCCGGCGGCATTCACCCCCATGGGCAGCGAGATCGCCGGCTGGCGGGTGAGGTTGAAGAGCAATGTCCACGGTGCCCAATGGTGCATCAGGGCGTGGACGGGGTCTTCCACCGGGACACCGGCAAGCGGGGCGGCCTGGGGGACGCAGGGGCAGATCAGCGCATCATAATCAGCGGTGGCCATGGCGTGGGCGGCCTGCACGCGCAGGGCTTCAGCCTCTAGCATGTCAATCGCCGTGGTCTGGGCGAATTGTTGGGCGAGGCTGGTGAGGCCGTAATCCAGCAGGGCGCGATGCTCCGGCGCGATGGCGGCGACCTGGCGGGCCAGGGCGGCGCCCCAGATTTTGGCGAAGCTGGCGGAGGCGTCCGGCAGGGGGATGGTGGCCTCGACCAGTTTCGCGCCGAGGGATTCGAGGATTTGACGGGCGGATTGCAGGGCGTCCATCGCGTCATCATCCGCCGGGGCGGCGAAGCCGGGGCTGGTGAGGATGCCGATGCGCAGGCCGGCCACGCCGTCCTCGATACCGGCCAGGAAGTCACGTTTTGGCTCGGGCAGGGAGAAGGGGTCGCGCGGGGCGAAACCGGCGGTGGCGGAGAGCATGAGGGCGGCATCGCGCACCGTGCGGGTGATGGGCCCGGCGACGGCGACATGGCCGAAAGCGCCCAGCGGCCATTGCGGCACACGGCCGAAGCTGGGCTTGAGGCCGACCACGCCGGACCAGGCGGCGGGGATGCGGATAGAGCCGCCGGCATCGGTGCCCACATGCAGCGGGCCGAAAAACGCGGCGGCGGCGGCGGCGGCGCCGGAGGAGGAGCCGCCGGGGGTGTGGGCTGGGTTCCAGGGGTTGCGGGTGATGCCGGTGGCCGGGCAGTCGCCGGGGCTTTTCCAGCCGAATTCGGTGGTGGTGGTTTTCCCCAAAATCACCGCCCCGGCGGCGCGCAGGGCGGTGACGGCGGGGGAGTCCACTGGCTGGGGCGCGGGGCTTGAGGTTTTGCTGCCGCGCCGGGTGGGCAGGCCCGCGACGTCTATAATGTCTTTGATGGTGACGGGCACACCGTCCAGCACGCCTTGCGGCGCGCCGGCGGCCCAGCGGGCGGTGCTGGCCTGGGCGTCACGCAGGGCGGCTGGGTTCATCACCGCGAAGGCGTTGATCTCGGGGTTGCGCCGCGCGATGCGCTCGGTGATGGATTGCAGCGCCTGCAGCGGGGTGAGGGTTTTGGCGGCGTAGGCGGCCAGCAGCTCCTCGGCGTCAAGCGTTGAGGGGTCTTCTAGAGCCATGCCGGCACCGGCAGGTTTTTGGAGCGCAGGAATTCCGGGTTGAAGAGCTTGCTCTGGTAGCGCGCCCCGCCGTCGCACAGGATGGTGACGATGGTGTGGCCCGGGCCGAGGGTTTTGGCGACGCGGATGGCGGCGGCGACGTTGATGCCGGCCGAGCCGCCGACGGAGAGGCCCTCGTGGATCAGCAGGTCGAACACTTGTTCCAGCGCCTCCGGGTCGGGGATGCGCTCGGCGTCGTCAATGATGGCGCCGCCCAGATTTTCCGGCACGCGGGACTGGCCGATGCCCTCGGTGATGGAGGAGCCGGTGATGGTGAGATCGCCGTTTTTCACCCAGCCGTAGAGGCCGCTGCCCTCTGGGTCGGCCAGGACGATTTTGATATCCGGGTTGTGGGCCTTCAGCGCGAGGCTGACCCCGGCCAGCGTGCCGCCGGTGCCGCAGGCGCAGGTGAAGGCATCCACCTTGCCGCCGGTCTGGGCCCAGATTTCGGCGCCGGTGGTGGCGCGGTGGCCCTCGCGGTTGGCCAGATTGTCAAACTGGTTGGCCCAGAGAGCACCCAGCTCCCCGGCCAGGCGGCGCGAGACGTGGACGTAATTGCCGGGGTCTTTGAAGGGTTTGGCGGGGACCAGGCGGAGGTCGGCGCCGATCATGCGCAAAAAGTCGATCTTCTCGCGGCTCTGCGTCTCGGGCATGACGATGACGCATTTATAGCCCAGCGCGTTGGCGACCAGGGTGAGGCCGATGCCGGTGTTGCCGGCCGTGCCCTCGACGATGGTGCCGCCGGGTTTGAGCGTGCCGTCAGCCTCGGCGGCGCGGATGATGGCGAGGCCGGCGCGGTCTTTCACCGAGCCGCCGGGGTTGAGAAACTCGGCCTTGCCCAAAATCTCGCAGCCCGTGGCGGCGCTGGCCCGCCCGAGCCGGATGAGCGGTGTGTTGCCGATTGCGCCGATCAAACCGTCCACGACTGTTTCCATTGCTTAATGTCCCCGCTATGCTGGCCGTAATCGGCATACAATACTTGCGGGGGACATTATGATCGAAGATTTGGCGCCGCGACAGGTCTGGGAAGCGTTAATGAGCAATCCCGATGCTGCTTTGTGCGATGTGCGGACAAATGCCGAGTGGAGCTTTGTCGGCGTGCCGGATTTGACCCAGACCGGCAAGCAGCCGGTGCTGGTGCAGTGGCAGATTTACCCCACCATGCAGCCCAACCCGAAATTTTTGGAAGCGCTGGCAGCGGCGAAGCTGGAGCATAGCGACCATATATATTTCATCTGCCGCTCGGGCGCGCGCAGCATGGCGGCGGCGATGGCGGCCAAGGCGGCCGGGTATAAGCATGTGTATAATGTGAAGGACGGGTTCGAGGGGCCGCAGGACGCGCGGGGGCACCGCGGGAATGTGGGGGGCTGGAAGGCGGAGGGGCTGCCCTGGAAGCAGGGGTAGGGGGTTAGGGTTTTAAGATCAGGGCTCTGCCCTGCAACCCGCCGGGGCCTGAGGCCCCAGACCCCCATTATCTAAATAACACCTTGCCGCCACTTACAATCTATTACATCCATACGTCTTTAACATGGTGCCGATTGTCACCGACTGGTATTCCCCGTTATGCTTCGCACAAGGTAAAAAAATGGCAAGTGTCCCGCAAACCTACACAATTTCTGATTTCATAGAGTGGTATAATAAAAAACAACTAATCCTCTCACCTGATTTTCAGCGCGGTTCTGTTTGGACGCCTTCGGCAAAAGTATATCTGATCGATACGATATTAAACGACTTTCCAATGCCCCAGATCTACTTTCGCACCATACTTGATCGAATCAGTCAAACTACCGTTCGTGAAGTTGTCGATGGGCAACAGAGATTGCGCGCCATTCTTGAGTTTGCCGCCGGCAAATTGAAACTGACTTTAAAGGCCCCAAACCACAAAGGGAAATTTTACGCAGACCTCAACGCAGAAGATCAGGAAAGTTTTCTTTCGTACAAAGTGTCAGTAGTTCAACTTTTGAATGCTAACGATGCTGACGTGCTGGAGGTATTTGCTCGGTTAAATTCATACAGTGTAAAAGTTACCCCAGCTGAGCTTCGTCATGCCGAGTACTCAGAACCGGTAAAATGGGCTATTTACGATGCCACATCGGACTGGAGCAAGCTTTGGAACGAGTTCAAGATTGTCAGCGTCCGGGAAAGCGTTAGACTTAAAAACACCTCAGTCATGGCTGAGATGTTCATGGTCGTCGATGTAGGATTCGGGGATGGTGGTGAACCATCGATTGGAAGATACTACAGGGAGCATATCGGAAATGATGAAACCTATTTCCAAAAGCTTCGAGTAAAGATCGACGAGACAATCAACGAGATAATCAAACATACTTCCCAAGATTTTGTTGAAACGACCTTCTATGATGCACCCAATTTTCTCGCACTATTTGCGGCGGCAGCTTATCTCAACGGGAATGCACCCGATAACCGACTAACCGAAGGCATTACGGAACTCCGTGGAGTCGGTGTTGATTGGGAGAGTGCTGGGAATTCACTTGCACAAATTGCGCAAGCATTCGACTTGGAAGACGATGAAAGCTCGCCCTACGCTCAGTTCGTCGGGGCAAGTAAAAGTACTACACATCGCGTTTCCTCACGAAAGACCCGCCTCCATTTCTTGGTGAATGCAATCGCTAATCATGGAGCTAAGTAGACGCCTTTTCCGGTTTGGAGCACGGATTGACGCCTTAACCCAAACCATCAATGAGTATGACCATGGTACAAGTCTCGCCTCTCACGAGATTTTCATTGTCGAGAGATCGCTGATCCAACTTCAAATTGAATGGGAACTGTTCATTAGAAATCTCATTCTTGATTGCGCAACAGGCAATTATTGCGACAGCTCTGGTCCAATAGTTTCAAAACTGCCCATCCGTCTCTCGACAAGGGAAGCTGCGTGCCATGTGCTCCTTGCCCAATATAGGAACCAAAAGCGACCGATGGAACCTGATTGGTATCTACCCGACAAAGCAGTCCAAGCCGCAACACATTTAGCTGTTTCAAATTTACAAAACATCACAGATCAATTGGGCGTTACCCCTTG
The DNA here is from genome assembly GCF_030160635.1 of Acidocella aquatica. Classification (GTDB taxonomy): domain Bacteria; phylum Pseudomonadota; class Alphaproteobacteria; order Acetobacterales; family Acetobacteraceae; genus Acidocella; species Acidocella aquatica. The sequence continues at coordinate 16,758 of NZ_BSOS01000024.1, read as the reverse complement.
GGATATTTCGGACTTGAGATACGTCAGAAATTTCATCGTGCATCGTTCAAAACGATCCGCTTTGACCATACGAGAGCGTCAACTCGTAACGGGTCCAGAAAAAATTGACCCCGTTTCAATCGCCTATAAATTCTGTTCTTCTGGAATTCAAAACCACAAAAATTGGGCCCAATTCATCAAACTTGTCGCAAAAAATCTCGCTACCTAATTATCAATCTTTGAATCTATTCGAAAGATTAACTTTTTAACTTCTCAAACACCACCACGCTCTCAACATTTTCCGAATACGGAAACTGGTCGATCGGCGTGGCGTTGCGGACCAAATATCCGGCGCGGCGCAACACGGCGGCGTCGGTGGCCAAAGCGTCGGGGTTGCAGCTTACATAGATGATGCGGGCAACGCCGCTGGCGGCTAAAAAGCGCATTTGGGTGGTGGCGCCGGCGTAGGGGGGGTCTAGGACCACGGCTTTGGCGCCGGCCATGTCGGCGGCTTGCAGGGGGCGGCGGTGGAGGTCGCGCTGGGTGACGCGCATGCGCCCGGCCAGATTGTTCAGGCGGATGGCTTTGTCCTGCGATTGGGTGGCGCTGGCATCGCCCTCATAGGCCTCCACCCGCGCGTGCTGCGCGAGGGCGAAGGAGAGGGTGCCGGCACCTGCGTAGAGTTCGACGATGCGCGATTTGAGGCTGAGTTTGGGCAGGCCCGCGAGCACGGCAGCGATGATGGCTGCCTCCCCTGCCCGGCTGGCCTGGAGAAAGCCGCCCGGCGGGGGGTCTACCGGGACGCCGGAGAAGCTGATGGCGGGGGTTTGCAGGATGACCGCTGGCTCGGGCAGTTCAGCCCCCGTGGCGATGCTGATGCGCGGCGCGTTGTGGGCGCGGGCGAAGGCGATGATCTTGGTGCGGTCGGGGCCGGTGAATGCGGCGTCCATGCGCAGCAGGATATCCGGGCCATTGTCGAGCCAGTTGATGACGACGGCGCCGGTGCTGCGGAAAGCCTGAAGGCTGCGCAGGAGGATTCGTAGATCAGGCAGCAGCGCCACGATTTCCGGCAGGAGCAGCGCGCATTCGCGCATGTCAACCACCGCGGGGCTGGCTGTGCGGTGCAGGCCGAGAGAGATGTCACCGGCTTTGCGGGTGGCGCCGAGGTCCGCGCGGCGGCGGCTGCGCAGCGGGGTTTCCACCAGCGGGGACAAAGGGGCGTCCGCGAACCCGGCTCTGGCCAAAGCCTGAGACAGCGCCAGGGATTTTTGCGGCGCGGCCAGGGTATCCGTGGCGCAGCCGCCGCAGATGCCAAAGTGGAGGCAGTGGCTCATGGGGTTAGTTCAGGCCGGGGTGGAGAGGCGAAGCGGGCTTGAAGGTCAAGCCGCGATGCCCTCGCCGTTGCTGGCATCGCCGGGCTGAACCACATCGTCTTCCTCGGTCTCGTTTGGCTCGTCCAGAATGGCGGCGAGCGGGCCGCGCTTGCGGATGAGCATGAAGGCCGGGACATCGGCGCCGAAACCGCGCACGCTGGGGCCGTTGTTGTCGCTCGCGTAGATGGTGCGCGGCTCGCGGCGGCGGGGTTCCTCGACGCGGGCGGCTGGCTCCTCACGGCGCGGCTCGCCGCGTGGCGGGCGCGGGGTGCGCTCGCGGGCTGGTTCGCGCTCACGCTCACGGGCGGGTTCTTCCTCCTTGGCCTTGGCGGGGGCCTTGGCGGGGCGGGCGGGCGCCTTGGCGGCGGGTTTGCCACGGCCTGTGCGGCCGCCACGGCCGCGGCGGCCATCGCCCTCGGCCCATTCGACGATATCCAACCCCGGGATCTCGATGCGCGGGATGGGGGCGGCGATCAGTTTTTCGACGGCTTCGACGGCCAGGCGGTCATCGGGCGTGGCGATGGTGAAGGCGCGGCCTTCCTTGCCGGCGCGGCCGGTGCGGCCGATGCGATGGACATAGTCTTCGCAATGATGCGGCACGTCAAAATTGAACACATGGCTGAGGCCGCCGATGTCGATGCCGCGGGCGGCGACGTCGGAGCAGACCAGGAGGCGCAGTTCGCCGGCCTTGAATTTTTCGAGGGTGGCGAAGCGCACGGATTGCGCCAGGTCACCATGCAGGGCGCCCGCGGAGAAGCCGTGTTTGAGGAGGGATTTGAGCAGAATGTCGACATCGCGCTTGCGGTTGCAGAAGATCAGCGCGTTCTGCACGTCCTCGGAGCGGATGAGGCGGCGCAGGGCCTCGCGCTTGTCATGCTCGTTGACCAGCACCAGGCCGGAGGTGATGGTGGTGGCGACCGAGGCCGGTTTGGAGACGGTGATCTCCTTCGGGTTGCTCAGGAAGGCGTCGGCCAGGCGGCGGATTTCGGGCGCCATGGTGGCGGAGAAAAAGAGCGTCTGGCGGGTGGCGGGGAGCATGGCGACGATGCGCTCAATGTCGGGGATGAAGCCCATGTCCAGCATGCGGTCGGCTTCGTCGATCACCAGCACGCGCACGTCGCGCAGCAGCAGGCCGCCGCGCTCGAACAGGTCGATAAGGCGGCCGGGGGTGGCGATGAGCACATCAACGCCCTTGGCCAGCGCGTCCTTCTGGTCGGACATGCTCTCGCCGCCGATCAACAGCGCGTGATTGAGCTTGAGGTATTTGCCGTAGGCGACGAAGTTTTCGGCGACCTGGAGGGCGAGTTCGCGCGTCGGCTCGAGGATGAGCGAGCGGGGCATGCGGGCGCGGGCGCGGCTGCCTGAGAGAATGTCAAGCAGCGGGAGGGTGAAGCCCGCGGTTTTGCCGGTGCCTGTCTGGGCGCAGCCGAGAACGTCGCGCCCCATGAGAACGGTGGGGATGGCCTGGGCCTGGATCGGCGTGGGGCGGAGGTAGCCCTTGTCGTGCAGGGCGCGCAAAATGGGTTCGGAGAGGCCAAGCGGGGCAAAGCCATCGGCTTCGGCGGCGGCATCCTCGGCGACGCGCTCGTCGGCGTCGGCTTCGTCGGACTCTTGAACAGGCTCCGGCCCGGCCGGGTCTGGCACATCCGGCGCGGCGGCTGGAGTCTCAATGATTCCGCTTACGGCGAGGTGCTCCGCGCCGGTGTCTTGAATAGTCTCATCGAGCGCAGTGGTCTGTGCGCCGGTCTCAGGAGTGTCTGACAAAAATTGAACCCGTTCGTGTTGTGGTCGTGCGCGCGACAACGCGCCTAGCGCAAACCGCGCTATTTTCCTCAGGCCTCCTATCGGCAAAGCGGGGCGCAAAGTCAAGGTTTACCGCCGGTGGAGGCATGGGGGAAGGCGGACTCGCTCATTTTTGCCGCCATTTGCGCAGGCGCAGCGCGTTGGCGACCACGCAAACCGAGGAGGCGGCCATGGCGGCGCCTGCGATGGTGGGGCTGAGCAGGCCGAAGGCGGCCGCCGGGATGCCGATGAGGTTGTAGATCATCGCCCAGAACAGCCCCTGCCAGAGCACGCTCCAGGTCTGGCGGGAGAGCGCCAGGGCGTCGGGCACCAGAGCGAGGTCTGGCCGTAGCAGGGAGACATCGGCGGCCTCGATGGCGGCATCGGCGCCCTGCCCCATCGCCATGCCGAGGCTGGCGGCGGCCAGGGCCGGGGCGTCGTTAACGCCGTCGCCGACCATGGCGGCGGTTTTGCCCGCCGCGTGCAGGGCCTGGATGGTGGCGATTTTCTGCTCCGGCGTGGCGTGGGCGATGATTTGTTCGATGCCGAGTTCCTGGCCCACGGCCTGGGCCGCGGCCTCGCGGTCGCCCGAAAGCAGCATGACGCCGATGCCCATGGATTTCAGGCGCTCGATCGCCGCGCGGGCGCCGGGGCGCAAGGTGTCGGCGAAGGCGAAGGCGGCGAGGCAGGTGCCGTCCGCCCGGGCCAAGTAGGAGAGCGTGGCGGTGGTTGCGACCTCCGGGGCGGTGCCGCCGGCATCCGCTATGAGCGCGGCAGACCCGAGAATATAGCGTTGCCCGGCGATGGTGCCTTCCACGCCGCGGCCGGGGAGAATGCGCACCGCCTCGGCCTGGGGCGGGCTTGGCCGGCGCAGGGCCGAGGCGAGCGGGTGCGTGTCGGACGCGGCCAGGGCGGAGGCGATGTCCAGCGCGCGCTCAACGGTGATGCCGCGCAGGAAGGGGATGTCAGTGAGGTGGGGCTGGCCGCTGGTGAGGGTGCCGGTTTTGTCGAACACCACCATGTTGACATGCGCGGCGGTCTCTATCGCGTCGGCATTGCGCAGCAGGATGCCCAGCCGGGCGGCGGCGCCGGTGCCGGCCAGGATGGCGGCTGGGGTGGCCAGGCCGAGCGCGCAGGGGCAGGCGATGACCAGCACGGAGACGGCATTGATGATGGCGGTGGCCAGGGTGGCGCCGTGCAGCAGCCAGCCGAGGAAGGTGAACGCGGCGATGACCATGATGACCGGCACGAAGACGGCTGCCACACGGTCCGCCAGATGCTGCACCCGCGCCTTGGAGGCCTGGGCCGCCTCGATCAGCCGGGCGATGCGGTCGAGGAAGGACTCCCCCGCGCGGGAGGTGACACGCAGGCGGAGCACGCCATCCAGGTTGAGGGCGCCAGCCAGCAGGTGCTCGCCGGGGGCGCGGGCAACGGGGAGGGATTCGCCGGTGAGCGGGCTTTCATCCAGGCTGGAGGTGCCGCTGAGAATCACGCCGTCAGCCGGGACACGCTCGCCGGGGCGCAGCTCCACCTCGTCGCCGGGGATGAGGCTTTGCACCGCGACATCGCCGCGCCCTGGCACATGTGCCAGGGCCGGGCGCAGGCTGTTGAGGCCGGTGATGGCGCCGGCGGCCTCGCGCTTGACGCGGGATTCGAGGAATTTGCCGAGGCGGATGAAGGTGATGATGGCGGCCGAGGACTCAAAGTAGAGCGGCCCGGTGGTGGCGAAATCCCACAGCGAGAGGCCGTAGGCGGCGGTGGTGCCAAGGGCGACCAAAACATCCATATTGGCGGCACCCGCGCGCAGGGCCTTGAAACCCGCGATGTAGAAGCGGGCGCCAAGCCAGAATTGCATGAGCGTGGCGAGGGCGAGCTCCAGCCCGCCCGGCAGGGGGACAAGCATGGAGGCGAATAACGGCGCGGACAGCGCGACGGCGGCGATGAGCTCCAGCTTCTCGCGCCGGTGGGATTGCGGCCTGGCCTGGGCGCGCAGCTCGGCTGTATAGCCCGCGCGGGCGACTGCTGCCGTGAGAGCCTCCATGCTGGTGCCGGGGGCGGCGAGCAGATGCGCGCTCTCGGTGGCGAGATTAACCGCGACGCTCTGCACGCCGGGAACCTTGCCAAGGGCTTTTTCGACCCGGGAGACGCAGCTGGCGCAGGTCATGCCGCCGATGGCGAGGTCGATTGTCCGCGCGGGCGTAACAGGCTGGTCCATGCGGGAGTATGTGGCTCCCATCGCGGGGCGGTCAAGGCTTGACCTTGCCGGGGGGAAACTACTTACTATGTGTAATCAAGGAGAAAATCATGGCCAGCGAGACCAGTTTGCAAGTCACCGTGCCTGATATGGATTGTTCCTCTTGCGTGCGGGCGATTACCGCCGCGGTGCAGGGGGTTGACCCCCACGCCACCGTTGCCGCCGACCTGCAGAGCAAGAAGGTGGTGATCGGCGGAGATGCGCAGGCGCAGCAGTTCATCGAGGCGATCCGGGAGGCCGGGTTTAGCGTGACGCCCAGTTAAGGACACAGGCGGGCGATGCGCGCGCATGGGCCGAAGGCCTGCGCGCTCATGCGTGTTTGCCCAAAATCATGTCCGCAGCTTTCTCGCCGATCATCATGGTTGGGAAGTTGGTGTTGCCGCTGATGATGTTGGGCATGATCGAGGCATCGGCGACGCGCAAGGCATCAACGCCGCGCACACGCAGGGAGGAATCCACCACTGCCATGTCGTCGGAACCCATCTTGCAGGTGCCAACAGGGTGATAGAGCGTGGCGGCGTTGGCGCGGATGTAGGCGTCGAGATCGGCATCTGACGTTGCGCTGGCGCCGGGGGCGAATTCGGTGCCGCGGAAATCATCGAAGGATTTTTGCGCGACGATTTCGCGGGCGATTTTGAGGCCATCGCGCAGGACGCGGATGTCGTTGGGAGCGCTGAAGAATTTCGGGTCAATTTCAGGGTGCACGGTGGGGTCGGCGGAACGGATTTTGACCGTGCCGGTGCTCTCCGGGCGGCAGCCGTTGAGCGCGGTCATGAAACCTTCCTCGGGGATGATGTCACGGCCATGGTCGTTATACATCAGCAATACGCAGTACATCTGGATATCGGGATATTCCAGGCCGGGGCGCGAGTTGAGATGCGCCCAGGCTTCCAGCCCGCTGGTGGCGGTGGGGCCCGAGTGGAACAGCAGGTATTGCGCCACGGCCTTGAGCGTTGCCAGCGGCTTGAGCGCGCTCAGCATGGAGTAGGGTTTGGTGATGCGCTGCTTATGGGAAATGGCGATATGGTCGCGCAGGTTGCGGCCCACGCCTGGCAGTTCGTGCTGCATGGCGATGCCGTGCGGCGTGATGTCTTCCGCCGCGCCGATGCCCGAGAGTTGCAACACCTGCGGGGAGTTGATGACGCCGCCCGAGAGGATGACTTCACGCGCGGCGGGGAGGAATTTTGTCTGGCCGCCCTGGATGTATTCAACGCCGGTGGCGCGGCCTGCTTGCAGCACCACGCGTTTGACCAGCGCGCCGGTGATGACCCGCAAATTTGGGCGTGCGCGGGCGGGTTTCAGGTAGGCATCGGCGGCGCTGCGGCGCACGCCACCCACGAAATTCGCCTGCATCTGCGCCATGCCGTAGGGATTGGGGCCGTTGACGTCAGGGTTGAAGGGAAAACCAGCCTGCAGGCCGCCCTCGATCCAGGCGCGGGCGATCGGGGTCATGTGTTCGGGCGGCGGCGTGAGGGTGACGCCGACAGGTCCGCCGGTGCCGCGATATTCCGGGTTGCCGCCGGGGTAGTCCTCAAGTTTTTTGAAGTAGGGCAGACAATCGGCGTAGGACCAGCCCTGGTTGCCGCATTGCGCCCAATGGTCATAATCACCCGCGTTGCCGCGCGAGACGACCAGGCCGTTGATGGAACTGGAGCCGCCCAGCACCTTGCCGCGCGGGAAATAGACGGTGCGGTTGTTCAGGCCGGGCTGGGGGATTGATTCATAATTCCAGTTGCCCTTGCCCGAACGCATCAAACCGAGCAGGCCGGCCGGCATGTGGTAGAGAAAGCTGCTGTCTTTTCCTCCGGCTTCCAGAAGCGTGACCTGCACCGCGGGGTCGGCGCTCAAGCGGTTGGCCAGCACGCAGCCGGCGGAACCGGCACCCACAATTATATAATCAACCATGAAACACCCGAAAGCTGAAATGGGACCGCGCGCAGGGGGCTATCGACATGCCGCCTGCCCCGTTTGTTTGGCAAAACCGCAGGCCTCAGTGCTGGCCGCGCGGTAGTCTTACCACCAGCCCGTCGAGTTCGGCTGACATTGATATCTGGCAGGACAGGCGGCTGTTATCCTGGCGATTGTCGAGGAGGGAGAGCATTTCCTGTTCCGCGTCCTGCGCCGGGGTTCCGGCTTTGGCGAACCAGGCGGGATCGACATAGATGTGGCAGGTGCCGCAGGCCAGCGCGCCGCCGCAATCGCCATCAATACCCGGGACGTTGCTGCTGGTGGCGGCCTCCATGACGGAGGCGCCTTCATGGGCATCGACGTCATACTCCTTGCCGTCATGGGTTATGTATTTGATTTTTGGCATGGGTGAATTCCTGAAAGATGATTGATTGCGGCTTGCGTTTTATTTGCTCAGGCGAACCGGGATGCTGGTGTAGCCGTGGATGAGGCAGGAGGGGATGCGGGTTACCTCGCCCACGACTTCAATTTTCGAAAAACGCTTGAAGAATTCTTCCCACAATACGCGCACTTGCATCTCCGCGAGGCGGTTGCCGACGCAACGGTGGATGCCAAAGCCGAAGGACATGTGGTGGCGCGGGTTTTTGCGGTCGGCTATGAACGCCATTGGGTTCGCGATGACGCGCTCATCGCGGTTGGCCGAGAGATACCACATGACAACCTTGTCGCCCTTGCGGATCTGCTTGCCGCGGAACTCATAGTCGCAGAGCGCCGTGCGGCGCATATGCGCGATCGGGGTTTGCCAGCGGATGGTCTCGGAGACCGCGCTTGGGATAAGCGCCTGATTGCTGCGCACCTTCTCGAACTCGGCCGGGTAGAGATGCGCCGCCATGGCGGAACCGGACATCGAGTTGCGCGTTGTGTCGTTGCCGCCGACGATGAGCAGAACGACCGTGCCGAGGAATTCCTCCGGCGTGATGTCGGCCATCTCGGGTGAATGCGCCATCATCGAGATGAGGTCGGATTTCGGCGGCGCGGCCTTGCGTTCGGCGAACATTTTCTGGAACGTGGCCTCGCACTGGCGCAGTTCCTTCTCGCGCTGCTCCCAGCTCTCGATAACGCCATCACCTGGCGAGGCGGTGACGACATCGGACCAGCGGGTCAGGTTGCGGCGTTCCTCGAAGTTGAAGTCAAGCAGGGTTGCCAGCATCATCGTGGTCAGCTCGATGGAGACGCGCTCAACCCAGTTGAAGGTTTCGCCAATTGACAGGCTGTCCAGCACTTTTTGGCTGCGCTGGCGGATCAGCGGCTCGATGCGCTCAAGATTTTCGGGCGCCACAGCGGGGCTGACCACTTTGCGGTGGATGTCGTGGCGCGGCGGGTCCATGCCCAGGAAGTTGGGCAGGAAGAGGCCGTTTTCGACGACCGGATTGAGGGTTGCATCGTCAAGCACGAAGCTGCCGACGGAGGCATCGGAGGAGAAGACCTTGTGGTTGGTGTCGATCGCCACGCAATCTTCGAAGCGGGTGACGGACCAGTAGGGACCGTAGGCGCTTTGCTTGCAATAATGCACGGGGTCTTCATCGCGCAGGCGCTTGAAATAGGGGTGCAGGCCCTCGCGCAGATATAGCTCTGGCCGGCTGACATCGAACTGGTCAAGCGGCGTGGTGCGCGCGAGTTCTTCGTCGTTAACGCTTGGTGTCATCGGCATCCTCCTGGATATCGCGTGGTCCGCGACTTGTTGCCTGGTCTGCGTATTTCTTATTGAGTATATTGTCAATAGTAAAGTACCCACTTCCCTGCGGGATCATTTTTGTCCCCTCTTGACGTGTCATTGAGAAACCCTAGCATCAGGGGCGCCAATCAGGATTTGCTTGGTGCTAAATAACCCGGGAAGAATCACATTTTGAAAACTGAAAGCAGAGCGCCGCGCAGCCGGTTGCTGCCCGAGCAGCGCAGGGCCCAGTTGCTCGCCTGCGCCATCGCCGCGTTTGCCGAGCATGGGGTGGCGCGCGCGACGCATGCGCATGTGGCGGCATTGGCGCATGTCTCGGTGGCGGCTGTGCATTCCTATTTCCGCACGCGCGAGGATTTGGTGATCGAGACGCTGGCCGAGGTTGAAGCCTCGCTGCTGAAAATCGTCACCGGGGCGGTGCGCGAGGGGATTCCCGCCCGTATGGCGTTGCGGGAAATGGTTGAAGGATTGGACCGCGCGGCGCGCGAGGATTCGGATTTCGTGAAAGTCTGGCTGGATTGGAGCACGGGGTTTCGCGCCGATGTATGGCCGCGCTATCAGGTGATGCAGGAGCAATTGCTGGCCGGGGTGCGCAAGGTTTTGGCAGCCGGCAAGCGCTCGGGGGAGATATCGCCGCATATGAACATCAGGGCGGCGGCGCGGTTGTTTGTCGGCGGCGGGCATACGGTGGCGCTGACGCGATTTGCAGGGGCCAGCCAGAAGGAGATTGATGTTCTGATCGATCATCTGATCCGCGCCGTGATGAGCATCGGCCTGGAGGCCGGCGGCACCGCTGGAGCGCGCCGGGATTAAAACGCCCTGCCCGCATGTTTGCAGGCAGGGCATGGGTTTTATTAAATCCCCGTCCAGGGCAGACGATAGCCGGTCTCGTAGAGGCCGTAGCCGAGGGTGCCATCGGACAGGCGGTATTCCATCAGTTGTTCGCGCAGGACGAACGTGTCGAGCGGGAAGAGCCAGCTGAATAGCGGCTTGGCGGTGAACTCATGGGTGCGGCCAAGCTCGTCGGTGAACTTCCAGTGGGCGCTTTCAACCGAGGTTTTATCAGCGGAGAATACCATCTGGTCGTCGATGTCGCTCACCTGCATCCAGCGGGTGCCGTCGTGATACATGCGCATGTAGGCTGACTGGCGGCCGGTGGAGATGCCGTGGATGCCGGCCAGGGCTGTGCCGTTGTCAAAAATGGGCCAGGCCAGGCGATAGTGCAGCATGGCGTCCCAGTTGCGCGGGCCGGCGGCGATGTCGCGGAAGCCTTTGCCGTTGAGCTCGCTGCGCGCGCCGCGGCTGATGATATGGCCGGTGACGGTGGAGGTGCCCTCGATATGCACATGCGCCAGTTCGCGCGCGAAGGAGCCGTCCTTGTCATGGCTGAGCGAGATGCAGTCTTCCATCGGGTGCAGCTCGTTCCACACAAGATCGGCGCTGAAGTCTGGTGTGGAGATGGTGATGCGGGTGCGCTTGAGCGGGATTTCCGCCTCGATGCGCATGCCCGCGATCTCCATGCCGCCGAGCGGGCGGCCGGGGATGTAGGGCAGATTCATGTTGGTGCGGGTGAACAGTGGCAGGCCATCGCGGAAGGCGATGAACCAGCTGTTGGCCTCCTGGCGGTTCTCCTGAATGCCGACGCGCACCAGCACGCCGGTGCGGGTCGCGGGGTCGTAGGCGTTGTAGTAGAAGCTCTGGTTCCACAGCGGACCATCGCCCTTTATGTGGCCTTCAAATTTTGCAAGATCGTGCGGCAAGTGAGGTTTCCTTCGCGGTGATGGGGCCATAAGCCTGATCGCTTGAAGTGCGATCAGGCTCTGGCCATTTTTCTGAGGGCGATTCACGCTTTCGGCCCGCTCGGTTGAGCGAACCTCAAACGATCGCGCTCTAATCCAGATGCGGCAGCAGCGTGCCGATGGCGGGGACGGCGGCGGGGTCAATTTCGTTGCCCAGCGAGATCAGCAGGGAGCGATCGCGCAACAATTGTTCGCGCGAGAGGTCCAGCACCACTTTTTCGGCTTCGGTGAACTGACCGGCGCCCAGCTCCTCGCGCTCCACTGTGACGATAAGGGCGCTGATGTCAGCGCGCAGGGTGCGGATGGAGTCGAGGATGCGCGCGGGGTCGATGCGGCTCTTCTCGAGCACATGCTGCGCCTCGGCGCGCGCGGCCTTCAGGCGGCGCAGTTCGGCGCTGGCTTCGGGGTCCTGCTTGCAGACGCGCTCAAGTTTCTCGCATGCCTGCACGAGGCGCTGCAATTCATCATGGTCGAAACGGAACTGCACCGGCATCTGGGTTGAGAGCAGGTTGAGCAGGCCCATGGCGAGATGCGCCTGCTCAACCGCCAGCTTGTTGGCGGGGTCGATGGCGGGGACGATCACGTCCTTCAGGGCCTTGATGACGGTTTTGATCTGGATTTCCGCACGGAGTTGCATGTTAGAATCCCTGTTCCAGCTGTTCGCGCATCTCGTTGATGATGACGTGGCCGATGCCCATCAGGTAGGTGACCAGAACGTCCTGATGGGTTTTGGCGTTGCGGGCGATGCGGTAGCCGGTGCCGAGCATGAGGATGGCGAGGCTGAAGCTGTTGTAGATTTTGTACCAGTGCAGCGTGCGCGGGTTGACGGTGACGCCCGCGGCCTTCTGGTATTGCTCGAAGAATTCCGGCTCGGGAAGCATGGAGCAGACAAGCTGGGTTTTGCCGTCGGCGGCAAAGGTCTTGAAGGCGGCGTTGGTGGTCCAGGCGAGGTCTTGATGGCGGTCGCCGATGCGGCCGAGCTCCCAGTCAAGATGTGCGGTGATGCGCATGTCGTGCTCGGTGAAGAGGAAATTGCCGAGGCGGTAGTCGCCATGCACGAGGGAGGGTTTCTCCAGGCTGGGCGCGTTGCGGCGCAGCCAGCCCGCGGCCAGGCGCAGCAGGGGGATGTCTTCATCGGCGTCTTCCTCCCAGACGCGCTCCCACCAATCTACGCCCCAATCGGCGCATTGGGTGCCGGGCATGGGGGCGGTGAAGGCGGAGAGGTCGAGGCCGTGGTAGTCCAGATTGTGGATGGCGGCGAGCTGGGTGATGAACTGCGGCGAGAGGGCGGCGGCGACATCGGGCGGGAGCGAGGTGTTGCTGCCGGAGACGCCGCTGGTGGAGGCGGCGGGTTTGGTGACGCCGGTGGCAAAGCCGTAGACCAGCGCCGGGTAGGGCAGATGCACGCCATCCTCATCGCACCAGAACACCGGGGGAACCGGCACTGTGCCGCCGACGGCCTTGATGAGCTGGAATTCGCGCAGGCGGCTGGTGGCGACGATGGACTCGGCCGGCTCCATCCGCAGCACCATCGGGGTTTTCTCGAAGCCAACACCGGGGCGCTGCCACTCCAGCGTGAAGGCCATTTGCAGCTTGGAGGCGCCGCCCGAGAGCCAGCGGGCATCGGCGAGTTTGAAATCATTGCCGATGTTCGAGCGGATCAGCGATTCCACCCCCGCACTCAGGCGGTCCAGGGGCACGGTCTCATAGCCGGGGCCGGCGCGCAGTTCCATCTTGCGGGTGAGCAGGCGGTCGACCTGCGGTTCGATCGCGTAGCGGCGGCGCAGATGTGAAATCCATTCAGGTGACGGACGGTCTTTGTCCGGATTGGCTGTGAAGGCGATGTGTCCCATTTTATTCTACCTTGATGATGTCTTGGGAAACCAGATTTTTCAGGCCCGGCGCGCGCATCGCGCGGGCAAAGTTATGAGAGCTGGTTTCGTCACGGTCTCTCCGGTTTTATTTTTATCGTTGGTCTTCGCACGTCAGGCAGCGCGAACACCCGCGCGCCCTTCGGTTTTTGAACTAGGGATTTTGAAGGGTCCGCGCCCCATTCTTTAGGGTGGGTTTGGCGGGTAATTCAGTCGTTGGCCGGGTAGGCGGCCATTAATTTTTTTTGGTGGCGCCAGAGGGAGGCCAGTTTGCGCAGGCCGGATGGCCGCAGGCCGCGCTGGCGGACCGCGGCGCCGATTTTGAAGGATTCGCCGTAGTGGAAGAACTGCGTGGCATAGGCGGCGCGCAGGGTCATCTCCGGGTCCCAGATGTGGGTGGCTTCCGAACCGCTGCCGTTGAATTCGATGATCTGGAAATTGCGCCCCTCGCGCAGGGCTTCCAGCGATTCGTAGCGCAGGTCGAGGCGGGAGAAATAGACTTCCTGCATGTCCTGGACGATTTCGTCGATCCGCGCGGTCAGGGCGGGGGTGACGATGTCCAGACCGTCCTTGAAGGTGGAGCCGCGGCAGTGATTGCCGACGAAGACCAGGCGCACGCTCTCGCCCTCGGCGGGAATTGCCCCGGCCTTGGCGCCAAGCTGAGGCAGCAGCAGATTGGAGACCGCATTGAGGCGCTGATCGGCGGCGATGAGTTCGCGCACGCTGCGCTTGCCGTCGCCGGTGACGGAGGGGGGGAATTTAAGGGTGACGGAGGTGATGCGCCCGGCCGCCTCGCCCGGGTGGCGGATGTAGAAAATCCCGGCTTCGCCCTCATGGGTGATGAGCGCCTGCAGCTGCATGGCGGTGGCGCGGGGGAAGGCGGCAAGATAGGCGGCCAATTGGGCCTCGTTATTGACCACGCGCACGCCGACGCCGTTGCAGCTCATGTCCGGCTTGGCGACGACGGGAAAGCTCAGACCGGCGCGCGCCATGGCGGCCAGGGCCAGGGTGAGGTCGTTGCCATCGTTATGGCCCGAGGTGGTGAGCGGCGTGTAGGGGGCGATCCATTGCCGTGCCAGGGGGCCTGCGAGGCCGAGGATGTCGTTTTTCGACTCGCCGCAGATGCCCCCGGCATTGATGCGCGGGTTGGCCAGGGTGGGCAGCGTGAGGCTGCCGTAGCGGATGGATTTGAGAATCCAGAACACGGCCACCGGCGCGTAGAACAACCAGCCGGGCCAGAACTCGAAAAACGAGACCGGGCTTTTGCGCCGGGCGGAGCTTGCCTGCAGGCCGGGGGCATCCAGTGCGACGGGGAGCGATGTTACGCTCATGGCGTTGTCCTCTTATTATAAAGCCGCGTGGCGATGCGGCCCACAGCCACCAGGATGATGAGAAATACGCCGAGACCGGCCCAGCGCCAAGCGCCAAGATAGCGCATCATCACCAGCCCGAGCTTGAAACTGACAAAAAACAGCCCGGAGGTCCAGACAAGAGTGGCGCCGATCGCAGCCAGGGTGAATTTGCCCAGATGCGCGCGCAGAAACCCCAGCGTGGTGTAGGTGGGCAGGCGCAGCCCGGGCACGAAGCGGCTGACCAGCACCACATAGAAAATGCGCGGATGCACCCATTCGCGCCCGAGATCGCGCCGGGCGCGGGGGATGAGGCGCTTGGCCCAGGGGTGCGTGGCCGAGAGCCAGCCGAGTCCGTAAAGCCCAAGGTCTCCCAGGATGATGCCGGTATAGAGGGAGGCCAGCGCCAAAGGGAGCGAAAGCGCGCCGGAGGCGACCTGCATGGCGGCCAGCAGGGTGGCCGCATCCTCCAGGATGAAGGTGCCGCCCACGATGATCGCGGCCTGCAGGGGTTTGGCTCCGGCTTCCGCTGCCAGCAGGTTAACGAATTGCGAGACGATCATGACCGCTCACATAGAGCCAGCCGGGAAAATGCTCAAATCGCCCCGGCGGGCGGCTTTAAGTGCCGTCGCCGGTGTTGGTGGTTTCCATCGCCAGATGGTCGGTCCGCGGCTCGATGATGCGGCAGGAATTGCCGCGCGCGACCATGGCGTCGCAGGCTTCATGGGCCGCGGCGAGGCTGAGGCCGGCCACTTGAGCGTTCCACAGGGTTTTGCCATGCCGCTCAACCCGGGCGATGCGGGTGAAACCGGCGCCGCTAATCTGGCGCGCGGCTATGGCCTCGATCCGCGCCTTGCTCACGCGCGAGAACAGGCCAAGCTGGGCGACCCAGCTGCCATCGGCCGGTTGGCGGGCGCGGCTGGCCAGCTGCGCGGCGGCGGGGCGGGAAGCGGGCACATGCGGCCGGGTTGCCGCGGCGAGATGCTGAACCGGCGAGGCCACGGCCGGCTGGCGGCTGGCGATCTGGGCGGCGGTGACGGGAACATGGCCGCCAAAGCCGTTGTCGAGCAGCGCGGTCATCTGCTGATAGGTGTCGCCCCAGGAGGGTTCGTGCAGCTCGACGCCGATGAGCACACGGCCATCGCGGCTGGCGCTGGTGACGAGGTTATGGCGCGCCAGATCGGTGTAGCCGGTCTTCATGCCGGTGGCGCCGGCATAGGATTTCAGCATCTGGTTGTTGCTGTAGACCTGGTGGCCGCGGAAATTGAACTGCTGAACCTCGAAGAACGGCTGATCCTCGGGGAAATTCACCACGATGTCGCGCGCCAGGATGGCGAGGTCGCGCGCGGTGGTGACCTGGCCGGGGTTGGGCAGGCCGGAGGCGTTGTAGAACTGGGTTTGCGCCATGCCGAGCGCATGGGCGCGCTGGGTCATCAGCGCGGCGCAACGCGGCTCGGAGCCGCCGCCCAGATATTCACCGAGGGCGGTGGCGGCATCGTTGGCTGACATTGTGGTCATGGCCAGAATGGCGTCGTGAACGGAAATGGTGCTGCCCGGTTGCAGGCCGAGCTTCACCGGCTCCACGGCGGCCGCGTGGTAGGAGACGGGGATTTGCGTATCCAGTGTCATGCTGCCAGCGCGCAGCGCCTGGAAGGCAAGGTCGAGCGTCATCAACTTGGTGAGGCTGGCGGGGTAACGCGGAATATCGGCGCCGTTGGAGGCGATCACCTGGCCGGAGGCGGCATCGATGACAATGCTGCTGACGCCGGGCGCGGTCGGGCCGAAATTGGTGGCGGCGGCATCAACCGCCGGCGCGGCGGCGGGGTGGGACAGCCGGCGGTAATGATGTTCCGAGCGAGCCTGGGCGGGAGATATGCTCACGCACGCGGCAAGACAAAGCCCGGCAAGCGCCAGGGATTTTTTCACGGCAACAGACTTCCAAGCCTGCATGAGCGGCACCTCAATCTATAAACCACGCCAATGTAGGCGCTTCCGGCGTGCGCTGTCCAGCAGGAAAACGCCCAAAATCTTATGGAAAGAACCGAAAAGCCAATGGGTTAAGACAGGCTGTTGAACTTCCCGCCGGGGCGATGGCGGGCCGGGGGCCGCCAGGGTGGAAGATCGCGGTTTCGTGACAGTTTTGTGCAGCGCACAAGAAATAGTTGACGGATGAGAAACGGTCGCGTATAAGGTTTTTGCTGCACTGCGGCATGCGCCGTACCGCTCGCCGGGTTGGGGCCGTGCAGTCACTGATTTTAGTCCTAACTGGAGATTGCGTATTATGAGCAGCACGAAAACCAAGGCGGCAGCCGCCACGACCATCGAAGAGACCACCGAAGCCGCCACCAAGGGCTTCGACAACACCATTGCCGCCGTGAAGGATGGCATTGAGAAAGCCACCAAGGGTCTGGAGACCTCGCAGGCGAAACTCAAGGAAGGCGTTGAGAAAGCTATGAAAAAGAGCGAAGAGCTGCTCGCGTTCAACCAGGGCACCGTGGAAGCCGCGATCAAGGCCAGCCAGATCTATGCCGCTGGGTTCCAGGACATTTCCAAGCAGTTCGCTGCTTCCAGCAAGGCTTCGCTCGAAGAGACCGTTGCGTTCACCAAGACCCTGATGGGCGTCAAGTCCGTTAAGGAAGCGGCAGGGCGATTCATTAAACCGCTGCGATCATTTGTGTGGCTCGGCTTCGGTTGTCCTGGAAATGCTC
>NZ_BSOS01000023.1:240-543 GCF_030160635.1 Acidocella aquatica | reverse complement strand
CCACCTTCATGCTCCCCCCTAATATACGTGTTGGGCTTATTGCATTCAGTATGCCCCAGTAGTTCAAATGGAGCCAAAATGCTTACTAAATTTTTTTACATAGCGACCCCACTCGTGACTGGGCTCTCCCCTAATAGACATGTTGGGCTTATTACAACCAGAATGCCCCAGTAGTTCAAAAATGGCCAAAAAGCTTAAAAATTTTTTTGCCCAGAAACCAACTGTTTTTCTTGTATGTGCACCCATGGGTAGCCTACATGTCATATTGAAGTAAAAAAATCTTAATATGAGCATTTATAAGGG
>NZ_BSOS01000023.1:0-230 GCF_030160635.1 Acidocella aquatica | reverse complement strand
AGGGCGATTCGTTGCCAGGGCGATTCGCAGCCAGGGCCAGGGCAATTCGTCGCCAGGGTGATTCGCAGGCAGGGCCAGGAAATTCATTGCCAGGGCGATTCGCAGCCAGAGGGTCAGGGATCTTCGCAGCCAGGGCCAGGGCAATTCGCAGCCAGGGCCAGGGCAATTCGCAGCCAGGGCCAGGGCAATTCGCAGCCAGGGCCAGGGCAATTCGTCGCCAGGGTGAGGGA
>NZ_BSOS01000022.1 GCF_030160635.1 Acidocella aquatica | reverse complement strand
CCTCAAACCCCGGGGGTGGGCCAAAATTCGTCAGCACAAGTGGGCCAAAATTGCTTGTCACAGCCAGGGGTATCAATCTCCGGTTTCGATCCACGCCCCCGCGCGAGGGGGCGACCATCAACCGGGATACAATCCCAGCCATTCGGCCCCGGTTTCGATCCACGCCCCCGCGCGAGGGGGCGACCGTCATTGCACGCTAAACACGACGCCGCACATGGAGTTTCGATCCACGCCCCCGCGCGAGGGGGCGACCAGCGCAATGTAAGGCGAGCCGCTAACAACGGATGTTTCGATCCACGCCCCCGCGCGAGGGGGCGACAACCCGGTCAAGGTTGCTGCGTATCGCATGGGGCCGTTTCGATCCACGCCCCCGCGCGAGGGGGCGACTCTGTAGTCGCGGCCTTCGTCGATGTCTGTAAAGTTTCGATCCACGCCCCCGCGCGAGGGGGCGACACTCGCGCACCTGGCGGTTTGCCTCGTCGGCGTAGTTTCGATCCACGCCCCCGCGCGAGGGGGCGACGGCCGTCATTCAGCGCATCAAACCAGCCATCCAGTTTCGATCCACGCCCCCGCGCGAGGGGGCGACATTTGCTTATCCTTGTTTCCGTTGGCCTTGGCCGTTTCGATCCACGCCCCCGCGCGAGGGGGCGACACGATCTTGCCACCGCTGACATAAACGCCAGTCTGTTTCGATCCACGCCCCCGCGCGAGGGGGCGACGCACCATCACCTAAACCCCCACATCGCCAGCCAGTTTCGATCCACGCCCCCGCGCGAGGGGGCGACAATGTTGTAGTCGCTATCAAGCGGCCCATGTGGGTTTCGATCCACGCCCCCGCGCGAGGGGGCGACATAACATCAAAACCTATTACATTCGCGGAACTGGTTTCGATCCACGCCCCCGCGCGAGGGGGCGACTTCCGGCTTGGCCTGCTCGAAGCCGGTCTTGTCAGTTTCGATCCACGCCCCCGCGCGAGGGGGCGACACAAAAGCCACGAGCATATTCCATCTGTTGTAAAGTTTCGATCCACGCCCCCGCGCGAGGGGGCGACAAGCGGCGCGGCGTCAACCGTGCCGGACGATACCTGTTTCGATCCACGCCCCCGCGCGAGGGGGCGACTTCAGCTCCTGGCTTCATTTCGATAGCGCCTCTTTGTTTCGATCCACGCCCCCGCGCGAGGGGGCGACCAGTAAAACTGGACCACTACGCTGCCCGATGACGGTTTCGATCCACGCCCCCGCGCGAGGGGGCGACAGGATCATTCCTAAAAATTCCTTCGTCGGATGCGTTTCGATCCACGCCCCCGCGCGAGGGGGCGACATACTGCCCAGCTTTTGCCCAGATGACTGCGCGGTTTCGATCCACGCCCCCGCGCGAGGGGGCGACGCCCGCGCCACCACCAGCACCCGGCGTATTGCCGGTTTCGATCCACGCCCCCGCGCGAGGGGGCGACATACCGCGTCCCGGCGGGCAGCTTGCCGCAGGCGTTTCGATCCACGCCCCCGCGCGAGGGGGCGACCCGGCCCGAAGTATCCAGCCGTGAGACCGAGAACGTTTCGATCCACGCCCCCGCGCGAGGGGGCGACGTTGTGGATAAATTGGCAAGGGGCGGCAGCATGATGTTTCGATCCACGCCCCCGCGCGAGGGGGCGACCTGCGCGCAGGCGCTTTTGTTCTTCGGTGGTCATGTTTCGATCCACGCCCCCGCGCGAGGGGGCGACCTCCGAGAAGCTGCGCGCGCATCGTATCGTCCAGGTTTCGATCCACGCCCCCGCGCGAGGGGGCGACGTTGGCGTCAATTTCCGAACCGGCGGGCAGCGTGAGTTTCGATCCACGCCCCCGCGCGAGGGGGCGACCAATACTTTCCACAGTAATTCACCCTTTACCTAATGTTTCGATCCACGCCCCCGCGCGAGGGGGCGACAGCCGCCGGGGAGGTTGAGAGGACGATTGCGGAGTTTCGATCCACGCCCCCGCGCGAGGGGGCGACACCATATCAGCCGAGCAACGCGGATTGCGCAGTGTTTCGATCCACGCCCCCGCGCGAGGGGGCGACCGGTGTTCCAATCGCTGCGCTGCATCGCGCCGAGGTGTTTCGATCCACGCCCCCGCGCGAGGGGGCGACCACGGGCTCCTGGGCCGATTGTGGGGCGAAAGCTGTTTCGATCCACGCCCCCGCGCGAGGGGGCGACGGACCGCCAGGGCCGCGCGGTGCCAAGACTGGCGGTTTCGATCCACGCCCCCGCGCGAGGGGGCGACTGAGGGCGACGATACCTCGGATAATCGCGAGATGTTTCGATCCACGCCCCCGCGCGAGGGGGCGACAAATTTTGAACGCTGGCAAAACCGACCGCAAATGTTTCGATCCACGCCCCCGCGCGAGGGGGCGACAATTTCCGGGGGGTGCGGTTCAAATATCTCTTCGGTTTCGATCCACGCCCCCGCGCGAGGGGGCGACCATCCTGCGGACCGTCAGTGTCCACAGAATCCTTGTTTCGATCCACGCCCCCGCGCGAGGGGGCGACAGGCGCGTTGGCGGCGATCGTGGCGGCGTATCCTGTTTCGATCCACGCCCCCGCGCGAGGGGGCGACGCGATCTGTGGCGCCGCGTGTGTACAGGTTTGTGTTTCGATCCACGCCCCCGCGCGAGGGGGCGACCATATATAGCCATTCCTCAAACACCCGCTGCAGGTTTCGATCCACGCCCCCGCGCGAGGGGGCGACAACACCCCCCATCGCCATGCGCTGCACACCAACGTTTCGATCCACGCCCCCGCGCGAGGGGGCGACGAGCCATGCGTTTTTTACAACCCCCGACCTGAAACTGTTTCGATCCACGCCCCCGCGCGAGGGGGCGACCGTGACGATCGAATTGCCTGCATTGCTGGCGACGTTTCGATCCACGCCCCCGCGCGAGGGGGCGACTGCCCTTCTTGCAAAGGAGGCGGAGTTCGTAACGTGTTTCGATCCACGCCCCCGCGCGAGGGGGCGACGGCTCGTTAAGGCGTCGGGGGCGGAGAAAAAATGTTTCGATCCACGCCCCCGCGCGAGGGGGCGACTGCGTACGATTATCACAAGATAATCAAACGATAAATCACTAACGATGCGCGAACCTGCCGCCTGAACGGCATACCCCAAAACTTCGATCACACGGCAGGTCGCTAACCTATTCAATTATCAAAGATCACTCTCAGCGCGAACCTGCCGACCAAGTCCCAACAGCTCTATGTTCGCGCGGGTCTAAAACAGCAGCGGACCTTCCAAATCGGTCGCTGGCTTTGCGCCAACGTGCTCGACTCGACGTCTACCGTCAGCGCCGAGGCGATAGAACCGAAGGCTATCTTCCTCTATCTTGATCTCTGAGACCAGACGCCCTCGCAAAGCAGCCCATTGCGCCGGGTCAACCTCGCATTCAAACACGGAATTCTGCACCCGCTGGCCGTAATCCAGGCAGGCTTTTGCAACGCGGCGCAGCCGCTTGCGGCCAGCAGGATTAATTGTGCTCACATCGTAGGTAATCAGCATCAACATAGAAGCGTCATTTCCAGATGAACGCCGGATAGCCGTCGATATCGCCGCGCAGATGACGTGCCATCAACTGCGCCTGAATATGCGGCACCAGCCCCAGGGTTACTTTCTCACCGAGAAATGGATGCATCAGTTCATCCTTTTTCCGCTCCTGGTATGCAACCAGCAACTCCTTCCGGGCGGCATCGGTTAGCAAAACCGCGCCGCCTACTTCTATGATAAAGTCCTTCGCCACCAACTGGCGCCGGTTGACCAGACTAAGCGCCAGCCGGTCTGCCAGTACCGGGCGCATTTCCTCCATTAAATCCAGCGCCAAGCTGGCCCGGCCGGGCCGATCTGCGTGCAAAAATCCGACTTGCGGGTCAAGACCGACGCTCTCCAGCGCGGAGCGGCAATCATGTCCCAGCATGGCGTAAAGGAAGGACAGCAGGGCATTGATCCGATCCAGTGGCGGCCGGCGGGAGCGGCCGGTAAAGGCGAAGGACCGGTCTTCGACCAGGATGAGGTGGTCGAAAACGGAAAAATAAACCTGGGCGGCTTCCCCCTCGATCCCGCGCAGGCCGGCGATTTCAGTGCCACGCAGCGTCCGTCGCGCGATATCGGTGAGTCTGGTTTCAGCGGCTTCCAGCGTGGCTCGTGCCGCCGCCGCCATGCCCGCGCCATGGTCGCGCAAGGCGCGGCGGATGACAGTACGCTGGTTGGCCGCTTTGGCGGCAATGATACCACGGACGATTTCGGTGGCCTGAAGCGGGTTGTCGGCCAGCCGGTACTGGGCGCGGCGGAGCAGAACATTGCCGCTGCGTGGCCCTTCCACCCGTGCGATGAACTTGCCGTTCGGGGTGAGGAGAGACACGCCTACCCCGGCTTCCGCGCAGGCGGCCAGCACGGCGGGGGAGGCGCCGGCCCGACCGAAACAGACCAGCCCGCCAATCATATGGATCGGGGCGCGCCCCCGCTCCGCGCCATCCACCTCCACCACGATGTTTGCGCCGTCTTTGCGGACCCAGGCATCTTCGCTCGTGACGTAGATGGTGTTGAGGTGGCGGCGCATTTATACGCCGATCTGGCTGGCTAACCAGTTTGCGATGTGTGGAGGCTTTTCCAGCCGTTGCGGGCGGCAAATTTCCTGCATCGAGCATTTCTCACAAGCTGGCGTAAAAACCGGCGGTGGAGTTTTTCCTGCCGCGATCATTTTCCGCGTATCTGCCGCAGCCTGCGCAGTGAGCGCCCGCAACCCGGCATCGAACGCAACAACCGTCCGCCGGCGCGTCTCGCCGTAAAACAGCGCGCCTTCAGGGACTGGTACGCCAAACATTTCTTCCAGGCAGACTGCCTGCGCGCAGAGTTGGACCTCATCGGCGCGATGGGTTTTTGGCCGTCCGCGTTTATATTCCACCGGATAAGGCTGAGTTCCATGCATCTCCACCACGTCGGCTTTGCCGGTCACGCCAAGGGTGAATGACCGGATGGTCAGCGACCGCAGGATTTTTATGCCCTGGCGGCGATCTGGCTTGCCGGCATCAGTACGTTCATGCAGCAAACGGCCCTCGGCGGTGGCGCCGTCTTCCGCCCAGCTTTGCTCCACATGAATGAGCGCGCATTGCCGGGGGCAGAACAGGTAGTGCTGCAGGGCTGAGAGCGGCACCAGCGCATCTTCCACATCAGCATTTTCGGGCCGTTCCACCTATCGCTCGATCAGTTCAACCCCGGTGGGCAAATCCTCCCGGTTCACTTGGATTTCGTAATCCTCGAACGAGCGTGCCGGTGGCCAGTTATCCGTGGCATCAGCGCCGATGGGATGGGTGGAGCCTTTATGGGTCCGCAGTGTTTTGATGCGTTCGAAAAGCTTGTGCGAAGGCGCGTTGCCGAGTGCCGTTTCATGCTTAAAAATGAACAGAGCGCGTTTTGCCATCTCGCCGCGGGCGGCGGAGTGGTCATGCTCGAACATATTGTTATCCAAAGCTTCGAACAACACGTCGAGATCGCTCGTAGAAAAACCGGTGCCTTTTACAGGGTGTGAGGCGAGCGGCGCGGAAACATATCCATGGACGCGATATAACCCGTAAGGGATGATGTGCTTGCGGCCCATGGTACGCTTGTCGCCGCGCTTTTCGTCATCGCCCTCGGTGATGTCTTTCTTTTCTTTTTCCTTTTCTTTTTCACTGGTGGCAGCCATGCGTGTGATGGAGATTTCCAGCGGCAATACCGGCTCAACCGATTCCGCGAATGCGAGTTGCACAGGTCCGCGTACCTGGCCGCAGTTGATGCCGGTGGAGAGCACGCCGCCGAAAGCGCGGATGTCGAAAAAATTATCGCACATGAACTTGCGTACCTGTCGTGCCTCTTCGTCGCTCTTTGGCGAGAGCTTTGCGGCAGTTTTTACGGTTTTATCGTCGGGCCGCTCGGCGATATAGGCTTCGCGGTGCTTTTCATTCAGCACCGCACCCTCGGTGACATAAATACGGAATTGTTTCTGGTCTTCGCGGCTGAGTTCCACCCAGTTGCGGATTTTACGTTTCAAGCAGACATCCGTTACTAGCCCACGGCCGGTTTCCGGGTCCAGCCGCGGCATGTTCCCGGCATCCGGGTCGCCGTTCGGGTTGCCGTTGGTGACATCAAAAAACAGCACGAAGTCGTGGCGCTGGGTCAGTTTTTCCGGCTGGCTCATTTGGTTTCCTCTTCTGCGATGTCGAGTGTTTCGATGTCCGGTTGGCCGGGACCGCGCCAAGCGCGTTCATGGTAATAACCTACCGCGAAGCGGCCTTGGTCTTCGAGTTTTAAAGTTTTTGGCAAATTCGGATCGAGCTTGGACATGATCTCATTCAGCCGCGCTTCGATCCATTTGCCTTTGCCGCGTTTGGTGGCATCCGATACATGGTTGCGCACGTTGCGCAACAGGGGACCAAAAACCCGTGCCGGAGTAGCTGAAGCGGCGCCGTAATAGCGATCGACAATAGAGGCGTTCACGCGGCCAAGGGCGGCGTATTGCGCGGCCTCCAGCACGGCGAACAAGCGGCCAAGCTGGTAGGCCGGATATTCATTGTCAGGGTCACGGGCCACGGGCAGTTTCTCCTTCTCGGTTTTTGCTGATCTGTTGATGCAGGCTTTGATGATGGCGGCGTGCCAGCCTGTGTGTGGCGGATCGCCGGCGCGTAGCCGCATAATGGCGGCCGTGAGCATGGTGCGCGGGTAGGGCAGGCCTTCCAGCACGGCGCGGGTAACCTCCCCGGCCAGGTGTGGCGGGACGTTTTCGGGCTTTTCCATCAGCGCTGTGGTTTTTATGAGCAGAAATCTTATAGAGGGAAGCCTGCCGCCCCAGGGGGCAGGCTCGATGGAAATATCCTCATAATGACGCGCAAGTTTCTCTGCGAATTTGCCGAACTCGTCGGTCATCCAGTAGCGTACGGAAAGCCGGGCGGCGTTGGGTGACAGGCCAAGAATATGGAAGCGCGTGGTTGGTTCCAGTTTCGGGTCGATTTCCGTTAAAGGGCGGCCTTTGGCGATTTCTGCGAGGACGTTGCGGATTTTTTCGGCCTCGGCGGTGTCCGAGGGGGGCTCCATGAGAGCGCCGAACAAATTTTCGGCCTCAGCGGCGGCAGCTTCACCTACGCCCTCGGCATCCGCCCAGTAGGTTACTGTGGCATCAGCGATTTTGAGGCGGTTGCCAGTTTGCCTATCCAGCAAACGGTTGAGTGCAGCACCATAACGAAATGCCGCCGCCTCGGACGTTGGAGCGTTTCGTCCTTGTTCCTTGCCGTACGACCAGAAAGCATTTTCATTAAAAGACACCAGTGGCACATCAGCGACGGACGTGTCATCGACGCCTTTGATTTTCGGGTGCAAACGGACGCCGGCCTCATGCCGGCCAGTAACAAGGCAGAAAACAGGATCACTATCTTTTGGTTGCCTAAGCCGTTCAATGAGTTGAATAGCTGCCGGGCGCTCATGAAGCAGGCGGCTTTCATTTACAAGTTTAAACGCCAGATTTTGATCGATAAAACTCTTTTGGAACAGGGGCTCAACGAACGCTTCAGGAGTCCATTTTTCAACAAAATTTCGTAGTGCCACCAGACCGATATCAGTTTGATCGGCCAGGGCATTTAAATGTAAAGCTTTGAAAGCCGCAACATCTTTGAGGACCTTTTCAGATGTTTTCTTGGTTACGCCCAAAGCGTAGCCGGTATTATCCCAGAGCAAAAAGGGCGTAGAGCCTTGGCCTTGTCGGCCAAACCATTTAGGTAATCGTTCGAGTTTGGCCCGTTTGCCGGATGGATCGCGCCGTTCAGAAACATTTGCGACCGTTCCATCTTCGTTTAACTCAATAACGAAACCAATTGGCTCGACCGAGTATCCGGGAGGGACAACATCCCCGCGAGATGCGAGGCGATCATAATATTTATCGAGCGAGTGCAGGACCGTCATGCGGCAATTCCATGTGACACCAGCTCGGCAACATTCAGCACGCCATCTTCAAGTCGGGCACGGAAGAAATGTGAGGTGTTGTTGTCGGCAAAATCAATATCGTGCAGCATCCAGCCGAGGTCGCGGTTACGCTCGGTATCCGGCAGCTCTGATGTGGGCAGAGGATCGCCTTCGGCAAGCAAGGCAAAATCCGCGACGAACTCTCGCGTGCCAAGACACGGGTGATGAAAACACTGTCCGGTGGCGGCGCGGCGATTGAACATACTGATGTGTTTGGCGGTGGTGTCCTGGTCCGTTGCTTTCTCGGTGAGGTCGAAATGCGCATCGATCACGTAAGCCACATGGCGGAGCAAGGTGCTGGCACGCTGGGCACGGTTTGTGGAGTCGGCGGCGGCGAGGTGGAGGTTATTAAGATCACCGCGCTTCATTGCACCGCGGGCGGTGCTTTCAGGGATTTTGCTACTGACTTCGTTGCGGCGGATCGACTGGAAGCGGATGGGTTTCAACACATGAATGCGGTCGATGGACCAGCGGATGGCCGGCTTCCAATGGATCGCCTCCAAAATGCCGCGCGCTGCCGAGGGTGTCATAACGTCATATGAGACCCGCTCAACCTTCATTTCAGGACGGGTGAAACAGGCAAAGTCGCCCCAGACATGCAGCCGCACCCCAAAACTCATGCGCGTCTCCCAATTTTGGCCCCCGACCTATAAAGGTCGGGGGCGTTATCAATAAAAATTACTCAATCACGTTCAATATTTCGATCCACGGGCGGACATGGTCCGCCAGACTATTATTGGGTCCCACTCAATCTCAATTCGCAGCGAGCCAATCTGCAATCTGAACACTATCCGTCGACGTCGCCTCATTGGCCGATCTCCGTAAGCGGCGACCAAACTGACACGCTCAGCTCGCGGAGTCAAGATAAATTATCAATAAAATACTCAACACGTTCAATGAAGACAATAGATGCTTCATTGAACGTGTTGAGTATTCAACAGATGATATTCTCTTCCGCCGTCCGGGCGGTTGGGTCGTCCAGACGCAACCCGGTCTTGTCATCGTATAGCCCCTCGCTCGACAGCACCATGAAGCGGCCCCCAAAGGCGGAGTTGACCGGCTGGATGGCGCCGGTGCCGAGCAGGCGTTTCCAGACGGCTTCAGGAACCGGGACGGTGTATTGCTGCAATTTCCGGACGATCCTGGCTGGCGGCACTTCCGACCCGCGCAACGCGGCGAGCAAGCGGTCCACTTCATCGCGTTGCTCGGCCCAGGGGACGATTACTGGGCGCATCGTCTCGTCGATCATCCGAAAACCGGCGGCGATGGACGCAAAAGGGAAGTCCAACGCAGGAGCGGTCCGTTCAATGGCGGGAATAATACCTGCCCGATCGTCGATTTTCACGGTGTCCAACGCCTCGTACCCGCGATTGAAGTACAGCGCCTGGAAATAGGCCTCAATAGCTTCCAAGCCAAGCGGGTCCGGCATTTGCAGCGGTAACCTTGCGGAATCACGACTGGCGGTGAATGCGCGCGGCAATTTGTGCGCTGCTGGCGTAAAAACTACGACGCGGCCCGCAGTGGTTTTGCCTTCCCGGTTGCATCGTCCAGCTGCCTGGGCGACGGAATCAAGCCCCGTCTCCGCGCGCCAGACCTCGGGAAAGTCAACATCTACCCCAGCCTCAATGAGGCTTGTGGCGACAAGCCGCACGGGGTGACCGTCCTTTAAATTCTGCCGTACTTCCGCGAGCACCTTTCGCCGATGTGCCGGGCACATCAGCGTGGTAAGATGCCGTGCTCCGGGCAAGTTCTTAATCAAATCGAACAATGCTTTCGCGTGGCCGCGGGTGTTGACGATGCACAGCATTTGCACCTGCTCCGCAAAACGTGCAGCGATCACTGAATCATCGGCGGGCTCTTTAAGAACCTCCACGTTTACGCGCTTCAGTGCCAGGTAGAGCCGTTCCGTTGCCGGTGCCAGCTCGCGCTCCTGGCCAATGTCAAAACCCTGTTTCTGCTTAAGTTTATTGAGCGGCAGGGCGTTGTCGATCACCCGCAAAGCCGGTTGCGTGGCGGTACACAGGACCACGCTGGCGCCATAATTCCTGGCAAGCTCGTCGAGCGCAGCCATGCAGGGGCGCAGCAGATGCAGGGGTAAGGTTTGCGCCTCGTCCAGCACAATCACGCTGTTGGCGATGTTATGCAGCTTACGGCAGGGTGAGGTGCGGGCGGCGAACAGACTCTCGAAAAACTGCACCGCGGTGGTGACAATCACCGGTGCATCCCAATTCTCCGTCGCCCGCCGGAGTTTTTCTAGCCCATCCCGGTCCCATTCCCCGGCTTTGTCATCCGCTATATCCCAGTCGAAATTGCCGTGATGCTCCAGAATATCTTCGTCCGTGCTGAGTGCATCACGAAACACCTGAGCCGTCTGCTCGATGATCGATGTATAGGGGGCGACATAAATGACGCGATCCTTGGCCTTTAGAACGGCATGTTCCAGTGCGAAGGACAGCGAGGCCAAGGTTTTGCCCCCGCCCGTCGGCACGGTCATAGTAAACATTCCGGACGCGCATTTGGCACGGCTGATCGCATGGGCGAGAATTTCGCCGCGCAACCGGTTGAGTGGTGTGGCATCTGCACCCAGGGATTTTTTTGCCATATGCGCGTGTAACTGGTCGCGTAGTCCGATCACTGAACGGTAATTTCCCCGCGAGACGATCTCGCCCTTCGAGGTCGCATAGAAACGCTCCGTTTCCAAAAAATCAGCGTCTACCAAGCAAGAGAAGATCATACGCGTGAGGAATGCACTATGAAACCCCGGATAATCTAAATGCTTTGCAGGCATCTTTGATTGAGCCAGGTCGGCTATTGCCGGTGGCGAGCCTGTGTAACTCTCCCAATGGTTATAGGGCTCTATCTGCTTTACCAGACGCAAAGTCAGATCTTTGCCGTCGGCCAGTCCTGCGTGGTGACCGGCAATAGTGAAGGCCAATATCCGTCCCGCTTGCGGTCCATAGCTTTTTCGAGCCTCAACCGCGCCGGCGGTGCTATGGTCAGGGCTTGCCGACTGACCACGAATATATGTCTGAAACGCATCTGAATTCTTGCCGATATCATGCAGCAGCCCGGCGGCTTCACCCCATTTCGTGAACCCGAATGCAGCGGCGAATGTGCCGGCCCGCACCGCCACCGCCCGCAGATGCTCGTCGAGTGGCTCCCATTTTGTTTCGTTTGGCACGCCGGGTAGGGAGTGCGCAAATCTTAAAGCTTTATCGGTATCTTGTTGCATGTTCGGCACTCTATATCCACGAGCTCCCATTGTGTGGCCCGAAGTGCTGACGGTATCGCCAAACCGAGTCCTTGAGCTTCGTATAGACCTTCCGTGCAATCATAATGACGCTTGCCTTCTCAACGCCCGAGTTCGGAACCGGCACGATTGCAGAAAATGAACAATGATAACGCACCTGCGTATGCTCATAGCGGATCACGCCGCCCGGGTGATCGCTGGGGAGAGTTCGAACCGTTCGCCCGCCACCTGGCCTGCCTGAAACGCGTCGGTAAGAACGCTCTTGGCGCGGCTCAGAACGCGCCGGGTCAGGCTGAGTCCGAGTTTCTCCATCTCCTCATCCACCATCGCCGCCTTCACAGGAACCAGGTCGCGGCCAGAGGCGCTGCGTATCACGGCATCGCGGGCGGCTCGCATGGATTGTAGTTTGCCGGCAATGCCCTGGGCCAGCCCAGTCTGGAAGGAATTGGTGGCGCTACGCCGCTCGCCGGCCATCGCAAAATAAACATCGCTCGCACGGAACGCATCCGTCTCGGTCTCGAAAGCGCGCTCGACCATCTCATACAAGTATTGTGCGGCAGCAACGTCGCCACGCAGGCCGAAGAAGATATAGCGCAATGGCGCATCCTCCGCGCGCTCTTGCCACACCCGGCAATCAAAAAACGCCGCAACTCCCGGGATGCAAGCATCAATCGGCGCAGCGCGGCGGCGGTTCGTCTGTATCCCAATCCCCTCGCAGGGCTGTGACTTGAATTCCAACTCGTTCAGCGAAAGCCCGTGGCGATCCAGCAATTCCGCGACCTTCTCGGCCGCCGCCAGGGCTTCCTGCTCGGTGCAGCCTTGCGCCACCGT
This sequence comes from Acidocella aquatica, assembly GCF_030160635.1. Classification (GTDB taxonomy): domain Bacteria; phylum Pseudomonadota; class Alphaproteobacteria; order Acetobacterales; family Acetobacteraceae; genus Acidocella; species Acidocella aquatica. The sequence continues at coordinate 24,842 of NZ_BSOS01000022.1, read as the reverse complement.
TTTGGCGCGTAGCGCATGGATGCGCTGCACCAGCCGTTCCAGCCCAGGGTCTTCGGCCAGGCGCCCGCCGCTGACCTGGGCGCGCAGCGTCTCGAACAGCGTACGCACCCGTTGCGGCCAGGCTCTGGAGCGCATGGCATCATCAAGCCCGCGGGCGACAGCATCCAGGCTCAACCCGGCGGCGCTTGTAGCCTCCCGGCGCCGCACCGTTTCCAGTTGTACCGCCAGCAACCGCTCGAAAGCCAGCGCCACCTCGGCGCGGCCGGCATCGCGCGCCAGGACCGCAGCAGCAAGAGCATCCAGGATTGTGGTTAGATCGGCACCTTGCCGTGTGCGGGCAAGCAGAGCGGCATCCGGCACGCCGTCTGCCAGATCCAGCCAAGCCATTGACAGATCGTGAAGCTCGCCCTGCCCAGGCTCGAACAAATCATCCTCATCGGCATCGCTGGCCGGCCGGTTCAGGCCCGGCACGTCAAACGTACCGTGCCGCACGACATAGGCATATACGGCCTCCGCCCACCGCACGGCCGCCGCCCGCGCGGCTTCTGGCGAGACGGTCAAACGCCGTCGTGCCGCTCCCGGACGGTTGTGATAGCAGGAGGTCGCCTGAGAGAATCACCGCATCCGCCGCCATCGAGATCACCTTATCCTCGGCAAGACCCTCAACATCCCGATCCCTCCGGGGCATCCATTTTCGAAACAGTGCTTCGCCACGCTCCCGCGGCACAAAACGCATCGCCGCTTCGAGCAGCGCGTCAATCCGATCATAAGCATCCTGCGGCGGCGAACTGGCGGCAGCATCACGCGGCATGGTGGGCTCCTTTATCTGAACCGTTTGAATACCAAGCCGCTGCCGAGTCGCATAAATTTTCTGGAGCGATCAGTCCGGCTCCTCAGCCGATGGCCTGACGCGAATTTCTGAGTGGGACACCGCGCGATATCCCAAGCTCCGATATCCAGCCTCCCTCTTGCTCGCCATTTTCGCCAACATTGGTTCGTTTTCGTCGACGTAGTCATAGATGATGACGTCGCGCTTTGGTGCGTGCAGGCGGTGGAGCCTCCCAGCATATTGCGCAAGTGTCCCACTCCAGGATATCGGCATCGTCAGGAACAGCGTATCGAGCCGCGCGTCATCAAACCCCTCCCCAAGGTAACGGCCGGTGGCGACCAGTATCCGCTCTTCGTGTGCGGGAATCCTCGCCAATGATTCGGTGGCTGCGCGATTTTGCGCAACGTTCATGCCACCACGAAGAACAATGACATTCTTCGCGAACTTCGAGAGACGGCCTGCGAGTAGATTCAGGTGCTCCTTGCGCTCGGTAATTACGACAGGGGAGCGGCCAGCTTCGAGAGCCGAAAGGATATCATCAAAAATCAGTTCATTTCTCGCTGCATCCAGCGCCAAACCTGCGTAAAGTGCATGAATTGCGGGCATTTCCTGAGAACTGACTCGGGGAAGGCGAAATTGGGTCCGCCGAATGACAACCTTATGGTCAAAAGGCCGCGCGGCTGCTTGCTTCCTTGCATCGACGCGATGCCGAACCGGGCCACATTGCATGAAGATGATTGGGTGATGGCCATCCTTCCGCGTTACCGTAGCAGAGAGACCGAGGAAATATTTGGCCTTTGCCGCCCGCGCGATCGCTTCGAAGCCCACCGCTGAAAGGTGGTGGCATTCATCAACAACCAGGTGACCATTGTCCGCGACGACATCAGACACGACACCATTGCGAATCAAACTCTGCATGAGCGCGACGTCTATAATGCCTGTTGGCTTCTTTTTGCCCCCATAAATTACGCCGATTTGCTCGGGAGGGATATCGAGAAATGTTCGAAGACGTGCCACCCATTGGTTGAGAAGCTGCCTGCGATGAACAAGAACAAGCGTGTTTCGGCGTCGCGTCTGGATGATATTCGCTGCGACAACGGTCTTGCCATATGCAGTGGTGGCGGCTAGCACGCCTGTCTCATTCTTAAGAAGGCTCGTAGCCGCTTCCCCTTGCTCCGGCGTCAGTTGACCAAGGAAATTAACACCTACATGCTGTCCTTCTGTTCGCTCATCGCGTAATTCGGCCGCTATACCCATATCCAGAAAAAATTCCAGCAGATCATCCAGACATCCCCTTGGAAGGGCAATATGTTTTGAAAAGAGTTCCGCGCAGGATATAATCCTTGGCTTGCCGAATGTCGGAAGCCGCATAGCTTGGGCAGCATAGAACTCCGGGTTTTGAAACGCGGCTATCCGGGCGATACAGTTCACCAATGCGGGCGGAAGTGCGGAGCGATCGACGAAGATTTGATTCCCCAATAAGACCTCAACCGAATTTGGGAGCGTTCCTTCGACGGTTAGCTTTTTGCGGCGGCGCGACGGCAACGCTGCCCAGGGCTCATCGTCTTCTTCAAGCGCAAGCATCCGCACGCCGATAATCTGTCCTGCGGCAGCAGCTTCAGCCACGGTCGACAACAAATTGTTGCGGGAAAGACGTCTAATGCTCGATAAAAATATCCACTGGTCTCGTACAGGTAGGAAATCGTCGTCGAGAAAGACGCTATTACCATTCTCGCGCGGCCCGCTCTGAAGTGGCAGGGCAATCAGGTTTCCAAAACCACCTGATGGCATGGTATCCTGGCTTGGGAAGAAACGATCATAGGAATCAAAACCGATGTCAGGGTTACGATCCATCGTTGCCGTGATCAGAAGTGTGCCTAAACGTCTTGCCTCGGATGCCGGCACCGGCTCTAAAAAGAATATCCAGGCATGGGCACCATTTCCGGAACGTGACCGCTCGATGGCAATCGGAATGCCCTTCGCGCGCGCCGTATCGCGGAACGCCGCAACATCTTGCGTCCAGGATTTCTTATCAAAGTCAGCGGCGAGAAACCAGCATGTTTCGTCTGGGAGCATAGCATAGACGCCAACCGTGAAATCGGTCGAACTACCTTGTGCCTTTCCGGAGAGATGGGCACGAACGACATCATCTGAAAGAGGCACGAATGCCTGATTCGGACACTCCCCGCACTTGACTTGCGGCTTCCCGCAAATTCCGCGCACCCACTCATTCCGGCACATCGGCGCATAGCCCGCCTTCCCCGTCTTCGCGTTTTCCCACCGCCGCGGCAACACGTCCTCCCGGCCGCGAAATAAGGTCCGGAACAAGTTAATTTTATCTGCGGTTGGCGACCCCATTGTTACTGAGGCAAGTTGATTATTCGGCTGTTCGGCAGTCGGCATTCCAACCCGCAGGTCTTTTCCCAGGACTGCCAACCGCTCAGCGATTTCGGATTTTTCCCGATCAAGCATGGCCAACCGGCTCTTCAGAACCCCAATCTCACGCTGTATGTCATGCTGACCAGTGATTGCCTTTGCCTTTCTTGGCTGTGACAGTCCTCAGATGGTCGATCTCCTTAACCAAAGGCATCAGAAAGCCATGTAGATCGCCAACCGCAACCGCCAATGCAAGTGGCGCCGCTGCCATGCGGTTACGGCCAAGGAAGGCGCGCCACTGAGCAGACCATGCCTCCGCGAATTTGTCAGTCCGACCGGCAATTTTGTTCCGCGCCGCTCAAACGTACGCTGAACAGCTTGAGTCAGAACAGCCAGACGGAACTCAAATGCCTGTGCTATTAGCCAAAGATCATAGAAATCCTTCATGCGGCTATTCGCTATACCGAGCGTCACCAGCGCTTCAAACTTTTCCGCCACAACCGTCTCCACCGGATACGCCTTCAAACGTGAGGCCGGATTATCGAGCAAGGTTGGGTAGTCGATCTCGATCGGATTTGGCGTTACAGCGCCTCCAAATCCGATATCAACCTGAATTGGTACGCGCGCGCCAGCGATTATGGCTGTAGTGCGCACCCGGACACCGGCATAGTCTCCATCGTCCCTGATTATCACCGTCTGTAATCCCGCAACGTCGAAATTCACACCATCGTCTGCAACAGGCTGGGCACAGATCGCGCAAAACACCTCGGCGATGGCATCGATTGCATTATCACCATGACCCAACACGCCATGATTTGCAACCAGCCTGCGGGACATCATTGTGCGACCTTTTCTCAGATGATCTGCGGAGGCCCGTTGTTCTCGGCGATCAAATTAGAATATTTAAGCGCAGCAAGCCGTTGATCGATTTGATTCGACTTGTTTCTATGTCGGCCTGTTTGGCGAATTCCGGCCAACGCGAGACGGCTTCTCTTACATCAGACACGATAGAACGAGCTCTACGCTTGTTTAACAAAGCTGACTTTGCGCCGGCGTCAAAATCCGCCAGCGTGAAATCGCTCCTCTGGCCGTTCAAGCTCATCTGGTGCTGGTTGGTCCATCCGCCTTCAGGATTATAGTTCCAGGTCATGTCGAATGCCGGTGAAAGGCTCCACTGACCCTCGCGGTCCATTAAGAAGGCGATATTTTTGACGTGATCATCCTGATTTCGGGCAATGATATTGAATGCCATGCGCCGAAACAATTCTTCCACCTGGGCAGTTGGCAGAGCCAGTTTGCGCATTGTGAAGAATGCTTGTTCATATGAATTCGACCGCGGCATATTGAAGTCGAGGTTTGCCATGGCTCCCAAAGATTGCATGTGCAGCTTGTCTCCGCTTTCTAGCCGATCGAAGCGTTTTACCATGAAGTGCCGGCGACCACCCTCTTCGAACAGCCTGGCATCAGGGACATTGATGCCTGCAGCTTTCGCCATATTGGAATATGCATACTCGATAGCGCCATAGCCTTTCGGATCAGCAAGTTCCTTGTCTTTGTTTCCCCGCACCCCATCGAACTTTATAAGCCAGTAACTGAACCCGGGCCCAGCTGTGACCTGGCCTGACCGGATCTCATTGGTGGCTTCGTTCCAAGCGATAACGGCTTTCGCGCGCGCACCCCCGGCCGAAGTGCCCACCATCAGAATGTCATGAATGGCGGCTGTGGCTACATCGCTGGAAAATGAGGCCTTCAGGTTCGAGCGTTGTTCGAGAACCCTTGACGCGAGATCGACCAGCGCATCAACGTCAATGTGCTTGGATCGTAGCTCTGTTGGACCGAGCACCGGCGCGAACTCCAAGGCCCCCATGCCGCGTTGACCAATATAACAGAGCCGTTCGACGGCATCGAAGCTCTCTGGATCACGCCCCTGCCCGGCCAGCCAGGCATCTATGAGGGTATTGCCAAATTTATCCGGCAACGAATCCGCGAGAAGTGCGGGAAGCCTGCGGAAGGTGATGGGATTGAGCGTGTCGAACGAATAGATCGACGGTGCAAGCGGCATGGTAAGCGGCGCGACTTCAATACCGCTGCCAAGGAATGCCCGGTCGTATTCAAAGCTCGCGGCTGAAGCCCCGGCATGCAATGACACTACGCCAATTCTGCTTCCCCATAGATTGACCTGAGCGATTGTCATTTCTGGTCACCCCAATTCCAGGCCTTTTTGCGTGCCGGCTTCTTGCCGACCGACCGCACCCTTTGCCGCGGTAGACCTTGCCTCTCCAGCTCTGCAATTGGACTAGGCGGGAGCTCGGGGAGCAACAGCTCAAGAGCTTCAAGTCGCCCTAAGGACCTGAGGCATCTAATAAAATTCGTCAGCTGTGTTGGCTCTCCGGCTTCAAGCCGCTCAACCGTCCTCTTTGAGACCCCAGCCTCTGCAGCCATGGCCGCCTGTGTCATTTGCCGGGAGATGCGGTAAGCCGTGATCCGCCGACCAATCTCTTCAGTCACGGCTTGATCAACAAGAAGCGGGTAGATTTTCATAACTCACCTATTATGACGAATTAAACCTATAAATCAATCTTATTCGTCAAAACTGGCAACTGTATGTGGCGTCGTCCCTACCCTGAACGCCCACTTGGTTGTTCCGGGATTGTTTAGGACAAACTGACAATGGCTATATTGCGAGCCCACCAATGTCTTGTTTTGAGCCCCGCGCGACAACTATGAGGGCGGAATCGGGCAAAGCCCGCTGAAGCGTTGAGGCTTCGGACCATGGCACGGTCATCCAATGATCAATCTCTGCGCGCGTTCGCAGGATGGCGGGCATGGCTTTGGGGTGGATAGCGGCAACTTCAGCGTTGGGTTCGGTCGTCAGAAACCCAAAAACATCATTGGTCGTCCCCCCCTTCCCTCACCTTGCGCACGGAACGCCACCGCGTCCAGATGCCGGCAAAGCACGCCAGTGGCCGTGTCTCGTCCAAGGCGAACCAGACCGAGGGTTTGGTACCATCCGGCAGATGTTCGTTTCGGAAAAGCTGGTGAATGGCACCACACAGCGATGCTCTGGTCCAAGCCAGCGCCGCCAATGCGGCGATGCGGTGTTGCGAATATTCGTCACACCAGCGTCAGAATTACGGCCTTTCAGGGCAAATACCGGCGACGGCATACCCCAACGCGCCATCATCAACTCTCGGCCGCTGGGCTGGTTGCGAACGATCGGCGCGGCGTAGCCCGGAAAAATGCCCGGTAACGGTGGCAGATTGCCTGTGCTGTCGAACATTGCCCCGCTGAATTCCCGGATTTCCTTTCGAGGAAGTCTGACGCGGGTGGCCGAGTGCGCTTTGGACGATTGACAGGTCGGCCCACGGTATGAGTATTTCATACTTTTTGTGCGGGCAGCGCGACCATTGGAGGTCTTAGCATGACATCAATTGAGAAACGGACCATCAGCCAGCCGGCCTCCTGTCAGCCAGCCACCGCTGAAGAAGAAGCTCAATCTCAACGAATTTGGAAACCTGAGGAACCGTCGCGTCGTGGCCGCTGATCATCGCCACGCAGTTCTTGCCCAACTGACCGGACAAATGGCGGCATATGCTCCAAACAACCACCTCGCTCGGTGGCTTGCCCAGGTGGGCCCACAGGCACCTCCCTCCGCTCCGCTGCGGAGGCGGGGCCCTCCTGTGGACTACCTGGACAAGCCACCCACACGGGTCAGATCAACACCGGCAAATATCTGCGGATTTTAACCGGCGCCGACAGAGGACAATCTTCTGCAAATCTACGATTTCATCACTGACCGGGCCAGCCCGGAGCGGGCCTATGCCTATGCGGAACGCATCAGATCGTATTGCCTAGCGTTTGACGCCTTTCCCGAACGTGGCGTCAGGCGGGATGAGTTGCGGCCAGGGCTGCGGATCATTGGGTTTGAACGGCGCGTCACCATCGCCTTTCACATCACGCCGGCGCTCGTTATCATTGACCGCATCCTCTATGGTGGCCGAGATGTCGAGGGGCTTCCGGCAGACCGCTAAGTTTTTCTGCCGGCGGCCCCCTGCCCTCAATATGGCGCCGACGCTGCTGCTCTGGCAAAAACCCTGACTTTCCATAAGTGGGGATTCTCACGTAATCGCTGGCCAATGATCACGAAGCCCAATCCGCATCGCATAATGGCGCGCCTTGGTTCCGAATAAAATTGGCGCAAGGCGATGCGCGATGGACGCGCCCTCCCTGCCCTGCCTCATGCCCTCACAGCCGGCCACACGGCCACGATCCTAAATGTCCGCGTTCCGAGAAAGCGCCGGCGGGTTCAACGCATACACCCAAAGCTTTGCCAAAGTCTCCCGGTCGCGTTCAGTGACGTCGTATTGGTCCAAGAGCTTCGGCAATTTGCCCACGCCAATGACGATCTCCTCATAGATATGCTTGGCCTCATCACGGCTGATGCCGAAATGCGGATGCGCCTGGAAGGCGATTGCCGGGTTGGCCTCCGGTGAGATGCCTTTCGCTGGCGCTAACACCAATCGGTTAGGCTGATGAACCGAAAGATCGAAGATGGGCGATAAGCGCCATTTGCCATCGTCCCGGATGAAACCGTGATTGCGGAGATGATCATCGGTGTTGTGGATGAAGCAGTTGAATAACATACGGCGAAACAAGGCGTGCCCGCAGGGCTGAATGCCGCTCAGTTGGGCCCGGCGCGCGAGATCCATGTAGGTGAACGCTGCATAGAACTGCGTCGGATCTGCCGCGAGCAATGTCCCAGCACTCGTGTAACCAAGCCGCATACCATTCCCGCGGCGATCGAACCTGCGGACCAGCAGTACAGTGCGGTTGCCGACCTGTTGTGTAAAGTGCACTGGCGTCTCGATACCTGCGGCCTCTGCGAGCGATAGGCAAGTCGCCTCCACCTTCGGGTCATCAAATCGATCACCTGCTGCCGGGAATTTCACCATGTGCAGGAGGCCGTCATGCACCAGGTTTGCTTTTGGCCTGCCCCCCCCCTGATCCGCGCTGTTACGGAAAAGCCGTTGCAGATGATGAGTATTGGCCTGGCCTGCTTCCACGGCCTCCGCGGCCCTGAACAGCTCCTGGAGTGTATCCTGCTCCGACGGCAGAGCGAGCAACGGGCGTTCGTCTGGCAGCCAACGCTGCGGTCCACTGTCCGGCGTTGGACCAAAGGAAAGTTCTCCCGTGCGCTCTTCACCACCGGCGGCAAGGAACTCGCCCATTCCGAATGGCTGGCTCGGGAACGCTGCCTGCATGATCGACTTACCCCACCCATCCGGTGCGGAATCGTAGAAGGGCAAGGGCACTTCGTATGGCAGGCCGTTAAATGAACCGGTTTTCAGTGTAAGATTCACAGGATCGATGGCGAACTTGTCCTTCCGCCCGAGCCAGGATTTAGCATAGCGGAATCGCGACTGGCGCGTCTTTCTGCTGCCTTCGAATGAAAGCAGACCCATTGGGACCGGGCCGTGCGCCAAGTGGGCGTAGACGACGATCTGATCGATGCGGCCCTCTTTAGAAATCTGCCACATTGCGTGCTCCTCCGGCCCGTTTCTGGGCGCTCATCTCCAGCTCCTCTCCGAGCTCGTCCTTCCGCAGCGCTTCCGCAAGCTTACCCTGAAGCCCAAGGGCCGCGAGCACGCTGACCATCGCGCCGATCGAAACGCCTGGCTTGCCGGATTCAAGATCGACAACGGTGGAGCGGCTAAAGCCTGTTCTCTCAGCAATCTCCGCCTGGGTGAGGCTCCGCCGGATTCGGGCCATGCGGATTCGCCCCCCCAGGAGACTCAGCTCCTCTTCTTCCGGCCCGGATAGGAATTGCCGACGCTTCGTCATGTCAAATAAAACCATCATTAAAGCTATTTATGATGCTTTTATAAGATATATCGGAACGAGAGCAAGGGCTATAACGGTTTTGCCCGCAAGCGAGCGGTCATCGCGATCGTCCGCGACATCAGCAAAGTACCAGCCCTTACCGGCGTCACTGCGAAAGCGGGCAACGTCAACGACGCGGATGGGCTTGCAGCGCTCATCGCCGGGCATAACGCGGTGATCAGCTCGGTCCATTTCAGCGCGAGCGACCCCGAAAAACTCATCGCCGCCGTCCGCAAGGCGAAAGTACCGCGTTATCTCGTGGTCGGCGGCGCCGGCAGCCTGGAGGTCGTGCCGGGCACGCGCCTGATCGACACGCCGGGGTTCCCTGGTGCCTATCGCAAGGAAGCTGGCGGAGGCGCAGCCATTCTCGACCGGCTGCGCGAGACGCACGACACATAGATCAGCCGTGACTACGCCAGCGGCTGAAACAGAAATTCCAGATCGGCGGCCTCGAAGCTGCCGGGCTTGGCTTCCGGATCGAACAACCCGTTCGCGAGTGCCGCCTTGCGGTCCTGCAATTCTAGCATCCGCTGCTCGATCGTTGTCTCGGCGATGAGTTTATAAACGAACACCGGCTTATCCTGGCCGATACGGTGGGCGCGGTCGGTGGCCTGCGCCTCGACGGCCGGATTCCACCAGGGGTCGTAATGGATGACGGTGTCGGCGGCGGTCAGGTTAAGCCCGGTGCCGCCGGCTTTGAGGCTCAGACAGAAGAGCGGCACCTCGCCGCGCTGGAAGCGCGCCACCGGCGTTGCCCGGTCCTTGGTGTCGCCGCGCAGGTCGACAAAGGGAATGCCGAGTGTCGTGACCTCGGCCTCGATCAGATCCAGCATGCTGGTGAATTGCGAGAAGAGCAGGATGCGCCGTCCCTCCTCGACCAGCTCGGGCAGCATCTCCTTGAGATGGGCCAGCTTGGCGCTGGCCACAACGCGCCTTGCCGCGCCGAGCTTCACCAGCCGCGGGTCGCAGCAGACCTGGCGCAGTTTCAGCAGCGCGTCGAGGATGACGATATGGCTGCGCGCCAGTCCGCGCGCGGCCACGGCGGCGCGGACCTTCTCGTGCATGGCGAGGCGCACCGTCTCGTAAAGATCGCGCTGCTCGCCACCCAGCTCAATGCGCAGGGTCATCAGCGTCTTGTCCGGCAGCTCGGTCGCGACCTCAGCCTTGGTGCGGCGCAGGATGAACGGTTTCAGCCGCCGTGCCAGCACGGCTTGGCGCGCCGCATCCCCCTTGCGTTCGATCGGCGTGCGGAACAGGCGGGTGAAGCGTTTCGCCTCGCCGAGCAGGCCGGGCATGAGAAAGGCGAATTGTGACCAGATATCGCCGAGATGATTCTCGACCGGCGTGCCGGTCAGGCATAGCCGGTGGCGCGCGGTCAGGCGGCAGGCCACCAGGGTCGCCCGGGCGGCGGGGTTCTTGATCGCCTGCGCCTCGTCCAGGATGACCAGATGCCAGTGCTGGCGCTGCAATGCCGCCTCGTCGCGCGGTAGCAAAGCGTAGGTCGTCAGCGCCAGATCGGCCGTGGCCACTTGCGCGAATTGCCCGGCGCGGTCGGTGCCATGCAGGGAGATAACTTTGAGCTCCGGCGCAAAGCGCGCCGCCTCGGCCCGCCAATTGGGCAAGAGACTCGTCGGGCATACCACGAGGCAAGGACGGTCGAGCCGGCCTTGGCGTTTCTCGGTCAGGATATGCGCCAGCGTCTGCACAGTCTTGCCGAGACCCATATCGTCGGCGAGGATACCGCCCAATTCGTATTCGCGGAGGAACTGCAGCCAGTCGAGCCCGTGTTGCTGGTAGGGCCGCAACAACGCGGCGAACCCCTCGGGCACGGGCACGCTGGCCATGGCCGTAAAACCGGCCAGCCGTGCCGCCAAGCGGCGCAGCCGCTCACCGCCGAGCCAGCGCAGTTTCAGCGCGTCTTCGAGCTCGGCCAATGCGGTCGCCGCACCGAGCGAAAGGTCGAGCCGCCCATCCGCGCTGATGGCACCGGCATCAAACAATTCGACGAGGACAGCGAGCAGTTTTGTCAGGCGCTCGGCAGGCAAAGCGAGCAGTGTGCCGTCATCAAGCCTGGCGTAGAGCACTCCCTGCGCAGCCATGGCGGCGACATCGGCGGCCGCGCCGCCGGCAGCGCTCAGCGCCTGCAGCAACAGTGGCAGCAGCGCCACGCGCTTTCCTTCAACGTCAATGCCGAGATCGAGGGAGAACCACCAGCCGCCGTTCCCCTCGTCGATCTTCGCCTGCCACTCCCCGCCGGCATCGATCACGCGATGGCGGAAGGAGCTGGCAAATTCGACCTGCCAGCCTTCGGCGATAAGAGCTGGCACGTCCCGGTGCACGAAGCTGGGCCAGCCTTCATCCCTGGGCATGGCCAAGGTGAGACGTTGCGCATCCCGCCCAACAGCGTCCTCCTCCACCAGCCCGAGCTTACGCAGACGCTGCACCGCCCCTCGCTCTGCCCGCTCGTCGCGCCGCCACACCAGCACGCGCCGCCCCTCGACATGGCGGATCTCCGACGCCGCCGACCTCGGCGCGACGACCGTGCCGCCATAATCGAAGCTGAGCTCCGCGGTATCGGCGATGGGTGGGCTCGCCCGCCAGGCGCCATAGCTGAGCTGAAGCGGCGCGCTGGCCAGACGCAAACAGGGCACCGGCTTTGCGGCAATGATCTCCTCGGCCACATCCTCGGCGGGCAAAGGCAAGGCCAGGCCAGGCAGCGCCTTGGCCAGGGCCGCGCGCAATGCCGGCGCCTGAGATGCCGCAACCGGCGGCGCCCGGAGGAGGGCGGCGGCTGTTGCCTCGGGCAGTCCAAGTTCGAGCCGGCCGAGCATCAGCCTGTCGGTGTCGACATACCAGGCGGCCGCGCCCGGAATCGCGACCTCGGCGGGCGAGCCGGTTTCAATCACCGGGGCCTGACGTCCATCGGACAGCAGGCGCCAGGCGATTTGGCCATGGCGGGTTTCGCCCATGGCCAGCGGTGCGCTATCCTTGCTGTGCCAGTGACAGCGCCCGGTCGCGATCAGCCGTTGCAGCGCGATCTCCCGCATCCCCGGCTCGGCTGGCAGAGTGCCGCCGGAGGGCAAGCGCCAGGGGTCAAGCGTCAGGAGGCGGGCGATAACGCGGTCCTCTGCGCTGGCATAGGGTGCGGTCGTGGCCGCCACGGTCGAGAGCTGGACGGGCCGTGGCTTGCTGTAGCCGCCGGCCTTCACCGGGCGCACGATCTGTGCCGCGATGGTGACCGGATGATCCTGGGGGCGGGATGGCTGGTCAAAAATGTAAAGCAACGTCTCGCCGGCGCCGGCCAATGCGTTGCTCGCGGATAAAGCGGTGACGCTGTCCAGCCAGTTGGCAACCGGCCCGGCCAACGGGTCGGGCGATGGTACCCTGCCCGCCCCCGGCTGGTGCGTTGCGTTCCCACCACTGCGCCGCCGCGTTAGGACCTCGAACAGTACCGCGGCGGCATGCTTGCAATCGATCCCAACGGGACAGGAGCAGCGCGTTTCGAACCTCGTGATGGGCCACCTATTGCTCTTTGGCGAAGACAGGGCGATCTCGACCCGGTACGGGCGCGGCGCCGTACCGGTGACCCGCGCCGTGATAATTTCGCCGCCATCCTGGAACGCCAAATCCCGCACTTGCCCTTGCGCCTGATAGAAGCGGCCACGCTCCACGGTCGTTTTCGAGAATTCGCGGGCAATGTCCTGGTCGGTAAACGCGAAGGTCATGGTCAAATCCAATATTCGACATCCCGAGCAATGCGCAACAGTTCTCTCGTTCCCCGTTTTCTTCGTCTCATCTCGCCAGGTCGAAGCCGGCAAATCCGCCGGATGCATCCCCTCCGCGCCGAGCGCTGTGATACCCGTGCAGTCGGAAATTTCTTTATGCGTCCTTCATATGGAAAAAACTTGGCGAGCTGGGTATTCCGTCCTGAAAAGGGCCGAAGCCGCGGCAGGCCTCATCTTCCACGGCCGGCCATCCCTCCTCTGTTGCCGAAATACGAGCTGCGTTATTATGCGCCTCATGCAATCTATGTTGATCAAGAGAATGGCGTCAAATAATCCCGGCAGTCTTTCGTCGAAAAGGATCCAGCCGTGAGTCAATCTCGCGAACTCGAACGGGTGAAAGCCAAGATCAAGGCGCTGACGGAGAAAACCGTACAGAACGGCTGTACCGAGGCTGAGGCCATGTCGGCCGCAGATATGGTCGGGCGATTGTTGGAGCGCTACGCGCTTAGCATGGACGAGATCGAGGTCCGCACCTCAAAATGCGTCCAGCGCGAGGTACCAATCGGCGGCACACGGCGGCGGCCAATCGACGGATGTGTGCCGGCGATCGCGCGGTTCTGCGACTGCAAGGTCTGGCTAGCCCATTCGGTTGTCGTGGATGAGGTGGGAGCGGACCAAGGCGCAAAGCCCAAGCGGTACATCTTCTTCGGCTTCGAGACGGACGCCGAGCTGGCGACATATCTATTTACCGTGATTGAGCGCGCCATTGGTACCGAGACTGGGGCGTTCAAACTGACGCATCCTCGTCTACGGGCTGTGCGACTTCGGCAGGCCACGGCCAGCTTCCAGCACGGGCTTGCAGCCCGGGTAGCCGTGCGGCTCACCACCATGCATACAGAGCGCGAAGCTACTGTCAGAGCCCAGCGCGCGGCTGGCACGGCGCTGATCCTGGTCAAACACCAGGTGGTAGACGAGGCGTTCCGGGAGACAAAGACACGCCTTGTCAGTATGAGCGCGGTCGGCGCCCAGGTCGACCGCAATGCATATCGTGCAGGCTGGGCGGCGGGCGACAGTGTGAATTTATCGCGGCCTATAGAGAGTGAAAGCAGGAGGCCGCTGCAGTGAAGGCTAAGCGGGATTCGCAGCGTAGCCGAGTCTACGCTTGGGAAAACCGCGTCATCGCCGCACAAGACCCGAGTATTATCTCCTTTCCGGCAGCACGGGGAATGGTGGATGCGATCTGGGCCGAGATGGGGCTGTTATATCCACCAAAGGTTGAACCATTGCCCAAGCAAGCCAAGGCGACCGTGGCGACAGCAACCCGACTATGTATTCGATTGCCAGACCGCCTGCCCTCCTGGTGCCTGCTTCACGAAATCGCCCACGCCATGACGACAACCGTCGATGGGCAATCCGATGGTCATGGCGCCGCGTTCATGGGGGTATATCTGCGGCTTCTCGCGCGCTATTTGCGGCTCGATCCAGCTGATCTTACGCGCTCAGCCGGGGACGATGACATCAAAATCGCGGACAACGCCCAGCCAGCATTCGCGGATGAATAACAGAGGGAACAAAGGCTCCATTACGATCCGGTGCGAGGCCGCCGGTCCAGGGACCTTGATGTCTATCCCCATGCAACTCATCTTTAGCCCATGAAAATCGCCATTCTCGGCTGGGGCTCGCTGCTCTGGGACCCAAGAGAGCTTAAACTGAAAGCGCCGTTCGAACTCACGGGGCCTAGCCTGCCGATTGAGTTCTGCCGCGTTTCAAAAAACCTCCGCCTTACGTTGATTATAGACGAGGCATTCGGCACGCTCTGTCAAACCTATGCGGCAACAAGCGCTTTCACCAATCTGCCTGAGGCGATGGAAAATCTGCGTCTACGCGAGGGCATGACCAGTACCGCTAATGTTGGTTTCGCGGTTATCGCCAATCAGGAGCGTAGCCAAATTGCCACCAAGCTTCATCCGCGCGCGACTGAGACGATCGCCGACTGGACAGTGAATGCTGGCTATGATGCCACGATCTGGACCGCGCTCGATAGCCGTTTTGAGGGCCAGACAGCGGAACCTTTCTCGGTTAACGCTGCAATACGCTTCCTCGAAAACCTTGAACAGTATGACCCGGAAGCCTTTGCCAGAGCGCTCGAGTATATCCGCCGTGCGCCCGATGCCACGCAAACACCGGTACGCGATCGCACCGCCGCCCAATGGCCAAGCTACCCGGATGGACTGAAACCCGTCAGGGGTTCGGTGGAGCCCGGATCGCGGGCGGAATAGAGCGCGGCCGGCGAATAGCCGGGGCGCCGTAATCTTCAGGTGGGTTTGGCTGATGTGGCAAGTTCTTCGAGTGTGCGGACAATAATGAGCGTTTTGCGCAGACAGCAAGCCCTTAAAAGGGGCTTGCCTGCCGTGATCTTCTGAAGAACTACTCGGCCGCCGGGGCCGGATGAGTTTTCAGAGCCTTGGCGACGGCCTCAGCGTTACCAGCGATCGCCCGCAGATAAGCCCTGGCTGGAGCGTCAGGCTCAGCCCGTTCTTGTTCCCAGTCTCGAAGCGTTCCCAGGGGGATGCCAAACTCGGCCGAGAACTGCTCTTGCGTCATCCGCAGAGCCCGGCGGATGACCGTCACACGCGGCCTACGCCGGGCCATTTTCCGCTCATCTGCCGTCATCGGCCGAGAATCCCTCTCAGACGCCGGAAGCTCAGTGGCGGCCTTCAAAATACTCTGATCTTTCATCTGATTCCGCCTTTCTGGCTGATATTATGTGAATTAGCGGGCCGCGCATCGTGTAGGTTACGACCAGCACGTTTCCCGTGGCATCGAGGCCGGTTATATTCCATCGCTCCTCGCCGTAGTCTTCGCGATCAGCAAGAGCATCATCGGCAAACGGGTCTCGAAAAACAGCACGGGTTTGCTCGAAACTGACCTTAATGCTTGATCTTGTTTGCCGAGGCTTTCGGATCAAACCAAGAGAATTCATCATCACGCATAACTACTGTTTTCCCGTAGAAGAGTCAAGAGTAAAGCGCGATCGATCCAAAACCATGATCGCCCTGGCCGACTCAGTGACTCGGCAAAGAATCGCGCCAAGCAAAAATCTAATCCAGACACATCTAAGCAGAATCGATGGGTTGACCAACGGACTGTGTGCTGATTCCTTGGTCGTCTCGATTCGCGGACGGCAAGCATGAAGGGCAAATCTCCTCTCTCGGCAACCAAGGAACAGCAAATTGAGTCAGCGGCCCTGGCCGGTTCGCGCGATCGCGGCGAGGCAGACCGTGCGCGGGAAGACAAGGTTCGGCTTTGGCAGAGCGATTTCATGCGCGGCGGCGTTGCGGCGCTAAAGGCGACCATCGCCCCCGGCCCCGCGCCGGTGAAGAGTGAGGCAGCCCTGCGCGTGGCCATGCCGCTGTCGACCGAGCCGGTCGCCGACCGGCCCAACTGGACCATTCCGCCCCTGCGCGCCGAAATCGAGGCACGCGAAGGTCTTCGCATCAGTCGTTCGCACCTCTCCAAGGCTATGCGAAAAAAAGTTCCGTTGGCGACGTCCGCGGCACACGTTGAAGGGATGCCAGATCGACGCCGCGGTCGACCGGATCGGTCTGCGCCTGCTCAAACAGCAGGCCGCAACTGGCGACAAACCCGGTTACTATGAACTATCCATCGAACGGTTGTGTGAGATCCTGTTGATCAAACAAAGCCGCTCAGATGAGGCGTATCAAAGTTATGGCCTGAGCGCCGCAAATGGCACAACGAACCTCGCTGTCTACCGCGCGCTGATCCGCGCCTACCCTGATCGCGACCGTCGCCGGATGCTACTGGATATGATCGAAACCCGCGGCAATAAAGGAAAGTGGTTCGCCGCCGCGAAGGATGCCGGATTTTTCGGCGTCGCCATCGAGTGTGCTGCCGTCTACGGCGCGGACCCTTCGACATTGCTCCGCGCGGCACGGAATTTCCTCGGCAAGGAGGAAAAATTAACCGCCACTGTCGCACTGCTGGCTCTATCCAGTATGCAGCTTTCTGAACGGTGGTGGGTATGACCCCAGGCCGGCGAATGCGGCGGACGCGGTTGAATATCTTCTTGCCGCATCGCGCGAGCTGGCAGCACTGGACTGGGCAGCGGGCGCACTCGGCAGGCTGGCGGTGCAGCCATGTGCCGCTGGCCGGGAGCCGTTTCAGGCGCCCATAAAAGCCGCACTGGCGCAATGGCATAAATTTGAGAACAACGCGTAGTAGCGACGGCGTGAAAGCCAGCAAAAGGCGTCGGCCTGTCTCGCGTCCAACTTACCGGCAGGTAAGAAATCTAAAAATCAAGGTGCTGGCGACGGCAGTGCGCCCCCGGCAGGCAACTCTGCCGATGCCTTCCGACAGATATCTACCCATTTGGCATCGACAAGTTTTACTAGGCGCATTGGATCGATACGCACCGAGCTGTGGATCGATCCGGCCGCCGGTACCACTTCATCGAAGGCCTGCAGCGAGATATCGCAATAGATCGGCAGTCTGGTCGCCAGACCGAATGGACAGACGCCACCGACGGGATGGCCTGTCACGGCCTGCACCTCATCGGCACCCAGCATCTTAGCCCGGCTGCCGAATATCGCTTTGATTTTTCGATTGTCCAGCCGCGCATCGCCTCGCGCCACAATCAAAATTCTACGCCCACCGGCATTCAGCAACAATGTCTTGGCGATGCGCCCTGGCTCGATGCCATGGGCCTCGGAAGCCAATGCCACTGTCGCAGTGCTGTCAGGCATCTCGATGATGGTAATGTCCGGTGCCTTCTCGGCGAAGAAAGCCCGGACGGATTCAATGCTCATGACCGATCGACACCGTTTTCTGCATCTTAGACGGGGTTCAGCGCGTCCTTAACGGCCTTGGCAGCCACGAACGCCAGCTTCTTCGATGCGGCAATTTGCATCGTCTCGCCATTTTTCGGGTTACGCCCCTCGCGAGCCGGACGGTCCTGGACCTTGAACTTGCCAAATCCCGCAAGCGAAATTTCCGCGCCACTTGCCGCCGCTTCCGTGATGGCTTTCAGGACGGTCTCAACCACGGATTTCGCGGTACCCTTGGTCAGCCCGTGATCCGCCGCGATCTTATCGGCGAGGTCGGAGGTGTTCATGTTTCTTGTCCTTCTTGATGTCTGAAGCACTGTTAATGCCGTATTTTGGTTGGGATGACCAGCCGCCACCATCTCATAAATGATGCCGTCTTCCGTAAAAACCTAAAATCGCGCCTATATGACCTTGACTCTGCGGCGCCGGCCGAATGATCAATCGCGGCTGCATGACCTCGCCAACCTGGCTACCCGCCATGATGCGCGCAGCGTGGTGACGAATGACCTGCTGTTCCACGCGCGCGAACGTCGCCGTTTTGCAGGACGTTGTCACCCGCATCCGGCATGGCTGCACGATCGATGATGCCGGATTCCGGCGCGAGCGATATGCCTACCGGTATTCGAAGCCGCCGGCTGAAAGCCGATGAGGCTGCGCTCGTCGAACAGGCGGAACCGCAAATGGCATTACGGCCGACGGTGGGCGGACGGGAGGTGATGGAGGATTACGTCCATAAAGGCAAAGCCCACGAGCCCACCCCAACAGGGCAGCAAAACCTGCCAAGAAGCCAGGCCGCAAGGCTGCTGTAAAAACCGAATCCAACGCCGTCACGGAAAGTGCCGATTCAGTTTCCGCAGAGGCTTAAACGACTGCGGATTAGGCCCGACAAAATATGCTGGCCGGTGCAATCGGATACAGACTGCACCGGCCATTTTCGTCCTGGATGACGCTTCAGGCGCCATATCACTCGGCAGGATCATTGGGTAGCGCGGCGGCGCTTGCACTATTTGCACACTTTACTTGCCGTTTTCGAACATGACTTCTTTACCACCACCCATTGCGTTGCGTCCAGGCACGGCAATTGGGCGGCATGGCGGTCAGGTTGCACAGTTTTACTTTTTTACTTTTGCACGCCGGCATGAGTATTGCGGGACAAAATCACGCTATACATCTTTATTGGCTATCTAACCAATCCTCCCATGCCTCAAGGCCACGAGCCGCGGAGTGCGGAAGGCGCTCGCCATCGTCATTGCGTAATCCGGCAATGAGTTCGGCGGCGATCACTGGCCAAAAGCGGTCAACGAGGGCTGGCAGCGCAGCCGTCGTCATGTCGGGTAGACCGGCAAGCTCGCGCTCGCAGATCGCACGAGCATAGGGCTCAATATTATCGTATCGGTTTGGAGTGGGCCGCGCCGTCATCACAGAACTCGTCAGGTCTATTTCTGTCTCGAGGCATTATCATAAAGCGAACCCCTCCACACCAAAAAAATTAGATGCCAGAGGCCGAGAATTTTCCCGCCTACCTAGCGCGTACCCACATGGAGAAACAAACGCGCTTGACGATTTTCGGGAGCGACAGCGCTGTAAGCCATGCAATTCGCGAATCGCGGCGATTCGCAATTGACTCGGCTGCAGGCACCTGGATCAGCGTATGGTTACGTCCGTCTATTCCAGGAAGAGAAACAGTGTGGATGCATAACCGGGCCGAGCTATGGCATTCCTCTGAGCCGTTATTGCTGCGGCGCATTCGGCCGAAGCAAAATGAGCGCCGGTTTTATGCCATGTCTGTGACCGAGGATTTGTTTGGGAAAACTGTCCTCGTGCGGAACTGGGGTCGCATTGGTACCGGCGGCCGCCAGCGCTTCGATTATCACAAAGATGAGGCGGCTGCGCGGGCGAGCCTGGAAAAACTCGCCGCGCAAAAGCGCCGACGAGGCTACGTGTAAAATCCTGTGCAATGTCGATGGTGTGGAACACCCCCTCTTTTTGGCGTTTACCAGCGGATATCTGCGGTAAGATGTAGGACCGTCAATATAGGAGGGCATAGCCATGGATGAGATTGTGACGATTGGGTTGGATCTGGCGAAGAATGTTTCCAGATTCATGGGGTGGCAGCAGATGGCCGCGTGGTTGTTCGCCGGCAGCTACGCCGGTCGGATGTCTTGACGTTTTTCAAAAAAATTCCGGCGTGCCTGGTTGGCCTGGAGGCATGTGGATCAGCGCATTACTGGGCTCGCGAGATCGCTGCATTAGGGCATACGGTGAAGATGATGCCGCCAGCCTACGTCAAACCCTACGTCAAGTTATGGCGAGGTGAGCATAACTTGACTAATCACGAGGTCCCCATAATGCGGAGGAGCGCGGCCTGATCGGCGGATTTTCGCCGTTTTCGGATCGGCTTGCTTTGCATTATTCAGTGCCGAACCTCTGCGGGTCAATCAACCAACGGAGGACCAGCCGCTGCCCGCTAGCCGTCACGAACTAATTACCGAATTCAATTCCTCGCTTCTCAGTCAGCGATACAGCCCGGTCGTGGCGATGAACTACTGCACCTACGCATCTTGGTTTCTGGATTATCTGGGGCAGCGCGCCATCTTGATCGCGGACGTGATCGACGTGCAGGTAGAGCAATACCTGCGGCACGCGATCGTAATGTTTGAACGGGAGCGTGGTCGACGTCCCAGCGCGCGTTGGCACGAGGTCCCGCGCTCCGGAATTCATGCCCTGTTGCGATTAACTCACGGTCATTGGCCACCAGCAATCCAAGCACGTAGCGCCACACACCTTCCGGCACGCCACCGCCGTGCACCTCATCTCGGCCGGCGTCGACGTTACAGTCATCCGAAGCTGGCTCGGTCATGTCAGTCTCGACACGACCAACCACTATGCCAGGGCCAATCTGGAAACGAAACGGAAGGCCCTGGAAAAGGTCACCGTTCCAGCCATACCCGGCGGCCAGCCATCCTGGAAGCGCAATGCCAGCGTGATCGCCTGGCTAGACACGCTCTGAAATAATGCGGAGGAACATTAACAAGAACGGCGAAAATCCGCCGATCAGGCCGCGCTCCTCCGCATTATGGGGACCTCGTGATTAGTCAAGCGTGGAAAGACCGATGCGGCGGATGCCGAGGCGATCTGCGAGGCGGTCACAAGGCCGACCATGCGATTTGTTCCAGTAAAATCGGCCGAACAGCAATCGGTGCTTATGCTGCACAAGACGCGAGAGTTGCTGGTCCGTCAGCGGGTGATGCTGACCAACGCACTGCGCGCCCATCTCGGAGAATTCGGCATAATCGCCCCACAGGGTCTCGCCGGGATAAAGCAATTGCTCGAGTTGTTCCAAGGGTGCGGGCGGGCGTTACCCGTCCTGGCGCGGGAAGCGCTGAATGGGGTGATCGCCCACATCGAAAGTGCTGAACGCCCGATTGAAGTGATCGACGCGAAGATCATGGTCTGGCATCGTGGCAATGAGCAAAGTCGGCGATTGGCGGCAATCCCCGGCATCGGTCCCATCACGGCGAGTGCGATTGCGGCCAGTGTGCCAGATGCGACGGTATTTCGGTCTGGAAGACAGTTTTCCGCCTGGCTCGGGCTAACACCCCGATCGCATAGCAGCGGCGGCAAGGAGCGCACAATGGGCATCACCAAGCAGGGCGATGGATATATACGCCGTCTTTTGGTGGCCGGCGCAACAGCGGTGCTGCGCCACGCGCGGCAGAGTAATCCAAGCCGGGCGTGGGCATTGCGTTTGCTCGATAGCAAGCGACCAAAAGTAGTCGCGGTCGCACTCGCCAACAAGACCGCGCGGATCGCTTGGGTGCTCATGGCAAAGGGAGAAGCATATGTCGCGCCGGTAGTCTGACTATGTCGGTTGATTACGCCGGGCGCGACTGAAATCGCGTAAAAGTGCTGAGAGATGATGACGAACCGGTCGCTTCCGGGAGTTGGTGAAATCCGTGGAGTCAATGCGCTTTTCGAGCGCGCAATGTTGATCGGAAAGCAACTCGCGGACTTCATCATGGCCAGCGTAGCTCTGCCACGCATCGAACAGGCCGTAGACATGACTGCATGCGATTATCGCCGCGTTCTCTTTTCCCCTTGCGCGACGGGGGCGTTCCAGACATCGAACCCCGGTATGGATTATTCCAAACTGCCTAAAAGTACCCGCCGATTGTTCAACTGCACCTAAACTTTCGGCAAAATTTATGTAAACCAAAGGGGATGCGACGGTTCAATTTTGGTATTTAACTATTTGTAACTATCAACAAATGCAACAATGCTTTCTTTCGGCAGTCAATGGTTTTTCCTGTGGGGAACTATTTAAACCAGAGACGAATCTCTGGCTAATTTATACGCAGAGTTAGAAAGAAGGTTGGCGGAATCGAGGGTGATATAGAAAGAAAGTCTACAAAACGAAACGAGCACGACAACTTTGGAATGAGACGTTTCGCGCAATATAGCGCCATTGTGGGCTTATTGCCACTGGACTGTCATAAAACACATCGATGTTGCGGCATCCTATTAAAAAAAGGAAAGCTAAAGATTTACGGGGAAAAAAGAATTCCCCCTGAGGTTGTTGGCTGCTATCCTCTATTCACTAAAATGTGAGCGCCTCGGTGACTCGGTAGAAGCTGATCTGGTAGGCACGCATTTAATGCACTTGATAAGAAAAATTAAAGTGGACTGAAGTGGCGGTGAGCTGTATCTGATTCGCATCGTTTTGGTTGGGCTGTGAATTAAACTTAATTTTTGTCAGCGTTGTGACATTTGTGGTTTCACCGGTTCGTACTTGGAATTCGGAACCAACCACGGGCTACTATCGACGTAGGATCGCAAACCGGGGTCGGGGGCATTAAGGATGGATCTGAATCAGAACGCGATCGATGGCGATGCCGTGAATGAGATGGCGCCATCGGGTGGTGACGATCCACTTTTAGAGGCTTGCGAGGAGTTTTTCAGCGCGTTCGATGCGTGGAAGTGCCTGATGAGAGAATGGGATCATGCGGGCGTTCGGCCTGCACGTTTCAAACGGAATGATGCTTTACGAACTAGGCAACGCTGGCAGCAGGCGTTGGCCCATGTTCGCAGCGTACCCGCTCAAAATCGCAATGGTTTAGAGGCAAAGCGGCTGGTGTTGGGAGCTGTTTCATACTTTGGAGAAATGGGTGACCCATCGTTTACGGATTTTGCCGTCGAACTTGTGGATGAATATCAGAATTATCTTTTAGAAAATGACCGCCCTGCTTCTGGTAGCCCCTCGAATGGTTCGCCGATTAAGGCGGGTCGTCGACTGAACTTAACTAATATTTTCGGGTTTTTAAATCATTAAGCCCCGCCATTCGCATTTGTAGCGTGGATACTCCTCTCCTTCACAGAGGAGTTAGCCATGCGTTCCGTTTTACTCAGTCTCGCATCCGTCGTTTTCTTTCCGGCTCTTGCCGCAGCCAATCCTCATTGCGCCACGGCTGGGCCGCTCGTGTTCACAAGCAACACACCGCAGTTGCCCGGTGCCCCAACACTTGCGCCCCTCACGCCTACTTCGCCCCCAGCCTCATTAAAGGGCGCTCCGTTCGTCATGCACATCGCAAATGCCGGGGCTACGATTACCGATCTCGGTACGTCAGATCGCATGCGCCAGATTGCCGCGCGGAGCGGCGATCAATTCATGCTTTTCGACGTAACGCCGGATGGAAATGCGGCGGTGTCGGGGATTCCAATCGAAATGACGTTAGCGCAGCTCAAAACGGTCGCCGCCGGCAATATCACCGATCTCGGGTTGGTTCACGGCGTGGAAGGCTATTTCGTTCGGAGTGGCTCGATGTTTCAGGTTTTCTACGCGACACCGGATAATCAGCGGGTAATTCCTGGCGTGTTGTGGGATGCCGCAGGGAAAAATATCACCAAAGCGGAGGTTGCCAATATTCCTGGGGCCATCCCAACTGTCGAGGTCAACGGCTCAGATGGTCCACAAGCAGCGCCCGCGGCGGTATTGCCATTGGTTCAGAACGCGACTTTCGGGACAATCGGCAACAATCCCGCGAAACATTTATATATGCTGATCGACCCGCAATGCATCTACTCGATCCGTGCATTTCAGATGCTCAGGCCCTTCGCGGAGCAAAACCAGATTGAGATTTCAGTCATTCCGTTGACGATCTTGGATGGCGAAGATGGCGGCCAGAGCACCAAGAGCGCGATGGCTCTCTTAAGCGATCCGCCGGATCAAATCGTCGGTGCATGGCAATCCGGCAGCGAAGGAAATCGACCCTCGGAGCAGGCTCAGGCCAGGCTGAAACAGAACATGCTGATTGCACAGGCGATCGGTTTAAAAGCCACGCCCACATTTGTATGGCGCAAGGCGGACGGAACTGAAGGGCAGCTTGTTGGTGTCCCGCAGAATGTTCAAGCCTTTGTTGATGCGATAGGGAGCTGAACAGATGGATGCCCAAGAGGACCAAGGTGTTACCAACGACAAAGCCGCCAATGGGCAACCTAAGGGGAAGGCGGCCGAGAAGAAGCGCTCCTTGATCGGCCGCGCTATGCGGCGCGTTGGGTGGCTGGCAGGCGGCCCTGCGGATTGGTTCGGCCGAAAGAGCGTCAGATCGGGCGCGGAGCTGATTGGTAAGCTCTGGCAGCAGACAAGAAGTGCCCAGCAACGCGATGGCCGCTTCAAGGTCGATGAAGCTGGTGGCTTTGATCTTGCCGCCACTGCGTTCTCCTACGGCATGTCAGTGCAAACTTTGGAGCAACGTCTGGAGCAACGCCGTTGCATGACATCCATGATATCCTATGGAGCGCTGTTTGTTGCTCTTCTCGGCATCATCTTCTGGGTTCATTCAGCCATCGATGAGCCTTACACATTCGCTCGTATGATGATGGTTTGGGAGTTCCTGCCTTTCCTCGCCTTGTTTTTACTGGTGGCCTTTTACAACGCACTATTGAACTTTCAAATCAGACTGCGGCGCACTGCTGGCTGGCGTGAGTTCCTATCAACTGAGGAGGGGTTTTTCCCGCGATGAAAAAGAAGGAACATGCCTGGTGGCAATCGTAACTGTGGTTTCGTTGGGGCTTGCAGGCTGCACCACGGTTCCAACGGATCAACAAGTGTCTGTGGCCCCTGAACAGGGTAATTTGTTGAAGTACCCATCCTATTGATCCGACGCGATTTTATATGATTCGGTGTGGCCT
>NZ_BSOS01000021.1 GCF_030160635.1 Acidocella aquatica | reverse complement strand
GGCGATCCCTCTTGCCCGCATTCCAGGCAAATACACCGTTCTCCCTACAATCCCGGCTGTCGCGTCTCAATATCGCCCGGCCAAGCCCAAAATCGACAATCGAAGTCGATCCAAATTGCGCGCAAAGGCACCGTCGACGCCAAAAACACCGTGTTTATGGACGGACACTAGATTAACGCTCAGGATGCGGGCAGGATCCGCCATGGTGGCAGAAAGTCCGGCGCAATGGACGAGACCTGCGACCGCCCTGCCAGCAAGTGCATCCTCCAGTCGAACTTTGAAGTCGGGATTGCTGACATCACCGCCCAGAAAAGCGGTTTCGACTTCGCTACCGGCCGCCGCCCAGCCCTTTCGCAGTTGTGCTTCGTCAAGATCGCAAAGCAGAAGCGAGGCAGCAACCGGTGCCATGCGCCTCGCAACGGCCGCCCCCATGCCAGAGCCTGCGCCGGTAACGATCGTAACCGGTGCGATGTCACGGCTCATGAGGCGCCCTTTAGGATACCGCGCAGTGCAACAGCGGCATATTGATGAGCGACTGCAGTGTTTTTAACGACCATCATCCTACCTTGATTTCATCATCCGCTTTTGCCGCGCGTCTAGCTCCGGCATATTCGCTGTAAAAGAATTCCAATGCTTGCATCTGAACCGAATCTCGAAAGGCGCATCCGCTTTCTTCCTGAATATGTTGCGGCGAAGGTCCGAATCGATCCAGAGCGCAACTCCAAAAGCCAAAAATCATCGCCTGGGCGAACTTTTAGCGCCTCACTTGGTGTCGCCGATGGACGGTCGCGAGCTAATGCGGGCACTTGGCAGGAAATCAGTTTGGGGATGATCGAGGTTTCCGCAGCCCCTCCATAATTGCAATCAGCGCATCGCTTGTTTCAGTGTAAGCGGCGCCATGGTCGTCTGCAAACGCGATCGTCAGGGCCGCGTCGCTTATCCCGGCAATGATCAGCCGGGCCAGCGGGATCGATGGCCGGGACGCGAGGACGCCCTGGTTCATGAGCTCCGCCAGCGTATCTGCAAGTGGACCGAGGATGGATTCAGACTGGATGGCACGCCATGGCCGCCATGCCAACACCGTGGGAGCATCGATCAGCAGAATTCGCTGTATTTCGCTGCTGCGTGAAACGAGCTCGAGATAGGCCCGCAGGCCAGCGATAAGGCGCTCCCACGTCCCGCCAGGCAGACGCGCCATATGGGTATTGGCCTCGGCCCTTACCGATAGAGCCAGCTCACGATAGACAGCTTCGAAAAGGTCCCGTTTATCGGCGAAGTGGTAATATAGGGCACCACGGGTGAGCGAAATACCGGCGACAAGTTCGTTCATCACCGTGGCGTGATAGCCGAGCGTACCAAAGGCGATTCGAGCCGCCTTAAGGATAGCAGTCCGGGTGTCAGACGCCTTGCTCAATGGGAAAATTCTCTATTCGGCATTTGATCCTGATTTGATCCTGTTCTCGCATGTGATCGGCCGCTTCCGGTTTAACTTGACTACCGGATGGTTCCCGAAGTAACCAGAACATACAGAGTGTATTTTTTAAACGAGTCAGAAAAGCAGCCAATTGCGATGGCGTCCAATAGCGATTTCGAAGCGTTCCTGTACGGGCGAGGGATTTGGGTGTTTCCTGTAAACGACAACGAAACACACTGAAAAAACGGGAATCTTTCAATCATTTCTGACGAAGATTCGGTTCCGAAATCGTTGCCGAATGTCACGTTAACCATGACAGACAAGGAAACCGACATGCCAGCAGATGGAGCAATAATGACGAAGACACGACGTCTGATCACCGTGGACAATCACCTGTCGCCACCGCCTTGGCTTGTGAACGAACTTCCCGAGCGGCTGCGTGACGCAATCTTTTCGCATACTGGAGGTTATGTGGAGCGCGACGGACAGCGCTATCTCACGCGTCGTGGCGCCGCGACGATGGGGATGGCTGGAACGATTAGCGAAACGCATGTCGGCCCGGTCGGAGGTTCTCTCGATGCGCTACTGGATTCATTGACGAAGGGCAGTTGGGTGGGTGCAGTGCCGGCATTTGATCCCGAGGGCCGGCTCAAGGACATGCGGCGTGAGAATGTGGTTGCGGCAGTACTTATTGGCGACCCTATAATTGGGCCGCGCCGCACGCCGGTCGACGTGGAAGCTCAGATCATTTATTGCCGGGTGGTCAACGATTGGCTTTATGATAACTACAAAGATCATCTAGATATTTTCGCGCCCGGCATCCATCTGCCGTTTCTGGACCCGAAAGCGTGTGCCGTAGAACTTGAACGCTGCGCTGCCAAGGGGATGCGGCCGGGATTGTTGCCAGACGCGCTTTGGGATAGCCCTTATGACTTACCGGAATGGGAGCCGCTTTGGGAAGTCGCCAATGCGCTTAAGGTCCCGCTCACGCTGCATATTGGCGGATCTCGCCATCGGGAAGGCGAACAAAGCGAGTCCTCGTGGATGTCGACGACAACGGTCATGGCCGGCTTTTATGAAGCGTCTGCCGCCATGGGAGCAACCTTAGCGACTTTCAGTATTGGTGGCATCTTCCAGAAATATCCGGACCTGCACGTTGTGGTGACGGAAGGCGGTGCCTTTTGGTTGGCTGGCCTGATGCAGTTTCTGGATAACTATTATAACGACCGATTCGGTCAATCGGTCCGCAGCATGGCGAAAGGAGTATCGCTGGAAGCCGCGCCCAGCGAATTTATAAAACGTCAGGGCCATGCTTCATTCATGTATGATCCGTTAGCGATTCGTCTGCGTCATGAAACGAGCATCGATTGTCTGATCTGGGGTAATGACTACCCACATCGCGAGGGCATTTTCCCAGACTCACAATCCTATGTCGAGCGCCAGTTTGCCGGCGTGCCGGAAGACGAAATCGAGCGTATTACTTTTGGAAACGCCGCCAAGATATTCGGTTTCGATATTGAATAGTACAAGCAAAACATGCGCCGATCAGCTTCTTTCGAGTCAGATCGCGCAGCGTTATGCAACACTATAATGCTGAACCGCTGAGTCATAATCAGGATCAGCACAGCGTTGGCGTCATAGGCTTCCAAGTCTGTAAAAATATCGGGTGCGTCGATGCGATTTCTATGAAACAATAACAACCCGCCCTGCGTTTGCCCGGCGAACCGGCTGCTGCAGCCAGAGCAGCAAGGCGGCGTTCCCTATGTGGGTCACACCGAACGTCATCTAAAATCCGTTCTTCGTGAATGTTCGCTGTTTCCTGGGCAAAATCACCGAGGCGTTCGCGCTGACGATATCAGGCTTTTCGAAATCGGCGCATAGGCGAGCCGCAGCGCAGCGCAAACTGCCAAGGTCGGCTAAATCAGCAATCTGGGTCTGGATGCGGCCCGGCGCTATTTTCTGCAACGCAGCGGCAGTCCCTGCGAGCTTTGCCGGGCACGTTCCGGCGATAATGGTGGTTGCACCCAAACGTGCAAGCAGTGTGGCCACAGCGCGGCCGATTCCGCCGTGGCTCCGACAGCCAGCGCCATCTTTCCGCCAAGGTCCCGTTGATGGCCCAGGATTGTGACGCGCCGTCCGAAAAAGCCAGTTCGAGTTTAGCAATTTTTCCCTCATTCACATCCCTGAGAAATCATCCTTCAAGCCGGCTGGAAGATCGTGGCGATCGATCGCCGGCAATCGGTCCACGTTCAGCGTTATTAACGCATGTGCGACAGCGGCAGGTGGCGCCTGCCGCCGAGCAGAGAATGGGTCGACTCATGCCGACTGCACGAAAAGCGCTTTCACATCCGGCAGGCTGATCTTGAATGAGTTGTTACGGGGTAACGCGTCGACGAAGTGCCATTTTGTTGGGATATGGGTAGCATAGACATGGTAACGTAGATGCTGCTCCAGCTCGGCCGAGGTGGGGGCGGGCACCCCCAGTTTAAGCTGAACGGCAGCTGCCGGCACTTGGCCCAGGCGTCTGTCTGCAACGCCCACCACAGCGGCCGCGGCCACTGCCGGGTGCAGACATAGAGCCCGTTCTATTACCTCAGGCAGCAGCTTGAAGTCGCCTCGCACGATGGCGCCGTCGGCTCGGCCGCGGAGAAAAATGAAACCGTCAGCATCGACGACCCCAATATCGGTTGTGCGGATCCAGTGTTCGCCAATGCGCGGGGCACTGACCTCCAGCAACCCTTCCTGCCCGGCCGGCAATACCAGTCCAGTTTCGGCATCGACGGCGCGCAGCCGTGCCCCGGCAAAAGGCTGCCCGACGGTACCCAATTTTGTGTTGCCGAATTGCGCGTAGAGTTCGGGTGTCATGGCGGTGACTGGCCCGCCAAATTCCGTGGCGCCGTATGAGAGCAAAATGGGAATGCCATAGCGCGCCTCGAAGGCGCGCTGAATGGGTGGATCGAGCGGCGCCGCGCCGGTCAAAATCATCTTGACGCAGGCCAACTCCTCCGGGGGTATGCCGGCGTCGAGCACCATGCCCACGGCACCCGGCGGAAGGCCCGGCATCTCTGGCTGGAAACGGCGGACGAAGTCGCGCCAGCCGTCAAGTGTGAACCGATTCAGCAACACGGCGCGCCGGCGCTGTAGCATAGTTGGCAGAACCGAGTAGATGCCGGAGATATTGCCGAGTGGGAAGGTAAGCAGAACCGGCGTAGCTTCGGTCTGCTCACCGGCCACCGCCGAGACGTTCTGGCCGACAATATATTTTGCCACCATGTCGAAGCTGAAACCGACATGTTTGGGTGCGCCAGTCGTGCCACTGGTATGCACTTGCAGCTGCGGCTTGGGGGGTGCCTGGGCATCAAGTACGGCGGTACAGCGCTCGGCGCCTGCCACCCCTACAGCGCCCATCTCATGTAAGGCGATTGCGGCGAGACCAGGGTAATTTGTTGAAGTACCCATCCTATTGATCCGACGCGATTTTATATGATTCGGTGTGGCCT
>NZ_BSOS01000020.1 GCF_030160635.1 Acidocella aquatica | reverse complement strand
ACGATGCCCGCACTGTGACACGCCCCTGACAAAAAACGATAATAAAAATATGCCAAAGTAGTGCTAATCTCAGCCCACGCGCCACGCAGATTATCGCACAGGCCGCTTCGGACAGCAAAACCAACAATGTGACCACGCTCGATGTTTCAGGTTACACCGATACGTCAGGTGCGGCGGATTACAACCAGAGCCTTTCGCAGCGCCGCGCGCAGGCTGTCGCATCCGAACTCGTTAACGATGGCGTGCCGCAGAACGAAATCGAAATCCACGCCTACGGCGCAACCCACCTGCTGGTTGCGACTGGGTCCGGCGTACGCGAGCCGCAAAACCGCCGCGTGGAAATCGTACTTAACTAATCGAATATGTAGCGCGAGCAAGGAAAACCCGGCAGGAAACTGCCGGGGTTTTTATTGTTACGATAAAAAATTGGCTCGGTAAGTTTGGTCAGGAGGGAACTTGGGTCGATCATGAAGAACCAACCGCTCGGACTCGGGGAACTACGCATGCCTCACGGTTGTGTTACAGGAGCGCGAGGGGCTATCATTGGCTTGGATGATTTGTCGTA
>NZ_BSOS01000019.1 GCF_030160635.1 Acidocella aquatica | reverse complement strand
ATGGTCACTTCCTCCCGCCAAACCACCCATTTATAGCCAACATCAACAAGAAACGCTATAAGAGCCATGCGCTTTGTTACAATGAAAACTGAAGAACAGCTGGACATGCAGACATTGCATCGAGTGAGAGATCGACTGGTGGGTGAACGAACCGCGTTGATCAACCAACTGCGCGCGATCTTACTCGAAAGAGGTGTTACGGCACCACAGGGGCGCAGCAAGCTCGAACAGTTGCTGGCCGCGATGTTCGCCGACGATGAGAACCGCGAGCTTGGCATGCTGACGGGCCGGATCCGCAGCTTGGTCGTCGACATGCGAGCCGAATGGGCGGACATCGATCGCCGGATCGCCGCCTTTGAGACGGAGTTCGTTGCCCGTGCACGCGAGGACGAGGCTGCCCGGCGCCTTCTCACCATCCCTGGCATTGGGGTGATGAATGCCACCGCGTTGATCGCAGCAATCGGCAATGGCGAGACGTTTCGCAGGGGCCGGGACCTTGCGGCCTGGTTGGGTTTGGTGCCGCGGCAGGTCACGACCGGAGGCCGGCCGCGTCTGGTCGGTATCAGCAAGCGTGGCAACAAATACCTCCGCAAACTGCTGATCCACGGCGCACGTGCGGCTCTACCCAGTCTGTTGACCAGGGCAACACCGCTGGGTGGCTGGCTACGGACATTGACGGCAAAGGTGCACAAAAATGCCGCCATCGTCGCACTCGCAAACAAGCTGGCCCGCATCGCCTGGGCCGTGCTGCGGCATGGAACCACGTTTGAGGCCAATGCGGCGATTGCGATGGCATGACCGAAATTGGCCGTTGATGATCTGACCGGCTTTGAAGATCTTCTAATCGGCCTTTGATGTTTGCGAGTGGTGGAAAAAAGATGGCCTGACAGTCAAACGGCGTTCTGGAAACCTGATTTAAAATGTGGCGCGATTGACGTCGTGAAGTTTATGAGGACCGGGACGCGCGAATCTCCATCTTGGCCGGGGGCTTGCTCCGAGGTCGGATACGTTGAAGCAGACTTGGTGGTTCATCTTGAAAATACCTCTTGCAGACGGGGCGGGCCATACGTTTTTTAAAAGTCTCCTGCGCGGCAAGGTCTTTTTTCGGATGAAACGGGCGTGGCTGCAGCCGCGTCAGCTGCAACTGGCGCAACCAGCGGCCGATGGTGCGCTCGGTTGTCTTAACCGAAAACCGGCGCGCGACTTGCGCTTGCAGATCAACGCAGCGCCAACGCACAACCTGGTCGACCTCAGGGTCCGGCCCGTTCACCACGAGCGCCAGCAGTTCCGCCATCTGCGCCTCGTTCAACAGTGGCGCCGGGCCAGGACCAACCCGCGAAATCAGCCCTGCCAGACCCTCCGCGTTGTAGCGATGCACCCAGTCGCGCAGCGTCTGCCGGTCCATGCCGTTCATTTCGGCCGCCTCGATCCGCGAATGGCCCTCCAATAGGCCCGAAGTAATGAAACGTCCAAATTTCCCACATAAGACCGTATGTCCGCTTCAGCGCTAAGCTAGCTCACCCCACATATGTGGGGTGAGCCGCGAGGATTACCCGGATGGTCCGGGTCTGTCCTCAACGCATAGGGGGACGCAGGGTAATTTGTTGAAGTACCCATCCTATTGATCCGACGCGATTTTATATGATTCGGTGTGGCCT
>NZ_BSOS01000018.1 GCF_030160635.1 Acidocella aquatica | reverse complement strand
GCCCAGAAACTGAAACTCGCCGCGTGAATTCTACCATTAAGCCCCGTTAAAAACGGGGGGATTACCATGAGGGCAGACTGTTCGTCGCTCGGGTGAAGCCTCCAATAGGGTTTCAGCATTTATGGCGGTAGATGAAGGCTTTCTCGATATGGATGATAACTCCAATGTCTGGGCAAAACGCGGGTCCTGAAGGCGCGAAATGTGGTCTCGGCCCATCCTCAAATGAACGGCTTCAGGTATTGCTAACGGCTTGGTTGGGCCGGGGAACCGGACAGCCCGCTTTCAGGTTTAATCTCACGAAAGCTGCCCTCACGAGCGCGAGGATGTCATACCACAAAGCGCATTAGTAGGGGCACTCCGGTCCACATTCAGCAATGCCGTCGGCTGAGGACATTCCTTTTGCAACCTCAACCCCCTGCCGGCAGATGCGAGCGATTAGTAGTCCTTCGATCTTTTCAAGCTTTATTACTCCTGCACACTCGAGTCCATTTAACTGTGTTCGCAGCTCGCTCTGAGTAGTGGGCAGGCCATAAAACTCCAGACAGCGCGTGAGCACCCGATCATTTGTGGCGCCTCCCAAATCACCACTCATGAGACGCAAAATCGCCAATGCCCGTTCTTCGGCGACAATTTTCTCAATTGGCTTTTGCATATTGGGTTTCGGCATAACTGAACTTGTCACAATAAGATCTCTCATATTACCGATTTTTCCGTGAGGTCGATTAAGTAATCGTCGCCCAATCTAACCCGAACCGGGAGAAGTATTTGCGCAATCGGTCGGCATCGTTCGGCGAGCCAGCTTTTTTCGTACGTGAGGCGGAGAACAAGGCACGGCCCGCGGCACTCAGGCTGGCATGCTGGCGGCAGATTTTAATTGTGCCTGCGAGCTGAATCTGATCGAAACGATCTAGTTCAGCCAGACGCTCCTCGCCTAACATGGTTCGTAGCAAATCCGTCTCGTCATCGCCGCCGGCATACCACACCTGCCGCAACCGCCCGATCTCCTCAGCCACTATCGCCTCGTCGAGGTATCCAGTCCTACGTAGATCTTGCTATCCTGCTGCACGGCTCGTCCCCTATGCGAGAGGC
>NZ_BSOS01000017.1 GCF_030160635.1 Acidocella aquatica | reverse complement strand
CCAATGGGAACGCCACGCGACACTGGACTGCTGAAATACAAAATCCGCGCCACGAAAAACAGGGGGAGCATTGCTCTCCCTGTTTTTTTCTGAAGGCGATGCATGTTTTTGGCTTGCTTAACCGGGCGAACCTCAAACGATCGCACTCAAGTCAGGTTTAGAAGCCTTTAACGGCCTCATGGATGGTAGCGCGGCTCAGGCCGATATCTGAGAGTTCGCGGTCGGAGAGGCTTTCCAGCTCCGCTTCCGCTTCCCGGCGCTTGCGCCAGGCCTTGTAACCATCCAGCAGGCTCTTGTGCCGATTGGCCGCCACATATGGGCGCTGGCGCGCGAACAAAAGCTCACCGAACTTGCCGAAAGAGTAATGGTTCTTGATAGTGGTCGTCATGATGGTCACCTGTTTTTTCCTGCATAACGGCCGGTTCAACGTGATCCAGCAGCGTTTATGCTGCACTGCACATAACACGGCCCGTGTGTTTTCAGGCAAGTTTTGGTACCAGCGCAGCTATGCGACGAATGCATAACCAAGGATAACCCATGACATCAGAACATAATACGCGGTTAACCGCCTTGCGCGCCGCTCTCAAATCCCGAGGGCTGGATGGGTTTTTAATCCCCCGCGCCGATGAGCATCTGGGTGAATACGTGCCAAAATCGGCGGAACGGCTGGAGTTCATCACCGGTTTCAGCGGCAGCGCCGGGCTGGCGATTGTGCTGCCCGCCATCGCGGCGGTTTTTTCTGACGGCCGTTACACCTTGCAGCTTGAACAACAGACCGACCCCGCTTTGTGGGAGCGCCTGCACATGAGCGAAACCAAGCCGGAGGCGTGGCTGGCCCAGCATGCCAAGGGCCTCGCCATCGGCTACGACCCCTGGATGCTCAGCGCCGACAGCCTCGCCCGCTTTGCCGCCACCAAGATGGTGGCCACCAAAACCAATCCGGTGGACGAGATCTGGGCCGGGCGCCCGGCCCAGCCAAGCGCCCCCGCCGTGCCGCACCCTGAAATTTTCACCGGGGAGAGTTCCAGCGCCAAGCGCGCCCGGCTGGGCAACGCGTTGCGCGAAGCCGGCCAGGATGCCGCCATCCTCTCCGACCCTGCCTCTCTTGCCTGGCTGTTCAACATTCGCGGCGCGGATGTTGAGTTCACGCCAATCGCCTTGGGCTTCGCCCTGTTGTTCGCGGATTCCACCGCAACCTTGTTTATGTCCGGCGAAAAACTCCCGCCCGGGACCCGCGCGCATCTCGGCCCTGATGTCGCCCTGGCCGAGCGCGCCGCTCTGCCAGCCGCCCTGGCTTCCCTGGCGGGCAGAACCGTGCGCTACGACCCCGCCGCCATGCCAGTGTGGTTTAAAACCACGCTGGAGGCCGCAGGCGCCAAAATCGCCGAGGGCCCGGACCCGGTGGCGTTGCCGCGCGCGCTGAAAAACCCGGTGGAGCAGGCCGGCGCGCGCGCTGCCCACCGGCGCGATGGTGCCGCCATGGTCCGATTTCTGGCGTGGCTGGCGAAGGCTGCCCCGATGGGTGCGCAAAGCGAAATTTCCGCGGCTGAAGCCCTGCTGGGCGAGCGCGCGGGCGAGCATAATTTTAAGGGCGAGAGCTTCCCCGCCATATCAGGCGCAGGCGAGCACGGCGCCATCATCCACTACCGGGTCACCCCGGAGAGCAACCGCCCGATAAGGCCCAACGAAGTCTACCTCATCGATAGCGGTGGCCAGTATCTCGATGGGACCACCGATATCACCCGCACGATCTGGACCGGCCCCGGCCCCGCGCCTGATTTGGTGCGCGAACATGTCACCCGCGTCCTCGCCGGGCATATCGCGCTGGCGCAGATGCTTTTCCCCGAAGGCGTGGCCGGCGCGCATATTGACGCCTTTGCCCGCGCGGCCCTCTGGCAGGCGGGGCTGGATTACGACCATGGCACCGGCCACGGCGTCGGCTCGTATCTCTCGGTGCATGAGGGCCCGGCCAGCATTTCACGCGCGGCGAAACCCGTGGCGCTGCAGGCGGGGATGATCCTCTCCAATGAACCTGGCTTCTATCTCCCCGGCGCCTACGGCATCCGCCTGGAGAACCTCGTGCTGGTGCAGCCGGCTGATTTTCCGCCACAAACGCGCAAGTTTTTATGCTTTGAGACTCTTACCCTTGCTCCGTTTGACCGCGCGTTGATTAACCCGGCGCTGCTCACCGCCCCGGCGCTGGAGTGGCTCAACGCCTACCATGCCAGGGTCTACGCCGAGCTCTCCCCCAGCCTGCCCGCCGGCGCCCGGGACTGGCTGGCCGCGGCCACCGCCAAAATATAATCATTGACCGGGCAAACGCCGATATTGCAAAATTCTAAAACGCGATTCGCGTCCGACCCCAAGCCAAAGGTGGCCGAACCATGCGCTTGTTCGTTGCCCTCGACCTCCCCTGGGAGGTTAAAGAAGAACTTGCAGATTTTTCCTGCAATATTCCCGGCGCACGTTGGGTGCCGACCGAGAATTTCCACCTCACCCTGCGTTTCATCGGCGAGGCCAACCGCCTGCAGGCCGAGGAAATTGATCTCGCGCTGGCAACCCTGCGCGGCCGCAGCTTTTCCTTTTGCCTCTCCGGACTCGGCTGGTTTGAGAAATACGGCCGGGTCTCGATGCTCTGGGCCGGGGTGGAGCGCAACGCCGACCTGGCCCGATTGCAGGCGAAGGTGGAAACCGCGCTGCACCGCGTCGGCATCCCGCCCGACCGGCGGCGATTTACCCCGCATGTCACCCTCGCGCGGATGGACACGCCCGTAACCCCGGCCGTCACCAGCTTTGTGCAGGCGCATAATCTGTACCGTTCCGCGCCGATACGCGCCGATAACGTGACGCTGTTCAGCTCGTTTTTAGGCAAGGACCAGCCGACTTATACGCCGGAGGCGGAATACGCGCTGGGGTAGGGGGCTGTTCGTGATTATTTACGCGCAGCAGCCATCTCTACCGCCCGCCATTTGAACCGGCGGGCACGCCACGGTGCCATATGAGCAAAACACGCAGCAGTCGCCCGGCTTGGGGCGCAACAATGCGCCACAGCCAGTGCATTCATAAAAATACTGACAGGCGTTGACCGGCATGGTTTCGGTCTTGGATACGCCGCACTGCGGGCATGTGATGGTGGACTCAAGGACAATGGCACCACTCATATGAAAATACACCTTATTTGATTTGCATAAAAAACTGAATCCCGGCTGACAGCGCATTCTCGCCCTTAAATCATCACGCTCTATTCAAACGGCTTCAGCCTGCGAACTTTCTTCCACATCCGGCGCAGCCCCTCGTCATCTTCCACCGCCCCACGCGCGCACCAGCCGATCACAATTCCCGCCGCGCGGCTGGCCGCAACATCATCGCCCGCGTCCAGCCGCAAGGCCAATTCGCGCGCCACCGCCAGATCGTTAAAAACCCCAAGCCGGTCCTGCAGTTTTGATAATGACTTGCCATAGGCCGCTATCTGTTTGCGCGCATCGAACAAGCCGCCGAATAAATCCACCGTGTAGCGCAGTTTTTTTAGATCTTTCCGTAACTCATGGCGCTGCTCCGCCGAAAGATGCGTGATGTTCTTGCCATCGCGCAACAGCCTGCGATGCAGCCGCGCCAGGCTGGTGTCCGCGAAATCCCTTGCTGGAACGCTAAGTTCTGGAAGCGCCTCGCCCGCCAGCGCGTTGCGCCAGCCATGCGTGGCGGCGAACCCCTGTAGGCTGAGCACAAAACGCAGCGTTTCGGCAGCACCCAGCAAGCTACGCACCGCGTCATGCCCCGCTATGCGATATTGCGCGACTCCGGCCAGCAATGTCTCGAAACCGGCCTCACCGGGAAACGCCGCGGCGGGGCCGGTTTTTAGCAACTCGGCAAACACATCCCAGTTGCGCGCCTCGCCCATGGCGTTGGCGATATTCCTGGCTTGTTCACGAAAAACGGTAAAACCGGCAGATGGAAACGCGCGCTGGAACAATCCCAGCACCGAGCGCAGCCGGCGCATCGCCACCCGCATCTGGTGGACCGCCTTCACCGCATCGCCGGACTCAAACGCCGGCCAGTTGGCGATGAATTGCCCCAGACATGCATTGATCAAGGCACCGATCGCGCCATCGAGCACCGGCTCACCCTGCAGCCCCGCGACCGCGCGCACCGCCTCCGGCGCCTTGCCCGAGGCCAGCGCCGCCCCCCGCTCGGCCTTGCTCAGGCTCTCCAGACGTGCTGGAAATGCCGCCACGAAATCCAACCCCAGGCGATACAATGCCCCGGCGTCGCCGGATTTGAACTCCATCTCCACTTCGCGCACCGGGCAGGTTTTATCCCCCGCGCT
The DNA here is from genome assembly GCF_030160635.1 of Acidocella aquatica. Lineage (GTDB taxonomy): Bacteria > Pseudomonadota > Alphaproteobacteria > Acetobacterales > Acetobacteraceae > Acidocella > Acidocella aquatica. The sequence goes on along the minus strand of NZ_BSOS01000017.1, from coordinate 31,116 downwards.
GATCACACCGGAATCAAACGCCATCTCGATCGTGCCGGTGCCATCATGCAGCAGCCGGACCACCCGCTTGATATCGCTGCTATAGACCGCCTCCAGCTTGCGCCCTGCGGTCAGCCGGATAATCGCCTGCGCGATCTCGGGCGGCAGAAGGGCGATATCGAGCTCCGGTGTGGGGCTTGCGGCCTCAACCTCGCCGCGCTCGAACCAGCCTCCGGCAAAACTGCCAGTCCATTTAAACGTGATCACATGGCGCCGGTTCACCGTGCGCACGCGCAGGCTTGCCTTGTGGCGCGCCAGATCGCCCGCCGCCGTATCAAAATACACCGCCATCAGCCGCCTGGCGCGCGGCCGCCTCACGGCCGGGTCGAATTTTTCCCATTGCTGCGCCGCATTGAAGGCCGGGGCGGTGAGCGCGAATTTCAGCTCCGTCTCGCGCATTGCGGCGCTCACCGGCGGAATTTCCGGGGTGCCTGGCAAAGCGCCGATGGTCTCTGGTGCGGTCAAAATATTGGGTCCGTCAGCTGGAGGAGTAACCCGGCCGTGCTAAAATCAATCGGGGAGAGCTTAGAACGGATGCGGCCCCTTGTCCAAAACCTCCCAACGCCAACATGGTTGTTCTCGGCGCAATTCCCGGCATAATCATATGGCATCGCCCCGGTTGATCCAGGTCAAGGTCTGCGCCGCTTGGCTGGGCTATATAAAAAGAACAAGGAGTTGCCCGAAAATGCTGGCAGATCATTCCGTGTTTCACATCCTGGCAGCATGCGCTGACAACACATGACTGGCTGGAAAAACCTGCTGCTGTATGGTGGCGCCGTTGTTGTTATCGCGGGCGGCCTGGCTTTTTGGTATGCGCCGGGTTTGTTCGGCCCCGCGCCGAATGCGGGGCAGATCATCGTCTCTGGTAATATCGAGGCGCATGAGAGCGTCCTTAGTTTTAACGGCGTGCAGGCGCCGATCGTGGCGCTGCCTTTTGATGAAGGTGCGGCCATACAGGCGGGCACCGTGCTGGCCCAGGTGGATGACCGCCTCTACCGCCAGCAGGTGGCCATAGACACCGCCAATTTAGAGACCGCCACCGCCCAGGTTGCCGTGAGCCAGAGCAACCTCATTGCCGCGCAAAGCACGCTGGCCAGCGACCAGTTTGACCAGATTCAGAAGCAGCAGGACTATCAGCGCGCCCAGGCGCTGGTGAACACCCGCACGATCTCGGTGCAGGCACGCGACCTCGCCCGCACCGCCGCCCAGCAGGCCACCGCCACCGTGGCACATGACAGCGCATTGGTGCAGGTGGCGCAAGCCAATATCGGCCTCGCCAAGGCCAACGAGGCCGCCGCCCAGGCGAGGCTGGGGCTGGATGACATCACCCTCTCCTACACCACGCTGCGCGCGCCTTTCAGCGGCGTCATCGCCGTGCGCGAGGCGGAGCTGGGCCAGCTCGCCGCCCCCGGCGTCGCCATCGTCACGCTCGATGATCTTGGCCATGTCTGGCTGCGCGCTTATGTCAATGAGCCGGACCTTGGCAAAATCCGCCTTGGCGAGGCCGTGGACGTCACCACCGACACCTACCCCGGCAAAACCTACGCCGGGCGCATCAGCTTCATCTCGCCGGTGGCTGAATTCACCCCCAAAACAGTGGAAACCTATGCCGAGCGGATCACGCTCGTCTACCGGGTGCGGATCGACATCGCCAACCCAACCCATGAGTTGCTCCCCGGCATGCCCGCCGACGCCAAAATCGCGTTGCTGCCCGCCGGGCAATGAATAACGGGGCCGCCGTCATCGCGCAGAACCTGGTGCGCAGCTTCGGCGCCACGGCGGCGGTGAGTGATGTCAGCTTCAGCATTCAGCGTGGCGAAATTTTCGGCTTCGCCGGGCCGGACGGCGCGGGGAAAACCACGGTCATGCGGATGCTGGCAGGCGTACTCCGGCCTGATTCCGGCGGCATCGCCGTGGAGGGCATTGACGTCATCGCCAACCCAGAGGGGATAAAATCCCTGCTCAGCTACATGCCGCAGCGCTTCGGCCTCTATGAGGACCTGACCGTTGCCGAGAACATCTTCTTCTATGCCGAGCTGTTCTCCGTGCCGCGCAAAATCCGCCTCGCCCGCGCGCGGGAGCTGCTGGAAGCGGCGGGGCTGAGCCCTTTTCAAAAACGCCTTGCCGGGCAGCTCTCGGGCGGCATGAAGCAGAAGCTCGGCCTGGTCTGCGCACTCATCCACACCCCCAGCGTATTGCTGCTGGACGAGCCCACCACCGGGGTCGACCCTGTCTCGCGGCGCGATTTCTGGGCCATTCTCTACAATCTGCGCGAAAGCGGCGTCACCATCGTGCTCTCCACCGCCTATATGGACGAAGCCGAGCGCTGCTCGCGCCTGGCACTGATGGATGCTGGCAAAATCCATTATTGCGACACGCCGGCCAGGCTGAAACAAGCGATGCCGGGGATGCTGCTCGCGATCACCGCGGCAGATCCCCGCGCCGTCCGCGCGGCCCTCGCCGATGCCCCCGGCGTGCTCGGCCTGCTGTTGATGGGCGACCGGGTTAATGTGCGCGTTGACGATGCGGCCCGCCGCGCGCCGGAGCTGCGGGCCAGGCTGGATGCCCAAAACATCGCCGTCACCGGCATCAGCCGCATCGAACCCGCCATCGAGGATGTGTTCGTGGCCCTGGTTGGCGGCGGAGCCCCGGCATGAACGCCGCCCCCGCCGTCATCGCCCAGGGGCTGACGAAAAAATTCGGCGCCTTCACGGCGGTGGACCATCTGGACCTCTCGATTGCGAAAGGAGAAGTCGCCGGTTTCATCGGCCCCAATGGCGCGGGAAAATCCACCACCATCCGCCTGCTTTGCGGCCTGCTGCGCCCCACCTCGGGCAGCGCCAGCGTCGCGGGATATGATATCGTCCGCCAGCCGGACATCGTGCGCCTGCACATCGGCTACATGTCGCAGAAATTCTCCCTCTACGGCGACCTCACGGTGCATGAGAACCTGCGCTTCTTCGCCGGTATCTATCAGGTGCCGCGCAAGCAAATCCCGGAGCGCATCGCCTTTGCCGTGTCCATGGCGGGGCTTGAGGGGCGCGAGGGCGCGCTGGTGCGCACGCTGGCCGGGGGATGGAAGCAGCGCCTGGCGCTGGGCTGCGCCATATTGCACCGCCCTCCGGTGCTGTTCCTCGACGAGCCAACCTCCGGCGTGGAGCCCGAGGCGCGGCGCCGCTTCTGGGACCTCATCCACACCCTGGCGGCTGATGGCGTGACCGTTCTGGTCTCCACCCATTACATGGACGAGGCCGAATATTGTAACCGCATCGCGCTGATCGACGCGGGGAAGCTCATTGCCATCGGCAGCCCCGGCGAGTTGCGCCGCCATGACCTTGGCGGGCAGCTCTTCGAGCTGGAGTGCCCCACGCTGGGCGCCACCCTGGCCGCCACGCGCCAGGCGCCAGGCGTCATCGAGGCCGCTATTTTCGCGGACAAGCTGCATGTGCTGCTGCGCGCGGGCACCAGCGGCGAGGCGCTGCTCGCCTACCTCGCCGCCCAGGGCATGGAAGCCGGCCCCATCCGCGCCATCGTGCCCAGCCTGGAGGATGTGTTCGTGCAGCTCGTCTCCCGGCGGCAGGAGGCCAGCCCATGAACCTGCGCCGCATCCTGGCCATCGCCTACAAGGAGACCTTGCAGGTCTGGCGCGACCCGCGCAGCCTCGCCATCGCGCTGCTCATGCCGCTGATGCAGATGGTCCTGCTCGGCTACGGCATCAGCCTGGATATCAAACATGTGCCCTTGTGCATTTACGATCAGGAGAACAGCCAGACCAGCCGCGAAATGGTGCAGGATTTCACCGCCTCCGGCTGGTTCAGAACCACCGCCATCCTTAACAGCGACCACGGCGTGCGCGCCGCGATGGATGACGGCACCTGCATCGGCGCTTTGGTGATTCCGGTGAGCTTCTCACGCGTGCTGGCGCAGACGGGCCAGGCCGAGGTGCAGGCGATATTTGACGGCACGGACGCCAACACCACCAACATCGCCTCCGGCTACGCCCAGGGCGTCATCGCCCAGACCGCCGCCACCTTCGCCAGCCGGTGGGACGCCCAGCACGGCGTCCGCCCGCCCACGGCCGGCAGCATCGGCCTGCAATCGCGCGTCTGGTTCAACGAGACGCTGGACAGCCGCAATTTCATCATCCCCGGCGTGGTCGCGATCATTCTCGCCCTGGTTGGCGCGCAGCTCACCTCGCTCACCGTCGCGCGTGAGTGGGAGCGCGGGACCATGGAGCAGCTCATCTCCACCCCGGTAACCTCCACCGAGCTGATGATCGGCAAGCTTAGCCCGTATTTTGTCATCGGCCTGCTCGATGCCGCGTTCTGTCTGCTCGCCGCCGCCTTCTGGTTCGAGGTGCCCTTCCGCGGCAGTGTGTTCACGCTCATCCTCACCACCGCGCTGTTCGGCGTCGTCGTCATGGGCATCGGCTATCTGCTCTCGGTGCGAATCCACAACCAGCTCGGCGCCAGCCAGATCGCGCTGATGGTCACGATGCTGCCCATCGCCATGCTCTCGGGCTACACCTTCCCCCTCGACCAGATGCCCGCCTCCATCCGCGCCATCAGCCTGCTGGTTTACGCGCGCTACTACGTCACCATTTTGCGTGATGAATTCCTCAAGGGCAGCTCGCTCACCGAGATGGCAAGCTCGGTCGCCGCGCTGCTGCTCTACGCGGTGGCGGTGCTCTGGCTGGCCGCCCGCGCCTTCCGCAAGCGGCTGGATTAGCGCCGTGCTGGACCGTCTCTACGTCATGTTCATGAAGGAGTTCCTGGAACTCAAGCGCGACCGCTGGGCGATTTTCCGCCTCGTCGTGCCGCTCATCCTGCAGGTGGTCATCTACGGCTACGCCGCCACCTTCACCATCAGCCATGTCGCCACCACCGTGCTGGACCTCGACCACAGCAGCGCCAGCCGCGCCCTGCTCTCGCGGTTTTACGCCACCGGCCGCTTCAATATCGTGGACATGGCCGCCAGCCAGGCGCAGGTCACGCGCGATATCGACACCGGCACGGCGACCGTCGCCATCATCATCCACGCTGGCTTCGCCCGCCAACTGCTCAACGGCCAGGGCGCGCCCCTGCAGGTCATCGTCGATGGCAGCAACTCCAACACCGCGCTCATCGCGCTTGGCTATGTCAGCCAGATCACCGCCCGCTTCCAGGCCGGCGCCATGGCCAGTGCCTGGCCGCAACCCGCCACGCCGCCGGGCGGCATCACGGTCTCGCTGGAACAGCGCCCCTGGTTCAACGAGGGGCTGAACGATGTCTGGTTCTTCATCCCCGGCGTCATCGGCACGCTCACGCTGATGCAGGTCGTCAGCCTCACCGCTTTCGCCGTGGTGCGCGAGCGTGAGCTGGGCACGCTGGAACAGATCATGGTCAGCCCGATCCGGCCGTTTGAGTTTATCCTGGGCAAGACCGTGCCGTTTTTTTTGATCGGCCTGGGGGATGTCGCCCTGGTCACCATTTTCGGTACGCTGTGGTTCGACATCCCCTTCGCCGGCAATCCGCTGGTCCTGCTGCTCGGCGCCACGCTCTTCCTGCTCGCCGCGGTCGGTCTCGGCCTGCTGCTCTCCACCTTCTCGCGCACGCAGCAACAGGCTTTCGCGTTGAACTTTTTCTTCATCAATCCTTTGTTCACATTATCCGGCTTCGCCTTTCCCATCGCCGCCATGCCGCGGGTGCTGCAATGGTTCACCTTGATCAACCCGCTGCGCTATTTTCTTGTTGTTGTCCGCGCCATCTTCCTTAAAGGCGTGGGGCTGGGCGCGCTCTGGCCAGACCTTGCCGCGCTGGCCGCGCTGGCGGCGGGCATGCTTGCCATCAGTATTCTTCGCTTCCGTAAATCCTTGGATTAAATGGAAAACCACCGTAAAAGCGATCCGCCTCGTAAATCAGGAGTGCCAGCATGACGCGCCATTTGAAGCCGCACGATCTCCCCCCGCCCAACCGCGAAGGCGGGATGCCATTGCGCAATGCCCTCAACCTGCGCCATTCCACGCGCAGCTACTCATCCAAGCCCATCCCCGAGCAACTCCTCTCCGATCTTTTATGGGCCGCCTGCGGCATCAACCGCGAAAACGGCGACCGCACCGCGCCCTACTGGCGCCATGTCATGGTCATGGATATCTATGTGGCCATGGCGGACGGCACCTGGCTCTATGACCCGGCCACCCACCGCCTGCTGCCGCATCTGCCGGCTGACATCCGCGACGCAACGGGCCTGCAGGATTTCACGGGCGATGCGCCGCTCGACCTCATCTATGTCGCCCATGGCGAGCGCATGGAAGTGCCGGAGGTGGAACGCCGCCTCTATGCCTCGGTGGATGCCGGCTGTATCGGGCAAAATGTCTACCTCTTCTGCGCGGCGGAGGGGCTTGCCACCGTCTTCCGTGGCGCCATTGAGCGGGAAAAACTCGCCCAGACCCTAAAATTGCCCAAGGAGCAGTTTGTCACCTTCGCGCAGACCGTCGGCTACGCCGCATAAATCCAAATCACAAATTCAAACAGGGGCGCCAAGCCCCGGAGCTTAAAAACGAAGTGAGGAAATAAATGCCCACAGAGACACGCGCCGTTCTTCCCTCCCTGGCCGTTGCGCCCGCGCTGCTGCGCCGCCCCGCCAATCTTGCCGCGCTTACTTTCAAAACCACTGCCGAATGTCCGCCGATGGATGGCTTCACCGGCCAGAAACGCGCGCTGGACGCCGTGCGTTTTGGCAGCCGCGTCAGTAAGCCGGGTTTCAATCTGTTTGCCATCGGTGCCCCCGGCGCGCGCATGCAGCAATCGGTCGAAACCATGCTCGCCTCCGCCCGCGCAGACCGCCCCGCCCCCTCGGACTGGGTCTATGTGCATAATTTCGCGGCGCCTCACCGCCCCACCGCCATCGGCCTGCCGGCCGGGCGGGCGCCGTTGTTCCAGAAGGCGATGCACGAGCTGATCGAGGATTTAAAGTCTGCCCTGCCGATGGCCTTCGAGAGCGAGGACTACCAGAAACGCCGCAGCGCCGTGGACGAAGTTTTCCAGAAAAAACAGGCCGACGCCTTCACCGCGCTGCGCGACAAGGCGGAGGCCGCCCAGCTCGTGCTGCTGCGCACCCCGCTTGGCTTCGCCTTTGCCCCGGCCAAAAATGGCACGGTCATCTCCCCGGATGAATTCCGCACCTGGGACGAGGCCAAGCAGCGGGAGGTGCAAAAAACCATCGAGGCCCTTGAGCCTGAGCTGGAGCATATCATGCACCAGTTCCCCGCCTGGGAAAAAGTCCGGCGCGAGGAGGTGCGCAAACTCAACCGTGACACCGCGAGCCTCACGATCGCCCCGCTGATCGAGGACGCCAAGACCAAGTTCGCCGACATGCCGCAGGTGAGCGCGCATCTTGAGGCGGTGCGCGCCGACCTGATCGAGAACATCGGCATGTTCATTGTCAAACCCGAAGGCGAGGAAGCGCAGAGCGCCGCCATGGGGCCGGGCGGCCCGTTTGACCGTTACGAGGTCAATGTCATGGTCAGCCATGACGCCACGGCAACCGGCGCGCCCATTGTGCAGGAGATGCACCCCACGCTGGGCCATCTCACCGGGCGCATCGAATATATGTCGCAGCAGGGGGCGCTGCTCACCAATTTCCGCCTCATCAAACCCGGCGCCATGCACCGCGCCAACGGCGGCTACCTGCTGCTCGACGTGCGCAGCCTGCTCACCGAGCCGTTCAGCTGGACGGCGCTGAAACGCCTGCTCAAGCAGGGCGAGATCGTCATCGAGGATGTCAACCACTTCCTCGGCCTCACCAGCACCGTCACGCTGGAGCCGGACCCGATCCCGCTGGACCTGAAAATCGTACTCTTCGGCGACCGCATGCTCTACTATATGCTCGCGATGTACGACCCTGAACTCACCGAGCATTTCAAGGTCCTGGCCGATTTCGAGGATGATTTCGACCGTTCGGAGGCCAATGAGATGGCGATGGCGCATATCATCGCCAATCTCGCCTACGAGGATAAGCTGCGCCCGCTGGAATGCGAGGCCGTTGGCCTGATTATCGAACAGGCCGCCCGGATGGCCGAGAATTCCGGAAAGCTCTCCCTGCTCACCGGCGAATTGCGCGACCTGATTATTGAAGCCGACTTCCGCGCCGGCGAGGCGGGGCGCACGGTCACCACGCGCGCCGATGTGCAAAAGGCGCTTGATGAACAGATCCGCCGCGCCGCGCGCCTGCGCGACCGCTCGCAGGAATCCATCCTGCGGGAAATCGCCCTTATCGACACGCAGGGCGCGCGCACCGGGCAGATCAACGGCCTCAGCGTGCTGCAACTTGGCGGCTTCGCCTTTGGGCGGCCCTCGCGCATCACCTGCCGCGTGCGCCCCGGCAGCGGCAATGTGCTGGATATCGAGCGGGAGACAAAACTCGGCGGCCCGATCCATTCCAAGGGCGTGCTGATCCTCTCCGGCTTCCTCGCCGGGCGCTTCGCGCTGGATACGTCGATGTCCCTCTACGCCAGCCTGGTGATGGAACAATCCTACGGCGGCGTGGAAGGCGACAGCGCCTCCTCCGCCGAACTTTATACGCTGCTCTCCGCTCTGGCGGATGTGCCCCTGCGGCAGGATATCGCGGTGACCGGCTCGATCAACCAGCAGGGCGAGATCCAGGCCATCGGCGGCGCCAACGAGAAAATCGAAGGTTTTTTCGATATCTGCGCCAAGCGCGGCCTCACCGGCACGCAGGGCGTGGCGATCCCCAAATCGAACGTGCAGCACCTCATGCTGCGCCAGGATGTGGTGGAAGCCTGCGAGCAGGGCCGCTTCACCATCTACGCGATCGGCACGGCGGATGAGGGTATCGCGCTGCTCACCGGCATAGCTGCGGGTGAGCGCGGGGCGGATGGCAGGTTTACCTCCGGCAGCGTCAATGCAAAAGTGGAAGACCGGCTGCGCGCCTTCGCCAGCATCCGCCAGCATTTTGGCGATTCCAAACCGCCCGCGGCCGCGCCCGAACCCGTGCCCGCTGCGCCACCCGCTCCGCCGCCGGTGGCGCCATGAGCAGCGCCGGCCCGCCGTTCAAACGCATCGTCGTTGACCTGCATTGCAGTGGCTGCGACCGGCTGATCGTGCAGCAGGCCGCCGAATTCGCGCAGATGTTGCAACTGGAGCTGTTTGGCCGGTTTTTCGCTGATCCCGCCCCCGCTCGTCTTGCCGCCCTGCCTTTTGCGCGTGAATTCCGTGTTGGGGAACGCGCCTGGGCGCCGCTGGAAGGGGACAATGTATCTCTTGAGCTCTCGCTCGCCATCGCCGCGGCGGAGCGCCTGTTCACGCAAATGTCCGCTGCCGCCGCCATCCCCCGCCGTTTTCAGATTATCCACGACCAGGATGTTCTGGAGCAGCCGATAGACGGCCGGGGCGAGAGCATCGCCGTGATCCATCAGAGCGGCTATGCCAGCGAATCGTTTGACCGGACACTGGAAAGCGCGTTTCAGACCGCCGCCAGCGTGTTGATCCTGCCCGGCGGTGCCGCGCCAAAATCCGGCCCCATCCTCGCCGTCATCACCGGCCCGAACGACCCCGCGGCGGGCATCGCCGCCGCCCTGGCCAGCGCTGCCGGAGAGCGGCTGCTTCGCCTGGATGCTCAGGCGGGCACCGCCGCGCAAGTGCCTGATGCCCGCCTCATCGTCGCCAGGCGCGGCACCTTCAGCAACGCCACGCTGGCGCTCATCGCCGCGCGTAAAAAAACCCCGGTCCTGGTGGTCGACACGGAACCGGCATGACCGCCCCAAGCTTCGATATCGCCATCATCGGCGCCGGGGTGGTCGGCTGCGCCGCGTGGCGCGCGTTCACCCTCGCCGGGCTCAGCTGCGTCCTCATCGAGCGCGAGGCGGACATCATCTCCGGCGCCAGCAAGGGCAACAGCGCCATCCTGCACACGGGGTTTGATGCCACGCCCGGCAGCCTTGAGGTTGCCTGCATGCGCGAGGGCTACCGGCTGTACCGCGAAATCCACGAGCGCCTGGGCCTGCCGCTGCTGGAAACGGGCGCCATGGTCGCCGCCTGGAGCGCGGAGGAGCTGGAAAAGCTCCCCGGCATCGTCACGCAGGCGCACCAGAACGGCGTCATGGACGTTACCCAGATGACCGCCGCGCAGGTGCGCGCCCGCGAACCCGGCCTGGCCGATGATGTTAAAGGCGGCGTCTGGATTCCCGGCGAAGCCCTGATCGACCCCTGGTCCGCCCCCTTGGCCTACGCCCGGCAGGCGCTTGCCAACGGCGGCACGCTGCGCCTCAACGCCGAGGTCATCTCCGGCAGTTTCACCGGCGGCGCCTGGACCCTGAACATCAAAAACGACGCCCCCATTCAGGCGCGCATCGTAATCAACTGCGCCGGTAATTTCGGCGATCTGGTGGAGGCCATCGCCCGCCCCAGCCCCTTCACCATCACCCCGCGCAAGGGCCAGTTCGTGGTGTATGACAAACCAGCCCACGATCTTGTGCAATCCATCATCCTGCCGGTGCCCACCGCGCGCACCAAGGGCATCGTCATCACCCGCACCGCGTTTGGCAACCTGCTGGTCGGCCCCACCGCCGAGGACCAGCCCGAGCGCCGCCTCGCCACCACCGAGACCGCCACCCTCAACGCCCTGCATGCAGCCGGATGCCGCATGCTGCCCGCGCTCTCGGGCATGGAGATCACCACCGCCTACGCGGGTCTGCGCCCCGCCACCCAGTTCAAGGACTATCAGATCGAGGCGCTGCCCGCGCGAAATTGGATCACCGCCGGGGGCATCCGCTCCACGGGGCTGACCGGCGCGCTCGGCATCGCGCGGCACATGAGCGGCCTCTACGAGGAGCATTTCGGCACGCTCAAACCACTGCCCAGCCCGCTTTGGCCCCGTGTCCCCAACCTCACCGAGGCCCTGCCGCGCCCATACGCGCAACCTGGCCGCTCGGAGATCATCTGCCATTGCGAACTGGTCACGCGCGATGAAATTGCCGCCGCGCTCGCTGGCCCGCTCCCCGCCGGGTCCATCGGGGGCCTGCGCCGGCGCACCCGCTGCATGATGGGCCGCTGCCAGGGGTTTTATTGCAGCCGCCGGGTTCTGGAGCTCGCCGCCCCCCACATCCCTGGTCTCGCCGATGCATAATGTCACCATCATCGGCGCCGGCCCCGCCGGGCTCACGGCCGCCCGCGTCCTCGCCCAGGCCGGTATCCGCGACGTGCAGGTTCTGGAGCGCAACCCGCACCCGGGCGGCCTGCCCCGGTTTTGCGATCACCCAGGCTGGGGCGTTTGGGACATGCACCGTCTCTACAACGGCCCGCGCTATGCAGCCGAACTCATCCGCCGCGCGGCGGGGGCGGATATTCTCATCAACACCACCGTCACTGCCATGGAGCCCAATGGGCATCTCCACATCAGCACGCCAGGCGGCCCCGAATATCTGCAAAGCCGCATTGTTTTGCTTGCCACCGGCATCCGCGAAAAACCGCGCGGCGCGCGGCTGGTCTCGGGCACCCGGCCCTGGGGTGTCACCACCACCGGCGCCTTCCAGGAAATGGCCCAGGCCGGGCAGATCCCCTTCCGCCGCCCGGTCATCATCGGCTCCGAACTCGTCGCCTTCTCAGCCCTCCTCACCGCCCGCCATGCCGGCATCAAACCCGTGGCCATGCTCGAACCCGGTCCGCGCATCCTCGCCCGCCGCCCGGGCGGTTTTTTCGCCCGCGCGATTTTTGGCGTCCCGGTGCGCACCAACACGCAATTACTGGAAATCCGTGGCATCGACCGCGTGGAATCCGTGCTGCTTGAGCGCAACGGCCAGCGCGAGGAGCTCGCCTGCGACGGCGTGATCTTTACCGGGCAGTTCACCCCCGAAGCATGGCTTCCGCGTAGCGCCGGGCTGCAAATTGATCCCGCGACCAACGGCCCCGCCATCGATAATTTCTTCCGCTGCTCCGACCCCGCCTATTTCGCCACCGGCAATCTGCTCCGCCCGGTGGAGCACTCAGGCTTCGCGGCGCTGGAGGGCGCGCGCGCCGCCGCGCAGATTTTGCGCGCCCTGCGCGGTGAGCTGCCACCCCCGGACGCCGCCATCCCGGTCACCCCCGGCGGCGCGCTGCGCTACATCTACCCGCAGCGCATCATCCCCGGCGGCGCGCAAATCCAGCTTTACGGGCGTGCCAGCCATGCCCACAAAGGCCGCCTGCGTGCCATGGCCGATGACAGGCTGGTCTTTGAGCGCCTCATCAGCATCCTGCCCGAGCGCCGCATCAGCCTCACCCTGCCCAGCTCCGCCCTCGCCGGGCGCAAATCCCTGGCCGTGATACTGGATTAGCATGTACCCCATCCTCGCCATTGACCAAGGCACCACCTCCACCAAAGCCTATCTGCGGATGGCTGACGGCACCACCCGCCTGGCCGGCAGCCGCGGCCACAGCCAGCTCCACCCCCACCCCGGATGGGTCGAGCACGACCCGCTGGAGCTGCTGGAAAACATCCGTGCCCTGCTCGCCGCCGCAGCTCCCTTCGCCCGCCTCGGCCTCGCCAACCAGGGCGAGACCGTAGTGGCGTGGGACGCGCAAACAAAACGCCCCCTCCACAACGCCATCGTCTGGCAGGACAACCGCACAAGCCCCGAGACAGAGCGCCTGAAGGCCGCCGGGCTGGAAGCCGAAACCCTGGCCCGTGCCGGCCTGCCACTCGACCCCTATTTCTCCGCCACAAAATTGCGCTGGCTGCTCGACAACACCCAGGACGCCCGCGCCCTGCACCGCCAGGGCCGCCTGCGCCTTGGCACCAGCGACGCGTTTTTTATCGACTGCCTGACAGGCACCTTCGCCACCGACGTCTCCACCGCCTCGCGCACCAGCCTGCTCAACCTGCGCACCCTGCAATGGGATGAAACCCTGTGCGCGCTCTTCGGCGTGCCGCTGGAATGCCTGCCCGAAATCCGCCCCACCGCCGGTGATTTCGGGCAGCTCCCCGGCGGCGCCACGCTCACCGCCAGCGCGGTGGACCAGCAGGCGGCGCTGTTCGGCCACGGCTGCCAGCAGCCCGGCGACATTAAAATCACCTTCGGCACGGGCGCATTCGCATTGGGGCTCACCGGCGCCGCGCCGGTGATGGGCGGCACAACCGGCCTGCTCCCCACCGCCGCCTGGCAGATCGGCGCTGCCGCCCCCCAATTCGCGTTGGAGGGCGGCATCCTCACCGCCGGTTCCGCGCTGGAGTGGCTGCGCGGCATTGGCCTGCTGGCTGATTTCGCCGAAATCGACGCGCTGAGCGGCCCATCCGCCGCCGCGCAGGGCGTGTTCTTCGTTCCCGCGCTGGCTGGGCTTGGCTGCCCCTATTGGGACCGCACCGCCCGTGGCGCCTGGCTCGGCCTCAGCCTGGAGACCCCGCGCGCCGCCCTCATCCGCGCCGTGGTGGAGGGCATCGCCCTGCGCGCCGCTGAGCTCGCCGCAGCCTTCGCCAAAACCTCTCCGCTCGCCCGCGTCTCGATTGACGGGGGGCTGAGCCGCAGCACCTATTTCACTCAGTTTCTCGCCAACGCCCTCGGCCACCCGGTCAGCGTTGCCGCCAGCGCCGACCTCACCGCCCTGGGCATGTTGCAGTTTTGCGAATCACTGGAAAGCACATCGCGCCACGCCGGGCAGGACTGGCAGGTGGTTACGCCGCAAGCGGACGATTTCACCGCCATCCACATGAAATTCGCAAGCGCGGTGGCGTGCGTGCGCGGCCATGGTGCTCAACCTGAAATCATCGCACTCTAAAAAACGCCAGGAAAGAGATACAGCAACAGGATACCCAAGCAGACCAGCGCAACCCACGCCTCGAATACCGCCCGCAACGCCAATGGCGCGGCGCGCAGTTCCATGAATTCCAACCCGACAAAACGAACTTTCAAAAAAGCGATGATGACCACAATGATCGTTACGATGCGTTGTGTGAGCCCCAGCAGGTCGCCGTGGGCGATGGCCACTGAAAATGCCGTGAGGAACAGCAGAAATAACCATACCGCGGTGACGCGGGTGAATAACACTGAATACATGGCGCTACTTCATCAGATAAAAAATAGCGAAGAGAACGATCCAGAGAAAATCGACCAAATGCCAGAAAATGGCACAGCATTCCAGGGCGCTCAAATCCCCTGGCCGCAAAACCTCCCGCCCGGCGCGATGATACGCATAGGAGAGCACGGCAAGGCCGATTAGCACATGCACCAGATGGATGCCGGTGAACATGAAATAGAACATAAAAAAATCATTGGTGGTCAGCGTAATGCCGGCATCGATTTTCCCGGAATACTCGATCACCTTCACCACCACGAAACCCAGGCCGCACAGCCCGGCCAGCGAGAAGAGCCGCTGGGCGCGCCGGCCAGCGCCTGCGCGGGCCGCGTTTAACGCATTGGCAACGAACCACGAGCTGGTGAGCAGCAGCACCGTGTTGATTATGCCGCAATATTGGCTGAGCGCTTTTTGCGATTGCGCGAACAGCGCCACCTCCTGCCCGCGGTAATAGGTGAAGGTGAGGAAAAACAGCGAAAAAACCATCATGTCGCCGAGTATGAGGACCCAAAGTCCTTCCTCTCCCGGTAGATGCGGCGTGCTGCGAACGGCTTTTATCTGCATGCGCCATAGGTGCAGACGGATCGTTTCGCCGTCAAGGGAAACGGCCCGGGGCCACTTGCGCAATGGCGCCCGTGCCGACAAATATAATGCCAAATGCGGCGCGCGTTCTGCGCACCGGTTATTTCATGGGCAAATGGTATGAAGTATAAAATCCTTGGGCGGACCGGTATCAGCGTGAGCGAGGTCTGCCTGGGCAGCATGACCTGGGGGCAGCAGAATACCGAGGCGCAGGCGCATGAGCAGCTTGGCTATGCGCTGACGCAAGGGATCAATTTCATCGACACCGCGGAAATGTATCCGGTGCCGCCGCGGGCGGAGACCCAGGGGCGCACGGAGGCGTATATCGGCTCATGGCTGGCGGCGCGCGGCCGGCGCGATGATCTGGTCATCGCCACCAAAGTCGCGGGGCCGGCTGAGCGCAACGGCATCGAGTATATCCGGCCCGCCCCGGTGCGGCTGGATGAGCGCAATATCCGCGCCGCACTTGAGGGCAGCCTGCGCCGCCTGCGCACTGATTACGTTGACCTTTATCAGTTGCATTGGCCCGACCGCCGCGCGCCGGTTTTCGGGCAGACGCAATATGTGCATGCCCCGGCGGAGTATGAGGTGCCGATTGAGGAAACATTGGCATCGCTGGCCAGGCTGGTGAAGGAGGGTAAAATCCGGGCCATCGGCCTCTCCAACGAATCGGCCTGGGGCACCATGCGCTTTGTGCAACTGGCGGAGGCGCACGGCCTGCCTCGCGCCGCCTCCATCCAAAACGCCTATAGCCTCGTCAACCGGACCTTCGAGCAGGGCCTGAGCGAGATCGCCTTGCGCGAGGATGTTGGCCTGCTGCCCTATTCGCCGCTGGGCGGGGGCACGCTTTCGGGGAAATATGCCGGCGGCGCCAAGCCCCCCGGCGCGCGGATGACGCTGTTCACCCGCTTCACCCGTTATGGGTCACCGCAAGGGGTGCGGGCGATTGATGCCTATGTGGCGTTGGCGCGCGCCCACGGCTGGGACCCGGCGCAAATGGCGCTCGCCTTCTGTGCCTCACGGGATTTCGTAACCTCGACCATTATCGGCGCCACCACGATGGAACAGTTGAAAACCGACATCGCCGCCTTTGATCTGCGCCTGAGCGAGGATCTGCTGGCCGGCATCGAGGCCATCCATACGCAATCCCCCAACCCTTGCCCCTGAGAGCCAGAAAATCCGGCGATAAAAATTCTTTATTTTCTTTGTTCACCTGGCGTATGATACGCATGGAAACAAGCGGTCAACGCACAAAGGCCAGAGGAACGATTAAGGAAGATACGCCATGGTTATCGCCGGACATTCGCGGCATGAGGAAAAACCCGCATCAGGCTGGGCCTGCATCGGCGTGGGCGTTGGGTTTATCGTCGTTGTCACGCTTAGCCTGGTGCTGGTTCTCACCCTGGTTCACTGAAGCGGGGGGTCACGACGCGGCAGCTTGGGTCTATTGGCCCAGCCCGCGGCGCTCGCCTGTCTGTCCTCGGTGGCGCAGCAAATGGTCCGCCAGCACGCAGGCCACCATCGCTTCCCCCACCGGCACGGCGCGGATGCCAACACAGGGGTCGTGGCGCCCCTTGGTGAAGACCTCGGCGTTTTCCCCCGCGGCGGTGACGCTGCGCATGGGGGTGAGGATGGAACTGGTGGGCTTCACCGCGAACCGCGCCACAATGTCCTGCCCGGTGGCGATGCCGCCTAAAATGCCGCCGGCGTGGTTGGCGAGGAAGGTTATCTTATCGCCCTCCATGCGCATCTCATCGGCATTTTCCTCGCCGCGCAACGTGGCGGCGGCAAAACCATCGCCGATTTCCACACCTTTGACAGCGTTGATGCTCATCAGCGCGGCTGCGATATCGGCGTCCAGCTTGCCGTAAATCGGCGCGCCCAGCCCCGGCGGCACGCCCTGCGCCACCACCTCCAGCACCGCGCCGATGGAGGAACCGGCCTTGCGGATGCCATCCAGAATGCCTTCCCATTCAGTGGCCGCCCGCGGGTCCGGGCAGAAGAACGGATTTTGCTCCACCGCGGCCCAGTCCCAGCGTTCACGGTCCACGGCATGGGCGCCCATCGCGACCATGGCGCCCCGGATCACCACGCCGGGTCCGAGGATTTTGCGTGCAACCGCCCCGGCGGCGACTCGCATCGCGGTTTCGCGCGCCGATGACCGCCCGCCGCCGCGTGGGTCGCGGTGGCCGTATTTCATGTCATAGGCCACATCCGCATGGCCTGGCCGGTATTGTGCCGCGATGTTGGCGTAGTCTTTCGAGCGCTGGTCGGTATTCTCGATGAGCAGCGAAATAGGGGTGCCGGTGGTGCGCCCTTCATATACGCCCGAGAGGATTTTCACCTGATCCGGCTCCTGGCGCTGGGTCGTGAACCGCGACTGCCCCGGCCGCCGCCTGTCCAGAAACGGCTGAATATCAGCCTCGGTCAGCTCAATGCCCGGCGGGCAGCCGTCCACCACGCAGCCAATCGCCGGCCCGTGGCTCTCGCCCCAGGTGGTGACCCGGAAAAGCTGCCCGAACGTATTGTATGACACGCTTCAGCCGAAGTCGCTGGCGATGGTCAGATCCGGCGCGGCGGGGTTTTTCATGCCCACGATATGGTAGCCGCAGTCAACATGATGCACCTCGCCGGTAACCCCCTTTGAGAGGTCGGAGAGCATGTAGAGCCCGGCGCCGCCGACTTCCTCCAGCTCGATATTACGCTCCAGCGGCGAGTTATACTTGTTCCACTTCATGATATAGCTGAAATCGCCAATCCCCGAGGCCGCCAGCGTCTTGATCGGCCCGGCCGAGATCGCGTTCACGCGGATCTGCCGCGCTCCCAGGTCAACCGCCATGTAGCGCACCGAGGCTTCCAGCGCCGCCTTGGCGACGCCCATCACGTTATAATGCGGCACCACGCGCTCGGCACCCAAATAGGAGAGGGTCAGCAGCGAGCCGCCATCCTTCATCAAAGCCGCGGCGCGCTGGCCGGCGGCGGCGAAGGAGTAGCAGGAGATGTCCATCGCCTGCTGGAACACGGCGCGGGGGGTATCGATATAGCGCCCGCGCAGAAAGTTTTTGTCAGCGAAGCCGATGGCATGCACCAGAAAGTCGATTTTGCCCCATTTTTCGCCCAGAGCGTCGAAGGCGGCGTCCATTGCGCCGTCATCGCTCACATCGCAGGGCAGCAGAAAATCCGCGCCGATGGAGTTGGCCAGCGGGCGCACCCGTTTTTCCAGCGCCTCGCCCTGGTAGGTGAAGGCAACCTCGCCCCCTTGGGCCGCCACGGCCTGCGCGATGGCCCAGGCGATGGAACGGTTATTGGCCACCCCCATGATCAACCCGCGCTTGCCCTGCATGAGCGTGCCTTTCGGCGGCGAAATCTGGGACTCGGTATCGGGCATGGGCGCTATCTCCGTCTGGGCATTCGTATCGGTGCCGGTTGGTGGCATTACAATGTGACCGTTTTAGGTTGACGCACCCCGGCGTCAACCTCAATCGTAAATCGTTCTCTAACTATTTGAAAATCGGAAGATTTCCGTTTGCGATTGTATCGCAATCACGATTCGACTGCGAACGGTCAGGCTCTTACACTATCCGGCGCTCAACATGCGCGAATTTCTGGAGATTCTTGATGAACAACGACCCGTTTACCAAATTTGGCGTCTGGATGGCCGAGGCCGAGGCCAGCGAACCGAATGATCCGAATGCGATGACACTCGCCACAACCTCGGCCTCCGGCCGTCCGGCGGCGCGCATCGTGTTGCTGAAGGGCTGGGACGAGCGGGGTTTCGTGTTCTATTCCAACCTGGAGTCGCGCAAGGCCGATGAAATGCGCGAGAACGCCCAGGTCTCGCTGTTGTTCCACTGGAAGAGCCTGCGCCGCCAGATCCGCATCGAAGGTAAGGTCAGCCCGGTGAGCGTGGCGGAGGCCGATGAATATTTCGCCTCGCGCCCCCGGGTCTCGAAGCTGGGCGCCTGGGCCTCCGCGCAGTCGCGCCCCTTGCCCTCGCGCGAGGTGTTCGAGGCCAGGCTGGCCGAGGTGGAAGCACGTTTTCCTGGCGAGGATGTCCCCCGGCCTGAAAACTGGTCCGGCTGGCGGCTGACGCCCGACTATGTTGAGTTCTGGGAGGACCGCGAATTCCGCCTGCATGACCGTCAGGTGTTCACCCGCAAGGGCGATGCCTGGGAAACCGGGCTGCTCTACCCATAAGGGGCTATTCGCGCTTCACCTCCAGCGCCCGGGCATAAACCTGCTTCTTCGCCAGCCCGGTCGCGGCGGCCACGGCGTTTACCGCATCCTTCAGGCTCATCTGCGCCAGGGCCGCCGCCAGGGCGCCATCCAGCGTCTCGGCGGAGGTTGGCTCATCGGGCGCCGGGCCGATCACCACGGTGATCTCCCCGCGCGCCGCATGGGTTTGGTAATGCGCCGCCAGATCGGGCAGGGAGCCGCGCCGCACTTCCTCGTAATGCTTGGAAAGTTCGCGGCACACCGCCGCCGGGCGGGCGCCGAATACAAGCGCGGCATCGGCCAGAAACTCCGCCAGCCGGTGCGGGGCCTCGTAGAAGATCAGCGTGGCGCTCAACCCGGAGGCTTCGGCGTTGCGCAGCCGGGTCAGCGCCGCCGTGCGCGCGCCGGACTTCACGGGCAGAAACCCGGAGAATAAAAACGGATGCGGCGGCAGGCCCGAGAGGGTGAGCGCCAGCACCGCCGCGTTCGGCCCTGGAATCCCGCCGACGATCAGCCCCGCCTCGATTGCCGCGCGCACCAGCCGGTAGCCGGGGTCGGAGACCAGCGGTGTCCCGGCATCCGAGATCAGGGCATAACGCGCGCCATTTTGCATGGCGGCGATGAGCCCCGGCACCCGCGACTCCTCATTATGCTCATGCAGCGCGATCAGCTTGGTTTTTATGTCCCAGGCACGCAGCAGCACGGCGCTTGTCCTGGTATCCTCGCATAAAATCGCATCGACTCCGGCCAGGGTATCGCGCGCGCGCGGTGAAAAATCTTTAAGGTTGCCGATCGGGGTGGAAACCAGCACAAGAGCGGCGGCTGACGCGTGTTGCGGAGCCGCAGAGAGAGGTTCCGTCCTTGGTTCGCAAGTCTTTGTTTCGCAGGTCTTTGGTTCGCCGTTCGCATCTTCTGTCATCTGGGGCCCTCCTGGCCACGCTGGCGCTCCTAGGTTGCGCCGGTCAAGCACCGAATTCGCCATATGGCTATACCCCCTCATTTCTGGGCGCCGGCCCGGCGCCCGCGCCGCTGAGCGCGGCCGGACCGGGTATCGGCAAGACCAGCGGCAATGTGCTGCTGCTGCTGCCCCTCAGCGGCCCGCTCGCCCCCGTGGGGCAGGTAATGGAAAACGCCGCCAAGCTGGCCCTACCCGCGGGCGCCTCGCCGGGCCTGGATATCCGCGACACCGCCGGCACGCCCGAGGGCGCCATGGCCGCGGCACAGGCCGGCATCGCGGCGGGCGACGGCATTATCCTGGGGCCGTTGACTGCGGTGGAAGCCCGCGTGGTCGCGCCGCTGGCGCAAAATGCCGGGGTCAACATGCTCACCTTCAGCAACGACGCGACACTGGCGCAGCCGGGCGTCTGGCCGCTGGGCATTACGCCCGCCCAGCAGGTGCAGCGCGTGCTGCAGGCCGCGGCCGATGCCGGACGCACCCAGCTGGCAGCGCTGCTGCCCGATACCGATTTCGGCCACAGCCTGGCTGGCGCCCTAACCGCCGGGACCAATGCGCTCAGCGAACCAGCGCCGCAGATCACCTTCTACCCGCCTGACTTCAATGGTCTGAACCAGGCGGTGAACCAGATGTCTGACTTCGCCGATCGCGGCCAGGGGTTGGAAGACCAGATCAAGGCCGCGCAAGACCTTGGCACACCGGCCGGCCGGGAAAAAGCGCACCAGCTGCAGCACCAGCAGATACCGCCCCCCAGCTTCAACGCGCTCTTCATTGGCGCCACGGATGGCAACACCCTCGCCGAGCTGGCGAATTTCCTGCCGTATTACGATGTGAGCCCGCCGCAGGTGCAATATCTGGGGCCGGGAATCTGGTCCACCATCGCGCCGCAGATGGCGCATCAATCGGTGTTCCGTGGCGCGTTATATGCCGCGCCGGACCCGGCGGCGGCGGCGGTGTTCGATGCCAAATACCAGGCGGCCTACGGCAGCGCGCCGCCCGCCATCGCCGATGTTGCCTTTGATGCGGCGGCGCTGGCCAAAATGGCGGCGGCCTCGGGCGGCTACACCAGCACGGTTTTGACCGCGCCCGGCGGCTTTACCGGCACTGATGGCGTGCTCGTGCTGCAACCCAGCGGCCAGGTGCTGCGCGGTCTGGCGGTGTTCCAGATCGCCCCCGGCGCGCCGGTCATCACCTCGGCCGCCCCCACCCAGCTCAGCCAGCCGGGTAACTAATGGCCCGCCCCTTGCTGCTGGACAGGGCCTGGCCGGCCGCGCTCGCGTTTTTTCTGGCGCTGGCGGCATTGCCGAGCGTTGTGTTCGGCCTGCTGGTTGTCTTGCATGAACTGCACCCGCTGCCGGCGTTTCTGGCCTGGGCGGTTTGTTCCCTGGTGGCGGTTGGCTTTGGCATCGTGCTGGGGCGCGACATCGTGGTGATGACCGGGCTGGTCCGCGCCTTGCAGATCCGCCCGGAGGATATGCCGCGTGATACGGCCTTGCTGGTGCCGGGCATGCGCTCGCTCGGCCAGGAGGCGATCCGCCTGATCCATGCCGAGCGGCTCTCGCGCGCCCGCCTGCTTGCCAGCGCCGCCGAGGACCGCGCGCTGGTGGAGCGTCTGCCAGACCCGCTGCTGAAGCTGGACAGCGCAGGCAATCTGGTCTGGCGCAACGACAGCGCCGTGGCCGCCTTTGGCACCGAAACAGCCGCCCTGCTGCGCCACCCCATGTTGCGCGCCGCGCTGGGCGACGCCGTTAAAGCCAGCGCGCCGGTGCGCGGCCAGGTGACCCTGGCCGTGCCGGTGCCGCGCGATCTGGATGTGACCGTGATTCCGCTGAACGGGCCGGTGTATGTGCTGGTGACCGACCGCACGCACGAACGCGCCCTGGAGAAGATGCGCGCCGACTTCGTCGCCAATTCCAGCCATGAGCTGCGCACGCCGCTCGCCAGCCTGATCGGTTTCATCGAGACCCTGCGCGGCCCGGCAGCCGATGACCCGGAAGCGCAGAAGCGTTTCCTCGGCATCATGGCCGAGCAGGCGGCGCGTATGCAGCGGGTGATCGCCGACCTGCTCAGCCTCTCGCGCATCGAGATTTCGGAGCATCAGCCGCCGGAGGACCTGCTCGACGTCCGGCCGTTGCTGGAGCGCATCATCGCCGGCATGGAGCCGATGCTGCAGGGCAACGAGACCCGTCTCGAAGTGGCGATTCCGCCTGATCTGCCTGTTGTCCCCGCCGATGCCGACCAGCTGGCCCAGGTATTCACCAATTTGCTCGACAATGCGATCAAATACGGCAAGCGCGGCGGCTGCATAAAACTGGTGGCGGCGCGCGCCGGCACGGATGCGCGTTTCGCGGCCAATGGCGTGCTGGTGAGTGTCGCCGATGACGGCGCGGGCATACCCCGCGAACATATACCCCGCCTGACGGAACGTTTCTACCGCGTTGACAAGGGCCGTTCGCGCGCCGTGGGCGGCACCGGACTTGGTCTGGCGATTGTGAAACATGTCATCAACCGGCATCGCGGCCGGCTGATGATCGACTCCGTGGAAGGCCGGGGGACGACATTTACGGTGTGGCTCCCCGCCAGGGGGTGATCTGGGAGCCTGCCCCGGGGGAGGGATGTGGGGAATTAAATCGGCAAAGGGCCTTCCTTCATGCGTTCCATGGCGAAGCGCGAGGAAACGTTGCGCAGGGGCACGGCGGCGATGAGTTTGCGGTAGAAGGCGTCATAGGCGGCGATGTCGGGCACGATGACGTGGAGCAGGTAGTCCACATCGCCGGACATGCGCCAGGCGCCGACGATCTCGGGCGTGGTGGCGATGGTGCGGGCGAAATTCCCAAGCCATTCGGCCGAGTGGTCGGCGGTTTCCACGGAGACGAAGACAGAGACGGGCAGGCCGAGCTTGTCGGCGTCGAGCACCGCGATGCGGGCGCGGATGATGCCCGATTCCTCCATGCGCTTGATGCGCTTCCAGCAAGGAGTGGCGGTGAGGCCGACTTTATCCGCGATGTCGTTGAGGGAAAGCGAGGCGTCAGCTGCGATGAGGCGGAGGATGGCGCGGTCTATGTTGTCAAGCTCGGTCATGGGGGTGGTGCTGCCTGGGGTTGTGGCTTGGACTATTGCGGCGGGTTGGGAAACAGGCTAGAGGGCTGGCTGGGTCACGCCCCCCCAATGGGGCGCTTTTCTTCTGTAAGGGAGAGTTATTATGGCAGATTTTTCTGTTGCCGCAATGCCGGCGGCACGTCCACAGAATCCTAATTTTTCATCGGGGCCTTGCGCCAAGCGGCCGGGCTTTACGCTCGACGCGTTGAGCGGCGCTGCGCTGGGCCGCAGCCATCGGGCCAAGGGGCCGAAGGCGAAGCTGGCCGAGGTGATTACCCTCTCCAAACAGATATTAGGCATGCCGGAAGGCTGGCGCTTAGGCATTGTGCCGGGCTCGGACACCGGGGCGGTGGAGATGGCGCTGTGGTCCATGCTAGGGGCGCGGCCGGTGGATGTGCTGGCGCATGAGAGCTTCTCCGAAGCCTGGGCGACCGATGTGGTCAAGCAGCTGAAGCTCGCCGATGCGCGGGTGATAAAGGCTGATTACGGCCAGCTGCCGGATGTGGCGGCGATTGATTTTTCGCATGACGTGGTGCTGGCCTGGAACGGCACGACCTCTGGTGTGCGCTTCCCCAACGGCGATTTCATTCCCGATGACCGCGAAGGGCTGGTGATTGCCGATAGCACCTCCGCCGCCTTCGCGATGGAGCTGCCGTGGGGCAAGCTCGATGTGGTGACGTGGAGCTGGCAGAAGGTGCTGGGCGGGGAAGGCGGACACGGGATGCTCGCCCTCAGCCCGCGCGCGGTGGAGCGCTTGCTCACCTATAAACCCGCCTGGCCGTTGCCGAAGATTTTCCGGCTGACCTCCGGGGGCAAGCTCTCGGAAGGGATTTTTGTGGGCGAGACGATCAACACGCCGTCCATGCTCTGTGTGGAGGATGCGCTGGACGGGCTGCGCTGGGCGCAGGGCGCGGGCGGGCTGCCGGGGCTGATTGCGCGCTCGGAAGGCAATCTGGCGGCGATTGCCGGTTGGGTTGATGGCAATGAGCGGGTGAAGTTTTTGGCGCAGCGGCCTGAGACGCGCTCCTGCACCTCGATCTGCCTGGTGATTGCGGCGCCCTGGTTTGTGAAGCTGGATGCCGAGGCGCAGGCCAAGGCGGCGAAGGCTGTTGCCGCGCTGCTGGAGAAAGAGAAAGTGGCGCTGGATGCGGGGGCGTATCGCGATGCGCCGCCGGGCTTGCGGATTTGGGGCGGGGCGACGGTGGAGACATCGGACATTCGGCTCCTGTTGCCTTGGATCGATTACGCGATCGACGCTGTTTCCACCGAATTTTAAGAGGTTTGCACAATGGTTAAGGTTTTGATCAGCGACAAATTGTCGCCGGCCGCGATTGCGATTTTTAAAGAGCGTGGCGTTGAGGTTGATGTGAAGACGGGGCTGACGCCAGCCGAACTGCGGGCGATTATCGGCGGCTATGATGGCTTGGCGATCCGCTCGGCGACCAAGGTGACGAAAGAGGTTTTGGATGTTGCCACCAACCTCAAGGTGATTGGCCGGGCCGGGATCGGCGTGGATAATGTGGATGTGAAATCCGCCACCTCGCGCGGCGTGGTGGTGATGAATACGCCGTTCGGCAATGCGATTACGACGGCGGAACATGCGATTGCGCTGATGTTCGCGCTGGCGCGGCAGTTGCCGGAGGCATCGGCCTCGACCAAGGCCGGCAAGTGGGAGAAGAACCGCTTCATGGGCGTGGAGCTGACCGCGAAGACGCTGGGGCTGATCGGGTGCGGGAATATCGGCTCGATCGTGGCTGACCGCGCGGTGGGGCTGAAGATGAAGGTGCTGGCGTATGATCCGTATCTGACCGAGGCGCGCGCGGTGCAGCTGGGTGTGGAGAAGGCCGAGCTGGATACTGTGTTGGCGAAGGCGGATTTCATTACGATCCATACGCCGCTGACCGATGCGACGCGCAATATTTTGTCGCGCGAGGCGATCGCGAAGACGAAGAAGGGCGTGCGGATTGTGAACTGCGCGCGCGGCGGGCTGCTTGACGAGGTGGCGTTGTATGACGCGCTGGTGAGCGGGCATGTGGCGGGGGCGGCGCTGGATGTGTTTGAGGTGGAACCAGCCACTGACAGCCCGTTGTTCGCTCTGGAAAACGTGATCGCGACGCCGCATCTGGGCGCGGCGACGACCGAGGCGCAGGAGAATGTGGCCTTGCAGGTGGCTGAGCAGATCAGCGATTTTTTGCTGACCGGCTCGGTGAGCAATGCGCTGAACATGCCGAGTGTCAGCGCTGAGGAAGCGCCGCGGCTGCGCCCGTATATGGAGTTGTGCCGCCTGCTGGGGGCCTTTGCCGGGCAGCTGACGCAGGCCAAGGACGGTGTGATCAAACGAGTGCTGATTGAGTATGAAGGCGCGGCGGCGGCGTTGAACCATCGGCCGTTGACGGCTGCTGCACTGGCCGGGTTGCTTGGCCCGGTGATGGAGGGCGTGAACATGGTCTCCGCCCCGGTGTTCGCGCGCGACCATGGGATTGAGGTTGCCGAGGGTTCGAACGAGCGCGTGGGCGATTATCAGAGCCTGGTGCGTATTTCAGTGACGTCGGGTGCGGATACGCGCGCGGTGACGGGCACGCTGATCGGCAACGGCAAGCCCCGGCTGGTGGAGATTAAGGGGATCAAGGTGGAAGCCGATTTCGCGCCGCATATGCTCTATGTGACCAACAAGGATAAGCCGGGCTTCATCGGCCGGTTTGGCATGCTGCTGGCGGATGCGGGGGTGAATATCGCGACCTTCCATCTGGGCCGCGCGGCGGAAGGCGAGGATGCGATCTGCCTGGTCTCCACCGATGGCACGACGCCCGATGCCGTGCTGGCGCAGGTGCGCGCGCTGCCGCTGGTGATGCAGGCGACGACGCTGACGTTCTGAGCAGGCGCAGGCAGGCGAAATGGAAGGCCGGGGGCGTGATCCTCCGGCCTTTTTTATGCCTGGTTTGCGTTTTGGCGCCGGGCGGCGCGGGCGCAGGCCAGCCAGAGCAGGAGCGCCAGAAGCGCGATGGCGCAGGCCAGATGCGTATAAGGCGGAATGTATGAAAAGCGGATCACGGCGGTGCCCGCGGGCAGCGCCACCTGCTGAAATATTTTCAGGATCGGGCGGACGGGGGTTGATGCGCCGTTGACGGTAGCCTGCCAGCCGGGGTCAATCATTTCACGCCGGATCAGCGTGGCGGGTTGCGCGCAGGTGGTTTGCATCTTCTGGCGGGAGAGGATGGCCAGTGTGCAGGCGCCCTTGATGGTTTGCGCGTAGGGGGCGGGGTTAGGAAGCTCGTATATGTCCATCGCCGGACTCTGGAAGGCCAGGGTTGGCGCGGGGGTGGCGCCGGTTGGCGGGAAGGGATTCGTGCCGGGCGCGGCGCCAACATATTTGATGCCGGTGACTTCATAGGCGGCGAGGTTTTTTTGCAGGGCGGCGATCTGCCCGGGCTGGTTGCCGAGGAAGATGAGGATGTCGCCGCCGGGGAAGAGCCGCCTCTGTGCGTAGAGAGTGAAGATTTTCGGTGCGGGGATCTGCACGAAGTTCAACGCGGCAATGCCGTACATGGCGGGGA
Source organism: Acidocella aquatica (assembly GCF_030160635.1). Classification (GTDB taxonomy): domain Bacteria; phylum Pseudomonadota; class Alphaproteobacteria; order Acetobacterales; family Acetobacteraceae; genus Acidocella; species Acidocella aquatica. The sequence continues at coordinate 4,627 of NZ_BSOS01000017.1, read as the reverse complement.
AGTTCGGGCCGAAGGGGCCGGTGGTGTAGAAGCGCGACAGGCCGGCGTTTTGTTGCAGGAAGGCGATGCCCTGGCGGTCAACCGTGGCGGAGCGCGGCCCGGCGAGCTGGGGCAGCAGGAAGATGATGATGCCGCCTGCGATGATGCTTGCTTGTGCCGTGCGCAGGCCGCGGCCGCGTACCATGGCGTACAGCAGGATGAGAAGGGTGAGTACGGTGCCGGTGATGCTGGCGGCGGTGAAAAAGCGCAGGCGCGGGAAAATGTGGAACCATAGCGGGACGAGGTGGAGGGCTGGGATGACCGAGAGGGCGAGGCAGGCAAGGAAGCCTGTGAGGGCCCATAGCAAATGCGCGCGGCGGCAGGGCAGGCGTTTGGAGAGATCGTCAAACCCGTGGGCGGCCAGAACGAAGACCGCGAATTCGAGGGAAAGCCCGGAGTAGCGGATGAGGTCAACACGGGCCATGCCGGGAATGAGGTTGAAGGCGGCAATGAAACCGGGGGCGCCGAAGTCGCGGGCTTCCCAGAGGATGACCCAGGTGGCCAGCAGCGCGCGGGCGGGCAGGCGCCAGCCGGGCGCGGCCTTGGGCGCCAGGGCGTAGCAGGCAAGCAGGACCGGGGCGCAGCCGAACCAGCCGCCGATGCGCACCCACATGAAATCCTTGAACAGGTGCGTGGTGCCCGGCGGGGCAAATTGCGCGATGGCGCCGTAGAAGAGCGGGAGCATCTGCAGGGGGGCGGCGGGCACCGGCAGGGTGCCGCGCGCCAGGAAAGCGAAATCATGCACCCCGGCATCGCCGGTTTGCAGATAGGTCAGAAATGGCAGCACCAGCGGCAGGGTGAGGGCGAGGCCGATGCTGGCTGCGAGTAACATTTTGCCGAGGAAGCGCGCCCGGGCCGGGCCGGGGCTCTGGGCGAGGCGCAGCAGGGTCCAGCAGCCGGCGAGCAGGCTGTTCAGATACGCGGTTTCGGGGAAGCCTGCGTAGATGGAGCCGGCCAGGGCCAGTGGCACCAGCGGCCAGCCCATGCGCCGGTTGGCGGCGGCGGCGTGCCAGGTATGCTCAATGCCGAGCAGCAGCAGGGGCAGGCAGAAGATGGGCGCGGTGACGGTGCCCGCGGTGAGGATGAAGGTGCCGTTGAGGGAGAACAGCGCGCCGCCGAGCAGCGCCGCGGCGGTGCTCAGGCGCAGCTCCATGAGGAAGGCGTAGGTGAAAATGCCGCTGAGGAGCTGGAAGAGCATACGCTGGAGGAACCAGCCGTTATGGAAATGCAGCAGCAGCACGAAGGGCAGGAAGAAGGATTCGTTCTGCATTTCAGCGGCGAGCGGCATGCCAACGCCGCCATAGGGATTCCACCAGGGGATGATGCCGTGCAGCCAGTCCTGCGCGCTGAGATAGCCCAGCGGCTGGGTAAGCAGGACGACTGCGGGGTCAACATAGCAGGCGATGCCGGGGACGATGCCGGGCGTGCCGCTGGTGGCGAGGCTGGAGCCTAGTGTTTCGGGATCGCAGATGAAGGCGCCGCTGAGGATGCCGGCGTTGGCCAGCAGCACGATGAGGGTGAGGGCGAGGATGGCGCGCCAGTGGTTTCGGATCATGCGGCTTTTCGCCGTAATCCGGCATAGCCGCAAACCGCCCAGAGAAACCCGGCCAGCAGCGCCAGGGCGCAGGCCAGGCGGATATGCGGCGGCGCGTAGCTGAATTTTATGCTGGCATTGCCCGCTGGAACGGCGACGGATTGAAATAATCCCGCCTGGGAGAGCGCGATGGGCGTATTGTTGGCCGTGGCGGTCCAGCCTGGGTAGAATAATTCACGGCGGGTGAGCACGCTTGCCGTTGGGCAGGAGGTTTGGATGTTTTGCCGGGAGATGATGGTTACCGCGCAGTTTGCATCGGCGGTTTGCGCATAGGGCGCGGCCTGGGGGAGTTCGAAAATAGCGGCTGTGGCATCCCGGAAGACAAGCACGGGCGCCGGGCCGTTGGATGCTTCGATCAGGCTGATGACGGGTTTCACACGGTGGATGGGGGCGGGGGCGTACCAGATGGCCAGAGGCGTCCCCGAGGGGTGGCTGAAGCGATAGGTGATTTTGGCGCGCGGCGGAATATTGAGCGGCGTGGGAAAGGTGAAGATGAGCGGCGCGTTGTCAGCCGCGGTGCCGGCATCGGCGGTGGCGGTGACGCAGTTGCCGGCGGCGCAGAGTGTGGCCACCACGGGGCCGCGCGCGGTGCCGAAATAGGTGCCGGCCACGACGGACATGGCGCCGATGGCGGAGAACGGGAAGGTGGTTGTTACGAGTCCGGCAAGGCTGGGGCCGCCGGGGAAGAGGTTCTGGGTGGAATTGCGTGGCGCTGTGTAAACGGGTTGAAACTGGTTGGCCCAGAAGAAATTATCGCCCGGCGTGGTGACGACGTAGCGCACGCCGATGGCTTCATAAGCGGGCAGGCGCTCGCGCAGGGCATCGCGCTGGCCGGGCTGGCTGCCGCTGTAGGTGCTCAGATCGGTTTGGGGAAATAGATGGTTTGCGAGATGATCCGTCCACAGCAAGGGCGCGGGCAGGGCGCTATAATTGATCGAGGCGATATTGTAACGGGCGGGGAAGTTGAAATCGAGCGGCCCCAGGCTGACCATGCGGCTCGCGCCGGCATGGCTCTGGAGATACTGAATCGGGCTCATATCGATTTTTTCGCTGCGGAATCCGGCAAATTGTGGAAGTATGAAGGTGACCAGCGGTCCGGCGAGGAGGGCGGTGAGCAGGAGGTTTCGGTGCTTCGGCTGGCTTAGTTCAAGGTAGACGATTATGAGCGCAACAGAGCCGAACGCGCCCATTACGGATGCGGCCAGAAGGTCATGCGGTCTGAGCCTGTACCAGGTGAGAATGAAGCCGGTGACAGGCAGGACCGCTGCCAGAATGATCGCGCCAAGAGTGAGTAAAATGGCACTCAGCCGTGTGCGGCTGAGTGCGGGAAGGCGCTGGTAATCAGAAAAAGCGAAGGCAGAAAGAACGAAAATGGCAAAATTCACGGCGGGGCCACTGTAGCGTGTGCTGTCGGTCGTGGCGATGCCGGGGATGTGGTTCATCAGCCACATGACCGGCGCTACACCGAGGTAACGTGCTTCCCACAGCACAATCCAAAACAGCAGAACAAGCCGCAGGCTTTTGAGCTGCACGCGAGGCCGCAACAGCGCGGCGAAGATAAGGACAAGGATGGCAGGCCCCGCCCATCCGGGCACGCGGATAAACCCGCGGTCATAGGCGGTAAAGAGCGCCGCTGGGGGAGGGTTGCCGAGTTTGCCGTAGAGATAGGGGAAAATCTGTAACGGTACGCCTGTTGGTTCGAGCCAGATTTTTTGGAAATAACCGGTATGCGGCCCGATATAGGCTATTGCCAGATACCCGATGGACGGGAGCAGCAGCGGCGCGCAAAGACCGAGCGAAATGCCTATACCAAGGCTGAGTTTGCCGGCGAAAGGGAGCCTTGCGTTCGGGGGTAATACGAAAAACCGCCAGAGTGACCAGAAGCCGGCGAGCAGCCCGTCAAAATAGGCCACCTCCGGGTTGCCCGCATAGAAGGAATAGGCGCAGGCGATGGGGATAAGCGACCAGCCCATTGGCTTGCTCTGGTTTGCCGCGCGCGCGGAATACTCGATTCCGAGCAGCAGCAGAGGGAGGAAGGGCAGCGGCGCGATGGGGGCGCTCGGGCAAAGAAAAAATTCAGGACTCAGCGCGAAAAGTGCGCCGCCCAGGAATGCGGCGGTGCGGGTAAGACCGAGTTCGGCGAATAATATGTAGCTGAAGACCCCGCTGCCGATCTGCAGGAGGATGCGCAGCAGCAGCCAGCCAGTGTTAAAATGCAGGAGCAGGATAAACGGCAGAAAAAAAGCGGAGGTTTGTGTTTCGGCGGCCATCGGCATGCCCACGCCCGCATAGGGGTTCCACCAGGGGATGATGCCGTGCAGCCAGTCTGATGCCGCGAGATGGCCAACCGGCTGGGTGATGAAGGCGACCGAGGGGTCAACCCAGCTCATCGGGCCGGAGATCAGCCCAGGGCGCATATGTTGGCCAAGGCCGATGAACTGGAGCGTGGGGTCGTTGTTGAACAGCCCGGACAGGGCGATGGCGTTGGCCAGGACCGGCAGCAGGGTGAGCAGCAGCAGCGGGGTTTTGTGCCGTTGCGCGAAGGAGGGGGTGTTCGTTGCTGCATCCATGGCTTCAAGGTAGTTGCCGATCGTCCATGGTCAGTCAATGCGTGCGGGCGGGTTGGCGTGCATGGAGAAAACTTGTGCGGCGTTATGACCTGCTTTAGCGGTGAAACCATGACAAATGCTCGTATTGCCGTGCTGATTCCATGCTTCAACGAGGCGATCGCGATCGGCAAGGTGGTGGCTGATTTCCGCGCGTGCCTGCCGGGGGCGGAGGTTTATGTTTGTGATAATAATTCCAGCGATGGCACGGCGCTGGCCGCCGCCGCTGCCGGGGCTGTGGTGCGGCGCGAGGGGTTGCAGGGCAAAGGCCATGTGATCCGGCGGATGTTCGCCGATATTGAGGCCGATGCCTATGTGCTGGCAGGGTAATTTGTTGAAGTACCCATCCTATTGATCCGACGCGATTTTATATGATTCGGTGTGGCCT
>NZ_BSOS01000016.1 GCF_030160635.1 Acidocella aquatica | reverse complement strand
AAAAGAATCCAACCCGACCCGTGGTGTCAAGTAAAATATGTCGGGATATCTACGTACTGATTAATACAATAGTGGCGCACGAATACAGGAAGCGCTCGACCTGTGCCCCGAAGCAATCCGGTTCGAAAGTCCGAACTGCGTGCGCCTGACCGGCAAGGGCCGGAAGGAACGTATCTGCCCGCTTTGGCCGGAAACCGTGATGTTGCTGAAGAAACTGCTTGAACGGCAACCACGGGCACCCGACCAGCAGCTGTTCGTCAACCGCTATGGCGATCCGCTGAGCGCCTCGGGGGTCCGCTTCAAGCTCGCCGCCTACGTGAAGGCAGCGGCCGAAACCATGCCAACGCTGCGGGCCAAGCACGTAACGCCACACGCCTTCCGGCACGCCACCGCCGTGCACCTCATCTCGGCCGGCGTCGACGTTACAGTCATCCGAAGCTGGCTCGGTCATGTCAGCCTCGACACGACCAACCACTATGCCAGGACCAATCTGGAAACGAAACGGAAGGCCCTGGAAAAGGTCACCGTTCCAGCGATACCCGGCGGCCAGCCATCCTGGAAGCGCGATGCCAGCGTGATCGACTGGCTCGACACGCTCTGAAATAATGCGGAGGAACATTGACAAGAACGGCGAAAATCCGCCGATCAGGCCGCGCTCCTCCGCATTATGGGGACCTCGTGATTAGTCAAGC
>NZ_BSOS01000015.1 GCF_030160635.1 Acidocella aquatica | reverse complement strand
TTGAAAGCCCAAACAGCGGAATTAACAGAATAATATCAATACCTTAGCGTTAGTGGACGGACACTAGGTTAATCCACCACGAGATTGCAAATCGCACTACGCCACCAGCGTTCCGGTGTGAGGGAGGCAGAAACACCCATTGGCCGGGAATATGAGCAGAAGCCGGCGATGGCGAGCACAGTGGCAGATAATCCCATGATTGATTTCGTGAAGGCGTCGGTTGCGAGAATGGGCAAATCTGAGGGAAGGTGGTCGTATCGAGAAGGAGTTATACCGATGTCCATCGAACCTGTGCCGTTTGAGCCACGCCGGTTTCGCACGGCGGCGGCGCATTATCTGGCGGGTCGGCCCGGCTATGCACCACGGCTGATCCGGCGCGTCGCCGAGCTTTGCACGCTGGGGGCGGCGGACCGGGTATTGGATCTGGGCTGCGGGCCGGGGCAGTTGGCGAAAGCTCTCGCGCCATTCGTCGGCGCGGTGGTGGGAATTGATCCGGAGCCGGAGATGCTGCGCCTGGCGGAGCGGGAGGCCCCCGCGAATGTACGGTTTCTGGAGGGAAGTTCCTATGGGCTCGAGCCGGATTTGGGCGTGTTCCGGCTGGTGACAATGGGGCGATCGTTTCATTGGATGGACCGGGTCGATACGTTACGACGGCTGGAGGGGATGATCGAGCCGGGCGGGGCGGTGGCGCTGTTCGGGGACAAGCACCCCGAGGTGCCGGAAAATGCCTGGCGACAGGTGTTCCAGGACCTGGTCGGGCGTTACGCGGCAGATGATCCGCACCGGCACCAACGGCACGAGCCGGGGAAGGCGTCCCATATCGCCGTGCTGCTGGACTCGGCCTTTAGCGAATTGGAGGAGGTTTCGGTGATTGAGCGGCGGGAACTGCCTGCGGCGGCGTTGATTGAGCGGGCGTTGTCGATGTCATCCACGTCACGGGCCAGGATCGGGGCGCGGGCCGATGCGCTGGTGGCGGAGATCGAAGCGCTGACGGCAAAGCTCGCGCCGGCGGGCCGACTGATTGAGGTGGTGGCGAGCACGGCGCTCATCGCCCACCGGGGAGGCTAGCCCCGCCGAGCGCTATTTTTCCGGTAGGACATCGCTACGCCGTAACGATGTCACGTTAACTATTTGATTAAAATCTATTTTTTAAAGCTACACAAAAAACGCAGAATATATCTTATGGAAAGTCGGGGCTGGTTTTAGCCATGCAAGAGCGCGATGGCTTTCTGCCTGATTTCATCCAACTCGGCGGCCGTCGCGCGTCCTTTGCGTGTCGCGTGCCGGGCCTGCCAGTCAAGGCTCTTGATTTGATCGGCGAGCGCCACGCTGGGTTTCGTGCCTGACAAACGAACCTCGAATGGGTAATTTTTGACTTGGGTGGTGGTCGGACAGCATAGTAGCAGCCCCGTACGTCCATTGTAGGACGCTGGGCTCAGCACCACAGCAGGCCGGTGTCCAGCCTGTTCGTGGCCGGCCTGAGGGTTGAACTCAAGCCAGACGATATCGCCGGCATCTGGGACGTATTTTGGCTTCGCACGCGGCAGAGCTGCCATTAGAGAATTTCTCTGCCGACTGAACCGCCAAAATCAACTTCGCCATGGAGATTATCCGGTGTGACCTGTGACAGCAGACTTTCCAGCGTCACCTGCTTGCGCATCGGCTCGATGACGATACGGCCATTCTCTGCTCGGATATCTACATCCTGGTCGATGCTCACATGAACGGCGTCCAGGATCGCGGCGGGGATCCGGACCGAGGCGCTATTTCCCCATTTTTTTACCTGGCTTTGCATTTTACCGCTCCGTTGCTACATTGTAGATACATGATTGACCCACGCAGGTCAAGCGGGGGGCGAGAAAATAAAAACTGTGCGCCGCAGCATTGCGCGAGCGGCGCTCTGTCTTATGGAAAGTACGGGGGTGGAGTGGCGGCTCGGATACGCTAAATAGCACCGCCCAGCCCAACAGCTATATTGCGCCGCAGGATTTTATTCCCTCCCCCCGGGGACTTCATCTCCAAATGTCAGCCGTGCATGGCTATATGAAAACCCGGTATGTTCAACTTTGGGGCACATAAACACCTATACCGAACACGTTTATTGCCTCGCATTTGATGTGGCCGGACCCCCATGCATCACCCGGCTGGCGTTTCGATCCACGCCCCCCGCGCGAGGGGGCGACCGCCGCAGCTCTATACTGAGCTTGATGCCGTGCTGTTTCGATCCACGCCCCCGCGCGAGGGGGCGACGGTAAGCGGGGTCGTCGCAGCCGCTTTGAGGCCGTTTCGATCCACGCCCCCGCGCGAGGGGGCGACCGAATTGGCATGGTCTCAACGATACAGTCGTGCGTTTCGATCCACGCCCCCGCGCGAGGGGGCGACTTTGGCGTTGCGCAGTACGAAGGCGTAGGGGCCCTGTTTCGATCCACGCCCCCGCGCGAGGGGGCGACTGGCGGCGATGAGGAAGAACGCCACGATGTATTTGTTTCGATCCACGCCCCCGCGCGAGGGGGCGACCGCCAACCTGCTCAACCGCCAGCCCGGCCAACACGTTTCGATCCACGCCCCCGCGCGAGGGGGCGACAGTAATTTGACGCGATATGAGATCGTTTTTGCGAGTTTCGATCCACGCCCCCGCGCGAGGGGGCGACCCGTCTGGCCGTCCACCACGCCCGTGGTGGACGTGTTTCGATCCACGCCCCCGCGCGAGGGGGCGACGTTTGTGGTGTTTTATGGGTTTGTTGTCCGGGGTAGTTTCGATCCACGCCCCCGCGCGAGGGGGCGACCTGGCGGCGGTTCGACGGAAAACGGCTCTGTTGCCGGTTTCGATCCACGCCCCCGCGCGAGGGGGCGACTTAGCGGTATCTGGGAAACTGAGGGCGTAGACCCGTTTCGATCCACGCCCCCGCGCGAGGGGGCGACGGATCATCGCCACGGACGCATCGTGGCGCATCTGGTTTCGATCCACGCCCCCGCGCGAGGGGGCGACAGTTGGTCCCTTTTATGCCGAGCATTCCGGTTGAGTTTCGATCCACGCCCCCGCGCGAGGGGGCGACCGCGCCGTAACCGCCCTGGCTCATCTTCTGATGGTTTCGATCCACGCCCCCGCGCGAGGGGGCGACTTCAGGCGTTGGGCGGTCCGGGGCCGCTTGGGAGTGTTTCGATCCACGCCCCCGCGCGAGGGGGCGACTAACGCCAAAGGCCAAACCGGCAAAGGCTGCGGCGTTTCGATCCACGCCCCCGCGCGAGGGGGCGACCGACTTCGTTCATGGTTGCACCTAATTGGCGGGTGTTTCGATCCACGCCCCCGCGCGAGGGGGCGACCCTCCGATTTGAGATAGCGAAATTGTGGCGGGGAGTTTCGATCCACGCCCCCGCGCGAGGGGGCGACGACACCCGACGAGGCGAAGATGGTTGTTGGGGTGTTTCGATCCACGCCCCCGCGCGAGGGGGCGACGCCATCGAGGGCGGCGGGTTCGTCACCCCCTATGGTTTCGATCCACGCCCCCGCGCGAGGGGGCGACTCCAACGGACCGCCTTGCTCGCCCCAGGGGTAGCAGTTTCGATCCACGCCCCCGCGCGAGGGGGCGACCTTCGGCGCCAAATCTGTGGCCTTACCAATCAACGCGTTTCGATCCACGCCCCCGCGCGAGGGGGCGACAACGTGAGGCTGACAGTCCCGCTTGAAAACGCATGTTTCGATCCACGCCCCCGCGCGAGGGGGCGACGGCTGAGGCATATCGGCGCGGGGTATGGCTTTGCTACTGAATATTGGCCCAGCAGTGCTGGCGAATTTTGGCCCACCTCCATCATTCAA
>NZ_BSOS01000014.1 GCF_030160635.1 Acidocella aquatica | reverse complement strand
CTTATCCACCGCGATCAAGGCTTTCACGACAATCAGTGGGCAGTGAGGTTTGCGCTTCTCCACAAACAGACAGTAACCTCATTGGTTAATTTTGGCAACTAGGTTAATCCACCACGAGATCGCAAATCGCACTACGCCACCAGCGTCCCGGTGTGAGGGAGGCAGAAACACTCATTGGCCGGGAATGTGAGCAGAAGCCGACGATGGCGAGCACAGTGGCGGATAATCCCATGATTGATTTCGTGAAGGCGTCGGTTGCGAGAATGGGCAAATCCGAGGAAAGGTGGTCGTATCGAGAAGGAGTTATACCGATGTCCATCGAACCTGTGCCGTTTGAGCCGCGCCGGTTTCGCACGGCGGCAGCGCATTATCTGGCGGGCCGGCCCGGCTATGCACCACGGCTGATCCGGCGCGTCGCCGAGCTTTGCACGCTGGGGGCGGCGGACCGGGTATTGGATCTGGGCTGCGGGCCGGGGCAGTTGGCGAAAGCTCTCGCGCCATTCGTTGGCGCGGTGGTGGGAATTGATCCGGAGCCGGAGATGCTGCGCCTGGCGGAGCGGGAGGCCCCCGCGAATGTGCGGTTTCTGGAGGGAAGTTCCTATGGGCTCGAGCCGGATTTGGGCGTGTTCCGGCTGGTGACAATGGGGCGATCGTTTCACTGGATGGACCGGGTCGATACTTTACGACGGCTGGAGGGGATGATCGAGCCGGGCGGGGCGGTGGCGCTGTTCGGGGACAAGCACCCCGAGGTGCCGGAAAATGCCTGGCGACAGGTGTTCCAGGACCTGGTCGGGCGTTACGCGGCAGATGATCCGCACCGGCACCAACGGCACGAGCCGGGGAAGGCGTCCCATATCGCCGTGCTGCTGGACTCGGCCTTTAGCGAGTTGGAGGAGGTTTCGGTGATTGAGCGGCGGGAACTGCCTGCGGCGGCGTTGATTGAGCGGGCGTTGTCGATGTCATCCACGTCACGGGCCAGGATCGGGGCGCGGGCCGATGCGCTGGTGGCGGAGATCGAAGCACTGACGGCAAAGCTCGCGCCGGCGGGCCGACTGATTGAGGTGGTGGCGAGCACGGCGCTCATCGCCCACCGGGGAGGCTAGCCCCGCCGAGCGCCACTTTTCCGGCAGGACATCGCTACGCCGCAACGATGTCACGTTAATTATTTGATTAGACGCTATTTTTTAATGCCCCGCAAAAAAACGCAGAATATATCTTATGGAAAGTCGGGGCATTTTTCGTCGCGCGATCAACCGCGCAAGAGCGCTATGGCTTTCTGCCTGATTTCATCCAACTCGGCGGTCGTCGCGCGTCCTTTGCGTGCCGCGTGCCGGGCCTGCCAGTCAAGACTCTTGATTTGATCGGCGAGCGCCACGCTGGGTTTTTTGCCTGACAAACCAACCTCGAATGGGTAATTCTTGATTTGGGTGGTGGTCGGACAGCATAACAGCAGCCCCGTGCGTCCATTGTAGGACGCGGGACTCAACACCACGGCTGGCCGGTGTCCAGCCTGCTCGTGGCCGGCCTGAGGGTTGAACTCCAGCCAGACGATATCGCCGGCATCTGGGACGTATTTTTGCTTCGCACGCGGCGGAGCTGCCATTAGAAAATTTCTCTGCCGGCGGAACTACCAAAATCAACTTCGCCATGGAGATTATCCGGTGTGACCTGTAACAGCAGACTCTCCAGCGTCACCGGCTTGCGCATTGGCTCGATGACGATGCGCCCATTCTCAGCCCGGATGTCGACATCCTGGTCGATGCTTACATGCACAGCATCCAAAATCGCGGCGGGAATCCGGACCGAGGCGCTGTTTCCCCATTTTTTTACCTGGCTTTGCATGTTACTATTCCGTTGCTACATTGTAGATACATGGTGGTTCCACACAGGTCAAGCGGGGGGCGAGAAAATGTAAATTGCGCGCCGCAGCATTGCGCGAGCGGCGCTCTGTCTTATGGAAAGTACGGGGGTGGAGTGGCGGCTCGGATACGCTAAATATCACCGCCCAGCTCTGCAGCTATTTTGCACAGGGTTTTATCCCCTCCCTCCGGGACTTTATCTCCAAATGTCAGCCGTGCATGGCTATATGAAAACCCGGTATGTTCAAATCCGGGGCACGCCGCCAACTTGATTTGCTGCTTATTGGGTGACCACTAAACGCCAAAGAAGTGCGGACATTAATCCAGTGTCAACGCCTGCGCCCGCACCAACCGGGCGAAGGCGCCCTTGGCGGCCAGGAGTTCGGCATGGGTGCCCTGTTCGACGGCCTGGCCGTCGGCCATCACCACGATAAGGTCTGCATCGCGCACGGTTGAGAGCCGGTGGGCAACCACGATGGTGGTGCGCCCGGCGCGCAAATGAGCC
>NZ_BSOS01000013.1 GCF_030160635.1 Acidocella aquatica | reverse complement strand
TAACCGCCCGCGGCATCGCCAACCTCTCCGCCGTCGCCGCCATGGAGGCGGGACTCGGGGGGAAGAAGTAACGCCGCAAGCGCGCGCCGGGAGATTTGTTCGCCCATAAAGCGATTGTGCGCTAAAACGACCTCGCCCGGCGGGCGAGGTTGCGCACCCGCAGGTGCGTATGCGGGCCATTGTGCCGTGGCCTGGGCTGCTGCCTTTTATTGCCGCGTGAAGATCATCGCTTAAAAACCGGGCGAATTTGCCGCCCCAACATGCCGCCAATTCTTAACTTCGAATAGCCGGTTGCTGTTTTGCGGCATTCCGTTAGCCGTTGATTAAGATGTTGCCGGTAGAACTGCGCATATCAACCGTTGGAGGTTTGCGCATGGAAGCCAATGCCAAGGATCGCTTTGCCGTTGTGGAACAGCTCAGCCGCGATGCCGCCTTTGCCGAGTGCGGCGTTGCCGCGCCGCAGGAGGCGCTGACGCCTGGGGTAAGCCGGGTGCATACCCGCCCCTGGGGATTTTATGAAAGCCTGAGCAATGGCGGCCGCTTTCAGGTGAAGCGGATTGTCGTTATGCCGGGCCAACAATTGTCGTTGCAGAAACATTTTCACCGGTCCGAGCATTGGGTGGTGGTGGAGGGCACGGCGATGGTAACGCGCAATGACATCAGCATTATGCTCGGTGAAAATGAGAGCATTTACCTGCCTGCCGGATGTGTTCACCGGTTGGAAAATCCTGGCCGGATCGCGCTTACCGTTATCGAGGTGCAGGCCGGAGCCTATCTGGGTGAGGACGATATCGTGCGTCTGGAGGATAATTATGGCCGCGTTTAAAAGGGATATGTCCATGAGCAGCTTGATGGATCGGGTTTTTGGCTCCGAAGCAGACAATGCGGTGGTGAAGGATTGCACTTCATTGCTGGAACAGCAGGCCGTTATGTATCAGGCCATGCTGGCCGGGCACGAGGCCGTGATACGCGAGACGCAGGCTGTTGTGCGGGCGCGCGAGGAAACCGTGCGCGAGCGCGAAGCCGTGGTGCGTGAGCGCGAGGCGGTCATCGATGCGCTGCGGGCCGGGCAAAATACACGCTCCCTGATCGCACCGGCGGATTCCACCGGGGCTGATCTGCCAGCCTACATCAGCGCGCTTCTGCCGCAACTCGAAGGATGGTGTACTTTGAGCAAGGCGCTGTGGCTCGTTGAACTGGTCTCCAATATGAGCGGTACGCGAATCGGCGAAATCGGCGTCTACGGCGGGAAATCCTTGATCCCGATGGCCCTGGCGGCACGTAACCGCCCGGGCGCCATGGTCTACGCCATCGAACCCTGGAGCAACAGCGTGGCGGTGGAGCAGGCGACCAGCGCGGAGAACGACCAGTGGTGGCGTGAGGTTGATTTAAACAAGATCAAGCTGGGTTTTGTCTCCGCTGTGATGGACTGCGGGCTTGCCGGCGTGGTGAAACTGATCGAGCTGCCTTCCGATGAAGCGAGATGCGCGTTTCAAGCGATGCGCGGTTATCGCTTCGACCTGTTGCATGTCGATGGTTCACACGCGGAAGGCCAGGCCCTGACCGATGTGAAGGATTGGCTGCCCCTGGTGGCGCCGGGCGGTATTCTGGTGCTTGATGATATCGGTTGGGAAACGGTTACGAAGGCGCGTGATTATCTGCGTGCGACCTGTGATGTCATAGGCGAGGTCATTGAAGATAAAAATGTTTCCTACGGCGCGTATCGCACGCGGCCGGCGCCGCGGGCGCAGGAATTCAAAACAGAGACCTGGGCAAATATGTTGAGCGAAGTTCTGGCCTGAGAAAACACGCCGCCTGAACATGACGATAGGAGATTCCCGATGTCCGCAGAGCGACATTCAGAGAGCCGCCCCCGGATTGCGATTGTAAGCACTTACGACGAGCTTTGCGGCATCGCGGGATACACCAGGGCGATTGAAAAACAGCTCGCCCCGCATGTGGATTTGCAGATTTTCGATCTCGACCAATATTTACTGAAAAGCACCCACCGGCGCGTGCGCAGGCTCGCCGATGAGCATATCTTGGAGATTGCCCGCGCGCTGCGTGGGTATGACAGCGTGAACATCCAGCTGGAATATGGCACGCTGGGGCGTACCAGCGGCGATATCATCCGCCGCTTCCGGATTCTGGCGAACGCCGCGCCCGCACTTTCCGTGACGATGCATACGGTGCTGATCGGCGAAGACCTGCCCTATGAGCTGATGGGCAGGTTGCTTGGCAAAGGCAAGATCATTGCCATGTTCAAGGCGATCGGCGCATCGCTGAAAAGCCGCGTGCTGAGCCAGGGTATTCATGGGCATCTGCGCCGCCTGCAATCGCGCAAGCCGGTTTCGGTTATTGTGCATGCCAAGCGCGATATGCGCATGATGCGCGATATATTCCGGTTAAATAACGTATTCCACCACCCGCTCTCCTTCATCGCGCACGCCGAGGCATGGGGCTTGCGCCGGCGCACGCGCCGCAACGATTTTTCGTTGATCGAGACCCTGCCCGCCGACGCGAAGCTGATCGGCACGTTTGGTTTCCTCTCCTCCTACAAAGGCTTTGAGACGGCGATCCGCGCATTGAATTTTCTGCCGGAGAATTACCATCTGTTGATTTTCGGCGGCGTGCATCCACAGGGCATCCGGCGCGAGCAGGGCATAGACCCCTATATCGCCAAACTTCTGCAAGCCGCGCGGATCGGCCAGACGCCGCTCGACCATCTGCGCGAGAGCGGCCTTGCCCTCGCGCCGGGCGGGGATGTAACGCGGCTTATCGCCGAACACCCGGAGACATTGCGCGCGCGGGTGCATTTCATGGGCGCCTTGTCTGACTCCGCGTTCGCCGCCGCCATGGCGTTGTGCGACGCGGCGGTGTTTCCCTATGTGGAGGTTGGGCAGTCCAGCTCCGGGCCGATCTCCATCGCCCTTGAGATGGGTACGCGGGTCATCGCCTCGCGCACCGCCGCCTTCCGGGCTTACGCGCGCTATCACCCAGAGCTGATCGAGTTCTTCGACATCGGCAATTACGCGGAGCTTGCCGGGCGGATCGCGGCGCGCGGGCGGGCGAGCGGGTGTGTCCCCGAGCTTGCGTATAACACGCAGACCAACGCGCGGGTTTATCTGGAGGCCAACGGCTGCGCGGCGGCATTTGCCCCCGGCGAAAGCGTGATGCTTCAGGAAGCCGCGGAATGAGCCGCGCCCTCTCCACGCGCCGCGCCTGCCTGCGGCTGCTGGCGCTGGGCGGCAGCGCCCTGCTGGCCGGTTGCGCCGCGCTGCCCGAGGCGGGGCCGTCCACCGGCGCGGTCATCAACAGCGGCGCCGCCGCCAAAACGCCCGCCGGAGACGCGGGCTATAATTTTATGACCCTCACCGAGGATACCGCCCGCGCGCTTAATCAGGCATCAGGTGACGGCGCCGCCGCCGCGGCCCTGAGCGCCTTCGCCGCACTGCCTTCCGCCCTGCCGCTGGGGCGCATCGGCATCGGCGATCTCCTGCATGTCACCTTATGGGAGCCCAACCCGGCGGGCACGACTCTGCTCTCTCCGCCGGGGCTGGATGTGTCGCTGCGGGTTGACCCCTCGGGCATGGTGGAACTGCCCTATGTTGGCGCGCTGGCCGTCGCCGGGCGCACGCCGCTTTCGGTGGAGCGCACCATCATGGCCGTGCTGGCGGGGCAGGGGCATAACATCCAGGCCGCGGTGCTGGACGCGCAGGCGGTCTCCGGCACGGTCATCGTGCAGGGCGAGGCGAACCGCCCTGGCGCCTATCCGCTCACAGCCGGCGCGCAAAGCCTGCTGGACCTGATCGCGCTGGCGGGCGGTTCGCGCCTGGCCGATTATGATACCATCGTGCGGGTCAGCCGTGGCGGCGCGCGGGCGCAGGCGCCGCTGAGCTGCATAACCGGCAATTCCGCGCTGGACATTCCAATTGCCCCCGGCGATGCCGTGCTGCTGCTGCCCCGCCGCCTGGAATTCTACGCCTTCGGCGCGGTGAACCACCCTGGCCTGTTCCCCTATGATTCCGCGAACATCTCCCTGGTGGAGGCGCTGGCCGATATTTATGGCCTGCAGGACAATCTGGCAGCCCCGCGCGGTGTGTTCATCTACCGCCGCCAGGCCGGGGCGGCGCAGAGCGTGTATCAGCTCGACCTCAGCCAGGCCGAGGGTTTCTTCATCGCCGATCTCTTCGTGGTACGCCCTGGCGATGTCATCTACGTCAGCGATGCGCCGGTGGCCGATGTCTCCAAGGTGTTGCAAACCATCTCGGGGATCAGCGGTGTCGCGGGCATCCCCCGTAACTTCGGCGCCCCGTATTGATGGAGGGCGGGTTATTCGCCGCCGAGATCGAGGCCGTGCGGCGCGACCGGCGAAATCTTCCCGCCCTGCGCGCGCAGGCGGAAATTCTCTTCGCGGGGGGGCAGCGGGACGAAGCCGTTGCCCTGTTGCGCACCGCCGACGCCCTGGCGCCCGGAGACTTTCTCACCCTGCGGATTTTAAGCGGATTTTTGGCGGCAATGGGGCAGTTGGAGGAGGCGGGGCAGCTTGCCGCCCGCGCTGTGGAGCTGGCGCCCGGGGCGGCGGAGGCGCAGTTGCATCTGGCCTCGCTGCAACTGGCCCAACAGCAATACGCGGCGGCCATTGCGCATCTGGCCGCCCATGTCAGCGCGGGCCAAGCCACGGCGGCGGGCTGGCACATGCTCGCGGTGGCGATGGCGGCTTCGGGCCAGCCGAACAGGGCCATCGAGGCAATCCGCCACGCCGTTGAAATCGAGCCCGCCAACGCTGGGTACCGTCTGCATCTGGCCTCGCTGCTCACCGCCCGCGCGCGCTATGGCGATGCGCTGACCGAGCTTGGCATCGCGGCCACGCTTTTCCCTGGCGATGCCCGCATCGCGCGGGCCGCCAGCGGCAATCATGAGGCGCTGGGCGATCTGAGCGCCGCGTATCAGGAGGCGGCGCGCGCCCGCGATCTCGCCCCCGGCGATGCGGAAATCGAGCGGCATTACAGCCATCTTGCCAAACAGATCGGTTTCAGCGCAGCGCCCGTGGACGAAGCGCTGGCGCAAACGCTCGCCGGCTGGAGCCAGGCGCGGGCCCGCAAACAGGTGCGCGCGCGCCCGCGCGGCTGGCGCCGGCTCGTGGCCACGCGCGGGCGGGTCATCCACGCGCTGGTGCTGCGTGACATGCGCACGCGCTACAGCCGCGCGCATCTGGGCTATCTCTGGGCCATTTTCGAGCCGGTTTCGCATCTGTTGACCTTGGGGGTGATGTTCGCGCTCATCAATCAGGGGCCGCCGCCGGTCGGCACCAGCCTGTTTGAATATTACTGCACGGGGTTGCTGCCGTATCTGATGTTCTCGCACATCGCCAACGAGGTGATGAGCGCCCGCGCCGCGAGCGGCGCCGTGCTCATGCTGCCCAATGTGCGCACCACCGATGTTATTTTCTCGAAAACCTTCCTCAACTTAATGACCGAGATCGTCGTCGGCATGGTGGTGTTCGCGGCCTTCGGCGCGGCGGGTTATCGCGCGGTTCCGGCGCATCTTTTTACCTGCGCCGCCGCAATCCTGCTGCTCGCGGGCCTCGCCATGGGCATCGGCGCGGTCAACATGGTGGTCCAGAATTTCTTCCATTCCTGGGAAACGGTTTTTGCCTCCATCGTGCGCCTGTTGTATTTCTCCTCGGGCATCTACTACTCGCCGATCTCCATGCCCGATTACGCGCGCGGCTTCCTGGAGTGGAATCCGATCCTGCAGGGCGTTGAGATTTTCCGCTCCGGCTTCTATCCGGAATATCATCCTTTTTGGATCGACGCGCGCTATCTGACCGCCTGGGTGTTGCTCAGCCTGCTGCTCGGCCTGGGGCTGGAGCAGGTGTTGCGCAAACGCCTGAGGCAGTTGTTGTGATTACGCTGCGCAACGCCCGCAAGGTCTACAAAACCGGTCATGCGCGGCGGGTTATCCTCGATGATGTCACCCTAACCCTCCCGGCGGGGCGCAGCATCGGCATTTTTGGCGCCAACGGTGCCGGAAAATCCACGCTGGTGCGGCTCATCGCGGGGGTGGAGCGCTTGGATAAAGGCTCGATCCAGCGCGCGGGCAGTGTCAGCTTTCCGCTCGGCTTTGGCGGCACGTTCCATCCGCATCTGAGCGGGCGGGAGAACATCCGCTTTCTGGCGCGGGTTTACGATACACCTGAGGCCGCCGCGCTGGACTATGTGGAGCGCTTCGCCGAATTGGGCGATTATTTCCGCGAGAAGGTGGGGACCTATTCCTCGGGCATGATGGCGCGCCTCGCCTTTGGCGCGTGCCTCGCCATCACCTTCGACCTCTACCTCATCGACGAGGTGACCGCCGTGGGTGATGCTCGATTCCGCCGCAAATGCCTGGAAGCTTTCGAGGAACGCGCAGCAGCTTCTGATGTGCTGATCGTCTCGCATGATGAAGGCACGATTCGCGCCTGGTGCGACATGGGTGCCGTGCTCCACCAGGGGCGGCTGGAATTGTTCGACGATCTGAACGCCGCGATCGAGCGGCACCAGCAATGCCAGCTTGGTGGCGGCGATATGAACAAGCGGCAAGGAGAGAGTTATGGACATTGACGATCTGATCGGTCTCGCCGGAACGGACCGGCGGCAAGAGAGCTTGCCCCTGGCGCGCCCACACGCGCCGGGCGGCGCTGCTCGCGTGTATTCGCTGCGCCAGCGCCTGCGCCGGCATGCGCGGGCCATCTCCTTCCTGGCCTGCGCCGTGCTGCCAGGCATCGTTGCCGCAGGCTATGAATACGGCTGCGCCACGGGCCAGTATGTCAGCGAGTTCAAGCTGCTTGTGCGCCAGCAGGCGCCGGAGACAAGCGGGCAGAATTCAATCATCTCCGGCCTGGGCGGCGGTAACCCGATGCTGGCAATGATCGAGGATTCCGAGGTCGTGCAGCAATATATCGGCAGCCACCAGATTCTCGCCGACCTGGCGCCCAGCCTCTCGCTGGACCGTATTTTCGCAAGCCCCCGCGCCGACTGGCTCAGCCGCCTCACCCCCGGCCAGCCGCCGGAGAAACAATTGCTCTACTGGCAATCCATGGTGCATCCGTATTTTGATCTCAGCTCCGGGGTCATCACGGTGCGGGTGCGCGCCTTCAGCCCGGCTGACGCGCTGACGGTGGCCAGGGCGGTGCTTGCCAGCTCCGAGGCGCTGGTTAACCAAATGTCGTTGCAGGCGCGGCAAAATTCGCTGGCATATGCGGCGCAGACAGCGGATGCGGCGCAGGCCGCGTTGCTGGCTGATGAAGCCAATCTCGCCAGCTACCGCAACCAATACAGCGTGTTGTTCCCAGAGATGACCGCGGCCGCCACCTCCTCGGTGGACGAAGGCCTGAGCAGCCGCCTCGCCGAGGACCAGGCGACCCTGGCCTCGCTCACCAGCCTTGGCCAGACGGATGCCTCACCCCAGGTGCAGACCTTGCGCGCCCGCATCGCGGCGACGCAGGCGCAAATCAGCCATGTAGGGGCGGCGCTGGCCAGTGCTGGCGGCGGCACGCAGACATTGGCGAGCGTGTTGAGCGGCTACAACACCCTGGTGGAGAGGCAGAAACTTGATGAAGAACTCTACGACAGCGATCTGCTGAACCTGCAAAACGCGCGCAACAGCGCGGCGCAGAAGTCGATTTATCTGGAAACCTTCGTGCAGCCCAACCTGCCGGTTGCCTCCACCTATCCGGTGCGCTGGCTGGCCACGGCGGAGACCGCGCTGGCGGGTTTCATCGCCTGGGTGCTGCTCACGTTGGTTGCCAACATCATCCGTGACCAGGTGGACTGACGCGCCGGCCGGCGCGGCTCCACGCGGGCCGCGAAATCCAGCACCGCCGCCATATGCTCGCTCCAGGCGGGGGCGCGCCAGCCTGCCAGCCGGGTTTTTTGCGCCGCCCGGGCCTCGCTCTGGGGGGTGGCGTAGTCCATAATCATGCGCATCCAGGCGGGGCCGTCCAGCGGGTCAAGAAATTCAGGTACGCCTTTGCCGATTTCCCGGTGCGCGCCGATGTCGCTGCAAATGACCGGCACCCCCATGGCGAGCGATTCCACGACCGGCAGGCCATAACCCTCCGCGAAGGAAGGCATCAACAGCGCCCGCGCGCCCGCCAGCGTACTGGCCAGTTCGCCATCGGCCACCATGCCGTGCTCATGCACATGGCCCGCAATGTCGCTGCAGCGCTCCAGAATATCGACAACCTGCTCATTCTCCCAGCCGCGCCGGCCGATGATGTGCAGATCGGGCGCGCCGATGCCGTATTCGTGCACCAGGCGGCGCCAGATGTGCAGCAGCAGCAGATGGTTCTTGCGTGGTTCAATGGTACCGACCATCACGAAATAGGGTGACGTTGGCGCCGGGGCAGGGGGCGCCATGAGCGTGCCGACCCCCAGGGGAATGGTGGCGACCGGCAGCCGTGGTATATGCATGCGCAAAGCCTGCGTCGTTGATTCGGAGTTGGAGATAATGCCATCGGCATGGGCCGCGATGGTCTTCAGCCGCGAACGGTGATGCTCTATCCACGCGGGCGGCACATATTCGGGCAGCTCCAGCGGAATCAGATCATGCACCAGCGGAATGAAAACGGCGCCGGTGCGCGCGGTCATCCTGCCGACGCGGTCAACCAGATGTAGCGGATGGTTGGAGACGTTGATGTAGGTCGGCCGCGCGCCGCCACGGTAGCGGGGCAGGGCGGGGGCGGTGAATATACTGCGCAGCAGCCCGTGCAACGAGCGGCGGCTCACCCCGGCCATGTCCCCCGCGCGCCAGGCAGGCCCGATCTCGCGCACGAGCGCGCGCGCCTGCGCCTGCGGCATGGCGCGGAACGAGCCGCGCCAGTAATCATAGGCGACAAATCTGGCCTGCGCGGGCACGGCGTTGAGGATCTGCTCGGCATAGGCAATCTCCACCCGGTCGATGCCCGTGATCTTGCCACGGAAAACGCGATACAGGAGCCGTGAGATATCAAGCCAGATTTCGCCCTCTGGCGTGCGCGGATTGCTATATTCCGATCCGGTCATGTTTTATCTCTCTGCTCTATGCCGTGGATGATGCTCCCTTCGAGTATCGTTCATGATAGATTAACATCTATTGAATTATGTCATCCGTTGAGCAAAGAAAAACCATTTTGTTAACGGATTGTGTTTTTTCGGCTTCATATCATAAGGCTGGAGGATTCAGAACTCAGGTTCCCCCGCGGCGCGTGGGGAACCTGAGATCGTCACAATTTAATCGGGATTGGCGCCCTCGACCGAGTTTTCCAGAAGCTTCCCGGTCTTCGCATCCACACCTAGCTCATGCGTGGCACCGCCGGCGGCGGGCTTGATATCGAAAGAGTAGCGCAGCCCCGAACCGCCGTCCTCGTTTTCCAGCTCGCTGTCCACGATGCTCCCCGGCTGGGCGGCCAGCGCGATGGTTTGGGCATCCTGCATCGTTATCTTGGCGTCTTTCGCCAGGCTTTCGCCCGTATAGGCAAAAGCGGGAATTGCGGCGCTCGCGGCTGAAATGCCAAACAGGATAGCCAGATAAGCGTTTGTTCTTTTCACGAATAAATTCCTTTTCCATTCTGGAAACGCAGATTTTTGCGTCACGAGGAACTTGCCCGAACAAACTTAGCTGAAACTTAGTGTATCGTGCTCATAGCGCTGATGCGCGAAACCCCTACTTGGAGGTTAGCCCCCCATCCGCCGCAATCTCCGCCCCCGTCGTGTAGCGTGACTCATCGGAGGCCAGAAACACCACAATTGAGGACAGCTCCTCCGGGGCGCCAATCCGCCCCATCGGCACCGAGCCGATCAACTGTTCACGCCGCTCCGGCGAGGCGTTCAGCATCATCTCGGTCTCATAAAACCCTGGGAATATCACATTCACCCGGATTCCCTCCGGCGCGAACTCCACCGCCGCCGTCTTCGTCATGCCGCGCAGCGCGTATTTGCTGCCGCCATACGCAATTGAGGACACGCTCGCACGCAACCCGGCGATCGAGGCAATATTGATAATGGAGCCGCCCCCGGCCCGCCGCATCGAGGGGATGACCGCCTGCATGCCCAGGAACGGCCCCAGCTGGTTCACCTCAAAAATCTCCCGGTATTGCGCCTCGGTCTGGGTCAGGGTTGTCGCTGGAATCACAATCCCCGCATTGTTCACCAGCACGCTAACCGGCCCGAAGCGCCGCTCGGTCTCGGCGACGACCCGGGCCCAATCCCCGGCCTTGCCCACATCCTGCTGCATGAAACACGCCATGCCGCCAATTTCCGCCGCCAGTTTTTCTCCGGCCTCCACCGAGCGCCCGGCGGTCAGCACCACATGCGCCCCTTCGGCCGCCAGATCCCGCGCCATCGCGGCGCCCAGCCCCCGGCTGCCGCCGGTTACAATCGCCACCTTGCCTGTTACCCGACCCATGTTCGTCTCCTGATTTTATTGTTCTGAAACATGCCGCAGCCACAGCTTGCGGCCTCGGTCATTCTCCTGACCAAGGCCGCAATCACCTGGTTATTTCGCCTGATCCAGCGCCTGGGCCAGATCGGCCAGAATATCATCGATATGCTC
Organism: Acidocella aquatica; assembly: GCF_030160635.1. GTDB lineage: Bacteria > Pseudomonadota > Alphaproteobacteria > Acetobacterales > Acetobacteraceae > Acidocella > Acidocella aquatica. Next base: position 130,855 of record NZ_BSOS01000013.1, on the reverse strand, counting down.
CAGCCCGATCGAGAGCCGCACATACCCTTCTGAAACACCGGCCGCGCGCTGCTCCTCCGCCGGCATCTGGCTGTGAGTCGTGCTGGCCGGATGAATCGCCAGGCTGCGCGCATCGCCGATATTCGCCACATGATAGAACATCTGCAAGGCGGAGATGAATTTCGCCCCCGCCTCGCGCCCGCCGGCCAGCTCGAACCCAACCAGCCCGCCCATGCCGCCGGACAGATATTTATCCGCCCGTTCCTTCTCAAATCCCTTGGCCAGGCTTGGATGGATCACCTTCACCACATCCGCCCGCGCGCTCAAAAACTTCACCACCGCCAGCGCATTTTCCGAATGCCGGGTGATGCGCAGCGGCAAGGTCTCAAGTCCCTGGATGATCTGGAACGCATTGAACGGCGAGAGCGCGGCGCCCAGATCGCGCAGCAGCACCACCCGCGCGCGGATGATATACGCAATCGGCCCCAGCGGCTTCACCGCCTCAGTCCACACCGCGCCATGATAGCTCGCATCGGGCGTATTGAGCAGCGGCTGGCGCGCGGGGAAAGCCTGCCAGTCAAAATTCCCGCCATCGATAATCACGCCGCCAATGCTGGTGCCGTGCCCGCCGATGTATTTGGTCGTTGAATAGATCACCACCGCCGCGCCATGCTCAAAAGGCCGCGCCAGCAGCGGCGCCGCGGTGTTGTCCATGATCAGCGGAATCCCAAACCCGCGCCCGATGGCGGCAACCTCCGCGATCGGGAACACCCGCAGCTTCGGGTTGGGCAGCGTCTCGGCGTAATACGCCCGCGTGCGCTCATCCGTCGCGCGCGCGAAGGCCTGCGGGTCGGCCGGGTCTACAAAGCGTACCTCGATCCCCTGGTCCTTCAGCGTGTTGGCGAAGAGGTTCCATGTTCCGCCATAGAGATCGGTGGAGGCCACCACATTGTCGCCCGCGCGCGCCAGATTTTGGATGGAGAGTGCTGATGCCGCCTGCCCGGAGGCCACAGCCAACGCCCCAACACCGCCCTCCAGCGCCGCCAGCCGCTGCTCCAGAACATCGGTCGTCGGGTTCATGATGCGCGTGTAGATATTCCCGAATTCCTTCAGCGCGAACAAATTCGCCGCATGCTCAGGGCTGTTGAACTGGTAGGAGGTTGTCTGATGAATCGGCACGGCAACCGAGCCGGTGGTGGCATCGGCGCGCCACCCCGCATGCAGCGCCAGCGTTTCAGGGTGTTTCGAGTGAACGGCCATGTGTCTGCTCCTGAAAAATGATTATGTTGTTATTGTTTTCCGGTAGGCATCCTCACGCCACCGTCTCCAGCGTGCCGGACAAAACATTAAAATGCATCCCCCCCAGGGTCAGGCTGCCATCGGCCACCCGCGCCGCAATCCAGGGGAAGGTCATCAGATTGCTCAATGAAACGCGGATGGATTCATGCTCGCAGGCAAAACAAAGCGCATCGAAATCCGCGCCATCGGCTTCCGGCGAATCGCAAACCCGCTGGCGGGCTTTATGGGCGATCGCCATCCAGGACTCGATGAAGTCCCCATGGCCGCCGTCCGGCCCCTTCATCAGCGCGCGGATACCCCCGCACTGGCTATGGCCCATCACCACGATGCTGCGCACCTTCAGCGCCGTCACCGCGAATTCCAGGGCGGCTGAGGTGCCGTGGTTGCCGGTATCGGGAGCATAGGGGGGCACCAGCGCGCTCACATTGCGCACCACGAAAATCTCACCCGGCGCGCAATCAAAAATCACCTCCGGCGCCACGCGGGAATCCGCGCAGGCGATCACCATCGCCGGGGGCGACTGCCCGTCGCGCGCCAGCGTTGAGAACAACGCCTTGTGCCGCCGCCAATAGCCTTTGCGGAACCGCGCGTACCCTTCCATCAATGTCTTCATAGTCCGGCCTCCTTTGCTTTGTCCCAGAGCGAGTCCATCTCCGCGAGATCGGACATTTCCGGCGTTTTGCCCGCCTGCGCCAGCGCATTTTCCACAAAGCCAAACCGCCGCGCGAATTTCTTGTTCGCTCCTGCCAGGCATGCCTCGGCGTTCAGCCCAAGTTTGCGCGCCAGATTGGCCATCACGAAGAGCATGTCTCCCAACTCATCGGCCAGGCGCGCCGGGGTAGCCTCGGGCAGCTCGGCGCGCAATTCGCGCACCTCCTCTTCCAGCTTGTCCAGCACCGCGTCCGGGTTGGGCCAATCGAACCCCACCCGCGCCGCCCGCGCGCAAAATTTATGTGCCCGCGCCAGAGCGGGCAGGGCGCCCGCCACCCCGGCCAGCACGCCGGTCTCCGCGTTCTCCAGCCGCTCCCGCGCCTTCTGCGCCTCCCAGGCGGCGCTCTGCGCCCCGGCGTCGCGCGCCGCCTCATCGCCAAACACATGCGGATGCCGCCGGATCATCTTCTCCGTAATGCCCGCCGCCACGTCATCGAAACCAAACCACCCCCGCTCGCTGGCCATCTGCGCGTGGTAGACCACCTGAAACAGCAGATCCCCCAGCTCATCGCGAAGCTGCTCGGGCCTCCCCGACTCGATCGCCGCGCGCACCTCATAGGCTTCCTCGATGGTGTAGGGCGCGATCGTCGAAAAATCCTGTTCCTTGTCCCACGGGCAGCCCGAAACCGGGTGCCGGAGGGCTGCCATGACATTGATAAGCTCACGTACGGGTAATTGATCGGTCATACGCAAGTTGTAAGTTGGGGCGCCGCAAATGGCCAGCGCCCACGAGGTGTTTCCTGGCTTGGGCTTTGGCCTGGCCTGCGCTACCAGTGTGTAACAGTAATTATATCAGTAAGGTTCAAGCCCATAACCCAAACCGCCTCCCGCGAGAGCCCTCCCGCCCCGCCGGCCATGCCGAAGGCGATTCGCGCCATCCTCACCGTCGCCATCATGCTCGCCGCCTTCATGCAGACGCTCGACACCACCATCGCCAACGTCGCGCTGCCCTACATGCAGGGCTCGATGTCGGCCAGCCAGGACGAGATCAACTGGGTCCTCACCAGCTATCTTGTGGCCGCCGCGATCATGACCGCCCCAACCGGCTTCCTCGCGGCGCGCTTTGGCACCTCGCGCGTGTTCGTTATGGCCATCATTGGCTTCACCCTCTCCTCGGCCCTCTGCGGCATGGCCCGCTCGCTGGATGAAATTGTCTTCTTCCGCCTCCTGCAGGGCATGTGCGGCGCCGCTCTGGTGCCGCTCTCGCAATCCGTGCTGTTTGATATCTACCCCGTGGAGCAAAGGGCCTCGGCCATCGCGATGTGGGGAACCGGCGTCATGACCGGCCCGGTCATCGGCCCCATCATCGGCGGCTGGCTCACCCAGAACTATAGCTGGCGCTGGGTCTTCTACCTCAACATCCCTTTCGGCATCGCCGCCGCGATCGGGCTCATCGTTTTCCTGAAGGACGCGCCGCGCAGCCGCACCCTCAGGCTGGACTGGATCGGCTTCGCCTCGCTGAGCCTTGCCATCGGCGCCTTTCAGACCCTGCTCGACCGCGGCGAAACACTGGACTGGTTCAGCTCGCACGAAATCATCATCGAGACCTGCCTCGCCGGTCTTGGCCTCTATATCTTCCTGGTGCAAACGGCCCTCTCGCCCAAACCGTTTCTCTCACCGGCGATGTTCGCCGACACCAATTTTGTCGTCGGCATCATCCTCATCGCCGTCAACGGCCTCATTATGTTCGCCACGCTGGCGCTGCTCTCGCCCTATCTGGAGGAGCTGATGAACTACCCCGGCCTCACCGCCGGTATCGTCCTGGCGCCACGCGGTGTCGGCATCATTCTCGCCTCCATCGTCAGTGCGCGGCTGCTGGCCAGAACCGGCGCCCGCCCCCTGGTCGCCTTCGGCCTGCTCACCGGCGTCTACGCATTATACCAGATCATCTCCTGGACTCCCGACATTTCCGAATCCAGCGTCCTCATCGCCGGCTTCATCCAGGGCATCAGCATCGGCTTCACCGCCATGCCGCTCAACATCAGCACCTTCTCCACCCTTCCGGCGGCGCTGCGCACCGAGGCCACCGGCATTTTCGCCCTTATGCGCAATATCGGTTCCGCGCTCGGCATTTCCGTCACCGGCGCCATTCTGGAGAGCGGCATCCAGGCCAACCACGCCATTCTGGCCGCCAACGTCACCCCCTTTAACCGCAACCTCCAGTCAGGCGCCGCGGCGCATTTCTGGAACGCGGCAACCAGCCAGGGCGCCGCCGCGCTGGACGGCGTCATCACCCGCCAAGCCAGCATCATCGCCTATAACGACGACTTCAGGCTCATGCTCATGCTCATCGCCGCCTCGGTCCCGCTGGCCTGGCTGCTGCGCCCGGAACGTCCCGTCATCACGATATCCGCCCATGCTGAGTAGCGTCCACCCGGCGTTTTCTATTATCCCTTTGGGCGTTGCCGCCCCCATCGATCAATGCTTCAGTGCCCATACCGCGCGTCACCCCGGGAGCCGTTCATGAGCAACGCCTATGATTTTTCCTTCGAAACCCTCCAGGGCAAACCCTATCCGTTGAAGGATCTCGCCGGCCGGCCCCTGCTCATCGTCAACACCGCCTCGCAATGCGGTTTCACCCCGCAATACAAGGCGCTGGAAGCCCTCTGGCAGGCGCACAAGGCCAGCGGCCTGGCCGTCATCGGCGTCCCCTGCAACGATTTTGGCGCCCAGGAGCCCGGTTCCGCCACTGAAATCGCCAGCTTCTGCGAACTCAATTACGGCGTTGACTTCCCCATGATGGCCAAGGTCCATGTCAAAGGTCGTGATGCCCACCCGTTTTTCCGATGGGCGGCGGGGCAGGGCGGGTTCCTCGCCAAACCCCGCTGGAATTTCTACAAATACCTCATCAACAAAAACGGCGGGCTGGAGGACTGGTTCTCCAGCCTCACCCGCCCGGACTCGCCAAAATTCAAGGCGGCAATTGCGAAAATGCTAGGTTGATCATCCGCAGCGCCTCATCCCAAAGCCCATAGGCGGCAAAATCCTCCCGCCGCACCCAGGCAAGCGCGCTCACATCATCGCCCGCCGCCGCCTCGCCGCCCACATAGCGCGCGCCAAAGTCGAGGATGGTGTAATGATATTCGATGCGGCCCCCGGCATCGTAATGGATCGAATCCACATGCCCGAGCAGTTGTAGCGCCCCGCATTCCAGCCCGGTTTCCTCGCGCAGCTCCCGCCGCGCGCAATCCTGCGCGCTCTCGCCCAGCTCCTGCCCGCCGCCGGGCAGCGACCACGCCCCCTCCGCCGGCGGCCGCCCGCGCCGGACCAGCAACACCTCATCCCCGCGCAGCAGCACAACGCCAATGCCCACGCGCGGATGCGCCGGGTAGCGCCTCATCCTGCCCGCACCGTCAAAATCGCCTCGCGCTGGTCGAACAAATTCAACAACACCCTTACCGCCTGCCCGCGCTGGGTTTCCAGCTTCGGGTCGCGCTGCAACAGCATCACCGCGTCCTGGCGCGCCATCGGCAACAAATCCGCATGTTTCTCCGCATCCGCCAGCCGGTATCCAGGCAGGCCGGATTGCCGCGTGCCCAGAAAATCGCCTGAGCCGCGCAGCCTGAAATCCTCATCGGCGATCACGAACCCATCCTCGGTATCGCGCAACAGGGTCAAGCGCTTGCGCGCGCTCACGCCGATTTTGTCATCATGCAGCAACAGGCAAAAGCTTTTCGCATCCCCGCGCCCCACCCGCCCGCGCAGCTGGTGCAACTGCGCCAGGCCAAACCGCTCGGCATGCTCTATCACCATGATATTCGCCGCGCGCACATCCATCCCGACCTCGATCACGGTTGTCGCCACCAAAATCTTGCAGCGTCCCGCGCCAAAATCCGCCAGCGCCGCATCGCGCACCGCCGCCTCCTGCTGCCCATGCGCCAGCGTCACCAGCGCGCCGAAGCGTTCGCGCAACTGCGCGTAGCGCACCTCGGTCGCGGTAATGTCCAACACCTCGGATTCCGTCACCAGCGGGCACACCCAATACACCAGCCCCCCCGCCGCGATCGCCCGCGCAATCGCCGCCAGCACCTTCTCCAGCTCTGAAACCTTGTGCAGCGTCGTGGTGATTTTCTGCCGCCCCGCCGGCTTGCCGGTAATCCGGCTCACCTCCATCTCCGCCCAATGGGTCAGCAGCAGCGTGCGCGGAATCGGCGTTGCGGTCATCACCAGCAAATCCGCCGCCGCGCCCTTGGCGCTCAGCGCCAGGCGCTGGTCCACGCCGAAGCGATGCTGCTCATCAATCACCGCCAGCGCGAGGTCGCCAAACGCCACCTCTTTCTGGAATATCGCGTGCGTGCCGATAACAATCGGCAAATGCCCATCGGCCAGCGCCGCCAGAATCCGCCGCCGCTCGACCCCCTTCACATTGCCCGTCAACAACGCCACCGGCACCGGGCAGAGTTTCTGAAACGTCGCATAATGCTGCTTGGCCAGAATCTCGGTCGGCGCCATCAGCGCCGCTTGCGCGCCTGCCTCCACCGCGCGCAGCATCGCCAGCAAGGCCACCAGCGTCTTGCCCGCGCCCACATCGCCCTGCAACAGCCGCAACATCTGGTGCGGCGCCGCCATATCGGCATCGATCTCCGCCAGCGCCTGCAACTGCCCGGCCGTCAGCTCATGGCCAAAGCGCCGCAGCGCCTCCACCCGCAAATGCCCGTCGCCCAGCAGAACCCGCCCCGGCCGCTTGCGCCGCCGCGCCCGCACGATCGCAAACGACAGCTGGCGCGCCAGCAGCTCATCATACGCCAACCGCTCTCCCGGCTTGTCATCAGGCAGCTCAACCGGCGCATGCAGCGCCCGCAGCGCCTGCCCAAATCCCGGCCAGCCCCGTTTGCGCAACACGCTGGCATCCTGCCATTCGGCCAGCTCCGGCAAGCGCGCCAGCGCCCCCAGCGCGGCGCGGCGCATCACCCTGGGCACCACCCCCGCCGCCAGCGGCCATACCGGCTCAACCCATGGGAAATCGTGCTCCTGCAACTGCGAGGCCACGTAATCGGGATGCGCCATCACCAGCCGCCCGCCAAACTCCTCCAGCCTGCCGGAGACAACCAGCCGCGCCCCGATCGGAAACTGCACCAGCCGCGCCGCATGGAAGAGCACCACCTCGGCGAAGCCGGTCTCATCGCCGATCACCACCCGGTGCGGTTGCGTCTTCTTCCCCGGCACCTCATGGCGGATCACCTCAACCCGCAACGTCGCGAGCATCCCCGCCCTGGCATCGCGTATCTTCGGCGCCGCCCGCCGGTCCAGAAAATCCACCGGCAGATGAAACAACACATCGCGCACGCTATCGCCCCCCACCAACCGGCCCACCAAAGCCGAGAGTTTCGGCCCCAGCCCGGGCAGGGAGGAGATCGGCGCGCGCAGGGGGTCAAGAATCTCGAGGGTCACATGCTGACTCTTGGCCAAACCGCGCCTATACCGCAACCCAATATGACCGACTTTCAAAATCCGGCTCCAGAACCCTTGGACAACCGCCGCCGCCGGTTGATTTACCGTGCCCAGCACCGTGGCACCTATGAGAACGACCTGCTCATCGGCGACTTCGTGGCGGCCCGAATCGCCGCGATGTCCGAAGCCGAGCTCGACGAAATCGAAGCCGTCATGGAGTTCCCCGACGCCGAACTCGCCGACTGGCTGACCGGCCGTCAACCCATCCCCCCCCACGCCGACAGCCCCATGCTACAGCGTATCCGCGCCGCGGCACTGGCGCGGTTCTGATGGTCCCCGTCCACGGCGCGCCGGAAGGCGTTGATGCGCTGGTTCTGGTCCGCCGCTGGGCGGAACATAACGGCCCTGTGCTGCACATCGCGCGCGATGACACGCGCCTTGCCGGCCTCGCCGAAGCCATAGCGTTCTTTGGCCCGGAGGTTGAGGTCATCGCCTTCCCGGCGTGGGATTGTCTGCCCTATGACCGCGTCTCTCCCAACGGCGCGGTCATCGCCGAGCGCATCGCCGCCCTGAGCCGTCTGCAATCAGAGCCTGGCAAAAAGCGCATCGTGCTCACCACGGTCAACGCCGCGCTGCAAAAGGTCACCCCCCGCGCGGCGCTCTTGGGCGGCGGCATGCTGCTGAGCGTGGGTGAGAGCATCGCGCCGGACGAGCTGGCCGCGTTTCTGGATGCCGATGGCTACAACCGCACCGCCACGGTGATGGAGCCGGGTGAATTCGCCCTGCGCGGCGGCATAATCGATGTCTTTCCCGCGGGTGACGCGCAGCCGGTCCGGCTCGACCTTTTTGGCGACACCATCGAGAGCATCCGCCGCTTCGACCCCGAAACCCAGCGCAGCGGCGAGGCGGTTCAGGTCCTGGCCTTCCACCCCGCCTCCGAGGTCGCGTTCGACAACAACTCCACCGCCCGCTTCCGCACCAGCTGGCGCGAGCTGTTCGGCCCCAAGGCTGTCGAGGACCCGCTCTATCTCTCCGTCACGGCGGGCCACCGCCACCCCGGCATCGAGCATTATGCGCCTTTGTTCGCCGAGACCATGGAGACCATCTTCGACTATCTCCCTGGCGCCTCCATCAGCCTGGACCACCAGGCCGAGGGCGCGATCGAAGCCCGGCTCGAGCTGATCGCCGACCATTACGCCGAGCGCCGCGGCCCCGCCCGCACGGGCGAGCAGCCCTACCGCCCCATTCCGCCGGGGATGCTCTATCTCGACCGCGAAGCCTTCGACTCCCAACTCTCCCGAGCCCCTTGTTTCGAATTCTCCCCCTTCGCCAAGCCTGAGGGTGCGCAAGGGCTGGATATCGGCGGCCGCCCTGGCCCCATCCTCGCCGGCCAGCCCCTGGCCGCGTTCGAGGGCTTTGCCGAGCTGCGCACCAAATGGGCGGCCTCCGGGCGCACCATCATCCTCGCGGCCTGGAGTGCCGGCTCGCGCGAGCGCCTCACCCTCATGCTGCGCGAACACGGCATCAAGGACATCCGCCCGGTCACCAGCGCGGATGAAGCCCGTGCCCTGCCCAAAGGCACCGTGGCGCTTGCGGTCCTTGGCATCGAGCGCGGCTTTATCATGGACCGCCTGGCCCTGGTCGCCGAGCAGGACCTCCTCGGGCAACGCATCGCCCGCCCGCCCAAGCGCCGCAAGCGCGCCGACCAGTTCATCGCCGACGCCACCGAAATCGCCGCTGGCGATCTTGTCGTCCACCAGGACCACGGCATCGGGCGTTACGATGGCTTGGAGACCGTCACCGTCAACGCCGCCGCGCATGACTGCCTGCGTATCCTCTACGATGGCGGTGATAAACTCTTCCTGCCCGTCGAGAATATCGACCTGCTGTCGCGCTTCGGCCAGGAGACCGACGGCGTTTCGCTGGATAAGCTTGGCGGCGCCTCCTGGCAGGCCCGCAAGGCCAAGGCCAAAAACCGCATTCAGGACATGGCCGCAGGTCTCATCCGCCTCGCCGCCGAGCGCCAGATGCACGAGGCCCCGCTGCTCACCGCCGACGAAGGCGCCTTCGCCGAATTCTGCGCCCGCTTCCCCTATGCCGAGACCGAGGACCAGGCCAAGGCCATCGCCGACGTGCTGGAAGATTTCGCCGCCGGCCGCCCGATGGACCGCCTCATCTGCGGCGATGTCGGCTTCGGCAAAACCGAGGTCGCCCTGCGCGCCGCCTTCGTCGCCGCCATGTCGGGCACCCAGGTCGCCGTGGTGGTCCCGACCACCCTGCTTGCCCGCCAGCATTTTCGCGTGTTCTCCACCCGCTTCGCGGGGCTGCCGGTCAAAGTCGCGCAGCTCTCGCGCATGGTTACCGCCAAAGAGGCCACCGCCGTGCGCGCCGGGCTGGCTGACGGCAGCATAAGCATCGTCATCGGCACCCACGCCATCATGGCCAAATCCGTCACCTTCGCTGACCTTGGCCTGCTCATCGTCGATGAGGAGCAGCACTTTGGCGTCGCCCATAAGGAGCGGCTGAAACAACTAAAGGCTGATGTTCACGTCCTCACCCTCACCGCCACCCCCATCCCGCGCACCCTGCAACTGGCCCTCACCGGCGTGCGCGACCTCTCGCTCATCACCACCCCGCCGGTTGACCGTCTGGCCGTGCGCACCTTCATCATGCCGTTTGACAGCCTCATCATAAAGGAAGCCATCGCCCGCGAGAAATTCCGCGGCGGCCAGATTTTCTGCGTTGTTCCCCGGTTGGACGATCTGGAACCCATGGCAGCCCGCCTGCGCGATATCGTGCCGGACATCCGCACCGTCACCGCCCACGGCCGCCTCGCCCCCACCGAGCTTGAGCGCGTGATGACCGAGTTCGGCGAGGGGAAATATGACATCCTGCTCGCCACCAACATCGTTGAGAGCGGGCTGGACATGCCAGCCGTCAACACCCTCATCATCTACCGCGCGGATATGTTCGGCCTCGCCGGGCTCTACCAGCTGCGCGGGCGCGTCGGCCGCGGCAAGCAGCGCGGCTACGCCTATCTCACCTGGCCGGCCCACCACCAGCTCTCCGCCGCCGCGCAAAAACGCCTGGAGGTGATGCAAACGCTCGACCAGCTGGGAGCCGGCTTCACCCTCGCCTCGCACGACCTTGACCTGCGCGGTGCGGGCAATTTGCTGGGCGACGAACAATCCGGCCATATCCGCGAAGTCGGCATCGAGCTTTATCAACAAATGTTAGAGGATGCGGTCAACGCCATCCGCGCCGAAGGCCGGGGCAAAAAAGCCGAAGACCGCGATTGGACCCCCAACATCAACCTCGGCCTGCCGGTTCTCATCCCGGAAGCCTATGTCTCCGATCTTCCGGTGCGCCTCGGCCTCTACCGCCGTATCGGCGCGCTCACCACGAATGCCGAAAGCGAAGCCCTGGCCGCCGAACTCGTCGACCGTTTCGGCAAACTCCCCGCCGAAGTCGAGAATCTCTTGGAGACCGTCGCCCTCAAGCGCGCCTGCCGCGCCGCCGGTGTGGAAAAGCTGGATGCCGGGCCCAAAGGCATGGTCATCTCCTTCCGCAAAAACAATTTCGCCAACCCCGCGGGCCTCATCGCCTGGATTTCCTCACGCGGCGGCACACTCAAGGTCCGCCCGGACCAGAAACTCGTCGTCGCCCGCGACATGGAAGTCGCCGCCCGCGCGGGCATCGCGCGCGATGTGCTGGGCAATCTGGTGAAGCTAGCCAACCTGGAAAACGCAGCCTGATCCCCCATCACCCCGCAAATCCGCCGTTCTCTAAAAACGCCCGCTCCTCAGCGCTCGTCTCCCGCCCCAGCGCGGCGTTGCGATGTGGAAAGCGCCCAAACCGCGCGATAATATCCCGGTGCAGCACCGCATATTTCAGCAGCTCCGCATCCCCCAGCGCCGTGTAGAGCCGCACCGCGAAGTCTTGATCCGCCAACGCCTCGGAATGCATGAACGGCAAGTAGAAAAACGGCCGCATCAACTCCTCGGCCGACGCATCAAACCCGCGCGCGATCGCCCGCCCGGCCATGGCGCGCGCCAACCCGTCGGTTGCAAACGCATGCGCGCTGCCGCGAAACATGTTGCGCGGAAACTGGTCGAGCAAAATCATCAACGCCAGTGCGCTATCGCCGCTTTCTTCCCACCCCGCCCGTTCACCGCGCGCCGCCGCCTCATGCACGGCCATAAACCGCCCGCGTATCGTCAGGTCGAAAATTTCATCCTTGGCAAACCACCGCTCCGGCCCCGCATCGCGCCAGAAGCTAACAATTTCGGCTGAACCAACAATGTCCATTCGCCTCTCCGTTGCCGGGCTAATTCCCGAGTAATTCGCGCTTCAATACGGGAACACTTGCATTTTGCCCGATAAAAACCTCCAGCATCAGCCGCGCAAACGCCGGGTCGTCGATATACCCCACGGAAACCCCGTTGTAATATGCCTGCGCGCCATCGGGCCGGAACTCGAGCGTCACATCCTCCCCCGCGCTCACCGGCCGCAACGCCGCCAGAAACTGCGCCAACCGCGATTGCGAAAGCACGCAAGGCGCGACGCAGTTTTTTACTAAACCCTTGCGCCAGGCACCACGCATCGCACCGGCGCCGACATTATGCACAAAATGCATCTGCACCACTTTAATGCCGGGAGAGTCCAGAATCGCATCGGCATCATGGCTCGGCTGCTGCAGATAAAGCCCCGCGACATAAATATGGATGCCCAGCATTGAATATGTGCGCAATCCAATGCCATTCAGCACAAGCCGCGTCGTCCCCACGGTTTGTATATCTGGCAGTGTCACCCCCGCGAGCTGCGCCGCGCCCGCCGGCCACACGCCAAAACCGAGTAGGCCCAGCACTGAAAAGAGCATCACCCGCTTGCGCGGCCAACGCCGCAGCACTCTAGAGTGCCTTCCAGAAATCATAGGCGCAGCTAACATTCACTGGAATATTCGGATGCGCGTTGGCCTCCGCGGCGCTGGTCGCCTCGCCGGTCGCCACCGACTGCGCCAAGCCGTTGAGCATGCCATAAATCGGCCCCGTGGTTGAGCCCGTCACGCTTCGCGCCGCATTGCTGGCGGTGTATTTTTCCAGCGCCTGACACTCATTTCCCGTATTTTCCGCAATCAGCGGCACGGCGAAAAACAGTATGATCCCGGCAGCCACGAGCGGCAGCGCGGTTAAACCTACGATAGACTTCATGGCAAATCCTCCCGCTTTCAAAAATCCGTGCAGCGTCCGTTCTTTTCCCAGTCGCCATAGCGCGTGGGCTCCGGGCCTTTCTGCCCGCCGATCTCGGGCGGTAATTTCACCGGTTCCGGTTTAACCGGCGCGGGCTTTACGGTTTCAGTCTCAGGCTCTTTGTTTGTTTCCATAACCCCATACTAACCCTAAACCGGTTATTGTGAAGCCGCCTGCGCGGCCTCGCCAATCCGCTGCACATCCAGCGGCCGCCAGGAGGAATTCTGTGGCGCATTCGCCAGCGATTGCTTGAAATACCCCAGCGCCTCGGGGGTAATCTCCCCGGCCTGTTCCGCCAGCGCCTCGCCCAGATATGCCTCGCCCTGGCTTGCATCCGCCGAATTTGGATCTTCCATGGCCAGCCTTGCCCGCAATTCGCCGATAAACACGTTCAGCTTCGCCTGGGCCGCCGCCTGCTGGGCCTGCCACTGGGCATGCGGCTCGGAGGGGATGTTAGGCGTGCTACCCGGCAGATACAGCGCAAATGCCCCCACCGGCACCGCCACCACCGTTGCGATCAACAGCAATTTCGCATTTCCGTTCCACACCGGCTCCACTGTGCCGTCCGCCGCGAGCAACCGCCGCTCCACTTCCAGTTTCGCGGCATTATATTCCACCGCGCCAATCCGCCCATCGGCCAAATCGCGCGCCAGTTCCACAAGCTGCGCCTTATGCAGCGCGATGGCCGCCTCGCGTCTTCCCTGCATCCGCCGCGGGCCGATAAAAACCACGGCAAGCGGCAGCATCAGCACCAGGGCCAGCCCCAGCATCATCAAGAATATCATTTCAACAATTCATCCAACCGCCGGGCATCAGCCTCGGAAAGTGGGGCAGGGGCCTCCACTTTTGCGCGCCGCACCAACCAAAATCCAAAAAAACCCAACAAAATCCCAACAAAAGGCGAGGCATACAGCGCCCATGTGAGCGGTATGAAGGGCGGCTTGAGCAACACGAAAATCCCATAACGCTGCACCATGTAATCCATGATGCTCTTGTTGGAATCTCCCGCCACCACGTGCTGGCGGATAATCACGCGCAGTTGCTTCGCCAAATCCGCTGACGAACCCTCGATGCTTTCATTCTGGCACACCAGGCAGCGCAACTGGCTACCGATATCCTCCGCCCGCGCCTCCTGCCCCGGTGTCAGCGTCACGCCATCGCGCGTCACCATCTGGGCATATGCCAGCGCGGGCAGCAACGCCAATGCCAAAATAAATTTTCTCATGCGTATTGCTGCAATAATGGCAATAATGTGCCGCTCACCACATCATCGGTCAGCGCCCCGGCGTAGCGCCAGCGCACAATTCCCTGCTTGTCGATCAGATACGTCTCCGGCACGCCATAAACCCCCCAGTTGATGGCCGTCAGCCCCGATACATCCGCCGCCAGGCGCGTATACGGATTACCGTTCGCGCTGATGAAATTCGCCAGATTCCCCGGCTGGTCCTGATACGCGATCCCCCAAATCTCCAGCCCCGACTTGGCAAGTTTCATCAGCATCGGCGCTTCCTGCAAACAGGGAACACACCACGAGGCAAACCAGTTCACCAACATCGGCTTGGGCGGCGCCGCCAGATCGGTATTGCCAAACCCCTGCATCCCATCCGCGCCCGGCAACACAAAGGCCGGCAGCTTCTTGCCGATCAGCGGCGAGGGCAGGGCATGCGGATCATAATCATCCTCCTGCATCCGCCGCAAAATCGTATAAAACCCCGCGCCGCCAACCACCACAACGGCCAGCGGAATTCCAAACAACAACCGTCTGCGCAAAGGCGACATCAGGCCACCGCCCCCGCTGGCTTTTTGCGCGCCGGCGCGCCCACGCGCAGGCGCCGGTCAGAGAGTGAGATCCCGCCCCCCAGCGCCATCACCAACCCGCCCAGCCATATCTCAGGCGCCAGCGGATGCCGGTTCAACCGCAGCTCCGCCCCGCCCGAGCCTGGCGGCTCACTCGCAAACACCGCATATATATCCTGAAACCCATTGGTCCGTATCGCCGCCGTATTGGTAATCACCTTCTGCGCGGCAAAAAACCGCCGCGCCGGATGCAGCGTCATGAACACCTTGCCATTTTCACTCAACGAAATATCAGCCACCCGCTGCGAAAAATTCGGCCCCGGCGCATCATGAATATCATTCAGCGTCCAGGTGTAGCCGCCCAGCTCCGTTGACTGTCCCGGCACCAGCACAATCACTTTCTGCGTTGCGAGGGTCATGCCCGCAATGCCCAGCACCATCATGCCAAACCCGATATGCCCCAGCGTCGCCCCCACCGCCGCGCGCGGCAGCGCCAGCAGCCGCGCCGCCGAAACACCGGGAGAAACCCGAAACAGCCTGATCCGCCCGGCAACATCCGTCACCGCCGCCATCACCACCCAGGCGCCCCCCGCAAGCCCCAGCGCCGCGATCACATGCCGGTTCGCCGCCACCACCAGAAACACCAGCAGCCCCACCGCCGCCGCCAGCCACAACTGCCGCAACACCGGCAACAGCGCCGCGCGCTTCCAGGCCATCATCGGCCCCACGCCCATCGCCAGAATAATCGGCCCCGCCAGGGGCAGCACCGTCTGGTTAAAAAACGGCGCGCCGATGGAAAGCTGAATGCCAAACAGCAGATTCACGAACGGCGGATACAGCGTGCCGACAAATACCACCGTCGCGATCGAGCAGAGGAATATATTGTTCAACACCAGCGCGCTCTCGCGCGAGAGCGGCGCATAAACCCCCGTCGCCGCCAACACCGGCGCGCGGATTGCAAACAACAGCAACGAGCCGCCAATCGTCAGCCCCAGCAGGCCCAGAATAAACAACCCCTGGTCAGGTGCCGCGGCAAATGAATGCACCGAGTTCAAAATTCCCGAGCGCACCAAAAATGTCCCCGACAGGCTGAGCGAAAACGTCGCAATCGCCAACAACACTGTCCAGGCCTTCAAAGCCTCGCGCTTCTCCACCACAATCGCGCAATGCAACAAGGCGGTGCCGGTCAGCCACGGCAACAGCGCCGCGTTCTCCACCGGGTCCCAGAACCAATAGCCGCCCCAGCCCAGCGTATAATAACTCCACCAGCTCCCAAGCGCGATTCCGGCAGTGAGAAAACACCAGGAGAGCAGCGCCCAGGGCCGCACCCAGCGCCCCCAGGCGGCATCAATCCGCCCCTCGATCAGCGCCGCGATGGCAAATGCGAACGCCACCGAAAACCCGACATAGCCGGTGTACAAAACCGGCGGATGAAACGCCAAGCCCGGGTCCTGCAAAATCGGGTTAACCCCGGCGCCATCAAGCGGCGGCGGCCACAGCCGCGTGAACGGATCAGACACCGTCAGCGTGAACAGCAAAAACCCGCCCGAGACCAGGCCCAGCACGCCCAGCACCCGCGCCCGCAGCGAGGCGGGCAATCCGTTCCCGAATGCCGCCACGGTTGCCCCGCAGAGCGAGAGGATAAAGCACCAGAGCACCATCGAGCCATCATGGTTCCCCCAGGTGCCGGAAATCCGGTAGATCAGCGGCACCGCGGCGGATGAAAAATCGGCCACATTCTCCACGGTGAAATCGGAGACCACACCGGCATAAATCAATCCGAGAAACGCCGCCCCGATCGCCAGAAAATGGCTCAGCGCCAGCGCGGGTGCCGCGCGCATCGCACGCGGATCGCGCAACCCCGGCGCAAAAATCCCGATCACCCCCTGCGCGAAGGCCAAGGCCACCGCCAGCGCCAGCGCGAAATGTCCAAGTTCCGGTATCACGATCCGCTCCCCTTCACTTGCATGGTATTCCACTCGCTTGCAGCCGGTGCCGGCCCATAGGCCGGGTTCCACTTGCCCGCATTCTTCAGCGACTCTTCAACATCCTTGGGCATGTAGGATGAACCGTGCTTGGCCAGCACTTCATCGGCGGCAAACTGCCCGCCGCCGTTCATCGCGCCGATCGCCACAATTCCCTGCCCCTCGCGGAACAGATCCGGCAGCAAACCGCTATACACCACGGGGATGGAAGCCTGCCCATCGGTCACCCGGAAACTGGTCACCGGCGTGCCTGCATCAATCACGGTCTTCACGGTCCCCACCTGCACAATCCCGCCGAGCCGGAAGCTCATCCCCGGTGCGGGATGTTTCGCCATCACCTCGCGCGGCGAGAAGAAAAACGTCAGCGTCGATGAAAACGCGGCCAGCGAAAGCCCCACCGCCGCGCTCAAACAAAGCCCGACCGCCAGCACCAGATAAAGCCGCCGCTTCTTGGGCCCGCGCATCAGCGTGTCTCCACCGCGCGCAGGCGCCGCACGGCGCGGCGGTAACGCGCAAATGTCAACCAGGCCACGCCCAGCAAAAACGCGACGGTGACGCCGTAGCTGCCATCGATAAAAGCCGCGTATTTCATGCCGCGCGCTCCGCCGCCGCCACCAGCAGCGTTCGCGTCCGCCGCTCCATGATCGCGGCGCACATCCGCGCGCATACCAGCGTCAGAAAGCTCAAATAAAACCCCAGCGTCGAGATCAGCAGCGGATACAGCATGGTCACATAAATCCGCGCGCCGCCGGAAATCGAGATCGTGTTGCCCTGGTGCAGCGTATTCCACCATTGCACCGAGAACACGATAATCGGCAGATTGATCGCCCCGACCAGCGCCAAAATCGCCGCCGCCCTGTGCCCGTGCGCCGGGTTATCAAACGCGCGGATCAGCGCGATATGCCCCAGATACAAAAAGAACAGCACCAGCACCGAGGTTAGCCGCGCATCCCAGACCCAGTAGGCCCCCCACATCGGCTTGCCCCACAGCGCGCCCGACACCAGGCAGACAAACGTGAACCCAGCTCCCACCGGCCCGATCTCCTCCGCCGCCAAATCAGCCAGCGGATGCCGCCACACGATAGAGAAGAACGAAACCCCGGCCAGCATCGCATAGCCCGACATCGCGACCCAGGCCGCCGGCACATGCACATACATGATCCGCGCCGCGTCCCCCTGCTCCCAATCGGCCGGCGCGAAGGCATATCCCCACACGATGCCCAACACCGTCAGCGCAATGGATACGGCCGCCGCCCAGGGCAGGGCAGGGCGCACAAATCTCAGAAACCGCCCCGGGTTGGCGAAATAATGCAACCAGGCCCCGGTTTTGCTCATGCGACCGGCTGTCATCACGTTTTCATTCATGCGCGTCTAATAGGCCACTGCCGCCCGGATTTGAAGCGCCCGGGAATCCGATTACAGTAATGTCATGACAAACTACTGGCTGGTAAAATCCGAACCCGACGCCTTCTCCTGGGAGCAACAGGTTAAAAACCGCGTGGAACCCTGGACCGGCGTGCGCAACCACAGCGCCAAACTCAACCTGATGGCCATGAAGAAGGGCGATCTGGCCTTTTTCTACCATTCCAACATCGGCAAGGAGATTGTCGGCATCGTTAAAGTCGTGGCCGAAGCCTACCCGGACCCCACGGCCGAGAGCGGCGCCTGGGTCTGTGTTGACATGCAGGCGGTCCAACCGCTCCCGCGCCCGGTCTCCCTTGCAACCATCAAATCCGACCCCAGGTTCAAGGACCTTGCCCTGGTCCGTCTCTCCCGCCTCTCCGTCGCCCCGGTGAGCGCCGAACACTGGGCAGCATTGTGTGAATTAGGAGGCGTTAAATGACCGAGACGGCAAAAACTGAAACCGCGATTCTGGGCGGCGGCTGCTTCTGGTGCACCGAAGCCGCCTTCACCGAGCTGGCCGGTGTCACCGCCGTCCAATCCGGCTACGCCGGCGGCCAGATCGCAAACCCGTCCTATAAACAAGTCTGCACCGGCGCCACCGGCCATGCCGAGGTCGTCCAGGTCACTTATCGCCCCGAAATCCTCTCCTTTGAGGATTTGCTGCGCGTCTTTTTCACCATTCATGATCCCACAACCCTCAACCGCCAGGGCGCTGACATCGGCACCCAATACCGCTCCGTCATTTTCTATGCGGATGCCGCCCAAAAGGCCGCGGCTGAAAAAATCATCGCCGAATTCGAATCATCCGGCGCCTGGGGCCAAAAAATCGTCACCGAACTCTCCCCCGCGCCGATTTTCTACCGCGCCGAGCCCGAGCACGACCAATACTTCGCCCGCAACCCTTATTCGGGCTATTGCAACGCCGTCATCGCCCCAAAAATCACCAAGTTGCGCAAAGTTTTCGCGTCACGGCTCCGCAAACCCGCTTAAATTCCGTCTCGCCGGGGCGCGCGGTGATGGGTTAGTCAATAGTGGTTGGCGGCCTGGGCGCGATAGGCGCGGCGGGGGCGGTGGCCGCGGTGAATGCGGTGTCGACGCTGTTGAATGTTGCGCTGACACCTTTGCCCAGCAAAGTGACGGAGGAAATGATGACGACCGCGATCAGCGATGCCAGTATTGCATACTCGATCGAGGTTACGCCGCGGCGGTCAGTACAAAATGGTACAATTTTCATGTAAGTTTGGTAATGAATCATTTACCGTTTAGCAATGCCGGTTGAAAGGCGCCCGCCGCGCGTTGCTGGAGGTCCGGGCCGGAATCGAACCGGCATACGCGGATTTGCAGTCCGCTACATCACCACTCTGCCACCGGACCCTGGGGTGTGGCGCTGTATATCCCCGGCCCGCCGCTTCCGGTCAAGCCATGAGGCGTCTTATTTGCCGCCGCGGTTGAGTTATCCCCCTCGTGACCGCTATATAGCGCGCGTAATCAGTTGAGAGAGAAGGTCTATATGACGCAGCCAGCCACCCAGGATATCGCACGTAATAAGATGGTGGACGGTCAGGTCAGGCCGAATCAGGTGAGCGACCCGAGGGTGATTGAGGCCATGCGGAGCTTGCCGCGCGAGGCGTTCGCGCCTGCCGGGGCGCTTGCCTATGCCGACACGGATATAGACCTGGGGCAGGGGCGGTTTTTGGCATCGCCGCTGGTGACCGCGCGGCTGGCGCAGCTGGTGCTGGCGAATAATCCCGCCGAAGTGCTGGTGGTGGGGGCGGGCAGCGGCTATCTGGCCGCGGTGCTGGCGGCCTGCGGCGCGCGGGTGGTGGCGCTGGAGGAAGAGGCGCGGCTGCAAGGCGGGGCGCTGGCGCAATATGCGCCTGAGGTCGAATCGGTTTGCGCGCCGCTGGCGGCGGGCTACCCCGCTGGCGGCCCTTATGACGTGATTGTGATTGAAGGCGCGGTTCCCGCAATTCCAGAAAATTTTGCGTCTCAATTGGCGCCTGGGGGGCGTGTTGTCGCCATTCTGGCTGATGGCGATGAGCCGGGGGGGCTTGGCCGGGCGGTTAGCGCCGAAGCGGTGGGCAAGGAATTCGTGACAGTGCGGGCGTTTGATTGCACAGCGCGCATACTGCCGGCCTTCCGCCGCGCGCCTGCCTTTAGTCTCTGATTATGAACGGATTTACTTCGATGCGCTCCATGCTTCTTGCCGGCCTTGCGATGAGCGCGGGCATGGTTCTGCTGCCGCGCGCCGTATGGGCTGATGGGCCGCAAACGCTCACCCAGGCGCTGAGCGAAGCCTATGACAATAACGCGACCTTGCAGGCGCAGCGTGCCGCTTTGCGCGCCACGGATGAGCAGGTGCCCACAGCGCTCTCCGGCTGGCGGCCGACGGTGACGGTTGGCGCCACGGCGGGGCGGCTGACGGGGACCGAGGTGTTGCCCAGTGTTCCGGGCAAGCCCGCTGATGGCAGCTATAAAGTTACCCAGAACCGCGACCAGCTGGTCGGCCAGGTGCAGGTGACGCAGCCGATCTATTCCGGCGGAAAAGTCATCGATTCAACCCGCCAGGCCAAAAACAGCGTTTACGCCGCGCGCGCGCAGCTGCTCGCCACCGAGCAGACCGTGTTTCTCAACGTGGTCAGCGCCTATGTCACCGTGATTACCGACCGGCAGGTGCTGGCGCTCGACCAGAGCGACCAGAATGTGCTGGAGCAGCAGTTGAAGGCGACTGTTGAGCAGTTCAACGTCGGCGAGATAACGCTGACCTCGGTGGCGCAGGCGCAGGCGGCGCTTGCGGCGGCCAAGGAGCAGGTCGAGGTCGCGGATGGCAATCTGCAGATTGCCAAGGAGAATTTCCGCCAGCTGGTGGGGGACTATCCATCGGCGTCGCTGGTGCCGCCGCAGCCGCTGGCGCTGCCGGTTTCCTCCAAGGAGCAGGCCGCCGCCGCCGCGCTGGCCAATAACCCAAATGTGATCGCCGCTGAGTTCAACGACGCCGCGGGCAAGGATGCGGTGGACGTGGCTTATTCCGCGCTGCTGCCGCAGCTCTCGGTGCAGGCTTCCGCCTATAGCCAGCAGGGGGCAGCCGGGCCGAACACGCGCCTCACGGGCGGTTCGGTGCTCGGGCAATTGACCGTGCCGTTGTATCAGGGCGGGGCGGAATATTCGGCGATCCGGCAGGCGCGGGCCAAGGAACAGCAGGCTTTTGCAGGAATTCTCGACGCCCAGCGAACCTCCTATGCGCAGGCGACCCAGGCCTGGGTGGGGCTGATGGCCGCGCGTGATGCCATTATGAGCACGAATGCCGAGATCAAGGCCAACGCCATCGCGCTCGACGGCACCGAGCGCGAGGACCTGGTCGGCACGCGCACGACACTCGATGTGTTGAACGCCCAACAATTGTTGTTGAATTCTCAGGTACAACAGGTCCAGAATATATCAACACTTGTTAATAATTCATACACGGTGGCGGCGGCGATCGGCCGGCTCACCGCAACCGACCTAGGATTGCCCGTAGACCAGTATAATGACCTTAAATACTATAAATCTGTTAAATATGCCGGTTTTGGCACCGGAGAGGCGGCTGATGAAGAGGCTGGGGTTGCGCCTGACGGTAGCTTGCTAACCGCCAGCACGGCTCCTGAGATAGCGGATGAGCCCCAAGGTTCATCTGCTCATTGAAAGATGACATGATGAGTGACAGCAGCAACGATTTTAATAACTCAGGAGCCGGTGGCGGCGCTGAGCCTTCGATGGAAGAGATCCAGGCGTCGATCCGCCGCATCCTCCGTGAGGAGGGCGAAAACCAGAGTTCCCAGGAGGAGGACCAGGAAGACGACGTGCTCCAGCTCGATGCGTCGATGCTGGCGGTGCAACCCCCGGCCGGGCCAGCCGTTGCCAAGGCAGATGGCACCAATGAACAGGCCGGCCGCTCCGAGCAAACCGTGTTTCCGCCTGAGCGGGAGCGCGAGCTGAACATGTACCAGCCCCCCTCTGGCGGGCAGGGCGCTGCTTATAACCTGGAACCGGAAGAGGAAGGCTTGATGGAAAACAACGTACAAATCCCCAAAGGTCTGGTTGGCGATGAGGCCACGAATTCGATTGCGAACACCATCGGTACGCTGGTCCACAGCATCAGCACCGAGCGCGCCGTGGCGGTGAGCCGGGGCGGCATCACCATTGAGGATCTGGTCCGCGAGGAGATCAAGCCGGTGCTGAAGGCATGGCTGGATACGCAATTGCCGAGTCTGGTTGAACGGGTCGTTCGGGCCGAGATCAAGCGCGTGATCGACCGCACCTGAAGCTGACGCATTTTATTCTAAGGATTTGTCTTGACCACGTTGGATAAACATTTCGAGCCGGCCTCGGCTGAGGCACGGCTCTATAGCGGCTGGGAGCAATCCGGGGCGTTCGCGGCCGCGCCGCTCGGCAAAGCGGCTCCCTACAGCATCATGATCCCGCCGCCGAATGTGACCGGCAGCCTGCATGTGGGCCATGCGCTGACCATGACCTTGCAGGATATTTTCGTGCGCTACCGGCGTATGCAGGGGCGCGATGTGCTCTGGCAGCCGGGCACCGACCATGCGGGCATCGCCACGCAGATGGTGGTGGAGCGCCTGTTGGACAAGGAAAAGACCACCCGCAAGGCGCTCGGGCGCGAGACGTTTCTCTCGCGCGTGTGGCAATGGAAGGAAGAGTCCGGCGGGGCGATTACGCAGCAGCTGCGCCGCCTGGGCGCCTCGCCCGATTGGGCGCGTGAGCGTTTCACCATGGATGAGGGGCTCTCGGTCGCGGTGCGCGAGGTGTTCGTGCGCCTGCATGAGGAAGGGCTGATATATCAGGATAAGCGCCTGGTGAACTGGGACCCGGCGCTGCAGACCGCGATCTCCGACCTTGAGGTTGAGACCCGGGATGTGAAGGGGCATCTGTGGCATATCCGCTACCCGGTTGAGGGCGGCGGCGAGATTGTGGTGGCGACGACGCGGCCGGAGACCATGCTGGGCGATACCGCCGTGGCGGTGCACGGCGAAAACGCGCGTTATTACGGGTTGGTCGGCAAGCATGTGATCCTGCCGCTGACCGGGCGGCGGATCCCGATTATCGCCGATGACTACGCCGACCCTGAGAAGGGCACGGGCGCTGTGAAGATCACCCCGGCGCATGATTTCAACGATTTTGAGGTAGGCAGGCGGCACGGGCTGGCCACCCCCTCGATTCTCGACCGCCAGGGGCGCATCACGCTCGCCGAGTTGGGCGAGATGCCGGAATTCGTGCGCAGCCTGGAAGGCATGGAGCGTTTTGCCGCGCGCAAAGTGATTGTGGCCGAGCTGGAGCGGCTTGAGGTGCTGGCGGAGACAAAGCCACACCCGCATGCGGTGCCGCATGGCGACCGTTCGGGCGTGCCGATTGAGCCGCTGTTGACCACGCAATGGTATTGCAACGCCGGTGTGCTGGCGCAGCCGGCGATTGCGGCGGTGGAAAGTGGTGCGATTAAATTCGTGCCGCAGCAGTGGGAGAACACGTTCTTTGCCTGGATGCGCGACATTCAGCCCTGGTGCATCTCGCGCCAGCTCTGGTGGGGGCATCGCATACCGGCGTGGTACGGGCCGGATGGCGCGGTTTATGTGGCGCGCTCTGAGGCGCAAGCGCAGGCGCAGGCCGGCGAAGGTGTGGTGCTGACGCAGGATGAGGATGTGCTGGACACATGGTTCTCCTCGGCGCTGTGGCCGTTCTCAACCCTCGGCTGGCCCGAACAGACGCCCGAGCTTGCGAAATACTACCCGACCGACACGCTGGTGACGGGCTTTGACATCATCTTCTTCTGGGTGGCCCGGATGATGATGATGGGTCTTCACTTCATGGGCGATGTTCCCTTCCGCACCGTGTATATCCATGGCCTGGTGCGTGACGAGAAGGGACAGAAAATGTCCAAGTCGAAGGGCAATGTCATCGATCCGCTCAACCTGATCGAGGCTTACGGCACGGATGCGCTGCGCTACTCGGTGGCGGCGGCGGCCGGGCAGGGGCGCGATGTGAAGCTCGGCGCCAAGATTGTTGAAAATAACCGTGGATTTATCACCAAGATATGGAACGCCGCGCGGTTTTTGGAGATGAACGGCGTCAAGCCGAACCCGGATTTTTCACCCGAGGCGGCACAGCTTCCACTGTCGCGCTGGATACTTGTCAAAGCCAATGCGGCGATACGATCCGCAACCGAAGCGCTGGATGCCTTCCGCCCGAATGATTACGCGCAGGCCTGCTACCGCTTCGCCTGGGGCGATGTGTGCGACTGGTTCATCGAATTCGCCAAGCCCGGTTTCGCGGGCGCCGATGCGGCGGAGATTCGTGATGTTGCCGCCTATGTGCTGGGGGTTTTGCTGCGGCTGATGCATCCGCTGATCCCCTTCGTGACGGAAGAGTTATGGGATCATTTCGGCTACGGGCCGCAATATTCGTTGATCAATGCGCCCTGGCCGGAGCCGGTTGGCGTGTATGAACCAGAATCGGCGCGCGCCGAAGTGCAATGGGTGGTCGACCTTATCTCCCAGGTGCGGACCGTGCGCTCAGAGATGAATGTGCCGCCCTCGATCAAATCGCCGGTATTGTTGCAGGATGCGGCGGCGGAAACGCTGACGCGCGGGGCGCAATGGTTTGAGGCGATCTCGCGCATGGCGCGCGCCTCGGCGTTTGGTCCGCTGACCGGCGAGGTGCCGCATGGTTGCGCGCAGGCGGTGCTGGGCGAGGCGACCATCGTATTGCCGCTGGCCGAGATCATCGACCTCACCGCCGAGCGCGCCCGCCTGGCCGCAACGCGCGCGAAGGCGGCGGCGGAGTTGCAGAAGGTGGAGCAGAAACTCGCCAATGCCGATTTCGTCAGCCGCGCGCCGGAGGCGATTTTGGAAGAACACAGGGAGCGCAAGGAGAGTTTCTCGGCCGAGGTGGCGCGGCTGGATGCGGCGCTGCAACGGATCGCGTAGCGAGCCGGCTTATGGCTTGCCCGCGTCCTCATAGGCTGATCCCATGATTTTCATGCGCATGGGGTGCAGCCCGTCCTTTTCGTTGAGTTCGTAAAACACAGTGGCTTTTCCGGTGCCCTTCACCTGGTGGTGGCGCGTCAGAAAGGCGAAGACGCTGCGGTCCGCCGAGCCGGTGTCTCCGGCGAGGGGCATATTCCAGTGCGGCGCGGCCAGCGGGCAGGCGAGCTTGTTGATCATGAGGCAGTTGGGGTCGACAAAACCGCCGAAACGCTCCTGAAACATGCCCTGGCCGGGGCCTACGGACTCCCACGTGTCAACACAGATGGGCCGCCGGGTCTGGTCATGTACAAACCAGCGCAACGCAAAGGCCCATTGCGCCTCCTCGGTCGCGGCGCGCATCTGGCGCAGATGGTCGGGGTGCCACCAGTTGTCGTCATCGAGATAGGCAACATAAGGCGAGTTGGCCAGATAGGTGAGCACGGCGCGCAAGCATCCGCCGTCGCTGGGCGGGGTGAGGCCGCCATGGCGGACCGAGGTGGAATACCCGGGCCAGAACGCCTGCACCACGCAATGCGAAGGCCGGGCCGCGCAGGCGGCATCGAGCACGGCGAGGTCGCCCTCCATGACATCGATGCCGACCAGCACCTGAATGGTGCCGGGGAAATTCTGCGCGAAAATGCTCTCCAGCGCCTGGCGCAGCACGGGGCGGAGCAGGGTTGGAATGACCACGGCGGCATCCATGGTTTTTTGCAGGCCAAGATCGCCGTAGGTGCGTAAAAAACCTTGCATCACGGGGCTCTCCGGTGGGTTGGGGCGTGGACTTGTTGATGGTTTGGAACAATTGTATCGGTTACGGAGGGGTTCCGCAATTTTAACGCCCGGAGGCATGAATGCGGGTCAGGCAGGAAATTATTGACAGGCTTTATGCCGGTGCCGATCCGTTCAGCAACTTCCCGGAAAATCTGTTCCAGGTGGATACGCAGGGCTGGAACAGCCAGCATCCTTATCTGTCGCGCGCCATAGATGTTGCGCGGCCAAAAATCATCGTCGAAATCGGTGTGTGGAAGGGCGGCTCCACCCTCTTCATGGCCGAGCATCTGCGCCGGCTTGAGCTGGACGCCGTGGTGATCGCGGTTGATACTTGGCTAGGCTCCTGGGACCATTGGATCAACCCGGCATTGCGCGCGCAGCTGAGCTTCCTCAACGGTTATCCGAATTTCTTCTATAAGTTCATGAATAATGTGAAGGCGCTCAAGCTGGAGAATTATGTCGTTCCCTTGCCGCTGGATTCACTGAATGCCAGCGAGACTTTGAAGTTTTTGCGGATTCAGCCTGATATCGTGCATATCGATGCCGGGCATGATTATCGCGCCGTGAAAGCTGATATCGAGACTTGGTGGCCCCTGATCAAACCCAATGGTTTTCTGATCGGCGATGATTATCACCGGGAGGTTTGGCCGGGGGTTTGCCAGGCGTTCGATGAATTCGCGGTGGCCTGCGGGGATGGGAAGGTCGAGCATTTCGACAAGAAGTGTATTTTCAGGAAGGCGCCCGAGGCCGCCTGAGACGGCGGCGGTAAGCGCCTTGCAGGCGATGGGCGCGAAGATTAAGGCTGCTGAAATGGCTATGGTGATCACGCAAATAAACCAAGGAAACCAGTCAATGATCCGTGAAATTCAACCCGCTGACCGCGCGCAATGGGACCCGCTGTGGCAGGGCTACCTGAGCTTCTACAAAACCGAACTTCCCGCTGCGGCCACGGAGGTTTTATGGAGCCGCTTCTTCAACCCCGCCGAGCCGGTGAACTGCCTGGTGGCCGAGGAGAACGGAAAGCTGCTCGGTCTCGTGCATTATATTTTCCACCGTAATACCTGGGAGGTGGAGGATGTCTGTTACCTCGAGGATTTGTTCACGGCGCCCGAGGCGCGGGGCAAGGGCGTGGGCCGGGCGTTGATCGAGGCGGTGTATGAGAAGGCTAGGCAGGCGAAGTCTAAGCGCGTGTACTGGATGACGCATGAGACCAACAAGCAGGCGATGATCCTGTATGATCAGGTCGCCGACAAGCCTGGGTTCGTGCAGTACCGTAAATACATTTAAGCTGGCTTTGGCCGTTCCGAGATAACCGGCAGGATGGCTTGCAGCCTTGCCGGGAGCAGCCCGACGGCGAATTTGCGGGTTGGGTTCCAGAAGGCCGAGAGCAGCAGCAGCGCCGCGCCAATGACAAACCCGGCGGCGGCGAAGCTCACCTCGGGCGAACCGGCGGTGCGGATCAGCCCGCTGATGGCATATATCACATAGATCAGCGCCGCGGTGAGAATGGCCCGGCGGTCGATGATGAGGGCAAGCAGCGTCATCAACAGATAAAGCCCGGCCACGAGTGCGGCGCGGCCATAAGCATTCTGGCCGGGTGAGAAGACGCCCAGCATATGGAACAGCGCATGAACAATGATGGGCGCCGCGGCCAGATGCAGCCAGAAGGCAACATCGGTCCGCCGTGTGGCGCGCTGGCGGTCGCTCATGTCCCAGTGCATGGCGAGCGCGAACAGCGCCAGCCCGCCGAGCAGGTGCAGCACCGGCAGGCCGTATTGCAGGCCGGGGATGAACATGCGCAGCAGGGCGAGCAGGCTGGTCAGCCCGGTGAGGCCCATGAACGCGGCGGTGATGGGAACCTGAAAGCGGCGCCAGTGCAGCACATAGGCCAGCGTCATGAAGCCGCTGACGGCGAACAGGTCAAACTGCGCGTTCCACAGATTGGTGAGTACGAAAATATCCGCCTGTTTCAGGGCGTGGGCGATGAGGTCGGCGAACAGAAGCGCGCAGCCCAGGCCGTAGCCGAGTGCCAGCACGATGCTGGGCAGCGAGAGGCGGCGGCGGCGGGTGAAATATTCGGCCAGCCCCCATGAAAACCCGGTTATGGCCGCACCGCCGAAGAGAAAGGAGCTTCTCCCGGCCAGCCAGCCGGCGCCGGTGAGGAACACCACCATGGCGATGGAGATGAAAATATCATTAAAGCCGGTGAGCAGGCGGAATTGCTCTTGATCGGGCGCGGCGCGGTGCTGGCCGACGAAGCTGCGCAGGGCGTCGGCGGCCTCGGGTTTGAGCGCCCCGGCGGCGACCGCGGCGTCAAGCTCTTCGTCGTTATAAATGGTCATCGTGCTCCGGGGGGTTCGCGCTGTAAAAAAAGGGGGCTTAGAGCCTGATCGCTTTAAATGCGATCAGGCTCTGGCCATTTTTCTGAGGGCGATTCACGCTTTCGGCTTGCTCGGTTGAGCGAACCTCAAACGATCGCACTCTAAAAGCCCCCTTTTTGTCTCAACCGGCCAGAAGTGCGGCTTCGGCGAATTCGTAGTTGGCGATTTTGTCCAGCCAGTTGGTGATGTAGTCCGGGCGGCGGTTGCGGAAGTCGAGGTAGTAGCTGTGCTCCCACACGTCGAGCGCCAGAAGCACCTTGCCCTCGCCGGTGGCGAGCGGGTTGGCGCCGTTGGGGGTTTTGGCCATTTTCAGCTTGCCGTCGGCGGCCAGCACGAGCCAGGCCCAG
Source organism: Acidocella aquatica (assembly GCF_030160635.1). Lineage (GTDB taxonomy): Bacteria > Pseudomonadota > Alphaproteobacteria > Acetobacterales > Acetobacteraceae > Acidocella > Acidocella aquatica. The sequence continues at coordinate 102,525 of NZ_BSOS01000013.1, read as the reverse complement.
CCGGAGCCGAACTGGCCGACGCCCGCGGCCTTGAACGCATCCTTGAACGCCGCCACGGAGCCGAAGTCTTCAACCAGCTTGGCTTCCAGCTTGGGCGGGATCACGCCGCCCTTGGGGCTCATGTTCTGCCAGAAGAGGTTGTGGTTCCAATGCTGCCCGGCATTGTTGAACACCGGGGCCAGCTCCGGCTTGTTGTACGAGAAGGTGACGATTTCCTCGAGGGTCTTGCCCTGCAGATCGGCGTTTTTCTCAACGAAGCCGTTCAGCGCGGTCACATAGGCCTGGTGGTGCTTGCCGTGATGCAGTTCCAGCGTTTCCTCGCACATGCCGGCGGCGGCCAGCGCGGTTTTGGCGTAGGGGAGGGTGGGGAGTTCAAAAGCCATCAGCGGGTCTCCTTGTTAAAAGTTTTCTTCGTCGTGACGATTAGCTATGGACTGCGCATGTCTCCGTCAAGCGACCATTTACACCTCCAGCGTCTGCAGCGCGCTGATCCTGACCGTTATTTCTGCACCCTCTTTGCCCCGCCCGAGGCGCGCGGCAGCCTGGCGCTGCTGTATCTGTTCAACAATGAGCTGGCGCGCGCGCGCGAGGTGGCTTCCGAGCCATTGCTGGCGCGCATCCGCCTGCAATGGTGGCGCGAGGTGGTGGAGGGGGAGGCGAAGAAACACGAAATCGCCACGCCGCTCAGCGCCGCGCTGGAGGCCGGGGTTTTCGCGCGGGCGGATTTGCTGGGATTGATCGAGGCGCGCGAGATGGAGGCGGAGGGGGAAATTCCCGACGCGGCGGCGTTTTTCGCCTATGCGCGCGGCACGGCGGGCCGGTTGGCGCGCATCGCGGGGAAGGTTTTGGGCGCCGATTCGCCAGTCGTTGAGGATTTGGGCACCGCCTACGGTGTTTCCGGCATTCTGCGCGCGGTCTCGTTTCTGGCGGCGCAGGACCGTTCGCTGTTGCCGGCTGACGCAACGCCGCTGGAAGGGCTGGTGGCGCAGGCGCGGGCGTTGCTCAACCAGCGCCCCCCGCGCGCGGCGCTGGCGGCCGCCCTCCCGGCGGTGTTCGCCAGGCGAGACCTGGGCAAGCCGTTTGCCCCGCGAAGCCTGAGTGACAAATTCGCCGTGCTGCGCGCGGCGTTTACGGGCCGGGTGTGATGCTGAGCGCAGTCAGGGCCTCGGCGGCCTCCCACAGCGCCCGGGCCACGCCTGCGTCCAGCGCGTGTTTCTCCGGCCTGGCCTTGCCCGGCGGGCCACGGAATTCCTTGAAGCCGGTGGGGCCGTAATAGCCGCCGGGGGTTACATCCGCCGCGGTGGCGGCCAATAGCGTGGGCAGCGCCCCGGCCTCGCCGGATTGCGAGATGAACGGCTCAACCAGTTTAAGGCCAAGCGCCGTGAGGCTCCCGGCGCCGGGGCCATTGGCGATCAGCTCGGTGCGCGCGATGCCGGGATGCGCCGCCAGCGAGAGCAACCCCCAGCCCCCGGCATCCGAGCGGCGCTGCAATTCCATGGCGAACATCAGCATCGCCAGCTTTGATTGGCTATATGCCTGCCAGGGCTTGTAGGCGCGCACGCACTGCAAATCCGTCAGGTCAATCCGCCCCTGCCGGTGGGCGATGGAGGAGAGCTGGATCACCCGTGGCGCCGGGGCCTTCATCAACGCGGGGAGCAGCAGTGCGGTGAGGGCGAAATGTCCCAGAAAATTCACACCGAGTTGTTGCTCGAAACCATCGGCGGTGACCTGCCGGGCGGGGGTGGCCATCACGCCCGCGTTGTTGATCAGAAGGTCGAGCGTGCCGTGCGCGGCTTTGAAGCGGGCTGCGAAATCATGCACCGAGGCGAGGCGGGCGAGGTCCAGCGCCTCGAACATCGCCCGGCCGGGGGCCGCGGCGTTTATTTTGGCCGCCGCCGCAGCACCTTTTTCAGCGTTGCGGCAGGCCAGGATCACATTGGCCCCGGCCTTTGCCAGTTCCAGCGCGGTGAAATAGCCGATCCCGCTATTGGCCCCGGTGATAACCGCCAGTTTTCCCGCCTGCGAGGGAATATCGCCAGAAGCCCATGCGTTCATCTCAGCCCTCCAGAAGTTTAGCTGCCTCCACCGCAAAATAAGTCAGCACACCCGAACACCCGGCGCGCTTGAAGCCGAGCAGGCTTTCCATCATGGCGCGGTCGTGGTCCATCCAGCCGTTTTGCACCGCCGCCATGATCATCGCATATTCGCCCGAGACCTGATAGGCGAACACCGGCACCTCGAAGCGCTGTTTCACCCGTAATATGATGTCGAGATACGGCATGCCGGGTTTCACCATCACCATGTCCGCACCCTCGGCGAGGTCCATCGCCACCTCGTGCAGCGCCTCCTCGGCGTTGGCGGGGTTCATCTGGTAGGTTTTCTTGTCCCCCTTCAGTGCGCCGCCGGAACCGATGGCATCGCGGAACGGGCCGTAGAAGGCGGAGGCGTATTTGGCGGCGTAGCTCATGATGCGGGTGTTGATGAACCCGGCCTCGTCCAGCCCGGCGCGGATGGCGCCGATGCGCCCGTCCATCATGTCCGACGGGGCGATGATGTCGATACCCGCCGCCGCCTGGTTCACCGCCTGGCGCACCAGGATTTTCACGCTCTCGTCGTTGACCACATAGCCGTCTTCCAGAATGCCGTCGTGCCCGTGGTCGGTATAGGGGTCGAGCGCCACATCGCCGACCAGGGCGATCTCGGGGAATTCGGCCTTCAGGATGCGCGCCGCCTGGCACATCAGGTTGTTGGCGTTCAGCGCCTCGGTGGCGGTGGGGTTTTTCAGCCCGGCCGGGGTGGCGGGGAACAGCGCGATGGCGGGGATTTTCAGCCGCGCGGCGGCTTCGGCATGTTTGGCCAGGCCATCCAGCCCGGTGCGCGAGACGCCGGGCATCGAGGCAACAGGCGTGGCCGCGCCGCCGCCCTCACGGATGAAGATCGGCCAGATCAGGTCGTCAGTTGAGAGTTTATGCTCCGCCACCAGCCGCCTTGTGGCGTCATCATAGCGGTTGCGGCGCAGGCGGGTATTGGGGAAGGAGCGGTTTATCATGGCGCCAGATTAGAGGGTTCGCGCCCTGATTGCGAGGTGACGCCAGCGCATTGCTGCAATCGGCGCGGGGTCTTTCCGGCCCTTGACGGGCGCGGCTGGGGATGGCTAAAACAGCCTGACAAAATGCGAATAATTCTTAATTGCAGTTGAAGGCGTTTCTTGCTGGTTTGATCTGCATCAATGCGGGGGCCACGCGATGCACTGAAAGTGGATGAGAATGAATTGCAACTATACCCCGAGCGGAGCCGCGTGTTGATGCCATCGACGACCAAGTGCCAGAGCATCCAGTCCTCGCTGGGTAGATATTTCACAACCTTGCCCTGGATGGCGGTGTTTGGCCCCGGCCTCGTGGTCATGCTGGCCGATACCGATGTCGGCTCCATCATCACCGCCGGGCAGAGCGGCGTGCAATGGGGCTATAAGCTGCTCGCGGTGCAGCTCATATTGGTGCCGATCCTCTATGTCGTGCAGGAGCTTACCGTGCGGCTGGGGATTTTCACCGGCCGGGGGCATGGCGAGCTGATCCGCGATTGTTTCGGCCCGAAATGGGCATGGCTCTCCGCCGCCGGGCTCTCGGTTGCCACCATCGGCGCGTTGCTCACCGAGTTTTCCGGCGTGGCCGGCATTGGCGATCTCTACGGGGTGCCGCATTACGTCTCGCTGCCGCTGGCGGTTACCGCGCTGCTGGCGGTGGTGCTGACCGGCTCATACCGCCGGGTGGAGCGCGCCGCCATCGTCATCGGCCTGTTCGAGCTGGCGTTCTTTTTTGTCGCATGGGCGGCGCGGCCCGACCTTTCGGTCATGTTGCGCCAGTCCGTGCAGATCCCCGTGTTCAACCCGCATTTCGAGTATCTGGTCGCGGCCAATATCGGTGCCGTCATCATGCCCTGGATGATTTTTTATCAGCAATCGGCCATCGCCGATAAAAAGCTCGACCCAAGCCACTACACCGCCGCGAAATGGGATACCGCGCTCGGCGCCTTGGTCACGCAGTTGGTCATGGCCGCTGTCCTCATCGCCGCCGCCGCTTCCATCCGTCCGCACGCACCCCAGGCGAGCCTGAACACGGTCGGCGACATGAGCCTGGCGATGACCCCTTATCTCGGCCCGCAATTCGGCCGGCTGATTTTTGGGCTTGGCGTCATCGGTGCGGGCATGGTGGCCGCGATTGTCGCCTCGCTGGCTCTGGCCTGGGGGCTGGGCGAGGTCGCGGGGTATAAGCGCTCGCTGGAGCACCATCCGCTCAAGGCCCGTTGGTTCTATGGTGTTTACGCGCTTTGTGTCATCGGCGGCGCGGTGCTGGTGGGGGTTACGCCCAACCTCATCAGCCTGAATGTCGGCGTGCAGGTGATGAACGCGCTGCTGCTGCCGATGGTGCTGGGCTTTCTGGTCCGGCTTTCCCGTCTCGCGCTGCCGCCCGCGCACCGGCTGCAAGGCACATATAAATGGGTGGTCATCGCCGTTTGCGGCGTCACCTGCGCGTTTGGCGTGCTGGGCGGGCTCGGCGGGTTCTTCATTTCCTGAAACCCAGCCTCCCGCCCCGGAGGGCCGCATGTTATTTCCTTATCGTGAAACCTCATGATAAACGGGGCGCATGACTCGTTCTTTGATCGTAGCGCTGGGCGCTGACCACGGTGGTATTACCCTTAAAAACCGGCTCGCCGCCGCCATGGCCGAGGCCGGTCATCAATTGCTGGATTTCGGCACGGATGGCCCGGCCAGCGTGGATTATCCCGATTTTGCCCATGCCGTATGCGGCGCGGTGGCGGGCGGGCAGGCTGACCTTGGCATTCTCGTCTGCGGCACCGGCATCGGCATGAGCATTGCCGCCAACCGCAACCCCGCGATTCGCTGCGCCTTGGTGCATGATGTCACCACCGCCCGGCTCACCCGCGCGCATAACGATGCCAACGTGCTCGCGCTGGGCGCGCGCATCATTGGCGAGGAAGTGGCGCTGGATATCCTGCAGACCTTTCTTTCCACCCCCTATGAGGGCGGGCGGCATGACCGCCGCCTCGCCAAACTCAACCCCTCAACGGAGCCCGCCGCATGAACGAGCAAAGCACAACCCCTCATCTCGCGCGTTTCTTCAACGCCCCGCTGGCCCAGACCGACCCTGAACTGGCCGCGATTCTGCACCAGGAGCTGGTGCGTGAGCAGGACGGGATCGAGCTGATCGCCTCGGAGAACATCGTCTCCGCCGCGGTGCTGGCAGCCCAAGGCTCGGTGCTCACCAATAAATACGCCGAGGGCTACCCCGGCAAGCGCTATTACGGCGGATGCGGCCCGGCGGACCTCGCCGAGACCCTGGCGATCGAGCGGGCGAAGAAGCTGTTCAACGCGGGTTTCGCCAATGTGCAGGCCAACTCCGGCAGCCAGGCCAACCAGTCGGTGTTTCTCGCGCTGGTGCAGCCGGGCGACACGATTCTCGGCATGTCGCTGGCCGCCGGCGGGCATCTCACCCATGGCGCCGCGCCCAACATGTCGGGCAAGTGGTTCCATGCCGTGCAATACGGCGTGCGCCGCGATGACGGGATTCTCGACTACGAGGAGCTGGAGGCCCTGGCCCGCCAGCACAAGCCCAAGCTGATCATCGCGGGCGGCTCCGCCTATCCGCGCTTTATCGACTTCGCGCGCATCCGCGCCGTGGCCGATGAAGTCGGCGCCTATTTCATGGTGGACATGGCGCATTTCGCCGGGCTGGTCGCGGCGGGCATTTTCCCCTCGCCGATGGAGCATGCGCATGTGGTCACCACCACCACGCATAAAACCCTGCGCGGCCCGCGCGGCGGCATGGTGCTCACCAACCATGAGGACATTGCCAAAAAGATCAACTCGGCGATTTTCCCCGGCCTGCAGGGCGGCCCGCTGATGCATGTGATCGCCGCCAAGGCGGTGGCCTTTGGCGAGGCGTTGCACCCTGATTTCCTCACCTACCAGAAATCCGTGGTCGCCAACGCGAAAACCCTGGCGGCGACGCTGGTGGAGCAGGGGCTGGCGATTGTCACCGGCGGCACCGATTCGCATCTGCTGCTGGTTGACCTGCGGCCGAAACACACAACCGGCAAGGCGGCCGAGGCGAGCCTGGAGCGCGCGCATATCACCGCCAATAAAAACGCCATCCCCTTCGACCCGGAAAAACCGTTCATCACCTCCGGCATCCGCCTCGGCGCCCCGGCGGCGACCTCGCGCGGCTTCGGCGTCGCGGAATTCCGCGAGGTCGGGCAGATGATCGGCCAGGTTCTGGACGGTCTGGCGAAGTCGAACGACGGCACCAACGCGCTGGCGGAACAGGAAGTCGGCGCGCGGGTGAAGGCACTCTGCGCGCGCTTCCCGATTTACCGTTAAGCGAGGGACGGAAACATGCGCTGCCCGTTCTGTGGCGAGGCTGATACCCAGGTTAAAGACAGCCGCCCCACTGAAGATGGCAGCGCCATCCGCCGCCGCCGCTTCTGCGGCGGTTGCGGGCAACGCTTCACCACGGTTGAGCGCGTGCAGCTGCGCGAGCTCGTCGTGGTTAAGGCCGATGACCGCCGTGTCGCCTTCGACCGTGAAAAACTCGCCCGCTCGGTGCGCATCGCCATGCGCAAGCGCCCGTTCAACGAGGAGCGGATTGAGCGCATCGTCAACGGCATCGTCCGCCAGCTCGAGGCCAGCGGCGAGACCGAGGTGAAGAGCCACGACATCGGCGAGCTGGTGATGGAGACGCTCAAGGCGGTGGATACGGTGGCCTATGTGCGCTTCGCCTCGGTCTACCGCGATTTCCGCGAGGCCAAGGATTTTGAGAATTTTCTTGGCGATATGAGTGAACTGCCGAAGCCAAAGCTGGACGAATGAGTGCGATAAAAACAGACGAGGCGCATATGCGCGCCGCCCTTGCCCTGGCCCGCCGGGGCCTGGGTGAGACCGCGCCCAATCCTTCCGTGGGCTGCGTCATCGTGGCGCAGGGCCGGGTGGCGGGGCGCGGGCGCACCGCGGCGGGGGGGCGCCCACATGCCGAGGTCGAGGCGCTGAAGATGGCCGGAACCGCCGCCCGTGGCGCGACCGCCTATGTGACGCTGGAGCCGTGCGCGTTTACTGGAAAAACAGGACCTTGCACGGAAGCATTAATCGAATCTGGGATCAAGCGCGTGGTCATCGGCGCGGGCGACCCGCACCCGAAGGTAAACGGCGCCGGGGTGGCGCAATTGCGGGCCGCCGGGGTCGAGGTGACGGAAAATATCCTGCAAAAAGAATGTTCCGCGGTGATTTCCGGGTTCGCCAGCGTGGTGCTGCGGCAGCGCCCGCTGGTTCGCCTCAAGCTTGCTTCCACGCTGGATGGCCGGATCGCCACCAGCACCAGGGAGTCGCAATGGCTGACCGGCGAGGCCGCGCGCCGGGCGGTGCACGCCATCCGGGGGCGGCATGATGCGGTGCTTGTGGGTGTCGGCACGGTGCTCTCCGACGACCCTGACCTGACCTGCCGGATCGATGGTTTCCGCGCCAGCCCGCTGATCCGCATTATCGTGGACAGTCATTTGCGCACGCCGCTGATGAGCCGGCTGGTGCGCAGCGCCGGGCAGCATCCGTTGTGGATTTTGCACCGCAATGGCGCTGATGCCCTGCGTAAGCGGGCGCTGGAGGCCGCAGGGGTGAAACTGATCGAACTGCCATGCTGCGCCGCCGGGGTTGATCTGGTGGCGGGGCTTCATGCGCTGGCGAAACACGGGCTGACGCGCGTTCTGGCCGAGGGCGGCGGCACGCTGGCCGCCGGTCTGCTGCGCGACGGGCTGGTTGACCGGCTGGCCTGGTTTCATGCGCCCAGCATCATCGGCGGCGACGGCTGGCCCGCCGCGCAGGCTTTTGGTGTCACCACTTTGGCTTCCATGCCCCGCTTCCGGCTGATGGCGCAGGAGCGTTTCGGCGATGACATGCTCACCACCTACCGTAAGGCCGATTAAAAATGTTCACGGGTCTGATTACCGGCGTTGGAACAGTGCGCGCGGTCCAGCCGATCGGCCAGGGCCGGGATGCGCGCTTTGTCATTGAAACCCCGGCCGATGCCGGCTGGCATGCGGGCGAGATCAAGCTCGGCGCCTCCATCGCCTGCTCCGGCTGCTGCCTCACCGTGGTGGAATTCGGCCCCGGCTGGTTCGCGGTGGAGGTCTCGGCCGAGACACTGGCCTTTACCACGCTGGGCGCCTGGGCGCCGGGCAGCCTGGTCAACCTGGAAGGCTCGCTGCGCCTGGGCGACGAGCTGGGCGGGCATATCGTCTCCGGCCATGTTGACGGCGTGGCCGAGGTGCTCTCCGCGACCCCCGAGAACGCCTCGGTCCGCTGGAAATTCCGCCTGCCGGACGCGCTGGCCCCCTTCGTGGCGCAAAAAGGCAGCATCGCCATCAACGGCGTCTCGCTCACCGTGAATGAGGTCGAGGGCACGGTTTTTGGCGTCAACATCATTGCGCACACGGCGGCGCATACCAATTTCGCAACATTGCGGCCCGGCGAGAGGGTGAACATAGAAATCGACATGCTGGCGCGCTACGTCGCGCGGCAGCTCGCTTTTCAGCATGCGTAAACATTTACACACGATAACTCACATGGCCGCCGCGGCGGCGCTAAAGGACAACGCCTTATGGACGCCCTGAAATCGACGCTGAAAACAGCGGGACTGCATGAATATATCTCCTCGGCGGCCGAGATCATCGAGGAAGCGCGCGCCGGGCGGATTTTCATCCTGGTCGATGACGAAGACCGTGAGAACGAGGGCGATCTGGTGATCCCGGCGCAGTTCGCCACGCCTGATGCCATCAACTTCATGGCCAAGCACGCGCGCGGGCTCATCTGCCTGGCGCTGACCAGGAGCCGGGTGGAGCGGCTGGGCATTCCGCTGATGAGCAAGGCCAACGGCACCCGCCACGAGACTGCTTTCACCGTCTCCATCGAGGCGCGCGAAGGGGTCACCACCGGTATTTCCGCGGCTGACCGGGCGCGCACCATCGCGGTGGCCATCAACCCCGAGCTGGGGCGCGATGACATCGTCACCCCCGGCCATGTTTTTCCGCTGATGGCGCGTGACGGCGGCACCCTGGTCCGTGCCGGGCATACCGAGGCGGCGGTGGACATTGCCCGCCTCGCCGGGCTGACCCCCGCCGGGGTGATCTGCGAGATCATGAACGATGACGGCACCATGGCCCGCCTGCCGGACCTGGTGGCCTATGCGCAGCGTCATAACCTCAAGCTTGGCACCATCGCTGACCTCATCGCCTATCGCCGGACCACGGAGCGCCTGGTGAAGGCCGTGGAACAGGGGGTGGTGACCGCGCCAAACGGCTTCCATTGGCGGATGATCGCCTACCAGAGCCAGGTTGACCAGGTGGAGCATCTGGTGATGGTGATGGGCGATGTGAACGGCGGTGAGCCGGTATTGGTGCGCATGCATGCCGTGGATACGGTGACCGACGTTGTGGGCGGCGAGCATCTGGCCAGCCTGCACGGGGCGATGCGCCAGATTGCCGCCGCCGGGCGCGGCGTGGTCGTGCTGATCCGCGAAAACCGCAACACCGTGGTCTCCGAGCGCATCCGCGACCTTGTGAACGGCCGCACCGCGGCGCCAACCCTGCGCGACTACGGCATCGGCGCGCAGATACTGATCGATCTGGGCGTGAAGGACATGATCCTGCTCTCCAACCACAAGCGCACCATCGTCGGCCTGGAGGGCTACGGGCTGAACATGGTCGAGCAGCGCGCCATTGAAGGAATTGACGAGAAATGAGCACCGCTGACGCGCCGGCCCCCAAGGCGCCCGAACTCTCCGGCCCGGCGCCCAAAATCCTCATCGTCAGCGCGCCTTATTATCATCATGTGGTGGACGGCATGCTGGCGGCGGCACGGGAGATTTTTGCCCAGGTGAATGCCGAGCTGAGCATCGTGGAGGTCTCCGGCGCTTTCGAGCTGCCGCAGGGGGTCGCCATCGCGGCCAGGAGCGGCAAGGGGTTCGATGGTTATATCGCGCTTGGCTGCGTCGTGCGCGGCGAGACTGACCATTATGAGTTCATCTGCTCCGCCGCCATGGACGGGCTGATGCGCGTCGCGGTGGATAACGGCGTCTGCCTCGGCACCGCCGTGCTGACCGTGGACACGCTGGCCCAGGCGGTGGCGCGCAGCCACGAGACCGGCGCCAACAAAGGCGCGGAAGCGGCGGTTGCCTGTCTCAGGCAGATCGCGCTGGCCCGGTTGATGGCGATATGAGCGCGCGCCCCAGAACCCTCTCGCGCGTGGCCGCGGTGCAGGCGCTGTATCAGGCCGAGCAGGGGGCAACCAGCCCGGAAACGGTGATCGACCAGTTCGTGCGCCACCGGATCGGCGGCGATGCCCCCGGCCATGGCGACATGAACGAGGGCCGGTTGAAGGCCGCCGATGTGCCGCTGTTCGCGCGCATCGTGCGCACGGCGACGCAGCAGCAGGACACGATAGACGCCATGCTGGTGGCCGCACTGCCTGAAAGCTGGCCGCTGGCGCGCATCGACCCCGTGTTGCGCGCGCTGATGCGCGCCGGTGGCGCGGAGCTGTGGATGAGCGATGGCCCGCCTGCGAAAGTGGTCATCAACGAATATCTGGACGTGGCGCACGGGTTTTTCTCGGGCGACGAGCCGCGCATGGCCAACGGCATCCTCGATCGCCTGGCGCATTTGCTCCGCCCGGCCGAATTCCAAACCGCCGGATGAGCGACGAATTCTCTCGCATTGCAAAATATTTTGCACCGTTGGCGGGGGAAGAAGGCAGGGGGCTGACTGACGATGCGGCGGTGCTGGCGCCGCCGCCGGGGCGCGAGCTGGTGCTAACCGTCGACCAGATGCTGGAGGATGTGCATTTCCTCCCCGGTGACGACCCGGCGCTGATCGCGCGCAAGCTGCTGCGCCGCAACCTCTCCGACCTCGCGGCGATGGGGGCGGTGCCGCTCGGTTATCTGCTCACCATCGCGCTGCCCGATGGCGTGGGGGAGGACTGGCTGGCAGGCTTCTCGCAAGGGCTCGCGCGGGATCAGAAAATTTTCAATATCAAGCTCTTTGGCGGCGACTCGTCCTCCAGCCGGGGCAAAATATCGCTGAGCGCGACGTTGATTGGCCATGTTGCCCCCGGCGCCGCGCTGAGCCGCAATGGCGCGCGGGCGGGCGATGGCATCTGGGTGAGCGGCACCATCGGCGACGCGGCGCTCGGGCTGCAGGCGCGGCTGGGCCGCCTCGCGGACCCGTCAGGCTTTCTCACCGCCCGTTCGCTGCTGCCGGAGCCGCGTGTGGGGCTGGCGCTGGCCGGTGTGGTGTCGGCCGCCATCGATGTCTCGGACGGGCTGGTGCAGGATCTGGGGCATATGTGCAAAGGCGCCGGGTTAAGCGCCGTCATCCGCGCCGGGCTGGTGCCGGTCTCGGCGGCGGCAGCGGCAGCCTCCGGCGAGGCGGCGCTGGAAACCCGGTTGACCGGCGGTGATGACTACGAACTGCTGCTGGCGGTGCCCCCCGGCCAGGGCGAGGCGCTAAAGGCTGCCTGCGGCGACCTGCCGGTGACAAAAATAGGCATGTTCCAGGCGGGCGCCGGTGTGCATGTGCTCAACGACGCGGGCGCCATGATGCAATTCACCCGGCCCGGCTGGCGGCATTTCTAGAGTGCGATCGTTTGGGAACTCCACGAACGCGCAAAAAACCCCGGCGCAGGTCTGCGCCAGGGGTTTTGGCAAGGCCGTGTAACCTGCTCCCCCGTGCGGGGGAGAGGAATTACTTGATCTTGGCTTCCTTGAACTTCACATGCTTGCGCACGACGGGGTCGTACTTGTTCAGCTCAAGCTTTGTGGTCTGCGCACGCGCGTTCTTCTTGGTCACATAAAAATAACCAGTGTCCGCGGTGGAAATCAGTTTAATTTGAACGACGTTAGATTTGGCCATGTTGAGAATCTCCAGAAGCGCGCCGTATGGCGCATTTTGCGCGGGTTGGTCAAGGGTTATGGTTGTATCAGGCTATTGCAGCAGCGCCGCCTGATAGGCTTTCGGGGTGGTGAACAGATACCCGGCGGCGGCGAAGTCCTCGTCGGAGCCGGTGTCGGCGGGGCAGGCGTCGCGCACGCTCAAAATAGCATCCACCGAGGCCCCCGCGCGGGTTGCTCGCGCCTGTGCCAGTGCGGGCGCCATCAGGTTCTGGCCCTTTGCCAGGGCGTCCATCTGGGTTTGCAGCCCGGCGGGGCCGAGGCTGGTGCAGACCTGCGGCATCACGCCCAGGCTTTGCAGGGGCCAGCCGCGCGGGGCGAGCACGCGGCTCCAGGTCACGAATAATTCACCGCCATCGGGCAGGGTGGTCACGGTCTGCACCAGCCCTTTGCCCAGAGTCTCGGAGCCCACGACCACGGCGCGGCGGTTGTCGGCCAGAGAGGCGGCGAGAATTTCGGCCGCGCTGGCGGTCTGGCCATCAACGAGCACAACGATGTTGATCCCCCCGGTGAGGTCAGCGCCCTCGGCGTCGAAGGACTGGTCCGCATCCGGGTCGCGCCCGGCGGTTTTTACGATCGCCCCGCTCTGCAACAGCGAATCGGCAACCAATATGGCCTGGCGCAATATGCCGCCGCGGTTGCCGCGCAGGTCCAGCAGCAGCCCGCCGGGCGGCGGTTGCGCGCTCATGGCGGCGGCCAGGGCGGAGGAAAACTGGTTGCCGGTGCCCTTGTTGAACCCCGAGATCTTCAGGGCCAGAATGCCCGGCGCGGGGGGGCTCTCGGCAAACACCGTCTGCGGCGGAATAAACGCGCGTGTGATGGTAACGTCCTGCGGGGCGCCGCCACCCGCGGGGTCCTGCAGTTGCAGCGTGGTGGGGGTGCCGTAAATGCCGTTCATGCTGTCATTAAGGCGGGATATCTCACCCGGATAAACCGGCCTGCCATCCACCTTCAGCACCTGGGCGCCCGCGGTCAGCCCCGCGTCTTCAGCCGGGCCGCCGGCGGCGACGCTGCTGATGACAACCTCGCTCCCCTGCTGCCCAAAGCTCAGCCCCGCGCTGGCGAGGCCGGTGATCATCAACTGGTCCTGCGCGGCCTGCAGCGGTGGTTCGTAGCGCGAATATGGGTCAAAATGGTTGAAAAGCTCGTCGAAGAAACTGGTGATCACCCCTTGCGTGCCGGCCTGTTGCAGCGCCGGGGAGGCGGCATAGGCGGCGCTGGCGACCTGCGCCGCCGCCTTGCCCCAGGCCGTCGCGTCATCAGGGGCGGGGGCGGGGAGGGAGAGGATCAGCTGTTCCGGCCCGTTCAGCATAATCTGGTTGTTCAGCAAGGTGGTACTGAGGTCAGGGTCAAGGGCCGCCAGCCCGTTCAGGCCCCATATGGTCATCTGCGGAATGGTAAGCTGCTGCAGCGCGCGCGGCGCGATATAGGAAAGTGCGGCGCCCCAGACGGAAGCCGCCGTTACCGAGTCGAACACAGGCGCGGCCATGGCCGGGGCATTCCATACGCCGCCCGGCAGGATCACGCAGACAAAAAAGATGACAGCCGCGCGGATCACCTGCGGCGCTTCGATTTGGGTTTGGATTTATGCGCCCCACGGCCTCGCGGCTCAGGGCGCGGGCCGCGCGCGGGCGTGGCATTGGCCGGGGCGAACAGCAGCCCGCCGGTCACGGGGCGTGCTTCCATAAGGCGCACATCCAGCATCTGGGCCAGCTGATAGGTCTTGCGGGACCTCTTGCCGATCAGACTCTGTGCCGCCTCGTCATGCATCCAGAAATCGTCAGGCAGGCTCGCCATGCTCAGGAATCCACTCGCGCCACTCTCAGGTAGGGTGACGAATAGACCGAACTTGGTCACTCCCGATACCCGCGCCGTGAACAACTCTCCCACGCGGTGTTGTAAATACAGCGCCAGATAGCGGTCGGTGGAGTCGCGCTCGGCCAGCGTGGCGCGGCGCTCGGTGGCGGTGATCCGCTGCGCGGTGTCCTCGAACTGTGAAATATCATCCGGCGCCAGGCCATCTTTGCCGAGCTTCAGCCCGGTGATGAGCGCGCGGTGCACCAGCAGATCGGCATACCGGCGGATCGGCGAGGTGAAATGCGCGTATTTGGTGAGCGCCAAGCCGAAATGGCCGATATTCTCAGCGGAATATTCGGCCTGGGACTGGCTGCGCAGGATGGTTTCGTTCACGAGGCTGGATTTGTCCGTACCGGCGACAAGTTTCAACACGCGGTCGAGGTCGCGGGGGTGAATTTGGTCGCCCGCGGCCAAAGAAATATCGAGTGTTGCCAAAAAGGAACGTAAATTGTCGAGCTTCTCAGCGCTGGGCGGCGCATGCACGCGGTACATGCAGGGCAGGCGGCGCTTTTCCAGCTCCTCGGCGGCGCAGACATTGGCCAGGATCATGAATTCCTCGATCAGCCGGTGGCTGTCGAGTCGCGGGCGCGGGGCGATGCTTTGCACCTGGCCGTCCGCACCCAGCACCACCTTGCGCTCGGGCAGGTCCAGATCGAGCGTGCCGCGCGCCTCGCGCGCCGCCTTCAGCGCCGTGAAGGCGGCATAGAGATGCGCATGGTTTTTCGGGTCATCCTCGAATTCCGCCTGCACCTGCTCATAGGTTTTGCGCGCGGCCGAGCGCATCAGCCCGCGGCCGAACTGGTGTGAGAGCTTGGCGCCGTGCACGTCGATATGCATCTCCACGAACAGGCAGCCGCGCTCCTCATGCGGCTTGAGGCTGCACCAGCCGTTGGAGAGCGCCTCGGGCAGCATCGGCACCACCCGGTCGGGGAAGTAGCAGGAGTTGCCGCGCTCCTTCGCGGATTTATCCAGAGCGGAGCCGGGTTTCACATAATGGGCGACATCGGCGATGGCGACGATGAGCCGGTAGCCGTGCGAGGCGGGTTCGGCGAACACGGCATCGTCAAAGTCGCGGGCGTCCGCGCCGTCAATGGTGATGAGCGGCACCTCGCGTAAATCGGTGCGTTTGCCCAGCGGCGCGGCCTTGGCTTTTTCGGCTTCCTTCACCGCGGCGTCGGGGAAGTCCATGGGGATGCCATGCGTCGCAATGGCGATCAGGCTGACCGAGCGCGCATCGGTGATCGAGCCCAGCCGCTCGGTGATGCGCGCGGGTTTGGGCCCCATGAACTTGGCGCCGGGCAGGGGTTCTGCGCGCACGATCTCGCCGGCCAGCGCGCCCAAGGTCTCGCCCAGAGGCACCACCCATTCGGATTTCTGGCGCCGGTCGGTGGGCTCAATGCGCCCGCCCTGGGGTGTGGGGTGGAACACGCCGACGATGCCGCCGGCCTGCTCGGCCAGGCGCTTGAGGGTGCGGCCCTCGTATTTATCGCCGCCGATCTGCTTGAGCCGCGCCAGCACCCGCGCGCCCGGCGCCAGCGCCGCCTGGCCGCGCGCCTCGGCATGCATGAAGATGATCGGCGGACGGCCGGGGCCATCCCACGCCACCGGGCGGGCCAGGGCTTCGCCGTCGCGATCGATCCCGGTGACTTCCACCACCGCCGTCTCCGGCAGCCGCCCGGCCTCCACGAATTTTTTGCGCCCGGCGCGTTCCACCACGCCATCGGCTTCCAGCGATTTCATCAGCCCGCGCAGGGCCTTCTTGTCGTCGGGCTTCACCCCAAAGGCGCGCGCCACCTCACGCAGCCCCACGGTCTGCGGGGCTTCCTTCAGGAACGCCTTGATCGTCTCCCGGCTCGGCAGGGCCGATGGGTTTTCAGCTTTGGCGCGGGGCTTTTTATGCACGGTTTTCATGCTGCACAGTATGGGGCCTAGCCGGACGCGCCACCATAACCGCATGTGCGATTCCCGGAATAATTACTTTGGGCATGAATTTCTGGAGATTCTATATTAAGTTGTGGTAATTCCGATTGGCGTATAACTTGCGGTTGTGTCCACCAGCCTGAACATCAACGCGCCCGCGACCCTCACCGTGCTGGGCGGCAACGCGGTGTTATCCTCGATGGCCAACACGCCGCCCGGCGCAATTGTGGTCACTGACCCCGCCAGCCCCGGCACGCTCAATGTGCAAATCATCGCGGGGAATTCCGGCGCGGCGCTCTCCGCCAGCTCCCTCGGCGGCGCCACGGTGGCGGCCAACGGCAACACGCTGAGCCTGAGCGGCACGGCGCTGCAGGTGAACACCGCTCTGGCGAGCCTGGAGGTGAACGAGCCCGCGACCCTCAGCCGCGATGTGTTGACCCTTACGGCCAGCGACCCGCTGGCCCTGGCCGCGCAGACCAACATCATGGTTGATATCGTGCCGCAGGCCGGCCCGGCCTTCGCCGCGCCGCCGCGCATTGTCACCATCCAGGCGAACACGCTGGACAGCATCGCGGGGATGCTTCTCAGCGACCCCATCGCCAGCGGCCTCGCGGCGATGGGGCTGGGCACGCAGGAAACACTCACGCTTGATTTATCAGTTGCCTCGGGAATTTTGTTGCTGCCGGGCTACACCAGCGCCAGCGGCATCGCCGCCAGCGGGCTTGGCACGGGCACCATCGCGCTGAGCCTCACCGCCAACGGCATAGGCGCGCTCAACACCCTGCTTGCCGGGCTGGCCTTCGTGGGGCCGAAAATCACCGGCGGCGAGCATCTGTATTATGCGTTGCGCCAAGTCTCCGGCCCGCTGCCCACGGCGCTGACCTACGGCAACATCTTCCTCAACATCATCGGCACGGCAGGCAGCGGCGCCACGCTCACCGCCGGTTCGCAAACGGTGCTGACAACCGGCGGCACGCTGGGCGGCGTGCCTGGCGGCATCACCACGGCTCTCGCCGGCGCCACGGCCCCCGGCGGCCTAGCCATTACACCTGATTCCAGCCTCCAACTACCCTACAGCGCCCTCACCCTGGGCGGCACCAGCTATGATTATGGCACGCTCGGCGCCGCCAGCCTTAATCTGGCGGGTACGCTGGTGGTAGCGGGCAGCGCCACACTTGGCGGCCCGCTCGCGCTTGGCACGGCGGGGCTGCTGGATTTCAACGGCCTGCTGGTGGCGGGCAACGCCGAGACGCTGAATAACCAGCTGGAAATCTCTCTGGCGGCGGGTGGCGTGCTCACCGGCAACGGCACGCTCCTGGCGGGAAATTTCTCTGAATCCGGGATGATCGCCGGGCCGGGCACCATCGCGGCGCTGGGCGGGGAGACCCTGCTGCTGGCGGCGGGCAGCATCGGCGGCGGCGCGGCGCTTCAGGTTGCCTCCGGCGGGGCCATGGTGCTGGGGCCGCTCTCGCCGCTTTATGGCATATTCAATGCCACGCCGGTCACCATCGATAATTCGGTGACGCTGAATTTTGTTAACAGCGCCGGGGCTGGCGTCACCGGCGGCTATGCCGGCACGCTGGGCGGCGCTGGCGGGGCGTTTGTCATCAATGGGCCGCAGGCGTTCTCGGGCAGCATCACCGGCTTTGCCCCCGGCGACCAGCTGATCTTTCCGGGCCTCTCGAATTTCAGCATCTACAACATCACCGCCGGTTCCTTCGCGGTGGGCGGGCAGGATGCCAGCGGCAGCACCGTCTCCTACGAAATCCACGCCGCCATCCCCAGCGGCACCGCGCTCGCCGCCGGGGTGGACGCCCAGGGCGACCCATCGGTGTTTCTGCGTCCGGCCGCGCCAACCATCGTCACCGCTGGGGTTTTCGCGGCCAGTGCTGGTGTGGCGCAACCGCTGCAGGGCATCGCGCTGCAGCTTGGCACGGGCACCACGCAGAGCCTGAGCCTGACTCTTGCCGCCGCCAACGGCCTTCTTAGCAATGGCAGCGTCCCGGCGGCGCAGATCACGCTGACCGGCGCCAACATTGCGGCCCTCAACACAGAACTGGCGGGGCTCACCTATACCGGCACCGGCCTGGCCGACACGCTCACCCTCACCAGCGCCAGCGCGGCGCTCGGCGGATTGGCGGATAATATCTACATAACCGCCGCCGCGCCCGGTGTGGTCAACGGCCTCGGCGGTGCCGCCTTCAGCGAGGGGCAGACCGCCTCCTTTGGCCTTACCGGCGGCGTCTCGCTGTTCAGCCAGCCCGCCGCCCCCGGCGCGTTGCTGGTGGACGGCTCCACGGATTTTACCGCGCCGCTTCAGGCCAACGGCATTTCCGGCACCGCCCTGGTGGTGGAGGACAACGCAACGGCGATTTTTGACTCCAGCGCCACCGTGGCGCTGGGCGGCGATGTCACCATTGGCGATGCCAATGGCGCTGGCACGCTGGGCGTTCTCGCGCAGGCCTTCTCCGCCAGCGGCAACATGACCCTGGGTGGCAACGCCGCCACGGGGAGCGATGCCTATGTATTTGGCGGGCTTGGCCTGGGCGGCTCGCTGGCCATTGACGCGGGCGGGCAGTTTGCCCTGGCCGGCAGCCTGAATGCCGCCGCCGCCATGGTGGCCGCCGGGGGGACATTTTTCGCCTACGGCAATGCCAGCGCGCAACTCGGCTTGCTCGCCGATGCGGGCAACATCATCCTGAATGGCGCCGCCCGCGCGGCGGCCACGAGCCTGGATTTATCCGGCGCGCTCTCCCTGGGCGGCACCGCCAGCCTGGGGACCACCGGCAGCCTGAACATGAGCGGCACCAGCACGTTGCAGATCGGCGCCGGGGCCAGTTTGCAGGCGGCAACAATCGCGCAAGCGCAAGGTGTCATCACCGATTCCGGCCTGCTTGCCGCCACCGGCAGCCTCGGCGCGGCGGGCACGATCCTGCTCACAGGCGGCACGCTGGATGCGGCTTCCCTCACCAATACCGGCACGCTGGCGGGCTACGGCGTCCTCAACGCCGCAAGCCTCACCAATAATGGCGTGATCCTGGCGCAGGGCGGCGCGCTGATCCTGGGCGGCACGGTCAACAATGCCGCCCACATAACGGTGATGGCCTCGGCGGCGCTGGATGTAACCGGCGATTTTTCCGGCGCGGTGATCACCTTCATGGGCGGCGATGCGATGATCACGCTGGACGACCCGGCGCGCTTTTCCGCCAGCGTGGCGAACATGGCCGCCACCGACGCGATTGATCTGGTAGGGGTGGCGCCGGGGCTGGTGAACTGGTCCGGCGGCACGCTCACCATCGCCAACAGCCAAAGCCCGCTTGCCGCCACGGTGGCGTTGCAGATCGCGGCGGGGGAACCCGCGTTCAGCGTTCTCTCCGATGGTGCTGGCGGCGCGCTCATCACCCTGGGCGGCACGCTCCCCTGTTTCGCGCGCGGTGCGCGCCTGCTCACCCCGCATGGCTACCGCGCGGTGGAGGAACTCAAACCCGGCGACCCGCTGATAACCGCCGCCGGGGCGCGCCGCCCGGTGCGCTGGATCGGCCGGCGCACGCTCGACCTTGGCCCCAGCGCCGCGCGCGATGGCCTGCCGGTACTCATCCTGCCCAACGCCTTTGGGCCGGGCCAGCCCGCGCGCCCGTTGCGGCTCTCGCCCTCGCATTGTGTTTATGCCGGAGGGGTGCTGATCCCGGCGGCGCAGCTGGTTAACGGCGCCACCATTTTGCGCGAGCGAACCGCCCCGGCGATGACCTATTACCATGTGGAGCTGGACCGCCACGACATTTTGCTGGCCGAGGGGCTGCCCTGCGAGTCTTATTTTGACGATGGTAACCGCGGCGCGCTGTATCATGAAACAGGGCGCCGCTCACCGGCGCGCAAGCCTTTCGCGCCGGTCATCACGCGCGGGGCGCGGCTGGCGGCGGTGCGCGCGCGGCTGCATGCAATCGCCCTGGGGCAGGGGTTTTCGCTCACCTACTGGCCAAGCCTGCGCGCGGTGGCGGCGGGGTATACCGCCATCCCCGAGATCAGCGCCGCGCGGCGCGGGCGGCTGGCGCGCTTCATCTTCCCCGTCCCCGTGCGCGCGGTCACGCTGCTTTCCGCGGTCTCCTCCCCGGCCGATACCGACCCCGCCTGCGAGGACCGGCGCGAGCTTGGCGTGTGTCTTGATCTGGTGGCGGGCATGGAGCTGGGGCAAGGGTTCTACCCGCGCGGCGCGCAGGACGATGGGGTGTGGACGGGGCGCGCCGCCACCTTGAACCTGCCGCGCGCGGCGGCGGATTTCACCCTGCCGCTGGCCGCCATCGCGCAAAGCTGGGTCAAGCCGGTTGACGCCAAAGCCGCCCCAGCGTAGGAGGCGGGCTCGTTGCCGGGAACGTGGACAGGCGGTGGTCGCCTGCGCCCGCTCTTATTTGCATTTGCAGCTTTGCAGATGCCGAAAAGAGACTATCGGCGGAATTTTAACAAGAAAGGCAAGCGCCGTGACCAAGCGCACTGAGAGTAAGTATAAGATTAACCGCCGTTTGGGCGTTAACCTGTGGGGCCGCGCGAAGTCGCCGGTCAACAAGCGTGAGTACGGCCCCGGCCAGCATGGCCAGCGCCGCAAGAAGCCGTCTGACTACGGCGTGCAGCTCATGGCGAAGCAGAAGCTGAAGGGCTACTACGGTAACATCTCCGAAAAATCCTTCTACAAATATTACGAGGAAGCCGTGCGCCGTAAGGGCGACACGTCTGAAAACCTCATCGAGATCCTGGAGCGCCGCCTCGACGCCGTGATCTACCGCCTGAAGTTCGCAGTCACCCCGTTCGCCGCGCGCCAGTTCGTCAGCCACGGCCACGTGACCGTCAACGGCCAGAAGGTGAACATCCCGTCCTACATGGTCAAGGACAATGACGTGATCGAGGTGCGCGAGAAATCCAAGCAGCTCGCCGTTGTGCTCGACGCCGCCCAGTCCTCCGAGCGCGATGTGCCGGAGTATATGGAAGTTGACCACCGCGCCATGAAGGGCAAGTTCCTGCGTACCCCCAAGCTGGCCGATGTGCCTTTCCCGGTGCAGATGGACCCGAACCTGGTGGTGGAATTCTACTCGCGTTAAATTCCGCGCAAAGCGTATCACGAAAACGGCACCTTCGGGTGCCGTTTTTGTTAGGTGGCGGTTACATGCGCGAAATTCCGGCGTTACAGCCGCCCGCTAAAGGGGAGGCTCTGACTTTAAGGAGATTTCCATGCGCCGTATTGCCCTTGCCGCCCTGCTCAGCCTGACTGTTCTGCCCGGCCTCGCCATCGCGCAGGCCGCACCTAACCCGCCACCGCCCGGCCCCGGCATGATGGGCGGGCCGGGGTGGCGCCATGATGGCCGCCAGCCCGAGGATCCGGCCGCCTTCCTGATGAAATTTTACGCAGCCAACACCACGCATGACGGCCATCTGACCCTGGCGCAGGCGAAGGCCGCCGATCTGGGGCCGATCGCGGGGCATTTTACCGAAATTGACACCAAACATCTTGGCTACATAACGCCGTATGACATCGAAGCATGGCGCCTGGATAATATCGCAACGCATTTGGAGCAGCGAGCCAGCCAGCTGCGTGCCGAGGATTAAACAATAAGGGCGTTCATTTTTTGGATGAACGCCCTCAAATTTTCGTAATTTATTCTTTGGCTTTTGCCGTATCGGGCTTGACCAGCCTTGGCCGCCCACGAGGGCGGGCGACGCGCGGCGCCTCCACCGGGGTCAACTCCAGTTGCGGCGCCGCGGCCGGTGGCGGGGTTACCACGCGCGGCGCCGCGCGCGGCGTTGCGGCCGGTGCGGCCGGTGGCGGTGCCTTGGCAATGATGGGGATCGGTTTCGGCTCGGGCGCCTGAACCACTGGCGCCTGAACCACAGGTTTCTGAACCACAGGGGTCTGAACGGCCGGGGCCTTAAGCACCGGGGCCGCCATGATCGCCGGTTGCTCGCCGATTCCAGCCGGCTCACCCACGGCGGCGGCTAATTCAGCCTCCAGCGCGGAGCTAATGTCGATTCGCATATCCACCACCGGCTCGGGGCGCGGCTGGCGTTCCGGGCGCTCGTGGCGATCCTGCCGGTCTTGCCGTTCAGGCCGGTCCTGGCGCTGGAATTCGGGCTTCTGGCGCGGCTCGTAGGGGCGCTGCTCAAACCGGCGCGGCTCCTGTTGCCGGTTTTCCTGCTGGCGGTTCTCCGGGCGGGCTTCCACCGGTTGATCCCCATCGGCGGGTTCGCGGCGCTGGTAGTCACCCTGGTTGCCCTGCTGCGGCTGATAGTTGCCGCGCTCCTGGCCCTGGATGGACTGCTGCCCGCCCTGTTGCCCGCCTTGGGCCGGGTTGGGCTGCGTGTTAGGCACGCCCTGCGCCTGGTTGATGGCGCTGATGATGCGGAAATAATGTTCGGCGTGCTGGTAATAGGCCTCGCCCAACACCCGGTCGCCATTGCTGGAGGCGTCGCGCGCCATCTGCTGATATTTTTCGTAGAGCTGCTGCGCCGTGCCCCGCACCCGCATCTCGGGGCCTGAGCTGTCAAAAACATGGTTGCGGTTCAGCGGAATTCCATTTTGCTGGTTGCGGAACCCGCCGCCACCACCGCCACCGCCGCCAGCATTAGGGCGATGGTTGCGGCCACGCATGCGCTTCATATTCATATGCTCTCGTCTATCCTCGTAAGATTGCTTGCACGGCGGGGCGCGTTAGCACCACCAAACCCAAAGCGGCCTCGTAAATCACCGAGACTCGAGGCCAATCAGCCCGCGCGCCCCGTGCTTAGCCTTATCCGCGCATTATGCCAAATGTTTATTTGCACCGCGTCAAAATAATAGCGCGGGGCACCCCGCCCAGATCTGCACGAGTCGTGGCGTTAAACCCCGCCTGTTGCGCCAGCGCGGTTACCAATGTTGCCTGCCCCACCCCTAATTCAAGCACCGCGGCACCTTCGGCGCCAAGCAGGCGGGGCAGGGCGGCTATGATCCTGCGGTAGGCGTCCAGCCCTTCGGCGCCGCCGTCCAGCGCGCTGGCGGGCTCAAACCGCGCGACTTCGGGCATCAGGGCCGCAATATCCGCGCCGGGAATATAGGGGGGGTTGCTTAAGACCAGATCGAAAGTGCCGTTCAGCGCCGCGCCCCAATCGCCGGCGCAAAACGCCGCCCGGTTGGCCAGGCCCAGGGTTTTCGCGTTGCCGGCCGCCAGCGCGGCGGCGGCGGGGGAAATATCAACCCCCACACCAAAGGCCGCCGGGAATTCGCTGAGCACCGCCAGCAGCAGGCAGCCGGTGCCGGTGCCAAGGTCGAGCACGCGGGCAGGCGTGATGCCCAGTGCCAGCACAGCCTCCACCAAGGTCTCGGTATCGGGCCGCGGGATCAGCGTGGCGGGGGAGACGGCGAAGTCTAACCCCCAGAACTCCTTGCGGCCGAGAATATAGGCCAGCGGCTCACGCGCTTCGCGCCGCGCCACCAGCGGCTCAAACCGTTGCGGGTCCACCGCCTCCAGCAACAACAATCCGGCGGCGCTAACACCCTGGGTGGCGGCCAATATCAGCCGCGCCTCGCGCCGTGGCTCCTCTATGCCCGCCTCGGCCAGCCGCGCCGCAATCGCGGCCAGCGCCGTGGCCGTGGGGATCACTGGTTGTCAGCCGCCAGCCGCGCCGCCTGGTCCTCGGCGATCAGCGCGTCGATGATGTCATCCATTTCGCCTTGCATGATACGGTCGATCTTGTGCAGGGTCAGGTTGATGCGGTGGTCGGTGACGCGGCCCTGCGGGAAGTTGTAGGTGCGGATGCGCTCGGAGCGGTCGCCGGTGCCGACCTGGGATTTACGGTCGGCCGCGCGGGTGGCGTGCAGCGAGGAGCGCTGCTGCTCATACATGCGCGCGCGCAAAATCTTCATCGCCTTGGCCTTGTTTTTATGCTGGCTGCGTTCCTCCTGCATGGCCACCACGATGCCGGTGGGAATATGCGTGATGCGCACGGCGGATTCGGTTTTATTCACATGCTGGCCGCCAGCGCCCGAGGCGCGGTAGACATCGATGCGCAGATCGCCCTCGTTGACTTCAACGTCGACTTCCTCGGCTTCGGGCAACACCGCGACGGTTACGGTGGAGGTGTGGATGCGCCCCTGTGTCTCAGTCGCGGGAACGCGCTGCACGCGGTGGACGCCGGATTCAAACTTCAGCTTGGAGAAGACTGACTTGCCGGTGATCTCGGCAATGCCCTCCTTCAACCCGCCAAGCTCGTTCTCGCCATATTCCATGACCTCGAATTTATAGCCGTGCAGGCCGGAATATTTCTGGTAGGCCTGGAAGAGTTCGGCGGCGAAGAGGGCGGCTTCATCCCCACCCGCCGCCGGGCGGATTTCCAGGATGGCGGAGCGGTCGTCCATTTCATCCTTGGGCAACAGCGCCAGGCGCAGCGCCATTTCCAGCTCGGGGATCTGCTGCTTCAAATCTTCCAGCTCGGCGGCTGCCAGTTCCTTCATCTCCGGGTCGGCCAGCAGGCTCTGCGCCTCGGCCTGGGCCTGTTCGGCGGCGCGCAGTTCGGCGATCCGCTCCTCGATTGGCGTCAGCTCGGAGAGTTCCTTCGAGGCTTTTACGAACGCATCGCCCGCCAGCGTGCCGGAGAGCATGAAGCGCAGCTCCTCGGCCCGTGAGAGGATACGATCGAGCTTGTGGTCAAAACTCATGAACGCAACAGTCCTGGGAGGTCGGAGAATAATACATCCTGCTGCGAGCCGTCGGCGAGGTTTTTCAGTTTGATATCCTCGCCCACCAGCACGGCGAATTTCGCGCCTGATTTATTGGCGCGCTCCAGCCGCTTCTTCGCGTTGCCCGCATAGGCGATTTCGGCGGCGATGCCGATGTCGCGCAGGGATTTCAGAATGTTCAGGGCCGTGCCATGATATTCCTCGTTCATCGGAATGATCGCAGCCGGGCGATGCAAAATTTCCGGCGCCGCGATGAGCATGGAGAGCCGCTCAATCCCCGCCGCCCAGCCGACGCCAGGCACACTCGGGCCACCCATCTGTTCGACCAGGCCGTCATAACGCCCGCCCGCCAGCACCGTGCCCTGCGCGCCAAGCGCCGTGGTCACGAATTCAAAGGCGGTGTGGTTGTAATAGTCCAAACCGCGTACGATGCGGGGGTTCTCGGTGAAGGGAACACCGAAGGCCGTGAGCGTTGATTTCAATCCGTTGTAGAATTCAGCCGCGGCTTGGGAGAGATGATCGTGGATCAGCGGCGCATGCGCCACCAGTTTCTGGTCGCCCTCGTCCTTGGAATCCAGGATGCGCAGCGGGTTTTTCTCAAGCCTGGTTTTGCTCTCCGCTGAGAGGCTCTCGGCATGTTCGGAGAAATAGGCGACCAGCGCGGCGCGGTAGTTGTTGCGTGACTCAGTGTCTCCCAGCGTGTTGATATGCAGCTCCACGCTTGCGGCGATGCCCAGATCGTTGAGAATTTGCCAGCCGGCGGCGATAACTTCCGCATCCGCCAGCGGCGTCGCGGGGCCGAGAAGCTCAACGCCGATCTGGTGAAACTGCCGGTAGCGGCCTTTTTGCGGGCGCTCATAGCGGAACATCGGCCCGGCGTAGAAAACCTTTTGCGGCAGGGTTTGCGTGAGCCCGGCGGTGATCAGCGCGCGGCACACGCCAGCCGTGCCCTCGGGGCGCAATGTCACGGAATCACCGCCGCGATCCTCAAAGGTATACATCTCCTTGGTCACGACATCGGAGGTCTCCCCCAGCGTGCGTGAGAAAACCTTGGTGTCCTCAAAGATGGGCGTCTGCCACTCATTAAAGCCATAAAGCGCGGTGACGCGCCGGGCCGTTTCGAGGACATGCGCGTGCCGGGCAGCGTCTTCGCCGATGAGATCGCGGGTGCCGCGCACGGGTTGCAGGGGAGGGGCCATGATTTTCAAACCAACCTATAAAATAAAAATGCCGGAGCCAGCAGGCTCCGGTTTAATACAAACGCGCGAAAACCTTAGCTACTGCGCGGCGAGTTTGGCCGCGCTCAGCTCCGCTTCCACCTGCGCCGCCTTGGCTTCCACCAGTTCGACGATGTGGTTCACCATGTCGCCGCCGTCGATCGTGTGGTCGGTTTTGCCGGCCGCGTAGATCATGTGCTTGCCGTTGCCGCCGCCGGTCAGGCCGAGGTCGGTCATCAGCGCCTCGCCGGGGCCGTTGACCACGCAGCCGATGATGGAGAGCGTGATCGGCGTTTTGATATGGGCGAGGCGCTCTTCCAGCGTTTCAACGGTCTTGATGACATTAAAGCCCTGGCGCGCGCAGGAGGGGCAGGAAATGATGCGCACGCCACGATGGCGGATGCCGAGCGATTTGAGAATATCCCAGCCGACCAGCACTTCTTCCTCGGGTTCGGCCGAGAGCGAGACGCGCATGGTATCGCCCACGCCCGCCCATAGCAGCGAGCCAAGGCCGATGGAGGATTTCACCGTGCCCGCGCGCTTGCTGCCCGCCTCGGTGATGCCGATGTGCAGCGGATGGTCGCACACGTCGGCCAGTTGCTGATAGGCCGCCACGGCCATGAAAACGTCAGATGCCTTCACCGAGATTTTGAACTCATGGAAGTCGTGGTCCTGCAAAATCTTGGCGTGCTCGAGTGCGGATTCCACCAGCGCCTCGGGGTTCGGCTCGCCATATTTCTCCAGCAGGTGGCGCTCCAGGCTGCCCGCGTTCACGCCGATGCGCATGGAACAGTTATGGTCGCGCGCCGCCTTAATCACATCGCGCACGCGCTCCGGCGAGCCGATGTTGCCGGGGTTGATGCGCAAACATGCAGCGCCCGCCTGCGCCGCCTCGATGCCGCGCTTGTAGTGGAAATGGATATCCGCGACGATCGGCACGTTCACCTGGGCGATGATATGCTTCAGCGCCGCCGTGCTCTCCTCATCGGGGCAGGAGACGCGTACAATATCCACCCCGGCGGCCTCGGCGCGCAAAATCTGCGCCACCGTGCCGTCAATGTCGGTGGTGAGCGTGTTGGTCATGGTCTGCACGGAGATCGGCGCATCGCCGCCGACCTTCACATTGCCAACGCTTATCTGGCGGGACTTGCGGCGGGTAATCTGCTGGTATTCACGGTAGTTCATGGCAATTCCTTTAGTTGGCCGCTGGCGGCGCGGCTGGCTTTGCCGCTGGCGGTGTCAGAGCGTAATTGTGCAATACGGCGCCCACGGCGCCCAGGGGCGCGCCGGCCTTGCCGTTTATGGCAATCTCGGTGCCACCGGCGTTCCCTGCGGTCATGGTCAGCCCGGCTTCGTCGGGCACGGGCCAGCTGTCTCCGGCATGCAGCACCTTGCTGAAGAGTATGGTGCCGGTGGCGTCGCTCACTTCAACCCAGGTGTCGGCCGTGGCGAGTATAACCTGTCCATTGTCAGGTGTTGCAACCGGCGCAACGGCTGGTTGCACCAGTTGCGCGGGGGAGGGTGCAACCTCTGCCGGTGGCGAGGCGGGGGGCGGTGTAACCGCCACGGCTGGGGCAGGTGCCGCCGTGGCCGCGGGGGGCGTGCCCGGGGGTGCTGGTGTTGGTGGAGGGGTTGGCGGTTTGGGCGGCACGGCCAGCGGGGCGAGTTCAACCGGCACGCTGGGCACGGCGGCGGCCATGCGGCGTTCCTTTTCGGTGTGCAGATACCAAAGCCCATAGCCCGCCAGCACCAGCACCACGCCGAGCAGCGCGATCGCCCCGGTGG
The DNA here is from genome assembly GCF_030160635.1 of Acidocella aquatica. GTDB lineage: Bacteria > Pseudomonadota > Alphaproteobacteria > Acetobacterales > Acetobacteraceae > Acidocella > Acidocella aquatica. The sequence continues at coordinate 75,043 of NZ_BSOS01000013.1, read as the reverse complement.
GCACGCCGCGGTCGGGCACGGGGGCCAGGAATTTAAGCTCCGCCTTGGGCAGCTCGCCCATGCTGCCCGCCTCGCGGAAGCGGCGCAGAATTTCCTCGGGGTCCAGCCCCAGGCTTTGCGCGTAGGTGCGGATAAACCCGGTTTGATACGCAGGCCCCGGCAGGGCGCCGATGTCGCCGCGTTCGATCGCTTCAAGATATGGCAGGCGGATGCGCAGCCCCTCGGCCACCTCGGGCAATTTCCAGCCCAGCCGCTCACGCACGCTACGAAGGCCAGCGCCCACCTGGGCGGCTGCCTGTGGCTGGTCGGTTTGCGTCATGTCGATCCCGGCAATCTCGTTTGGCATTCTGCGGCGCTTTGTATACCGCCCCGGCGCTTTGCGCTACCGCCGCCCGCGCAGGTCAAACCGGCAGGTTATGTTCGCGCGCCCAGGCGGTCAGCGGTTCGCGGATGCTCCCGCCCGCCGCACCCGAGCGCCGCAATTCGCGCAGCACCGGCCGCAGCTCGTTCAGGTCCGCCTCCACCAGCAGCGCCTTGACCGGCAAAATGGCGTTGCCTGACATTGAGAGCGTGCGTACGCCCATGGCGGCGAAAACCAGCGCATCCATCGGCCGGCCCGCCGCCTCGCCGCAGACTGAAAGCGGAACCCCGGCCTCGTTGCAGGCGGCCACCAGCCGCTCCAGCATTTCCAGCACGGGGGAGGAGAGGGTGTCATACCGCTCGGCCAGCTCCGGCGTGCCGCGGTCGGCGGCGAAGAGGAACTGCATGAGGTCGTTGGTGCCGACCGAGACGAAGTCAGCCTCCGCCAGCAGCCCCGGCAGTTGGAACAACAGGGCGGGAACCTCCAGCATGGTCCCGGCCTCCAGCCTTTCCGGCACCGGGCGGATGCGCGCGGCCTCAGCCTCCAGCAGGTCGCGCGCGGCGCGGAATTCCTCCACCGTGGCGACCATGGGGAACATCACCGAAAGTGGACGGCCCTGCGCCCCCAGCAGCAGCGCGCGCAATTGGCGGCGCAAAATCGCCGGGCGGTCCAGCCCCACGCGCAACGATCGCCAGCCCATGGCCGGGTTTTCCTCGCCCCCGCTGGCCTCGCCGGGCAGTAATTTATCGGCCCCCAGGTCGAGCGTGCGGAACATCACGGGCCGCCCGCCCGCGCGGTCCATCACGCGGCCGTATTCCGCCGCCTGACCCGCGACATCGGGGATGCCGCCCGCCGCCAGGGCGGCGATTTCGGTGCGATACAGGCCGATGCCATCAGCCCCGGTGCGCTCCAGCTGGTCCAGCTCCAGCGCCAGGCCGACATTGAGCATCAGGCTCATTGCGGTGCCGTCGCGGGTGATGGCGGGGAGGTCCCGGTAGGCGGAGAGTGCCGCCGCGCGGACGGAGCGGGCGGCCAGTGCGCGGTCATAAACCTGCAATACCTCTGGTTCGGGGCGCAGGATCAGGGTTGCCCCTTCGGCATCCAGCAGCGCGTCGTCACCTTCCTGCGCGGCCTCCACCGCGCCGCGCTCCACGGCCAGCGCGGGCAGGCCCAGGGCGCGGGCCAGAATCGCGGCGTGGCCGGAGGCGCTGGCCTCCTCGATCGCCACCCCCGCAATGCCGCGCGCGTGCCAGTCCAGCAGGTCCGCCGGGCCGAGGCGGCGCACCAGCAGGATCATGCCGCCAGCGCGCTCGGGCTTGGGCGCCATGCCGCCCAGCGCCACCATCAGGCGGCCGATCATGTCTTCGATGTCAGCCAGTTTCTCGCGCAGATAAGGGTCGGCGATGCGGCGCATACGTTCGCGCAGATTTTGCGCCACTTTGTCCACGGCGGTTTCGGCGGTCAGCCCGTCGCCAATGGCCTGGCGCACCTGGGTCAGCCAGCCGGCTGATTGCGTGACCATGCGGTAGGCATCCAGCACGTCGCGCGGGGCGCTGCCGCCGGGCAGGGTGGAGGTGATCAGCCCGTCCAGGCTTTTGTTGGCCGTCTCCACGGCCTTTTCCAGCCGCGCCAGCTCGGCGGCGGGGTCATCGGTGAGCAGCTTGGCGATGGGTGGCGAGGCGCCATAAGGCAGGATTTTACCGCGCGCGATGCCCGAGGAGAGCACATGCCCGGCATAGCGGCGCGGCAGGCGGGCGGAGAAGCCCTCCTCGGAGAGATTTGTCGCCCCGGCGCGCGCCAGAATTTCGGCCAGCAGCATGGCCACGGTGGCCACCACCTCGACCTCAACCGGGGCGAATACCCGGGCCTCGCGCGACATCATCGCGATGACGCCGAGAATGCGCCCCGCGCGTTTCACCGGCATCGCCAATGTGGAAGCGAACGCCTCCTCACCCAGCTCGGCGCGGTAGACATAGCGCGGGTGGTTCTGCGCATCGGGCAGGTTCAGCGCGTCGCCGGAGGCAGCGACCATGCCGACAATGCCCTCGCCCAGGCGCAGGCGCGTATGGCCAACGGCGCTGACATTCAGCCCATAGGTGGCGGCCAGCTCAAGCACCTCGCCGGGCCGGGCGACATAGATGACGCAGGCATCGGCGGGGAGTTCCTGCGCCAGCAGCTCGGCGATATCGGGCAGGCTCGCGGTGCCAGCCGCCAGAGCTTCCCGCAGCCGGGCGAACAACTGCCGTGTGTCACCGAATTTCGGTTTTCTGCGCCGGTGCTGCCTGGGGGGAGTCTCGCTGGTCATGACGCTATCTTGCCATGTAAAAGAGGCAAAAATCAGCCCCGATCAGACGATTAGAGAGGTTTTTTCTTCCCTGGATTGAATTTTTTTCAACTCAGGGAAGAAATTTGCCGCCTCAGGCCTTCGCCGCGCGCGCCACCAGCGCCGCCAGCGCCTGCGCCCGCAGATCGGCCAGGATTTCCGCGACCGGCTGTATGGAAGTGACCATGCCGACCGACTGCCCGGCCATGACCGAGCCGTTCTCGACATCGCCATCAATCACCGCGCGCCGCAGCGCCCCGGCCCAGAAATGCTCGATCTCAAGCTGGGCGGCATTTTTATCCAGTTCGCCGTTCTGGAATTTTTTCAGCACCTCGGCCTGGTGGCGCATGAAGCGCTTGGTGCCCTCATTCACCAGGCCGCGCACCGGGATCACGGGGAAGCGCTCGTCGATCTGCACGGAGGGCAGCGCGTCGCGCGCGTTGGCTTTCAGGAAGGCCTGCTTGAAGTTGGGGTGCGCGATGCTCTCCACCGAGGCGGCGAAGCGCGTGCCGAGCTGCGCCCCGGCGGCGCCCATTTCCAGATAGCCCAAAATTGCCTCGCCGCGCGCCAGCCCGCCCGCGACGAACACCGGCACCTCACGGATATGCGGCAGAATTTCCTGCGCCAGCACGGTGAGCGAGACCGGGCCGATATGCCCGCCCGCCTCGGAACCCTCGATCACCAGCGCATCCACGCCCGATTTCACGAAACGTTTGGCCAGCACCAGCGCCGGAGCGAAGGCAACGACCTTGGCGCCACCATCCTTGGCCGCGCGGATCGCGGGGCCGGGCGGGATGCCGCCGGCGAAGACGATATGCGTGACCTTCGCGCGCAGGCAGATCTGCACCAGCTCGTCGAGCTGCGGGTGCATGGTGATCAGGTTCACGCCAAAGGGCTTGTCCGTCATCGCCTGGGTGGCGGCGATCTCGGCCTCCAGCAGGGCTGGCGGCATCGCGCCGCAGGCGATGACGCCAAACCCGCCCGCGTTGGAGATGGCCGAGACCAGGTGGCGCTCGGAGACCCAGCTCATGGCGCCGGCCATGATGGCGTGTTCAGTGCCCAGAAAGGCAGCGCCGCGGGCCTGCAGGGCGGCGTATTCGCCCGCCGCGTCATGCGTGCAATTAAGCATCGAGTTCATACGCCGTGTGCAGCGCGCGCACCGCCAATTCGGTATATTCGGCGGCCACCAGCACGCTTACCTTGATCTCGCTGGTGGAGATCACCTGGATATTGATGCCCCGTTCGGCCAGGGTGCGGAACATGGTGCCCGCAACACCCGCATGGCTGCGCATGCCAACGCCGACCACCGAGATTTTCGCGACGTTCGGATCGGTGGAGATTTCCGCGTAGCCGATTTGCTGGCGGGCCTGCTCCAATACGGCGGTGGCGCGCGGCAGGTCGGTCTTGCCGACCGTGAAGGTCATATCCGTTGTGCCATCGGCGGAGACGTTCTGCACGATCATATCGACGTTAATATGCGCCTCGGCCAGCGGCACGAAAATGGCGGCGGCAACGCCCGGGCGGTCTGGCACCCGGCGCACCGTTACCTTGGCTTCATCGCGCGAATAGGCGATCCCTGCGACAATTTCCTGTTCCACAACTTCATCCTCATCAACAACCATGGTGCCGGGCGCATCGCTAAAGCTGGAGAGCACCTGCACCCGCACATGCTCCTTCATCGCCAGTTCCACCGAGCGGGTTTGCAGCACTTTCGCACCCACCGAGGCCAGTTCCAGCATTTCCTCATAGGTGATCTTGCTCAGCTTGCGCGCCTTGGGCACAATCCGCGGATCGGTGGTGTAGACCCCGTCCACATCGGTATAAATATCGCAGCGGTCGGCCTTGAGCGCCGCCGCCAGGGCGACCGCCGAGGTGTCGGAGCCGCCACGGCCCAATGTGGTCACCCGGTTATCCGGGCCGATGCCCTGGAACCCGGCGACCACGGGGATCTGCCCCTGTTTCATGCGCTCGATCAGCTCGTCGGCCTCAATCGAGCTGATCCGCGCCTTGCCGTGCTGGCCATCGGTCTCCACCGCAATCTGCCAGCCCATCCAGCTGCGCGCGTCCGCACCCAGGTTTTGCAGGGCAATCGCTGTCAGCCCGGCGGTCACCTGCTCGCCGGTGGCGACCACGGCGTCATACTCGCGGGCATCAAAAAGGGGGGAGAGCTTCTGGCACCAGTCGACAAGCTGGTTCGTGGCGCCTGACATGGCGGAAACCACCACGGCCACCTCGTTGCCCTTGTCGGCCTCCGCCTTCACCCGTTGGGCGACATTGCGGATACGGTCCAGATCGGCGACGGAGGTGCCGCCGAATTTCATCACGATACGCGCCATACATAAGTCCCTTGTGGAAAACCGGCCGGGGCGTCACATACCGGTCACAGGAGAGTTCGGCAATGCAGAGCAGTTCGGTCAGACCAGAAGAAATCGCTCTTTTCGACGATTTGGCGTCGCGCTGGTGGGATAAAAGCGGCCCGATGCGGCCTTTGCACATGATGAACCCGCCGCGCGCGGCCTGGGTGCTGGAGCGGATCAGCCGCCGCTTCCCCGGCCCGGTGCGGATTCTTGACGTTGGCTGCGGCGCCGGTTTGCTCTCCGAGTCCCTCGCCCGGGCGGGGCATGAGGTGTTGGGGCTGGACGCCGGAGCCGAGGTGATCGCCGCAGCACAGGCGCATGCGGCGGGGCAGGGGCTGTCGCTCAGCTACCGCAACGCCACCGCCGAGGCCCTGGTGGCGGAGGGAGAAAAATTTCCGGTCATCACCGCGCTGGAGGTGATCGAGCATGTTGCCGAGCCGGGCGAATTCGTCGCCACGCTGGCGGCACTGCTGGAGCCGGGCGGGTTGTTGTTCATCTCCACCATGAACCGGGGCAGGAAATCCTTCCTGGTGGCCAAGCTGGGCGCCGAATATCTGCTGCGCCTGCTCCCCGTTGGCACCCACAACTGGAGCCAGTTCATCACCCCCGTGGAGCTGGGCGGACATTGCCGCGCCGCCGGGCTGCGGCTGTGCGACACGGCGGGGATTACCTTCGCCCCGCTGGCCGGTGGATTCCGCATCTCGCGCGACACCTCGGTCAACTACATCGCCATGGCGCAAGCGGGCTGAGTTTTGCCCGTTGGTGGACCGGCACCGGAGCATTCAGGCAGAACGCTGCTAATCCGTCAGCCGGTCCAGCAGTTTCACGCGCCGGAACACCAACCGCTTGAGCGCCACCGGGCCGCAGACACCCGCGAGCATCAGCGCCATTGCGAAAGGGAGGAAATTGGCGCCATTCCAGGAATATAGATGCAGCAACACCCCCTTGGTGAAGCCGATGAACAACGTGTTGAACAGATAGATCATGAAACTGTACCGCCCGAGACCAAGGAGAAGCCTTGGCGAGGATGCGGCGCAACGCCTTAACAATCCGTGAAGCGCGGGCATGGAGAGTGCTCCCATCGGCAATAAAACCACCGCCTCGGGCCAATGCGCGCCCCAGCCCGCCACCACGGCCAGGCCCAGGCTGAAGGCGGCCAGCAGCCAGCGCCACCAACGGTCCATGAAATTGTCCCAGCGCGCGCCCAGAAGCCCGGCCCCCGCGCCAAGGCCGAAAAACACCGCGTAGCGCCCCACGCGGTCGAGATACATATAAGCGGGCAGGGGCTGGGTGTAGAGCAGCAACATGCCGGCTAGCAGCCAGGGCAGGCGCCGGGGCTGCCCGTTCAGCAGCACCATGCCGGCGAGGCTGACCGCGAAGAGCACGAACAGATACCAGATGGAAGCCGCCGGGCTTTGCGCAGTGTGCCAGAGCAGCGCGCCAAGCCCACCGGCCAGCCCGGCCGGAGGGTTGTCAACGAACATAACCCGCGCGGCGGCGATTTTGCCGAGCACGATGAGCGCGCCCAACCCGAAAAACGGCACCAGCAGACGCTCCGCCCGCGCCAGCGCCACCTGCTTCCAGGCCGCGCGGGGCGCCAGCAGCAGGCCCGAGGAGACCGCCATCAGCCCGCTCAGATATAAAAACAGCGGCATATGGAAGGCATAAACCGCCCGGCGCAGCGGCTCATACCAGGCCACGCCCGCCGGGTCCGCCCGCGCGACCAGGTGGCCGAACACGACGAGCAGAATGGCCAGCCCTTTCGTCAGGTCGATATCATTTCGCCGCGCCATGAATAATCAACTATAAATTGTGTTTTGACTCAAATAAACGTTTTGGTTGTAATGTGGAAATGCCGAACATATCCCGTGCGTAAAATCCTCACCGGCCTGCTGGCGCTCACGGCTCTCCCCGCCGCCGCGCAGGAGCTGGATGCTGTGCTGCCCGCCGCCATTGCGGGCTACGGCACGCCATTCGCGGTCACGGCGGAGCATAAGCCGCCGCGCCCGGAGTTTTCCGGCTTTGAGGTCAACGGCTTGAGCATCGCCCCCGCCCTGGCCCTGGGCGCAGGTTACGACTCCGCGCCCAACGCCGCCGCCGCGTCCTCGCGGTTCACCGCCGCGCCGAGTCTGCTGCTGGCTGACCCGCTGCTGGGCCTGGGGGTGTTCGCGACCGTGAATACCGCCCTGTATCCGGGCAACCGGGCGCAGGATACCTCCGGTTTCACGCTTGGCGCCGGGGAGCGGGCTGTGCTGGCGCGCGAGACCATCACCATTTCCGCCGTCTATGAGCGGGCGCAGGAAACCGGCTTCACGCTGGGCACAATCGCCGCCGCCCGGCCGCTTGGCTTTACCGTGCGCGATTTCAGAGCCCGTGATGAGATTTCGCTGGGCATGTTCACGCTCACGCCAGACGCTTCGGCCACCGCCTACAGCTTCCCCAGCCCTGGCGCGCAAAACCGCCGCGACACGCGCGAGGGGCTGACCACGGCCTATCTGCCCCCCGGCCCGTTGCAGTTCCTGCTCCGTTTGCACGCCACGCAGTCTGTCTATGAGACCCCGGCCTTCAACGCCGCCACCTACCAACTCCTCGCCGGGCTGGTGGACACGGCCTCCGGCCTGTGGAGCTTCAGCGCCCTGGGCGGCGTGGCGCAGCGCCAGCCGCGTTTTGGCCCGGCGCTCACCGCGCCGGTGCTGGAACTGGCGCTGGATTGGATGCCGGGCGATCTGGACAAGCTGCGCCTGACCCTGGCGCGCGAAATCGACGACCCGGACGAGGTCAGCGCCGCCCCTTACACGCTGAGCGAGGCAAAACTATCCCTCAGCCATGAATATATGCGCAATGTCACCATCAACCTCACGGCCAAGGCCGCCAGCGCTGCCTATTTGCACAGCTTCCGGCGCGAGAGCCTGTTCACCGCCGATGCTGAAACCTCCTGGCGGCTTGGCCCCGAACTGGCGCTGGACGCCGATTATGCGTTCAATGACCGTCAGGCCAATTATCTGCCTGCCGCGAACGAGCATGTTGTCACATTCGGCATGACATGGACGCCTTGAGCTCCATCACGTTGCTTGGCCTCACATTTGATGACGCGCCGCTTGCGCAGGTTACCGCCGGGCTGCTGGCGCGCGTGCCCGGGGCGCCGTTCGCCTATGTCGTCACCCCGAATGCCGATCATCTGGTCCGGCTGCGGCGCAGCCCCGGGCTGTTGCCATTGTATCAGGCGGCGCAACTGCGGCTGCTGGATTCGCGCTTCATCGCCCTGGCCGCCCGCGCGCTGGGTCTGCAACACCCGGCGGTGGTGCCGGGGGCGGACCTTGCGGCGGCGCTGCTGGAGCAACTGCGCGGCGCGCGCATCGCTGTCATCGGCATGCAGCCGCCCGGCTTTGCCGCCTTGGCGGCGCGCTATCCGGCCAATCACTTCATGCATCACGCCCCGCCCGGGGGCCTGCTCAACAATCCGGCCGCCTTTGCCCGCGCGCGCGAATTTGGCTGCGGCGCGCAGGCGGATTTCACCTTCATCGCGCTCGGTTCGCCCTTGCAGGAGCATCTGGCCCACGCCATCGCCACCCAGGGCGGCGCCACCGGCACCGGGCTGTGCATCGGCTCGGCGCTGGATTTCTGCGCCGGTGTTTTGCCCCGCGCACCTTTATGGATGCGCCGTAACGGCCTGGAATGGCTCTACCGCCTGCGCCAGGAGCCGCGCCGGCTGGCCCGGCGCTATCTGCGCGCCGGTCCGGCCATCCTGCGCGATCTGCTCAGCGCGGCCTGGGCGCGAAAAGGGCGGCGATCGTAGCCGGGTTCACGTCCTCCAGCCGCGGCGGCTGCCATTTGGGGGATTTGTCCTTGTCAACCAGCAGCGCGCGCACACCTTCGATAAACTCAGCACTCATCGCGATCTGGCACACCAGATCATATTCAGCGGCAAGACACCCGGCCAGATCCCGCGCCGCGCCGCGCCGGATGATCTCAAAACTCCAATGTACCGAGCTTGGCGAATGCTGCCGCAACTGCGCCAGTGCCGCCTTGGCGAAGCTGCCGCCGTCCGCCTCCAGGGTGGCGATGATCCCGTTCACGCTATCCTGGCCGAAAGCCCGGTCGATCAGCTCCCGCTCGGCGGCCAGGGTAAAGGGGGGCAGGGGAGCGGCATATTCGGCAATCGCTGTTACACCGTCGCGCACAATCGCCGCACTCAGCGCGGCGATCTGCCCGCTGGGCACAAAATGCGTGGCAAATCCGGTATGCACCGCATCGGCGCCTGTCACCCGCGCCCCGGTGAGGCCCAGATACATGCCAAGCGCCCCGGGCATACGCGGCAGCGCATAGCTGGCGCCAACGTCGGGGAACAGCGCGATCCCGGTCTCGGGCATGGCCAGCAGCGCGTTTTCGGTGGCGATGCGGTGGCTGCCGTGGACCGAAATGCCGACCCCGCCGCCCATGCACAGCCCGTTGATGATCGCGACATAGGGCTTGCGCAGATCGGCGATCGCCTGGTTCATCGCGTATTCAAGCCCGAAGAAGCTCTCCGCGATGCTGGCATCGCCCGCGACCGCGCCGGCATGGAGCATCCGCACATCGCCGCCGGAGCAGAACCAGCGCTCCAAAGTGTCCACCAGGATGACATGCACTGCCGGATCGGCGCCAAATTCATCCACGGCGGCGCGGATCGTCTTTACCATGTCTAAATTGAGAGCGTTGAATGCCTTTGGTCTGTTCAACCGGATGCGTCCTGCTCTACCCTCACGCCAGACCTGAACCTCACGATCCATTCACTGCTCTCCAAAAACAAATTTGCCGGAGAAGTACAGGATGTTTCGTCCAAGACAAGGGGATGCGATGGCGGAGTTCCACTCTGATGAACGTAAAAGCCCGGAATCCTCACTCTGGGCGGTGGTGGCGATGAGCGGGCGGGTGATCCGCATCGCCGAGGTTTATGCAAGCCGCAGCGCCGCTTTGGCGGATAAAACCTGGCGTGAGGCGCAGGTGCGCGCCTATGCCGGATTTTTGGAGTCATCGGCCCAGCCCATCCCCATATATGCCATCAAACCCATCCGCCGCACCGATTTACCCCGCCGCTGGAAGCCGCTTCCCGCGCTGGGGTTTCTGAATGGAAGGCTGTAGAATGAACAAGTTCCGCGTTGAACATGATAGTCTGGGCGAGGTTCAGGTTCCCGCCGCCCGGCTCTGGGGGGCGCAGACCCAGCGCAGCATCGAGAATTTCCCCATCGGGCGGCGCGATTATATCTGGGGCCGGGAGGTTATCCGGGGTTTTGGCATCCTCAAGAAGGCCTGCGCCCTGGCCAACCAGGCTCTGGGGCAGCTGGCGGAGGAGAAGGCCGCACTTATCGTGCGGGCGGCGGAGGAGGTGATCGCCGGTCAATGGGATGCGGAGTTCCCCCTGGTGGTGTTCCAGACCGGCTCGGGCACCCAGAGCAACATGAACGCCAACGAGGTCATCGCCAACCGCGCCATCCAGCTCGCGGGCGGGGTTCTGGGCAGCAAAAAGCCGATCGACCCCAACGACGACGTCAATCATTCGCAATCCTCCAACGATACCTTCCCCACGGTCATGCACATCGCCGCCGCCGAGGTGATCGAGAACGCGCTGCTGCCCGCCGTGGCGGCCCTGCTGGCTGTATTCGAGGCAAAAAGCCTGGCGTTCGCCGATGTGGTGATGACCGGGCGCACCCATTTGCAGGACGCGACGCCGATCACCCTCGGCCAGGTCATCTCCGGCTGGGCCGCGCAACTGCATGCGGCGATGTCTGGCATCCACGCCACGCTGCCGGGGCTCTATGAGCTCGCCATCGGCGGCACGGCGGTTGGCACAGGCTTGAACGCTCACCCCAATTTTGGCGCCACGGCGGCGGAGTTCATCGCGCTGGAGACCGGCAAGCCCTTCCGCACCGCGCACAACAAATATGCGGCCCTCTCGGCGCATGACGCCGTGGTGGCCGCCTCGGGGAGCTTGCGCGTGCTGGCGGGAGCGGCGATGAAAATCGCCAACGATGTCCGCTGGTATGCCTCCGGCCCGCGCGCGGGCATCGGCGAACTGCTGATCCCCGAGAACGAGCCTGGCTCCTCCATCATGCCCGGCAAGATCAACCCCACCCAGAGCGAGGCGCTGACGATGGTGGCCGTGCAGGTGTTCGGCAATGACCATGCCGTGGCCTTCGCGGGCAGCCAGGGCAATTTTCAGCTCAATGTGTTCAAGCCGGTGATGCTGCACAATTTGCTCGATTCAGCCCGCCTGCTGGCCGAGGCGCTGGGCGCCTTCAACACGCATTGCGCGGCGGGCATCGCGCCAGCCTACGGGAAAATCGCCGAAAACCTTGCGAAAAACCTCATGCTCGTCACCGCGCTGAACCCGCACATCGGTTACGCGGCGGCGGCCAAGGTGGCGCTCAAGGCACATCACGAGGGGTTGTCGCTCCGTGCGGCGGCGCTGGCCCTGGGTGTCACCACGGGGGAGGAATTTGACGAATGGGTGAAGCCGGAAGAGATGACCCGGCCGCTGCGGATTGAGAACCAGCCGTGAAGGGTTTTCCACCTGGCACTTGCTTTCCGGCGGCCGCATCTGCATCTAATGCCGCAGAAACCTGGTGCCCCCACGGCACCACCCTTTAGCGAAAGACCCGAATGATGGATGGCGGCGCCGAAGCACGGCGGATTACAATACACCGGCCAGAGGATTTTGCCCCGATGCGCGCGGCGGGCCTGCTGGCTGCCCGGACGTTGGATATGATCGGCCCTTATGTGGTTCCCGGGGTCACCACCGAGGAGCTGAATATCCTTTGCCATGACTTCATCCTGGCGCATGGCGCGGTCCCGGCGCCGCTGAACTATCGCGGTTTCCCCAAGTCGATCTGTACCTCCATCAACCATGTCGTCTGCCACGGTATTCCGGGCGAGAAAAAGCTGCTCGACGGGGACATCGTCAACATCGACGTGACCGTGATCCTGGACGGCTGGTTTGGCGATTCCAGCCGCATGTATGTCGCAGGCACAGCCAACACCCGCGCGCGGCGGCTGATCGAGGTGACGTATGAGGCGCTGATGCGCGGCATTGCCGTGGTCAAACCCGGCGCCACCTTTGGCGACATCGGCTATGCCATTCAATCCTATGTCGAGGCGCAGCGCTTTACCGTGGTGCGCGATTTCTGCGGCCACGGCATCGGCCGCAATTTCCATGAACCGCCCAACGTGCTGCATTTTGGCCGCCGGGGGGATGGCCCGGCGCTTAAAGCGGGCATGTTCTTCACCATCGAGCCCATGGTCAACGTGGGCCGCCCGGAGGTGAAGGTGCTGGATGATGGGTGGACAGCGGTAACGCGTGACCGCTCTCTCTCGGCGCAGTTTGAACATATGATAGGCGTGACCGAAACCGGTCATGAGATTTTCACCCTCTCGCCGAAAGGCTACACGGTTCCGCCTTATGTCTGATAAATCCTTCAGGGCATAAAAAAAGGCCAGGGATTTTGTCCCTGGCCTTTTTCGCGGCTTTTACGCTCCGGCGGGGTCAATCCATCCCACATGCCCGTCAGGGCGGCGATACACCACGTTCAGGTGGCCGTTTTTGGAGTTGCGGAACATCAGCACCTGCTGAAACGCCAGATCCATGCGCATCACCGCGTCGCGCACCGTCAGCGACTCAATGGCCGCATCGGATTCGGCTATGATGGTGGCGTGCAGCGCCTCGGCCTCTGAATGCGCCTCGGCCTGTTTTTCAATCTCCGCCGGGGCCTCTGCCTGCAACACATACTGCCGCCCGGCCTCGGGTTTGGCGCGGTTTCCCGCATCGCGCGCGTGCTCGGAAACGCGGCGCCGGTAGCGGCGCAGGCGGGTGGCGATATGCTCGGCCGCATCGTCGAAGGCGGCATGCGCATCGCCGGCCTCACCCTCGCCGCGCACGGTAATGCCGCGGCCCGCATGCACGTTTATGTCGCAGGTAAAGAAACTTCGCGCCTTACTGAATGTAACGTGCGCCTCCAGCGCCTGGTCAAAATATTTATGGGTAATGACATCCAGATGCGTTGCCACATGCGTGCGCAGTGCATCAGAGAGATCAACTTGTTTGCCAGAGACCGTCAATTGCATGGTCTTCTCCCGAACCAAATCAGACTCGTAGTCCAGAGGGCCACCCATTCACCCTCTAGGCGGGCATTTTTCCCGCTTGCGCTGCGCCGAGCCAGGTATACGCAACGCTTCCCTGTATTTGGCCACGGTCCGCCGTGCTATGTCTATGCCTTCCTTTTGTAATATTGCCGCGACGGCGTCATCGGACAGAATATTTTTTGGGTTTTCGCCCGAAATGAGGGTCTGAACCCGGTGGCGAACGGTCTCCGCGCTATGTGTTTGGCCGTTTGCGCTAGTCAGGGCGGTGGTGAAGAAAAATTTCAACTCAAATATGCCGCGCGGCGTGGCGATGGATTTATTTGAGGTGACCCGGCTCACCGTGCTCTCGTGCAATTCCACCTCGGCTGCGATATCGCGCAGGGTGAGCGGGCGCAAATGGCTGATGCCATGGGTGAAAAACCCTTCCTGCCGGCGCACGATCTCGGCCGAGACCCTTAGAATCGTCTGCGCGCGCGACTCCAGCGCCTTCACCAGCCAGTTCGCGCCCTGCAACTGCTCGGAGAGAAACGCCTTCGTCTCGCGTGACGCCGAAGCCGCCAGCCGCGCGTGGAACCCGCGGCGGATCAGCAGCCTGGGCATCGTCTCGGGGTTGATCTCCAGCATCCAGTCGTTCGCCTCGCCAGCCTTCACCGGCAGCGGGCGCATCAACACATCGGGGATCAGCGGGCGCAGCGGCTCCACCTCAAAGCGCGCGCCGGGTTTGGGGTCCAGCCGCTTCAGCTCGGCCACCATATCGGCCAGATCCTCACCGTCCACCCCGCAGACCGCCTGCAGGGCGCGCATCTCGCGCCGGGCCAGCATTTCCAGGTTGGCGAGCAGCGCCGCCATCGCCGGGTCCATGCGGTTCTTCTCCGCCAGCTGCGCGCTCAAACACTCCACCAGGTCGCGCGCGAACACGCCCACCGGGTCAAAACGCAGCATGATTGCGCGCACGGCCTCCACCTGTTCCAGGCTGACCCCCAGCGTCGCGGCAATCTGCTCCGGCGGGTCGGAAATCCGCCCGGCGCCGTCCAGCGCCGCGATCAGCGCCGTGGCGATCACCCGGTCGCGGGTGGTGGAAAACGCGAGGCGCGCCTGCTGCTCCAGATGCTCGCGCAGGTTAGGGCCCTTGGCCCCCAGCGCGTCGATGGCGTTCCAGTCATCCTCGCCATCCTGCCCGCCGCCGCCATAGGCGCCATCCGCGCCGGTTCCCGCGTCATAGATATTGCTGACATCAATATCGAGCGGCGCATCCTCAGCGCCCGGCATCATGCCTGAGCTGGCGAAGCTGGTGGCATCGGGCGGCTCGGCTGCCGCCGGCGCGGGCAGATCGGGTTCGGCCGCGCCCCCCCCATCAGCTCCGTCCGCCCGCTCAAGCAGCGGATTTTTCAGCAGCTCATCCTCAATGAACTGGCTTGCCTCAATGTTGGAATATTGCAGCAGCTGGATCGCCTGGCGCAACTGCGGCGTCATCACCAGAGATTGCGATTGCCGCAGGGCGAGCCGCGGTGCAAAAGAGGGGCCAAGTGCCATGCGCGCAGATTAACGCAAGTCTCTGCGAGCGCCAATATGTTTTGGCACAAAAAGTGCATACAATTCGCGTGCGCGATTGTTGCGTCTTCGCATGGCGGTTGCGGCGCCACGGGCTGGCGTGGCACAATCACCCCATGAACAGGCGCGCATTACTTGGCGGCATTTCCCTCACCCTGGCTCTGCCTGGGTTGGCCCGCGCGCGGGATTTTTCCGGTTTTCTCGCAGGCTTGCGCGCACGCGCCCTGGCCGCGGGCATTCCCCCCGCCATTGTCGCCCAGACCACCGGAAATCTGGTCCCCAACGCCGCTATTCTGAAGCTGGACCACCATCAGGCGGAGTTCACCGAGACCTGGGTTGAATATTCCTCCCATGTGTTGAGCCATGCCCGCCTGCAGGCCGGTGCTATAAAAGCCGCCGAATCGCGCAGTCTGCTCGCCGCCGTGACCAGCCGTTTTGGCGTCGGGGCGGAGCCGCTGCTCGGCATCTGGGGGATCGAGACCAATTACGGCGTCAATCAGGGCGGTTTTGGCGTGATCGACGCCCTCGCCACCCTGGCCTGGGACCGTAACAGCCGTTTCTTCGGCGCTCAGGCCATTGATGCCATGCGTATCGTTGCCAGCGGCGCGGTCCCGGCCTCAAAACTCATCGGCTCCTACGCCGGGGCCATGGGCCAGCCGCAGTTCATGCCTGGGGTCTACCTCTCCACCGCGATCTCCTTTTCGGGGAGCGGCCACCCTGATATCTGGGATTCGGACGCTGATACCCTGGCCTCTATGGCGAACTATCTGGTGAAATACGGCTGGCAGCCCGAGATGCCGTCATCCGAGCCGGTGTTCGCGCCGGGGCTGGACCCCGCGCAAACCGGGCGGGAGGTGGTGCGCAGCCTCGATGACTGGCAGCGCGCCGGGGTGCAGCGCCTGCCCGGCGCGCCCGCATTGCCCGGCAGCACCCAGGCCGCCGTGCTGTTGCCGGATGGCGCCGGTGGCGAAGCCTTCCTGATTTATGCAAATTTCCATGTGATAAGGCGCTATAATGCTTCGGATTTTTATGCACTTGCCGTCGGTTCGTTGGGGCGGGCTGTGCTAAGCGCATGATAAACCGTTATATTCTCGGCATTTTCGCGGTCCTTTCCAGTTGCGCGCACCAGAACGCGGGGCCGCCGCCAGGGCCGGTGAGCTTTACCATCGGCAATCCGTATCAGGCGGGCGGAGAGTGGCGCTATCCGCGCGACTACAACGATTATGACGCGACAGGCCTCTCCACGGTGATTGGCGGCAACACCCCGGCCTACACGGCTGATAATGAAGCCTATGACCCCAATGCACTGGCCGCCGCCAGCCCTGTGCTGCAATTGCCCTGCATCGTGACCATCACCAATCTGGTCAACGGCAATTCGGTGGATGTGCGCGTGAATGATCGCGGCCCGGATATTCCCGGCCGGATCATCGCGGTCACGCCGCGCGTGGCGCGGCTCCTCAATTACCCCCTTGGCGGGGTCGTTGAGGTGGAGGTGAAGCTGAACGCCACGGCAACCGCCGCGCTGGATGGCGCGCTGGGGGAAGGGCCGAAGATGACCGCCGCGCCGGAGGCCGGGATCACCGCGCAGAGCCTCGGCCCACCCGGCTCCGCCACCGCCGGGAACACCCAGAACCTGACCCCCGTGGCAGCCAGCAGCGCGGCGGCGCCCGCCGTGCAGCTGACCGGCCAACTCACAGTAAGCGCGCCCTCGCCAGGGCCGCTGTTTGTGCAAATTCCGGGCTTTGGCCGGCCGTGGGACGCACATCAGGCCATGCAGCGCCTGGGCGCGATGCCCGCGCGCATTGTTCCCGAATTTGGCGGTGACCGGACACTTTATGCTGTTAACATAGGGCCTTATCACTCAGTTGAGGATGCCGACGCGGCACTGAAACAAGTGCTGGACCTGGGCATCCCCGACCCTGAGATCATCGTGCGATGAGCGCGTTAAGGATTATCGTGCGATGAGCGCGTTAGAGATTATCGTGCGATGAGCGCGTTGGGTGTAATCCTGCGATGAGCGCGTTAGGGGTAATCATCAGGTGAGCGTGCGCGACGGCGTTTTCATCACGCTGGAAGGCGGGGAGGGGGCTGGCAAATCCACCGCCGCCCTGCGCCTGACCACGCTGCTGCGCGAGGCGGGACACGAGGTTCTGGCCACGCGCGAGCCTGGCGGCACGCCGGGGGCGGAGGCGATTCGCGCCCTGTTGCTCAATCCTGACACGGAATTGACCGCCATGGCCCAGACAATGCTGCATTTCGCCGCGCGGGCGGACCATGTGGCGTGTGTCATCCGCCCGGCGCTGGCGCGCGGCGCGGTGGTGATATGTGACCGTTATTCAGACTCCACCATGGCGTATCAGGCCTACGGCATGGGGGTGGAGATTGCCGCCGTTGCCGCGCTGACGCGGCTGATAGACCTCATGCCTGACATCACCTTCATGTTGGAAGTGCCTGAATCTGTTTCAAAATCCCGTTTGAATTCGCGTGGCGCGGCCAGTGACCGCTATGAGCAGATGGGCGCCGAGGTGATGGCGCGCATCGCCCAGGGGTTCCGCGCCATCGCCGCCGCCGAGCCCGCGCGCTGCGTGGTGGTTGACGGCACGGAGCCGGTGGAGGTGGTCGTGGGCCGCATGCGCGAAGTCATCCGGGAGCGGACCGGGCGTTGACGATCGAGCCGCGCGCCAACCCGCATTTCAGGGGGCATGAGGCGGCACTCGCCTCGCTCCACCACGCCGCCAGCGCCGGGCGGCTGCATCACGGCTGGCTGATCTCGGGGCCGCCGGGCATCGGCAAGGCGACGCTGGCCTTCAGGTTTGCCCGCTGGCTGCTGGCCGGGGGCACCAGCGCGGATCTCTCATTGCCTGCCAGCTCCCCGGTGTTCCGCCGGGTGGCGGCGGCCACGCACCCTGATCTGTTCACGGTGGAGCGGCGGTTGAATGATAAGAAGGACCGGCTGCAGTCGGTTATCGTGATCGAGACGGTCCGCGAGGCCATCGGGTTCATGCATCACACGCCCTCGGAGGGCGGCTGGCGGGTGGTGATCGTTGATGGCGCGGAGGACATGAACCCGCAGACCGCCAACGCGTTGCTGAAAATGCTGGAGGAGCCACCGGCGCGGGCGATCCTGCTGCTGGTCACAGCGGCGCCTGGGCGGTTGCTGCCCACCATCCGCAGCCGCTGCCGCGCTCTGCCGCTCTCGCCGCTGCCGGATGGCGATGTGGCGGCGCTGCTGGCTGACTACGCCCCTGAATTGGGCGCGGATGAGCGGGTGCGGCTGGTTGGGCTGGCGGAGGGCAGCATCGGCACGGCGCTGACCCTCGCGGCGCAAGGCGGCGTGGCGCTGGCCGGGCTGGTGGACGAGGTTCTGGCGGCGCCGGTTTCTCCCGCGCGCGCGCAGGCCATTGCCGACACCGTTGCGCGCGCGGTGGAGGGCACGGACCATTTCGAGACCTTCTTCACCCTGCTGCGCGCGGAACTGGCCAGCCGCACCCGCGCCGCCGCCCGCTCCGGCCAGAACCTGGCGCGGCTTGCGGGGGATGTTACGCTCTGGCAGGAGTTCGGACAGCTTGAACGTGAGACCGCCGGTCTCAATCTTGATAAACGCGCCGCGGTGATCGTGGCGCTCAGCCAGTTGCACAGGTCATGAATCAACAGAAATTTTATATCACCACGCCGATTTATTATGTGAACGGCGCGCCGCACCTCGGCCACGCCTATACCTCGGTCGCCGCCGATGTGCTGGCCCGCTTCAAGCGGCTGGACGGGTTCGATGTGTTTTTCCTCACCGGCACCGATGAGCACGGCCAGAAGGTGGAAGCCGCCGCCCGCGCCGCGGGCATTGATCCGCAGAGTTTCACCGACAAGGTCTCCGCTGATTTTCAGGACATGGCGCGGCGGATGAACATCTCCAACGATGACTTCATCCGCACCACCGAGGCGCGGCACAAGGCCAGCGCGCAGGCCATCTGGCTGAAATTGCAGGAAAATGGGGCCATCTACCTCGGCGCCTATGAGGGCTGGTACGCGGTGCGCGACGAGGCTTTCTACGATGAGGAAGAGCTCACAACCGGGCCGGACGGCACCAAAAGGGCCCCGAGCGGCGCCCCGGTGGAATGGGTGATCGAGCCGTCGTATTTCTTTAAACTCAGCGCCTTCCAGGACAGGCTTCTGGCCTATTACGAGGCCAACCCGGATTTCATTGCCCCCCAGGCCAAGCGCAACGAGATCCTCTCCTTCGTGCGCGGCGGCCTTAAGGACCTCTCCATCAGCCGCACCAGCTTCTCCTGGGGCATTCCGGTGCCGGGCGATGAGAAACATGTGATGTATGTCTGGCTCGACGCGCTGGTGAACTACATCACTGCCGCCGGATACCCGGACCTTAACGGCCCGCGCGGGGGGTATTGGCCGGCCAGCCTGCATCTGGTGGGCAAGGAGATCATCCGCTTCCACGCCGTGTACTGGCCTGCCTTCCTCATGGGCGCGGGGCTGGCATTGCCTGAAAAAGTGTTCTCGCACGGCTGGTGGACGGTCGAGGGCGAGAAGATGAGCAAATCGACCGGCAATTTCATCGATGTGCGCCCCTTGGTGGAAGAATTCGGCCTGGACACGGTGCGCTTCTTCCTGCTGCGCGAGGTGCCCTTCGGCAACGATGGCGATTTCTCCCGCAAGGCGCTGATTTCACGGACAAATGCGGAGCTTGCCAACGGCATCGGCAATCTGGCGCAGCGCACGCTCTCCTTCATCGCCAAAAACGCCGGCGGCGTGGTGCCGCCAAAAGGCACGCTGCATGAGGCTGACCATGTGCTGCTGGAGCTGGCAGCCGAGCTGCCGGAGAAGGTGAGGGGGGCAATGTCGCGCCTTGCCTTCCACGAGGCGCTGGACGAGACCTGGAAGCTGATCCGCGCCGCCGATGGCTATATCGACCACCAGGCCCCCTGGGCACTGCGCAAGAGCGACATCGCGCGCATGAACACGGTGTTGTTCGTGCTGGCCGCCGTCCTGCGCACCGTGGCGCTGTTGCTGCAGCCCTTCATGCCCGGCAGCATGGCCAAGCTGCTGGACCAGCTTGGCGTGGCGGCGGATGCGCGCCAGTTCACCGCGCTGGATACCGCGCTGGCCGAAGGCACGCCGCTGCCCGCCCCGGCCGGGCTGTTCCCCCGCTTCGTCGAGGCGGAGGCCAAATAATGCTGGTCGATACGCATTGCCATCTCGACTATTTCAACCAGCCCGGTGAGGAAGCCGCGGTGGTGGAACGCGCCCGCGCCGCCGGCGTGGAAACCCTGGTGACAATCGGGGTTACCCTCAAACAATCACAACAAGCCATTGACATTGCAGAAAAATATGATAATGTCTGGGCCTGCGTCGGGGTTCACCCCAACCACGCGGCGGATGTTTTGCCGGTCGCGGCACCGGAGGCGATCGCCGAGATGGCGAAACACCCGAAGGTGATCGGCATCGGTGAGAGCGGGCTGGATTATTTCTACGAAAAAGCCTCGCGTGACGTGCAGGCGCAAAATTTCCGGGCCAATATCCGCGCGGCGCAAATCTCCGGCCTGCCGCTGGCCATCCATGCGCGCGACGCCGATGACGACATCATCCGCATTTTGCAGGAGGAGCGGGCGGGGGGCGGCGATTTCGGCTTTTTGCTGCACTGTTTTTCCTCCACCCGCAAACTGGCCGAGGCGGCGGTGGCGATGGGCGGCTATATCTCCTTCTCCGGTATTTTAACCTTCCCCAAATCGTTGGAATTGCGGGAAATCGCCGCAGATATGCCGCTGGAGCGCCTGCTGGTGGAAACTGACTCCCCCTATCTTGCCCCCGTGCCGTTCCGGGGCAAGCGCAATGAGCCGGCCTACACTGTGCATACCGCCAAGGTATTATCTGAAATCAAAAGGATATCGCCCGAGGCGGTGGCGGAACTCACAACCCGGAATTTCCACACCCTCTACGGCAAGGCGGCATGAAGGTTACGCTGCTGGGGGTTGGCGGCTCGGCCGGGCTGCCGCAGATCGGCGGCCCCGGCGGTTTTGGCGACTGGGGCAAGACCGACCCCGCCGAGCCGCGCAACCGCCGCACGCGCTCCAGCATCGTCATCGAATCAACTGAAAACAAACGAATATTGGTCGACACCTCGCCCGATCTGCGCTTGCAGCTTATCGCCTGCGGCATTGGGCGCATCGACGCGCTGGTCTACACCCATGCCCATGCCGACCATATCGCGGGGCTGGATGAAATCCGTATTCTCAACCGCCTGCTGGGCGCGCCGCTGCCGGCCTACACCGATACATGCACCTGGGGCGAGTTGTACCAGCGGTTCGACTACGCTTTCCGCCCGTTCAGCGGCGGCTTCTTCTACCGCCCGGTGCTGGTGCCGCATACGGTCGAGCCAGGAAACATCGTGGAAATTCAAGGCCTTCCCGCGCGGTTTATTAACCAGGACCACGGCACAATGCGCTCGCTCGGCCTGCGCGTGGAAAACCTGGCCTACTGCACGGATGTCGTGCGGCTGGACGAGACCGCGCTCGAAGCGCTGGAAAATCTCGACGTGCTGGTGATAGATTGCTTCACCCCAGGCCCGATCCACCCGACGCATGCCAATCTGGCCACCGTGCTCGGCTGGGTGGAGCGCCTGCGCCCCAGGCGCACCGTGCTTACGCATCTGGGGCCGGATATGGACTACCAGCACCTGCGCGCCACGCTGCCCGCTGGCGTGGAACCAGGATACGATGGCATGGTGATCGAAGCCTGAAACAATAAAACAAGAGGATAACGCCTGCATGAAAGCAGTTCGCATTGGCGCCCCGGCCACGCTCGCCGCGCTCACCTTGGTTAACCTGCCCGCCGCCGCGCCGCCAGGCCCTGGCGAAATCACGGTATCTTTGCGTGCCAGTAGCCTGAATTATCATGATTATGCGGTTGTCTCCGGGATGATCCCGGCCGCTGCCGGGCGCATCCCGATGTCTGATGGCGCGGGTGAGGTGGCGGCGGTTGGCGAGGGCGTGCGTGATTTCACCCCCGGCGATGCCGTGCTCACGACTTTTTTCCCCCATTGGCTGGATGGCCGCGCGCCTGACGAAGGCTTCCAATACGTCCCCGGCGACGGCATGGACGGCTATGCCCGCGAGGCCGTGACCGCGCCTTCCACCTGGTTCACGCGCGCGCCAAGGCATCTCAACCATGTCGAATCGGCGGCGATCACCTGCGCCGGGGTCACCGCCTGGAAGGGCCTGGTCGCCGACGGCGGCGTGAAAGCGGGCGACACGGTGCTGATCCAGGGCACCGGCGGGGTCTCCATCTTCGCGCTGCAACTGGCCAAGGCCTTTGGCGCGACGGTCATCGCCACCTCCTCCTCGGCGGCAAAGCTGGAAAGGCTGAAGGCGCTGGGCGCGGATCATCTCATCAACTACCGCGAGCAGCCCGAATGGGGCGTAGCGGCGCGCGCGATAACCGGCGGGCGCGGCGTGGACATTGTGGTGGAGATCGGCGGGGCAGGCACTTTGCCGCAATCCATCCAATCGCTGCGTCTTGGCGGGCATATCGCGCTGATCGGCGTGCTGGCGGGTTTTGCCGGCCCGATTCCCACCGCGGCCATCATGATGCGCCAGGCCCATGTCGTTGGCGTCACCGTCGGCAGCCGGCAGCACCAGCTTGATCTGATCCGCGCATTGGAAGCCACGGGGCTAAAACCGGTGATCGACAAGACTTTCCCGCTGGAACAATTGGTTGACGCATTCCGTTACCAGGAATCCAACGCCCATTTCGGCAAAATCGGCATTGAAATCTAACCGCTCCGCCGCGGATCGCTGCTGGAGCCTGTATTTCGACTTTCCATAATATTGATTCTGCGATTTATGGAGGCCAGGAAAAAGGCGGCCGCAAGCCCCGGCCGCCCCTTGTCTTAAACTTCCAGAAAAATTCTTAAACTTCCAGAAAAATTCTTAAACTTCCAGAAAAATCGCGCCGTCCTTTTCTGTCGCGGCCAGCGTCTTCAATCCGGTGGGCTTCTTGCCCATGGCCAGCGCGCTCTGTGCCCAACCCGGCAGCGGCATCCCGAGGAGGCTCTTCACCCAGTCCATGTTGCGGCCCGAGCAGATGTCGAACTTCGAGCCGTGAAACGGGCAGGTCACCGCCCCGCCCTCAATCTTGCCCTTGGTCAGCGGCATGCCCAGATGCGGGCATTTGTTCACAAACGCCTGCACTTTGCCGTTTACGCGTGTTAGCGCGACGGAATGCCCGCCTGCGTTAACAATATGCAGCTTACTATCGCGCACCTGGTCGGATTTGGCGGCTTCGATCTGGCTCATTCGGGCGTCTCCCTTGTAAAATAAGGCCGTTTTGGCTCTCGCCACATCGTTTCTGATGCAATACGGCCCATTTCTCAAGCGGCAACCGTGTGAACTCTGGTATCAGAACGGCGGGCCGCCAAAGCCCATCATCCCTTGCCACATGCCCTCCCGGCCAAAGCCCCGGCCGCAACCAGCCATCCCCCTGCCCGCCTCGGCCAACCCGGGCAAAATTTCGGTTGCCTGCCCGCTTTGGAAGGCTGTCAGATGCGGCAGCAAAGCCTGCGCGGCGGCGTGTTTCTTGTCGAAATCCTGCTTACGCAGATCAATCATCTGGCTCATCAAGGTGAACTGATCGTCCGGCGCGGTTTTGGCCGTGGCACCTTGCAACAAGGCGCGCATCGCGGGCCACATCGCCTGATCAGCCGCGGTGACTGCGGTGGTGTATGTATCCCAGTCAGCGCTCTGCGCCTGCGTGATATTCAGCTCCTGCTTGAGCGCGGCAAACATGGTCTCGCTGGCCGCCGGGCCGGATTTGGCTTTCCAGCCTCCACCTCCCCAGCCGTTCATCATTCCGGGGGCGTAGCCGCCGCCCCAGCCGCCCATCATGCCCGGGCCGGGGCCATAACCGCCGCCCCAGCCGCTCATCATCCCCGGACCGTAGCTGGCCGGCGGCGCGCTCTGGTCGCCAGGTGTCTGCGCGGCGGAATACGCGGCCAGCCCCCCAAACAACAAAACCGCGCTACCGAACACTGTAAATCCACGTAATGGCCTCATGGCAAAACCCCTTCTCCTGAGTGCCCGCGACCTAACCCCGCGCCAGGCGTTTGCGCCATGATCTGCGTCAAGAACAGGATAATTCGCTCCAAACCCTTCACACGACGCGGGCGAATGTGGTCTAACCGGGTTTTAATGACATCTCCCAAGCATCTGCTCGGCATCGAGGGGTTGAACCCGGTCGCCGTCACCTCGTTGCTCGACCTCGCGGAGAGCTACGTCCTCCTCAACCGTTCCGGCAAAACCCAGCGGGATTCCCTGCGCGGGCGCACGCTGATCAACCTCTTCTTTGAGGATTCCACCCGCACCCGCACCAGTTTCGAGCTGGCCGGCAAGCGGCTGGGCGCGGATGTTATCAACATGTCCGTCTCCACCTCCTCGGTCACCAAGGGTGAGACCCTGCTGGACACGGCGGCGACCCTCAACGCCATGAACTGCGACCTGCTGGTGGTGCGCCACAACCGCTCCGGCGCCCCCGCGCTGCTGGCGCAGAAGGTTGAAGCCTCGGTCATCAACGCGGGTGACGGCACCCATGAGCACCCCACCCAGGCGCTGCTTGATGCCCTGACCATCCGCCGCCGCAAGGGCCGCATCTCCGGCCTCACCGTGGCGATTTGCGGCGACATCGCGCATTCGCGCGTTGCGCGGTCCAATATTCTGCTGCTCACCATGATGGGCAATTTCGTGCGGGTTGTCGGCCCGCCCACCCTCATTCCCTCCGGCATCGAGGCCGCGGGCGTCACCGTGTGTCATGACATGGAGGAGGGTCTGAACGGCGCTGACATCGTGATGGCCCTGCGCCTGCAAAAAGAGCGCATGTCCGCCGGGCTGATCCCCTCCTCGCGCGAGTTTTTCGCCTATTACGGGCTGGACCGCCGCAAGCTCGGCTTCGCCAAGCCAGACGCGCTGGTGATGCACCCCGGCCCGATGAATCGCGGCGTCGAGATTGACAGCGACGTTGCCGACGACCCGGTGCGTTCGCTCATCAGGGAGCAGGTGGAAATGGGCGTGGCGGTGCGCATGGCCGTGCTTGACGCTCTGGCGCGGGGTGAAATCCTATGATCCTGTTCCGTAAAATCAGATATCTGGATAGTGCCGCGCAGGCCCTGGTTGCGGGCGAGCTGCTGGTGAAGGATGGCCGCATCGCCGATTTTGGCCCCTCGCTCGGCCAGCCCGATGGCGCCACGATCATCGAGGCCGAGGGCGCCGTGCTCTGCCCCGGCCTGGTGGACATGCGCGCCAGCCTCGGCGAGCCGGGGTTTGAATACCGCGAGACCATCGCCAGCGCGGCGGCGGCGGCGGCGGCGGGCGGCATCACCACCATCGCCGTGCTGCCTGACAGCTCCCCCCCCATCGACGACCCAGCCTTGGTCCATCTCATCACCGCGCGCGGTGCCGAGACCGGCAGTGTCAGCCTGTTGCCCTACGCCGCCGCCACGCGCGGCTGCGCCGGGCAGGAGCTGGCCGAATACGGGCTGTTGAAAGCCGCCGGGGCCATCGCCTTCACCGATGGCGCCAAAACCATCGCCTCCTCGCGCCTGATGCGTCTCGCCCTGAGCTACGCCAGCGGTTTTGGCATGCGCATTGTGCAACACCCTGAAGATTATGAGCTGGCCAAGAGCGGCGCCGCCACCAGCGGCGCGCGCGCCAGCTGGATGGGCCTGCCCGGCATCCCCGCCGCCGCCGAGGCCATCTGCGTGGCGCGTGATATCCGCCTGGCCGAGATGGCCAATAGCGCCGTGCATTTCGCCCATGTCACCACCGCCGAGGCCCTGGCGCTGATCCGCCAGGCCAAGGACAAGGGCCTGCGCGTGACCTGTGACACCGCCCCGCCCTATTTTGACCTCAACGAGACCGCGATCGGCGGCTACCGCACCTATGCCAAGCTCTCGCCGCCGCTGCGCGCGGAGGCTGACCGTCAGGCTGTGCTGGCCGCCTTGCGCGATGGCACAATTGACGCCATCGCCTCCGACCATCAGCCGCGCGACGCCGACGACAAGCGCCTCCCCTTCGCCGAAGCCTCTCCCGGCGGCGCTGGCCTGGCAACACTGCTTGGCGTCACATTGGCGCAGGTGCAATCAGGCCACCTCACGCTGCCCCAGGCGCTTGCCCTGCTCACCGCCCGCCCGGCCGCGTGGCTCGGCATCAACGCGGGTGTCATCGCCAAAGGCGCGCCGGCTGATCTCTGCCTGTTCCACCCCGAGCGCTCCTGGCAGGTGAACGCCGGGCAGATGCCGGGCAAGGCGCAAAACACGCCCTTTGACGGCCGCGCGCTCGAAGGCGTGGTGCTGGGCACCTGGAAAGCCGGTGTAAGGGTCTTTGGATGACGATTTTTCTGCTTTGCGTGTTCGCCTATATGGTGGGGTCCATCTCCTTTGGCCTGCTGCTCACCCGCGCCGCCGGTCTGGGGGACATTCGCGCCATCGGCTCGGGCAACATCGGCGCCACCAACGTGCTGCGCACCGGCAACAAAAAACTTGCCGCCGCCACCCTGCTGCTGGATGCGGTGAAGGGCACGCTGGTGGTGCTTTTCGTGCGCCATTATGCCCATGGCGGCGTGTTTCTGGCGGCGCTGGCGGTGTTTCTCGGCCATCTCTACCCGGTCTGGCTGGGGTTTAAGGGTGGCAAGGGCGTTGCCACGGGGCTTGGCGTGTTCTGGGGCGTGTGCTGGCCGCTGGGCGCGCTGTGCTGCGCGCTCTGGCTCGCCGTTGCGGCCACATTGCGCCGCTCCTCGCTCGCGGCGCTCTCCGCCTTCGCCATCTCCCCCGCGGCCGCCTGGTATTTTCAATCCTGGAAAACCGCCTTGCTGGCGCTCATCATCGCGGCGCTGGTGTTCTGGAAGCACCGCGCCAACATTGAGCGGCTGCTGGCCGGCACGGAGCCTAAAATCGGCCAGAAGGCGTGATGCCCCCGCAGATTGACCGCCTGCGTCTGGTCCGCACCGAGAGCGTCGGCCCCATCACCTACCGCCGCCTGCTCTCGCGCTTCGAGACCCCGGCCGAAGCCCTGGCCGCCCTGCCCGAGCTGGCCCGCGCCGGGGGCCGCGCCACCGCGCCGCGCATTCCAACGCCCGCGGAAGCCGAACGCGAATTCGCGGCCCTTGCCCGCATGGGGGGGAAGTTCATCTTCCTGAATACGCCCGAATACCCTGAATATCTGGCCCAACTGCCCGACGCGCCGCCGGTCATCGCCGTGCTGGGCGATCTCAGCCTCCTGCACACCCGCGCCATCGGCATCGTCGGCGCGCGCAACGCCTCGGCCAACGGCATGCGCCTGGCTGAATCCCTTGGCGCGGAACTGGCCGCATCCCTCACCGTGGTCTCCGGCCTGGCGCGCGGGATAGATGCCGCCGCCCACACCGGCGCCCTGCGCACCGGCAAGACCATCGCGGTCATCGCGGGCGGGCTGGACCTGCCCTACCCGCCCGAGAACGAAAAACTGCAACGCCTGATCGCGCAACACGGCGCCGTGGTCGCCGAGGCCCCGCTCGGCACCGCGCCCATTGCCCGCCACTTCCCCAAGCGCAACCGCATCATCGCCGGGCTGGTGCTGGGCCTTGTGGTCATCGAGGCGGCGGCCCGCTCCGGCTCGCTGCTCACCGCGCGCATGGCGCTTGAGGCGGGGCGCGAGCTGTTCGGTGTCCCCGGCTCCCCGCTGGACCCGCGCTCCCAGGGCGCCAACGACCTCATCCGCCAGGGCGCCCACCTCACGGAATCCGCCGCCGATGTTCTGGCCAACCTGCCGGGCCACCCCGCCAGCCAGGGCCTGGGCCGTGACCCGATGTTCCAGCACGGCGCGCCGTCCGGCTTCGCCGAACCCGCATTCGCCTGGGTGGACCCTGCCGAGAGCGCCCGTGAACTCGCCCGCGCGCGCCTGGAAATCCCAGCGCTGATCGGCGCCGATCCGGCCGGAGTTGACGAGATCGCCCGGCGCTGCCAGTTGTCGGGTGCCGCCGTCACGGCGGTTCTACTTGAGCTTGAACTCGCGGGGAGGGTGGAAACCCTCGCCGGTAACCGCGTCGCGCGTCCCGCCGACCTATGATTGGAACGGTTCTTGACTGATATCGTCGTCGTCGAATCCCCGTCAAAAGCCAAGACAATCAACAAATATCTCGGCGATTCGTATAAGGTCCTGGCCTCCTTCGGCCATGTGCGCGACCTGCCGCCCAAAGACGGCTCGGTCCGCCCTGACGAAGATTTCGCCATGTCGTGGGAGGCCGACGAGCGCGGCAACAAGCACATGGGCGAGATCGCCCGTGCGCTGAAGGGCGCCAAAACCCTCTATCTGGCGACTGACCCTGATCGTGAGGGCGAGGCCATCTCCTGGCATGTGCGCGCGATGCTGGAGGACAAGAACGCGCTCAAGGGCGTCAACGTGCTGCGCGTCACCTTCAACGAGATCACCAAATCCGCGGTCAAAACCGCGATGGCCCACCCGCGCGAGCTGGATCAGCCGCTCATCGAGGCCTACATGGCCAGGCGGGCGCTGGATTATCTGGTCGGCTTCACCCTCTCGCCTGTGCTCTGGCGCAAGCTGCCGGGCAGCAAATCCGCCGGGCGGGTGCAATCGGTTTCGCTGCGCCTCATCTGTGAGCGCGAGGCCGAGATCGAGGTTTTCAAATCCCGCGAATACTGGACCATCGAGGCCGGCATGGTCACACCGGCCGGCGCGCCCTTCCCTGCCCGCCTCACGCATTACCAGGGCAAGAAGCTCGAGCAGTTTGATCTGGGCGGCGAAGCCAAGGCGCTGGCCGCCAAGGAAGCGGTTAAATCCGGCAGCTTCACCGTCGCCCAGGTTGATAAAAAACGCACCAAGCGCAACCCGCCGCCGCCCTTCATCACCTCCACCTTGCAGCAGGAGGCCAGCCGCAAGCTCGGCTTCTCCTCGCAGCAGACCATGCGCCTCGCGCAGCAGCTCTATGAAGGCATCGACATCGGCGGTGAGACCGTGGGCCTCATCACCTACATGCGAACTGACGGCGTGCAGCTCGCCAAGGAGGCCGTTACCGCAATCCGCGCGCAGATCAAATCCGATTTCGGCCCGGACTATATCCCCGTGGCCCCGCGCGAATACATCTCCAAGGCGAAAAACGCGCAGGAGGCCCATGAGGCCATCCGCCCCACCGATATCGGCCTGAAGCCCGAGCGCGTCGGCCGCATGCTGAGCAGCGAGCAGGCCCGGCTCTACGAGCTGATCTACAAACGCGCCATGGCCTGCCAGATGTCCGCCGCCGAGCTGGACCAAACCGCCGTGGATATGACCGACGGAAAGGGCCAAACCCTGCGCGCCACCGGCTCCGTGCTGGCCTTTGACGGATTTTTGAAGCTCTACCACGAGGACCAGGACGACGCGTCCTCGGATGACGAGGACTCCCGCCTGCTGCCGCCCATCGCCAAGGGCGACCCGCTTAAAACCGCCAAGGTGGATGCCTCCCAGCACTTCACCCAGCCGCCGCCGCGTTATTCCGAGGCCTCGCTGGTGAAAAAGATGGAGGAGCTGGGCATCGGCCGCCCCTCCACCTACGCCTCCATCCTCACCGTTCTGCGTGACCGCAATTACGTACGCCTGGAAGCCCGCCGCTTCATCCCCGAGGACCGCGGCCGCCTCGTCACCGCCTTCCTCACCAGCTTCTTCTCGCGTTATGTGGACACCGGCTTCACCGCCGCGCTGGAGGAACAGCTCGACGAGATCGCCGAGGGCAAGATGCGCTGGCGCGACGTGCTGCGCGCCTTCTGGGACGATTTTTCCGCCGCCGTGGCGCAAACCAAAGACCTCAAAATCTCCGACGTCATCGACGCGCTGGACGCCGACCTCGGCCCGCATTTCTTCCCCCCCCGCGAGGACGGCACCGACCCGCGCTCCTGCCCCGCCTGCGGCGCCGGGCGCATCGGGCTCAAGCTCGGGCGCTTTGGCAGCTTCATCGGCTGCTCCAACTATCCCACCTGCCAATACACCCGCAAACTCGCCATCGACGGTGGAGACAACCCGGATGAGAGCCTGAAGGATGGTATGCGCCTGCTCGGCAAACACCCCGAAACCGGCGAAGATATTACTTTAAAACGAGGCCCTTATGGGTTGTATGTGCAACAGGGCGAGCCTGACCCGGCGGATAAGAAGGCCAAGCCCAAACGCTCATCGCTGACCAAGGGCATGGACCCCGAGGCGCTGACCCTGGAAGACGCGCTGGGCCTGCTCTCGCTCCCGCGCCTGATCGGCCTGCATCCCGAGTCGGGCCAGAAGATCGAGGCCGGGGTCGGCCGCTTTGGCCCTTATGTGAAAATGGGCGCCATTTTTGCCTCGCTCGACCGTGACGACGACGTGCTCCACATCGGCCTCAACCGCGCGATGGACCTGATCGGCAAAAAACAGGATTCCATCCGCAGCCTGGGCGACCACCCGAAGGATGGCGCCCCCGTGGTTGCCCGCAAGGGCCGCTTCGGCCCCTATGCGCAATGGGGCAATGTGGTTGCCAACCTGCCGCGCGGCGTGGAACTGGGCGACTTCACCCTGGAGCAGGCGGTGGCGCTGCTGGCCGAAAAGGGCAAGGTCATCGTGCCCAAGGGCAAAAAGGGGGCGGCGAAAAAGCCCGCGGCCAAGGCGAAAGCCAAGGCGGCTCCGGCCGTGAAAGAGGCCAAGGCGAAAGCCCCGCCAAAGGCGAAGGCGAAGCCAAAACACCCCGCTAAGGCACCAGCCAAGGCCAAGCCCGCCGCCAAACCCAAAGCTCCCGCCAAGGCAAAAGCCTGAGCCGGACCGCCTGGGAAAATTTTCAAAAAGCTGGAAATAAACCCAGCCCCGCGCACCGGAGAGGAACCATCGCATGCAGAATTTTCATATCACGCTGCTCACCGCCGGTGTTCTGGGGCTCATCTTTCTGGGGATCTCCATCCACGTGGTGCGCCAGCGCATGGCCACCAAGGTGGTGATTGGCGATGGCGACGCGAGGCCCGGCACCGAGGGCTTGCGCGCCGCGATCCGCATGCACGCCAATTTCGCCGAATATGTGCCGCTGATCCTCATTCTGCTCGGCGGCATCGAATATGCCGGTGCGCCGCATGCTCTGGTCGTGGGCCTGGCGGTGGCGCTTGTTGCCGCCCGCTTGTCGCACGCCTTCGGCCTGCCCCGCCCCGCCCCCAACCTGCTGCGCGCTGGCGGCGCGATGCTCACCTGGATCGTGCTGCTCACCGCCAGCATCACCGCCCTGGCTCTGGCTCTCTGAGCCACCAAGGTGGTTGCGTTGGGGTCTCATGAAAATCCGCCTGGTGGGGGCGCGCTATTTAGATAGCGGCGCTTTCCCCGGGCGCATGCCTGCGCTGAAATCAACTTAATCAGCAATTTATCCATAGCCGAAAAACGCATAATATGCTTGTTGCAGCGCATGACCGCTGCCCCCATTCACCTGCGCGATGAACGCTTTATGCTCGACCCAGCCGGCGCTGCCTTCTGGCCGGCGCGGCGTATTCTCATCGCCGCCGACCTGCAATTCGAGAGGCCCATCCCCGGTGCGCCGCGCCCCCCCGCGCCGCATGACAACAAGGCCACGCTGGAGCGTCTCAACCGCCTTGTCCGCCTCTACCGCCCGGCAAAGGTTATCATTCTGGGCGGCAATTTGCCGGACCGTGACGCCACCAGCCTGCTGGCCAAGGATGAGCGCGCGCGAATCGAGGTGATGGCCCGCGAGGCGAGCTTTATCTGGGTGTCGGACAAACCAGAAGCCACCGCGGGTCTGCCGGGCGTCTGCGTCTCTCTCTACCGCGAGGGCGCGTTCACCTTCCGCCACGCCGCCGGGCCGCAGCTTGGGCCGCGCGAGTTCGAGATCTCCGGCTATTTCCAGCCGAAGGCCAGCATCGATGCCCGCGCCAAGCGCGTCAGCCGCCCGTGTTTCGTCACCGGCGCCAACCGGCTCATGCTGCCCGCCTTCGGCACGCATGGCGGCGGGCTGGATGTGCGCGACCACACAATCTCCCGCTTCTTCCCGCGCGGCCTGCGCGTGTTCCTCCTCGGGCAGGACCAGCTCTTCTCCTTCGCGCTGGAGCAGCTTGGCCGCATGGCCGAGGTGGCATGAAGCCTGCGCTGCTGTGGTTGCGCAACGACCTGCGGCTGCACGACAACCCGGCGCTCGCCGCCGCCCTCGCCGGGGGCGGCCCGGTTTTGCCGGTCTATATCCTCGATGAACAGATGGGCGCCGCCAGCCGCTGGTGGCTGCACCATTCGCTCACCCGCCTGCAGGCCGATTTCGCCCAGCGCGGCGCCGCGCTGGTGCTGCGCCGGGGTGACCCGGCCCGCATCATCCCCGAACTGGCCGCGCAAACCGGCGCCACCGCCGTGCATGCCGCCCGCAGTTTCGAGCCCGCCCTGCGCGATTCCGACCGCGCCGTGGACGCCGCCCTGCGCCCGCATAACATCGGCTTCCACCGCCACCTCTCCACCAGCCTGTTCGCGCCGGAGCGGATACAAACCAAAACCGGCGGCGCTTACGGCGTCTACACCCCCTTTGCCAATGCCTGCTTCAGCGCCGGAGTGCCGGAGACGCTCTGCCCCACCCCGGCGCATATCCCGGGCCTGCCCGGCATCTCCGGCGATACCCTGGCTGGCTGGTCCCTGCTCCCCAAAAAACCCGACTGGGCCGCGGGCCTGCGCGCGAGCTGGACCCCCGGCGAGGCCGGCGCCCATGCCCGGCTGGATGAATTTCTGGCCAAGCCCGTGCGCGAATACGCCACGGCGCGCGACATTCCCGCCCTGCCCGGCACCTCGCGCCTCTCCCCACATGTGCATTTCGGCGAAATCTCGCCGCGCTTCGTCTGGCACCGCGCGGCGGCCCTGGGCGATGCGCCGGGCGTTAAAACCTTCCTGAAGGAGCTGCTCTGGCGCGAATTCTCCATCAACCTGCTCTGGCAGCACCGCGATTTACGCACCCGGCCCATCCGCGCCGAGTTCGCGGGCTTCCCCTGGGCTGAAAACGCCCCTGCCCTGCGCGCCTGGCAGCGCGGGCAAACCGGCATCCCCATCGTTGATGCCGGCATGCGCGAGCTGTGGCAGACCGGCTGGATGCACAACCGCGTGCGCATGATCTGCGCCTCCTATCTGGTGAAGCACCTGCTGCTGCCCTGGCAGCTTGGCGAGGCCTGGTTCTGGGACACGCTCTGCGAGGCCGATGAAGCCGCCAACGCCGCCTCCTGGCAATGGGTGGCGGGCTGCGGCGCCGATGCCGCGCCCTATTTCCGCATTTTCAACCCTGTTCTGCAGGGCCAGAAGTTTGACCCCACCGGCGCTTACGTTCGCCGCTATGTGCCCGAGCTGGCCCGCCTGCCGGACCGTGACATCCAGTCCCCCTGGGAGGCTCCGCCGCAAATTCTCCTCGGTGCCGGTGTTAAACTGGGGTCAAGCTATCCATATCCCATAGTGTCACTGGCGGAAGGAAGGGCGCGGGCATTGGGCGCTTATGCAGCACTGAGGGGAAAATGAAGCCATTGCCGCCGCGCCTGCGCGTGGTGGGCGATGTGCATGGCGACGCCAGAGCCTTCGCCATCGCCGCCGAGACAGACCGCTTTATCGTGCAACTGGGTGATCTGGTGGACGACGGACCAGACACTCCTGGCGCTCTTGCCGTCATGTTCCGCCTGCTCGATGAAGGCCGCGGGCTGTTCCTGCTCGGCAACCATGATTTCAAACTCGCCCGCGCCCTGCGCGGTGACAAGGTCTACGGCCCCGGCGTGGCACGCACCCTGGCCGAGCTGCCCGCCTCCATGCGGGAGCGCACGCTGGAAGTCATCTCCCAGGCCCCCGCCTGGATCAGCACGCGCACCGCCATATTTGTCCACGGCGGCTTCCACCCCGGCATGCTGGGCCAGTCCCCGCCGCCTTTCCCGCCGGGCCGCCCCGAGCCGCTGGTCGCCCGCGCCCTCTATGGCCAGACGACCGGGCGCGTCACAGGTGCCGGCAAACCCGAGCGCCTGTTGCGCTGGGTGGACGATATCCCGCCGGGCATGACGCTCTATTGCGGCCACGACCAGCGCAGCGCCGACGGCCGCCCCTATATCCGCTCCGGGCGGGCCGGCGCCCGGGCCGTGTTTCTTGATACCGGTGCGGGCAAGGGCGGGCATCTGTCATGGATGGACATAGACCTGCCGTAACGAAGCCCTACCGCAGGAACGGATTGCTGCGCTTCTCCGCGCCGATGGTCGAGTTTGGGCCATGGCCGCAGATAAAGGTGAAATCATCCGGCAGCACGAGCAGCTTGGCCGCGATCGCATCCAGCAGGGCGTCCGTATCGCCATACGGGAAATCAGTGCGCCCGATGGAGTTGCGGAACAGCACATCGCCCACCATGCCGAAATTCGCTTCGTGGTTGATGAACACCATATGCCCCGGCGTATGCCCCGGGCAGTGCAGCACCTCGAATTCCTCGCCGCCCATGCTCACCCGGTCGCCCTCGCGCAACCATGTGTCCGGCGTGCAGTTTTGCGCGTGAAAGCCGAAGGTCTTCGCCTGCACGGCGATGCCATCGAGCAGGAATTTATCCTCAACCCCCGGCCCGGTGATCTTCACCCCCAGCGCCGCCGCCAGCTCCGCCGCCCCTCCGGCATGGTCGAGGTGCCCGTGCGTGAGGAAGATATCCGTCACCGTAATCCCGGCCTGTTTAATCGCCGCGAGCAGCTGCGGCACATCGCCGCCAGGGTCCACCACCGCGCCCCGCAAACTCTCCGCATTCCACACGAGCGTGCAATTCTGCTGAAACGGCGTGACCGGAATAACCGCAACCTGCAATGTCATTGTCTCAAACTCTCCGCTTACGCCTGCGCCCGTACAATCCAGCTTGCGGCCGGCATCAGCACGCCCTGGGGGGTCATATATCCCGCCAGCGCGGCCTTCACCGCATCGCTGACCTTGCTCACCAGCTCCGGATGCTCGCGCAACGCGCCACCCAGCGGGCCAACGCGCAGCGACAGCTCCAGGCTCTGCTCCAGATCACCACCGCCGATCAGGCAGTCGAATTTCTCAATGCCAATATCCCGGAACCCGGCATCGCCCAAAATCCCGCGCAGCCGCCCGGCGTCGGCAAAGGCGAATGGGCCTGGCGCCGTGGGGTCCGAGGGCGGGCTTTCCGGCATAAAGGGGGCCGCCGCTTCCTGTGGCGCGCGCATCCACACATTCTCCGCAAACGGCCGCCAGCACACGAACGCCAGCCGCCCGCCCGCGCGCAACGCCTTGCGGATATTGGCGAAAGCCGCCACCGGATCGGCGAAAAACATCACCCCAAACCGGCTGAACGCGGCATCGAAGGCGCCATCGCCAAAGCTGGCCACCTGTGCATCCGCCTGCTCGAACACCGGCGCCACCGCACCCGGCGGCACCGGCCGCGCCTTCGCAATCTCGAGCATCGGCGCTGAAATATCCGCACCCTTCACATAGCCGGCCGCCCCGGTCAGCGCCGCCAGCTCCATCGTCGTCTGGCCGCAGCCGCAGCCAATATCGAGTATCCGCTCCCCGGCCCGCGGCGCCAAAACCCTTATCGCCTCACGCCCCAGCGGGTCTATCTGGCGGTCAAGCTGCGCCTGAAAGCGCGCCCAGGTCTGCCCGGCCAGCGCGTTCCAGTAGTCAACCTGCGCTGCGTTTGCGGTGTTTTCCATGTGGCGCGCCCCTATTCCCACTCGATCGTGCCGGGCGGCTTGCTGGTGATATCATAGGTCACACGGTTGATCCCGCGCACCTCGTTCACAATCCGGTTCGAGACGCGCGAGAGAAAGCCCATGTCGAACGGGTAGATATCCGCCGTCATGCCATCCGTGCTGGTCACCGCCCGCAGCGCGCACACCTGGTCATAGGTCCGCCCGTCGCCCATCACACCGACTGATTTCACCGGCAGCAACACGGCAAACGCCTGCCAGATCGCATCATACAGCCCGGCGGCGCGGATCTCCTCCAGATAGATCGCATCCGCCTTCTGCAAAATCTCCACGCTCGGGCGGTTCACCGCGCCCAAAATCCTGATCGCCAGCCCCGGCCCGGGGAACGGATGCCGCCCCACGATATTTTCCGGCAGCCCCAGCTCGCGGCCCAGTTCGCGCACCTCGTCCTTGAACAATTCGCGCAGCGGCTCAACCAGCTTGAGCTTCATGAACTCCGGCAGCCCGCCGACGTTATGGTGCGATTTGATGGTGACCGAGGGCCCGCCCAGCGCGCTCACGGACTCGATCACATCGGGATACAGCGTACCCTGCGCCAAAAAGTCGGCGCCGCCGAGCTTGGTGGCTTCCTCATCGAACACCTCGATGAACAACCGCCCGATGATCTTGCGCTTCTGCTCCGGGTCGGTCACCCCGGCGAGCTGGCCAAGGAACAGATCAGAGGCATCGCGGTGGATCAGCCTGATGTTGAACTGCTCGCCGAACACCCGCACCACTTCCTCGGCCTCGCCGCCGCGCAGCAACCCGTGGTCAACGAAAATACAGGTGAGCTGGTCGCCGATCGCCTCATGGATCAACGCCGCCGCGACTGAGCTGTCCACCCCGCCGGAGAGCCCGCAGATCACCTTGCCGGTGCCCACCTGCGCGCGGATTTTCGCGATTTCCGCCTGCCGGAACCCGGCCATCGTCCAATCGCCCGCCAGCCCGCAGACCTTATGGGTGAAATTGCGCAGCAGCTGCGCGCCATGCGGGGTATGCACCACCTCGGGGTGGAACATCAGCCCATAGAACCGCCGCGCATCATCCGCGATCATCGCGAACGGCGCCCCCTCGGAGACCGCGACAGTGCGGAACCCCGGCGGCGGGGCGGAGATATGGTCGCCATGGCTCATCCACACCTGCTCGCGCGCGCCCTTCACCCAGGCGCCGTCGAAGAGCGTGCAATCCTCCACCACATCCACATAGGCGCGGCCGAACTCGCGGATCTCGGCACCCTTCACATCGCCGCCCAGCTGCGCGCACATCACCATCTGCCCGTAGCAGATGCCCAGCACAGGCACCCCGGCGGAGAACACATAGTCCGGCGCGCGGGGCGAGCCTTCATCAGCGACGCTGGCCGGGCCGCCGGAGAGGATAATGCCGCTGGCGCCAAACGCGGCGATTCGCGCGGGATCGGCGTTAAAGGGGAGTATCTCGCAATACACCCCGCTTTCGCGCACCCTGCGGGCGATCAGCTGCGTAACCTGGCTACCAAAATCGAGGATCAGAATCTTTTGTGTGTGCATGATGTGCTGCTAGAGCAATATCGGTTTAATTGGAATCGCCGGGGGCCAATTAAACCGATAAAATTGCGCGCCCAAAACGCGTATCAGGCGTCCACATCCAACAGCGTTTCGATCGGGTCCCATGCATAGGCGACCTGTGGCACGGCCGAACCGGCGACATAGGTGGTGCCGTTGGCCAGCCGCCGTCCGCCCAGCCGCTCGTAGAAAAAAATCGCCGGGTTGCCGTGCAGCACCCAGATAAACACCGAGCGGCAGCCCAGAGAAGCCAGATATTTCGCCGCGACGCGCAACAACTGGCCCCCCAGCCCCATGTTTTGCCAGTCGTCGGCGACATAGAGCGTTTCCACCTCGCCGTCTCCCAGCTTTGCGCCATGGCAGCGCCGCACTGTGGAAAACCCCACCACCAGCGGCGCGCTCCGCTCCCCGCTCCGCACCGCCACAAACACGCCATGCCCCATGCGGATGCTACGCTCATAATGCAGCGTCAGCCGCTCGGCCGAGAGCCCGGCCAGGAATGTTTCGGGCAACAGGGTTGCGTAGGCATTACGCCAGGTTGCCACATGCACCGCCGCGATCCCGGGCGCATCGGCTGCGCGCGCGCGGCGGATCGCGATCACGGATCGCGCGCCAGCACAGCGGCGAAAAACCCGTCCGTCCCATGCGCGCGCGGCGAAAGCCGCAGATATTTCCCGCGCAACGCCTCCGGCGCTTCAATCTCCACCGGTTTGAACATCGGGTAACGCGCCAAGAACGCCTCCACCTGCGCCTCGTTCTCATCACTGAGCAGAGAACAGGTCGCGTATACCAGTTTTCCGCCCGGTTTGGTCAATTTTTGCGCCTGGTCCAGGATCATCGCCTGCTTGGCCACCAGCTCCTTGAGGTCGGTCTCGCTCAGGCGCGTGCGCGCATCCGGGTTGCGGCGCCAGGTGCCGGTGCCGGTGCAGGGCGCGTCGACCAGCACGCGGTCAAACTTCCCTGCCTGCCGCTTGGTCCATTTATCGCCCGGCTCACCCAGCAGATGCTGTTCGGCATTATGCACGCCCGCGCGGCGCAACCGCTTGATTGCCCCCTCCAGCCGTGGCGCCGAGGTGTCGCACGCGACGATATGCCCCTTGTTCTCCATGGTCATGGCGATGGCGAGAGTCTTGCCCCCCGCGCCCGCGCAATAATCCACCACCCGCATGCCCGGCTTGGCGTCCATCTGCAACGCGATGAGCTGGCTGCCCTCGTCCTGGATTTCCACCAGCCCATCCTGAAACGCCTTGCCCTGTGTGATGGACTGCCGCCCGGCCAGCCGCAGCCCCCAGGGGCTGAATTGCGAGGGCCGCGCCTGTAAACCTTCCCGCGCCAGCGCCGCAATTGCCGCCTCGCGCGTGGTCTTGAGGCTGTTCACACGCAAATCAAGCGGCGCCGGCTGGTTCAGCGCCGCCATCTCCGCTTCCAGCGCCGGGCCGAACTGTGCCTTCAGCCGGGGCAGCAGCCAGTCGGGGATCTCATATTTCACCGCCTCGGGCATGTTGGGGTGTTCCAGCGTGTGCCCGGCGAATTTCTCCAAAATAATGCTCTCTTCGGGCTGCAGCGGCGGCGGGCCGTAGCGCCCGGCGGCAAAGGCCATCGAGATTTTATGCACGCTCATGCCCGAGAAGATCGCCTGCACCGCCAGCAACAGCCGCGGTGTCTCCGGCGCGCCGAAATGCTGCAACCACCAGCCCAGATGCCGGCGCGCGCGCAGCACGCCCCACACCAGCGTGCTCACCTCGCGCCGGTCTCCCGCGCCAATGAACCGCCGCGTGCGGAAAAAATGATTGGCGATGGCATCCGCCGGGCGGCCATCCGCCTCGATCGCCGCCAGCAGATCAATCGCGGCGGCCAGTTGTCCGGCGGGGGTCATCCCTCCTGCCGGTAGTTCGGCGCCTCTCGCGTAATCGCCACATCATGCACATGGCTCTCGCGCAGGCCCGCCCCAGTGATCCGGCGGAAGGTCGTCGCGGTCTGCAGCGCGTTGATATCGGCAGCCCCGGTATAGCCCATGCCCGCGCGCAACCCGCCGACAAGCTGGTGCACCACCGCCGCCATTGGCCCCTTATAGCCAACCCTTCCCTCAATTCCCTCCGGCACCAGCTTCAGCTGGTCCTTGATCTCCTGCTGGAAATACCGGTCCGCCGAGCCGCGCGCCATCGCGCCCAGGCTTCCCATGCCGCGGTAGGATTTATAGCTACGGCCTTGATATAAAAACACTTCGCCGGGCGCTTCATCGGTCCCCGCGAGCATCGAGCCCACCATCACCGCATCCGCCCCGGCGGCCAGCGCCTTCACCATGTCGCCCGAGGCGCGAATCCCGCCATCGGCAATCGCCGGCACGCCCAGCGCCCGGCAGGCCGCAGCCGTCTCCAGCACGGCGGAGAACTGCGGCACACCAACGCCCGCCACCACCCGCGTCGTGCAGATGCTCCCCGGCCCGATGCCGATCTTCACCCCATCCGCCCCGGCGTCAATCAACGCCCGCGCACCATCCGGCGTGGCGACGTTCCCCGCGATGATCTGCACCGCGTTGGATGCCTTCTTGATCCGCGTCACCGCCTGCAACACGCCATCGGAATGGCCATGGGCCGTATCCACCACCACAACATCCACCCCGGCCTCAACCAGCGCGGCGGCGCGCTCGGCGCCATCATCACCAACGCCGGTGGCGGCGGCTACCCGCAGGCGGCCCAGCTCATCCTTGTTGGCCAGCGGATGCGCCTGCGCCTTGTCCATATCCTTCACCGTCATCAGCCCGATGCAGCGGAACTCGTCATCCACCACCAGCAGTTTCTCGAGCCGGCGCTTGTGCAGCAGCGCGCGCGCCTCCTCGGGCGAAACCCCGGCCTTCACCACCGCCAGGTTTTCGCGCGTCATCAGCTCATAAATTTTGGCGTTGGGATCGGTTGCGAAACGCACATCGCGATGCGTGAGAATCCCCACCAGCTTGCCATCGCGCTCCACCACGGGGAAGCCGGAGATATTATGCGCCGCCATCAGCGCGCGGGCGTCGGCCAGGGTCTGGTCGGGGTAGATGGTGAGCGGGTTCACCACCATGCCGCTCTCGAATTTCTTCACCCGGCGCACCTGCGCCGCCTGCTCCTCGATGGTGAAATTCTTATGGATCACCCCGATGCCGCCCTGCTGCGCCATCGCAATCGCCATCGCCGCCTCGGTCACCGTGTCCATCGCCGCTGACACCAGCGGGATATTCAGCACGATACCGCGCGTCAGCCGCGTTGCCGTGCCCACTCTGGTTGGCAAAATCCGGGAATAGGCCGGCACCAGCAATACGTCATCGAAGGCCAGAGCCTCGGAGATGCGGGCGGAAAAATCAGGGAGAGGAAAATGATCGGATGCCATGGCCGCGCTTTCAGAAATATCAGGCGCGGGGCTGGTGGGCCGGCCGCGCCTGCAAATAAAGACCTTGGCGGCCCTCATTAAGCGGCACGGCGCCGCGGTGCAATAGGCCCCGCCGCCAGCTTGCGCCGTTATTCCGGCCGGAAGCCCATCGCCACCACATACATCTCCTTGGAATCCTTGCGGCTCGCCGGCGGCTTGGCATGGCGCACCGTCTTAAACCGCAGCTTCAGCGTGTTCAGCATGTCCCGCTCCGCCCCGCCCTGGAACAATTTGGCAACGAACGAACCGCCCGGCTCCAAAATCTGCGTCGCGAAGGCCAGCGCCGTATCGGCCAGCGCCATGATGCGGATATGGTCGGTCGCCACATGCCCGGTCGTGTTCGGCGCCATGTCGGAGAGCACCAGATCAGCCCGGCCGCCCAGCATCTCGGTCAGCCGCTCTTCCATGCCATCGGCCATGAAATCGCCCTCGATGAACTGCGCCCCCTCGACCGGGATAATCGGCAACAGATCGATCCCCACAACCCTCGAAGCCCCGCGTTGAATCGCCACCTGCGACCAGCCGCCCGGCGCGGCGCCCAAATCGACCACGCGGGCGCCCTTGGCGATCAGTTTATACTTGTCATCCAGCTCCACGAGCTTGAAAGCCGCGCGCGAGCGATAGCCCTGCGCCTTGGCGGCCTGCACATAAGGGTCGTTAAGCTGCCGGTTGAGCCAGGCCTGCGAGGAGGTGCTGTGCTTGCGCGCATGTTTCAGCCGCACGGCCTCGCGGCGCGGCGGCACCGATGGATTTTCGGTCATGCCAGGCCGTAGCCACGCCGTTCCGGTCGCACATTGCGCATCAGCCGCATTAACATACCCTCGCGTAATCCCCTGTCAGCCACCACTAAATCCGGTATCTGCCACAGTTCGTGGATGGCGGCAAAAATCGCGCAACCCGGCAGCACGAAGTCCACCCGGTCGGCGCCAATACAGGGGTGGCGGCTCAAACCATCCCGCCCCATGGCCTTGGCCTCGGCCAGCGCCGCTTCCACGGCGCCGCGGTTCATGAAAAACCCGTCCACCAGCCCGCGGCGGTAGCGTTCCAGCTTCAGCGACACCCCGGCCAGCGTGGTCACCGTGCCTGATGTCCCCACCATCAGCACCCCGCCCTGGCGGATTTCCTGGCCGATCCGGTGGACCGCCTCGAAGGGCCGCAGCATCGCGGCCACGGTCTCGACCACGGCGGCAAACCCCTCCTCGGTGTAGCAGGCCTGGGAGCAGCGCTCGGAGAGGGTAACAACACCCACGGGCAGCGAGAGATAGCCGATCAGCTCCGGCGCCGCGCCATTGCAGTTCACCCGCACCCAGGCAACCTCGGTGGAGCCCCCGCCGATATCGAACAGCAGCGCCCGCCGCTCCGCCTTGGCGATCAGCGAGGCACAGCTCTCCACCGCCAGCTCGGCCTCCTCGCGCGTGTTGATGATCTCCAGCGGCAGCCCCGTGCGCTCACGCGCCAGCGCGATGAACTCCGCCCCGTTTTCCGCCTGGCGGCAGGCCTCGGTGGCAATCGCGCGCAGCCGCAGCGGCCCGGTCCCCGTGTCCGCCGCCCAGCGGCGCGCCCGCTCAGCGCAGATGCTCAAACTGGCAATCGCGCGGTCCATCGCCACGGCGGAGAGCCGCCCGGTCTCATAAAGCCCTTCGCCCAGCCGCACGACTCGCGAAAAACTGTCGAGCACATGGAACCCCTGCCCCGCAGGCGTCCCCAGCAGCATGCGGCAATTATTCGTCCCCAGGTCGATTCCCGCAAACACCGGACGCCGCCCCCCCCGCCTGGAGGCGGCGTCGGTCTGAGCGTTCAGTAATGAAGACGAGCTTGCCATACCCCTGCATAGTCGCGCTTTATTGGGGTGATGGGCAAGCGGGAAAGCACACATGTTCGCCATGCCGCGATTAAATTTATGACGATGAGATGACCCCAGATGTTGCAGCCCGCGCACACCGGTGCTAATCGGGCCTCGCTGTGACCGTTGGGGGATAGTTTAGCGGTAGAACTCCTGGCTCTGACCCGGGCAGCCTTGGTTCGAATCCAGGTCCCCCAGCCACCGCGGCCATTCATAACATGATTAAAGTCCGATCAGCCGCTTACGCGGCTTTTCGCCGCCGGGCGCCTACGCCTCCGGCCTCACCGCCTCCGGCCCCGCGATCGCCATCGCCCGCTGATACGCCGGGCGCGCCGAAATCCGCTCCACATAGGCCACCACATTGGGCAAATGGCTGATTGATGGCCCGCCGAATTTCGGCATCGTGGTCAGCGCGAACATGTTCTGCACATCGGCGGCGCTAAACTCGGGCCCGGCCAGATAGTCCGACTCACCCAGCCGCAGGTTCAGGTGATTAAAATACAGCGCCACCCGGTCCGCCGAGGCTTTCGCGAAAATCGCCCGCATCGGATCGGTGGTGTTCGGGTCGCTGGCCATCACCGCCATCACGCTCGCCATCAGCGAGTTGCTGAAGCTCAGCCAATAGAGATAATCGGCATAATTTGGCGCGTCCACCGCCACCCCGAGCCGCCCGCCGGCATGGCGGTTGACGATATATTCAACAATCGCCAGCGACTCACAAAACACCTTGCCGCCATCGCGGATGGTCGGCGCCGTCGCCACCGGATGCAGCGCCTTGTACTCCGGCGGCGCGAACATATTGGGCATCCGGTCGAACCACTCCAACTGATAGGGCAGCCCCAATTCCTCCATCAGCCAGACAATTCTGTCGGATTGCGACACACCCAGATGGTAAATGGTAATCATCGGACTTCCCCTCGCGATTATACTTTGCATCAGCCTAACCCGATCCATCCCGGCTCAGCAATTGCCGCCGCCATTGTAATTCCCGCACCCCTTGGTATCTCTGCGCGCGAACACGAACCTTAAAAGGGGGCGACATGCTGAAAGCCTATGCCTGCGCCCCCGGCGGCCGCCTCACCAGCCTGGCGCTCGCCCAGATGCCCCAGGCGCTGTGGTTTGACCTCGAAAACCCGGCGCCCGAGGACTACGCCTTCGTCACCCGCGAGACTGGCCTGGCGCTCCCCCAGCAGGACAACATCCTGGAAATCGAGAATTCATCACGTCTTTCGGCCAATGGCGATGTGCTCACGCTGACCATGCCCATCGTCACCCGCACGCCCGAGGGCCTGCAATCGAGCGCCTGCGGCTTTGTCCTGGCGCCAGACCGGCTGGTGACCATTCGCTTCACCCCTGGCCAGGTTTTCACCCAGTTCGCCACCCAACCGCTGGAAACCGGCGTATCTGGCGCCTCGAACGCGGCCTTTATCTTCACCGGCCTGCTGGAGGCCATCG
Source organism: Acidocella aquatica (assembly GCF_030160635.1). Taxonomy (GTDB): domain Bacteria; phylum Pseudomonadota; class Alphaproteobacteria; order Acetobacterales; family Acetobacteraceae; genus Acidocella; species Acidocella aquatica. The sequence continues at coordinate 31,367 of NZ_BSOS01000013.1, read as the reverse complement.
TTGACCGCCAGGCCGACGCGCTGGAAAACCTGCGCCGCGAGCTGGATGATCTGTCGCACCAGATTTTCCACCACCGCCTGAGCGCCAAACCGCAGGAACGCGCCGCGCGCCGCCGCAACGCCGAGGCCGAGCTGCAAGCCACCCTGGCCGTGCTCGGGCGCGGCTATGACACCATCTCCTTCCTGCGTGACAGCCAGCTCGGCATCGCCCGCATCGCCCCCTATGTGCTGGGCACCGCGGCCTGGCTGCCCGAAGCGGCGAGGCAGCGCCTGCAATCGGTGGAAAAAGACATCGCCTCGCTCAACGAGTTCAGCACTCACCTCTCCGACAAGGTGCAATTTTTACTGGACGCTACGCTGGGCCTCATCAACGTCGCGCAGAACAGCCTCATCAAGGTGCTTACCATCGTCTCCATCGTCGGCATCCCGCCCACCCTCATTGCTGGCATCTATGGCATGAATTTTCACGACATCCCTGAAATCACCTGGCGCTATGGCTATGTGTACGCCTGGGGGGTGATGATCCTCTCCTCCATGCTGCCGCTGGCATGGTTCCGCAAGAAAGGCTGGCTATGACTGCTTTCTACCAACCCGAAGACCTCAGCGCGGCCGGCGCCATCGCCGCCATCGGGGAGGATCTGGCGTTGTTCGACGATTGGATGGACCGCTACCAGTTCATCATAGAGCTGGGCCGCAAGCTCCCCCCCTACCCGGCCGCATGGCAGGATGAGGAACATCGCGTGAAAGGCTGCCAAAGCCAGGTCTGGCTGGCGGCCGAGGATAACGGCGAGAAATTATACTTTGCCGGCGCGTCCGATGCCGCCATCGTCTCCGGCCTGGTGGCGCTGGTGCTGCGCGTCTACTCCGGCCGGCCGCGCGCCGAAATCCTCGCCACCCCGGCGAAATTCCTGCACGACCTCGGGCTGATCAGCGCCCTCTCCACCAACCGCGGCAACGGCGTTGCCGCGATGGTGGAGCGCATTCAGTTGCTTGCCAGGGCCTGACCTAAAGCCTGATCGCTTTAAATGCGATCGCGCTCTGGGCCCCCCGGCCTCCTATCAATTCCAGTGAGCGGGAACCCAGATCCAGGTGCCTGCCCGGAGCGCCCAGCGTCCATCCACCCAATGGTGCCAGCCATGCCGGCGCCGCACATAATGCCCTGGCCGCCAATGATACCCGGCGCCATCCCACACCCAATGCCCCGGCCGCCACACATAGGCCGCCCCCGGCGCGCCGGGGATAATCTCCCGCTGGAGCGGGGGCACCGGCCGGTAATAAGGGGGATAGGGCGGCGGCACCTGCGCGCGGGCCTGCCCCGCGCCCAAACCCAGCACCAACGCGGCGGCACCCGCGCTCAACAACGACTTTGCCAAACCCCGGCGAGACAGCATGTCACAACTCCTCCTCATCTGCGCATCAGTTGCACGATCACCAGTTACACATGGGATTGTAACGCCATGATGCTGCGAATGTTTCGGAACGTATGCCCGCGGTGCCGGATGTTAAAGCCCGGCGCCCGCGCTCCCGCCGGTCAGATTTTTTTGCCCACGGTCTGCAGGCGGGCGAGCAGGGCCGGGCTGATGCCCAGATTGCCCATCAGGCCATCGCTCAAAGTGCCATCATAGCTACGGTCGATCAGGAACTGGCAGAGATCGAACAGCCGCAGCAGCGTGCCCATCGCCGCCTTGGCGTCGTCCTTGTCCGCGATGTTCGCCGCCAGCACATCCGGCAAGGCGCCGCGCAAAAAGCTCATGCTTGCCGCAACGAAGGTCGGCGGAATTTTGGCCCGCACATGGACTTCGCCGATTTGCTGCTGCCTGCGGATAAAATCCGCGCCATAGCCGCCATTGAACAGGCTCTCCAGCCAGGCAACATGGGTGCGCTTGAGCTGTTCGACACGCCCCTCGATCAGCGGCGCGGTCTGCGGGTCCGTCGCGAGTGTTTCATAAAACGCATCCGTAAGACCCGGGATCAGCGGCAGGATGTAGCCGCGAACGGTCCAGAGGATGCTTTCATCATCTTTATCCAATCCGCAAACATGCCAAAATGTCTGAATGTTTGGATCGTTGCTTTGCAGTTGCATCGAAATGTCTTCCGGGGAAGTGTTTATCGCAGGATCGCGGTGGCGGCCTTGGCGGCGCGGCTCGCGTCGATGAACAGCAGCCCAAGTTTGATCTGCTTGCCGGCGATCGTGCAAAGCACAGCGTCATTGCCTGCGTGAATGATGAGCACATGCCCCTGCGTGCCGCTGATCATCACTTGTTCCAGATTGCCGCGGGAAAGTTCGGCGGCGGTGCGTTCCCCCAAGGAGAGCATGGCGGCAACCATGGCGCTGATCCGGTCTTCATCCATCCCCGCCGCGAGGGCGGAGGAAATGATCAGGCCATCGGTTGATATCAGCGCGGAGGCTTCAATATCGGCGGAACCCCCGTTCAGATCCGTCAGAATGGTTCTTATCTGGTCTTCACGCATGAATTCCTCCAAAAAGTTGGGTGCGCGCCCGAGACTAAAAGCTTTTTATTTTAGTGCAATACGAATACCTAACGATATTTTGTTAATAACACGGTTCAGTTACGCGCGGGCCGCGGCGCCGGGAATATCGATCTGACCACGCAACAAAAACACCCTGGGTCAAGCCGAATTTATTTATTTTTTATCAATTGGTTATCGTGCGTTTTTAAGTCGCGGCCGCGCGGTTGCGATTGCGCCGCAAAAGCATTTCACAACTGAAATCAAACAACACGATTATTTGAACAGCCCGGCGAGCCGCCTGGGCGGTGTTCCCCGCCCTTTGCGGTGGGCAGCCATCGCAATTGTTGCTTATTATGTGCAATGTATCGTTTAATGAACGGACGATCAAATTGTTGAAATGCTGCATAAAATCCCGCCTGGCGGGATGTCTGTCTGGGAAGTTTTAGTTATTGCTGGTATGACGGCAAGCCTGCTGGAGGTAGTCATGAGTGAAGACCAAATAACCGCCCTGCTATCCGCCCTGAACAGTAGTTCAGCCGATATTCAGGCGTCCGCGCTCATATCCACCGATGGTTTCGTTATCGCCTCGGTCCTCGCGGCGGGAATGGATGAAGATCGCGTCAGCGCCCTGATTGCCGCCACCCTCTCGCTTGGCGAGCGGACCGCGATGGAGCTCTCGCGCGGCAGCCTGGAGCAGGTGATGATCAGCGGCCGGCAAGGCTCTGTGCTGATCGTCCGCGCCGGGCGCGATGCCGTGATGTGCGCGATTGCCGCGAAATCCGCGAAGCTGGGCCAGTTGTTTCAGGAAGCCAGCGCGGCGGTCTCAAGCATTCTGGTCCATGAAGACACGTTCAACGGCATTCTGGAAACCCATCGCGCCGCGAAACTCATCGCCCCCCTCCCCGCCGCCGCCGCCCCCGAGCCCCCACCTTCCGCGCCGCAGCCCGTCCCCGAACTTCCCGCCGCGCCAGAATTCGCGGAGGAGCCAACCCTGGTTCTGGACGATACCTACCTGCTCAAATCCGCCACCGAGCCGAACCAGGCTCCGGCGGGAGACAACGCGCCTGAAGCCGCCGCCCAGGACCAGACCCTGCATGTTTTATGCGAGGATGTCGGCTTCAGCCCCGAAGATCAGGCGGTCATCAAATCACTCCGGAGCCTGATGCGCCCGCTCCTGCCATCCCTGACAGCGCGTTTCTACAAAGTTCTTCTGGCCGACCCGCAAATGGCCCCCTACATTCAGAACCGGGTGGATACCCTCAAATTAACCCACACGGCATGGCTGGAGAACCTGTTCGAGGGCGAGTACGGGGCTGATTTCGTGCGCCGCCAGCAGGATATCGGCGAGGCTCACACGCGGGCCAACATCCCCCCCATCTATTTTGCCGCAAGCATGGCCTTCCTGCGCGCGGCGTTCCCGCCCTTGCTCACCGCCAACATCAGCAACCCCGCCGAACAGGCCGCGGCCAGCAGCTCGCTGCTGCGGCTGCTCGACCTGTGCCAGTATCTCATCGACCCCAAATATTATCACGCGCTGATCCGTCTTGGTCAGGCCCAAAAACAGCCCGCTGCACCGGCGAATCGCGCATTGTCGTTCTGATGCCGGCGGTCATGATGAATGACCGCTGGTATCGGAACATTTTTGGAAGCCGCATTTTTGGAAGAATGGGGCTGACCGCTTCGTTCAACCCGCCTCGCCGCCAAATTTGCCCGATTTCGGGAACCCGTTGGGCGGCATCCGCCCCACCTGCGCGCGCACGCCCAGCCACTCGGTCAGTTTCGGCTCCGTGCGGGTCTTATCGCCCAGCCGCCAGGTCAGCCCCTCGGCGAGGGTGAACACCTTCACATCGCTCAAACTGCCGTCCTTGTATTTCTGCAACGCCACGCCCGCCCCCTTGGGCATCTCCGGCACTTCCACCAGCGGAAACACCAGCAGCTTGCGGTTGCTGCCGATCACCGCCACATGGTCGCCCTTGGCCGGCACGCAGGCCGCCCATTCCTCGCCCGGCCGCAACGCCAAAATCGTCTTGCCCGCCCGCCGCTCGGAGCTAAGTTCAGCCCCCGGCACCACAAACCCGCGCCCGGCGGATGAGGCCACCAGGTATTTCCCGTTCGCATCCGGCAGGAACAGCCGCAACACCCCATCCTCATTGGCCAGGTCGATCAGCAGGCGGATCGCCTGCCCATCCCCCCGCCCGCGCGGCAGCTCGGAGGCTTTGAGCGTATAAACCCGCCCGTTGGTGGCCAGCAGCGTAATCCGGTCAGTTGACTCGCAGCGCAGCAGGCAATCGAGCCTGTCGCCTTCCTTGAACTTCAGCTCAGCATCATCGGCCAGATGCCCCTTCTGCGCGCGGATCCAGCCCTTTTGCGACAAAATCACAGTAATCGCCTCGCGCTCCACCAGCGCCTCGGCCACAATCTCCACCACCGGCGCCGCGGCGCTTATCTTGGTGCGCCGCGCACCCAGGGCGCCCGCGCCAAAGGTCTCCCGCACCTCGTTAATCTCGGTCACGATCTTATCCCAGCGCTTGCCCGCATCGCCCAGCAGCGCCTGCAGGCCCTTCTGCTCCGCGCTCAGCTTTTTGTGCTCCCCGCGGATCTCCTGCTCCTCCAGCCGGCGCAGCGCGCGCAGCCGCATGTTCAAAATCGCCTCGGCCTGCGTCTCACTCAGGCTGAACGCCTTCATCAGAACCGGCCGGGGCTGGTCCTCGCTGCGGATAATGCGGATCACCTCATCCAGGTTGAGGTAAACCACGAGATACCCGTCCAGAATCTCCAACCGGCGCGCAATCGCCTCCAGCCGGTGGTTGGAGCGGCGCACCAGCACCTCGTGCCGGTGATCGAGCCAGCAGCGCAACAATGCCTTCAGCCCCATCACGCGCGGCGTGCGCCCGCCATCCAGCACATTCATGTTGAGCGCGAAGCGGGTCTCCAGCGCGGTGGCGCGAAACAGCGATGCCATCAGCATCTCCGCATCCACCGTGCGCGCCTTGGGCTCCAGCACCAGGCGGATATGCTCCGCGCTCTCATCGCGAATATCCCCCAGTAGCGGCAGCTTCTTCTCCTGCAACAGCAGCGCCACCTGCTCTATCAACCGCGATTTCTGCACCTGATACGGAATTTCGGTGACCACGATCACCCATGTGCCGTTCTTCTGCGCCTCCTTGGTCCAGCGCGCGCGCGTGCGCAACGAGCCGCGCCCGCTCTCATAGGCCGCCAGCAGCGTCGCCTCGTCCTCCACCAGCTCCCCGCCCGTGGGAAAATCCGGCCCGCGCAGATGCTTCAGCAATTCCTGCGTGCTTGCCTCAGGGTTTTGCACCAGATGCACCGCCGCCGCGCACACCTCCCCGGCATTATGCGGCGGGATCGAGGTCGCCATCCCCACCGCGATCCCCGCCGCGCCGTTGGCCAGCAGATTGGGGAACGCGCCGGGCAGCACCACCGGCTCGCTCTCCTCGCCGTCATAGGTGGGGCGGAAATCCACCGCGTTCTCATCAATCCCGCGCAGCAGAAACTCCGCGATCCCGGTCAGCCGCGATTCCGTGTAGCGCATCGCGGCCGCGTTATCGCCGTCGATATTGCCAAAATTCCCTTGTCCCTCGATCAAGGGGAACCGCGAGGAGAACTCCTGCGCCAGGCGCACCAGCGCCTCATAGATCGAGCTGTCGCCATGCGGGTGAAACTTGCCCATCACATCGCCCACCACGCGGGCGCATTTCTTAAAGCCTGAGCGGGGGTCCAGCTTCAGCTGGTGCATCGCATAGATCAGCCGCCGGTGCACCGGCTTCAGCCCGTCACGCGCATCGGGCAGCGAGCGCGACATGATGGTGGACAGCGCATAGGCCAGATAGCGCTCCGAGAGCGCGTTGCTCAGCGGCGCGTCTTCGATATGGCCCGAAACCTCATCCAGCATAATTCTACTCTCCCTCGGCCAGCCGATCAGCGATCAGCTCATAGAGACGCTGGCGCGCCGTTGGAAGGGGGCGATGGCGCGCCCCGAACACATCGCGGGTGAAGAAATGCCCGGTGATGCGCAACCCCGCCAGGCAATCCGCCAGGCTCGCCTCCCCCTCGCCGAGCATGAATTCCGGCAGGGGAAACAGCCGGTCCACCCATTCCCCCGCCTGGCTCAGGCTCACCGCCCGCCCGGTGCGCGGCGAGACATAGGCCAGCCGGTCATTCCCTCCCGCCTGGGCGGAAAAATCCAGCCCGAACCCCAGCTCGCGCAGCAGCAAAACCTCCCAGCGCACCAGCTCGGGCAGCGGCACGCCCGCAATATCAATCCCCGCCAGCACCCGCGCCAACCCCGCGAACACCGCCGGGCACGCCTCGCGCTCCGCCATAGCGCCGGCCGCCAGCGCGCAGGCGGCATTCAACACCGCCAGGGAGTCGCGCTCCCCCATCGCCAGCGCGGCGGCGGGGTGCACCATCTCGCCCGCCAGCGTTCCCAGTTGCTCCGCCGTGCGCGCCACCCAGCGCGCCGAGAGCATATTGCCCTTCTGCCACATCCCCGCCTTGCCGCGCGCCGCCCCGCCCTTGGCCAGCCCGCGCCAGAGCCCTTGCGCGGTCAACACGCTTACCAGCGCGTCGCCCTCGCCATAGGCGGCGGTCTCCAGCACAATCGCCGGTTCCTGCCACTCCAGCATTCAGGCCAGCGCCGCCCGCGCCACGGCGGCGTAATAGCGCGCCGCCACGGGCAGAATTTCGTCGTTAAAGTCATAGGCCTCGTTATGCAGCCCGGCCGAGGCGCCGTTGCCGATCCACGCATAAGCCCCCGGCATCACCTCCAGAAACCGCCCGAAATCCTCCCCCGCCATGCTGGGCTTGATATCGCCGCGCAGGCTCAGCCCCGCATCGGCGGCGGCCCTGGCGGCCAGCGCCGCCTCTGCCGCATGGTTGATGGTGGCCGGCACCTCGCTGGTGATCTCCACCAGCGCGCTCAACTGATGCGCCCGCGCGGTATGCTCCGCCACCTCGCGGACACGCGCCAGCAAAAAATGCATCATCTTCGGCGTTAACGCGCGGATCGTCCCGCCCAGCGAGGCCTCATGCGCTATCAGGTTGCTCGCCTCCCCGGCCTTGAGCATGCAGGTGGAGATCACCGCCGCCTCCTGCGGGTCCACATTGCGCGCCACGATGGCGTTGAGCGCGATGATCAGATGCGCCAGCCCCTGCACCGGATCGGCGCAATCATGCGGCATGGCGGCATGCCCCGCCACCCCGTGCAGCGTGATGTTGAAACTCGCAGCCGCGGCCATCACCGGCCCGGCATGCACCATCACCACCCCGGCCTCCAGCCCTGGCCAGTTATGGTAGCCAAATATCCGCTCCACCGGAAACCGCTCCAGCAGCCCATCCTCCAGCATCGCCTGCGCGCCGCCAAACCCCTCCTCGGCGGGCTGAAAAATGCACTGCACCGTGCCCGACCACGATGGATCCTCCAGCAGCAGCGCCGCCGCGCCGAGCAGCGAGGCTGTGTGCCCGTCATGCCCGCAGGCGTGCATCACACCCTGGTTGCGTGAGCCATGCGCCCGCCCGGGCGTCTCCATGACCGGCAGCGCGTCCATATCCGCCCGCAACCCGACCGCACGGTTGGACCGCCCGCGCCGCAGCGTCGCCACCACGCCATGCCCGCCGATCCCGGCGGCAAACGGGATGCCCAGCTCGCTCAGTTTTTCGCAAACAAACGCGGCGGTCGCGCGCTCATGGCACGAGAGTTCGGGATGCGCATGCAGATGATGCCGCCATGCGGCAAGACGCTCAAACAGATCAGGTTTCATGGCGGCGGACCTCCTGGAAGTCTCTCGATTATTCTGCGCGCGCGCTCCCCGCCGTCAAGCCAAAACGGCAGCCGCCTAAAGCTGGATGGCCTGGGCGTATAACTGCGGAAACACCAAAATCGGCGCGGCGGAGAGTACCGCGATCACCAGGCTGCTGAACAGCAGCAGCCCCAGCGCCTGCAAGCCGCTCAGCGCCAGCCCCGTCCGCATGATAAACCAGTGATACCAGAGCAGATATGCCCCGGCCAACCCCAGCACCATGATCTCGGCCTGCGTCATGGCGAGGCCAAACTGCACGATCACCGCCGCGATGAACGCCGCCACGAACAAAACCGGCAGCAGCATCCAGAACGACCAGTTCAGCGCCGTGGCGGTGCGCAGCCACAGCGCCTCGCGGCCGGTCCGTTTCGCCAATTCATAAATAATCACCGGCAGCGCCAGCACCGCGCAAATTCGCGAAAACAGCCCCAGCAGCGCGAACGCCCACTGCCCGCTCATCGCGGAAATACCGGCCCCCACCAGCGGAAAGGCGATCAACGGCGCCAGCGAGGCGGTGAAGGCGTCCATGGAGTCGCTGAACTCGTTGATGCCGGTTTTTTTCCCGCGCGCGAGCATGAACAGACCGCGCAAAATCATCGGCAAAAATCCTCGATCAGGGTTTTATAAACATCCGCCAGCCGGCTCAGCGCCGCCACTTCCACAGCCTCATCCGTGCGGTGCATGCTCACCCCCACCAGGCCGAACTCCGCCACCGGGCAATACCGCGCTATAAAGCGCGCATCCGATGTCCCGCCGCCGGTGTTGCGCTCCGGGGTCACGCCCGTCACTTTCTCGATCGCGCGTGTCAGCGCCTCGGTATGCAGCCCCGCCTGCGTCAAAAACGCCTCGCCGGAAACCTGCACCTGCAACTCGTTCGCCGGAGCGAACTCAGCCAGAATCCCGCGCAGCCATTCGGTCAGCCCGGCGCTGCCGTGCAGGTTGTTGAACCGTACGTTCAGCCGCGCGCTCGCCGTGGCGGGGATCACATTGCTCGCCGCATTGCCCACATCCACCGAGGTCACCTGCAGGCTGGAAGGCTCGAACCACTCGTTTCCCGAATCCAGCGGCGCCGCCGTCATCGCGCCCAGCGCCGCGATCAGCCGGTGGACCGGGTTATCCGCCAGATGCGGATACGCCACATGCCCCTGCCGCCCGGTCACGGTGATGCGCGCGTTCATGCTGCCCCGGCGGCCGATCTTCACCACATCGCCCAGCACCGCCCGGCTCGTCGGCTCGCCTACGACGCAAAAATCCGGGATTTTGCCGTTCGCCGCCATCCATTCCAGCACGCGCACGGTGCCATCGGTGGCAACGCCCTCCTCATCGCCGGTGATGAGCAATGAGACATGCCCCGGCGCGCGCGCCGCCGCGGCCACGAAGGCGGCAATCGCCCCCTTCATGTCCACAGCCCCGCGGCCATACAGCATCCCGCCCTCGACCACCCCGCCGAACGGATCATGCCCCCAGCCCTCGCCGGGCGGCACCACATCGGTATGCCCGGCGAAGCACAAATGCGCCCCAGCCCCCGGCCGCTCGGCGAACAGGTTCTCGATCTCGCCGTAGCGCAGCCGCGTCACCGTAAAGCCCAGCGCCTCCAGCTGCGCCGCCAGCAGCCCTTGCGTACCGCCATCCGCCGGGGTGACGGATTGGCAGCGCAACAGGCTCTGCGCGAAGGCGAGAACGTCCATGCCCTGAACTTACGCGCGCAGCAGATCGTTGATCGAGGTCTTGCTGCGCGTCTGCGCATCCACCCGCTTCACGATCACCGCGCAGGCCAGCCCCGGCCCCGGCGAACCATCCGCCATCGCCCGGCCCGGCAGCGTGCCCGGCACCACCACCGAATAGGGCGGCACATAGCCCGAGAACATCTCGCCCGACTCGCGGTCAACGATCTTGGTGGAAGCGCCGAGGAACACGCCCATCGAAATCACCGCCCCGCGCCCCACGACCACGCCTTCCGCCACTTCCGAGCGCGCGCCGATGAAACAATCATCCTCGATCACCACCGGCCCCGCCTGCAACGGCTCCAACACGCCGCCAATGCCCACGCCGCCGCTGATATGGCAGTTTTTGCCGACCTGCGCGCAAGACCCCACGGTCGACCAGGTGTCGATCATCGTCCCCTCGTCCACCCGCGCGCCGACATTCACGAAACACGGCATCAGCACCACACCGGGCGCGATATAGGCCGAGCGGCGCACCACGGCGCCCGGCACCGCGCGCACGCCCGATTCAGCGAACGCGCGGGCATCCCAACCGGCGAATTTCATCGCCACCTTGTCGAACACATCCGCGCCGCCAACCCCGCCCATCGGCCTGTTGGCGTTCAGCCGGAAGGAGAGCAGCACCGCCTGCTTGAGCCATTGATGCACCACCCAGCCATCCGCGCCCGGCTCGGCCACACGCACCGCGCCCGCATCCAGCAGGCCCAGCACCGCCTCCACCGCATCGCGATCGGCGCCGGTGGTGGCGGGGGAGAGTTCGCCCCGGCGCTCCCAGGCGCTGGCGATGATCTGTTGCAGTTGCTCGTGCGATGCGGCGCTCATGTCGTATCCTTGGCTGAAGTCCATAACTGCGGCGGACCATCGTGGCGCGCCGCCGTGATGTCAACGCGCCGCCGGTTTATTAACCTTCCCTTCAGCCTCTCCCGGCTATTCATGCCGCATGACAACCTCGCATATTTCGAGCACCGAATCCTTCGCGCTGGCCTCCTCGCCCGGCACCGGCTGGCTCGCCGTCGCCGGCATGCTGACCGATCTGGCCTTCGAGACCGACCCGCTCGGCCGCTTCACCGCCTTTGGCCCCGGCAAGGTGCTGGGCAAACCGGCGGCGCAACTGCTGGGCGTGGAGATGGCCAGCCTGCTCACCGGCCCCAATGGCGAGGAAGGTTTGAGCGCCGCCCAGTTCCGCTCCATCATCACCACCATCTGCATGGAATGCGTCGCCTGGCACGGCCGGGTGCAACTCATCCGGCCGGATGGGCGCACCAGCATCTTCCGCCTCTCTCTCGCCCCGCGCATCTCCGGCAGCACCGTCAGCGGCACCTACGGCATCCTGTTTGACATGGACACCCCGGAGCTGACCCTGCCCGACAGCCACGCCGGCCGCGCCGATGACCCCGCCCTGCGCCACAACACCATGCTGGACGCCGAGACCGGCCTCTGGTCGCAGCGCACCTTCGCCGAGGAAATGTCGCGCCGCTTCGACCGTCTGGATGTCGAGGGCCAACCCGGCACATTGCTCTATCTCGGCTTCTCGCGCGCCCCGGCGGCGCTGCACAGCGCCATCGCCATGCGCATGGCCGAGGAACTGCGCGATATTGTCCGCCCGACCGACCTTCTCGGCCGTATCGACGCCACCACCATCGCCCTCTGGTGCGACAACATGGACCATCTGACCGGCGGCGAGCGCGCGGCCAAATTCTGCGCGCAGCTTCCCCCCGTTCTGCCTGATGGCGCCCAGGTCACCGTCGGCGTCGCCCCGCGCTGGACCGGCAGCGGCGAGGATAGCGCAACGGTCACCGCGCATGCCATCGCGGCGCTGCGGCTGGCGGATGTCGTCGCGCAACGCGCTGGCAGCGAGCACACCAGCGGCGCCTGGAAGGTCTGGCAGCGTGATTGAAGTCTTGTTTCCGCGCCCCGTATCGCCTAATTCCACGCCATGACCGAGCATCAAGAACCAACCCCCTCCACCGAGCCCGTAACCCCCGCCGAGGCGCCCGCCGCCCAGGCCTCCCCGGCGCAGGACCCCGCCGCCCGCATCGCCGAGCTTGAAGCCGCGCTGCAGGAAATGAAGGACAAATGGATGCGCTCGGAGGCCGAGATGGCCAACCTGCGCGCCCGCACCAAACGCGAAGTTGAGGACGCGCGGCTCTACGCCGTGCAGAAATTCGCCAAGGACGTGGTGGAAGCCGCCGAAAACCTGAAACGCGGGATCGACAGCCTGCCCAAGCGCCAGGAAGGCGAGGCCGAAATCGTCACCAAAATGCGCGAAGGGTTCGAGGGCATCGAGCGCTCCTTCCTCTCCCTGCTGGAACGCAACGGCATCACCCGCCACGACCCCACCGGCTCCACGTTTGACGCCAACATGCACCAGGCGATGGCCGAGCAGGAAACCAGCGAACACCCGCCCGGCACCATCCTGCAAGCCTGGACCCAGACCTGGCAGCTTCATGGCCGCCTGCTGCGCCCCGGCATGGTTGTCGTCGGCAAGCTCCCGGCGCCATCCGGCCCGTCCGTGAAGATCGACGAAACGGCCTGATCCGCCTGCCGCCGTTGCGCGCCCCGCCCAAACGGGGTGACGCAAGGCGTACCTTCACTTCGTCCCGGTCTCGCTCCCGATCCCGAAAATCCCGCGCAGAAATCCTGGTGTCAGCGCCGAGAGCGGGTTCACCCCAACGTTCGGATCATCCATCGTGCCGGTGATCTTTACCCGCGCCGCGATCAACCCGCCCCCCTTCTCCGCCGTGAACAAATGCCCCAGCAACGGAATTTTTCCAGGCAACGCGTTGATTTCATAGGCGGGTATGATGGTCGTATCGACATCCAGGCTGCCGTCGTCCAGGCCGATCCGCCCCGTCGCGGTGAACCCCAGCGAGGCCGAATAGGCCCGCGCGCCTTGCAGGTTCAACACCGCGCCATCAAGGCTGAAGGGCACCACCGCCCGGGCAAATGAGAGGCCAGGCCCCGAAGCCGCCGCAGGCACGCCATAAACCGTGAGCGCCTGCATGATCTTGGTGAAGGCCGGCGCCTTCAAAAGCCTGAAATCCGTCAGCACGGCCTGCCCCGTGGCAGGCAAGCCGCCGCCATAATCGGCATCCAGCGTCAGCGCCCCACCCTGCAAGCCTTCATAGGCGTTCATGGCCCGCAACAGCAGCCCGGCATCGGGCGCCTGTATCAGCGCATGCCGTTGCAGCGGGCTTGCGGGCGTGATGCTCAGGGCCGCGTCCCCCGCCATGCCGCTCCCCTGCAACAATGTCCCGCCTTGCCCGTTGCCGCTGAAGCTGAACCCGTTCAGCACCGGCGCCGGGCTGGCGGCCAGCGCAAGCTGCTCAAAATTCAACTGGGCGCGCCATAAAGCCCCGCTGGGTGGACCTGTGTCCGTGGCGGTGCTGGCGGCCGCTCCTGTTTTGGCCTGCGTGGTGTCCTGCGTGCGCAAATCCAGCATGGGGCCGGAGAAGCTGGCAACCCAGGCCGCATCCGCCGCGGCAGGCGGGCGCAATACCCCGCTCGCCACGGTCCGGCCGATGTTGATGGTCGAAAACGCCATCTCCCCGTCGCGCGTCTGCCCCTGGATATTCAGCCCCGGCGCGCTGGCGTTGATGCCATCCAATGATGCGAACTGCCCGTTGCGAAGCGTCGCGCTCAGAGCTAGTTCCCCCGCCGCCCCGGCGGGCTTGCTCCAGCCCAGATGCGCGGCACGCAGCGCCGCGGGCGTCAGGTCTGCCTGTAGAGCAAGGTTCTGTGTCCCGGTGGCATTGCCGGTGATGTGCAGGCTGTAGGGCACCGCGCCGCCCGCAACGCCGGAGGAAGTATCCAGCCCCAGGCGGCGCAGCAGCACCGGCCCGGCCAGACTTTTCAGGCTTACATCCTCTGTCCCGCCCTTGCCGGAGAACCCCACTTTCACATTCAACTGCGCCGGCTGCCCGGCGAACTGCAGGTCCGCTTTGGCGGTCAGCCCCAGCACCGTCGCCTCCAGCACGCCTTTGCCCTGGGAAAAGGGCAGCCCCTGCACGCCGGAGCCAAATGCCGTCTGGCTCAGATCGGCGGTGACCCGCAGCCCGGTATTTTCCAGTTGCAGATCATTAACAAACGGTATTCGCGCCTCAACCGCGGCGGTGACATTCCCCGTTGCCTTTGCCAGTTGCGGCGGCGCCTGGCTCAGCAGGCTGAGCGGCGGCGCGTTGAGCACCGCGATGGCGTCAGGAACCGTACCCGCGAGGCTCACATCAACCTGCCCCATGGTTGGCGCCGGCACGCTCATATCCGAGAGCGCCATTTGCCCATGGGTGAGCACCAACCCGCCCAGCCGCGCGGTCTCAGCGGTGACCAGCGCGTTGTTCAAATCCTGGAACACCATGCCACCGTTCAGCCCGATGAGCGGCGTGGCCCCGTCAAGCCAGCGCAGCGTCAAATCCTCGGCGGAAAAACTGCCGGTGGCGTTGGCGAGCCGCAGCCCCCCCAGGTCGGGCGGCGCTGTCAGGCTGAAGACGAAGCCGGCATTGCGCGCCGTGCCGGCGGTGATGTTGTTGAGCACCCAGCGCCGCGTCATCGGGATCAGCCCCGGTGGCCAGTAGGCGGCCATATCCCCGGCCTGCACCTCATCGGCCGTGGCGGAAATGCTGATATTCCAAAGGCTGCTCAGCCGCGCGTTGCCGCTGAATGTCATGCGCGGCTTGCTGGCGCCGGTGCGGCTCAGGTCGAGAAACCCGCCGGCAAGATCAGCCGCCCCCGGCGCGATTTTTACGCTGAAGCCGCCGGAATCGACCGGCAGGCTGTTCACCCCCACGCCCAGCCGCCCAGGCCCGAGCGTGACGCCGACTTCCGCGCGGGCAAAATTGAAATCAGCCCCCGGCCAGATCGCCGCTTGCAGCGAAACCGGCACGCTTGAGCCGGAAAACTGCGCATGCGCCGCGCTCACCAGCAGCGGCGCGGCGGTTCCCATCAACGCCGAGGGCAGCAACTCCAGCTTTGCGCTTGGAATGCTCACCAGGGTCACCCCCACCCCGTTGCGCACGGCGATGTCGCCCAGCCGCAAATAAACAGGCACGCCGCCGCCCTGCCGGTATCCGGCCCAGGTCAGCTCCGCTTCTTTCATCTCCACGCTGATGCCGTGGCCCGAAGCCGCGGTGGCCAGGCGCGAAGCCAGCTCCGGCAACAAAATCGGCCCTTGCGAGAGCCGGAAGCCGAGCAGCAGAACGCTCACCAGCACCAGTATCGCCGCGAGCATGGCGATGCGGCCGAGCTGATGCACCGCCTCCCCCACAATCCGCCCTGCTTGACCTGCGCGCCATTTCATCTTGTGCTGCTTGCCAGATGCACGCCATATCCCACAACCCACAATTTCCCAGCCCCGCCGATCCCGCCGCCGCCGCCCGGCTGCATGAGGATTTTGCAGCCATCGGCCCCGCCCAGCGCCGCTTTGCCGCCACCCCCGCCGGCCGCGCGATGCTTGATTGCCTGGGCGGCAACGCCCCCTATCTGGCGGATATGGCCTGCCGCGAGTCGGACTGCCTGATGCGGACGCTGAAGGCCGGGCCCGACGCCGCCCTGGCCCGCGCCCTGGAAAACCTGCGCACCCTGCCGCTCACCGCCAGCCGCCGCCAGCTCGCGGCGCAGCTGCGCGAGGCCAAGCGCCAGGCTGCCCTCGCCATCGCCATCGCTGACATCGGCGGCCTCTGGCGCCTGCCCAAAATCACCGCCGCGCTCTCCGATTTCGCCGAAGCCGCCTGCCGCGCCGCGACCCGCCACCTGCTGCTCAGCCTGCACGAGGCCGGGCAGATCGCCCTGCCATACCCGCAAGACCCCGAGCGCGACTCCGGCTTCACCATGCTGGCGCTCGGCAAACTCGGCGCGCGCGAGCTCAACTACTCCTCCGACATTGACCTGGTGCTCTTCTTCGACCCGCAATCGCCGGTCTATGATGAAGACGCCCAACCCATCATGGCCCGCCTGGCGCGCGACTTCACGGGCCTGCTCGCCACCCGCGACGCCGACGGCTACGTTTTCCGGGTAGACCTTCGCCTGCGCCCCGACCCCTCGGCCACCCCGCCGGTCATGGCCCTGCCGGCCGCACTTGCCTATTATGAGAGCCAGGGCCGCACCTGGGAGCGCGCCGCCTTCTCCAAGGCCCGCCCCATCGCCGGCGACATCGCCATGGGCGAGGCCTTCCTCGCTGCCATCCGCCCCTTCATCTGGCGCAAAAACCTTGATTTCGCGGCCATCTCCGACATCCACGACATGAAGCGCCAGATCGACGCCGGGCATAACAGCCCCGGCCTCCTCGGGCGCGATATAAAACGCGGCCAGGGCGGCATCCGCGAAATCGAGTTCATCGTGCAGACCCTTAGCCTGGTGTGGGGCGGGCAGGACAAGCAGTTGCGCATCCTGGCCACGCTCGATGCCCTCCCTGCCCTGGTGAAGGCCGGCCACCTGCCCGCCGCCGTGGCGCGCACCCTGGCCGCCGACTACCGCCAGCTGCGCCGCGTGGAACACCGGCTGCAGATGATCGCCGACCGCCAGACCCATACCCTGCCCGCCACCGAGGACGCGCTGAACGCCTTCATCACCTTCCTCGGCGACACCAATTTCCGGCGCGACTTTCCCCGCCTCCTGGCCCGCGTACACCGCCACTTCCTGGCCTTTTTTGATGCCGGTGAGGATGCCTCGCCGCACAGCCGCATCGACCCCGGCACCGAAGGCCCGCCGCCCGCCGCCTTCACGGCGCGGGTGCATCAACTCGGCTTCACCGGTGACCAGCACATCGCCGAGCGCCTGCGCGCATGGTCCGGTGGCCAGGTCCCCGCTTTGCGCTCGGAGCGTGCGCGCGACCTGCTGGAAAACATCCTGCCGCCGCTGCTCGCCGTGCTGGGCGAACAGCCCGAGCCGGACAAGGTGTTCGCACATTTTGACACGTTGCTCTCCCGCCAGCGCGCCGGGGTGCAACTGCTCTCGCTCTTCCAGCGCAACCCGGCGGTGCTGCGGCGCATGGCCGCCGTGCTGGGCGCCGCCCCGGCCCTGGCCGAGCATCTGGCCGAAGACCCGCACGCGCTGGAGGCGCTGCTCTCCCCCACGGCCCGCTTCGCCGCCCCCAAGCCGGTGCTGCGCCACCTGCTGCGCGACGCCGATGATCTGGAGGACGCGGTGGCCCTCACCCGCCATTTCGTCCGGCGCGAGGAATTTCACCTCTCGGTCGCCACGCTCGAGGGGCGCATGGATGCCGATGAATCCGGCCGCCTGCGCAGCAACCTCGCCGCCGCCGCCCTTGGCGCCCTGCTGCCGCGCGTGCTGGCCCAGCACCAGGCCCGCTACGGCAAGGTGCCGCGCGGCGCCTTCGCCGTGGTCGCCATGGGCAAGGCCGGCAGCGGCGAGATGCTCGCCGGGTCTGACCTCGACCTGATGCTGATCTACGACCACGCCCCGATGGAAACCGCGCCCACCCCCTATTTCGTGCGCCTCGCCAACGCGCTCACCACCGCGCTCACCGCCCGCGGGCCGGAGGGGCCACTCTACCATGTGGACATGCGCCTGCGCCCCTCGGGCAACCACGGCCCGGTCGCCGTCTCGCTCTCTTCCTTCCGCCGCTATCAGGCCACCGACGCCTGGACCTGGGAGCGCCTGGCCCTCACCCGCGCCCGCGTGCTCGCCGCCACGCCGGGTTTTGCCGCCAAGGTCACGGCCGAGATCATCACCGCCCTCTCGCGCCCCGATTCCCCGGCCAAAATCCGCGCCGACACCGTTTCCATGCGCGACCGCATCGCAGCCGACCTCCCCCCGCACGGCCCGTTTGACATCAAGACAATCCCCGGCGGCATGCTGGAGGTGAACTTTATCGCCGCCGCGCTGCAACTCATCCACGGCCCGCGCGCGCCCGAACTGTTCCACGCCAACACCGCCGACGCCCTGCGCGCCCTGGCCGGGGCCGGGCATCTGCCCCAGGGCGAGGCCCAGGCGCTGCTCGCGGCGGATCATCTCTGGCGCAGCGTGCAGGGCATTAACCGTATCACCGGCCTTTCCGACCGCGCCCATACCGTGCCGCCCGCGATGCAAATCCCGCTGCTGCGCGCAACCCGCGCGCCCAACTGGGAGGCGTTGCGCGAGGCCATGGCGCAGGCGGCCTTCAATGTCAAAAACTGTTTCGAGATGTATATAAACCAGGGAGTTGCCACATGAGCCTCAACATCGGCGATGCCGCGCCGGATTTCACCCTCCCCGCCTCGGGCGGGCGCACCGTCAGCCTGGCGGGCCTCAAGGGCAAGCCCTTCGTGCTCTATTTCTACCCGCGCGCCGACACGCCCGGCTGCACCAAGGAGGCCTGCGCCTTTGAGGAAGCGTTGCCCCAGCTTGGCAAAACCGGCGTCACCATCATCGGCGTCTCTAAGGACAGCATGAAGGCGATCGAGAAATTCGCTGAAAAATACAACCTCACTTTTCCCCTCGCCTCAGACCCCGAGACCACCACCATCGCCGCCTATGGTGCGTGGCTGGAGAAATCCATGTACGGCAAAAAATACATGGGGATCGAGCGCTCGACCGTTCTGGTCGACGCCAAGGGTAAAATCGCCCACATCTGGCCGAAGGTGAAAGTCGCAGGCCACGCTGATGAGGTTTTGAAGGCTGTGCAAGCCCTCAAATAATGCGCTGGTATTTCGCCATTGACGAGGCGGGCGGCCTGGGTGAAACCGGCGCCCTCGCCCGGCTGATGGTCCTGAGCGCGCGCGCCATCGGCGGGCTGGAGCCGGTGCTGCTTTATTATGGTGCGCGCACCGGATTCACCGCATGGATGGAACAGCACGGCGTGCGCGTGCGCGACATCCAACCCCGGTTTCTGGACATGTTCGCGCAGGCGCGGGCGGCGGGCACGTTTAATCCCCATTCCATCGGCCATTGGCTGCGGCTGGAAATTCCGGCCGTGGAGCATGAGCACGAATTCGTGCTCTATACCGACTGCGACATCATCTTCCTGCGCTCGTTTGATCTCTCGATGCTGCGCCCGAAGGTTTTCGCCGCCGCGCCGGAAATGCTGCCGGACAACTGGAATTATTTCAACTCCGGCGTGATGCTGCTGAATGTCCCCGCCATGCGCGCGACTTATCCGGCGTTGGAGGAGCAGATCAAATTCCGCATAAATTCGGGAGATATGGTCCGCTATAACGATCAGTTCGCCCTGAACGAAGCCTATCGCGGATTGTGGGAACGTCTCGATCCGCTCTTCAACTACAAGCCCTACTGGCCCTTCACCAGCCATGCGGCGATTTTGCATATGCACGGCCCAAAGCCGGGAAATCTCGAAGCCATGACCAGCGGGCAATGGCATGGCGAAGACCAGACATCGGTGTTCTTCAGTAAAATGCTGAATGCACGTTCGCGGGATTATCTCGATTGGTGCAGCTGGCTCGGCGATTTTTTGCAAGGCGTTGATTTCTCGGAGGCCATACGCTTCGCCCGGCTGGCCTCCGCACTCATCCGCTACCGGCGCGAGGTGCCCGCGAACACCGACAGCAATTTCATGAATATCAAAATCTTCGCGGAAGCTCCCTGAACGCGCCACGGATGGTTGCGTTAAGATTAACAACAGCCTCCACGCATTTTCATGCTTTCTTAACCATTATGCACCTAACATCGGCCTATCCAACGGAAAGGTTTAGTGCCGTGAATGAAATTTTAGCCTTGCGCCGTCCGGGTGCCGCCAACGCGCCATTCAGCGCCCCTGTTCTGGACGATGATGAATCCATCCGCCTGCAGACGCTTGAAGCCTATGAAATCCTCGATAGCGAGGAGGAAAAATCCTACGGCGACATCGCGCGGCTCGCCGCCTTCATCTGCGGCACGCAAACCGCTCTGATCTCCTTTTTTGACCGCGACCGGCAATGGATCAAGGCACGTTTCAGCAACAGCGCCTTCGCGGAAAAAGCCCAGAGTCTGCCGCGCAGCCATGCCTTCTGCGATCTGACCATCGCGCAGCCGGACCCGATCATCGTCGTGGCGGACATGCAGCAGGACCCGCGTTTTTCAGGCGCCACCAACATCACCGCCCCGGCGAAACTGCGCTTCTACGCGGCCGTGCCGCTCATCTCGCCCGCCGGCGCGGTCCTCGGCTCCTTAAGCGTGCTGGATAAGCGCACCCGCACCCTCTCGCCCGAACAAGCCAGCGCATTGGAAACGCTGGCGCGCCAGATCATGGAATTGCTGGACATGCGGCGCACCGTCATCGGTCTCTCGGCCGCCAATGCCCGGCTCGGCCAGCAAAGCATCACCGATGCCCTCACCGGCATCCCCAACCGGCGCGCCTACGACCAGAAACTGAACGAGGAAGTCTCCCGCGCGCGGCGCACCGGCGCGCCGCTCTCCCTGTTGATGGTCGATATCGATCTGTTCAAGCAATATAATGACACGTTCGGCCATCTTGCTGGCGATTCCGCATTGCAGTCGGTCGCCCGCGTGCTCCTGGCCAGCCTGCGGCCCTATGATTTTCTGGCGCGCTACGGCGGCGAGGAATTCGTGATCGTGCTCCCCGCGACTGATTTGTCAGACGCGATTCTGGTTGCTGAGCGTGTGCGCGCGCTGGTGGCGAATTCTGAATTCCCGCACCGCAAATTCACCATCAGCATTGGCGTGGCGCGGCTGGACGTTGAAGCTGGATTGAAGGCCATGGTGCAAACCGCTGACAACGGCCTCTACCGCGCCAAGGCCAGCGGGCGGAACAAGGTTGTGGTCGGCAATCTGGAGAAAATTCTGGCGGCGGAATGATCACTTCTGGGTTTTAGGACAGTAGAATGTGCTGCGCCCTGCCTGCACAATCTGCTTGATACCCGTGCATTCCGGCGGGCCGGGGCAGCGCTCGCAAGGCTCTCCGGCGCGGCCGTAAACCTTCCATGCGTGCTGAAAATATCCCAGCTCGCCATTTGGCTGCACATAATCGCGCAAGCTCGATCCCCCGGCGGCGATGGCATCGCGCAAGGTTTCCTTGATTGCCGTTGCCAGCCGCTCCGCCGCCGGCCTGCTCAAGCTCCCCGCCAGCCTGCGCGGTGAAATCCTGGCGCGGAACAGCGCCTCGCTGGCATAGATATTCCCGATCCCGGCGACGATCCCCTGGTCCAGCAGCGCGGCTTTGATCGTGGTCGCCTTGCCCTTCAGCGCCGCCGCCAGAACGGGGCCTGAGAATTCATTCCCCAGCGGCTCCGGCCCCATGCCGGAGAGCAGCTTGTGGGTATCCTCGGCGCTGGTGGCGATCAGGTCCAGAGCGCCAAAACGGCGCGGGTCGATAAAGCCCAGCCGCGTGCCGTCGTCCATCTCCAGGGTGAGATGCTCATGTTTGGCGGGCGGCGCGTCAAAGAGCATCCGGCCGGACATGCCAAGGTGGATCAGCACCGAAACCTCACGGTCCAGCCGCATGAGCAGAAATTTGCCCCGGCGGCGAAACCCCAGCACACGCGCGCCGGTTAGGATTTTGGGCAGCTCGGGGGGGATCGGCCAGCGCAGGTCAGGCCGGTGCAGGCTGGCGCGCGTTATCACATGGCCAGTCAACCTGGCGTCCAGCCCGCGCATCACGGTTTCTACTTCGGGGAGTTCCGGCATTTGTAAACATGGCTATACTAGGATCATGACAAGCAACACCCCCGAGACCGTCGATTTTGGCTTCACCACCGTGGACCGCGCGAAAAAGCGCGAACTGGTGCGCGAGGTTTTTGATTCCGTGGCCGGAAAATACGACATCATGAACGATCTGATGTCGCTTGGCGTGCATCGGCTGTGGAAGCGCGAATTCATCCAAGCGCTGGACCCGCGGCCCAACCGCACCTTGCTGGACCTGGCAGGCGGCACCGGGGACATCACCTTTGGCTGGCTGAAAAAGGGCGGCGGACCGGCTATTTTGTCAGACATCAACGCCGCCATGCTCTCGGTGGGGCGCGAGCGCGCCACCACCAACGGGCTGCTGGGGGATATCACTTTTCTGGTGACCGATGCCGAGGCGATTCCCCTGCCCGATTCGTCGGTGGACCGGGTTTCCATGGCCTTTGGCCTGCGCAACTGCACCAATAAGGATAAGGTGATTTCCGAGGCGCGGCGGGTGCTCAAACCTGGGGGCAAGTTCCTGGTGCTGGAGTTCTCCAAGCTGCAGATCGCCGGGCTGGAGAAGCTCTATGATGCATGGTCGTTCCAGGCGCTGCCAAAAATCGGCCAGATCGTCGCCAGGGATGCGCATAGCTACCAATATCTGGCGGAGAGCATCCGCATGTTCCCCGGCCAGGAGACGCTGAAGGCGATGATGGAGGCCGCCGGGCTGGAGCGCGTGAGCTATCGCAACCTCTCCGGCGGGATTGCCGCGATTCACCAGGGCTGGCGGCTGTGAAGCGCATCCTGCTGATCGTCAGCGGCGGGATCGCGGCCTACAAGGCGCTGGAGCTGGTGCGGCTGCTGAGCAAGGCCGGTTATGGCGTGCGCTGCGTGCTGACACCTGCGGGGGAGAAATTTGTCACCCCGATGGCGTTGCAGGCGCTCTCGGGGGAAAAAGTCCACACGGATTTGTTCTCGCTCACCGATGAGAGCGAGATGGGGCATATTGAGCTCTCCCGTTCGGCGGATTTGGTGGTGGTGGCCCCGGCGAGCGCGGATATTCTGGCGAAAATGGCGGCCGGGCTGGCGGGGGATTTGGCCAGCACGCTGCTGTTGGCGACCGACAAGCGGGTGCTGGTGGCGCCTGCGATGAATGTGCGCATGTGGGAACACGCTGCGACGCGGGCGAATATGGCATTGCTCGAGTCGCGCGGGGTGCTGGTGGTGGCGCCCGATGCGGGGCCGATGGCCTGCGGCGAGTTTGGGCCGGGGCGGCTGGCGGAGCCGCCGGTGATTCTGGCGGCAATTGAGGCGGCGCTTGGGGTTGCGAGGCCGCTCAGCGGTAGGCATGCGATTGTCACCTCCGGGCCGACGCATGAGCCGATTGACCCGGTGCGCTACATCGCCAACCGCAGCTCGGGCAAGCAGGGCCATGCCATCGCGGCGGCGCTGGCGGCGCTGGGCGCGCGGGTGACGCTGGTGAGCGGGCCGGTTGGCATCGCGGACCCGGCGGGTGTGCAAACGGTGCATGTGGAGACCGCCGCGCAGATGCTGGCGGCGGTGGAGGCGGCGCTGCCGGCGGATGTCGCGGTGTGCGCGGCGGCGGTGGGCGATTGGCGGGTGGCCGCGGCGGCGGGGCAGAAGATGAAGAAGGATGGCGGCGCCCCCCCGGCGCTGCAACTGGCTGAAAACCCTGACATTCTGGCGCGGCTCTCAGCGCCGGGGCCGCTGCGCCCGCGGCTGGTCGTGGGGTTTGCCGCCGAGACGGAGCATCTGGCGGAATACGCGGCGGCCAAGCGGGCGCGCAAGGGGTGTGACTGGATTGTGGCCAACAATGTTGGCGGCACCGGGATTATGGGCGGCGAGGAAAACGAGGTGTTGCTGCTCAGCGATGAGGGCGCGCAGGCCTGGCCGAAGCTGAGCAAGCGGGAAGTGGCCGGGCTTCTGGCTGACAAGATAGGGAAATTTTTTGCATGAGTGCCGGGTATGAGGTGAAAATCCGCCGTTTGGCGCATGGCGTTGGGCTGGCGCTGCCGGAATATGCGACCAAGGGCGCGGCGGGGATGGATTTGCTCGCGGCGGTGAATGAGCCGGTGCGGATTGCGCCGGGCGGGCGGGCGCTGATCCCCACGGGGTTTGCCATCGCGCTGCCGCCGGGGTTTGAGCTGCAGGTGCGGCCGCGCTCGGGGCTGGCGCTCAAGCATGGTATCGTGATTCCAAATTCTCCAGGCACGATCGACGAAGATTACCGGGGGGAGGTTTGTGTGATCGTGCTGAATGCGGGGGCGGAGGATTTTACCGTGACACGCGGGATGCGGATTGCGCAGGCTGTATTGGCGCCGGTTTATCGCGCGGTTTGGGTGGAGGTGGAGGATTTGGACGAGACGGCGCGCGGGGCTGGCGGGTTTGGCAGCACTGGTCATTAGGGGGTGCTTCACGTGGAGCGTTTGTGAGGAATTTCCCTTAATATGCTGTTTATAAAGTTTAATTTTTTACTTGCACCCCAATTTGTGCGGATTTGGTACGGAAAAGGAATGAATTGGCTGTCATTGGCATAGCTTGCGGGTTGTTGCGAAAAGGCATTTAATGGTGGCGTGATGTAAGTCTGGACCAGGGGTTAACCCCGGCGCGCATACTGCGGAGTGTTTGGTTTGGCACAGCACGGAGAATTGAAAATGATGAAGAATGTTGGCGGGATTGACCGGATTTTGCGCATTATGGTGGGGCTGGCGCTGATTGCGGCGGCGTTGCTGCATTATGTGGGGTTGTGGGGCTATATTGGCGTTGTGCCGCTGGCGACCGGGGTTATCGGCTGGTGCCCGGCGTATCGGTTGCTGGGGATGAAGACCTGCCGGTCTGCCTGAGTTGGGTTATGGCCGTGGGGGTGTTTTGGGAGATGCCAGCTTTCGCTGGCATGACGGATGGGGCGTGACGGAGGGGCTGACGTGTGAGGCCGGGGCTTGTCATGAAAGCACAATCCCTCCCTGGGTGACAAAAGAGCGCGACGTGGCTAAGGGGGAGCAGCGGAACAACCCTTAAAGCGCCAGGCGGCACGATGACCAATTATACCCCCCCTGCCCTGGCCGGACGCCGGTTGCCCAACCGCTGGGACGGGGTGGCGCTGCTGCTGGTGATGGGGCTGTTGATCGGCCTGGTGGATGTGGGGCGCGGGACCATTGCGACGCCGATTGCGGCCATACAGAATACGCCGATCCATCTCGACCCCAGCTATCTGCCGTTTTATGCGCTGCGCTCCACGGCGCGGATGTTCGCGGCGCTGTTCTTCTCGTTTTTGTTTACCTTCACCTACGCCACCCTGGCGGCCAAGAGCCGGCGCGCGGGGATGGTGCTGATACCGATCCTCGATATTCTGCAATCCGTGCCGATTTTGGGGTTTCTGACCTTTACGGTGACGTTCTTCATGGCGTTGTTCCCCGGCCAGGTGATGGGCGCGGAGCTGGCGGCGGTGTTTGTGATCTTCACCAGCCAGGCCTGGAACATGGCGTTCAGCTTCTATCAGGCGCTGACCACGCTGCCGAATGACCTGCAGGAGGTGGCGCGCAGTTTCCGGCTCTCCTCCTGGCAGAAATTCTGGCGGCTTGATGTGCCCTTCGCGATGCCGGGGTTGATCTGGAACACCATGCTCTCGATGTCTGGCGGGTGGTTTTTTGTGGTCGCCTCCGAGGCGGTGACGGTGGGCAATACTAATTTCGCGCTGCCGGGCATTGGCTCGTATGTGGCCACCGCGCTGGCGCAAAAGGATATAAAGGCCATTGGCTACGCCATTTTGGCGATGCTCGTGGTGATTTTGCTCTATGACCAGCTGATTTTCCGCCCGCTGGTGGCGTGGTCTGGCAAGTTCCGCTTCGAGACGACGGCGAGCGTGCCGGCGCCGGAGCCGTGGATGCTGAAGCTGCTGCGCCGGACGGCGTTGTTCCGCACCATTGGCGATGGGATCGGCGATGCGCTGGGGGCGGTCTTCCGCCTGCGCCTGGGGGCCGGGGTGCGGGTGCAGATCGACGAGAACCGGGAGCCTTCGCGCATTGTCGATGGGCTCTGGTTTGGCGTGATCGCGCTGGTGGCGGCCTATGCCGGGTGGAAGATCGTGGGGTTTATCGCCGGGTCGCTGCACTGGCATGACCTGGGCACCGCAGTGCTGATGGGCGCCTATACGATGACGCGGGTGATTGTGTTGATGAGCATCGCGGCGCTGGTATGGGTGCCGATTGGCGTTTGGATCGGGCTGCGCCCCGGGGCCACGCGCATCGCGCAGCCGATTGCGCAGTTCCTCGCCGCCTTCCCGGCCAATCTGCTGTTTCCGCCGGTGGTGATCGCGATTGTGTATTTTCATGTGAACGCCAGCATCTGGCTCTCGCCGCTGATGCTGATCGGCACGCAATGGTATGTGTTGTTCAATGTCATCGCGGGGGCGGCGGCGTTTCCGGGGGATATGAAGGAGGCGGTGGCGAATTTCCGCGTGCGCGGCTGGCTGTGGTGGCGCAAGGTGATGATCCCCGGGATTTTGCCGTATTTCATTACGGGGGCGATTACGGCCTCGGGCGGCGCGTGGAACGCCTCGATCGTTGCCGAAGTGGCAAGCTGGGGCAGCAATAAACTGGTGGCGCAGGGGCTTGGCGCGTATATCGCGCAGGCGACGAACAATGGCGATACGGCGCGCGTGGTGCTGGGGGTCGTCGTGATGTCCGTATTTGTCATCACCTTCAACCGGATTTTATGGCGGCCGCTCTATGCCTACGCGACCCGCCGGACCACCTTGGGGTAACATCATGGATCAGAATTTTGAAGGCCCGCTGCTGACCGTGCGCAACTGCCGGCAATCATACCACAAGGAGGCCAGCGCCGACCTGGTGGTGCTGGATGATGTGGAGCTGACGCTGGAGGTGGGCGAGATCGTGGGCCTGCTCGGGCGCTCGGGCTCGGGGAAATCGACGTTGCTGCGCATTGTCTCGGGGCTGCTCAAGCCGACCGCGGGTGAGGTGAAGTGGCGCGGCAAGGAGCTGCGCGGGCCAGCCGAGGGCGTGGCCATGGTGTTCCAGAGCTTTGCGCTGTTTCCGTGGCTCACGGTGCAGGAAAACGTGGAGCTCGGGCTGGAGGCGCTGGGCGTGCGCAAGGATGAGCGCGAGGAACGCACCGAGGCGGCGATCGACCTGATCGGGCTTGGCGGGTATGATACGGCCTACCCGAAGGAGCTTTCAGGCGGCATGCGCCAGCGCGTGGGCCTGGCGCGCGCGCTGGTGGTGCATCCGGATCTGCTGCTGATGGATGAGCCGTTCTCGGCGCTGGATGTGTTGACGGCGGAGACGCTGCGCACCGATTTGATCGACCTTTGGGTGGACAAGAAGCTGCCGGTGAAATCCATTCTGATCGTGACGCATAACATCGAGGAGGCGGTTTTGTTGTGCGACCGGATTTTGGTGTTCTCCTCCAACCCGGGGCGGGTGGCGCATGAGCTGCGGGTGCCATTCGCGCATCCGCGCAACCGGTTTGACCCGGCGTTCCGCCAGATGGTTGACGATATTTATGGGATTATGACGCGCCGGGCGCCCAAGGAGGTGCAGGCGGTGCCGGCGGCGGTGCCAACGGGGTTTGCCACGCCGCTGCATCCGGTGGGCACGAATTTGATGTCCGGCTTGATAGAGACGCTGCATAACCCGCCCTATGACGGGCGGGCGGATTTGCCGGCGCTGGCGGCGGCGCTGCAATATGAGGCCGATGAGCTGCTACCGCTGGGCGAGACGCTGGGGATGCTGGGGTTCGCCGTGCTCGAGGAAGGCGATTTGATTCTGAGCGAGATGGGGCGGAAGTTTGCCGAGGCCGAGACCGAGGACCGCAAGGTGATTTTCGCGGCGCAACTGCGCGCGCATGTGCCGTTGATCTCGGCGATTACCACGGTGATAAACCAGCGCTCCAACCACCGGGCATCGGCGGTGCGCTTCCGCGACGAGCTGGAGGACCATATGTCTCCCGAATACGCCGAGGAAACGCTGCGCACGGTGATCGCCTGGGGGCGGTATGCGGAATTGTTTGAGTATGACGAAGAGGCGCAGCAGTTCGGGCTGGAGGAAGAAGACGAGGAGGAAGGCTGAGCCTGGGATAAACCAGGCTCAGCCTGCCGCGTGATCCCCTATGAATTGCCGGTGGTGACATCGCCTTCCCAGCCGCCGCCGAGCGCCTGGTAGAGGGTGACGAGGTCAGTGCCCAGGGTTTCCACCGCGACCGCCTGGGCCTGTTGGGCGGCCAGGTAGGCCTGTTGGGCGGTGAGCACGGTCAGGTAGTCCACCAGGCCTTGTTTGTATTGGTCTTCGGCGAGGCTGAGGGCGATCTGGCTTTGTTGCGCATCGAGGGTCAGCGCATTCAGCGTGGCGTGTTCCTGGGTGTAGGCGCTTAGGGCGTTGTCCACCTGATAAAACGCGGTGAGTACGGTTTTTGCGTAGCCGATGGCGGCTTCCTGCTGCTGCGCCTTGCGCAGTTTGAGCTGGCCGTGGAGCTGGCCGCCCTCAAACAGCGGGATGGTGAGCGTGGGGCCCACCGCGTAGGTGAGCGCACTCAGCCCGTTCAGGTTTTTGAGTTGCAGGGCCTGGAGCGAGACGGAGCCTGTGAGGGAGAAATCCGGGAAGAACTGCGCCACGGCTACGCCGACTTCGGCGGTGGCGGTGTGGAGCTTGTCCTCGGCCTCGCGCACGTCTGGCCGGCGGCGAAGAAGGTCGGCCGGGAGGCCGGCGGGTACGCTGGGCGGGGTGAGCGGCACCGGTGCGGCGGTGACCAGCTCAGGCGGCAAAGCGTTGGGGGTTTGCCCCAGCAGCAGGCCGATCTGGTTGATCAGCGCGTCGCGCTGGGCCGTGAGGGTGGGGATTTGCGAGGAGATCTGGGCCGCGGTGGCGCGGGCGTTGGCGACATCCAGCGCGGTGGTGAGGCCGGCCTGCTGGCGCTCGACCGTGAGATTGACCAGCTGATTGGCCGAATCCAGGTTTTTTTGCGTGATGGCGAGCACAGCCTCGGTGCCGCATAGCTGGATGTAGTTGCTGGCGACCTGGGTTTCGACATTGAGCAGCGCGGCGCGGCGGGCTTCCAGCGAACCAGCGGCGGCGGCAACGGCGGCCTCGGCGGTGCGGCGGTTCTTGCCCCAGAAATCAAGGTCGTAGGTTGCCTGGAGGCCGTATTGGTAAACGTCAAACGGGGGAATGCCGGAGACGGGGATGCCGGCGCCGCCACCGCCGCCCAGAGCCTGGACGACGCCCTTGTCGCTCAGCCCCTGGCGGGAATAGGAGGCGTTGGCGCCGATGCTGGGATAGAGCACGGCGCCGTCGATCTGCGCCTGGGCCTCGGCTTCGAGCATGCGCTGGGTGGCGATTTGCAGGTCAAGGTTCTGGGCCACGGCCTCGGCCTCCAGCTTGGTCAGCTCGGGGTCGTTAAAGCTGTTCCACCATTGCGGGTCCACCGGGCCGCCGGAGACATAAGGGGTGGCGGGGGCGCTGGAGATATAGGCTGCGGGAACCGCCGGGCGCGGGGCGGTGAAATTTGGGCCCACCATGCAGCCCGAGAGGGCAAGCAGCGAGACGGCGCCTAATAGTTTCGGGTGAAGCCGGAGAGGGGAAAACACGTAAGCAAACTCCTTATGCGGCCTGGCAGGCCTTTGCTTTAAGAGATAGCACAATCCACCAAAGCACAAGAGCAATGGCCACCATGCCGGAGCACGCCCAAGGAGCGCTGTAACAGTGTGTTATCGCATCATCTTACCGGGCTGAGTTAGCCACATTCCGTGCGGGCAGCCATACGGCGGCGGCAAAGCGATTAATCCCGGATAGCGGAAAGGAGCTACTTCAGGTTGAATACGCGGTAACTTGCCGTATAATCAATTGATTAGTCTTTGTGTAATTTATGCGCCCGGTTGATAAAAACATGGCTAATATCCTGAATATGCAAATTAGACCTTGCATCCGAGTCGTTTTTGGTCAGTATTCAATCTAAGGTTGTTTCACGTAATACAATGTTAGGGAAAATACCGATGGCCGCTGCGACGACACTTGACCAACTCGTTCGCCAGAAACTGCGCACCTGGCCGCAGCACCCGCCCGGCCTTGCTGACCGCGAGATGGGCGCGCGAGGTGCGTGGCTGCGGGCGCGGCCGGGAACGGTGAATGATCTGGACCAGCCGTTGTTGAAACTACCCGGTTCGAACCGGCTTCGTACCATGCCGGATGGGCTGTGGCTTTGTTTCGGGGGGACGGAGCGAGACCCGTTTGTGGATATTTTTGCCATCGAGGCGTGTGGCTCGTTCCAGAATCTGCTGGATAAACGCTCGCGCTTCGCGCCTTCCATGCACTCGCTGCTGGCGGTTTGCCCGGTGGAGTGGTTGAACAGCCCGGTTTCGGAGAACAACAACATGTTGCGCTGGCGCTATACCGGATTACTCCGTAATGAACCCGCCGGGCCGATGACGCTGCCGGTGCGCGATATCAGGGTGATGTATGCGCTGCGGCCACGGCATTATGAGGGGTTTTCCGCGAGCCAGGTTCCGCATGCGCACGAGTTTTTTGCACCGATGAGCGCGCTTATCGGCCCTGATGGATGGCAGCACCCTAATTTGCGGGCATTTATCGCCAGAACATCACCGCGCGCGAATTTCTGGGAGTTTGCCGGGGCGACGGCGGCTTAACGCGATAATCAGCTAAAATGAACCTGTGGCTTCAATTTAACAGATGAAGCCACGCGCTGGAACAAAAATTGGGTTCATTTGTGTTTATAGAGACAAATCAGACAGGCTCGACCGCCGGGATTTGTTCCAGGGCGGTGGCGTCGGGCATGATCGCGGGAATGGAGATCGTGCTGATGATGCGGCTGTCAAGCATGATCAGGCCCTCGATGAATTGCCTTGGGCCGTTGCTGCCGGTTTCCGGCGTGGTCTGGCGCATGTCGTCAGTGACGGTGATGATATCGCACACCGCATCCACCAGCAGGCCGGCGGTTTTGTCGCCGTCCTCCACCACCACAACAACCGAGGCGGCGTTTGGTTCCTGCGGCGGCAGACCGAGGCGTTCGGCGAGGTCGATCACCACCAGCACGGTGCCGCGCAGGTTGATCATGCCTTTGATGTAGGAGGGGGCGTGCGGCAGGTGGGTAGAGGCGATCCAGCCGCGGATTTCACGGATGGAGCGGATGTCCATCGCGAATTCCTGAGCGCCGATCCGCACAGAGAGAAGCTCGCTGCGCCGGTCTGGCTGGGTCGCGGTCCGGTATATCTGATTCATGGCTAGAACTCCTCCATATCGTCATCCGCCAGGGCAAGCTGGGGGGTTTTATCCGTGCGGGCCAGCGGCAGAAAACGGCCAGCCGGCGCGGCGGTTTTGCGTATTGGCGGTGGTTCGGGGTGCCCGGTTTCAATGTAGCCGGTCTGGAACTGGGCGACGAGGCGGGAGAGTTCCTCGGCCTCGGTGACCAAGCTGTGGCTGGCGGCGGTGGTCTGCTCGACCATGGCGGCGTTTTGCTGGGTGACCTGGTCCATCTGGTTAACGGCGGTGTTCACCTCCGCGAGGCCGGTGGCTTGTTCCTGCGCCGAGGCGGCGATTTCGCTCACCAGACCGTTCAGCCGCTCCACCTGTTCCACGATGCGGCCCAGCGCCTTGCCGGTTTCGCCCACCAGACGCACGCCGGTGGCGACCTGCTGGCCGGAGGCGGAGATAAGGGTTTTGATCTCCTTCGCGGCATCGGCGGAACGCTGCGCCAGGGCGCGCACCTCGGTTGCCACCACGGCGAAACCACGCCCCGCGTCCCCTGCCCGCGCC
>NZ_BSOS01000012.1 GCF_030160635.1 Acidocella aquatica | reverse complement strand
TGCGGTTGTGCAGGGATGGCCAAAGAAATCAAACCAAAACAGCTTCGTGAATAATAGCGGCTAGGTGGGCTTTGGCATGGGGCAGCGCTCCGCTTTGTGCTATGGGGCGGGCTGCACGGGGCTTTCCTGGTCATTCACGGCTGGGGGAAAAATCTGGGCCTGCGGCTCCCGGCCCTGGTTTCCAGGTGGCTGACGCTGCTGTGCGTGGTGCTGGCCTGGGTGCCGTTCCGCGCCGCCGGGTTTGCTCCGGCGATGGATTTCTACCGTGGCCTGTTCGGGTTCAACGGTATCGCAATTCCTGCGATCTTCATCAGAGTTCTCCCCGCTCTCAATTATTTTGGCCACGCCGTGGCGGTGCTGCCATATTTGGGAGATGCGCGAACACTCAGCCTGCCGCAGGCTGTGTTGTTTCTGGCTGTGGGCTGGTTCATCGCGCTGGTTTTGCCTGAGTTGCACAGCATGAGCCGCCCACGGCGCAGTTGGGCGCTGGTTGCCAGCTTTGCCCTCAGTCTTCAGGCCCTGTTTTTTGCCCCCTACACAGTGCCATTTTTGTACTTCCAATTCTAAGCCATGCGGCGGATTATTACCTCCTGCTTCTTATCGCTTGTCATCTACGTCATTATTTTTGCCGGGGTGGTGGACCGCCCCTTGTCGCTGGGCCTGCTCGATCGTGAGATTGTGCAAAAAACTGCCCGGCTCGCCGCCCTGCCTTCGCCCAAACTGGTTATTCTGGCGGGGTCGAACGGGCCTTATTCCCATTCCTGCGCTGTGATCGGCGCCATGCTGAACCTGCCTTGCGAGAATGCCGGAATCGCGGTCGGCATCGGGCTGGATGATCTTTTTATCCGCTACGCGCCGCTGCTGCATACGGGCGATGTGCTCTACATGCCGATGGAGTTGCAGCAATACACAGCCACCCGTGCACAATACCGTGCGGGTGTGGATGGCGCGTTTCTGCTCCGGCACGATCGCTCAGTTCTGGGCCGGTTATCGCCAGGACGTATCCTGGGCGCGGTGTTCTGCTGCGATCTCGCGGATTTTTTGGAGTCCCTGGCGGAAATGCCGCTTGCCCATGCTGGCTTTATTGAACCTCGGCAGCTTCTTGCCCGTGAATATAACCGCCAGGGTGACCGGATCGACAACCTGCGGGCCAATACGGATACGGCCCTTTTGCGCCATTCGCCCCGCCCGGTGCCAGATGCCCAAGAGATCGCCGGCGGTTACGGCAGGGCGCTGATCGCCCGATTCGTGGGCCGGGAGACAGCTCAAAAAATCATTGTAATCGGGGGGCTGCCGACTGATTTCACGTCAGCGGAGCTGAGTGCATCCGTGATCGCAGCGGCCGCATCCGCCTACACGGAAAATGGCGGAGAATTCGCTGTGCTGCCCAACCACAGCCAATACCCGGCAGAGGATTTCTTTAATAGCGAGGACCATCTGGCGCAGCCGTGCCAATACAAGCACTCGATCGCCGTTGCCTATGCGTTGGGGAAGCTGCTCAACCGCCCGGCGCAACCACCATCACTAATAATGGCCCGGATGGCAGCCGCCTGTCCGTTCTGAGGAACGGAGAATCAGGCAATCATCGCTGCACTTCGCCCGGCAAAGCGCGACCATGCTTCGGCTTCGTCCTCGTCGAACAGTTCGGTCAGCTTGCGCATCATCGTGCCGCCCAGCTCTTCGGCGTCAACAATGGTCACGGCCCGGCGGTAATAGCGGGTCACGTCATGGCCAATGCCGATGGCGATCAGCTCGACCAGTTCGCGGGTCTCGATGTCGCGGATCACATCGCGCAGGTGCCGTTCCAGGTAGTTGCCTGAATTCACCGAGAGGGTGGAGTCGTCCACGGGCGCGCCATCGCTGATGACCATGAGAATCCGCCGGTGCTCCGGCCGTGCGAGCAGCCGCCGGTAGGCCCAGAGCAGCGCCTCGCCATCGATGTTCTCTTTCAGCAACCCTTCGCGCAGCATCAGCCCCAGGTTTTTACGCGCCCGGCGCCAGGGGGTGTCTGCGGATTTGTAAATGATATGCCGCAGATCGTTCAACCGGCCGGGTGCCGGCGGCTTGCCCGCTGCAACCCACTGCTCCCGGCTCTGCCCGCCTTTCCATGCGCGCGTGGTGAAGCCCAGAACCTCCACCTTCACCGCGCAGCGCTCTAGCGTGCGGGCCAGAATATCGCCGCACATTGCCGCTACGGTAATCGGGCGGCCGCGCATCGAGCCTGAGTTGTCGATCAATAATGTCACCACGGTATCGCGGAAATCCGTATCCCGCTCGCGCTTATAGGTCAGCGCCAGCAGCGGATCGACGATAATCCGCGATAGCCGGGCGGCGTCCAGCATTCCTTCTTCCAGGTCGAATTCCCAGGCCCGGGTTTGCTGCGCCTGCAGCCGGCGTTGCAGCCGGTTGGCAAGTTTCGCCACCACGGCATGCAGATGCTGCAATTGCTGGTCCAGTTGCTGGCGCAACCGGCTCAGCTCATCTGGGTCGCAAAGGTCTTCGGCGTCGATCTCTTCGTCGTGGGTGCGGGTGAATGCGCGGTAGGCCGTGCTCTCATCGCCATGCGCCGGAGGGCGGCGCTGCTGCGGGCCGGCGGGCGAGTCCTCAGCATCTGCCGAGGCGTCGTCGGCGTCGCTGTCCTCCTCGCTATCCTGCTCTGATGCCTCGCTCTCAGCCATTTCCGGCTGTGCGGCCAGCATGGCCTCTTCCTGTGTCCGGCTCTGCGCGTCACTGTCCTGCGTGTTGTCCTGCTGCGACGTTTCCTCGCCGGAATCATCGGCGTTTTCAGATTCGTCCTCCTCGGTCGCCTCCGATTCCGCCTCGGCCAGATGCACGGCCGCCAGAAGTTTTCTGGCCGCCTTGGTGTAGCGCGCCTGGTTGGCGCGCGTGGCCGCCAGTTCATCCAGGGCCGTCTCGGCATCCTCGCCCAGCGTATCGCGCCATAACGCCAGTATTTTTTTTGCCGACTCGGGGACCGAAGCCGGGTCCATCCGCTCGCGCGCGAGCAGGGAAATGGCCGTGACCAGTGGCAGCTGTTCGCGCTGCGTCATGCGGTCGAGCCCTTCGCTCTCGCATTCCTCGTTCAGCTTGCCACGTAGGTTCGCGGCAACACCGGCCATATGTTCCGCGCCGAAGATTTCAACGCGGGCTTGTTCCAGCGAGTCATAGGCTTCCCGCGCCTCCTTGGAGGCAGGGGTGCGGGCGGCATGGATGGCATTGTCATGATAGCGCAAGCGCAGCGCGAGCGAATCCGCGGCACCTCGCAACTTCGCCATCTCCGGCGGCGCCAGGGCGCGCGAGGGAGCGGGCAGCCGCGCGCGTTTGCCGGCCAGTCCAGAAGGTCCGGGCTGATAGGCAACCTCAACGTCCGGCGTCTGCGCCATTGCTCGCAGCGCATTCGCTGTGGCGCGCTTGAAGTCCTCGGCCCGGCCCTGGTCGTTATTCGCGGTCATCTGGCTTCAGACCGGCTTGCGCAAGCCGGTCGTGATTTCCTCGTTAAAGCAGCGTTGATAATATTCAGCCACGGTGTTGCGCTCGGCCTCGTCGCATTTGTTGAGGAAGGTGAGACGGAAGGCAAAGCCGACATCGCCGAAAATCCTTGTGTTCTCGGCCCAGGTGATCACTGTCCGCGGCGACATCACGGTGGAGATGTCACCGGCGATGAACCCGGCGCGGGTCAGATCAGCCAATGCCACCATGCTCTCGGTGCGCTTCTTCATTGATGCGTCGGTAGCGGGAATACCCAGCTTGGCCATCACGATGGCGACTTCCTGCGCGTGCGGCAGATAGTTCAAAGTGGCGACGATGTTCCAGCGGTCCATCTGCCCCTGGTTGATCTGCTGCGTGCCATGATAGAGCCCGGTGGTGTCGCCCAGGCCCACAGTGTTGGCCGTGGCGAACAGGCGAAAGGCCGGGTGCGGCTTGATGACCTTGTTCTGGTCGAGCAGGGTCAGGCGCCCCTCAACCTCCAGAACGCGCTGGATCACGAACATCACATCCGGCCGCCCGGCGTCGTATTCGTCGAACACCAGCGCGCAGGGGTGCTGCAGCGCCCAGGGCAGGATACCTTCGCGGAATTCGGTTACCTGTTTGCCGTCCTTCAACACGATCGCATCTTTGCCGATCAGGTCGATCCGGCTGATATGGCTGTCCAGATTGACGCGGATACACGGCCAGTTCAGCCTTGCCGCCACTTGTTCGATATGCGTGGACTTGCCGGTGCCGTGATAGCCCTGGATCATCACCCGGCGGTTGAAGGCAAACCCGGCCAGAATTGCCAGGGTCGTCTCCCGGTCAAACTGATAGGCAGGGTCGATTTCCGGCACATGTTCGGTGCGGAGCGAGAACGCGGGGACCTCCAGATCAACCTCGATGCCAAAAACTTCGCGGGCGTTGACCTTTATATCGGGCATGTTGATCGCCGAAGTTCCTGTGTTACTGGTCTCGGTGAGTGCGGCGATGTTGTTCATTAAAAGTTCAATCCTGTTGCTTCGTACTTAGGTATCGGCGTGGGGCAATTATTCAAATATACTCAACCGCGCGGCGTTTGGGATGCATTCGCGGGCTTCGCAGCCAGTTTGCCACGAAGCGCCGCATAGGCAAGGTTGATTGACTTCAGCATCTCTTCGGAATGTTTGTCGCCATTGTTTGAATCCGGATGGTGGCGTTTGGCAAGCTCCTTGTATCTGGTTTTCACGGCCGCCAGGGTGACCGGCCAGATCAGGTCCAAAACATTGAGCGCTTCGCGGATATCGGCGGGAACGCCTGAGTTTGGCGCCGGTTTTGGTCTCGCGCCAAAGGTGAAGGCGTGCAGTTCGGCCTCCAGGGCTTCATCCATCCGCGAAGTCTGCCCGAGCCGGCCCAATGGCCAGCTTGGGCGCTGCCAGGAGGTATCCGCGCGCAGCTGCGCTTCAATCTCTTCGGGCGACATGTCCTTATAATAGTCCCAGGACGCATTGAACTCCCGGACATGCTCAAGGCAGAACCAATGGAAATCGCGCGACCCGGCGCGTGATTTCGGTGCGCGGTATTCGCCCTCATGGGAGCAGCCGGGTGAGTCGCACGCCTGCCCCGGGGCGCTGGGGTCTGGCGCGTAGGCACTGGGCTTGCGGGTTGGCCGCTTGCGTGTTGACGAAATCATGCCCCTAATGTGCGCGCTTGGCTTAAATTGGCAACACTCAGTCGCGGCTGATATGCGCGTGGCGCGAAGGCGCCCATGCGCAATTGAAAGTATATAAAGATAGATATGACCAACAGATATGAACGAATTCATGATTTGCTCGAAGCGGCCTTTGCGCCGGTCAGGCTGGAAGTCATCGATGAGAGCCGCAAGCATGCGAGCCATGCCGCCCGCAATGGGCTTGAGGCCGGCGAGACGCACTACCGGGTGCTGATGGTCTCGCCGGTATTCGCCGGTCAATCCCGCCTGGCGCGTTCAAGGGCGGTGCATGACGCGCTGGCGGCTGAGCTCAACACCGGGCTGCACGCGTTGTCTCTGATCCTGCGCACTCCCGAAGAGGCGCAGGATTAAGCAGCGCCTCAATTTCGGCCGTAGGTATCCTCGAAGCGGACGATATCATCTTCTCCGAGATAAGGGCCTGATTGAACCTCAATGATGGTGAGGGGGATTTTGCCGGGGTTTTCCATGCGGTGGATGCACCCCAGCGGCAAATAGACACTTTCATTCTCATGCACCATGAGGGTTTCGGCATCCCGGGTGACAGCGGCGCAGCCGGCCACCACGACCCAATGTTCGGCCCGGTGGAAGTGCTTCTGCAAGGAAAGCTTGTGGCCGGGCCACACGACGATTCGCTTAACCTGAAAGCGGTCGCCCTGGATCAGGCTCTCGTAGAACCCCCAGGGCCGGTAGGTGCGGTTGTGGGTGTCGGCTTCCGGCCGTTTCATCTGCTTCAGCCGGTCGACAATTTTTTTGACGTTCTGCGCCTCGTTCTTGTGGGCGACCAGCACCGCGTCCTGTGTGGTCACCACCACCAGATCGCTAACGCCGAGCAGGGCGGTCATGATGCCGTCGCTGCGGGCGTAGCTGTTATGAACATTCTCCAGCACAACATCGCCGAGAGCAAAGTTCCCGTTCGTGTCCTTGGCGGCGATATCCGCGAGCGCCGCCCAGGAGCCGACATCCGACCAGCCGATAGCCGCCGGGACCACAACGGCTTTGTTGGTCTTCTCCGCGATGGCGTAGTCGATGCTGATATCCGGTGCCGCCGCAAAAGCCTCGGTGTCAAGCCGGATGAAATCCAGGTCGGTCGTACGCGCCAGCATGGCGGCGCGAACCGCTTCCAGAACCTCTGGGGCCAGGCGCTCCATCTCGCCCAGCAAAACCCCGGCGCGGAACATGAACATGCCTGAGTTCCAGAGGTTGCCACCCTCCGCGAGCAGCCGGGCGGCGGTGGCGGCGTCTGGTTTTTCAATAAAGCGATTGAGGTGGAAGACACCGGGCAGGCCATCCATCGCGGCACCCTGGGCGATATAGCCGTAACCGGTCTCGGGCGCGGTTGGCTGCATGCCAAAGGTGACAAAATATCCGGCCTCCGCGGCCTTGGCCGCCGATTTCACCGCGGTTTCCAGGGCGGCGAGGTCACTGATCGAGGCATCAGCCGCCATGATCCATAAGACCGCATCTGGGTCGCTTTCCGCCGCCAGCAGCGCTGCCGCGGCGATTGCGGGGGCGCTGTTGCGCCCTACGGGTTCCAGCACAATTTGCGCCCCCCGGATGCCGGCGTCGCGCAGTTGCTCGGCGGCGATAAAACGATGATCCTGGTTGGCGACGACAATCGGCGGGGTAAATTGCGCGCTGGCGGCGCGCAGTGCGGTGTCCGCCAGCAGGGAGCGCTCAGATATGAGGGGCCAGAACTGCTTGGGGAAGCTTTTCCGCGATACGGGCCACAGCCGTGTCCCCGAGCCGCCGGAGAGGATCACCGGAACGATTTTGTGACCGCGTTTTGCCAAATCCATGATACACCCTGCCGTTGTACAGAAAAAACAAATCTTTGCTCTTTACGATTGTTAGCTGAAAACGGCAAAACGAGACCATGAGCGATTCCAGACACAATTTCCGCCTTGGCGATATGACGGCCACAACCTTCGCGCAAGCTGCCGCGTCTAATCCCGTGGTCCTGTTGCCGCTTGGCAGTCATGAGGATCATGGTTCGCATTTGCCGATGGGCGACTATCTGCTGGCGGAGCAACTTGCCGTGAGCATTGCCGAGGCCGCCACGGGCAAAGGTGTTGCAACCTTCGTCGCCCCCTGTCTGCCTTTTGGCGTTGCGGATTATTTTGGCGCGACGCCGGGCGGTCTGGCGCTTTCCCCGGCCAGTTTCCGGGCGGTGCTGTAT
This sequence comes from Acidocella aquatica, assembly GCF_030160635.1. Classification (GTDB taxonomy): domain Bacteria; phylum Pseudomonadota; class Alphaproteobacteria; order Acetobacterales; family Acetobacteraceae; genus Acidocella; species Acidocella aquatica. Next base: position 61,822 of record NZ_BSOS01000012.1, on the reverse strand, counting down.
GATTTGCTGGCAGGCCTGCTCAGGCATGGGCTGAGCAACATCATTATCCTCAACGGCCATGGCGGCAATGTGCCAGTGATACATGAGGTGGCGCTGGAAGTTCGCCATAAACATAATATCATTCTACCGTCATTTTATCTCTGGAAAATTGCGCGCCAGCTAATGGAGGCTCAGCTTGGCGCGGGCAGCCAGGAGCGTTTTGGCCATGGCGCGGAGCCGCTGCTTTCGCTCACCAAGGCGCTGCGGGAGGGTTTTGTGCAACCTGGAGGGGCTGCGGCGCATGGCCGTGAGACCATGCTCGGTCTCCCGGTCTCAGGCTTTGGCACCTTGGATTTTTACGGCCTTGCGATAGATGCGCCGGTCGAGTTCGACCAGGTTCCGCGTGGCGCCACGGAGGCCGCGTGGCCGCTGGCCTCAGCTGAACTGGGGGCGCAGACCGCCGAGTCGCTGATTAGCGCGGCGGCGCAATTCGCGGTTCACTTTGGCAGGCTGCCGCGCGGTGCCGCCGGCCGCGTGGTCTGAGCCTGGGGCTACTCGAGAAATTTCAGCAAAGTGATGCCGACAGCGGCAATGGCAACCAGCGTGGCGAGAATCACACCAAGCGGAAGCCCGAAATAATGCGGGTTGCTGGGGTCGTGGTCGTGGTTTTCAGAGCTCATGTGGTAGATCCTTTTTTTTAGGCAGAGGTCAAGGCGGTGATAAGAATGGTTTCCATCTACGTATCCGGCTTGGGCTGATGGGGCAACTCGCCGCCGCGTTTCCCTTTGCAGGCGTTCTGCTCAGTTTCGCAATCCTCCCGGGCGTGGCGCCGCGTTTATGGCACAGGTGGATGGCGGCGGTCATCGGCGGCTGGGTTGCCCTGGGCTTTATGTTGCGGATGGTCTCAGGCGGCCTCATGGATGCGGCGCAGACGCTCTGGCAGGTCTCGCTGGCCGAATTCCTGCCGTTCATTACCTTGCTGCTGGCGCTTTATGCGCTTGGCGGGGGGATTTCGATTAAAGGCGGCCCTTGGGGGCGGCCTTCCGGCAACCTGCTGCTTCTTATCATCGGCACGGTTCTGGCCTCGATCATGGGGACGATCGGGGCCACCTTGCTGCTCATCCACCCGCTGCTGGCGGCCAATGGATACCGCGCGGAGAAACGGCACCTGATCCTCGCGTTTATCATTCTGGTTGGCAATTGCGGTGGGGCGCTCTCACCGCTGGGCGACCCGCCTTTGCTGGCCGGGTTTCTCCGCGGCGTGCCTTTTTTCTGGCCGGCAGTTCATCTCTGGCAGCCGCTGCTGGTTCTGGCCGTGCCGGTACTGCTGCTTTGCCTGGGGGCGGATCTCTATTTCGCGCGGCGGGATGCCGTGCCGCGTCCGCAAAAATTGCGCATCGGCGGGGGGGTGAATATTTTTCTGCTGGCGGTGCTGATCCTCGCCATTCCTCTGGCCGGTATCTGGCATCCAGGCATGGTCATCATTCTATCCGCGAAGATTCCGGGGGAGCATCTCGCGCTGGTCGTGCTTGAGCTGGGGTGCATCGCGCTCTCTGAGGCCATGACCCCGCGCGCCATCCGCAGCCACAACCGTTTCGCCTGGGGGGCGATGCGCGAGATCGTCATGCTGTTTTTTGCGATCTTCGCCACAATCACGCCGGTTTTCCAGCTATTGCAGACGGCCGCTTTGGACCCCAACCCGCTGTCCTGGTTCTGGGCCTCGGGCATTGCCTCCGCCATTCTTGACGCAGCGCCGACCTATCTGATTTTTTTCGAGGCAGCCGGCGGGCATGCCGCTAGTCTGAGTGCCGCACCCGCCCATCTGCTTACGGCCATTGCGGCTGGTTCCGTATTTTTTGGGCCTGTTACCTATCTTGGTAACGCCCCCAACCTCATGGTCCGCGAAATCGCCGCGCGCCGGGCGGTTAAAATGCCCGGGTTTTTCGCCTTCGCGGGCCTCATGAGCCTCATCCTCACGCCGGTTTATGTGCTGATGAGTTTTCTCTTTTTTTAAGGTTGAACGGTTAGATTAAACCGGAAGGTTCAATCTAACCGTTTGAAGTAGACCTAAACCGTCAGCGCCTGTTCGAGAACATCCAGCCCCTCGTCGAGCAGTGTGTCAGAGGCGGTGAGTGGCACGAGCAGGCGGATGGCATTGCCATACACCCCGCAGGACAGCAGGATCAGCCCATTGTCACGGGCCTTGGCGATCACTTTTTTGGTCATATCGGCGTCCGGCTCATTGGTTCCGCGTGTTGCCACCACGTCGAACGCGATCATCGCCCCTGGTCCACGAATTTCAGCAATGGGGACGGTGTTGTTGCGGCGGGAAATAGCTTCCAGCCGGGATTTCATCTTCGCGCCGATATTGTTGGCGCGTTCGATCAGTTTTTCCTCTTCGATGACATCGAGCACAGCCAGAGCTGCGGCGCACGCAATGGGTGAGCCGGAATAGGTGCCGCCCAGCCCGCCTGGCTCGGCCGCATCCATGATCGCGGCGCGGCCGATGACGCCTGAGAGCGGGAACCCGCCCGCCAGCGATTTGGCAACGGTGATGATGTCAGGCTTCACGGCAGAGTGCTCGACCCCGAACATTTTGCCGGTCCGCGCGAAACCGGTCTGCACTTCATCGACGATCAACAGGATGCCATGCTTGTCGCAGAGTGCGCGCAGGGCCTCCATCAGCTCGGTTGGCGCCTGGATAAACCCGCCTTCCCCCTGCACGGGCTCCAGCACGATCGCGGCGGTCCGTTCCGGCTCGATATCGGCGCGGAACAGCATGTCGATGGCGCGCAGGCTGTCCTGCACGGTCACGCCAAAGGGCGCATGCGGGAAGGGGACATGGTAGATCTCGGCCGGGAGCGGCGCGAATTTCTTTTTATAAGGCAACACTTTACCGGTCATCGCCATCGTCAGCATGGTGCGGCCATGGTAACCGCCGGCGAAGGTGATAACGCCGGAACGCCCGGTGGCGGCGCGGGCGATCTTCACGGCGTTTTCCAGCGCCTCGGCGCCGGTGGTGAAAAAGATCGTCTTGGCGGGGCCTTCAATCGGGGCCAGCGCGTTCAGCCGCTCGGCCAGCGCGATATAGCTCTCATAAGGTGAGACCTGAAAGCAGGTGTGCGAGAAGCGCGAGAGCTGCTCGGCCACCGCCGCCATCACCTTGGGGTGGCGATGCCCGGTGTTCAAAACCGCGATACCGCCGGCAAAATCAATATACCGCTTGCCTTCGACATCCCAGAGTTCCGCGTTTTCGGCGCGTTGGGTAAAGATTGGATGCGTATTGCTCACGCCCCGGGGAACCGCGGCCTCACGGCGTGCCATCAACTCACTGTTCGTACTCATATCGGCTGTAACTCCTTAAAGGCCCGGTGAGCCTAGCAAGCTTTACCGGGGTGTAAACGCGGCGTTGCGGATACCTGCCTTGACTTGGTTCAAGGTCTGACGGGCAGCGAGGCTCGTTTTATGAAGCCAGGTTCGGCCGGTGGTTCCGTGATTGTATCTTCGATCGTTTCAACAACGGCGGCGCGCGGTCCGCGGCGGCAAAGCCGCAGGCATTCCTCAACCGCCACGGTGTCGCCGGCGATAACGGCTTCCACGGCATCCTGGCCGATATTGCGCACCCAGCCGGAAAGCCCGAGCCGCCGTGCCTCGCTCGCCAGCCACTCGCGGAAGCCGACACCCTGGACCCGGCCGGTGATAAGCAGATGGGTCGCTTTCATGCGCGGCACAGGACCATGAAACAGGCGCTCACGGCAACATCTTCCGCAATGATCCGCCGCCGGGCGGCGGCCTCGGCGTCCATTCCCCAATGTGTTTCTTGCCAAAGCTCCCCGAGGCCGGCGCAGCGGCAGGCCGTATCCGGGTCCAGCGCCCCGGCCTCCACCGCGAGGGCCAGCACCAGGCTCCCCAGTGCGGGGACGATCACGCCAAGCCCCGCCAGTTGATATTCATCCATCTGCATCAAACAGGTGGTGAAAGTATCACGGTACTCAGGCGCTTGCTGCAGCGGCATGACCCCGGAGGTGGATTTCAGCCTGATGCCAAGCCGCTGGTCCAGCCAGCCGATCCAGGGGTCCCATTCCTCGGCCTCGCGCCGCGCAAGACCTGGCGGGCCTTCGGCGCGGTAACAGAGGAGGTCGTTCATGCCATAGGCCGCGAGCTGCCCGGCTATTTCCGCGCGGTGCAACCGCACGCGATCCTGCGCTGTTGTGGCCAGGCGGGTGAGGGGTAGATCGTCCGGGGTGAAATTCGTGCCAACCGTTGCCCATTCAGTGGCAATCGCCGCGGCCAGGGGTTCGAACGGCACAGTGAGCGCGCGGCCGCTGGGGAGTTTCAGGGGGCGGCTGTCCAGGCGGATGGCAAAATCCGAGCCTTCCGGCACGGCTGACGTTGCGGCCCAGAAGCGCTTCATTGGCCAAACAGCCCGTTCAACAGATTTTTCGGCCCGCCCGGTTGCGGCGTCGCGGCGCCGGGCGCGGCGGCTGGCTGTGTATGCATCATCGGCGCCGCGGCCGGGCCTGGTTGGCCAAGCCGTCCCAGGTTCAGCGCTGCCGGGCAAACATCGCCTTCATTCACGTGAGCCTCTTGCGTACCCCCTGCCGGAGCAATGGCCGTCGTGGGGGAAGCGAAATTGCCGCCGATCATTACCGGGCGGCCGGTTTCGTTTGTGGCCGTAGGCAGTCGCGGTAGGATAAGTATCCCGAGCGTTTCCTTGCCGGTATCTATATTTCCGCTGCCTTGTAATTGCAGCCGGCTGGAGTCGAGCGTCAAAGTCCGGATGGTGCCGATGCCGTTGGCGGCATCAACCCGCACCGCCATGCAGCGCACGGGGACCGGCCCAGCCGCCCCGGCCTGATCCGCGGGGAGACCGGCGGTTTGCAGCACGCCGCCAAACAAGCGCCGCAACACGGAGCCGTCGGTAACGCCGTTAACCATGGCCAGACCAAGTTGTCCGTTCAGGCTGGAGGCGATGGCATGCAGGCTGTTGCCGCTGCCGGTGGCCATAAATTGTGCCTGTACGGTGCCTTTGGCGGCGGCTTCAGACAAGCCGAAAGCCTTCAGTAGGGGAGCGAGCGCCAAGGCAGGGGCGTCCAGCTTCAAGGTTTCCGTCGCGGGCTCCTTGCTTGCATCCACGGTCGCGCTTGCCGTCACACTTCCACCGGGTAGTTGTCCTGTCACCGGGTTCACTGTGAGCACGCCATTCGCGAGAACCGCGTGGCCTTGCAGTGCCGTGTAAGCCGCCTGGTCCCAGATCAGCGTATCGGCGGAGATCTGCACATCGGCGCTGGCTGCCTTCAGCATCGCGAGAGGCAGGGGAATATCGGGAATGAGAGCGGCGTTTGCCGGCGCGGCCGTAGCCGGTACTGGCGTTGGCGGCGCGTTGGCAGGCACAACTGGCTGCGGCATCGCCGCGATCAACGCGTCAGCGTTCACCTGCGAGAACTGCAAGGCGAGTTGCAGCCGTGGTTTCGGGCCGAAATACAGGCTGGCATCGCCCCCTAAGGCAGCGTTATCCATGCTCATGGTCAGGGTATCCAGGCCGGCGGCATTGCGCAGGCCAAGGCCGCCGGGGTCGATCAGCGTGGTTTGCGCCGTGATGTTTTTCCAGGCGGGCAGGTTGGTGCCTGCGGCCGGGCTAAGCGCTGAAAGGTCGGGAATGACCAAATTCAACGACAAAGCAGCTCCCGCAAGCGTTTCCGGCGTTGCGATCGCGCCGGTGACACTGGCCTTTGCGGCCCCGAACTGCGCATTGATCGTGACCGGAAAGCTGCCTTGCGGCGGCATGCTGGCGGGCAACAGAGCGGGATTCAAAAGCGCCTGCGGCGGGCCAAAATTCCCCGTGAGGGTAATCGGTGTGCTGGCCAGCGTGGCCGAGGCGTTGAGCGAAAGCGGCTGATCGAGCGAAGCCATCTCGATATCCAGCGAGTTGAGCGTCAGCCCGGGCCGGAGGGCGGAAAGGTCAGAGACACCTGTTTTGATGGAAAGATCGTCGATGGCAGGTATGGTTGAGTTCTGGTCCACGATTCGCGCCGAGGCACTGATGCCGTGTATCGGCGGCAAGGGCAGGGCGCCGAGCAGGCCGGGGGGAAGGCTGTTCGTCAGATCCTCCAACGCTGGGATATTGAGAGCCACGGAGAGGTTATAGCCCTGCGCCTTGCGCGGGCGATAGACCGCGCCATGCACGGCCGCGCTCGCACTCCTCAGTTTCACGATCAGATCAACCGGCCATGGTCCTGCCCCGACTCCGGAAAAACGCGCAATCGGCCCGACGGCACCAGAGACGCTGAAAGGTGTTGCGCCCAGCACCGCATTGGCGGTGAGGTGCAAGGGGGCAACCGGCGAATCCGCTGTTCCGGTCAGGTTTGGCAGGGCGATCATGATTGGGGCGGCGCCACGGACGGTTTTGATCGTGAGCGAGCCGTTTTCGATCTCCACGGCCTGCAGCGCGATTTGATACCCGTGAGCATCACCCGCCGTTATTGCCGTCTCCGGTTGAACAGGGGTGAAATCCCAGTTCGATAAACCATCGGGGCCACGCTCCAGTATGATATCGGGGTTTACCAGCCGTAGTTTCAAAATATTCAGATGGTGCGACAGGAGCGGCAGCAGCGCGATTTTGGCCTCGACCCGCTTGAGCGTGAGGAGGTCCGGGCCGGCAAAGCCCGGCGGGTTGGAAAGACTTATATTGTTGGCTTCGATCACCGGGTTCAGGGAAAACTGCATGGTGATCGGTCCATGCAGGGTCAACTTCCGCCCGGTTGCCTGATCGACCGCCGAAATAATCTCCGGGGCATAGCGGTTCGGGTCGAACCGCTCGGCCAGGACCAGAACAGCCACCGCGGGCAAGGCCACAAGCAGCAAGGCCGCAACGGCGGCCCACCGCCCCGCGCTCATTGTCCGGCGCCGGTTCAAGTTAGCATTTTCATTAAACTGGTTCATTTGGGGTGCCAGATAGTCGGTTTTTGGCAGTTATACGAGAGCCATGCTTGTGAAGTGCCAGGACTCGCGCTAGACGGCGCGGCTTGATGTTGGTATCGCGCGGGGCGGTTATGCTTGCCGCGCCCAACGGGTAAGCGGGCGTGGTGAAATTGGTAGACACGCCAGATTTAGGTTCTGGTGGCGAAAGTCATGGGGGTTCAAGTCCCTCCGCCCGCACCAGGTTGTGGTTTTGTTGTTGATTTTTGAGGAATTTTTCGTCGATGCAGGTTACTGAAACGCTCTCCGACGGCTTGAAGCGCGGCTTCACGGTCGTGGTTCCCGAACCCGAACTTGCCGCCAAGCGTGAGAAGCGTTTGGCCGAGCTTGGCAAAACCATGCAGATGCCAGGCTTCCGCCCAGGCAAGGTGCCGATGTCGATGGTCCGCAAGCGCTATGGCGATGCCGTGGCCGCTGAGATCGTTGAAGGTGCCGTGAACGAAGCCTCAGATCGCGTGTTATCAGAGCGCAACCTGCGCCCCGCGATGCAGCCGAAGCTGGAAGTCACCAAGCCGGGGCAGAATTCCGACCTGGAATTCACTTTGGAGCTTGAGATTCTGCCCGAAATTACGATCCCCGAACTGGGCGATATTACGTTGCCGAAGCCGGTGGCCGCGGTGACGGATGAAGCGATCAGCGAAGCCCTGAGCAAAATGGCCGAGCAGCGCAAGAGCTATACCCCGGTTGAAGACCCCCGCCCGGCGGCGGCTGGTGAGCAGCTGACGGTCGACTTTATCGGCCGTATCGACGGTGAGGCTTTCCAGGGCGGTACCGCTTCGGATGTCGCCGTGGTTGTCGCCGGTCAGGGTTTCATCCCCGGCTTCTCCGAGCAGATGGAAGGCATTTCCCCCGGCGAGACCCGTACGATCACGGTCAACTTCCCCGAGGACTACGGTGCCAAGGAACTGGCCGGCAAGCAGGCCGAGTTTGAAATCACCGCCAAGGCGCTCGCCGTGGCGCAGGTTCCGGCGGTTGACGAAGAATTCGCCAAGGGCCTTGGTCTGGAGTCGCTGGAAGATCTACAGAAGAAGATTTCCGAGCAGATTGGCCGTGAATACGAGCAGATGACGCGCTTGAAGCTCAAGCGCAGCCTGCTCGACGCGCTGGCCGAGCGTGCCCATTTTGAAGCCCCGGTTTCGCTGGTGGAGGCTGAGTTCTCTGAGATCTGGCGCCAGGTGGAGCAGGAAAAAGCTGCCGGCCGGGCCGATCCGGAAGATGAAGCCAAAGACGAAGAGACGCTGAAGGCGGAATATAAGGCAATTGCCGATCGCCGCGTGCGCCTTGGCCTGCTGGTTGCCGAAATTGGCCGCGCCAATGAGGTCACCGTGTCCGACCAGGACCTTCAGCGCGCCATGTTCAACGAGGCGATGAAGTATCGTGACCAGGCGATGCAGGTGCTGGAGTTCTTCAAGAAAAACCCGCAGGCGCTTGAGCGCTTCCGTGGTCCGATTTTTGAGGACAAGGTTGTCGATTTCCTGCTCGGCCGTGTCACCCAGGAAGAGACCAGCGTCACCCCGGAAGAGTTGGCGGCTGACCCTGAATCTTAACACGGGACTAGACGCGCGCGTTTGATCCACTAACTTAGGTTCATGACGTCTCGTTCCGCCCGCGCCGCGGCCTTATGAAAGGCGCGGTGCGGTGCCGGGGCAGGCGGTTAGATAGAACGAGGAATTTACAGTATGTGGGATCGGGATCCAGTCGAGGTCTATAACAACAACCTCGTGCCGATGGTGGTCGAACAGACGGCGCGCGGTGAGCGCTCCTACGATATCTATTCCCGCCTGCTGAAGGAACGGATCATTTTCCTGACGGGTCAGGTCTATGATCAGGTCAGCTCGCTGATCTGCGCCCAGTTGCTGTTCCTGGAGAGCGAGAACCCCAACAAGGATATCTCCTTCTACATCAACAGCCCCGGCGGCGTTGTGTCGTCCGGTCTCGCGATCTACGACACCATGCAGTACATCCGCAGCCCGGTCAGCACCGTGTGCATTGGCCAGGCGGCCTCCATGGGCAGCTTGCTGCTCTGCGCCGGCGCGGCGGGTAAACGGTTTGCCCTGCCCAATGCCCGCGTCATGGTACATCAACCCTCCGGCGGCGCCCAGGGTCAGGCCACGGACATTGAAATTCAGGCCCGCGAAATCCTGAACCTGCGCAAGCGGCTGAACCAGATTTATGTGGATCACACCGGCCAGCCGCTCGAAGCGATCGAGGCGAAGCTGGAACGCGATTCGTACATGTCAGCGCAGGAAGCCAAGGAATTCGGCATTGTCGATGAAGTGGTGAAGAGCCAGCCAGCCCCCAGCGAAGGCTTGGCTGCCGCGCCCGCACCCACGGAAACCGCGAAGTAAGCGGTATTGGCGGTTTCAGGCGTTTTGCCAGCCAAATTCAGTCTTGAATTCGCATTTTAGGCGGAATTTTTACTGTTTTTGGCGGGTTTGCGTCTGAAAATGGCCAAAATCCGTTGTTAACTTTCTGAATTCCCTGGGTTTTGTCCCTGCTTGTGCCGGCGCTTGTGTGCTCCCGCACAGGGGGCTAGTCTTTTCTCTTATATTTCGCGCTGTGGAGTGGTTATGAGCAGCAAATCGAGCGACACCAAGAACACACTGTATTGTTCCTTTTGCGGGAAGTCGCAGCATGAGGTCCGCAAGCTGATTGCGGGCCCGACCGTTTTCATCTGTGATGAATGCGTCGAGCTTTGCATGGACATCATCCGCGAGGAGCACAAAACCCATCTCGTGAAGTCGCGCGATGGTGTGCCGACGCCGCGTGAAATCTGCAAGGTGCTTGACGATTACGTGATCGGCCAGGGCCACGCGAAAAAAGTGCTGAGCGTGGCGGTGCATAACCACTACAAACGGCTTTCGCACGCGACCAAGAACAACGACATCGAAATCGCGAAATCCAACATCATGCTGGTCGGCCCCACCGGCTCGGGTAAAACCTTGCTGGCCCAGACGCTGGCCCGGATTCTCGACGTGCCGTTTACCATGGCGGATGCGACGACCCTGACCGAAGCCGGGTATGTTGGTGAGGATGTGGAGAACATCATTCTCAAGCTGTTGCAGGCCGCCGACTATAATGTCGAACGGGCGCAGCGCGGCATCGTCTATATCGATGAGGTTGATAAAATCAGCCGTAAATCAGACAACCCCTCAATTACCCGCGATGTAAGCGGTGAGGGCGTGCAGCAGGCCCTGTTGAAAATCATGGAGGGTACGGTCGCCTCCGTGCCGCCACAGGGGGGGCGCAAACATCCCCAGCAGGAGTTTCTGCAGGTTGATACCACCAATATCCTCTTCATTTGCGGCGGTGCTTTTGCCGGGCTGGAGAAGATCATCGGGCAGCGCGGTAAAGGCTCGGGAATCGGCTTCGGCGCTGATGTCCGCAGCCCGGACGAACGCCGCACCGGGCAGATCCTGCGGGAGGTTGAGCCGGAGGATTTGCTGAAGTTTGGCCTGATCCCGGAATTCATCGGCCGTCTGCCGGTGGTTGCCACGCTGGACGACCTCGACGAATCGGTACTGATTGAAATTCTCACCAAGCCGAAGAACGCCCTGGTCAAGCAATATGGCCGCCTGTTCGAGATGGAGGGCGTTAAGCTCACCTTCACTGACGAGGCGCTTAAAGTCGTTGCCGGCCGGGCGATCAAGCGCAAGACCGGTGCGCGCGGCCTGCGTTCGATCATGGAGGCTATCCTGTTGACCACCATGTTCGATCTGCCGGGGTTGGATGGCGTGGCCGAGGTTGTCATCAGTGGTGATGTGGCCGAAGGCCGGGCTGAACCACTGTTTATGTACGCGGAAAAGCGTGCGGAGACGGCATCCTGAGGCGCAAGCCGGACCAAATTGAGAGTTGGCAGGTCTTGCAGGCCTGCCAAGCGCAACCGATATGTCCATTTGTGGCCGGATAACCGGCACCGTGAGCTGTGCCTATCAGGGCAGCCCATGAGGCTTAAAGGAACCTATTATGTCTGACGTTACAAAACCTGCTCCTCTTTCCGATACTCTGGCGGTGCTGCCGCTGCGTGATATCGTGGTATTCCCGCATATGATCGTGCCGCTCTTCGTGGGGCGCGATAAATCCGTGCGTGCCTTGGAGAGCGTGATGAAGGAGGATAAGCAAATCCTCCTGGTTGCGCAGAAAAATGCCGCGCAGGACGACCCCTCCGCGGAGGATATTTATAAGGTCGGAACCATTTCCACGGTTCTGCAACTGCTCAAACTGCCGGACGGCACGGTAAAAGTGCTGGTGGAAGGCATCAGGCGCGCGCGGATTAAGAGCTTTAAAGAGACGGAAGACTATTTCGAGGTTTATGCCGACCCGATTGAAGATCAGGCGGATGAGGAGAAAGAGGTCGAGGCGCTTGGCCGCACCGTTGTTTCGCAGTTTGAACAGTACATTAAGCTCAACAAAAAGATCGCCCCTGAAGTCCTGGTTTCGGTCAACCAGATCGATTCCCCCTCCAAACTGGCGGATACCGTTGCCAGCCATCTGGGTTTGAAAATCTCCGAAAAGCAGGAGCTGCTGGAACTTGGCAGCACGAGCGAGCGGCTTGAGCGCGTCTTCAACCACATGGAATCCGAAATCGGGGTGCTCCAGGTTGAAAAGAAGATCCGTAACCGCGTGAAGCGGCAGATGGAGAAGACCCAGCGCGAATACTACCTGAACGAGCAGCTGAAGGCGATTCAGAAGGAACTCGGCGAAGGTGAGGACGGCAAGGACGAGACGGCCGAACTGGAAGCCAAGATCAAAACCACCAAGCTTTCCAAGGAAGCCCGGGAAAAGGCCCTGGCCGAGCTGAAAAAATTACGCAGCATGAGCCCGATGAGCGCGGAAGCCACCGTCGTGCGCAATTATCTGGACTGGATTCTGGGTATCCCCTGGAAGAAGCGCAGCAAGATCAAAAACGACGTGATCGAGGCCGAGCGCGTCCTCAATGCCGATCATTATGGGCTTGAGAAGATCAAGGAGCGAATCGTCGAATACCTCGCGGTGCAGTCGCGCAGCCCCAAGCTGCGGGGGGCGATTCTCTGCCTCGTCGGCCCGCCGGGCGTCGGCAAAACCTCGCTCGGCAAGTCGATCGCCAAGGCCACCGGCCGCAATTTCGTGCGTATGTCGTTGGGCGGCGTGCGCGATGAAGCTGAAATTCGCGGTCACCGGAGGACCTATATCGGCTCGATGCCAGGCAAGATCATTCAAGGCATGAAGAAGGCAAAAACCTCTAATCCGCTGTTTTTGTTGGATGAGATTGACAAACTTGGTGCAGATTGGCGCGGCGACCCTTCGTCGGCCCTGTTGGAGGTCCTGGACCCTGAGCAGAACTCAACATTCGCGGATCACTATCTGGAAGTCGATTACGACCTTTCGGATGTGATGTTTGTCACCACGGCGAACAGCCTGAACATGCCGCAACCCCTGCTCGACCGTATGGAGATCATCCGCATCCCGGGTTACACCGAGGATGAGAAGGTTGAAATCGCCAAGCGTCATCTGGTCTCCAAGCAGGGTGAGGCGCACGGGCTTAAAAAAGACGAATGGTCGCTTACTGATGATGCGTTGCACGAGCTTGTCCGTACCTACACGCGCGAGGCCGGCGTTCGTAACCTGGAGCGCGAGATTGCCAACATTGCCCGCAAGGCCGTGAAGGAGATCGTGACCACCAAGACCAAGAAGGTCACGATCAGTAAACGCAATCTCGAAAAATTCTCCGGCGTCGCGAAATACCGTTATGGTGAGACGGAGGCGGAGGATATGGTCGGTGTCGTCACCGGCTTGGCCTGGACTGAGGTTGGTGGCGAGATTCTTACCATTGAGAGCGTGCTCCTGCCGGGTAAAGGCAATATCAAGCAAACGGGCAAGCTGGGTGATGTCATGCAGGAAAGCGTGCAGGCGGCCTATTCCTATGTCCGCTCGCGCGCTGCTCAGTTTGGGATCAAGCCGCCATTTTTTGATAAACGCGATATCCATGTGCATGTACCTGAAGGTGCAACCCCTAAGGATGGTCCTTCCGCGGGCATCGCGATGGCGACTTCCATCGTCAGCGCCATCACAGGCATCCCGATTCGGCGCGACATTGCCATGACCGGGGAAATTACCCTGCGAGGGCGGGTCTTGCCGATTGGTGGCTTGAAGGAAAAACTCCTGGCTGCCTTGCGGGCCGGGATCACGACAGTCATCATTCCCAAGGACAATGAAAAGGATCTCATCGAGATCCCGGCCAACGTCAAAAAAGGTTTGACGATCATCCCTGTATCCCATGTCGATGAGGTCATTGGGCGCGCACTTAGCCGCAAGCCTGAACCGATTGTTTGGGATGATATAACCGACGAGATTGCGGCGGCGCCGGGTGACATCAGGGCCGCTTCATTGCCGCACTAACGGCTGTTGTTTGACGGGCGCCCCTCAAGTTAGGTATCTACTGGCGTTGCTATCACCGATGACCCACCTGCATCTAACGCTGGATGCAGGTGGGAGTTTTTTGTATGAACCACAACAGGGAGTTTTACCCGTGAATAAAAACGATTTGATTGCCGCTGTCGCCGAAGAGACTGACATCACGAAGGCCAAGGCGGCTGAGGTGGTAGACGCCGTGTTCGGCGCGATTGAGAAGACGCTGAAAGCGAAAGAGGAAGTCCGACTGGTCGGTTTTGGTACATTCGCCACGGCTGAGCGTGACGCTTCCAAGGGCCGTAACCCGCGTACCGGTGAGGAAATTGACATTCCGGCCTCGACTTCGGTTCGTTTCAAGGCGGGCAAAACCTTGAAAGATGCTGTTAATTAATTTTCTTCAGGTGGACGGCGTGAGCCGTCCTCTTTAAAAGTTTGGGCGGTTAGCTCAGCGGTAGAGCGTCTCGTTTACACCGAGAGGGTCGGCGGTTCAAACCCGTCACCGCCTATTCCTTCCTTGTTTTTCCTCAGTTTTTGGCTTTTTTCCCAGGCTTTTTTGTGTTGCGGCGGTCTTGTGCAGAGTTTTGTATGTGATGCGCTTGACGATGCTTACATAGCCCTTTACACCGCCGCTTACTGAAATGCGGGTGTAGCTCAGTTGGTTAGAGCGCCGGCCTGTCACGCCGGAGGTCGCGGGTTCGAGCCCCGTCACTCGCGCCAGTATGGCGAAAGCCACACTGGCCAAATAAATCAAACCTCTCCATCGTTTCGTAGTCTTGACCATATCCTGTCGCGGTGCGACACGGCGGATATGGTTCGGTTGTTGGATTTGCCAATTCCGATCAAGCCAGGGATAAGGAGTTAAGCGGTGCAGCCGGTCCTTTCGCAGTACTTCCCGATACTTGTTTTTGGAGCGATCGCGGCACTCATTGGGGTCGCATTCGTGTTCGGGTCGCTTTTCGCGGCTCGCCAGAAGCCCTATGCCGCCAAGCTCTCGGCGTATGAATGTGGCTTCGAGGCTTTTGGCGATGCGCGGCGCCGGTTTGACGTTCGCTTCTACCTGGTTGCCATTTTGTTTATTATTTTCGACGTAGAAGTCGCCTTCCTTTTCCCTTGGGCTGTCAGCCTGTCGCGGATCGGCCTTTTGGGATTTTTCTCCATGCTGGGGTTTCTTGGGGTGCTGACGGTTGGCTTCGTCTACGAGTGGAACAAGGGCGCACTGGATTGGGAGTAGCTAAATGAGCGTTTCCACGGATACCGCGCTCGCCTGGAACCGGGATCATCTGCCGCAGGGTTCTGCGCAGGATGCTGTCATAAAAGGCATTACGGGCGAAATCGCCGGCAAAGGCTTTGTCGTCGCCAATATGGATAAATTGGTGAACTGGGCCCGGACCGGAAGCCTATGGCCGATGACCTTCGGGCTGGCTTGCTGCGCGGTGGAGATGATCCACGCCTACATGCCGCATTATGACCTGGACCGATTCGGGATCATTCCCCGCGCCAGTCCGCGCCAAAGCGATGTCATGATCGTTGCCGGCACGCTGACCAATAAAATGGCCCCTGCGCTGCGCCGGGTGTATGACCAGATGCCCGAGCCGCGTTGGGTCATCTCGATGGGCAGCTGCGCCAACGGCGGCGGCTATTATCATTATTCCTATTCTGTGGTGCGTGGCTGTGACCGTATCGTGCCGGTGGATATTTATGTCCCCGGTTGCCCGCCGACCGCGGAGGCGCTGGTCTACGGCATCATGCAACTACAGAAGAAAATCCGGCGGACAGGGACAATTTTGCGTGGCTGACGAATCAATCAAGGTAGATGCCGTGTTGGACGCCATTGCGGCGTTGCCCGGTGTAACGGCGGCCCGGCGTGAACTGGGCGAACTGGTGGTTGAAGTCGCGAGAAGCGACGCCTACGCATTGTTTACCCGGTTTCGCGATGAGTTCGCCTTCGCGCAGGTGATGGACATTTGCGGCGTTGATTTCCCCGAGCGTGCCGCCCGGTTCGATATTGTCTATAACCTGCTCTCGGTTACTCGTAATGAGCGTATCCGCGTTTTGGTGCAGGTTGGCGATTCGGATTCGCTTGCCACTGTGTCCACCCTCTGGCCGAGCGCCACTTGGTGGGAGCGTGAAATATGGGACCTTTTCGGAGTCCCCTTTGATGGGCTGGCCGATCATCGGCGCATCCTTACCGACTACGGCTTCGAGGGGCATCCGTTGCGCAAGGATTTTCCGCTCACCGGCTATGTCGAGGTTCATTATGATGATGAACAGAAAGCTGTGGTTTACGACAAGGTGAGGCTCACGCAGGAATTCCGCAATTTTGATTTTCTATCGCCCTGGGAAGGTATGACGACGCTGCCCGGGGATGAAAAAGCACGAGGGGACCGCAAATGAGCGAGCTTGCGACCCGCACATCGACGACCGTTGAAATCGATAATCACACCATAAATTTTGGGCCGCAGCATCCGGCCGCGCATGGTGTGCTCCGCCTCATCCTGGAAATGGATGGCGAAGTGGTCGAACGCGCCGATCCTCATATCGGCCTGCTGCACCGTGGCACCGAAAAGCTGATTGAATATAAGAGTTATCTGCAGGCTGTTCCGTATTTTGACCGTCTGGATTATGTCTCACCGATGGCCTGCGAATACGCTTTCGCCTTGGCAACGGAAAAGCTGCTCGGCATTACGGCGCCGGATCGCGCACAGTGGATTCGTGTGATGTTCGCGGAAATTACACGCGTGCTCAACCACCTGCTAGGCGTCTCTAGTTTCGCGTTGGACTGCGGTGCCCTCACGCCCGGCCTGTGGGGCTATGTGGAACGCGAGAAGTTGCTTGAATTCCATGAAGCCGTCTCGGGCGCGCGCTTTCATTCCAATTATTTCCGGCCCGGTGGTGTCGCCAAGGATCTGCCAGCCGGGCTTGCCGATGATATTGCCGCCTGGGCCGAAACTTTTCCGAAATTCATTGACGATGTGGAAGCCCTGCTCACCGGCAACCGTATCTGGAAACAGCGTGTCGTCGATATTGGAGTGATTTCGGCTGAAGATGCGTTGGGCTGGGGCTTCTCCGGGCCTTGTCTGCGTGCCTCCGGCGTTGCCTGGGATCTGCGCCGCGCTCAGCCGTATGATAAATACAGTGAAGTAGAGTTCGATATTCCGGTTGGCCAGCACGGCGATTGTTACGACCGTTACCTCGTCCGCATCGCCGAGATGCGAGAGAGTGTGAAAATTGTTAAACAGTGCCTGCAAAAAATGCAGCCCGGTCCGATCAAGGTTCAGGACCACAAAATCGCGCCACCCACACGTGCCGCGATGAAGCAGTCGATGGAAGCGCTGATTCATCACTTCAAGCTTTATACTGAAGGCTATCACGTTCCCGCCGGCGCCACTTATACGGTGGTTGAGGCGCCCAAGGGTGAGTTCGGCGTCTATCTGGTGGCCGATGGCACAAACCGCCCCTACCGTTGCAAAATCCGCTCGACAGGGTTCTCACATCTGCAGGCGCTAGAGACCCTTGCAAAAGGCCACATGCTGGCCGATACGGTTGCAATTATAGGCTCCCTTGATATCGTTTTTGGTGAGATCGACCGGTGAATACACATATAGAGCCGACAGATTTCGTGTTTGATGACCTTGCCGAAGGGGCGGTCACCAAGGCGATAGCGCGTTATCCGGCTGGCAAGCAGGCCAGTGCGGTTATGGCATTGCTGGATATTGCGCAGCGGCAAATGGAGCGGCTGACCGGTTCCGCCTGGGTGCCGCGCGTGGCCATGGATGCCGTTGCGCAACGGTTGGGTATTGCGGCTGTTCGCGTGTACGAAATGGCAACATTCTACACCATGTATAACACCAAGCCGGTCGGTAAATTCCACTTGCAGGTCTGTACCACGACGCCATGCTGGTTGCGCGGGTCAGATGAAGTTGTTGCCTCGTGCAAAAAAGTTTCAGGCATTGAGGATTTTGGTCAGACCAGTGCGGATGGCCTATTCACCATGACCGAAGTGGAATGTCTTGGCGGCTGCGTGAATGCCCCCATTCTGCAAATCAATGATGATTATTACGAAGATCTGGACGCGGCGCGGACGGAAGCATTGTTGAATGGGTTGAAGTCCGGCGCTCCATTGCCGCCGGCAGGCTCCAGCATCGGCCGCCAGGCCTCGGCCCCGGTGACGAATCAGACAGCCTTGCTGAACAACACCAAGCCGGTGGAGTAAGACGTGCTGAACGACGCTGACAGGATCTATCAAAATCTCTACGGCCAGCAAGATTGGCAGCTTTCTGGCGCGCGCGCGCGCGGCGACTGGAATGCCACGGTAGAGATTCTTGCGCGCGGCAGGGATGCGATTATCGAAGAGGTTAAAGCCTCTGGGATGCGCGGCCGTGGAGGTGCAGGTTTCCCAACCGGCATGAAATGGTCCTTCATGCCCAAGCAGAGCGATGGCCGGCCATCCTATCTTGTCGTCAATGCAGATGAGAGTGAGCCTGGAACCTGCAAAGACCGTGATATTATCAGGCACGAACCGCATAAGCTGATTGAAGGCTGCCTGATCGCTGGTTTTGCCATGGGCGCGCATACCGCTTTCATTTATATTCGCGGTGAATACTATAACGAGGCTGCGCGTCTTCAGGCCGCCATTGAAGAGGCTTACGCTGCGGGGCTGCTGGGCAAAAACGCTGCGGGTTCCGATTGGGATTTTGATCTCGTTCTGCACCGTGGCGCGGGGGCTTATATCTGCGGTGAAGAGTCGGCACTGCTGGAAAGTCTTGAAGGCAAAAAGGGTATGCCGCGGATGAAGCCGCCATTCCCGGCCGCCATGGGTCTCTACGGCTGCCCGACCACGGTGAACAACGTCGAGTCCATCGCCGGTATCCCGACGGTTTTGCGCCGTGGCGCTGCCTGGTTCGCAGCCCTCGGGCGCCCTAAAAACACAGGTACAAAAATTTTCTGCATCTCCGGCCACGTCAACCGCCCGTGCAATGTCGAGGAAGAACTCGGCATTCCGCTGAAGGATTTGATCGAGAAGCATGCGGGGGGCGTGCGTGGTGGTTGGGACAATCTTCAGGCCGTTATCCCGGGCGGCGCCTCGATGCCGATTTTGAACAAGGAAATGTGCGAAACCCAGTTGATGGATTTTGATTCGCTGGCGGCAGTTCGCAGCGGTCTGGGTTCCGGCGCCATCATTGTCATGGACAAGTCGGCCGATGTGGTGAAAGCCATCTGGCGCCTGTCCAAATTTTTCAAGCACGAAAGCTGTGGCCAATGCACGCCCTGCCGTGAAGGCACTGGCTGGATGATGCGGATGATGGATCGCATCGTGCAGGGCAAGGCTTCGATGGCGGACATTGCGCTTATGGAGCAGGTGACCACGCAGGTGGCCGGCCACACCATCTGTGCCTTTGGCGATGCCGCGGCCTGGCCTATCCAGGGCCTGATGCGCGCTTTCCGCCCGCTGGTCGAACAACGGGCGACGGACTATAAGCCGCCCCAACCACTCGCCCAGGCGGCGGAGTAAACCATGGCAAAAGTCACCGTCGACGGCATTGAAGTCGAAATCGCAAACGGCTCGTCAGTCTTGCAGGCGGCTGAAGCCGCAGGCAAGGAAATTCCGCGCTTTTGCTACCATGAGCGTCTCTCAGTCGCGGGCAATTGCCGCATGTGTCTGGTTGAGATCGAGAAAATCCCCAAGCCCGTCGCTTCCTGCGGCCAGCCGGTGGCTGATGGCATGGTCATCTTCACCGATACCGAGAATGTGCGTAAATCGCGCCGCGGCGTGATGGAATTTTTGCTGATCAACCATCCGCTTGAT
Organism: Acidocella aquatica; assembly: GCF_030160635.1. Classification (GTDB taxonomy): domain Bacteria; phylum Pseudomonadota; class Alphaproteobacteria; order Acetobacterales; family Acetobacteraceae; genus Acidocella; species Acidocella aquatica. Next base: position 42,669 of record NZ_BSOS01000012.1, on the reverse strand, counting down.
TGCCCGATCTGCGACCAGGGCGGTGAGTGCGACCTGCAGGATGAGGCGGTCAGCTATGGCCGTGACACCTCGCGCTACGAGGAAGGCAAGCGCGCCGTCGCCCAGCCGGACTGGGGGCCGTTGGTCAAAACCACGATGACACGCTGCATCCATTGCACGCGCTGCATTCGTTTCTCGACCGAAATAGCTGGTGTGCCCGAACTCGGCGCCACAATGCGCGGCGAGAGCATGCAGGTTGGCACCTATGTTGAAAAAGCACTGAGCTCCGAACTGTCAGGCAATCTCATAGACCTTTGCCCGGTTGGCGCGCTGACCTCGAAACCCTATGCCTACACTGCCCGATCCTGGGAGCTGCGCAAGACTGACAGCGTGGACGTGCTGGACGCTGTGGGCACCAACATCCGTATCGACGCGCGTGGCGCCGAAGTGCTGCGTATCCTGCCGCGCCTCAACGATGATGTGAACGAGGAATGGCTCGGCGACAAATCCCGTTTCTCGGTTGACGGCCTGAAGCGCCGCCGGCTGGACCGCCCCTGGCTGCGCGAGAACGGCAAGCTCCGGGCCGCCAGTTGGGAAGAAGTTTTCGCAGCCGTCACGAACAAGATAAAATCCACTACACCTGACCGTATTGGCGCCATCGCAGGCGATCTCGTTGATGTCGAGAGCATGCTGGCTTTGAAAGAGATGTTCACGAGCCTGGGTTCGCCGAATCTCGACTGCCGCCAGGACGGCGCGGTGTTTGATGCCTCGCAGCGAGGCTTCTACCTCTTCAACACCAGCATCGCAGGCATTGAAGAAGCTGATGCGCTGCTCATCATCGGCAGCAATTCGCGCCACGAAGCCCCAGTGCTCAACGCGCGCATTCGCAAGCGCTGGCTTGCCGGGAACTTTCAGGCTGGCCTCATAGGCGTGGCGCATGATCTTACCTATGCCACAACCCATGTTGGTGCGGGGCCTGATGCGATCGCCGCATTGCTCGATGGCACGCATCCCTTCGCGGAAGTTCTGAAAGCGGCGAAAAAGCCGATGCTCATCCTCGGCGCTGGCGCACTGGCGCGGCCTGATGGCGCCGCCATCCACGCCGCCGCCTGGAAACTGGCCGCCCAGTTCAACATGATGAACGACGACTGGCATGGCTTCAACGTGCTGCATCACGCGGCGGCGCGCACCGGCGCACTGGATATCGGCTTCCTTCCCGGCCCCGAGGGTAAAGCGACAGCTCAGATGCTCGGCGGCGGCGTGGACATTCTCTGGCTGCTCGGCGCCGATGCTCTGGATACGCAAGCCATCGGCGCGGACACTTTCGTGATCTATCAAGGCCACCATGGCGATGCTGGCGCCGCGCGGGCTGATGTGATCCTTCCTGGCGCCGCCTACACGGAAAAAGACGGCACCTACGTCAACACCGAGGGACGGGTGCAGCAAGGCTTTATCGCCGTTAAACCACCTGGCGACGCGCGTGAGGATTGGCGTATCCTGCGTGCCATCAGCGCCTATATGGGCCACGCCCTGCGGTATGACACGTTGCAGGAATTGCGCGCGCATCTGGTGCAAACCTATCCTGGCTTTGCGCTCACCGGTGAACTGCGCCGCCTGGCTGGCACAAACCTCACGGCCCCAGCGGGTGACCTCGCGGCGGTCAGTTCCGCGCCGTTTCAACCGGTTTTGCAGAACTACTACCAGACCGACCCGATCAGCCGCGCCAGCCCCACAATGGCCGCCTGTGTCGCCGCCCATTATCCTACCCTGGCGGAGGCTGCGGAATGAGCGCGTTTCTCCAAACCGACCTCGGCATCGCGATCCTCACGCTGCTTGAGTCGCTGGCCATCATCGTGCCGCTGCTGCTCGGTGTCGCCTATCTCACCTGGTTTGAGCGTAAGGTGATGGGCGCGATCCAGCTGCGCAAAGGCCCTAATGTCGTCGGCCCGTTTGGCCTCTGGCAGCCTTTCGCCGATGCCATCAAAATGCTGTTCAAGGAAACCATTTTCCCGACCGGCGCCGACAAGGTGCTGTTCACCATCGCGCCGATGATCACTTTTGGCCTTGCTGTCGTGGCCTGGGCGGTGATTCCGGTTAACGACCATTGGGCGGTGGCCAACATCAACGTCGGCATCCTCTATCTCTTCGCGATCTCCTCGCTCGGCGTCTATGGCATTATCATCGCTGGCTGGGCCAGCAACTCGAAATACGCCTTCCTCGGTGCGCTGCGCAGCGCCGCGCAGATGGTCTCCTACGAAGTCTCGATGGGCTTCGTTATTGTCACCGTTTTAATGTGTGTCGGCAGCCTGAACCTTAATGACATCGTGCTGGCCCAAAGGCACATCTGGTTCGCCATTCCGCTCTTGCCGCTCTTTGTCATCTTCTTCATCTCCGGCCTGGCCGAAACCAATCGCGCCCCGTTCGATCTGGCCGAGGGTGAAACCGAAATCGTCGCCGGTTTTTTCGTTGAATACAGCGCCATGACCTTCGCACTGTTCTTCCTCGGCGAATACGCGAACATGATCCTGATCAGCGCGATGACCACGACGCTCTTTCTCGGCGGCTGGCTCTCGCCCATTCCCTTCGCGCCATTCACGCTCATCCCGGGTGTGTTCTGGTTTCTGTTGAAAATCCTGGTTTGTCTGTTTGTTTTCGTCTGGGTGCGTGCCACCCTGCCGCGTTTCCGCTACGACCAGATCATGTCTCTGGGGTGGAAAGTGTTTCTCCCCATTTCACTCATCTGGCTGGTGCTTACCGCCGGCTTCCTGGAAATTTTCGGACTGCTTCCCCATGCTTGAGGTTTGCAAATGACACGTTTAGGCCGGATGGCGTGGGGGCTGGTGCTGTGGGAGATTCTCTGCGGCCTGGCGCTGACTTTGCGGTATTTCTTCAAACCCAAAGCCACCATCAATTACCCGTTTGAGAAAAACCCGACCAGCCCGCGCTTCAAGGGTGAGCACGCGCTGCGCCGCTACCCAAACGGCGAGGAACGCTGCATCGCGTGCAAGCTGTGCGAGGCCGTCTGCCCCGCACAGGCCATCACCATTGAGGCCGCCCCCCGTGACGACGGCTCGCGCCGCACCACGCGCTACGACATCGACATGACCAAATGCATCTACTGCGGTCTGTGCGAGGAAGCATGCCCCGTTGATGCCATCGTGGAGGGGCCGAATTTTGAGTTCGCCACCGAAACCCGCGAAGAACTGCTGTATAACAAGGCCAAGCTGCTTGATAATGGCGACCGGTGGGAGCCGGAATTAGCCAAGCGGCTAGAACTTGACGCGCCGTACCGGTGAGAGTCCAACCATGATCCCCAATCTCCTTTTTGATGTCTTCTCCTTTATCCTGCTGGGTTCAGCGGCGATGGTGGTGACCAGCCGTAACCCCGTGCATGCGGTGCTGTTCCTTATCCTCGCCTTCATCAACGCCGCTGCGTTGTTTCTCCTGGCCGGGGCGGAGTTTCTGGCGATGATCCTGGTCATCGTCTATGTCGGCGCCGTTGCCGTGCTGTTCCTCTTCGTGGTCATGATGCTGGACGTGAATTTCGCAGCCCTTCGGGAGGGCTTTCAACGTTACGCCCCCATCGGCGCCTTGGTTGCACTCATTCTGTTCGTTGAACTGGCCCTGTTTGTCACCGGGTCGACCATCGCTCCTGGTGCCGCTGCTGCCCGGCTGTTTCCCACGCCTGACACTATCACCAACTCCCAGGCGCTGGGCTCTCTCATTTACACCAACTATCTGGTCCTGTTCCAACTCTCAGGTGTCATTCTTCTGGTCGCGATGATCGGCGCGATTGTCTTGACGCATCGTGACCGCAAGCGCGCGAAGCGGCAAAATCTGGATGTCCAGCATGCCCGCGTCCCGGCGGAAACTCTCACCATGGTCTCAGCCAAGCTTGGCGCCGGCGCCCCGATGCCCAAGCCGAATAAGGAGACGCTCTAATGCTGATCCCGCTATCGCATTATCTATTTGTCGCGGGGCTTCTGCTCGTCATCGGGGTCTTCGGCATCTTCATGAACCGCAAGAACATCATCATCATCATGATGTCGATCGAGTTGATCCTGCTCGCGGCGAACATCAATTTCGTCGCCTTCTCCGGCGCGCTGCACGACATGGTGGGTCAGGTTTTCACCATGTTCGTGCTCACCGTCGCCGCGGCTGAGTCTGCCATTGGCCTTGCCATCCTGGTCATCTATTTCCGCAATCGTGGCTCGATCGAGGTCGAGGACGTGACATTGATGAAGGGTTGATATGCTCACGTTAATCGCCGTTTTTGCTCCGCTCATCGGTGCCGTCCTGGCGGGCGTCGCGCGTCCGTTCATCGGCAAGCAGGCATCCATTGGTGCCAGCATTCTCTTCATGGCCGTCTCGGCCGTGGCGGGTGTGGCCTCGCTCGTCACCTTCGTGCAAGGCGGTGTGCCCGTCGCGCCGCTGCATATTGTGAGCTGGATTTCAGTCGGGAGCTTCTCGCCGGGCTGGACCCTGCGGCAGGACGCGTTGAGCCTGGTGATGGTTGCCATGGTCAGCACCGTTTCCATGCTCATCCATGTCTACAGCGCGGGCTACATGGCGCATGACAAAACCGTTCCCCGGTTTTTTGCCTATCTATCGCTCTTCACCTTCGCCATGCTGATGCTGGTGACGGCGAACAACCTGCTCCAGCTTTATTTTGGCTGGGAGGGAGTCGGTCTCGTCTCCTACCTGCTCATTGGCTACTGGTACGAGCGCCCATCGGCGAACGCCGCGGCCATCAAGGCCTTCATCGTCAACCGTGTTGGCGACCTCTCCTTTGCGGTTGGCATCGCGCTTACCTATTTCGTATTCAAGACCATCTCGTTTGACGGTATTTTCGCCGCCGTTGCCGCGCATGCGGGCGACCAATACATGCTGTTGGGCACCTCCTTCCCGGCGCTGGAGGTGGTCTGTATCCTTCTATTCATCGGCGCCATGGGCAAATCCGCGCAGATTTTCCTGCACACCTGGCTGGCTGACGCAATGGAGGGCCCCACCCCGGTCTCCGCCCTCATCCATGCGGCCACAATGGTCGCCGCCGGGGTGTTCCTGATCGCGCGTATCTCCCCGCTGCTGAACGCCGCCCCGGTGGCCATGGATTTCGTGACCATTATCGGTGCGACGACCGCGCTCTTTGCCGGCACGGTCGGCTGCCTGCAGAACGACATCAAGCGCATCATCGCCTATTCCACCTGTTCGCAGCTTGGCTACATGTTCCTGGCCGCCGGTCTCGGCGCCTATCCGGTGGCGATGTTCCACCTCATCAACCACGCCTTCTTCAAGGCGCTGTTGTTTTTGGCTGCCGGTTCGGTCATCCACGCGATGTCAGACGAACAGGACATTCGCCTCATGGGCGGCCTTGCACGCAAGCTGCCCATCACCTGGCTCGTCATGCTGGTCGGCGCCCTGGCCCTGGCCGGCATCCCGCCGTTCGCCGGCTATTACTCCAAGGACGCGATCCTGGATGCAGCCTTCGGCGCGAACACAGCCGTCGGGATGTATGGCTGGGTCTGCGGTGTTATCACCGCCGGCCTCACAGCGTTCTACATTTCGCGCCTCTTCCTGCTCACCTTTCACGGCAGTTCGCGTGCGCCAAAGCATGTGCAGGAGCATGTGCATGAAAGCCCGCTGGCCATGCTGGCGCCTCTTGTGCTGCTGGCCATCGGCGCTTTGAGCAGTGGCTTTCTGCTCAAAAACAGCTTTATCGGTGATGGTTTCGCAAGTTTCTGGGGATCAAGCATTGCTGTTCCCGCAAACGGCGTGATGAACGCTTTGGCCCACCCAACGGCGGTTGCGGAATTCTCGCCGCTCGTTGCTTCCGTGTCAGGGATATTCGTCGCCATCATTTTCTACATTCTGGTGCCGTCGCTCCCCGCGGCCCTCTCGCAAAACCTCGGTGGACTGTACCGTTTTGTTTTGAACAAATGGTATTTCGATGAGTTGTATGATGCTGTTTTCGTGAAACCGGCTTTGCGGCTTGCAAAATTCGCTTGGCATTTTGGTGATGAGCAGGTTCTCGATGGTGTACCCAACGGCCTGGCAACGCTCACGACTGATGCCTCCCTACAAACGGTCAAACTGCAAACCGGTTCGATCGCGCTGTATGCTTTCATAATGCTGATAGGCCTGCTTGCCTTCGTCAGCCTCTTCCTCTGGGTGCGATAACCATGAACCAGACCGGTTTTCCCATCCTCTCGCTCATTACGTTTTTGCCGCTGCTGGGCGTTGCCTATCTTGCCATGCTGCGTGGCGAGGCGCTTGCCGTGGCGAGCAGAGCACGTATTGGCGCCCTCGTCACAAGCCTCGCCGTCCTGGCGATTGGCATTTATCTCTGGACCGCGTTCGATCCGTCTCAGGCTGGCTTCCAGTTCGTTGAGGCGCTGCCCTGGCTTTCGGGGCTTGATGTCCAATATCGCATGGGTGTGGATGGCATCAGCCTGTTCCTCATACTGCTGACAGCCTTCCTGACCCCCATTGCCATTCTCTCAAGCTGGCCCATCACCAAACGCGTCCGCGAATTGATGATGGCATTCCTGCTGCTGGAAACAATGACGATCGGCATGTTCAGCGCGCTGGACTTTGTGGTGTTCTACATTTTCTTCGAGGCGGTGCTGCTCCCGATGTATCTCGTCATCGGCGTATGGGGCGGTGAACGGCGGATCTACGCGGCGGTCAAATTCTTCATCTTCACCCTGGCCGGTTCGCTATTCATGCTGCTGGCCCTGATCTGGCTGTGGCATAATGCCGGTACGACCGACATCGTGACATTGCTGCATACACCGATCGCGCCAGCGGCCCAGATGTGGCTGTTCGCCGCCTTCCTTGCCTCCTTCGGTGTTAAGGCCGCTGTCTGGCCGCTGCATACGTGGCTGCCCGATGCCTACGGCGAGGCGCCGATCCCCGGCACCATCATGCTTGCCGCCGTGCTTTCCAAAATGGGCGCCTATGGCTTTCTGCGCTTTGCCGTGCCCATGCTCCCGCAGGCCGCCACCGCGGCTGAACCTTTGATGTTCACGCTCGGCGTCGTCGCGGTCATCTACATCTCTTTCGTCGCCCTTGCGCAGACCGACATGAAGCGCATGATCGCCTATTCCTCGGTCGCCCACATGGGCATCATCATCATCGGCATCTTCACCTTCACGGTAGAAGGTATCGAGGGCGCGCTGTTCCAGATGCTCTCGCACGGCCTCGTCATCGCGGGTCTGTTTGTTTGCACGGGCGTGTTGCTGTCGCGCGGTGAAGCCCTCACGCTCTCGCGGCTTGGCGGCCTGGCTGCAAAAATGCCAGCCTATGCGGCGTTGCTGATGCTCTTCTCGCTGGCCAATGTCGGTCTGCCCGGCACCTCCGGCTTTGTGGGTGAAATCCTGGTCATTGTCGGCGCCATGAAGGTGAATTTCTGGGTCTCGCTGCTGGGCGCCGCCGGTATGGTGCTGGGAGCCGCCTATATGCTGGTACTGTTGCGTGCCGTGCTTTTTGGCAAAGCTCGCCCAGAGCTTGGGTCCCTGGCCGATCTTAACCCTGGCGAATACGCCATGCTGCTGCCTCTGGCTGCCATGGTGCTCTGGCTTGGAATCTACCCCGGCAGTTTCACTCATATGTTCGACGCATCGGTGAACGCCATGGTGCAGGCGCATATCGCCGCTCTCACACCCCATACGGCGCTTGCCATGGTGACCAAATGAACCCGTTGCTCCCTCCTCTCGTTCCCGGCCTGCTGCTTGGCCTGGGCGGCATGGCCCTGTTGCTTGTTGGCGTGCTCTCCAAGCGCGACAAAGCCAGCACCAGCACATATGGCGCCATCCTGCTTCTCGCTCTTGCGGCGGCTTTCTCCTTTGCAGCACCTGATGCTGTCCTCTTCGGCGGCCTGCTAAAAACCAGCCTCTTCACCCGTTATGCCGACTCAATGGTCTATCTCGGCGCCGCCGCCGCTTTGCTGTTGTCTCTCGATTACAACCGGCGTGAGGCCATGGCACGCTTCGAGTTCCCGGTCCTGGTTCTCTTCGCGGTTCTGGGCATGATCGTGATGGTCTCGGCGGCGGATCTCATGAGCCTTTATGTCGGGTTCGAGCTGCAATCACTGGCGCTTTATATTCTTGCCGCGTCAGCGCGCGATTCCCTGCGCTCAACCGAAGCGGGTCTGAAATATTTTGTTCTGGGCTCGCTCGCCTCGGGCCTGCTCATCTATGGTATTTCCCTGGTCTACGGTTTTTCGGGCACCACCAATTTTGTCTCCCTCGCAGCCATTCTCGCGAACGGCGCGGGTTATGGAATTGTCATCGGCATCGTCTTCGTCCTGGTTGGTCTTGCCTTCAAAGTCTCCGCCGCGCCCTTCCACATGTGGACACCTGATGTCTACGAGGGCTCCCCAACCCCCGTGACAGCCCTCTTCGGCACGGCTCCAAAAATCGCCACCATGGCACTGCTGCTCGCCGTCATGCTCGGGCCATTTGGCCACCTGCTCGCGCAATGGCGGATGATCATCGAAATCCTCAGCATCCTCTCGATGGCGCTGGGCGCGCTCGCCGCCATCGGCCAGAAGAACATCAAGCGGCTGCTGGCTTATTCCTCTATTGGCCATATGGGCTACGCGCTCATGGGCCTGGCTGCCGGCACGCTGGCCGGCGTACAGGCGACCCTGGTTTATCTCGCGATCTATCTCGTGATGTCCTTTGGCGCCTTCGCCTGTGTTGTCGCCATGCGCCGGAAAGGCCAGGCGGTGGAAACCATTGCCGACCTCGCCGGCCTCTCGACAGAGAATCCAGGCTTTGCCTTCGCGCTGGCAATTTTCATGTGGGCCATGGCGGGCATCCCGCCACTCTCAGGCTTCTTCGGCAAACTCTACGTCTTCTCCGCGGCCATCAATGCAGGACTTAACACTCTGGCGGTCGTCGGCGTCGTCACCAGCATCATCGGTGCCTTCTACTACCTGCGCGTCATCAAAGTGATGTATTTCGACGCCGGTACGCCAGGTTTTGACAAAACCGCCAGCGGCGTGCGCTTTGTCATGTTCGCGGGCGCGCTCGTCACCTGTCTCTTCGTCCTTATTCCCGGCCCGCTCATTGCCGCCGCCGATGCCGCCGCGAAGGCTCTTATTGGTTGATATCCTGGCGGCTTGAGACCTACGGCGAGCTAGCCTCAACCTCTGATCTTTGCACCGCTCGTGCCAAAGCGGGGGAGCCGGAGGGGCTCGCCATATTGGCGTACAAACAAACCGCGGGGCGCGGCAGCCGGGGGCGCAGCTGGCAGGCGCCTGAGGGCAACCTCAATCTGTCGATCCTGCTTCGGCCAACCCTGCCAGCCGCCTTGGCAGGCTTCTACTCCCTGCTGGCGGGTATCGTGGCCGCTGAGGCGATCGAATCGTTTTTCGCGCCCCCTACCATGCTGAAATGGCCCAACGATGTACTCCTGGGCGGCGCCAAGCTGGCCGGAGTGTTGATTGATGCCGCCCCAAGCGGTCAAAATCTTGACTGGCTGGTCATCGGCATTGGCATGAACCTGCGCTCGGCTCCACAAATCCCCGGCCGCGCCACAACCTCTCTGGCTGCCCATGGCCTCACTCTTGCGGCCCTGGATGCCGCAAACGCCATTTTATCCGGCTTCTCCCGCTGGCATGGCGCGGGCCCCGAGGCGATTAGCGATGCCTGGCTCAACCGCGCCCACCCGCTTGGCACAAAGCTTGAGATTAAATCGGCGCACGCGACCCAGACCGGCACATTCGCGGGTCTCTCGCCGGCGGGCGAATTGCTGTTGCAGAGCAATAATCGTATCCACCAGATCAGCACGGGCGATGTCATGCTGGGCCTGGCGTGAGGAGGGTAAAATGCTTCTGGTGATCGACACCGGCAATACCAACATCGTATTCGCGGTGCATAACGGCACGGAGTGGCGCGGCACCTGGCGGCTGGCAACCTCCGCGCAGCGCACCTCGGATGAATACGGCGTCTGGCTGGAAGCCCTGCTGACCCGTGCCGGAATAACCCCCCGTGAGATCACCCGCGCCGTTATCGGCACCGTGGTTCCCGCCGCCCTTTATGACCTGCGCCGTCTCTGTCGCGAGTGGTTCGATGTTGAGCCGCTGGTCGCCAATGCGAAGCTGGACTGGGGTTTTGAGATCAAGGTCGACACCCCCGACGAGGTGGGCGCCGACCGTCTGCTCAACGCGCTGGCGGCCCATAATCATTATCGCGGCCCCCTGGTGGTGGTTGATTTCGGCACGGCCACCACCTTCGATGTCGTGGATGCCGATGGCGCCTATCTCGGCGGTGCCATTTCACCCGGCATCAACCTCTCCATCGAAGCCTTGCATCAGGCCGCCGCAAGGCTGCCGCGCATCGGCATCGGCCGCCCGCAATCGGTCATTGGCCGCTCCACCATTCCGGCCATGCGCTCCGGCACTTATTGGGGGTATATCGGGTTGATCGAAGGCCTGCTCACCCGCATTGAAGGCGAATACGGCACATCGCTCAAGGCAATCGCCACTGGTGGTCTCGCCCCTTTGTTCGCCGAGGGTACCTCCAAGTTCACAGCCATCGACTCAGACCTCACACTCGACGGCCTGCGCCTGCTTTCGCTGCGCAATAACCCGCCCCCTTTGCCGCGAGACCGCGCACGGTTTATCGAGGCCGAATAACCCAAAATCTATCCAGGAGTTGTTTATCTAATGAAAAAATCCACCGGCAAATCCCCGGCGCCGGTCCGGGGCGATGCCCAGGGCGGGTTCATTTTCGTGCCCCTCGGCGGCACCGGCGAAATCGGCATGAATTTCAACCTCTATGGTTGCGATGGCGCCTGGCTGGCTGTTGACTGCGGCATGGGCTTCTCCGGCCCGGAGACCCCCGAAGCTGAAATCCTGTTGCCTGACCCAGCCTTCATTGCTGAACAGCGGGACGCTCTGCTTGGCATTGTCATCACCCACGCGCATGAGGATCATATAGGCGGTATCGCGCGGCTCTGGCCGCAATTGCGCTGCCCGATCTATGCAACCCCTTTCGCCGCCGCGATCATCCGCCGCAAACTGGCTGAGGCCGGGCTCGGCCGCGAGGTTAAACTCAAGATACTCAAGCCGGGCGCCTCGTTCGAGCTGGCCCCCTTCAGCCTCCGCTATATCCAGATGACCCATTCCACGGTGGAAGCGCAGTCTCTTGCCATCACAACCAGCTACGGCACAGTCCTGCATACCGGCGACTGGAAGCTTGACCCCGACCCGGTCGTCGGCGCCTTGTCTGACGAAGCAGGCCTAAAGGCCCTGGGAGATGCCGGCGTGCTTGCCATCATCTCTGATTCCACCAACGCGATGGTGGAGGGGCATTCCCGCTCCGAATCTGAGGTCAAACGCAGCCTCAGAGGGCTGATCGCCGACATCCCCGGTCGCATCGCCATCACCTGTTTCGCCAGCAACGTGGCGCGCGTTGCCAGCGTTATCGCCGCTGCCCAGGCGGCAGGGCGGCATATAGCCCTGGTGGGCCGCAGCCTGGGCAACTACGTCGCCGCCGCGCAGGAGGCTGGTTACCTGCAGGATGTGCCGGACTTTATCCCAGAAGAGGACATCGGCTCCATCCCCGACGAAAACCTGCTGCTCCTGGTTACAGGCAGTCAGGGCGAACCCCGTTCCGCCCTGTCGCGCATCGCCGCTGACACGCATCGCCACGCGGTGCTGGGGGAGGGCGATACCGTGATTTTCTCCTCGCGCATGATCCCGGGCAACGAGCGCGCCATCACAGCGGTGCAGGATGCGCTGGTCCGCCGAGGTGTCAACGTGATCACCGACCAGGATGAATTCACCCACGTCTCGGGCCATCCCAAACGTGACGAATTGCGTAAGCTCTACAAATTGGTGCGCCCCAAATACATCGTCCCCACTCATGGCGAATGGCGCCACCTCTCCTCCCAGGCCGCGCTTGCGGAGGAGGAGGGCCTGATACCTCTCATGATGGAAAATGGTGACGTGCTGCAATTCGCACCAGGAACACCCGCGGTCGTGGACTCTGTCCCCTCCGGCCGGCTGGTCGTGGATGGTGAGCGCGTCGTTCCACTGAAGGGGGGCGTGCTTTCCGCCCGCCGGCGCATGTTGTTCAACGGCGTTGTTATCGGCAGTTTCGCGGCCGATGCCAGCGGCAAGCTTCTCGGTACCGCCAGAATCTCCGCGCCTGGATTGCTGGATGAGGCAGATGGAATGCTCAGACTCGAAGCCGAGGCGGAGTTTTTCGATCTTCTCGAAGATCTTCCCGCCGCCATACGACGCAATGAGACCGCTTTTCTTGAGGCCGCGCGCACGGGGCTGCGGAAAATCATAGGTAAACGGTTTGGCAAACGTCCGCTTGTTGAGGCTCATTTGCTAAGAGTTTGAGAGTGAATAAAAAACACCCACAATAGAGTAAAAAAACACCAATTCGATTAATAAAACGGCAAACAAAGTTTTTAAGTCTAAAAAACTTGCAAATGAAAGGCGATTTCTTCTGGACTTATGTTTTTGTGCGACGCACTATAAGCCCAGGGTGATTTTTGGTTCTTCATCCTGCTGTGTGACTGGTGTTTCCTCCCTGACCTTGGCCCGCCGCCCTAATGGGCTGGCGGGCTTCTTTCTGTTTGTTTAGGAACTGAAACCACCATGAACCTCAAACAGGAAATCTCTGACCTGACCGTCGGCCGTGCTCTTTTGGCGGCCTGGGTCTTTACTTATCACGTTGACCTTTATCTCAACTTTTCAGCCTGGCTGGGGCCATGCGCCGGCATCGTCCGGCACGGATACCTGGGGGTTGATGGTTTCTTCATTCTCTCAGGCCTGATCCTGGCGCGCGTTCATCCGGAACTTAGCCGCGCCGGGATTCACCCGCAGCTAAGCTGGGAATCATTTGGCACTCTCCAACCGTTTCATCCCCGCGCCTGGCATTTCTGGGGCAAGCGGCTCGCCCGCATTTATCCCCTGCATTTCGTGACGATCCTTCTCTTCGCGGCAATCTTCGGGGTGGGCATCGCATTTGGCGTAACCCCGCGCGATCCGGCCCGGTTCAGCTTTCCCGCATTTCTGGAAAACATCTTCCTCCTCCAGGGCTGGGGCTTCTCCAGCCATGGCGCATGGAATTACCCTTCCTGGTCGGTCAGCGCGGAATGGGCCGGATATCTGCTGTTTCCGGTTTTATGGTATATCATCAGCTATCTTGATCCCGTTGTCTCGGTTGCCTTTATCCTCAGCAGCCTGACCGCGTTAGGACTGATTGACGTTGAATACATGCACACGCTCAATCTGGCTTTCGGTAGCGGGCTAATGCGCTTTTTTCCTGAGTTCCTAGCAGGCATTGCCGCGGCCCGTATCGTCCCCAATTACGCCGATTTCCTGCCGGCCCGAGTTCTGGCGGTTCTGGCCGTTGCGCTTATTCTTATATTTACCTCGCTTGGCTCCGATGTACTCACCGTTGCGGCGCTCTGGCTGCTGTTATTCAGCCTGACCATGCAAGCGGATGCCGAGCGCCCGCCGCTGATCGGCCATATCCAGTGGTTGCGTTGGCTTGGGCTCCTTTCCTACGCGTTTTACATGAGTTTTGCCCTGGCCGAATTGCTGCTTGCGCAATTCTTCAGGCATCAGGGGTGGACGCCGGCCAGCCACAGCCTCTTCTTCGCCGCGGGCATGCTGGCCATCACTTTTGCCGTCGCCGTTGTCCTGCATTCCACAGTCGAGGTTCCGTGCCGCCGTGCGGCCGACCGCTGGCTCGATACCCCCACCTCGCCTTTACTGCCGATCCGCTCTAAATAGCCCTCGCTCACACCATAAGGTTCTTCATGCGTCTCTCTCAAAGCCTGATCCCCACACTCAAAGAAACCCCCGCCGAAGCGCAGATCGCCTCGCACCGGCTCATGCTGCGCGCGGGCCTGGTCCGCCAGATGGCTTCGGGCATCTACGCCTGGCTACCGGCCGGCCTGCGGGTGCTCAATAAAATCTCCGCGATCGTGCGTGAGGAACAGGCCGCCGCCGGTGCCCAGGAACTTCTGATGCCGACCATCCAGAGCGCCGATCTCTGGCGCGAGAGCGGGCGATACGAAGCCTATGGGAAGGAAATGCTGCGCATTACCGACCGTCATGAGCGCGACCTCCTCTACGGCCCGACCAATGAGGAAATGATCACCTCGATTATGCGCGAGAGTGTGAAAAGCTATCGCGAGCTGCCGCAGAACCTCTACCATATCCAGTGGAAGTTCCGTGACGAGGTTCGCCCCCGCTTTGGCGTGCTGCGCGGCCGCGAATTCCTCATGAAGGACGGCTACGGCTTCGACCTGGATTACGCGGGTGCGCTGCTCACCTATAAAAAAATGATGCTGGCCTACATGCGCACTTTCCAGCGCATCGGCATCACCGCCATCCCCATGCGTGCCGACACCGGCCAGATCGGCGGCGACCTCTCCCACGAATTCCACATCCTCGCCCCCACCGGCGAGAGCGGCGTGTTCTACGATGCCACCTTTGAAGCAGGCGATCCTGCGGCGGCGGCCGATGTGGAGACCTTCTACGAACAGATGACCACGATCTACGCCGCGACTGACGAAAAACACGATCTCGCCGCCTGGGAGAAAATCCCGGACGAACGCAGGCGCGAGGGCAGGGGGATTGAGGTCGGCCAGATTTTCTACTTCGGTAAAAAATATTCCGAATCCATGAATTTCACTGTTACCGGCCATGACGGCACAAAAATCTTCCCCGAAATGGGCAGCTACGGCATCGGCGTCTCGCGTCTCGCCGGAGCCATTATCGAGGCCCGCCATGACGAAGCCGGCATCATCTGGCCGGACGCCATCGCCCCCTTCCGCGCCGCCATCCTCAATCTGCGCCAGGGTGACGCCGCCACTGATAAAATCTGCAACGAACTCCACGAGAAGCTTGGCGCCGATTGCCTCTATGATGACCGCGAGGAACGCGCCGGGGCCAAATTCGCCGAGGCCGACCTTATGGGCCACCCGTGGCAGATCATCGCCGGCCCGCGCGGCGCCGCGAACGGTCAGGTCGAGCTCAAGCGCCGCGCCACCGGTGAACGTTTGGAATTGTCGGTTGCGGACGCCCTAGCGAAAGTCATGTCCTGATGTTCAACGCCTTCGAGCGAAAAGTCGCGGCCCGTTATCTGCGCGCCCGCCGTGGTGAGCGGTTCGTCTCCGTCATCGCGATTTTTTCGCTCGTCGGCATCGCCCTTGGGGTTGCCACGCTCATCATCGTCATGAGCGTGATGAACGGCTTCCGCCAGGAACTGCTCTCCCAAATCCTTGGCCTGAACGGTGACATCGGCGTCTACAGCGCCGGCGCGCCGCTCACGGGCTATGACGATATATCCGCGAAAATCCGCACCATCCCCGGCGTCACCGCGGCCTTTCCCGTCGTCCAGGGCGAGGTTCTCTTCTCCGGCCCACAGGGCGGCACCGCAGGCGGCATCGCCCGTGGCATCACGCCCGATGGCCTCGCCGCCCTGCCCACCGTCGCCAAACATATTATCGCGGGCAGCCTCTCAGACCTCACGGGCGACGGCACAATCGCCATCGGCGGCGGGCTTGCCAACCAGTTTGGCATTACCGTTGGCCAGAGCATCACCCTTATCATGCCGCAGGGCAAAGCCACCATCATCGGCACCATCCCCAGCATCCAGAGCTTCCGCGTTGTCGCCATCTTTCAGACAGGCATGCAGCAATATGACTCCAGCTTTGTGTTCCTGCCGCTGGGCGCTGCGCAAACCTTGTTCCAGCACCCCGGCGCCGCCACGCAAATTCAGGTCTTCGTGCAAGACCCAGACCACGACAGCGCGATTAAACAGGCCATCGTCAATGCGTTGCCCAACTTGCCGCTCAATATCCAGGACTGGCGCCAAAACAACGACTCCTTCCTTGCCGCCGTCACGGTCGAGGGGAATGTGATGTTTCTCATCCTCACCCTCATCATCATTGTCGCGGCGTTCAACGTCATCTCCTCGCTCATCATGATGGTGAAGGATAAAGCCCGCGACATCGCCATCCTGCGCACCATGGGCGCAACATCGGGCGGCATAATGCGCATCTTCCTCATGTGCGGCGCCTCGGTCGGCATTCTTGGCACACTCATAGGTTTTGGCATCGGTGTGGTTTTTTGCGCCTACATCGAGCAGATCAAGGAGTTCGTCTCCAAAATCACCGGTACCCCGTTGTTTGATCCCACAGTCTATTACCTGGAATCCCTGCCCGCGAAGCTGGACGGGCACCAGGTCACGGAAGTCATCCTGATGTCCTTTGCCCTTTCCATCCTCGCCACCATCTACCCCAGTTGGCGCGCCGCACGGATCGACCCGATCGAGGCGCTGCGCAGTGAGTGATTTTCTGCTCCATCTCCAGGCCATCAACCGCACTTATAAAACAGGTGCCGAATCGCTCACCATTCTTGATGGTGCTGAATTATTTCTCAACCGTGGAGAAATTGTCGCCCTCGTCGCGCCATCCGGTTCCGGAAAATCTACCTTGCTGCATCTGGCGGGCCTATTAGAAAAACCTGACGGCGGCGCGGTCATCATTAACGGTCAGAATTCCGGCAAACTCTCCGATGACGCACGGACAAATATCCGTCTGCGCACAATAGGAATCGTCTACCAGTTCCATCATCTGCTGGCGGAATTCACCGCGTTGGAAAACATTTCACTGCCGCAGATGATTGCGGGCAGGTCCCAGACGCAAGCAAACAATCGTTCCATGGAATTGTTAAAAAAATTCGGCCTGGCAGAGCGTGCGCAACATCTGCCGGGCAAGCTCTCGGGCGGCGAACAGCAGCGTGTCGCCATCGCCCGCGCCCTGGCCAACAGCCCCGCGCTCCTGCTCGCCGATGAGCCGACTGGTAACCTTGATGTTCATACGGCCAATATCGTCTTCGAGGAATTGCTGCACATTGTCCGCTCGGAAAATGTTGCGGCCCTCATCGCGACCCACAATCCCGATCTGGCTCAGCGCATGGACCGCCAGTTAACCCTGCGTGACGGAAAACTGGTGCCGACGCTTCCAGCGCCACAGATACAGACATAAACTCCGTCGTCTTAACGGTCAGCCGTTGATCCCAGCCAAGCGCCGCCGTTTGGTCAGCTACCCGAAGCGTCCTGGAATCTCGAGAGACTCAAATTCACATGCGGGCTGCGTCAGAA
The DNA here is from genome assembly GCF_030160635.1 of Acidocella aquatica. Lineage (GTDB taxonomy): Bacteria > Pseudomonadota > Alphaproteobacteria > Acetobacterales > Acetobacteraceae > Acidocella > Acidocella aquatica. The sequence goes on along the minus strand of NZ_BSOS01000012.1, from coordinate 25,546 downwards.
TTTTTTCCTGATGCAGCCCGCACGGATGAATATGTCTTCGCTTGTATTTTTTAAATGCGCGCAGCTAACGCCGCCGCCACCATATTTTCTATGGCCAACCGCACCTCTGGCCATTTGCGTGTCTTTAGGCCGCAATCGGGGTTTACCCAGAGTTGGTCCGCGGGCAAACGGGCCGCTGCGGCTTTAAGAAGTGTTGTCATTTCCAGGACTTCCGGCACACGGGGTGAATGGATGTCATAAACTCCAGGCCCAATTTCGGCGGGATATTGATAGCCGGAAAAGGCGTCGAGCAACTCCATCTTCGAGCGCGCGGTTTCAATGGAGATAACATCGGCATCCATTGCGGCGATTGAGGAGATAATGTCGTTGAACTCCGAATAGCACATATGGGTGTGAATCTGCGTTGCATCACCGACACCGGAGGCAGCAATGCGGAAACACTCAACCGCCCAGCCGAGATAATTCCGCCATTCGTCACGGCGCAGCGGCAGTCCTTCGCGCAGGGCGGCTTCGTCGATCTGGATGATCGATGCCCCGGCGGCTTCCAGATCGGCCACCTCGTCGCGGATGGCGAAGGCAATCTGACGGCATGTCTCGGAGCGGGGCTGGTCATCGCGCACGAACGACCAGTTTAGAATTGTAACAGGCCCTGTAAGCATCCCTTTCACTGGGCGATTCGTGAGAGATTGCGCATAGCGCCACCACTCGACCGTCATTGGTTTTGGCCGCGCGACATCGCCGAAGATAATCGGCGGGCGCACATAGCGCGAGCCGTAGGATTGCACCCAGGCGTGCTTGGTGAAAATGAAACCCGAAAGCTGCTCGCCAAAATATTGCACCATGTCGTTGCGCTCGAATTCACCGTGCACGAGCACGTCTAGCCCCACGTCTTCCTGCCAGCGCACCGCCCGTAGGGTTTCCTCACGTAAAAATTGTTCATAGACGGCATCGGCGATAATGCCATTGCCATGTTCGGCGCGCGCTTTACGCACTTCTGGCGTCTGCGGGAACGACCCGATGGTTGTGGTCGGATAGGGCGGTAGGTTCAGTTTTTGTTTTTGAAGTTCCCGCCGTATCTGAAATGGCGAGGCCCGCCGCGCCAGGGATGGATCAACGTGAGCGGTGCGTGTTTTGACCGCGGAATCATTGATTTTTCCTGATGTACGGCGCGATGCAACGGCGCGGCTGGAGTCATCGAGAATGTTTCGAACACTTTCGCGCCCTTCATTCAACGCCCTTCTCAGTATACTTAGTTCTTTGATTTTTTGCACGGCGAAGGCCAGCCAGTTTTTTATGTCTGGGTCGAGTTCGGTCTCGCGCTCCAGGTCGATTGGCGTGTGCAGCAACGAGCATGAGGGGGCCAGGATTATCCGGCGCCCTGCATGCACCACCGGCTCGATACGGTCCAAAATTTCATTCAGATCGGCCTTCCACACATTGCGCCCGTCAATCACGCCAAGCGACAGCACAAGATCAGGCCGTGCCCCGGCGAGAACCGCGGCGAGTTGCTCAGGAGCACGGATCAGATCGATATGCAAACCATGCACCGGCAGCGCCAAAACGGTCGCCAGGTTATCCCCCAGCGCGCCAAAATAGGTGGTCAACATCACCCGTAGTTGCGGTTCGGCGGCTACCAGGACATCATAAGCGTGCATGAAGGCGGCCTGCGCCGCATCGGGCAGATCCAGCACCAGACAGGGTTCGTCAATTTGTACCCATTGCGCCCCCGCGCGCACCAGCGATTGCAGAACCTCGCGATAAACCGGCAACAGGCGCGCCAGCAGACTGAGCGGATCAAACTTGTTGCCGGTATTTTTGCCCAGCAATAAATAACTGACAGGCCCAAGCAGAACCGGACGTGTCTCAATACCCAGAGCCTTGGCTTCGAGGTACTCATTCAGCGCTTTTGTTGACGCCAGGCGGAAATTTTGATCGGCGGCGAACTCCGGCACCAGATAATGATAATTAGTGTCGAACCATTTGGTCATCTCTGCCGCCGGCGCGCCATGTCCGGTGTGGGCATGGCCATGGGTGCAGCTCTCTTCAGCAGCGCCGCCTTGCGCCCCGCGCGCCATGGCAAAATAGGTTTCCAGCCCGGCCTGCCCGCCTTTCCAGCCGTAGATTTCCGGGATAACGCCAACCATCGCGCTGGTATCCAGCACATGGTCGTAGAGCGAGAAATCATTCGAGGGAATGATCTCAGCCCCAAGCTCGCGCTGTTGCTTCCAGGCTGTGGCGCGCAATGCCGACGCCGTCGCGAGCAGTGCGGATTCGGGAGTTTTTCCGGCCCAATAATTTTCAAGAGCGGTTTTCAGCTCGCGTTTAGGGCCAATGCGGGGAAAGCCGAGCGTGGCGACGGTAACAGTCATGAAAGCCTCTGGTTCTGGGTTGTGGTGAGGCTTGCGGCAGGCGCACAGAGCCGCACGCAAAATCTTGCGTGAGAAAACTGCGACCAGACCGGGCACCCCGCCGGGGGACGTTATGTGCCGGGGCAGGTCTCCTGACTCACGGGTCACCGCAACCGCCTCGTCTTCCCAGGATTTTCATCCCAGTGACATGTAGGGCAGCCACTCACCGTTCACAGTTGCGGGGGCAGCGCCGGTATCACACCGGCTTCCCTCTTAGCCTCACGCTGTGGGCAGCATGAGGAACCACGACGAGGCGCAATAGGCTCTGCCCGCAAGCGTTTGTCAAGAATTATTTTGAAAGATATAAACATATCTTTATATTAGCATTTCATGTGAACGATATGTCTGATGCTTTGACGGCTCTGGCTGACCCAAGCCGGGCAGGAATCCCCGCCCGGCTCCGCGCAATCGTGAGGCGGATTGGTGGTCTCGTACAAATGAGCAAAACCAGCTGCGGATGCGGGTGGTTTATCCGGCGTCTGAATTTTCAAGCGCGGTCGCGGCGGCCGGCACATAAAGCTGGTTGCCGGCTTCCTTGAACAGGGTTTTCTGCGTTTCCAGCCCTGCAAGGCGATCAGCCTCCTCGCGAATATCGTGGCTGATTTTCATGGAGCAGAATTTTGGTCCGCACATGGAGCAGAAATGCGCGGTCTTATGCGCCTCTTTCGGCAGGGTTTCGTCGTGGAAGCTGCGCGCCGTGTCCGGGTCCAGGCTGAGGTTGAACTGGTCCTCCCAGCGGAACTCAAACCGGGCGCGTGAGATTGCATCATCGCGCAGCCGCGCCAAGGGGTGCCCCTTTGCCAAATCCGCCGCGTGGGCGGTGAGTTTATATGTGATGACGCCGGTTTTCACATCCTCCCGGTTGGGCAGGCCAAGATGCTCTTTCGGCGTAACGTAGCAGAGCATGGCGGTGCCAAACCAACCGATCATGGCGGCGCCGATGGCCGAGGTGATATGGTCATAGCCTGGCGCGATGTCGGTGGTTAGCGGCCCCAATGTATAAAAGGGCGCTTCGCCGCAGGCCGCCAACTGCTTATCCATGTTTGCCTTGATCTTGTGCATCGGCACATGGCCGGGGCCTTCGATCATTACCTGGCAGCCTTTGGCCCAGGCGGTTTTCGTCAGTTCGCCCAGGGTTTCCAGCTCCGCGAACTGCGCCGCGTCATTGGCATCGGCGTTGGAGCCGGGGCGCAAGCCATCACCCAATGAGAACGATACATCGTATTTGCGCATGATGTCGCAGATGTCGCCAAAATGCTCATAGAGAAAACTCTCGCGGTGATGCGAGAGGCACCAATGCGCCATGATGGAGCCGCCGCGCGAGACAATGCCGGTGACCCGCTTGGCGGTGAGCGGGATGTAGCCCAGCCGCACGCCGGCATGGATGGTGAAATAATCCACGCCCTGCTCAGCCTGCTCGATCAGCGTGTCCTTGAACACTTCCCAATCAAGTTTGCTTGCATCACCACCAACTTTTTCCAGCGCCTGGTAAATCGGCACGGTGCCGATCGGCACCGGCGAATTGCGCAGGATCCAGCTGCGGATATTGTGGATGTTGCGCCCGGTGGAGAGGTCCATCACCGTATCCGCGCCCCAGCGGATCGCCCAGACCAGTTTCTCCACCTCCTCGGCGGCGCTGGATGTCAACGCGGAGTTGCCGATATTGGCGTTGATTTTCACCAGAAATTTGCGCCCGATAATGACAGGCTCCAGCTCGGGGTGATTGATGTTGGCCGGAATGATGGCACGGCCCGCGGCGATTTCCGAGCGGACGAATTCCGGTGTGACAAATTCCGGAATCGCCGCGCCAAAATCCTCACCATCAGCCCGCAGGCCCGCTGCATGCTCATGCGCGGCGCCGCGCCCCAGGTTTTCCCGGTGCGCCACGTAGATCATCTCCTCGGTGATGATCCCGGCGCGGGCGAATTCATATTGCGTGACCATCTGGCCATCCCGCGCGGCACGAATCTCGTGCGGCGCCGGGCAGAGGGGCACGAGCCGGTCAATGGGCGTAAAACCATTGTCCTCGGGTTTAACCTCCCGCCCAGCGGTAGCCGTATAGCCGCGTCCGGCAATCCATCCGGCGCGTGGTTTGGGCAGGCCGGCGTCCAGGTTAATCCGCGCGGCCTCCTCGGTGTAGGGGCCGGAGGTGTCGTAGAGCCGTAACGGCGGCTCATTGGCCGTGGGGTGCAGCGCGATCTCGCGGAACGGCACCAGAATATCCGGCCGCCCATCCGGCGCGGAATAGATTTTGCTCGAGCCGATAATCGGCCCGGTGGTCACGGAATGCAGCTTCTGTTGAATGGTCACGCGCTAAGCCCTCCAAAAAACAGAGAGCGGGTGCAAAGACATACTGCCAATTCCCGTCCCTCCGCCGGTATGATCCGGATCAGGTTCAAAGGGTTTATCGCGGCAGGTTGCCCCAAAGCGACGTCTCAGTTCCTTCACGGAACACCCCTCGGTAGGGCCAGGACACTACGTTATGGCGGAGCTGTCAAATCCCGTGCTTCGGGCGGCAATGAACCTGAGTGGAGACGCGCCGGGAAATGGCAAGATGCGGGTGGGCGGCGCTCAGCTGCGGGGAACCCCCACTTGCTCCAAAACCTGCAGCGCGGAGGCCGTGTTGGAAATCGGGATGTGATAGTTGCGCAGGACTTCGCGTGCCACGCCTTGAACAATGCCGCGCCCGGTTATCCAGTTGAGGATTTCAGCGCCTTGGCTACCGGCAAGCTCGACGATCGCATGGGTTGTGTAGCCGGTCAGTTTTTCTGGCTGGTTGATCAGCGCATTGAGGCATAGGGCATCGAACTGCGGGTTGATGAAGCCGGCGCGTTCGCCTTCGAGTTGGTGCGAGAGACCGCCCGAGGAGATCACCAGGACTTTCAGCGCCGGGGCGTAGGCCTCGATCGCGCGGCCGATGGATTGGCCGAATTTCAGGCAGCGCGCGGGGGAGGGCAGCGGGTGCTGGACCGTGTTCACCGCGACAGGCACGATTTTGACGGGCGGCGGGCCTTCGGGCCAGAGCAGTTGCAGCGGGATGGTGACGGCGTGATCGACCAGCATTTCCTGGCAGGTGGTGACGTCGAATTCATCCTGCACCACGCCTTCGATGATTGCCCAGGACAGTGCCGGGTCGCCCTCCAGCGGGGGAACGGTCGGGATGCCCCAGCCTTCGTCCTCGGAAATATAGACCTGCGCCGCGCCGATGGCGAAGGTTGGCATTTTGTCGAGAAAGAAGTTGAGGCCGTGGTCGTTGTAGACCACCACGACGACGTCTGGCGGGTTGTTGGCGAGCCATTCGCGGGTGGGGATGAAGCCATCAAAAAACGGCTTCCAATATGGGTCATGCTGTAAGTTTTTGGCTATGGCGCCGCCGATGCCGGGAATATGGGAGGTGGCGACGCTGCCGATTATTTTAGACATTGGACAATCTCCCGGTGTTAACATCAGCATTGAAGCGCGCGTAGCCGTTCAGCTTGGCCTTGAATTCTTCCACCGTGACGCCGGTCTGCTGGGCGCCAAGATCCTGCACATTGAGGTGAAAGATGCCGGCGAATTTGGCGAGGTAATAAACATTGCCGCCAGCCGCGATGAGGGCGGCGACGGAACGGCTGCGGATCGCGGCCTTCTGTTCACCGGTCATCTCGAATTTGTCGCAATAGGAGTCTTCATCGGCGAGAAACGCGGCGCGGTTGGCGGCGTTGTTGAGGGAGAAGCACATTTTGTTGAGTGCGTATCCCTTCATGGCAAATTCACCGGTGAAAACCGGCGTTCCGGGTATTGGCGCGGTTGTCATTCTTTGTTCCGTGTCGCTTGGCCACCCGTATCCGGCTCATCCGGCGGGTGCTTCCCCCCTGGGAAGTGGTGAGGCGGACCTAACCAGAGCCAGTGGCCGGGATGGTAGCGCGAAGCCGGTGTTTTGTTATAAGTATTAGGTATAGATTAATTTATGGCCGGGGAGACGGGGTGGTTCCAGAACTCAAATTGCGTCAGCTCCGCGCGGCGCTTGCGGTTGCCGGGGCTGGCAGCGCGTTGAAGGCGGCCGGGGAGGTGAAATTATCGGCGCCGGCGGTGCTGGGGGCGGTCTCCGCGCTGGAGACGGCGCTGGGGACGGCGTTATTTGAACGCACGCCACGCGGCATGGTTCCTAACCCCGCGGGGGTGTTGTTTTGCCGGCGGATCGAGGCGGGGCTGGGGCAGCTGCGCGCGGCGGAGGCGGAGATTGCGCCGCACCGGCGCTTTGCCGGACGTATCAGCCATGTGCATTTGCGCGCGCTGCTGGTGCTGTTGGAGAGCGATGGGTTTTCCACTGCGGCGCGCCGCCTGGGGCTTTCGCAGCCGGCGCTGCATCGCACGGCGCGCGAGTTGGAGGCGCTGGTTGGCTGCACGCTTTGGCGGCGGCAAGGGCGCGTGATCCACCCAACACCGGAGGCGGTGCGGCTGGGGTATCGCGCCGGGCTGCTGCTGAGCGAGTTGCGTATGGGGGTGGATGAGCTTGGGGAGTTGGCGGGGCGGATGACGGGGCGGCTGTGCGTGGGGGCGCTGCCGCTGGCGCGGTCCAAATGGTTGCCGCATGCGCTGGCGTTGACCTTGGCGCGTTATCCGATGGCTGAGGTGAGCATCATGGATGGCCCCTACGAGGAGCAGCTTGATGCACTGCTGCGGGGCAGGTTGGATGTGATTCTGGGGACGTTGCGCTTACCCGCCCCCTCGCCGGATATTGTGCAGGAGAGGCTGTTTGAGGACTCACTGTCGATCGTGGTGCGCGCGGGGCATCCGTTGGCGGTGGGGTTTGATAGTGCGCGCGATAAATTGCGGCGGGGGGAGCTGGCGGAGCTGTCCTGGATATTACCGCCGAAGGGGACGCCGGCGCGGGAGAATTTTGCGGCGTTCATGGCGGGCAAGGGGGTGGCGCCGCCGCCACGCGTAGTGGAATGCAACTCGCTGGTGGCCATTCGCGCTTTGCTGCTGGAGACGGATCATGCCGCGGTTTTGTCAGCGCGGCAGGTTGAATACGAGCTGGGGCTGGGGCATTTGAAAATCATGGGGCCGCCGCTGACAGGCTCAGCACAGCCGGTTGGTATCGCGACCCGTGCCGGGTTCCGGTCAACCCGGCTGTGCGGGGCGTTCCTCGAGACGGTTCGTACCGTTGCCGCCAGCCTCTAAATCTTCATCCACGATCTTGGCGATGCAGTCGATGAAGGCGGCCTGGACGCGTGTTGGTTTCCAGTTGTCGCGGAAGGTCAGGCCGATGGGGCGGCTGCTGCCGGGGATGGGTTGCGGCAGGACGGCCAGTTGGCCGGAGAGGAGTTCATAGCGGATTTGGCTGAGTGAGAGGATGGCGGCGCGGTTGCTCTGCAGCAGCAGCCCCCGGGCGGCGACCAGTGAGCTGCATTCGATCACCCGGGAGGGAGCGGCGAGGCCGCCAGCGGTGAAAAAATTTGTGAAATGTGCGCGGGCGGGCGTGCCCTCGCGCGGAACGATCCACTCCAGCGCGGCGAGATTTTCCAGGCTCGGGGTGGGCGCGGAGAGAATCGGGTGTCCGGCGCGCACGGCGATGCGCAGGTGTTCGGAAAAATAGGCGTCCTGGTGGATGTCGGCGGCTGGGGCCGGCGCGCGCAAGGCGCCGATGATGAGGTCGAGCTCGCCGTGGCGCAGGCCGTGCAGGAGTTCGCCGTAGGGGCCATCAATGATGCGGAGCCGGACGTCGGGGAATTGCGCCAGCAGGCGGGTGGCGGCGGTGGGGAGCAGATGGGTGCGGGCCAGAGGGAGACAGCCGATGTTCAGCCGGCCATCCATGAAGCCGAGGGATTCGCGAACTTCGTCCATGCCTTGCCGGATTTCGGCAAAGGCGAGACCGGCGGCGCGGGCGAGGGCGCGGGCCTCGTGCGTGGGGTCCAGCCCGTGCGGGGTGCGCAGGAACAAAGGTTGGCCGCAGAGGGCTTCCAGGTCACGGATGGCGCGGTGGATGCTCTGTTGCGCCAGCCCCAGGGCGCGGGCGGAGGTGCTGAAGCCGCGGTTCTCCACCACGGCGATGAGCGCGCGCAATTGAACCGTGGTGGCAAGCCGGTGCAGGGCGGGAGGCGGGGAGAATGCCCGCTCGCCGGTTTTCAGCCAGTCCAGCGCGCGGGAGATGCGGGCTGCGAACTGGCGCCCGGCCGGGGTGGGGGCCATGCCGTTGCTGGCACGTTCGAACAGAGGGTTGCCGAGGGTGGCTTCCAGCTTGGCGATGGCTTGCGTGACGGCGGGTTGGGAGAGGTGGATGGCGTGTGCGGCCTGACCGATGCTGCCGCGCTGAGCGACCGCGGCGGTTGCGAATAAATGCCGGAGGTTGGGAATACGAGCCGGATCCGGGCGTGCCATATGGTCACCCTACAGCAAAAATTTATGACTGGCGATAGCATTCGAATGAGCGGATTTGCCGGGGCAGGTGTAGATTGCCCGCAATCAAATCTGAAATAAGGGACGCCGAGGCGCCCCGCATAGGAGATCGCCAGTGGCAATAGTTGTTACCAATATCCCGCGTCCCGGCGCGGCGCTCGTCGCGGAGTTTGCGGCCTACGGGGTGGCCACGGTGCATGAGGCCCAGGGCCGCACCGGGCTGATGGCATCCTACATGCGGCCGATCTACCGCCCCGCGCATATCGCAGGCCCGGCGGTGACCTGCGAAGTGGCGCCGGGGGATAACTGGATGATCCATGTCGCGGTGGAGCAGTGCCGTCCGGGGGATATTTTGGTGGTGACGCCGACCAGCCCCTGCGAGGATGGTTACTTTGGCGATCTGCTCGCCACCTCACTGAAAGCACGAGGCGTGAAGGGGCTGATTATCAACGCCGGCGTGCGCGATGTGGCGGTGTTGACGGAGATGGGGTTTCCGGTGTGGTCGAAGGCGATTTATGCGCAGGGCACGGTGAAGGAGACCATTGCCAATGTGAATGTGCCGGTGGTGTGCGCGGGGGCGCGTGTGGTGCCGGGCGATGTGATCGTGGCCGATGATGATGGCGTGGTTGTGGTGCCCTGCCGCAGCGCCGCCGCCGTGTTGGCCAAGGCCAAGGCGCGCGAGGAGATGGAGGAAGGCAAGCGGCTGCGCTTCGAGGCCGGGGAGCTTGGCCTGGATGTGTATGACATGCGCGCGCGCCTGGCCGCCAAGGGGCTGAAATACGTCGACAGCCTGCCACAGGAGTAGGCTGATATGCTCACCGCCATCCCCTGCACCATCATGCGCGGCGGCTCCTCGAAGGGGCTGTATTTTGCCGCGGCTGATCTGCCCGCCGATAGGGCGTTGCGCGACCAGGTGTTGCTGGCGGCGATGGGCTCGCCGGATATACGCCAGATCGATGGGCTTGGCGGGGCGCATCCGTTGACCAGCAAGGTGGCGGTTATCAGCGCCTCGGCGCGCGCGGATGCGGATGTTGACTATCTGTTTCTGCAGGTCGTGGTGGACAAGGCGCAGGTCAGCGACAGTCAGAACTGCGGGAATATTCTGGCAGGTGTTGGCCCTTGGGCGATTGAAAATGGCCTGGTGGGGGTGAGCGGCCCCGTGACGCCGGTGCGGATCCACATGGTGAACACCGCAAGCATCGCCGTGGCGCATGTGCCGACGCCGGGCGGTGTTGTGGAATATGAGGGCGACGCGCGGATTGACGGTGTACCGGGGACGGCGGCGGCGATTTCCATCGACTTTCTTGATGTCGCCGGGTCAAGCTGTGGCGCGTTGCTACCGACTGGAAATGTGGTGGACGAGGTTGAAGGCGTGAGGGTGACCTGCATCGACAACGGGATGCCGGTGGTGATTTTGCGCGCCGCAGACTTCGGCAAAACCGGCGCGGAAAGCCCGGAAGAACTGGAGGCTGATCCGGTGCTGAAGGCGCGGGTCGAGGCGATACGGCTGGCATTGGGGCCGCGGATGAACCTGGGCGATGTAACCCGCAAGACAGTGCCGAAAATGACGCTGGTGGCGGCACCGCGCGAGGGCGGGGCGGTTTCGACACGGACGTTTATCCCGCACCGGGTGCATGAGGCGATTGGTGTGCTGGGCGCGATCAGCGTTGCCACCGCCTGCGTGATTCCGGGCAGCGTGGCGGCGGAGGTTGCGGTTCTGGGCGCATCCGGTGGTAGTGTTTCGATTGAGGTCGAGCATCCGACCGGGTTTTTTGCGGTGAATATGGAAGTTGAGCCGGTGGACGGCAGCGTGCGGGTGAAACGCTCCGCGCTGATCCGCACCGCGCGCAAGTTGATGCGGGGCGAGGTGTTTATCCCTGGCCGCGTCTGGTCCGGGCGATGAGCGGGGCGATAAAAATCTGCCTGCTGGGGCTGGGCGAGGTTGGCCGGACGCTGGCCGAGGATCTGGCGCGATACAGGCTGACCGCCTGGGATTTGCGCTTTGCCGACGCACAGAGCGCCCCCTCACACGCGCGGCAGGAGCGGGGGTTGCCGGCGTCTCGCGACGCGATTGAGGCGGTGGAGGATGCGGATATCGTGATCTCCGCGGTGACGGCGGCGCAGGATCGGGAGGCGGCGCGCTCGGTGGCGCCTGGTCTGCGCGAGGGGGCGTTTTTCATGGATTTGAACTCCGCTTCACCCGGTTTGAAAGGGGCGGTGGCCGAGTTGGTTGGAGCTGCGGGCGGGCGTTATGTCGAGGCGGTGGTGATGTCGCCGATCGCCAACAAGCGCATTGCCTCGCCGGTGCTGCTTGGGGGGCCGCATGCGCAGGTGTTTCTGCCGGTGGCGCAAGCGCTGGGCTTTAGTGGTGCTTCGGTTTTTTTCGATGAAGTTGGCCCCGCATCCGCCACCAAAATGTGCCGTAGCGTGATTATCAAGGGGCTGGAGGCGTTGTTGACTGAATCCTTGTTGGCGGCGCGCTATTATGGGGTTGAGGCGCCGGTTTTAGAGTCGTTGAGTGATTTTTTTCCCGGGCAGGATTGGCGGGCGCTGGCGCGGCTGTTGATTTCGCGCGGGCTGCTGCACGGAACGCGCCGGGCGGAGGAAATGCGCGAAGCAGCCGCAACGGTGGCGGAGGCGGGTATCGAGCCGTTGATGAGTGAGGCATGTGCCCGGCGGCAGGACTGGTCAGCGCGATATGCGACGGCGCTGCAATATGAAAATCTTGAAGAAATGCTGGACGCCATCCGCACGGAGGCGGCAACTGCGCATAAGGAAACTGTCACATGCTGATTATCGACTGCCACGGCCACTATACCACGGCTCCCGAGCCGCACCAGAAATTCCGCGAGGCGCAGCTGGCCTGGGCGGCCAACCCCGCCGGGGCCGCGCCGAAGCCTGGGTTCATCAGCGATGATGAAATACGCGAGAGCATCGAGGGTGCTCAGTTGAAGCTGCAGCGCGAGCGCGGGGCGGATGTGACGATTTTCTCGCCGCGCGCATCGGCCATGGCGCATCATGAGGGCAATGAGCAGATCTCGCAGGATTGGACGCGCGCGTGCAATGATCTGATTTACCGTGTCGTGGGGCTGTATCCGCAGAATTTTGTTGGCGTATGCCAGCTTCCGCAATTTCCCGGCGTGCCGGTGGAAAATTCCATTGCCGAATTCGAGCGCTGCGTTAATGAGCTGGGTTTCATTGGGTGCAATTTGAACCCCGACCCGTCCGGCGGGCATTGGACCTCGCCGCCGTTGACGGATAAGCATTGGTATCCGCTTTACGAGAAGATGGTGGAGCTGGATGTCCCGGCAATGATCCATGTTTCCGGTTCGTGCAATGCCTGCTTCCATGCCACAGGCGCGCATTATATCAACGCTGATACCACGGCTTTCATGCAGTTCATCCAGGGCGATCTGTTCAGGGATTTTCCAAGCCTTCGCTTCATCATTCCGCATGGCGGCGGCGCGGTGCCGTATCATTGGGGGCGCTACCGCGGACTTGCGGACATGATGAAGAAGCCAAACCTGCGCGAACATGTGATGAAGAATGTGTTCTTCGATACTTGCGTGTATCATCAGCCGGGGATTGATCTGCTGGCGCGCGTGATCGATGTGGAGAACATATTGTTCGGCTCGGAAATGGTGGGCGCGGTGCGCGGCATTGACCCCGAGACCGGGTTTTATTTTGACGACACCAAGCGCTATATTGATGATCTGGCGATGGAGGACGCGGATAAGCACAGGATTTTTGAGTTGAATGCGCGCCGTGTGTTTCCGCGTCTGGATGCGATTTTGAAAGGCCAGGGACGATGAGTTCTTTCACTACGGATGCAAACTGGATACCCTTCCACCCCAACCCATCCAAACCGGCTTTTGTGCCGCCGGCCGGGGCTGTGGATGCGCATTGCCATGTGTTTGGTCCGGGCAATATTTTTCCCTACGCACCAGAGCGCAAATATACGCCGTGCGATGCCCCAAAGGAAAAACTGTGGGCGCTGCGTGACTATCTCGGATTTTCGCGCAATGTGATTGTGCAGGCGACCTGCCATGGCGCGGATAATCGCGCGCTGGTGGACGCGTTGCAAGCTTCCGGCGGTATGGCGCGCGGTGTGGCGACTGTGAAGCGGAGCGTGACCTACGATGAGCTGGCGGCGCTGCATGCAGCTGGTGTGCGCGGGGTGCGGTTCAATTTTGTCAAGCGTCTGGTGGATGCTTTGCCGCGCGATGAGCTCGTGGAAATCGCCGAACGCATCAAGGTGCTCAGCTGGCACACTGTCATCTATTTCGAAGCGCAGGAGCTGCCGGAGCTTTATGATTTCTTCACGGCTTTGCCGGGGATTGTCGTGGTCGACCATATGGGCAGACCGGATGTGAGCAAGCCCGTGGACGGGCCGGAGTTTGAATTGTTTGTTCGCTTGATGCGCGAGCATACGAATTTTTGGTCGAAGGTGACGTGCCCGGAGCGGCTTTCGAAAGTTGGGCCGCCCGGTTATGAGGATGTGATTCCATTCGCCCGGCGTATTGTGGAGGCGTTCCCGGATCGTGTGTTGTGGGGCACGGATTGGCCGCATCCCAACATGACCACGCATGCACCCGATGATGGTGGATTGGTGGATTTTATTCCCAGCATCGCCCCAACCGAGGTGTTGCAGCGCAAGTTGCTGGTGGATAACCCGATGCAGCTTTATTGGCCGGAGGAGCATGTGTGATGACGGGTGGAAAGCCTTATGACAATGTCCCGGGGACGGTGATTTTTGATGCGGAGATGTCGCGGCGGGGATATCACCTGAACCAGTTTTGCATGTCGCTGTTGAAGGCGGTGAACCGGGAGCGGTTCCGTGCGAATGAGCGCGCCTACCTTGATGAATGGGCGATGAGCGAGGAGCAGAAACAGGCGGTGCTGGCGCGTGATTATAACAAAATGATCGCGCTGGGCGGGAATATCTATTTTTTGGCGAAGATTTTTGCGACCGATGGCAAGAGTTTTCAATATGCCGCGGCGTTGATGACCGGGATGAGCCAGGAAGATTATGCGAACATGATGCTCAATGGTGGCCGGTCTGCCGAAAACAATCGATACAAGGGGGAACAATCCGATGGCTAAAATTACTGCGGGTGTCGCAACCTCGCATGTTCCCGCAATCGGGGCGGCGCTGGATCTTGGGAAAGCCGGCGACGCATATTGGAAGCCGTTGTTTGATGGCTATGAATTCTCCAAACGCTGGATCGCGGCGGAGAAGCCGGATGTGGTGTTCCTTGTCTATAATGATCATGCAACGGCATTCAGTCTTGATTGTATTCCGACTTTTGCCATTGGCTGTGCGGAATTTTTTCAACCCGCCGATGAAGGGTGGGGTGCGCGGCCCGTGCCGGTGGTTGAAGGCGCGCCGGAACTGGCGGCGCATATTACGCAGTCAGTCATTGAGTCAGATTTTGACCTGACAATCATGAACCGCATGGAGGTAGATCACGGGTTGACGGTGCCCCTTTCGCTAATGTTCGGGCAGCCTGAGGCATGGCCTTGCAAGGTGATCCCGTTTGCCGTGAATGTCGTGCAATATCCGCCGCCTTCAGGCCGGCGGTGCTATAATCTGGGCAAGGCGATCCGCAAGGCGGTTGATTCCTACGGTAAGGATCTCAAGGTGCAGATATGGGGCACTGGCGGGATGAGCCACCAGCTGCAAGGGCCGCGCGCGGGGTTGATTAACCGTGAATTCGATACGATGTTCCTCGACCGCCTGGTCAATGATGCAGATGCACTCTCTATGATGCCGCATATCGACTATGTTCGTGAGGCAGGCTCCGAGGGTGTGGAACTGGTCATGTGGTTGATTATGCGCGGGGCGCTCGATGCCGAGGTTGAGGAAGTGTATCGCTTCTACCATGTTCCGGCGTCGAATACGGCGGTTGGGCATATTATTCTGAAAAACAAATCGTAAAAAATCGCTAGGAAAAATCATGAAAGTCATTCTCGCCGGAGCCGGCGCTTTTGGTCAAAAACATCTGGATGCGATCAAATTGATCGATGGTGTTGAAGTTGTCTCCCTGGTTGGCCGTGATCTTGAAGGCACCAAGGCAACCGCGGTAAAATATGGCGTGGGCCATGTGACGACCGATTTGCAGGAGGCGCTGGACCAGCCTGGCGTGGATGCCGCCATACTCTGCACGCCGACGCAGATGCATGCGGCGCAGTCCATTCAGTGCATGCGTTCGGGCAAGCATGTGCAGGTTGAAATTCCGTTGGCGGATTCATGGGAAGACGCGCAGGCGGTTGCCCGGCTGCAAAAGGAGACTGGCCTGGTTTGCATGGTTGGTCATACGCGCCGGTTTAATCCGTCGCACCAATGGGTGCATAACAAGATCATCAAGAATGAACTAAAAATTCTGCAAATGAATGTGCAGACTTATTTTTTTCGCCGCACCAATATGAATGCACTGGGGCAGGCGCGGTCCTGGACCGACCATCTGCTGTGGCACCACGCGGCGCATACGGTGGATTTGTTCCAATATCAGACCGGCGAGACCATTATCGCCGCCAATGCCGTTCAGGGGCCGATCCATCCTGTGCTGGGGATCGCGATGGATATGTCGATCCAGTTGAAGACCAGCGGCGGGGCGATTTGCACACTCTCACTATCATTCAACAATGAAGGTCCGCTCGGGACATTTTTCCGCTATATTGGCGACAATGGCACCTATATTGCGCGATATGACGATCTGTTGAACGGCAAGGAGGAGGTAATCGATGTTTCCAAGGTTGCTGTCTCCATGAACGGAATTGAACTTCAGGACCGCGAATTTTTCTCAGCGATCGCGCAGGGGCGGGAGCCGAACGCCAGTGTTGCCAAGGTGTTGCCCTGCTATGAGGTGCTACATCGGCTTGAACAGTCTTTGAAGGCGTGATTTTGGCGGCTGG
Source organism: Acidocella aquatica (assembly GCF_030160635.1). Classification (GTDB taxonomy): domain Bacteria; phylum Pseudomonadota; class Alphaproteobacteria; order Acetobacterales; family Acetobacteraceae; genus Acidocella; species Acidocella aquatica. The sequence goes on along the minus strand of NZ_BSOS01000012.1, from coordinate 9,842 downwards.
CTGAGGGTAGAGAAGCATGCGGACACGGAAAATCGGCGCCTTCGAGGTCACGGAAATTGGCCTTGGCTGCATGAGTCTGAGCCATGCGTATGGTGCGCCACCATCGCGCGCGGTGGCGGAGTCGTTGTTGCTGGCGGCGATTGATGAGGGGGTTACACATTTCGATACTGCGGCGCTATATGGTTTTGGCCGCAATGAGCAGCTTGTTGGAGAGGTGCTGCAGCCGTATCGCAAGCGGATAATGCTGGCGAGCAAATGCGGGATGACGGGTGTTGATGGCAAGCGTGTTATCGACGGCCGCCCGGCGACGCTGAAGGCGACATGCGAGGCGTCGTTGAAAAATTTACGCACGGATGTGATCGACCTGTATTATCTGCACCGGTGGGACAGGACCGTGCCAATTGAGGAGAGTGTTGGCGCGTTGGCTGATCTTGTGGCGGCGGGCAAGATCAGGACGATTGGATTATCCGAGGTTTCCGCGCAAACTTTGCGTAAGGCGCATGCTGTGCATCCGATCGCGGCGGTGCAGACCGAGTATTCATTATGGACGCGTAATCCGGAGTATGCGGTGTTAGGTGCGTGTGAGGAGCTCGGTGTTAGCCTGGTGGCGTTCTCGCCGGTTGGGCGTGGGTTTTTGGCCGGCGGTGTCACCGATACTTCGCTGCTGATGGAGGGCGATATCCGGCGCGGGATGCCGCGATTCCAGGCGCCGCAATTTGAGAAAAATCTTGGTCTCCTGCCTGGGCTTGCTGAAATGGCGAAAGAGGTGGGCGCAACCATGGGGCAGTTGGCTCTGGCATGGGTGTTATCGCGCTCGGCCTGTATCGTGCCGATTCCGGGGACGACTTCGGTTGCGCATTTGCGCGAGAATGTCGCGGTGTCCGGCGTGGTGCTGACGCAAGCGCAGCTCGAACGTCTTGGCCGGATTATATCTCCGGTGAATGTGGCGGGGGCGCGTTATCCGGCCGCGACAAACGTGGAAATCGACACGGAGGACGCCCCGCCGGAAGTGTAAGGGCGTTCTCGCTGCGGCTTGTCTGATGAATGGTATTGTAAGATCGGCGATAACATCGCAGAGGAAGCGATATGCCGGCCGAGGTTAAGCAGCGGATCATGTGCCGGATAAAGCTGGAACTGCCTGGCTGGCGGCAATTGTCGCCAGCACGGACCTGATCGCCACGCCATATCAGGCAACCCTGGCGCAGGGCGCTGTGTTGCGGCTGTTTGCACTTCCTGCATTCACGGTGAAGTTGCATTGGCATGCCCGCTACCATGAAGAGGCGGGGAATCGCTGGTTGCGCGGGGTTTGCGCGCATTTATTCCGGCAAAAAATGATTAATTCAGCAGATTGAGCACCGAGTGGCTTTTTAACCGCCGTAAACAATGCCAAACTGCTAAAAATCGACGACTAAGGGATAGAATAACATGAAACCATCTGATTCAGTTGAAATTTTTGGAACTGATTCGCATGTGCGCCATGCTCGTGCCCGTGACCCGGAACGTACCAAGCAGGACATTTTGGACGTGGCGACGCAGGAGTTTTCCACGAACGGCTACGCCGGCGGCAGGGTCGATGCCATTGCCGCGAAAACGCAGACCACAAAACGTATGATCTATTACTATTTTGGCAGCAAGGAGCAGCTTTACAGCCAGGTGCTGGAACGTGCCTACAGCGGCATCCGGCGGGTTGAAGAGCATATGAACCTTGACCGGCTGGACCCGGAGACGGCGCTGCGGCGGCTGGTGGAGTTCAGCTTTGATTATCATCATGAACACCCGGAATTCGTGAGGCTGGTGATGATCGAAAATATTCACAACGCCGAACACGTAAAAGGCTCGGAGACCGTGAAGAAGACCAACACCCCCGCCATTACCGTGTTGCGGCAGCTCTTGGCGCGTGGCCGCAAAGCAGGGGTCTTCAAACGCGATATTGACCCGGTTGACCTGCATTTCATGATCAGCGCGCTGTCGTTTTATCGCGTGTCCAACGCCAACACTTTTGGCGCGCTTTTTGATTGCGACTTGAACGAGCCGCGCTTGCGTGAGCGCCAGCGCCGGCTGGTCACCGACGCCATCGTGACATTTTTGATGTCGCCCGGATAAAATCAAAATGCCACGGAGGATGCTGAGCACTCCGTGGCGGCGTCTGCATCGCTATTTGCCGAGTTCGCGTTGTCTGGCCATGGCGGCGAGGCGGATGGGAGCATTGCTGGCGCCATAGCCCTGGTAGCCGTGGCGCTCCAGAAGCTCGAAGAAGAACCGGCCTGAGAAGCTGGGCGTGTAGGCGTGGCGGAAGTCGCCATGCGCGTCGCGGTCGTAGAGGATGCCACGTTTTTCAAGCTCGGCGAGGGTATCGTCATCAAGGCCGAAGCGGGCGGCAAGGTCCTCATAATAGTTGGCGGGTATCGGCAAAGCGGTGAGGCCGGCGGCGCGGGCGTTTTGCGTGGCGGTGAGGATATCGGGCGTGGCAAAGGCGACGTGGTGTACACCAGGCCCCGCGGCTTCACTGACAAAGCGCGCGGTTTCAGTCGCGGGGCTTTCGGAGATGTTGAGCACGACGCGGACATTGCCATTCGGACTTTTCATGGTCCGCGAACGGATCAGGCCGAAGCGGTCAGCGAATTCGATGGTCGGCTCAGGTGTCAGGCCGAAAAGCGTGCGGTAGAAGAGCACGAATCTGTCCATGGAGCCCGGGGTGAGCGCCTGGGCGATGTGGTCGATGTTGAGGGAAGCCGCCGGCTTTGGCTCCGCCGGAGGGGCGAGGTTGAAATCCTGGGTCCACATCGCGGCGGCGTCAGCGGGCTCCACCAGATAGAGCAACGTGCCGTCAGGTTCGCGGACGGCGGGAATCCGGTGTTCGCCGGGGCCGGTTCGCTCGGCCCAGGTGGGGGAGAGCAGGGCCGAGGCCCGCGCCAGCGTGGGGGCGACTTGGTCCACCTTGAGGGCCAGCGCGCACACCGAGGGACCGTGGCGGACGAAATGCTCGGAGGCGGAACTGTCAGGTTCGGCGTTGAGGACGATGTTCACCTCGCTCTGGCGGTATAGGTTAACAGCCTTGGAGCGGTGCCGGCCGGTAAGTTCAAAGCCAAGCGTGCCGAGCACGGCGGCGAGGCGTTCAGCAGCCGGCGCATCAACCGCGAATTCAATGAATTCAAAGCCCCCCAAAACCGGGGCGGGCGGCAGTTTGGTGTGCCCGGCCTCGGCCTCCACCCAGATCAGTGATCGCAAGGCATCCAGCGCCATCGGCCGGGGCGGCCCGGCGCGGAATTCATCGTTGAAAATTTCCAGGCTCAGCGGTCCCCGGTAACCGGCGCGCAGCGCATCGCGGACGAAGCCCGCTACGTCAAAATCGCCCTGGCCGGGGAAATTACGATAATGCCGGCTCCAGGAGAGCACATCCATGGTGAGGCGCGGGGCATCGGCCAGCTGCATGAAGAAAATCTTCTCGCCGGGCACTTCGCCGATGCCGGTCAGGTTATCGCCCAGCGCCAGGGTGTGGAAACTGTCCAGGGCCAGGCCGAAGGCCGGATGGTCCACGCGCTTGATGATGTCCCACGCCTGCCGCCAAAACTTTACGTGCCGGCCCCAGGCCAGCGCCTCATAGGCAATTTTGAAGCCACGCTGCCCGGCACGCTCCGCCAGAAGCGAGAGATCGGCGGCCGCGCGGGCCTGATCATTCACGGTTGATTCCTGAATGTTGCTGCACAGCAGGAGGAGATCCGTTCCCAGCTCACCCATGACATCGAATTTCCGCTCCGCCCGCGTCAGGTTCCGGGCAAGCTGGGCTGGCTCCATACCTTCAAAGTCGCGGAATGGCTGGAAAATGGAAATGCCGATCCCCAGATCACTGGCCATGCGGGAGACGTCCCGCGGCGTGCCGTCGAAGCTCAGCAAATCAGCCTCGAATATCTCCACGGAGTCGAAGCCGGCCGCGGCCGCGGCCTCCAACTTGTCGGGCAATGTGCCACTGAGCGAGACGGTTGCAATGGATTTTGGCAACGGAGTTGAGTCGGTCACGGCGCTGGTATCCTGTTGTGGTGGCGAAGCACATAGCAATTAAAAATTCAAAAATCGGCAAAAAAAACTTGCAATGTACTGATCGGTTAGTTACTGGAAAAAATATAGACCAATAAGCGGATCGTCCACAAGTTAAATTCAATGAGGTAGTCTTTGCTGCATTGCAGGAGAAATCGGCTTATTTCCGAAAGGGAGATGAGTATGACGCATATCATGGCGCTAAGCTGTGAGCCCGCCGAAGATATAATTCGTAGAAATAATTATGTACCAACTGGATTAACTCGTGCGGGTGGCATGTGTTCCCGCTCGCCGGTCTTTCCTGAAGGCAAAGCAATGGTTCGAGACAGAATGTCAACGGGGGGATAAGACGCCCCTTTGGTGAACCATCTGGTTCATTAAGAGCACTCATGGCCGTGTTGGCCATGGGGAAAGTGAAGGTATTGGCGCCTAGACGCCAAAAATTATTGAAAGGGAGAACAATGAATAAAGCAATGCAACCGCGGACACGCCTGGGGCTGAAGACAAGCTTGCTGGCAGGTGCCGCCATTATCGCCGTAACCAGCGCCGCGCACGCACAGGTGGCACCTGCGTCATCCTACAATATCTGGACCAGCCCGACCATGACAGGCGACTGGAATGGCGCGCGCACCAAGCTCAAGGATGTCGGCATTACCCTCGGCGGTTTCTACACCGGCGAGTTTGCGGACGGCATCTCCGGCGGCAACCGCCAGGGCGGCGATATTGCCTCGCAGTTTGGCCTCGGCATGGATGTCGACCTTGGCAAGCTTGCTGACCTCAGCGGGGCGAGTCTACATTTCGCAGTCAACCAGCGCGTCGGCCGCAACACCTCGGCTGACTATATCGGCAACAGGCTTGCCGTGCAGGAAGTCTATGGCGCTGGCGAGACGCTGCGCATCGTGGAAATGAGCTACGAGCAGAAGTTTGATGATGGCGCCATCGACACGAAAATCGGCTTCTACCCGATGGGCAATGATTTTGCCGGGACCCCGCTGCTCCTGGATTTCCAGAACGTCGGCTTCTGCATCCATCCGCAGAATCTTCCGGCTTCCAGCGGTTGGTCTGATTATCCCACCGGCAAGTGGGGCGGGCGGATCAAATGGATGCCTACGACCAATTCCTACATCCAGGCGGGTGTGTACGACGTTAACCCCGGCTACTACGCCAAGTCCAACGGTCTGAAGGTCAGCACCTCGGGCTCTACCGGCGCGCTGATCCCCCTCGAGGTCGAATACACATCAGCCCTTGGCGCTGCCGGAATGCCGGGGCATTATAAGGCCGGCGTGTATTACGACACTTCGACGGTGAAAAACGCAGCCGATGTCACCAGCGCGGAAACGGCGATGGAAACAGGCCGTTACGGCGGATATCTGCTGGCGGACCAGATGATCTACAGTTTCGATGGCACGCCAAAGCGTGGCCTGATTGCCTTCGCCCAGGTTTCCTATTCCGATCCGCAGACATCGGTGTATGAAAGCACCCTGGCCGGTGGCGTCGTCGCGCAGGGGCCGTTCGAAGCGCGGCCACATGATTTCATTGCGCTTGGCTATGTCCGCGCGGGGCTGAACAACCGTACGATCAATGCCAAAGAACTCGCCTCGGGTGGCAAGCTCTCTGGCCTTTCCAACGGTGAGGGCGTGGTGGAACTCGGCTACGGTCTGCAAGCCACACCTTGGCTGTTGATCCACCCGAACGTGCAGTACATCACCGATCCTGGCACGTTCTCCTACAACAAGCATCTCAAAAATGCCTGGGCGATCGGCCTGCAAACCAAAATTGTATTTTAAGAAACCAACCTAAGGAGGACGCTTTTGATGAGCACGACAACAGCCGCTACACTGGAAAAGGCGGTATCTACGCCGCGAACCAATATCCGTATCCGAATGTTGATGGTCATTGCTTTGGCAGTAACCATCAACTATCTCGACCGCGCCATTCTGGGCATCGCTTCGCCTTCGATACGGCATGAATTTGGGATCGGGCCCGCGGAGATGGGCGTTTTATTCTCGGTTTTTTCCTGGTCCTATCTGTTCTTCCAGCTACCTGGCGGCGTATTGCTTGACCGTTTCGGTAACCGCATGATTTATAGCATCGCGCTGGTCGGCTGGTCCCTTTTCACCGTCTTCCAGGGGCTGACGCCAGGGCTTGCCGGCTTTGTCGTCGCGCGCTTGGGTCTGGGAACATTTGAGGCACCCTGTTTTCCGGCCAACAGCAATATTGTAGGTATGTGGTTTCCGCGCAGTGAGCGCGGCCGGGCCATCGGTGTTTACACCGCGGCGGAATATGTTGGCCTGGGCTTCTTAACGCCCGCTCTGTTTTGGATTCTCTCGACATTCGGCTGGCGTTCTTTGTTTATTATAACAGGTAGCATCGGCATTCTTATCGGCGCGGTGATGTGGTCTTTCTATCGTGATCCGACCAAGAGCAAGGCTGTTAATGCAGCAGAGCTTTCTTATATCGAGGCAGGCGGCGGTCTGGTGCAGAAGAATATTAGCGGCACCAAATTTAGCTTTGAAAACGTCCGCGCGCTGTTTGCACATCGTCAGATGTGGGGTTTGTGCATTGGTCAGTTCTCGGTTTATGCAACGTTTGTGTTTTTCCTCACTTGGTTTCCAACCTATTTGGCAACCCAGCGTCATATGGCTTTCATTAAAATCGGTATCTTTGCAAGCATTCCTTATATTGCTGGATTTTTTGGTATTCTGTTTGCAGGTGTCTTGACCGATTGGCTATTGAAGCATGTGAGCCTCAACCTTGCGCGCAAGCTGCCGGTTGTTGCCGGTTTGCTTTTGGCGACAACGATTATTTCGGTCAATTATGTTTCCAACAGTACCGTTGTTCTCGCCATCCTCTCGGTTGCATTTTTTGGTCAAGCAATGTCATCCTCCGGTTGGGCGGTACTTTCAGAAGTTGCCCCTAAGGGCCTGCTAGGTTTGGTTGGTGGCTTCTTCAGCTTTTCAGCCAATCTGTCCGGCATTGTTGTTCCCATTGTCATCGGCTTTATCGTTCAGGAGACGGGTTCATTTGTCGATGCGCTGGGCTTCATGGGCGTGATTGCGGCGATTGGCGCCTTTGCGTGGATCTTTATCATCGGCGACATTCACATGCTGGATATTCAGGTCAAGGGGCAGACAAAATAAGTCTGATCCTGCTCAGGATGGGGGCTGCTTCGGCAGCTCCTATTTCTGTTGGATGGGAATAAGAGATGTCAAAGATTATTTATGTTCTGTACGGCCTGAAATCTAATCATGATTTGGCGCACCGGCCGGGAACGTATGGTTATGAGACGCTGGAGGACTCACTATGATTACCGGACGCACCACCATTATCGCTCATATTGGCTATCCCACAGAGGCATTCAAGGCGCCGATGATTTATAATCCGTGGTTTGAAGCCAAGAGCATTGACACAGTTGTCGTGCCGATGGGAGTCGAGCCCGCGGTATATCCCGAGGTTCTCCGAGCATTGTTCAAGATCAAGAACATGCATGGCGCGTTGATCACGATGCCGCATAAAATCATCACCACACAGCTCCTCGACGAACTCACTATAACCGCAAAAGTCGCAGGATCTTGCAACGCCATCTTACGCCGCCCGGATGGTTCACTGTTGGGCGCCATGTTTGATGGTGACGGATTCGTGCGCGGTGTTGCCCGCAAAGGCAGAATAATTGCCGGAACCAGGGTGTTGGTGGTTGGCAGTGGCGGTGTCGGTTCTGCGATTGCGGCTTCGCTCGCCGAGGCAAATCCAGCAGCGATTGCCGTGTACGATGGCAATCAGGCCGCGGCTGACGCGCTGGCCGGCCGCTTGCGCGCCCACTACGCCGCTTTGGAAGTCATCACAGGTTCAAATGATCCTCATGGTTTTGACATCGTCATCAATGCCACGCCAATGGGTATGAAGGACGGTGACCCGCTACCTTTTGACATCGATCGTGTGGCGTCCACGACCTTTGTGGGTGAAGTCGTGATGAAGGAAGAGTATACGCCACTGCTCCGCCGGGCGATGGCAAAGGGCTGCATGGTTCAGGTTGGAACGGACATGTTGTTCGAACAAATTCCAGCCTATCTCGAATTCTTCGGTTATGGCACCGCGACGCCGGAGGAATTACGCAGCATTGCCATGCTTAAATATTGAGGCGCGAGCACCGGCAATGTCCATCTTCGATGAGCCAAAGATTGATTGCCATTGCCACCTGCTTGATCCAGCCCGCTTCTCTTATAGCAAAGAGGCTCGATTTCATCCGGCAGGGCAGGAAATCGCCACCGTGGCACAGATCGGGCATGTTTTCACGGCGTATGGTGTACGCCATGCCCTGTTCGTTCAGCCAAACTCCGGTTATGAGAGCGATAATCGCTGCATGCTTGATGGCATTGCAAAAAATCATGGTACATACAAAGGAATAGCCGTTGTAGCGCATGATATAAATGTACAAAAATTAAAAAAATGCGCGCGGCGGGAATTGTTGGCGTCGCATTTAATTTGCCTTTTCATGGTGTGCCCTATTATCTTGGCGCGGAGGCGCTTCTGGCCAGGCTGGCAGAGTTGGATATGATCTTGCAGCTTCAGGTGCAAAATACCGATTTGCTCGAGTTTCTTCCGTTGATTGAAAAATATCCTGTCCGTTTGTTGATCGACCATTGCGGGCGGCCAGACATCGCGGCTGGTCCGCGGGGTGAGGCTTTTCAGGCGTTGCTGACGCTTGGCCAGACCGGACGGGCGGCCGTTAAACTCTCTGGCCATATCAAATTCTCACATACATCATATCCGTTCCAAGACACCTGGCCATTTATACAAGCACTGGTCGATGCATTTACGCCAGACAACTGCGTGTGGGGATCTGATTGGCCGTTTCTGCGCGCGCCGGAACGTGTGGATTATGGACCATTGCTCAGGCTTTTGGAGTATTTGCTGCCAGATGCTGCCGATCGCCGTAAGGTTTTATGGCATACGCCGCGCCGCCTGTTCGGTTTCGGTGGCACGGATAATATGTGTGCGTGAGCCATGGATTATTAACCGGGCGGTCAGGCGCGTTTTGCAGTGCTCCAGGCCAGCCCGAATACATATCGGCCGGCAATTGTTGATCCTTTGGATAATGCATTACCGTTAGTGAGCGCGCGCGACGGATTACTAAATCTGCAGGTTAATGCAGCGATCGTCGAAGCGGCCTGAACCGGCGAGACCGTAATTTGGCAATTTGCCTTAATAATATCAGAGAGAAGTATCATGAAAATTCTTATGCTGCACGGTATCAATCATAACATGTTCGGCAAGCGTGATCCAAAGCAATATGGCACGGTAACGTTGGCGGAAATTGATGGTTTGTTGCAATCACTGGGTGGTGAACTCGGGGTTGAGGTCGTGAGCTTTCAGACGAATAACGAAGGCGAGATGTGTGAGCGGATTCATGTGGCTTATAGCGAGGGCATCGATGGAGTATTGATCAACGCTGGCGCGTGGACGCATTATAGCTATGGCATACGCGACGCGCTCGCAATTCTGACAGTTCCTGTGGTAGAGTTGCATATGTCAAATATTCACGCGCGTGAGCCGTTCCGTCATCATTCGGTATTTGCAGAAATCGTGCTGGGTCAAATTTCAGGCTTCGGTGTGGATAGTTATCTCATTGCGTTGCGGGCCGCTGTGTCGGCGATTGAGGCAAGGAAGCGGAGCTGAAGCAAGGGGCGGTCCTGTTCATGCGGCGATAAGTCCGGCCTTTGAAGGATAGAGGAGAATGAGGCAAAGTCATGGATGATGATTTACGCAAGGCTGCGCTGGAATACCACCGCTGGCCTCGGCCGGGGAAG
>NZ_BSOS01000011.1 GCF_030160635.1 Acidocella aquatica | reverse complement strand
CTTCAGGAAGCGTGTGGATCGGGTTGCCATCGGCCTGCATCGCATCACGAGTCTAGCCCGCCTTGGCCGGTGTGGGAATCCTTTGAGTAGAAATTATTCGTGCCCAATCCAGGCCGTCGAATAGCGCTGCATATTCCACGGATGTCAGCTTCATCACGCCATCTACAATAGGTGGCCACCTAAAATTGCTATGCTGAAGCTGCTTCCAAATCAGTACCAGGCCGCTGCCATCCCAAAGCAAAATTTTTATCCGATCAGCGCGTTTTGCCCGGAACACGATTAATGCTCCATCGAACGGGTTCTAGCCAAGGCTGGCGGCTGCCAGGGCGGCGAGGCTATGGGCGCCACGGCGAAAATCCACCGGGCGTGTCGCCAGCATGATCCGTACACCGGTTGGGATCGCGATCACGAAGCAGCCGCCCGCACCGCACGCAGCACCGCGGTGAGTGTTTTGCCATCAACCCCGCTGGCCACGCGAATTCTGGCGCCAGCGACGTCAATCTCAATCCCTGGCGGGGCGGCCACGGCCACCGGCAGCGGCGCCGTTCGAGCCAGCGTTGGCTTCTCGGCAACAACCGGTACAAACGCCGGACCAGCCGGATCGCCGCAACCACCTGCCCTTATCTGCGTTGCCAACTCCCGGCGCCAGGCGAATATCTGCTGCCGGCAGATCTGCCAGCGCCGC
>NZ_BSOS01000010.1 GCF_030160635.1 Acidocella aquatica | reverse complement strand
CCATGGGTGTTGCGCGAAATGGAGCCAAGGGTTTGCTGCAACTTCTCCATCGCGTTGTTGAAGTCATGCTTCAAGGTTTCGTAGGCGGGGGCTACATGTTGCTGGAATCGCGCGGTGAGGTCGCCGGCGGCGAGGCCCGAGAGTGCCACGGCCAATCCCTCCACCACCCGTTTTTGATCCTGCCCGGCGGCGGCAAAAGCGGCTTCCACCTCTTGCAATTTGTGGTCCAGCTGATTCTGGAACGCCTTTGCCGCGGCTTCCAGTTTCAGGCGCTCCTGGGCATTGTCCTTGAATACCTGGACGGCATCGGCCATGGCGCCGATCTCGTCGGACCGGCCGATGCCGGGGATGGTTACCGACATATCCTGATGCGCCAGCCGGTTCATGGCGGCGGTCATCTGGCTGATCGGCATGGAGACGCTTTTGTTGACCAGCGCGCCGATCAGCAATGTGCCAAGCGACATGAGACCCAGAACAATGGCGATGAGGAAGACACTGGATTTGGCGGCGCGATCCGACGAGGCGGAAAGTTGGGCGGCCTGGGCGTCGTTATAGGCGATGTCATCGTTCAGGGCGGCGGTGAAATCGCTCAGTGCCGATTTTATGTCACTGTCAAAAAGATTTGTGACGCCGGCGTGGTTTCCGGCCGTATAAAGCGCGGATACCTGCTGCACGGAATTCTCAAGCCGTGCAAACGCCGCATTGAAGGCGTTGCCCGCTGCGGTTTCGCGGCCAGGGTCCATGGTTACATGATATTCAGCCCACTGGTTTTGATAATCGAGTTCAACCTGGCTGGTCTGGTCAAACAAAATGGCGGCCATGCCGGTGTCGCTCTGGTTTGCCGCAATGGCGGCGATGGCCACCAGTTGGCGCGCATCCTTCGACATGACGCCGAGCGGCTGAATCTGCGCGGTGTTTGCCGCCAGGGCCTTGGCGTCATCATTCAGCAGCGTGACCCTTGTGATGGAGAAAATCCCGAGGGCAAGCGTGAAAAACAGAATTGCCGCGAACGCCGCCACAACCTTGTTGCGGATTGAAAGATTGTTGAAGACGTTCATTCACTACGGCTCCGTGCTGCGGATGTGGCTTGATTGGTGTAGCGCATACAAATTGCGGCTTGCTTAACCGGGGTTAAAACAGCTCCAGCTCGCCGGATTGCATTTCCAGCTCCTCGGGCACCGGCGCACCTTGGAGCCGGTAGGCGAGGTCTGACAAAGTGATGTGATGCAGCGCGGTTTGTGAATTCACGCGCCAGTCGTCAGGGAGCAGGCGGCCGATGGTGAGGACGTATTTGGACAAGGCGGAGAGGCGCTGCGAGAGCAGGTCAAGCGTTTGTACGTTACGGTGGCAATCCGGGTCGTTGGCGACGCGGAGCAGAGCGGGGCTGAGCGAGGTCTGGAACTGTTCAGTGAAACGGCCGAGTTCTTGAAACTCGCCGCCCAAGGCTTCCAGGATTTCCGCCAGCGGCGCATGATGGCGCTCGTCCTCGCAGGTTCGGCGTTCAACCATTTTGTCTCTCCTGCTAAAAAAGTTCCACGGTCCCCTGGCCGGGCGGCGTGGGCGGAATGGGCCGGGTGCGTTCGGCCCGCATGATCGACTCGGTTTCCTTCGCCAGCAGCACCTGCCGGGCACGGCCGGTGACCGGCCAGAACTGGATGCGCCGCCCCTGTTCACCGCGCAGGCTGCCGCCCGCGATGGCGATGCCCTCGGCCTTGAGGAAGCGCTCGGCGAAGGTGGCGTTCAGCTCGCCGATGTCGGTGAGGCCCTTGATCATGCGCGCGCCACCAAAAAGCTTGGCCTGTAGCCGGTTGCGCTGGGCGCCACGGCGCAGCAGGCCGTTAACCAGAAGCTCCATGGCATGCACGCCAAAGCGCATGACATCGCCCTCCAACTGGCGTTGTTGCGATCCAGCATCGGTTCCGGGCAGCAGAAAATGGTTCATGCCGCCAAGGCCCAGGGTGTTGTCCCAGATGCAGGCGGCGATGCAGGAGCCGAGAATGGTGGTCAACACCGTGTTTGGATTGTCATCGACATATTGCTCGCCCTGCACGATGTGAATCTTCTTTTCAGCGGCCTGGGCAGGAGGATGCAGGAGCGTGGTCATGATATTTTTCTCCCGCGCGTGGCGTTGGTGCTTTGCAGCAGGCGTTCGGCGATGCGCTCCAGCGGCAATTGCAGCGCCACGCCGCCGATCTCGAAGGCGGCCTTGGGCATGCCGTAGACAACGCTGCTGGCCTCGTCCTGGCCGATGGTCTCGCAACCGGCCTGATGCATGGCGAGCAGGCCATCGGCACCATCGCGCCCCAGGCCGGTTAGGATAACGCCGATGGCGCGATCGTGAAAACAACGCTGAACGGAATGGAACATCACATCCACCGAGGGGCGGTGGCCGTTGACGCGCTCGGCCTCGCTCAAATGGATGCGCGGCGCGGTGAGGCCGGCGATTTCAAGATGCGCGCTGCCGGGGGCGAGGTAGACCTGACCGGTTTTCAGCGGCGCGCCCTCCACCGCCTCGCTCACCTCCGGCGCGCAGAGCTTGTTAAGCCGCGCGGCGAAGCTTTTGGTGAAGGTGGGCGGCATGTGCTGGCTGATGACCGTTGGGGGGCAGTTGGCCGGGAATTTGCACAGAATGGTCAACAGCGCCTCAACGCCGCCGGTGGAGGAGCCAATGGCGAGGAGCCGCCCGTCTGGCACATAAGCGGCGGTTGAGGGGCGCGCGGGCTGAGCCGCGAGCCGGGGCTGGCGGCGCGACATTGCCGCCGCCCTCACCTTTTCGGCCAGTTGCTCGAAGCTGTTCTGGTTGAAGGAGGAGGGTTTTGCCACACAGTCAAACGCGCCGATCTCCAGCGCGCGCAGGTTCACATCGGCGCCCGCCTGCGTGAGGGTGGAGACCATGATGACAGGTGTTGGCCGCAGGCGCATGATCTTGTCGAGGAAATCCAGACCGTTCATGTTCGGCATTTCAATGTCGAGCGTGATGACATCAGGCGCCAGCGCCTTGATCGCCTGGCGGGCCTCATGCGGGTCCGCCGCCTGGCCCACAACCTCGATGAGCGGATCAGCGCGCAGGGTTGCGGTGATGAGGCCGCGCATGGTGGCGGAATCGTCAACGACCAGAACCCGCACGGTCATGCGAGGTCCCCCCCTGTGGCGCGGGGGCGGTAGATGGTGATGCCGTCGCTCCGCAGCGCGGCCTCGGCGGCGCCGGTCACGCGTTCGGAATGGCCGATGTATAAAACCCCGCCGGGGGCCAGCAGCGGCGTGATGCGCGCCCAGATTTTCTCCTGCAACGCGTTCTCGAAATAGATGACCACGTTGCGGCAGAAAATAACGTCGAACTTGCCGCGCATCGGCCAGTTGCCGATGAGGTTGAGCTTGCGGAACTTGACCAGTGCGCGGGCCTCGCTGGCGATTTGGTGACGGCCGTCGCCCAGCGGGGAAAACCAGCGGCCGCGCAGCGCGGGGGGAACGGCATCGAGCAAGGAGGCGTCGTAAATGCCGGCAGCGCCCATGGCGAGCATGTTGGGGTCAATATCGGTGGCGAGAATGCGGATGTCGTGCTTGGCGGCGCCGGGCATGAGGGAGAGCAGGGTGAGCGCCGTGGAATAGGGTTCCTGGCCGCTGGAGCAGGCGGCGGACCACATGCGGACGGGCTGGCCCTGTGTGGCGCGGGCGATCAGCCCCGGGAGGATTTTCGTCTTCAGATGCTCGAAGTGGTGCGGCTCGCGGAAGAAGCGGGTGACATTGGTGGTCAGCGCCGCGATCATGTCCTGGCGTTCACCCGCGCCGGAGGGGCTCTCGATCAGGGCGCAATAGTCAGCGAAGTTGCTCAGGCCGCGCAGGCGCAGGCGCTTGGCGAGGCGCGAATAGACCAGATTGGCTTTGTTGCCGGAGAGCGAAATGCCGGCCTCGGCCATCAGCGTGGCGGCGATGGTGGCGAAGTCGCGTTGCGTCATCAGGAACTCACCGGCTTCGGTCAGCCCTGAAGCCGGTTTTGTGCTGCTGGGCGCGTTCATGCTCAGGCTCACGCGGCTTCCAGCTCGCCCTGGGGCAGCACATGGTCGAGCGAGATCAGGCTGATCATGCGGCCATCGACGGGAAGCAGGCCCTTGACGAAGGTTTTCACCAGATCGGAGGAGACATCGGGCGTGGGCTGAATGTTGGCGTCGTTGGCGGTGAGGATGTCTGACACCGCATCAACCAGCAGGCCGATTTGCTGATGCGCGATCTGCACCACGATGATGACATTGCGCGCACTGGGCTCGTTGCTGGGCAGGCCCAGGCGCACGGCGAGTTCCACGATCGGCAGCACAGCGCCGCGCAGGTTGATGACGCCGCGCACATAGCGCGGGGCGCGGGGCAGCGCGGTGGCGGCGGTCCAGCCGCGGATTTCGCGCACCGCCATGACGTTGATGCAAAACTCCTGGCGCCCGACGCGAAAGGCGATCAGCTCGCGGGTGTTGATGCCGCTATTGGCAGATTTACCCATGGTTCAACGCGCCTCCGCTAAGGAAAGTTCAGGACGGCTCAACTCACTGCGCGTGGTTTTCACCACCGCATCAACATCGAGGATCAACGCCACGCGGCCATCGCCCATGACAGTGGCGGCGGCGATGCCGGGAACGGCGCGGTAGTTGGCCTCCAGGCTCTTGATGACGACCTGGCGCTGGCCGTGGATGGCATCGACCAGCAACACCGCGCGCACGCCGCCCTCGCCTTCCACCAGCAACGCCACCGACTGGTCCGGCTCGACGAATTCGTCGCAATAGCCAAGCGAGGCCGCGACATCGACCATCGGCACATAGCCGCCGCGCAGGCGGATGACGTTGATCTCACCATCGAGCGGAAACACGTCCGCCGCTTTGGGCTTGAGGGTTTCAACGATCGCGCCGAGCGGGATGATGAGCGTGTGGCCGCGCGCGGAGACGACCATGCCGTCGAGCACCGCGAGAGTGAGCGGCAGGCTGAGGGTGAAGGTGGAGCCCAGGCCGGGGCGCGAGGAGATGGAGATGCGCCCGCCAAGCGCCACCACCGACTGGCGTACAACGTCCATGCCGACGCCGCGGCCAGAAATATCCGACACGGTGCTGGCGGTGGAAAAGCCCGGCAGGAAGATGAGATTGTCAATTTCGTCATCGGTGAGTGCGGCGTCGGGCGCGATCAGCCCGTTCTCAAGGGCTTTCTCCTTGACGCGCGCACGGTTGATGCCCGCGCCATCATCGGCGACTTCGAGCACGATGCGCCCCGAGCGGTGCAGCGCGCTGAGGCGGACGATGCCCTCAGCCGGTTTGCCGGCGGCGAGGCGTTTTTCGGGGGATTCCAGCCCGTGGTCGATGGCGTTGCGGATCATATGCGTCAACGGATCGGCGATGCGCTCGATGACGGTTTTATCGACCTCGGTGCCTTCGCCCTCGGTGACGAGGCGGGCCTGTTTGCCGGTTTGCGCCGCGACCTCGCGCACCAGGCGGGGCATGCGCTGGAACACCGAGCGCACCGGCTGGGCGCGGATGGCCATCACGCTATCCTGAATTTCGCGCGTTAAATGCTCAAGCTCCTCCAGCGCCATGGCGACGCCCGAGGCGCGCGCGATGCCCGCCTCCAGCACGCGCTGGCTCAACATCGCCTCGTTGATGACGAGTTCGCCGACGAGATCGATCATGCGGTCCACCCGGTCGAGATCCACCCGGATGGTGGCGCTAACGGCGGCGGCACTCTCCGCCTTGGCGGCCATGGCCTCCACGGGGTTTTGTTTTGCCGTGAGGGCTGGCGGGGGTTCGTGGTGTTCGGGCTCGGCCTTGGGGGCGGCGCTGGCTTCCTCATCATCGAATACAGGCGGGGGGAAGAACTCGAAGGAGAAGCCATTGTCGCCGGTGATCACATCGCCGGGTTTGAGCGCCGGCTCGGCCGGGGTGGCGCAGGTGATGTTCAACTGGCAATCATCCTCGACAAACTCGAAGACATTGCGAATGGCCTGCTCCGTGCAATCAGCCTCCAGCGTGATGTTCCAGGTGAGATAGGCGCCCTCCGGGTCCAGCTCGCTCAACTCGGGCAGATGCGTTGCATCCAGCGCGACCTCGATCGGGCCAAGGCGGCGCAGCTCGCGCAATAACAAGGCGGTCTCATTGGCTTTGGCGTAGAGCGCTGAGGCGGGGGTGAAGCTGATGAGCCATGCGGGCGCCGGGGCGAGTGCCTTGGGCGCTGGTTTTGGCGTGAGGGGCGGCTCGTGGCCGAGATTGCTGATCTGGGTGAATTCCACCACCAGAGCAGCGGTGCGGGCTTCATCCACGGTGCCGTTCTCGCGCGCGGCGCGCACCAGATCGGCCAGAACATCAGCCGCGCGCAGCAGCAGATTCAACACGGCGGCCCCGGCGGCGAGCGTGCCTGAGCGCACCTGGTCCAGCGCGGTCTCGAACACATGGGCGAAGCGCACCAGCGCGTCCAGGGCGAAAATCCCCGCCCCGCCCTTGATGGAATGCACCGCGCGGAAAACGGCGTTTACGGTTTCCGCCTCGGCGGTGCCGCTTTCCATCAGTATCAGCCCGGCCTCAAGCTCGGCGAGCTGCTCCTCGCATTCCTGAAAAAACGTTTCGCGGATGGCTGCCATCGGGTCCAATGGATTAACTCCTGCGTTCAGGCCGCGACGCGGCGAATGGCTTCAACCAGCTTGATGGGGTCGAAGGGTTTGACGATCCACCCCGTGGCGCCGGCGGCGCGGGCACGGTTTTTTTTCTCGGCGTCAACCTCGGTGGTGAGGACCAGGACAGGCATCGAGCGGCGCGATTCGTCGCGCCGGACGGCTTCGATAAAGCCGAAACCATCCATGCGCGGCATGTTGATGTCAGTGACAATAACATCAGGCCGCTCGGTTTCCAGAACCTCCAGCCCGTGCAGGCCATCCTCTGCCTGCAAAACACGGAAACCGGCCGCGAGCAGCGAGTGCCGCAGCATGTCCCGCATGGCGCGGGAATCATCGACGGTAAGAACGGTCGTGCTCATGAAGACATTTCCTTGCAATATGTTAGTTTTTTTGACGCGACACCGAGCAGGTCGAGCGCGGCCAGAAACTCCTCGGAGCAATCATCGAGGTGCAACGCCTGTTCATCCGCCGCCCAGGCAGCCCGCGCCGCGAGCAGAACCTGAAGGCATTGCCCGCCAAGCCGTTGAACATCACCGGCATTCACGCGCAGCGGTTGCCCGCGTTGTGTTAGAAATTCCTCCAGCAAGGCCGCTGCGGCGGTGAGGTCGAGGATTGGTGGCAATGCCAGTGTGGCTGCGCCGGGTTGAATGTTTTCCATGATGCTTCCTGATGTCGATTAACGCGGTGGCGTTAGAATTCATCCCAGTCTTCCGTTGCGGGCGTGCCTGGCTCGGTGCTGCGCGCGACCGAAACAAATTTTCCGGATGGGGCGTGAACGGGGATGCGTGATTTTTTCGCGGCCGGCGCGGCGGTTTTGCGTATTGGCGGTGGTTCGGGGTGCCCGGTTTCAATGTAGCCGGTCTGGAACTGGGCGACGAGGCGGGAGAGTTCCTCGGCCTCGGTGACCAAGCTGTGGCTGGCGGCGGTGGTCTGCTCGACCATGGCGGCGTTTTGCTGGGTGACCTGGTCCATCTGGTTGACGGCGGTGTTCACCTCCGCGAGGCCGGTGGCTTGTTCCTGCGCCGAGGCGGCGATTTCGCTCACCAGGCCGTTCAGCCGCTCCACCTGTTCCACGATGCGGCCCAGCGCCTTGCCGGTTTCGCCCACCAGACGCACGCCGGTGGCGACCTGCTGGCCGGAGGCGGAGATGAGGGTTTTGATCTCCTTCGCGGCATCGGCGGAACGTTGCGCCAGGGCGCGCACCTCGGTTGCCACCACGGCGAAACCACGCCCCGCGTCCCCTGCCCGCGCC
>NZ_BSOS01000009.1 GCF_030160635.1 Acidocella aquatica | reverse complement strand
GAGAATCTTCTCCGGAAAATCCGTGGATGAGTTAATAATGTCACATTCTTAAATGGAATGACTATACACGCTGGCAGCACAGGGCAACACAAAATTTCTCCATGCCGTCTGCCAGAATTCGGCCTCTGGTTTGGTCTGGAAGCATACGATAAATTTAATAAAAACACCGATGATAGATTGGAGCTGGAAAATCAGCCGGGTGTATCCGGGGCTGGATCCACATGCGAAATCAGGCGATGATTATCCGGCACGCGTCTATGTTGTTGCCGGTAATCCGTTTTTCCCCTCGACATTGCGCAGCCTTGTCTATGTCTGGGCCAATGGCCCGGTCAGTGCGGCGCATCGCGGGCCGAATGGCACGCCGTTCTATCCTGATCCTTATACAACTCAGGCTGAAATCGTGGCCCTCAGGCAAGGTGCGGCGGGCGCCGGCTCATGGGTGTCTGAACACCGTGATCTGCGCACGGATCTCGCCCGCGCTTTCGGGCCCGGGCATGATGTTATTGGTGCTGTCGCTGTCATGTCTGATTGTGATGATGCCCATGGACATGGAGAGGCATGGTATGGCGATATTCATTTTGAAAAACGCGATCCCCCCGATAGTGGCCTGTAGCGGGGACCATTCATGCGCGTCATATGGGAATTTAAGAAATCTATATATTGACGAGCATAAATTGAAAATAAGCCTTCACTTCGTGTGGTTTAGTCAGGATAGTTCTGCACACTGGCGGCAACCGAATCCGCGACCTGCTCCTTGCCGATAATGCCAAGCACGTCAGCTCCGCGCGGCGCGCCCCGCCCGCCAACCACCACGGCCAGCACCGCATCCTTCGCCCAGATGCGGCGGATGACGTCGAACACCATCGTGGTATCGCGCACAATGGTGAATTTCAGCCCCGCGGCATCGCCAAGGGTAAGGCCCGTATCGGTTTGCGCCAGGCCGCGGCGCATGCCGGGATTAAGGCGCATAACACCGGCGATATGATCATCACGCGTCACCACCACATGCTGTACGGCCTCATCATCAGCCACCTGTTGCAGAAATGCATCCAGGCTCATCTCCGCCGGCAGCACGGCGATGGCGCTGTTCATTACCTCAGCCGCCCGTTTCACCAAAAACATATTCGCATGCAGGGCTTTGGGAATCGGGTGGCCGCGCCGCACCAGCTTGAGCGTGTACATCGTCTCGGGCGAGAGCATCCGGCGCACCTGCACGCTCACAGCCACCGCAACGATCATCGGCATCACGATGTTATAGTCGCGCGTCATCTCGAATATCATCGTCACGGCGGTCATCACCGCACCCGTGCCGCCGCCCACCATCGCCGCCATGCCCACCATGGCGAACACCGGCACGCTGACCGGCAGCGGCAGATGCAACGCCTGCAGAACAGCCGCAAAGCCGCCGCCAATGGTCGCGCCCATGAACAGCGAGGGTGAAAAAATTCCTCCCGAGGCGCCTGAGCCCAGGCTGGTGGTCGTGGCCGCGAGCTTGGCGGCGAACAGCAGAAGCAGCAACGGCCAGACGGAGAGCTGCCCGTTCAGGATCGACTCAATCGCGGCGTAACCCACGCCCTCCACGTAATAATGCCCAAACCCAAGCTGCAACGCATAAATCAGCATGCCCACCAGCACCATGCCGGCAGCGTGGCGCGTGTAACGCCCGGGGATCAGCTCGAACCAATCCTCCATCCAGTGCAGGCTGCGCACGAACAGGGCCGCGGCCGCACCGGTCACCGCGCCGAGCACCACAAACAGCAGCAGCGAGATGGCCGCCTGCGGGTCCGCGCTGGTGGAACCCAGCGGCGGCACCGCGAAGGCAGCCGCGGGCCCGAAAAAATATCGTCCCACGAAGGTGGCGGCCCCGGTGGCCAGCGCCACGGGCAGGAAGCTGGTCACGCTCACCTCGGGCAGCATCAGCTCGATGGCGAACATAACCCCGCCGATCGGCGTATTGAACGTCGCGGCGATACCCGCTCCGGCACCAGCGGCAACCAGGATGATGCGGCTCGCGGCGGGCATTTTAATCATCTGCCCCAGCGTGGAGCCGAGCGCCGAGCCGATCTGGATAATCGGCCCTTCTCGCCCAACCGCAGCGCCCGAGCCGATGGATAGCGCCGAGGCCAAGGATTTAACCACCGCCACCACGGGGCGGATTTTGCCGCCTTTGTAATAAATCGCGTCCATCACCTCCGGCACGCCGTGGCCTTTGGCCTCGGGCGCGAAGTTGGAAACCAGGAAGGTCACCCCCAGCCCACCGATGACAGGCACCAGAATGACCAGCGCCCCCCAATGCCCCACAGTGGTGAATTGTGAGGAATCATAGGCAACGGCAAACCGGCCCAGAAAGAATATATTATGGATCAGCCCGATAAGCGCGCGGAAAATCACCGCGCCAAAGCCGGTGACAACGCCAACCACAAGCGCCAGCATTGACAAATAGCCAAGCGTCAGGGGGCGGTTCTCAGCCGGTTCCGGGGATGGGGCCGTGTCGGCCTGCGAGAGAATATGATCCATGGGCAAGGGCGCTAATCCCGGTTGGCGGTTTCTGTCAATTTGGCGAATTCTGATGCACGGCGAACCGGCAATGGCTCAATGTGCCATCTGCAATGCCTCGGCACCTTCCTTGTCATGCACGCCATAGCGCTCCACCATCGTGGCGCTCGCCTCATTCAGGCCAACCACCTCAACTTCGATCCCGCGTCCGCGCTCTTTCATCACCACCGTATCCAGCGCGCCAATGGCTGAAATATCCCAGAAATGAGCGTGGGTCAGGTCGATGACGATGCGCCGGACGGAAGGTTCGGTCACATGAATATCATTGGTCAACGTGCCGGCGGAGGCGAAGAAGATTTGCCCGGTCACATGAAAAGTCTGCACTGCCCCATCGCCGGAAAGTGCTGAGTTCACACCGCTTAACCTTGAGACCTTGCTGGCGAAGAAGACGCCCGACATCAGCACCCCCACCAGCACACCTGCGGACAAATTCCCCGTTGAGACGACGACGATGACCGTGGCCAGCATCACCGCCGATGACGTTTTCGGGTTGGTCCGCAATTGTGCGAGTGAACGCCAGGAGAAGGTGTTGATCGAGACCATGATCATCACCGCCGTCAGCGCCGCTACCGGCACCAAGGCGAGCAGGTGCTGCATGGCGACCAGCAGCACGAGCAGAAAGGCGCCGGAGACCAAAGTGGAAAGCCGCCCCCGGCCGCCGGAGGAGACATTGATGACGGATTGGCCGATCATGGCACAGCCGCCCATGCCGCCGAAAAAAGCGGCGGCGATATTGGCGATGCCTTGCCCGGCGGATTCCCGGCTCCGGTTGCTTGGCGTATCGGTCATGTCATCGACAATTTGCGCGGTCAGCTGCGTCTCCAGCAGGCCGACAGCGGCAAGGGTGAGCGCCAGGGGCAACAGCAGCCAGAGCGTCTCCAGCGTGTACGGCACCTGCGGAATGCCAAACTGCGGCAGGGCAGAGGGCAGCTGGCCCAAGTTGGCGACTGTGCGGACATGCAGCCCCGTTGCCGCCGTGATGATGGTGAGCACCACCACCGCTACCAGCGCCGAGGGCACCGCCCGCGTGATCCGCGGAAACAGATAGATAATCGCGAGGCCCAACGCGATCAGCCCGTAAGTGGCCATCGGCACATGCACGAGTTGCGGCATTTGCGCGAGAAAGATTAAAATCGCGAGCGCGTTGACGAACCCGGTAATCACTGAGCGGGAGACAAAGCGCATCAGCCGGTCGAGCTTGAATATGCCGGCCAAGATCTGGAACAATCCCATCAGAATGGTCGCGGCGAAGAGATATTGCACGCCATGGGCATGCACCAGGCCACCCATCAACACGGCGGTGGATGCCGTGGCGGCCGAGATCATGGCCACCCGCCCGCCGGTGAAGGCGATGACGCAGGCAATGACGACGGAGGCATATAGCCCGACCTTTGGGTCAACCCCTGCGACCACTGAGAAGCCGATCGCCTCAGGGATGAGGGCAAGGGCCACGACCACGCCGGAGAGGACGTCAACACGAATATTGCCCAGCCACTCACGGGCCAGAACAGGTGAAAAATTCTTCAAAAACATTATCCAAGGGAAAGCGATTCTAAAAATTCGGCTGTCCACGAACTTCAATCGCATTGTCCGGCGGATCGGCGGCC
Source organism: Acidocella aquatica (assembly GCF_030160635.1). Classification (GTDB taxonomy): domain Bacteria; phylum Pseudomonadota; class Alphaproteobacteria; order Acetobacterales; family Acetobacteraceae; genus Acidocella; species Acidocella aquatica. Next base: position 49,976 of record NZ_BSOS01000009.1, on the reverse strand, counting down.
GGAAGAGCCACCCGGAATTGCACCGGGTCCAGGTTAATGACCCGGCTTTACCGAAGTTCATGCTGCGATGCAATGTCTTAGCCACAACGAAGATGCTGATCTTCGGCATGAAGCATCGCCCGGCGCTGGAATGGGCGGCTGGCTCATTCATTGCCATTGTGCTTTGCCGTCAGAGGATGGGAATAGCCATATGACAGGAGCGGCCTATGTCAGTGCTTAGCCAGATTACCGTTGAGCCAAAGCCATTTTCGCCGGATCCGATCACCGATGAAGAGGCAGGCGCCATGTTCCGTGCGGCCCTCAACCTCTTTCGCCTATGGGGGCAACAGACGACCAGGCTGCAACCATCCTCGATTTGCCACGCCGGACCTTCGGCCGCTGGAAAGCCGGAGAGATTGGCCGGATCGGCCGTGACGGCAAGGCCAGGCTCTCCAACCTCATGGAAATCCACAAAGCCTTGCGGATCATTTTCAAGGAGCCCGCGCGGGGCTACGACTGGATTAAAATCCCCAACGCGGCTTTCGGGGGCGCCCCGGCTTTGGATGTCATGCTCCATGGCGAGTTGACTGACCTCATGCGCGTGCGGAACTATTTGGATGCGGAGCGTGGCGGCTGGTGATCGATCCGTCGATCGTACCTGTCTCGCCGGTTCATTGGGTTGGCGCGAACCAAGCCGCGCGCGCAGCATCAGACTGCTCGTCGACCCAATGGCGCTGCCACCACTACAGCCGAGCCACCTTCAACCCGTCAAAACCACTGTGCCGAGGTACTAGCCGATGACGATCGTACGGGCCTTGACCTGAATCAATCTGCTTGCCCAGACTTAAGAATCAACATTTCCGCTAGCCGCTCGGGCAGTTTGCGGCGGCCGCGCGGCGGGTCAATCTGGCGTCATTCTTGCTCTTGGCGCCCTCGCGTAGACGACCCGGCCGGTCCGTGATTTTCAACACCGTTCAAGGGTGCCATGTGCTCCAGTGAAGCCTTGACCGATGTATGTCAGATGAGGCTTACTTAACCCTGTGACCGGCCTCGCTGGCCGGAGGATATTTCCGCAACGGGGTTTGAGGGGGCAATGCCCGCGGAGAACTGGCCAGATCGCCGGAGCCGGGCTCTCCGGCAGGCTTACGCATCCAAAGCTCCTGCACCACGCCGCGGGTCAGCCCAGGCAATTGTTGAAGGAGCCGTTTTGCAAGTATCTCTTTTATCCCCCGATTCTTCAATTTCGCGGGAGCCCGCGGCCAATTTCGCGGTTCACTATGCCAACCTCCACACGGCCCTTGCGCTTCTGGCACAACCGAGCCGGATTCTCGGCGTGGTTGGTTACGGTATTGAGCGGCCTGGCGTCTTACCTCCAGCCTGCCCGTTCGTGGCCGCGCCACTCTTGCCCGCGGCTGGAGGCGCGATGTTCGAAATCTGGACGGCGGCCTCCCCGTGCCGGCCTTGTCAGGTTGGGCCTGTCATCGGAGCCTGTAGCGACGATCTCGCCTTCGGTGCAATCAAGCTGGACGAAACCGGAAAAGCCTCGCTGGAGGCGGCGGTCGAAGCGGCCTATTTGAATATTTTCGATTTCATGCAGGACATTGGCTTTCAAACGCCGATCCGGTTCTGGAATTATCTGACCTCGATCACCGATCACGATCAGGGGTTAGAGCGCTACAGGCGTTTTAATATCGGCCGTCACCGGGCATTCTCGGCCCGGTTGCGCCAACAGGTTCCGCCGGTTGCAAGTGGTGTCGGCGGGCATCAGGGTGCGCCGGTGATCTATTTTCTGGCGGCGCGCGAGCCCGCGATGACGATTGAAAATCCCCGCCAGGTCAGTGCCTATGCATATCCGCCAATTTATGGCCCCTGCAGCCCGAGCTTTTCACGGGCATCGATTTACGCGCGCGCAAGCGCGGAATCGTTGTTTATCTCCGGCACCGCCAGTATCGTTGGCCACGAAACGCGCCATCGCGGCGATCTCCCGGGCCAGATCGCGGAGACGGCGGCTAATCTGCGCGCACTGATCGGCGCGGCCGCGCAAGCCGCCACAGCGCCGCTGAGCGGCCGTTGGTCGGTAAAGATATATGTACAGGACCCAGGTGATTGCGCGGCGGTTGAACCCGCCGTCGACGCGGTTTTTGGCGCAGATGCGGAGCGGTTATATTTGCGCGGCGACATCTGCCGATCCGATCTGCTGATGGAAATAGAGGCCTTCCGCCGTTCGGCTTAGAATGCAATGACTTCAAATTGGTCCGCTTTGCCGGCCAATTTGAACTCTGAATCGTCCTCTATCCTTATAATTTAGAGCGTGCGTGATGCACGGCCTCAGGCCGCGCTGCTGCGTGTCACCGCCAGACTAAGCTTCGGCATCAGGATTTGCAAAAGAGGGCCGGTCATCAGTGTTGTTGCCACAGCCAGGATTACGAGCATGGTGAAGACCTTCTCGGGAAGAAATCCGGTTTCCAGGCCGATGTTGAGGACGATCAGTTCCATGAGTGCGCGCGTGTTCATCAATACGCCAATGAGGAGCGCCGCCGGGCTGTTGTAGCCGGCCAGCCGGCCGGCGATGAAGACCGGAACGACCTTGCCCAAGGTTCCTGCCGCGACGAACGCCAGCAGCCAGAGCCAATCGGTGGCGGAGGTCAGGCCGAGCAGGTTGGTGCGAAGGCCCGTGAAGGTGAAGAACACCGGCAGGAAGAATACCAGTACGAAACCGCCGACCTGGCGGCGCCAGGCTTCGACGAAGGCGCGATCATGATGGACCAGCAGCCCGGCGGCAAAGCCGCCGAAGATCGTGAAGATGCCGAGTCTGAAGGTGCACATGCCGAGCAGGAATATGCAAATGAGGGCGATTGCCATCAGCGATAGAGAAATTTCACCGTTGATGATTGGAAATTTCCGGAGCAGGGCGCGTGCGGCGGGCCGGAGCACCAGCACGCAGACCAGCACGAAACACAGTATGAGACCGACCTGAAGTGCGGATTTTTGGGGTGAGAATGTTGCCGTGGCAGCGGCGGATACGCCCGCGAGGAGCACCCAGCCCGCAACATCGTTGATGGCGGCGGCTGAGATGGCGAGGGCGCCAAGTTCATGCCGGAGCATCCCGTATTCGGCGAGGATGCGTCCAAGGATGGGCACGGCGGTGATCGCCATCGCGACGCCGCAAAAGAGCGAATATAGGGTTACGGGAATCTGCCCCGCAAAAACCGGCGCGGAGAGATGGCCGAGCCAGACGCCAAGACCGAAGGGGACCATGACCGATACAGCCGCGAGCGGCAACAATCCCCTGCGTGCCCGCGCCTCACGCAGATGATTGAACTCAAAGCTCATCCCGATCTGACACATCAGCAATATGAGGCCGATCTGTGACAGGATCACGATCGGCGCCGCCGGCTTGGCGCCAAATACGCTCGCGGAAAAGGCTGGAAAGAAATGGCCAAAAAAAGATGGGCCAAGCAGCAGCCCGGCCATGATTTCGCCAACCACGCCCGGCTGCCCGAACCGCCGGAAGACCAAGTTCATGATCCGCGCGGCGCCGATCATGATCACCAGCTGAATAAGAATGGAGAAGAGCAATGTCTCCGTCTGCTGGGTGGAGGTAATCATTGGGGCGGCGAGCGTCATGCAGGCTCATGGTCTGGTTTTTGGGCCGTGTATCGCTGGAACAGATCAAACTCGTTCACGCATCGCACATTGAGAAATCCGCTCTCGGTCAAGACCCGCATAATTGCATCGGGCGGCATGCAGTTGGCGATCGTTTTCCAATGATAACGCATGAGTGCCCGCGAGCCTCGCTCGCGGGTCATCAGCAAGGAGAGCAGCGGCAGAATACCGCCGATATAAGCCGCCGCCAGTATTCGGCTCAGCCGTTTGCGCGGCGCGCTGATTTCCAGCAGCAGGATGGTGCCGCCAGGCCGCAATATCCGCATCGCTTCGCGCAATGCCGCCTCGATATCCGCAAGATGCCGGAGCGCGTAGCCCATGGTCACGAAATCGGCGATGTCAGGCGCCAGGGGCAGCGCCTCGGCGGTGGCCTGGATCAGGCGGATACCAAGGTTCTTGCGTGCAATGGCGAGCATGGCTTCGCTGACGTCAACACCGATGACCGCACCCAGATCGCCGGTGAGCGTGATCGCTTCGCGCGCCAGCAGGCCGGTTCCAACGGCAACGTCCACAATTTTCACACCAGGGCGCACGCCGGCCTTGCGCAGGCTGGTGCGGCGGTACCAGGCGCCGGAGCCCAATGAAAACAGCCGGTTGACCCCGTCGTAATGCTGCGCCGAGCGGTTGAATAAATCGCGCACAAAGGACAGCCGCCGCGCCGGATCCGCGAAGTACGCCGAGGCAACCAACGGCGGTTGTGTAACCTCTGGGCGCTCCTGATGATTAGACATAGAGGCGTACCTGTGGCTTAATGTTACTGAATCGTTCATCGGCGAATACAGTATCGGGGTCAATGCTCTGCAACCTGTCCGCCGGTACAGGGAGGGGACCGAGATTGCCGCAGCTTCAGCAGAGTGAGCTTCCCGCAGCACAAACGGATTGTGATGTGTTTGTTGTTGGCGGCGGCCCTGCGGGGTCCACAATCGCGGCGTTGCTGGCGGAACGGGGCCACCGCGTGATTTTGGGCGAGAAAGACCGGCATCCGCGTTTCCATATCGGTGAGTCGTTGCTGCCGCATAACCTGCCGTTATTTGACCGTCTGGGCGTTCGTGAGAAAATTGAGACATCCTCGATCCAAAAACATGGAATCGAATTCGTCTCGCCCTATCACGGCAAAAGCGTCAGATATGATTTCGCGAATGCCTGGGACAAACGCTTCCCCTACTCTTTCCAGGTCCGCCGCTCGGCCTTCGATCACATCCTGTTAAAAAATGCCGCGGCAAAGGGCGCCGAGGTGATCGAGGGCTGCCGCATCACCTCGATTGAGTTTCCAGACGGCGGTCATCCGCTTATTACCGGCCGCGGCGAGGACGCAAGCACGCGGCAATGGACAGCTGCCTTCGTCGTCGATGCCTCAGGCCGTGACACGCTATTGGCGGCGCAGCTGGAGATGAAGGAGCGCAACCCCAGGAACAACAGCGCGGCCATCTTCGGGCATTTTACCGGCGCGCGCCGTCTGCCAGGAAAAGCCGAGGGCAATATCAGCATCGTCTGGTTTGACCATGGCTGGTTCTGGTTCATCCCGCTCTCTGATGGCACAACCAGCATCGGCGCCGTCTGCCAGGCGCCATTTCTTAAAAACCGCGGCGCGGACTTGAAGAGCTTCTTCATGAGCGTCATCGCTTCCTGTCCCGAGATCGCGGACCGCCTCAAGGATGCTCAGCTCGCCGGTGAGGTGACCGCAACCGGCAATTATTCCTATGGCGTCAAACGCACCAGCGGCCAGAACTTCATCCTGGTTGGTGACGCCTGCGCCTTTATCGATCCAGTGTTTTCCAGCGGCGTATACCTCGCGATGACCACGGCGTTCTGGGCCGCTGACGCGGTGGATGCCTGCCTGCGTTCACCGCCTCGCGCGGCACGCGCGCTCCGCCGCTACGATGCCGAGACGCGCAAGGTTCTGGCGGCGTTCACCTGGTTCATCTATCGCATCCGCGAACCGGCGATGCGCAACCTGTTCATGTCGCCGCGCAACTGGTTCCGCATGGAGGAAGCTGTTCTCTCCTTGCTCGCCGGCGGCATTTTTGATGGATGGCCGATCCGCGCGCGCCTCTATATGTTCAGAACGATCTACTACATAACAAAATTCGCCCATCTGCGGCATCGCGTTTTTGCCCGCCGCCCCGCCCCCGCGCAAGCTGGGTCAACAGTTGGGTAGCGGCGATGCCGGCGCGAAATGCGGATCACGCGGAGAATACCCATCTCGTTCTGATCCCCAGCTACAACACCGGCGAAAAACTCTTCGAGACCGTCGCGGACGCGCGAAGCCATTGGCTGCCTGTGTGGGTGGTGATCGACGGCAGCACTGACGGAACCGGCGAGGCGCTTGCGGCGTTGAGCGCAAACCAACGCGGGGTGCGGGTGATCCGCCGAAGCCGCAATGGCGGCAAGGGTGCCGCCGTGCTTGATGGTATCCGGGCGGCGGCCACGGCGGGTTTCACCCATGTTCTGGTCATGGATGCCGATGGCCAGCATCCGGCATCCATGATCCCCGCATTCATGCAGCTTTCGCAGCGCAACCCTCAGGCGATGATTCTTGGCACGCCGGTTTTCGACCACAATGCGCCGCGCATCCGCGTCATCGGGCGGCGCGTGTCGAACGCCCTCGCCAGGCTCGAGACACTGAGCGGAATTGGCGATGTTCTGTTTGGGTTTCGTGTCTATCCACTGGCAGCGTTGAGAACCATCATGGAGTCCAGCCGCTGGATGCGCCGGTTCGATTTTGACACCGAAGCCGTGGTCCGGCTTTCGTGGCGCGGCGTGCCAGCCATAAATCAGCCTGTCCCCGTGCGGTATTTCCGGGCCGCGGATGGCGGTGTCTCGCATTTTCGCTACGTCCGCGACAACATCGCGCTGGCCGCGATGCACCTGCGCCTGATCGGTGGATTCCTCCCCCGCCTGCCGTGGTTGGTGGCGCGGCTGCTTAATCGATCATCCTCTAAATCATTCCACCATTGATGGAAATCTGCTGCCCGGAGATGTAACCGGCACGTTCCGATGCGAGAAACGCCACCAGATCGGCGACTTCCTCCGGCCGGCCGGCCCGTTTCATCGGCACCAGCCGGTCGATCGCCTCCTTGGGGAACACATCTTCGATCGCGGGTGAGGCGATAATCCCCGGCGCGACGGTGTTGACCGTGATGCCCCGGCTGGCGAGTTCCAGCGCCAGCGACCGCGTGGCCCCGTGCAGCCCCGCCTTCGCCGCCGCATAATTGGCCTGGCCGCGATTGCCCATGATGGCCGCAACCGAGGAGATGTTGATGATCCGCCCCCACCGCGTGCGGATCATCGGCATCAGGAGCGGCTGCGTGACGTTGAAAAATCCGTTCAGCGACACGTCTATGACGTTGGACCATTGTTCAGGGCGCATCCCCGGCATCACCGCGTCATCATGGATCCCCGCGTTATTCACCAGAATTTGGATCGGACCGGCCTCAAGCAACCGCGTGAGCGCGCGCTGTGTTTCCTCCGCATTGGTGACATCGAACCGCACGGCCTCCGCCGCGCCGCCGCCAGCCGCGATCTCCGCCGCCAGATCTTCCGCGCGGCCAGGCTGGCAGTGTGCATGCACATGGACATGATGCCCCGCCGCCGCCAGCGCGCGCGCGATGGCGGCGCCGATGGTGCCGCTCCCGCCAGTGACCAGGGCGCGGCTCATTCCCCCGCCTCGAAAACAACGGTGGCGCGGCCGCTGAGGAGTTCAGTGTCGTGGCGCGCGAGACGAAAGCGGTAGGTCGCGCCATCGGCATCACCCAGCAGGCGCTCCGCCTCGATGATGAGATCGCCACTTGCAGCATCGAGGAGTCCGGTTCGCAACGCGACGTCGCGCAGGCTAACCAGATAACCACGGCGAGGCGGGCCGCTATTTCCAGCGCTGAGCCGGCCTTGAACCGCCATGGCCTGAGCCGCAATCTCGATGCCGCACGCCACCCCCAACTCGCCATTCGCGCGCCGCATCGGGTTGTCCTGGTCCTGGTAGCGGCGCGAGAGGCATCGCACCGAAACATCGTTCCAGCTCAGCACCTCGTCGAGCAGGCACATGGCGCCGCAATGGGGGATCATCGTGAGGATCTGTTCGCGGTTAATGATGGTCATGTCAGGCTCCACGCGGATTGGGCGATGCCGGAAGCGGCGTGATGCGCAACGCGAGGACCATATCATCCAGATAATTCAGGCTGATGCTGCTCTCCTCCCGGCGCGCCAGCGCCGCCAGCAGCGGCAGGCTCCGCGCCGCGGGAGTGCCCTGGCGCAACCACTCAAGCTCCGGTGGCGAGTCAGAGGCGGGCGAGGTGAGAGTCCCTGGCCGCAGCTCCAGTTCGATACATGCGATGGAGGCCGCTCCCGGCGCCGGGGACAGCACCAGCGCTATGCCAAAGGCCGCGGCGAGCGGCCGCGCGTCGCGGAGCGGAGATGGATATTGCACGTCATAGGCGATCAGCGCGACAGATTCCCGCGTTGCCGCCGCCTGCACAGCAGCCTCAAGCAGCCCCGCGGCAAAGCTGTCATTGTAACAGCAAAGGCTGGTTGAGGCGGCCCGGGAGTGGGTGGCGATACTCCAATACCCGGCAGCGGCATTATGGACCGAATTATGGAACCGCGTCGGTGAAAGTTCACGGTTCGGCGACGCCAGAACATGCAGGATTTCGTGGATCGTATCGCCGTCACCGCCGGAGGACGCGAAGACCGCCGCCGTTCCAGCCGGATCGCGCCCCGCCATGGCGAAGGCCTCGGCGCCAATGGCAAGCGCAATTTTCACGATCTGGGGCGCGCGGCGGCGTTCATTGGCCGGCAGCAGCATGCTCGCCGGCACGCAGATTGGTGATGCTTCGTAATCATCCGTGCCGGCCAGCACCGGGCGGCTTGCCTCCCAGCCATTCAGCCCGGGGCCGCATAGGCCGATCCCTTCGATATAAATGCGGATCACGCGGAGCGGCCCAGTATCAGACTGCAATTTACGCCGCCAAAGCCGAAGGAGTTGCTAACCACCCGATCGATCCTGGCAACGTGGCCCTCCAGCACATACCGGCTTTTGAAACCGGGATCGAGCGCGCGCGTATGCGGGCTGCCAGGTAGAAAACCATGCTGGATCGCCAGCGCGCTGATGATTGCCTCGGCCACGCCGGAGGCGCCAAGCGTGTGCCCGGTGAAGCCTTTGGTCGAGCTGCAGGGCACGGCGCCGCCGAACAGGTCTGATACGGCACGATCCTCCGCCGCGTCGCCAACCAGCGTCGCCGTGCCGTGCAGGTTGATATAGTCAATCGCCGCCGGTTCGAGCCCCGCGGCGTTTAATGCCCGCTCCATCGCCAACCGCGCCCCGCTCCCCTCGGGGTGCGGCGATGACATATGGTAGGCATCAGAGCTTTCGCCGGCACCCAACAGCAGGACAGTATCCGCGCTCAACCGTTCGCTGGGCCGTTCGAGCAGGATGAAGCCCGCCGCCTCGCCAAGTGAAATCCCGCGGCGCTCAGGGTCGAACGGCCGGCACGGCTCATCCGCCATAACGCCCAGCGCGTGGAAGCCAAAGAGCGTGGTGGCGCAAAGCGTGTCGGCGCCACCGACGATGGCGGCGTCGCAGATGCCGGTGGCGATCATCCGCGCCGCGCTGGCAAAAACTTTGGAGGTTGCCGCGCAGGCAGTGGACACGGTGAAAGCCGGTCCGGCGAGGCCAAGCATTTCGCGGACAAACCGCGCGAGTGAATAGGTGTTGTGCGTGCGCGCATAGTCAAACCCGGGGGGCAATATGCCGCTTGCGGGGTCGCGCAGGCGGTACGCGCCTTCCGTCTGCAGTATGCCCGAGGTACTCGTACCAGCAAAGACACCGATGCGCCCGGCGCCGTAGCGCTCTCGCGCCGCCGCAACCGTATCCAGAAAACCGTCCTGGCGCAGCGCCAGCGCGGCGAGCCGGTTATTGCGGCAATCAAAACCAGCCAGCCCGGGCTGCAGGGGGGTGTCATCAAGGCCGGTGATCTCACCGGCATATGTCTGGAACGGAATCGAATCGAACGCGCAGGGGGCGAGGGCGCTGCGGCCTTCCCGCAGCGCCGCCATGGTCTGCTCACGGCCCGCGCCGAGGCTGGTCACGATGGAAAAATTGCTCAATGCCAACGGCCCGCTCATGGCAGGACCTCCACCGGTAATGCGCCGGATTGTTCAAGGCACGCCAGCTGTCCGCGGACTTTCGCGGCTTCCCGCGCGGCATATTCGTTATAGCGCATTTGGAAGCCGGCGCCCTGGCCGGTGGCGCCGCGCGATTTCAGCGCCGTGGCATATAATTTTTCAAAATGCCGCAGATTGGCCCGCAGATCGAGGTATCTCGGCTCGGTGAATATGCGGGCGAAGCGGTGACGGTAAGGCCCCCAAAACGGATTGTCATAGAAAATCAGCCGCAAGCGATTGATATCATAAACTTCATTATCCGCCACGGCTGGCGCGGCGGCCGCCAGAGCTCCCGGCGCCGTCGGGAGGAAGCCGGTTGTAAGGAATGCCTGCCGCGCCTGTCTGTCCTTGTAAATTGCTTTTGGATTTTGGATCGGCAGATCATTTGTGCGCAGGGCGAGATCCACCAGCTCGTTCTTCGGCACCGGGAAATTGAACGCCGCGAGCGCGAAGAACTGCCCGGTCGGCCAAGGCGCCCAGACTCCCGCCGCCGCGAGCGCATTATGCGCCACATGGCCGCAATTATCGTTGAACAGCCGCCAGTTATACACGCGGGTGCCGTCGCGATAGGGCGCATTGATGCCGTTGAGGAAATCGACGATCGCCGACATCCTTGCATGGTCCAGCGGTATTCGCGTGCGAAAGGTGTCGCGGCCGAACTGGGCCGCATAATCGGTCGCGACGGAGATTTCATACATATAATCCCGCTCCGTCATGCCGCTTGGTTTGTCGCGGAACAGATGGTCATGGAATTGCACGCCGTCGAGCACGCCCATCGCCTTGGCGTGGTGCTGCGTCCGCTCATAGGCTTCGCGCGTCAGGGGTTCGCCAGGCTTAAGCGCGCCGCGCCATAAAAAATCGCGCCCTTCGGCGGCAACCCAATTGGCGTTTTTGTAGTGCGAGTTCACGCTGATGCCCACGCCTTGCGAGCCTGGCGAGGCGTCCGGCGCGCAGAGTTCAAGCACAGGGTATCCCTGTGTCCGGTCGAGGCGCACGCCGTTCAGGTAGAGCAGCGAATGCCCGCCCATGCCGCTGCGCAACGGAATGCCAAAACCGGGCTTCTTGCGCAGCTCCGACAATGCGCAAAGTTCGGCGTAATATGGGTAGAATTGTTCATAGGCCGCGCCGCCCGTGCCCTTCATGGCGCAATTTTCCTGGCTGGCACGATCATCGCCATCATTGCTCATGACTCCCGCGGCCATTCCTTTTCGTTTGGTCATCTTATTCACCGTGTGCCGCATCGTCCAGTTCCGCCGCCGTGGCCTCACCAGCCGGGAGAAAGGGCGAGGTGTCCAGCACAAGCCGCCAGAGCGTGCGCCAGGTATCCCAATCATGGCCGCCAGCGGCGGTTACAACGCGCGCGGCGGGCAGCGCGTCCGCGAGCAGCCGGTGCCCACGGGCAAAACGGTCTTCGCGCCCATACCCGAGATAGAGCGCCGGAGATACCGCCCGCTGAACGAGAAAATCCCGCAGCCAAACCAGCATGCGCTGTTCCGGCGCCGTGGCGGCGGAGCGCGCGGCGGGCCATGCCGCCAGCCCCCCGGCCCGGCCCAGCTCGGCAACAGTGCCTTTTGTGCCCAGAAACGGTGCCAGCAACACCATGCCTTCCAACGCGGCGGCGTGCGCGCTCGCGTAGAGCAGCGCGCCCATGCAGCCCAGCGAGATACCCAGCAGCCAGACCCGCGCATAGCCCTGCGCGCGCGCCGGTTCGACAACCGCGCGATGCAGCGCGGCGGCGACATCGCCATCAAGATAGAGGTCCAGATCCGGCTGCGCGATGATGATATCCACGGCCAGCCCGCGCGCATGCACGGCGTCGGCCATGCCATGCTCCACGAACGCGCTTGCCTTGATCCCCGCACCCGGCAGCATGACCAGCAAAACGCGATCGCCCCCGGCGCCCGGCGCCTTGTGGAGGATTTGGGTGATCATGCCTCCAGTCCCGGTGCCTTGAGCAAGGCAGCGCAGACGAGGCTCAGAAACGTGCCCATCGCAACCGTCATGCCGATATCGTGCAGCACTGGAATGCTCGATAAGGCCATCAGCCCATAGGCTGACACGGTGCAGAGATTAGCCAGGACGATGGAGGCGATCGATCGGTGCCATGTCTCGGCATCGGGCGCCGATCGTTCGAAGAAGAGACAATAATTGGAACCGACGGCGACGATGAGCAGGAAGCCGACAACCATGAAAATCGAGACTTTGCCACCGCCAAGCGTGAGCAGGGCCGCTGTCATGATCACCGCGGCGGCGAGCGGCGCCACGACGGTGATAACGCGCGCCACGGAGCGCAACCCGGCGAGCAGAAGGAGCACAACGGCAAGGCTGCCGGTGACGGCAAGCAGCACGGCCTCTCGCTGGAACGTTTGCAGGAGCTGGTCCGATTCATGGTTCAGGTCAACGAACCTCACGCCAGGCAATCCGGCCAGCGCGATTGCCCGGGCCACGCCCGCCGGGTCGGCGACATCATGCAGCGGCGCCATCACAACCCAGCCATTGTCTCTGCGGACCAGCATGGATCCGAGCTGGAGCGCCAGCGGCGGCGGCAGGCTGCCGGCGCTCAGGAGCGGGCCGGTTTTCGTTGCGGCCACATCACGGAAAAACGGTTCGAACGCATCCGCGCGGAACGGCAGGCCGGCCTGTGCCTGGGTGAAGCGCTCGCGTAACAGGGCCGCGCCGGGCAACGCCGCCTGCCGGGCCCGCTGCGTCCTTAAGCTGGGCAAAATCATACTCGGCACATCGAACCCGCCAAGCTTCCCGCGCGCCACAAGGCTGTTCAGACTCGCTGTCAGGTCCTCGCTTTTCTCCAGCGCCCCTTCTTTGTCAGCAGCCTTGAACACCGCGAAATAGCGGACATCCGGCACGCCGAGGTCACGGCGGAGCATCTGGTCCTGTGCCTGGTCCCTGGCGGGGATCGGGCTCAAATTCTCCAGATTATTATCCCAGAGCGCACCGCGGTGCATCGTCAGCGCGAAGATGGACGCAAGCACCCCGGCGGCGACGAGCCAGCGCAGGCGCCGCCGCTGGCGGATGGCCGCGCGCAGCGGCCGCGATATGGAATCCGCGCCCGCCGCGCAAAACCCTTGCGGCACAAGATGCGGCAGGACAAAGCGGGTAACACCGGCCGCGACAATCAGCCCCGCGATTGAAAACAACCCGAGCTGCGCGAAGCCGGTGAAGCTTGAGAACAGCATGGCGCTGAACCCAACGGTCGAGGTGAGCATGCCGAGACGCAGCGTCGGCCAGATGCGCGCGATCGTGTCGCTGGCCGTCTCGCCGCGCGCCGTCTGGGTAAACAGATAGATCGCGTAATCAATCGATTCGCCGATCAGCGTCACCCCAAAGCCCAGCGTAACGCCGTGGACAAACCCAAAAGTCAGCGACACCGTGGCGATGGCCGCGAGCACGCCGCTGGCGATGGGCAGAATGCCCAGCAGCAACACGCGCGGCGAACGATAGGCGAAGCTTAACAGGCTGACGGCACCAGCCATCGCGAGCAATGATAGCCGGGTAACATCGCGCTTGGTGGTATCGCGAATATGAATGGCGAACACCCCCGGCCCGCTTTCAATCAGGCGCACCCCCGCCGCACCCGGCACCGCACGGCGGGCCTTGCCGAAATCACCGTTGATCAGCGTCAACGCCTGCTGCTGCGAGTCGATGTCAAAACCAGGAGCGCTGGTATGAACCAGCAACAGCGCGCGCGCGCCATCGCTTGAAAACCACACATTGCCGATGCTGGCCGGGCCTTGGGCTTGGCCGAGCTGGCGCAGCAGCGTCAGGGCTTCGCCGGTTGGGTCGCCGGGCAGGGTTTGCTGGATCATCCCGCCCAGATCCGAGCCAAGCAGCCCAAGATCATTCAGCAGCGCGGCATGCAGCCCGGTTGCCGTGAAACGATCGGCGGTTATATCCGCGCTGAGCAGATAGCGGTTGGCCCAGACAAAACCCTGCACCCCGGCGAAGGATTGGTCATCGCCGTTGATGACGTCAATGAATTCCGCCCGTTGCCGGAGTTGCCCGGCCAAGGTCTCGCTCATCGCTGCGAGTATGGGTGCCGGCGCGCCGGTGAGCGCCAGCACGATCAGATGTGACGCCGCGCCGCTCGTCGCCTGCTCGGTGAGAACCTGCTGTGCCATCGGCGCCGATTGGGGCAGGAAAGCCCCCATATCGGTGCGAAACTGGGTCCGGGCGATGATACCGGCACATGCGACCAACAGAACCAGCCAGAAGCCGAGCGCGCGGCGCTTATTGGGCATCGCTCACATCTTCGGCAATGCTCATCTCCGAATGGTCGCCATTGCCGCTCGCGGTATCAAGGCCGTCAAGATGATTCTGTTTGCCGCGAATGATGATCCATTTGATCATACGGGCGGCGCCGGGATTTTTGGGCTGCAGCAGAAGCTGCCAATTGGCGGCATCACCGCTGAGCCGTACGATATAATAATGGTCAAGCGCTGGCAGGTCACCTGCGAGCGTGGCGCGGATCCCTTCGACCAACCCGCCGATCCGCGGATCGGCATTCAGCGAAAAAACATGAGTTTGCTGGTCCGGGCCGCCGCTTATGGTGATCTGGTCATGGTCGAGAACAAAATTTTCCGGCACCGGCAACAACGTCGCCTTGCGTATATAATCAGGCGCCACGTAGCTCAGGGAGCCTGATGCCACCAGCGGCGTGCTCAACACCTGCACGGTCTTGCGTTCGGTGAAGCTGGCGGAGGCCGAGTGGACCTGCGCAAGCTCTTGCATCAATTGCGCCAGCCCCCAGTTCGCGGTGGCAGGCTGCGCCAGGGCCAAGGGCGCGCTCGCGATGCAGAGCGCGCAAAGCCAGGGCAATAGCCGGATTATCCGCATCTCATGCCCAGAAATCATAGAAGTTGAACCAGTTGAACGGCGCCTCGCGGCAATGATGCTCAAGCCGGGCGGCATATTGGCGCATGATGCCATCAAGCCACGCATCGCTGTCCTTTGGCCGCGATTCGGGGGCTTCGGCCAGGGTTTCAAAAAACACGTCATAGGTCCGCCCGCCCCGGTAGACGCCAACCATCATCACAACCGGGCACTGCAGAAGCATGGCCACACGGAACGGCCCTTGCGGAAATTTGGCGGGCGCGCCCAGGAACGGATAGCTCACCATGTCCTTGCCATTGATATTGCGGTCCGCGAGCACACCGATGAAATGTCCTTGCCGGAGGCGCTCCGCCACTGAAATCAGCGAATCCATCCGGCCCAGGCCGATGACCTCCGTCGCCAGGCGTGGATTGATGGCCGCCAGCGCCGCGCGGATTTTCTTCGCATTTTCCTCATACATGAGAAGGCTGATCGGCAAGTCCGCATGGTTGCGGCCAACCGCGCGCGCGACTTCAAAGCTGCCGAAATGCGCGCCCAACAGGATGCACCCGCCCCCGCGCTGCTCAATTGCGCGCACGATCTCCTCGCCGTGCACGCGGATATCAAATTGGTCGAGTTGCTCATTGAGGAGGAAGACGCGGTCGAGCACGCAGGACGCGAATGTTAAAAAATGTGAAAAAATATCGGCGAGACGCGGCTTGCGGCCAAGCACCCGCGCCAGATAAGCCCGCGAGCCGCGCGCCGCCGCGGGCGAAGATGCGAGGAAGAAGATGCAGATCGGGTAAAGAAACAGCCGGGCCACCCGCCGGTGGAGGCGCAAGGCGACCCACACCCCGAGCTTGATCAGCGGCAAAGACCCGCGCTCGCGCCGGGCCGCCCATTCCTGCACGAGCAGCTTCTGGGTCATGGCCGGCTGATCTCGAGTGTGCCTGTCAGCGCCAAAGCGCCCCCACCGGCCAGCCTGCATTCGAACTTGATCGCGCCGTTGACCTGTGTTTGCCACCGCAGGTCCAGCCTCTCGCCGGGGCGGACAGGATGCAGGAATTTCGCGGCACGGATGACGGCCGCGCCACCGGCTACCCCTCCGGCAACGGCCGCTACCACGCAATCAAGCATCAGCGCGCCGGGAACAATCGGGTTGGAGGGGAAGTGGCCCGCCATGGCCGGGTGGTCGCTGGCAAAATGAAGTTCCATTGATTGCCACACGGTTAAGCGTCCTGCGCGCGGCCCGCAAGCCGCAGCAGCGCCTCACGCGGCAATTTGCCGAGCTCGTTGCGCGGCAATGCATCGGTGAAGATAAGGGGGCGCGGCAGAAACGCCGGGTCAATCCGCTCGCGCAGCGCCTGCAAAATCGTCTCGGGCCGCAGTGCCGGCGCCACCACCAGAGCCGTCAGGCGTGAAACGTGCGAGCCGTTCGCTTCCCCCATGAAAAAGACGCCATCCTCTACACCTGGGATGCTCTGGAGCTGGTGGTTGAGATGCGTCAAGGAGGTGCGCTTGCCGGCAATATCTATGAGATCGGCCGAGCGGCCACCCAGCAGAAACAACCCGGGGCCAGTCAGCTCGATCACGTCCTGCAGCGGCGCCACCCCCTCCACCGCGGCACCGCTGGCCCAGGTGCCGTGCTCGTTCTGGCTTAACGCGACGCCATCGAAGCATTGCCACTGGGTTTCCTGTGCGGTCCGCCGGGTCGCGACTTGTCCCGCCTCCGTGCAGCCGTAAATTTCGATGAGGGGCGCGCCGAAACAGGCCTCGGCCTGGGCCGCGAGCGATACCGGCAGCGGCGCCGTCGCCGAGAGGATAAGATCGGCACGGGGCATCCCCCCCGGCTCGGCGACAAGGGCGCGCAGATGCACCGGCGTGGTGACCAGGATGCGCGGCCCGGCCGTTCGTTCAAGCGCCGCGCGGATATCGGCCGGATAAAGCGGCCAGCCGGTGTCGATGGTCAGACCATGCTGGAGCCCGAGCAGGATTGCCGATTCAAGCCCATAACTATGCTGATGCGGCACTGTAGCGATGACCGTGCCGCCACGCAGCCGCGAGAGCCCAAGCCGATCACCGGCAGCCCGCGCGCTATGCACCAGCGTGGACCATGTTTTTGGCACCGGCTTTGGCTTGCCGGTCGAACCGGAGGTGAACAAAATAAGCGCCGGCTGATCGCGGGGCACGTCCTCCATCTCCGCCGCCGCGCCAGCGTCATCAAACGTGCCGGGGTAGATAAAACTGGTGAGCGGCGGGGGCGTGGTGTCGGTGAGCGCATAAAGATCGGGATAATCCTCCGCCAGCGCCCGCAGGACACCTGGCGCGGTGCTAGGCGGCATCAGGCTGATCTGCTGGCGCCGCAGCGCGGCGGCCACACCGACCATGAACCGGTAGCGGTCGGTGCAGAGATTGAGGATATATCGATGCGCGGGCAACCTGGACGCGAGGGCCGCGATATCCCTGCGTAATTCAGCCCGGCGGATCGGCCTTCCGGCGCGTACCGCGACGATGGCGTTATCGTCCGCATGCCGCGCAATGGCATAGCCTGCATTACCGGCCAACGGCGATGCGCAATTCACGATATAATCAGTCCGGCCGCGCGGCATCGGAGAGAGCTGGCCATGTGCCCACATCCCGCCTGGAGTTGGCAACCATGTCCAGGATCATGGCGAGCGAATGCCGGGGCGGGTTACGCAGGCAGCGGAGCCGGCACATGTATTCGGCGGCAAACATTGCCACGACCAAAGGGATATCGAGGATATTGACGAAAACCGACCATACGACCAGCGGGGCAAAGCAAAACAGGGTGATCGACATTGTGAGCTGCGCCGCGAAAAAGCAGCACCAGGCGAATGTGACGCGGCGCGTGTAAAGCGCCAATTCGCCGGAGACATCCCCCTGCAGCCTGCGCGCCATGCCGGTGATGAGGGCCTCGCGGCCCGGCCGCAGTGTCAGTGCGAATGTGAGCAGGAGGCTGCCATAAAGCCCCCAATGCGTGAGCGCCGAGAAGGTGATCAGGCCCAGCTTGAACAATTCCCCGAAGCCCAGCGCCAATGTGAGGTGGACATGGTTTGTCGCGACGATGGCAATATGAAACGATAGCGAAACGATACATAAGCCCACTACCGCCGAAAGAGGCGTGCGGGCGGCGGTCAAGGCACGCATTTAAAGCTCTCGATGGCTTTGGATATACGCATTGAGGCTACGCAGCGAGCTGAATATCCTGACGTTGTCCCTATCGTCCGCACGCAGCTTCACACCAAACTGCTGTGACACGACGAGCGAAATCTCAAGCATGTCGATCGAATCCAGCCCGAGGCCTTCGCCGTAAAGTGGCATCTCAGGGTCGATCTCGCTCGCAACGGCCTCAAGGTTGAGGGTATCGACGAGCAGGCGCGCAAGTTCGGCTTCCTGGGGGGTTTGAGTCGTGTTGTCGGCCTTCATGCGGCTATCTGGGGCGGCGAGGTTGGTCCAGTCAAGTTAGAACGAAGCGCGTGTACAATGAAATTAACCCGCAAGGCCGTGTAGGGGAAAAATATTTATATTTATTAAGTGGTTAGAGCGTTATGGTTGTCTGCCAGATCGCGCGGGGATTCGCCCGGGCCCTGCAGGGGTTCACCAGAACAGGGCTGGATCATGGCCGCGCCGCATCAATTGCGGTCCGGCCCTCCGCCAGGGGCGCCGCGGGATAGGGTAATTTCAGGTGCTTATCCTGAACCCGCCGGGTTGCAGGCTTGTTACATAGCGGTAAACGAACTCTGCGACCTCGGCGATCGCCTCCTCGCGGGATAAAAAATCGGGATGCTCGTCCAAATACTGGCCGACCGCGCTTATCACCGTCTTTTCAATAAAATAACACTTGCGGGAAATGGCGAGCGGGTCGGCGGTGCTGAAATGCTGCTGGATGAACATAAAATGCGCCTGATGGATCAGCCGGTCGAAGGAGATCGGCTGCGCCGCGTCACGCAGCTCGGGCACCTCGTTCAAAATCTGGAACAGCGCGTAGCGGTCCTTCTCGGAGACGTCGAAAAGCAGACGCATATGCGCGCGAATGGCGGCTTCGAGCGGCAGGCCCATCAGCTCAATGGCCTGACGCTTCACCGCCAGCGCGGCACGCGAGCTGGCCGCTTCATAAATGGCCAGGGCAATCGATTCCCGGTTCGCGAAATATTGGTAAATCGAGCCGATGCTCACATTGGCGGTCTCGGCGATCCGGTTCGTGCTGACATAGGCATAGCCATCCTGCTGAAACAGGGAGGCCGCCGTGGTGATGATCCGGTCTACCACAATTTGCGAGCGCTTCTGGCGGGGCCGTTTGCGGGCGGCAAAACGGGGGGAGAGGGCAGTGGCGGGCATTGCCGGTGATCCTGGAATAATAATACGAGTATTATGTGAGCATAAGCTCATATAATAGAGCTGCCTGAGGCGCAAGGACGCGGGCTGGGCCGGAACACGGGCCGCCCGAGCGTGACAAGCAAGGGGGATCAACCATGGACACCGTGATGCAGAATTCAGGACTTTTGGATATACCACTCGACCGGCTGGATGTTTCCCAGCACCATCTCTTCCGCACCGGCGAGGTGCTGCCGCTGTTTGCGCGGTTGCGGCGGGAAGACCCGGTGCATTACTGCGCGCAGAGCCAGAACGGTCCCTACTGGTCCGTGACCAAGCATGAGGACATCATGAAGGTGGACACCAACCCCAAGGTGTTTTCCTCCTCCTGGGAAAATGGCGGCATTGTGCTGGATGACGCGCAGGCAATCCCCCCGGTGAAGGATTTCGTGATCTCCGCGTTCATCGCGCTCGATGAGCCGCGCCACGGCGTATACCGCCGCGCGGTGCAGCCGATTGTCTCCGCCGATAGCCTGCGCAGCCTGGAAGACCTGGTGCGCACCCGCACGAAAAAAGTGCTTGACAGTCTGCCCCGGGACCAGGTGTTCAACTGGGTCGATCTGGTTTCAATCGAGCTGACGACGCTGCTGCTGGCCACATTGTTCGACGTCCCGGTCGAGGACCGGCATCTGCTCCGTGAATGGTCTGACGTTACCGCGACGCTCGAAGGCATGGACGGCTTCATCGGCCATGAAAACCGCATCGCGAAGCTGACCGAATGTCTGCATTATTTCATGAAATTATGGAACGATCGCGTCAACGCGCCGCCAAAGTTCGATCTGGTGTCGATGCTGGCGCATGACCCCAACACGCGCAACATGACCCCAATTGACTATCTCAGCCAAATCCTCGTGCTGATCGTCGGCGGCAACGATACGACGCGCAACACGATGTCAGCCACGATCAACGCGATCAATCTGTTCCCGGATGAATATCGCAAAGTCCGCGAAGACCGCAAGCTGATCCCCGCCATGGTCGATGAGATCATCCGCTGGCAGACCCCGATTCCGCATATGCGCCGTACCGCGCTGGAAGATTTCCAGCTGCGCGGCAAGCTGATCCGCAAGGGAGACAAGGTGGCGATGTGGTATTACTCGGGCAACCGCGATGAGGAGGTGTTCCCCGACGGCGATAGCGTGAATGTCAACCGTCCCAATGTCAGCCGGCAATTGTCATTCGGTTTTGGTATCCACCGGTGCATGGGCATGAACATCGCCAAGCTGCAGTTGCGGATTCTCTGGGAGGAAATGCTGGATCGTTTTGAATTCATTGAAATGCTCAAGCCGCCGGTGCGCACAATGTCCAACCAGATCAACGGGTATACCGAGGTGATGGTACGCATCCGCGGCTAAGCCCTCTGCCCGTGCCGGAAATTTCCAGACGTAGAAACATGATGAGTGGATTGCAAATGGTGAAAATTACTTTTGTCGACAATAGCGGTGCATCCCAGATCGTGGACGCCCAGCCCGGCGTTTCCCTGATGCGCGCGGCGGTGGATAACGGCGTGAACGGCATCAGCGCCGATTGCGGGGGCGCCTGCGCCTGCGCCACATGCCAGGTGTATGTTGCGGATGAATGGTTCGCGAAAACCGGTGCCCCGGCGGAGGACGAACAGGCGATGCTGGGCTTCACCAACAGCGTGCGCGGCAATTCGCGGCTATCGTGCCAGATTACGCTGACCGCGGCGCTCGACGGAATGGTTGTTACCACCCCCGAACAACAAACCTGACAAAGGCATAGCTTCCGCTTCAGGCCCAGGGTCAGTAGCGTCTGCCTGACCCGGGCCGTCAATCGCTTCAATCGATTGCGTTGACGAATAAAATCAATTTCCTAAATGATTGAATTGGGCTTAGATAGCCCTCGTTAACACCAATCCGCAGGAGCGAAAAAAATATGTCGTTGATCAATACCGTCGTCAAACCGTTCTCGGCCCAGGCATTCAAGAGCGGCAAATTCGTGCCGGTGAGCGATGCCGACCTCAAGGGCAAGTGGTCCGTGGTGTTCTTCTACCCGGCGGATTTCACCTTTGTCTGCCCGACCGAGCTGGAAGACCTCGCCAACAACTATGCCGAATTCAAGAAGCTGGGCGTCGAGATTTACGCGGTTTCGACCGACACGCATTTCTCCCACAAGGCCTGGCACGACACCTCCGAAGCCGTGAAGAAGATCGACTACTTCATGGTCGGCGACCCGACGCACGCCATCTGCCGTAATTTCGAAGTGCTGATCGAGGACGCCGGCCTGGCCGACCGCGGCACCTTCGTGATCGACCCGGACGGCAAGATTCAAATCGTTGAAATCAATGCCGGCGGCATCGGCCGCGATGCCAGCGAGTTGCTGCGCAAGGTGAAAGCCGCGCAATATGTCGCCTCGCACCCCGGCGAGGTCTGCCCGGCGCATTGGCATGAGGGTGATGCAACCCTCGCGCCCTCGCTCGACCTGGTCGGCAAAATCTAAATACCCGACAAATCTCCACCGCCGGTTTGCGGCGGTGGAGACCCTTAAAGACCCAAAATAAGCCTCCCCCACCCCGCCAGATACGCTGGCCCCGCGGGTAGAGGCGTGAATTTTCCCATTGGAGCGGTTTTATGTTGGACAACAGCCTTAAAGGCCAGTTGAAGGCCTATCTTGAGCGCGTCACAATGCCGATTGAGCTGGTGGCGGCGCTTGACGGCAGCGCCAAATCCCAGGAGCTGCTCGGCCTGCTGCGCGATGTCGCGGCGCAATCGGACAAGATCACCCTGAAGCTCGACGGGCAGGATGCGCGTATCCCCTCCTTCGCGATCAACCGCGTGGGCAGCGATGTGAGCGTGCGCTTCGCCGGGCTGCCGATGGGCCATGAATTCACATCCCTGGTGCTGGCGCTGCTGCAGGTGGGAGGCCATCCGCCAAAAATCACCCCGGAGGTCATCGCCCAGATCAAGGCATTGCCGGGCGATTATCACTTCGAGACGTATTTCTCGCAATCCTGCCAGCTTTGCCCGGATGTGGTGCAGGCGCTCAACCTGCTCAGCGTCATCAACCCGCGTATCACCCATGTCGCGATCGACGGCGCCTTGTTCCAGGCCGAGGTCGAGGCGCGCAAGGTGATGGCGGTACCCACCGTGCTGTTGAACGGCGCCGAGTTCAGCCAGGGGCGGATCACCCTGGAGGAAATTCTCGCCAAGCTCGACACCGGCGCGGCCGAGCGGGAAACCGCGGCGATCGCGGCGCGCGCGGCGTATGACGTGTTGATCCTCGGCGGCGGCCCGGCGGGTGCGGCGGCGGCGGTCTATGCGGCGCGCAAGGGCATTCGCACCGGCCTGCTGGCCGAGCGTTTCGGCGGCCAGGTGCTCGACACCATGGCGATCGAGAATTTCATCTCCGTGCCGCATACTGAAGGGCCGAAATTCGCCGCCGCGCTGGAGCAGCATGTGCGCGGCTACGGGGTGGACATCATCAACCTGCAACGCGCCACCGGCATCACCCCGGCGGCGGCGCCGGGCGGATTGATGAGCGTGCAACTGGCCAGCGGCGCGGCGTTGCAGACGAAATCGCTCATTCTTTCGCCGGGCGCACGCTGGCGGCAGATGAACGTGCCGGGCGAGGATGAATACCGCAACAAGGGCGTGGCCTATTGCCCGCATTGCGACGGCCCGCTGTTCAAGGGCAAGCGCGTGGCGGTGATTGGCGGCGGCAACTCCGGGGTGGAGGCGGCGATCGATCTGGCGGGGATTGTGGCCCATGTCACCCTGATCGAGTTCGATGCCCAGCTGCGCGCCGATGCGGTGTTGCAGCGCAAGCTGGCCAGCCTGGCCAACGCAACGGTCATCACCTCCGCGCTCAGCACCGAGGTTCATGGCGATGGCAGCAAGGTCATCGGCCTGAGCTATAAGGACCGCGTGAGCGAGGCGATGCACCGGCTCGATCTGGATGGCATCTTCGTGCAGATCGGCCTGGTTCCCAACACCGAATGGCTGAAGGGCACGGTGGCGCTCTCCCCGCGCGGCGAGATCGAGATCGACGCCCGCGGCGAGACCTCGGTGCCGGGGGTGTTCGCCGCCGGCGATGCCACCACAGTGCCCTATAAGCAGATCGTCATCGCGGCGGGCGACGGGGCGAAGGCAGCGCTCTCGGCGTTTGATTATCTCATCCGCCTCGCGCCCGCGGCGTGAAAGTCTGACCGGGGGAACCAATGGTCTATCTGCCGACGCCGCAGCAGCTGCGCTATCTGGTCACCCTGGCGGAGACCGGGCATTTCAGCCGCGCGGCGGCGGCCTGCGCGGTGTCGCAGTCCACGCTCTCGGCCGGGATTCTGGCGCTGGAACGCCAGCTCGATGCGGCGATCCTTGACCGCAGCGCCACCAAGCATGCGGTGTTCACGCCGCTGGGGCTGGAGCTGGTGGCCAAGGCCCGCACGGCGCTGAGCGCGCTGGCGGCCCTGGCGGAAGCGTCGGACGCCGCGCGCGCCCCGATGACCGGGCCGCTGCGCCTGGGGATCATCCCCACCATCGGCCCGTTTCTGCTCCCCCGCTTCATGCCCGCGCTGCGCGAGGCCTATCCGGGGCTGAAACTCTTTTTGCGGGAGGACCAGACCGAGCGGCTGCTCGACCAGCTTGAGGGCGGGCATCTCGACGTGCTGGTGCTGGCGGAGCCTTGCCCTTGCGGCGGGGCGGAGACACTGGCGGTGCAGCGCGACGAGTTTCTGGTCGCCCTGCCCAAGGGCCACCCCCTGGCCGCGCGTGAGAGCGTGGCCGTGGCCGCGCTGGCGGCGGAGCCGTTTCTGCTGCTCGAGGAAGGGCATTGTCTGCGCGACCAGGTGCTCAACACCTGCGGCGCGGGGGTTGGGCGCAGCTCCGAGTTCGCCGCGACCTCGCTGCACACGCTCATCCAGATGGTCGCCGGAGGTCTGGGGCTGACGCTGGTGCCGCGCCTCGCGGTGCTGGCGGGGATCACCGAAGGCGCTGATGTTGAGCTGCGGCGGCTGGAAGGAGCGGGCGGCTGGCGCAGCATATCGCTGGCCTGGCGCCCCAACAGCCCGCATGCGGCCGAATACCGGGCGCTTGCGCCATTGCTCGCTTCGGCCTGCGCCTGAAATCCTTGGCCCGGCGCATGGCTGCCCTGTAATCCCGCCGCGTCTTGGCCCGCGGGCGTGGACGTGGCAACCTCCCGCAATGCGGCGCTGCAAACTTCTTTGGTTGGCCGGCATGGCTGTTTTCATCGGGCAGGCGGCATCCGCCGCCGATCCGGTGAGCTATACGGTCAGCTTCACCCCCAGCGGCGATCCCGCGCTGGACAGTCTGTTGCGGCAGACCTCAGCGCTTGTCTCGGTTCAGAAAAAACTCCCCGCCGGGCCGTTTGCGCTCATCGGCCGCGCGCGGGCGGACGCGCGGCAATTCTCCGTGGTGCTGCACAGCCTGGGCTATGATGGCGGGAACGTGGAGATCACCATCGGCGGCGATGCGCTGGCCGACCCGGCGCTGCTGGACATGTTGAACACGTTGCCGGCCAATCAGACCGTGGCGGTGCGGGTAACGCCGCATCAGGGCCCGGTGTTCCGGCTGGGCAAGGTGCAAACCCCCGGCCTGCCGCCCGGCTTCATCCCGCCACCCATGGTGCAGCCCGGCCAGCCAGCCCTGGCGGCGCCGATCCTGGCTGTCACCCCGGCGCTGCGCACCGCCTTGCACAATGCGGGCTATGCCTTTGCCGAGGTAAGCCAGCCGCTGGCCGTGGCGCAGCAGGCCACGCAACGGCTGGATGTTACCTACACCGTGACCCCCGGCCCGCGGGTCAGCATCGGGCCGGTCAGCTTCGAGGGGCTCACCCGCACCAACCCTGATTTTCTGCGGGCGCATATCGCGCTGAAACCTGGCCAGCCATTCTCTGACACCTCGCTCGCCCTGGCGCGGGACTCGCTTCTGGGCCTGGGCGTTTTCGCCTCCGTCACGCCGCTGCCCGCGGCCAAGGCCACGGCGGACGGCGCGGTGCCGGTGACCTTCCGCGTCGTGCCGCAAAAACGCCATGCCGTGACCCTGAGCGCGCTCTACGCCACCGACACCGGGCTGACACTGGGCACCTCCTGGGAGGACCGCGATGTTTTCACCCATGCCGAGCGCCTGAAGTTTACCGCCGCCGGAAACGGACTGGCCGCCACCGGCACCAGGGCGCCGGGCTATGACCTCAAGGCCGTTTTCGCCAAGCCCGATTTTGCCGCCAGGGGGCAAATGCTTAGCGTCTCGCTGGAGGCGTTGAATGAATCCCTCACCGCCTATAGCCGCAAGGCGCTGCTGGCCGGGCTTGCGCTCTCCCGCCCGCTCGGCGCGCATCTCAGCCTCACCTACGGGCCGCAATTCATCGCCGAGGCCGTGCGCCAGCAGGGCGTCAACCGTGACTACGCGCTGGCGCAATTGCCCGTCAGCTTCATCTATTCCACAGCCGATAATCTGCTGGAACCTACCCAGGGCATGAATGCCAGCGTCACGGTGACGCCGACGCTGCCGACGGCGGGCGCTGGCAAACCGTTTGTCATAGGGCAGGCATCGGTGGCGGTTTATGTTCCCGTGGAGCCGGCCGGGCGCGGCGTGGTGGCGCTGCATGGCCAGGCCGGCAGTATCGAGGGTGCATCCATATTCCAGGTGCCGCCGGACCAGCGGTTCTACGCAGGCGGCTCCGGCACGGTGCGCGGCTACACCTATCAGACAATCGGGCCGCTGTTCCCCGATGACGCCCCGGAGGGTGGCTTGGCGATGGACGCGGTGAGCCTGGAGTTCCGTCAGCGGGTGGGCAAGAGTTTTGGCCTGGTGCCCTTTATCGATGCCGGGCAGGTGAACACCGGCAGCCGGCCGTTTGCCGGCACGCTGCGAGCCGGGGCGGGTCTGGGGGTGCGCTATTATACAAGCATCGGGCCGATCCGGCTGGACCTCGCCTTTCCCTTCACCCGCGTGGCAGGCAGCGCCGCCTTCGCGCTCTATGTCGGCTTTGGCGAGGCGTTCTGATGCGCTGGCTCCGTAGCTTTTTCATCCTCTTGCTGGTGGCCGCCGGGCTGCCGCTGCTGGTGCTGGGCGGGGTCTGCGTAGGGCTCAACACCGGCGGCGGGCGGGCCTTCGCCGAACGGCAGATCAACCATTTTCTGGCTCCTGGCATCAGCATTTCCGGCCTGTCGGGGCATTTTCCAGCGGATATCAAGCTCACAACCCTCACCCTGGCGGACAGCACAGGCGTCTGGCTAAGCGGCCAGAACCTGGAACTGCGCTGGCAACCGGCCGCAATTCTGCGCGGCGGCATTGCCGTAACCTCGCTGAGCGCGGCGGCGCTTGACATTGCCCGCCTGCCGGTGACCGGGCAGAGCACCAGCACCAGCACCACGGCGGGCGGCCTGCCCGCATGGCGCCTGGATGTCGCCCGGCTGAGCGTACCAGCACTCAACCTCGGCCCCGCGCTGGCGGGCACGCCCACCACGCTCACCCTCACCGGCGCCGCGCATTTCCAGGGTAACACGCGCGGCGGCGTCACACTCAAAGCCACGGCGCAGCAAGGCGGCGCGGATTACACGCTGGACGGCGCGATCGACCCGCAAACCGTCTCCGCCAAGCTGCATATAGCCGAGCCGCCCGATGGCCTGCTCGCGCATCTGGCGGGCACGCAAGGGCAGGGGCCGTTTGTGCTGAATGCCGCCCTGGCCGGGCCGCGCGGCGCGGCGGCGCTGACGTTTGACATGGCGCTGGGCGCGGCGCGGCTGAACGGCACCGGCACGCTCGGGCTAAATCCCCGAAATCCGAGCGCCGATGTGGTATTCAATCTCCCCGCCCTGGCCCCCATGGGCGCGCTGGCCGGACAAACCGTGGCAGGCAGCGCCACCCTGCATCTTGTTCTGGCCGCGCAAAATGGCGTCACCCGCATTGCATTCTCCGGCGGCACCACGCTCACCGCCGGACCTTACGGACTTGCGAAACTCACCGGCCCGGCCGGGCATTTCTCACTCGCCGCGGATCTGCGCGGCCGGGTTCTGAATATCCGGCAGTTCGATGCTTCCGGTGCATCATTCCAGATGTCCGCCACCGGCCGCCTGGCGCCAGCGGCGGTAAACCTGCAAATGCAGCTCGCTCTCCCCCGGCTGGGCGCGTTCTTCCCCGGAATTTCCGGCAGCGCCACGGGCACCGGCAGCATCACCGGCGCGCCCGGAGACTATGCCGCCAAGGCTGTGCTGACCGGCAATGCCGCCGAGAAAAACATTCCCTCCGGCCCCTTCAGCATCGTACTTGACGCCCGGCATCTGCCGCGCCTGCCGGAGGGCACGCTCACCGCCTCCGGCGCGCTGGAAAATGCGCCGCTGACGCTCGACGCCGCGTTCTCGCGAGACGCGAAGGGTGCTGCGGTGTTCACCATCAACAAGGCCACATGGCGCTCGTTGAATGCACAGGCGGACCTTGCGATGGCTCCGGGCGCCACGCTGCCCAACGGCACCGCGCAGCTCAGCATCGGGCGGCTGGATGATTTCGCCCGTTTCTCGCCGCTGCCGCTCAGCGGCCGCGTGGCGGCTGATTTCTCATATTCCGCGGCCAACATCCTCAAGCTGAAAATCGACGCGCAAAACCTGGTGACCGCGCCGCGCCTCGGCGCCGTGAATGCCACGCTCAGCGCCACCGGCCCCGCCGCCGCGCTTGCCGTGCGGGGGCAGGCCAGCACGCGCAAACCGGGTTCGGCCCCGGCGCAAATGGCGCTGGCCGGGGTGGTCAATCTGGAGACACGCACCGCCACGCTGGCGGCGTTCACCGCGGCCTGGCAGCAGATGAACGCCGTGCTGCAAGGCCCTGCGCAGCTCTCGGCGCAGTCCGGGATAACATTGCGCCACCTCGCGCTGGAGGTGAACGGCGGGCGGGTTGCGCTGGATGGCACGCTCACGCCCCGGCTGGATGATGCGAAGTTGAACATACAGAACCTTCCCGCCAGCCTGGCCAGCCTGTTCGTGCCGGGCCTGAAAGCCACCGGCACGCTTGCGGCCAGTGCCACCCTCAGCGGCAGCCTGGCCGAGCCGGCCGGCCAGATCACGTTCAACGCGCAAAACATCAAGCTGCATGCGGGCCCGGCCGCCGCCATGCCGGCGGTGGCGTTCAGCGGCAGCGCCACGGTGGCGGGGGCGAGCGCACGCGTGAAGGCGGCATTGACCGCCGGTTCGGATATGGACCTTGCCGCCGATGGGCTGGTGCCGCTCACCGCAACCGGCGCTCTGAACCTGCATGTCAACGGGCGGGGGGATCTGCGGTTGCTTGACCCGTTGCTGGCGGCGCATGAAACCATGGTGCGCGGAATGGTTACGGCGGATATGACGCTGACCGGCACTCCGGCCACGCCGCTGGCCAGCGGCAGCGCCACGCTGGCTGATGGCAGCGTTCAGGACATCGGCACGGGGCTGAACCTTACACACATGGCAGCGCGGATGCAGGCGGCGGGGACGCTGCTGACGCTGCAAAGCTTTCAGGCCACCGCCGGGGCAGGTCAGCTCACCGGCCACGGCACGGTTGATCTGGGCACGCCCGATATGCCGCTCGATATTATTCTCACCGCCACCAACGCCAGCCCCATCTCCTCGGATATTCTGAGTGGAAGCGTTGATGCCGCGCTGTCCCTGACCGGGGCGCTACAGGGAAACATGCTGCTGGCGGGCAATGTGAATATCAAAAAGGCGAACATCAACATTGCGCAGTCTTTGCCGCCCAGTGTCGCTGATCTGCCGATCACGAATGCCGGCGAGCCGCCCCCCCCGCCGTCAACGCCGCCGCCAGATATCGGGCTTGACCTGCGGGTGACCGGCCGCAACCAGATTTTTGTGCGCGGCAACGGCATTTTCGCCGAACTTGGCGGAGACGCGCATATTACCGGCACGCTGGCCGCCCCGATCCCCGAAGGAGGCTTCGAGCTGATCCGCGGTTATGTCTCGCTGACCGGCAAAAATCTCAATTTCACCAAAGGCAGCGTGAGCTTCAACGGCGCCGGGTTCATGCCGGCGCTCGACCTGGAAGCCACCAGCACGAGCACCAGCAACGTCACCGCCACATTGATCGTGGGTGGCACGGCGGCCAAGCCGGTGATCACGTTGAGCAGCACGCCGCCATTGCCCTCGGATGAAATTCTGGCGCAATTGCTGTTCGGGCAAAGCGCCACAAGCCTCTCACCGTTCCAGACGGCCTCGCTGGCGGCGGCGCTGGCGCAGATCGCCGGGCTGGGCGGTGGTCTGCCCAATCCGCTCGACTCGGTGCGCGATGCGCTGGGCCTGAACGAGCTCTCCCTCAGCAGCAACGCCAGCGGCCCCCCCTCGGTGGAGGCCGGGCGCTATGTCGCGCCGGGGGTTTATCTCGGCGCGACACAGGCAACCAATGGTCAGGGCACGCAGGCGACCGTGGAGATCAACCTTACCAAGGGGCTGAAACTGCAATCCTCAACAGGCACCAGCCGCACCGGCAACAGCAGCAGCGTGGGGCTGACCTACCAGTTCAACTATTGAGCCGGGGCGCCAGAGCCTGATCGCTTTAAGTGCGATCAGGCTCTGGCCGCTTTTCTGAGGGCGATTCACGTTTTCGGCTCGCTCGGTTGAGCGAACCTCAAACGATCGCGCTAAGCCGCGCTTTGCTGATTATGCCGTCGAGGCGTTTCATTATTTTATGGGCGAGCTGCTGGGGCGGCCGCTGCATAAGCATCTGGACGCGCTGGGGCTGGGCACGCCGATGCGGGCGATGAGCTTTGAGTTTCATCAATCATTATGGCCGGATCGGGTGTTTTTCATGGAGGTGCATGTGGCGGCGGTGCGCGTGCGCGGTTTTGATCTGATCGTGACGGGCAAGGATGATGAGGGGCATAGGTATTTCACCGCCATGCTCTCACCGGTTTGCATCAGCGCGGGGGTGCGCCGCGCGGTGCCGGTTCCTGATGTTCTGCGGCGCAAATTGGAGGAATATCAGTTGCGGGAGCCGGTGCCAGTGAGCAGTTGATCCAGCCGGTCCAGCTCTGAGCGGATGCCGGTGACGATTTCGTGCGGGGTGGCGCTGCCGCTGGGGGCGTTCTGGTTGAGCAGCGAGGCGACGCCGAGTCCCGCCACGATGGCGGCAACCTCGGCGGCGGATTTGTTGGCGGCCGGGTTGAACCACCAGGCGGTCCAGTTGCACATGCCGATGAAGCTCAGCGCGGCGATGTTGGCGTCCACCGGGCGGAACTCGCCGGCGCGGATGCCCGATTTGATGAGGCCGGAGATTTTGGCCAGGACTTCGCGTTTGCCGGCCTGGTGGCGCTCGAACAGCGGGGCGGGGAGGTGGTTTTCCTCACGGTCCAGCACCTTGAAGCGCACGGCGCGGGCGAGCTGGCGGGTGACCAGGGTTTCCGCCGCCTTGAGCAGCTGGGCCTGGAAGCTGGCGCCGGGCTCGTGGGTGAGCTTGCGCAGCTCGCTGGAGGCGGCGACGGTGACGTCTTCAACCAGGGCGGTGAGGAAATCATCCTTGCTGCCGAAATAATGGTAGAGCGTGGTGCGGCCGACACCGGCGGCGTTGGCGATGTCTTGCAGGCTGGTGCCGGAAAAGCCCTTTTCGGCGAAAAGCTCGGCGGCGCAGTCCAGCAGCTCGCGCTCCATAAGGTCGCGGCGCGGGCCGCCTTTGCGCTTTTGTGGGGCTGGGGGAGAGTCCATGCTGGTTACTTTAGAGCATGATCGCTTTGAGGGCGATCATGCTCCCGCCATTTTTTCGGGGGCGATACGCGCCTTAAACGAACAGGCTCCGGGCCGTGCCAGGGTGTTTATGAATGTATCAGGGCGCGCGCGGCGGTGAGCGGGCGGGGGGCGCCTTTCATCAGGCCGGAGGAGAGGATGCGGCGCACGAGCGGCAGGTGCGCGCCAGCGCTGATGACGGCGCCGCGCAGGGCGCGGGCGGGGGGGCGATCGTCGGTGTAGAGCAGGGCGGTGGCGTTGGTGGCGAGGTAGAGCGGCAGGGTGGCGCGGCGGTGGCGGCTCTCATAGCGGCGCAGCAAGGCTGGGGCGCCGATGTCCTGGCCGGCGGCTCCGGCGATGAGGGTGGCGAGAATATGCTGGCCGGAGAGGCCGAAGTTGAAACCATGCGCGGTGACGGGGTGCATGCCGACGGCGGCGTCGCCCACCAGGGCGAAACGGCCGGCCACGAAGCGCCCGGCATAGGCGGCGGCCAGGGGGTAGGCGTGGCGGGTGCTCACCAGTTGCATGGCGCCGAGCTGGTGCTGGTAGCGTTCGCTCATTTCCGCGGCGAAGGTCTCGGGCGTGAGGGCCATGAGCGCCTCGGCCTGGCTTGTGGGCAAGGTGACCACCAGGGAGCACATGTTGGGCTGGGATTCGGTGCCGTTGAGCGGCAGGGTGGCGATGGTCTGGCCAAAGCCGAACCACTCGGTGGCGACGCCATGGTGCGGCTGCTCATGCGCCATGCGGCAGACCAGCATGGTTTTACCGAAATCCTGTATGCGCGCCGGGATGCCCATGCGGCGGCGCATTTCGGAGAAGCGCGTGTCGGCGGCCGCGATGAGGGGGGCGGTGAGGGTGGTGCCGTCAGCCAGGGTGAGGCTGGCGGAGTCCGCGCTGGTGTGGATGGCGCTGGCGGCGGTGTTGGCCAGCAGGTGGATGTTGGGGTGGTTGGCGCTGGCGGCGAAGAGGGCGCGGCGGATCAGATGATTGGGGACCAGTTGCCCCAGCATGCCCGCTTGCGCGCGCGGCGGGGCGAAACGCAGGGAGCGGGGGGAATTGCCGTTGCGGACCTGGGCCTCGCCCAGGGGGGAGATCTCGGCCGCCGGGATGTGCGCCCAGGCGCCGAGGCCGCGCAATAATTCCACCGAGCGGTGGGTGAGGGCGATGTCGCGCCCGTCGAACGCGGGGGATTCCAGCGACTCGCGGGGGCATTTTTCCACCAGGGCGATTTTGCGGCCCTGGGCGGCGAGCGAGCCTGCGAGGCTGAGGCCAGCAGGCCCCGCGCCGATGATGATGACGTCGTAATCTTGCGCGCTGGCGGCCATGATGATCCCCTGAAAACCGGGTTAGCGGTTAGCAGCCCGGCGGGGGGCGTCATTGATTCAGGTCAAAGCGGATTCAGGTCAAAGCGGATTCAGGCCAAAGTGGATTCAGCTCAAAGCGCGATGCGGCGCAGGATCTCCTCGGCCAGGGCGTCGATGTCGCTTTGTTGCGTGCGGTGGTTGACGATGGCGGCGCGGATGGCCATGCGGCCGCCGATGATGGTGGTGGAAGGGGCGAAAAGGCCGGATTCCTGCAGGTCCGCCACCAGATCGGCGGTTTGCGCATCTGTGTAGCCGGTGATGGCAAAGCAGACGATGTTGAGCTTGACCGGGGCCAGGAGTTCCAGCCGGTTGCTGGCGGTGATGCGCGCGGCGAGGTGCTGGGCCAGGGTGCAGGTGGTGTCTACCACGGCGCCGAGGGCCTCGCTGCCGTAGGCGCTCAGGGTCATCCACACTTTTAAGGCGCGGAAGCCGCGGGAGAGGTCCGGCCCGAGGTCGCACGGCCAGGGGTGGCCGCCGGCCAGGCCGCGCGGGGCGGCGGCGAGGTAGCTGGTGGCCTGGGCGAAGGTGGCGTTGTGGAGTTCGGGATCGCGGATGAGGACGCAGCCGGCGTCATAGGTGACCTGCGCCCATTTATGGAAGTCAAACGCCACGGAGTCGGCGCGCTCGATGCCGGTGAGGAAGTGTTTGCGGTTGGGCGAAAGGGCGGCGAGGGCGCCAAAGGCGGCGTCGGCATGGAACCAGGCGTTATGTTCATGCGCGATTTCGGCCAGGGCGGTGAGGTCGTCAAACGCGCCGACATCCACGGTGCCTGCGGTGCCGACGATGAGGAAGGGCGTGCAGCCTGCGGCCTTGTCGGCGGCGATGGCGGCGCGCAGGGCGTTAAGGTCCATGCGGAAATCGGCATCGACCGGGATTTTGCGCAGTGCCTGCAGGCCGAGACCCGCCATGTCCAGCGCGCTGGGCACGCAGCGGTGGACCCCGGCGCTGGCATAGGCGGTGAGGCGCGCGCCCTGGAGCCCGTTGGCGCGGGCATCGGCGCCCAGGGCCTTGAAGCGGGCGCAGAGCACCGCGATGAAATTGGCCATGGAGGAGCCGGTGAGCAGCACGCCGCTGGTCTGCGCGGGCAGGCCCAGCATCTCGGCCGCCCAGGCGATGACCTGGCGCTCCACCACGATGCCCACATGGTCGCGACCGCCGCAATTGGCGTTCATCGCCCCGGCGAGGAGTTCGGCCAGCATGGAGACCGGATTGCCGCCGCCATGGACCCAGCCCATGAAACGCGGGTGGGTGTTGCCGGTGACATAGGGCTTTATGTTGGTGGTGAAGGATTCGTAGAGGCGCTCCGGCGCCGTGCCGTGGGCGGGCAGGGGGGCTGTGAAACCTGCGCGGATGTCATCGGGCAGGGGGCGCCAGACGGGTTGCGTGGCGATGCCGGAGAGATGGTCGATCATGTCGTCCATCATCTGGTGGCCCAGGGCGCGCAGGCCGGACCAGCCGGCGGGGTCAAGTGTGCTCATGCGGGGCGTTATAAGGCGCGCCTCGGCATTACCCAAATTTCCCCGCCGGGGTGGTTTCAGGCGGCGGCGGCGTTCGCGGCGGCGTCAGTCTGGGCGAGGAGGCTGGAGTCAGTGCTGCGGCGGACTTCCACCGGCGTCACAATCCCCTCCGGCAGGGTAAATTCGAAGCCGTGGTTGCCGCTGCCGAAACCGGCGTCGCGCACGTCCTCGCGGTAGAAATTGGCCAGCACCCGGCCGACGCGCTGGCCCGCGCTGAAAATGTCCAGGCAGACGGGGGTTTCGGGTGATGCGGTGTCCTGCGCCCAGCCGGCGCAGATTTGCGGCCCGGCGGAGTCGACATAGCCGCGCAGCGGGCCGCTGGCCGAGGGGGAGGCGATGCCGGCGCGGCCTTTGAGGCGGTGGCGGATGGCTTCGAGCTGGAAGCCGCTGTCCAGGCGGGGCAGGCACATGTGTTCCGGGGCGCTGCCCTGCGGGTAGAGGGTGTGGAAGCTTTCCGCGTTGTGGAACTGCGGCCGGAAAGATTCGCCCATGAAGGTCTCGGCCGGGCAGTTCTCGGCGAAGATGATTTCGTGGTTTTCCAGTTCGATGTGGAAATAGGTGACCTCCTCGACGCGCGGAAGCTGGGTGATGGACACGCCGTTGACCAGCCGCGCGGCATGGACCAGCGCACCGTCGATGCAAATGGCGTGGCCGGGGGAGACGAAGAGGTCACGGGCTGGAATGTTCTCGGCCAGCGCGCCGGGTTTGATGTGGATGGGCAACACCTTGGCGTGGTTGGCGAAGGGGGCGGCGTAGCTGCGGGTGCCGATCCATTTTATTTTTTGCAGCCCGGCATGGAGGGTTTGCACCTCGTCGCCGATTTGCAGCTCCTCGACTGCCACCTCGCCGCGCGCGGTGGCGATGCGCGTGCCGCGTGCGTAGCAGGTCACCTCGGTGATCTGCGTGCCAGCGGTCACATCCGTGATGGTGAAGGCGGTGGCGGGGGGCACGCCCGGCAGACTCAACAGCTCGGTGGACGTTCCGTTCGAGAGTGTCAGCACGCCGCCTGCGAATGTATCGGAGGTGGCGGTGAAGCCATCGAGGACCAGCGTATCGCCAATGGTGAAGCCGTTGATCGCGGCGGCGATGCTGCCCAGCTCGGCGTAGTTGCCCTCCAGCGTCCAGGCGGCGCCATTGTCGAAGGTGATGCTGTTAAAGCCGCTGACTGTGCCGCCCATGTCAAACGACCCGGCGGAGCTGCCGGAGGCGAGCTCCAGGACGCCATTGTTTGCGGCGTCGCCGATGCTGCCGGTGAAACGGGCCCCGGTATCGAGGATGAGGCGGTCACCGGTGCCGCCGAAATAAACCGCCGATCCGCCGGGCGCGCCCTGGATCAGCCCGGCGTTGATGAGTGTGCCGTTGGAGCCAAGCAGCGCCGCGCCGCCAACGCCAGATACCGTGCCGGTCGCGGCGTTGTCGAATGTGCCGCCGCCGGAGAGAACCACACCGGTCGCATCATAGGTTTTGCCGTTGAAAACAAAGGTGGTGCCCGTGGCGGTCAGCTGCCCGGCGTTGTCGATTGTCGCGAGGATGCCAGAGGAGGCTGTTACGTCCACCCCGATCCGGCCGCCGGTGATGGTGCCGCCGGATGCGTTGCTGACATTTCCGCCATCCTTGAAGTACGCACCTATCTGCTTACCGTAGATATACCCGTTATTGTTCAGCCCGGCGGTCAGGCCCAGCGTATTTGCCGCGTAAACACCCAGATAAGTACCGCCGATAATGCGGCCGCCGGCTTGGTTTATTATCTCTCCTGCGTCACGCAGATAGACGCCAATACCGGCGCTGATCGTCCCCCCCGACTGGTTCGTCGCGTGGCCGCCGGAGAGCAGCGCCATGCCGGTGTCACCCAGAGTAACGCCATTATTAATAAATATGGTGTTGCCCGCGGTAATCAGCCCGGTATTGGAAATCTCACCCGCCCCCGCCCCGGTCGCGCCAGTGACAATGCCTTCATGCACACCCGTGACAGTGCCGGTATTAACCATCGTGCCAGCGTTAGCGAAATATACGCCCGCGCCATGGTTCCCGGCGATGCTGCCGGCGTTATCGACATAGCCGGAGCTGTTCATACGAATACCTGAGCGGCCGGAAATAACGCTGCTCAGGCTGTTAAACACCTGGCCGGATTGTTGCAGGTAAACTCCGGCATAGGCGGCGAGGGTGCCGCCGCCGCTGCCGGTCTGCTGGATGGTGCCGGAATTGTGAATAATGGCGGTACCGTTCTGCGCCTCTATCCCGGCGTAGCGTACCCCGGTGATCGTGCCGTTGTTCACGACGGTCATCGTCTCGGCATTTGTGCCCTGCGCCTGGATGAAGACGCCGACATTGCTGGCGCTGATCATTCCGTTGTTCACCGCCGTGCCAGGAAGCTCCAGGGCGATGCCGGTGCCAAACAGGCCGTAGGTGCTGCTTGTCGTCCTGATCTGCAATCCCGCGGTGCTGCTGGCCGCGATCAGGCCGCTGTTTTTTACATAGCCGGCGAGGCCGGGGGGCGGCGTGTTGCTGTGGGTGGTTGGGTTGTAATAATGCAGATAAACGCCGTTCTGCCCGGTGATGGTGCCGCTGTTGATGAGGGTGCCGCCATCGTTGAGCTGGACCCCGCCGTAAAAATTCGTATATTTATTGCCGGTTCCAGCGGTGTTGGTGCCAACGGCGCGGATATCGCCCGAATTGCTGACAAGCCCGCCGCTGCCGAGGTTTATGCCGCCGGAGTATCCGATGATGGTCCCGGCATTTTGCACCGTGACGGGGTGCGAATTTTTCTGCCCGGTCACCGCGTATTGGTCCCCTTTCAACGTGCCGCTGCTCAACAGCCCGGTGCTGGTGTTGGAGACCACGCCGCCGCCGAACAGCGCCACCGCGCCATATCTGGCGCCATAGATGGTGCCGGAATTAACCACCGTGCCGCTGCCGCTGAACAGCACCACGCCAACGCCGATCGAGCCGTCGATCTGCTTGCTGTTCTCGATATAGGACGAGCCGGTGCCGAAGACCGCAATGCCGCTGGCGCCTTGGATTGTGCCGGAATTGAGCACGGCGCCCGAGGCGCCCAGCAGAATGCCCCCGGCGAAGGGGTTGGAGGCATTCGTGCCATGGGTTTCGATCAACCCGGTATTGGTGATGGTGAAATTCCCGGTGGAGGGGCCGAACACGGCGCCCGCGAAGGGTATGAGCGTTGGCCCGTTACCGACGTTGACGCTGTAGGTGCCGGCGGGGCCGTAGGCGTTGATTGTACCCGTGATGGTTACATTCGGCGTCCCCGCGCTCAGGGTTTGGGTAACGTTGTGATACCCGGTGATCGTTTGAGACATGAATAAGCCCCCCGCTTCTGTGCAATCCTTATCGGTTTGTTAACAGATACGGGGGGCGAATTCCATTGATTTAGATCACGTTTATACGGGTCTGTGATAAAAAGCTGGAGTGCGGCGCGGCCGGGCGCCTGGGGCTCAGGCCATCCGCGCCTGCACGGCCCGCACCGCCTGGCGCTGTTCGGCGACCTGGGTTCTCATCGATTTTTGCAACTTCTCGAAGGCGCGGACCTCGATCTGGCGCACCCGCTCACGCGAGACGTTGTAGTGCTGGGAGAGGTCTTCCAGCGTGGTTGGGTTGTCCTTCAGGCGGCGTTCGGAGAGGATGTGGCGTTCGCGCTCGGAGAGGGTTTTGAGCGCGTTGGCGAGCAGGGCCTTGCGGCCGGTCAGCTCCTCGCGTTCGGCGAGTTCGGACTCCTGGCCTTCGCTGTCATCAACCAGCCAGTCCTGCCATTCGCCTTCACCGTCCATTTTGATCGGCGCGTTCAGGCTGCTGTCCGCCGAGGAGAGGCGGCGGTTCATGTTTACCACGTCCTGCTCGGGGACGTCGAGCAGATGCGCGATTTTGGCCACCTGGTCGGGTTGCAGATCGCCATCGTCAATCGCCTGCATCTGGCCTTTGAGGCGGCGCAGGTTGAAGAACAGTTTTTTCTGCGCCGCGGTGGTGCCCATTTTAACCAGCGACCAGGAATGCAGGATGTATTCCTGAATGGCCGCGCGGATCCACCACATCGCATAAGTGGAGAGGCGGAAGCCGCGATCGGGGTCGAAGCGTTTCACCGCCTGCATCATGCCGACGTTGCCCTCGGAGATGAGTTCGCCGACCGGCAGGCCGTAGCCGCGGTAGCCCATGGCGATTTTGGCGACCAGGCGCAGGTGCGAGTTCACCAGCGTATGCGCGGCCTTTTGGTCGCCGCGCTCGCGCCAGGCACGGGCCAGACGTTCTTCTTCCTCATGCGCCAGCATCGGGTATTTGCGGATTTCCTGCATATACCGGGTCAGGCTGGTGTCGGGGCCGATAGCCGAGATGGAGGCCATAAAGTGGATTCTCCTAAAATTTTCTCAGTTTGTGCCACCCAAGGAATTCGGCGTGGCAGGCAACTGAATACTTCATACGTTGTATCGCTGCCGTCTGGATCACATATCCTTATCAGTATTCACCGGAGATACCCCTTAAAAGGCAGTAATCCTCCGGCCAGATAGATGACCGTTTGGCGGCTTGATAAGGCAGTCTATGGGGCGGCGGAGAGGTTCGTCAATTAAAATGGACTGGTTTAGTCCTGTTTCAACTGCATGCGAGCAATGCATCCGCAAGGGTCTGGAAATCGGCCGGGGGCGGGACGGTAAAGCGCAGGGGAACGCCGGTGATGGGGTGGGTGAAGCCCAGGGTTTCAGCGTGTAGCGCCTGGCGGGGGAAGTCTAGGGCGAGGTCCAGCGCGGGTTGGCTGAGCGTTTTGGCGACGGCCGGGCGGCGGCGGAGATAGACCGGGTCGCCGACCAGGGGGTGGCCGATATGGGCGAGGTGCACGCGGATTTGGTGTGTGCGCCCGGTGGCCAGGCGGCAGGCGAGCAGGGCGGCGGCGGTGCCGAAGCTGCGCAGGGTGCGGTAGTTGGTGAGCGCGTGCTTGCCGTTGCGGGTGACCACGGCCATGCGCTTGCGCTCACGCGGGTCGCGGCCGATGTCGCCGTGGATGGCGCCGCTGGCGGGGTTGGGCACGCCCCAGCAGATGGCCTTGTACTCGCGCTCCAGGTCACGCGCGGCGAAGGCGGCGGAGAGGCGGGTGTGGGCCAGCTCGGTTTTGGCGGCAACCATGACGCCGGAGGTGTCCTTGTCGAGCCGGTGGACGATGCCGGGGCGGCGCTCGCCGCCGATGCCGGTGAGGCTCTCGCCGCAATGGGCGATGAGGGCGTTGACCAGGGTGCCGTCCGGGTTGCCGGGGGCGGGGTGGACCACCATGCCGGCGGGTTTGTTGAGCACCAGGAGGTGTTCGTCCTCAAAGAGGATGGAGAGCGCGATGGCTTCGCCCTGCGGCGTGGCGGGCGCGGGGGCGGGAGGGGTGAGACGGTAGAGCGCGCCAGGGCGCACGGGCTCGGAGGCGTCGGTGGTGATGGCGCCGTCGCGCGTGAGCAGGCCCTCCAGGATCATGCCCTTGACGCGGGAGCGCGAGATGGTGCCGATGGCTTTTGCCAGGAAGGTGTCGAGCCGGATGCCGGCATCTTCCGGCGTGGCGTGGACGGTTATTTCAGGGAGTGGGTATGCGCGATCAACCACAGGCGGATTTACGGGGGCTGAAGGCGCTGGTGGGCGGCATGGGGCTGCTCATTGTGCTGGGCACCGCGCTGGTCATTGGGACAGTCATCCACCGCATCTATGCCAGGAAGCCCGCGGCGTCGATGGTGGTGGCGCCCTTGACCACGCCAGGGGCGCCTGTGGCGGCCACGGTTGCTGGCGCGCTGGCACCGGGCGAACACATCGCGGGCATCGCCGGGGCAGGGGGCGATGTGGCAGTTTGGGTGAACGGCCCAGGCGGAGACCGGCTGCTGCTGGTCGACCCGGCCAGCGGGCGGGTGAGCGTGGCGTTGAGCGCAACCCGCTGAAAAGGCGGGCTGTTGGGGTGTTTTTGTGGAGGGGACGAAAAATTCCACCGCATGGCTTGTAAAAATTATCCCCCTGGCTTAATGCGCTCGTGCCTCGTCCCGTTCGTCTAGAGGCCTAGGACACTGCCCTTTCACGGCGGCGACAGGGGTTCGAATCCCCTACGGGACGCCAAGCAATTTCAACAGCTTAGCAAGGTTATCCACAAGCTCGTTTAGGGCGATACGGGATATATACGGGATAGACGTAACGGGACCGCCTAGAATAGACCGGGACAAGCCCCTGTTTTCACGCTCCCGTGACCGGCCAGCCCTTCACCGGCTGCACCTCCACAACATGATTGCCGGTTGCAACCATCGCGGGCAACTTGCCGCCGGTCATGCCGGTCTCAAGGGGGTGTTTCCCAAACCTCAGCCGGACCCGCTGCAAAAACGGTGTTTGAGGTGTTTGAGGTGTTTGAAATTGAAAGATGCAGATATTTACTGCAAAAAATCCAAACACTTTTTTCAAACACGTTTTCTGGCAGGTGTTTGAGGTGTTTGAAACCCGGTGTTTTACCCTTCAAACACAAAAAACCCGGCACGATGGCCGGGCTGGTTGGCGGATATGGGGGCGTCAATCAGTCAGGGGGCAGTTCATCGCGCCCATTATCGGGGAGCGTCACCCGGACATTGCCAACGGTTATTTCGTAACACAGCGTTTCAACCAGCGTGCCATCGGGCGTCCGGTCAACGATCGTTCGGCGGATGACAAGCGGCGCGCTGGCGGGGGCGAGAGCGGCTTCAAGGGCGGCTAGGCGGCGCTCAAGGGGTTTCATTTTTTGGCTTCCAATGCTGCGATTCTGGTTTCGAGTTCGGCGGTCTCGATGGTGCGGCGCGTGGTCTCTATCAGCCCGGCCAGCCCCTGCGCTTCGTCTATGGTGATGACGCCATCGGCGGCGGCTGCGGTGATCGCGCCCAGGGCTTCAAGGGCGCTGGCGGCATCCGTGACAGGCTCCAGCGGCAGCACCACGGGGCGGCTCTTCACCTCGGGCCAGATACGCCGCAACACCAGCTCGGCGCTTCGGGCATCGCCGGATTTAGCCGAATTGATGACCGCGAGAAGGATTTCCTCAGAAGCGTTCCGGCCCAGCAGGTCCAGGGCTTCAACCGCCTTGTGGCGCACGCCTTTAGGTCGCCCAGCCGGGTTGCCACTCTGGCCGGGCTTAAATCGCCCCGCCTGCTTGGGGCCAGAATTATCAGTCATGCGCGGCCCCCGTATTGCCGCCGCCAGGGCGAAAGGTTCCCCAGCGGCGGCGGGATCGCGGCCAGGGGGTCTGGCCTGCCCGATTTAGATTTTTGGAAGCGGTGCATCGGCGTTGTTTTCGAGGTCCGCAATCAGCTTTTTCCACGGCGCAAGGTCCGGTGTCGGCAATGGGGTAGTGCGGTATTGCAGCCCTCGGGCCACGGCTAACCGATGTTGATGGGACTCAGGCGCGAAGCGGGAAAACAGATTCAATTCAGCGCGGTTTTGAATCTGCATCCGCTCAATCTCATCGGTGCGCTCAATCAACCGCACAACATGCGGGGCCAGCACCTCGGCCATGCCTTCGTCAATCGCCATTTTATAAATCAGGCTTTGCTCAATATCCTCCAGCTCATCCCGGATTTTTTCGAGAGCGCGCTCGGCAATAAGTTTTGCATCCTCGATCTCCGTGATTGCGGCGCGCTGGCGGGTGATGCTCGGCATGACTGCCACATGGTCGCCACCGGCTACCATTGCGTCAACTGCGGCTTTTGCCCGGCCCTCGCGCGCTTCGCCTATCTCGCGCTGCGCTTGGGTGATTTTAATATCGGCATCGCGGATTGCAGCAGTTGCGCGGGTTTGCGCGGCTTCGAGTTGGTCACGGCGGGCAATCTTCACCTTCCGTGCGGCGATGGCTTGGCGGAGTTTTTCGCGTGCGGGGTCTTTTGCCATCGTTAAGCCTTTCTGATTCGTGATGTTGCCGGGCATTGTGCGGCCAGGGTTTTCCGTGCGGCGGAATCTTGCGCGAATGACGGTTTCGCTAAGTTCCCCTCGGGCGTAATCAGGCGCAACATGCTGCGGTAATGGTCCGGCGGGATCCCGGCCAGGTCAACGCCGCACGATTCCAGCGCCTCTTTATAAAGGGCCTCGGCATCCCCGCCAAAAGTCTCGCCCAGAAACGGCAACACTTCACGCCGCGCGGTTTCAGCTTCCAGCGCCTTCGCCATTGCGGCCTTGGTTAACGTCTCGGTCAGTTCGTCCAA
This sequence comes from Acidocella aquatica, assembly GCF_030160635.1. GTDB lineage: Bacteria > Pseudomonadota > Alphaproteobacteria > Acetobacterales > Acetobacteraceae > Acidocella > Acidocella aquatica. Next base: position 8,230 of record NZ_BSOS01000009.1, on the reverse strand, counting down.
ACCGTAGCGCATGGCTCAGCCTTTCCGAATACGGGCAGTAGATGGTGCCACTGCGGCCAGCGCAGCAGCACCGGCAGCTGTCGCGGCGGGGGACGGGGTGCCAGCCCGGCGAATTGCCCGGAAAAGGCCGCCGTAGCCATCGCGGGGAACGCCGCGCAGGTCTGCCCCCAGCGCGTCCAAACCGATGCCGTAAATATCCTCTGCGCTCTTTGCGCCATCCAGCGCCATCGGGGCGACAACGCGCGAGACTTCGTTCAGGGCCACCCGGCGGGCTTCCATCGCGCGGGTTGCGTTTTTGGCGGCGCGGTCAACGGCGATGCCTAACGCGGCGGCATCAAAGGCGTGCTTGTCATCATATCCAAGGCGCGGGGGCTTGCTCATTTTTTGGCGGCTTTCTTTGGCGGGATGGGGTTAATGGCAACTGCAAGAATTTTCCGCACCAGGGCGGAACGGCTAACCCCCGCGCGGGCGGCGGTTTCGTCAATGCGCTGCACCAGGTCGCGGGGGAGATTCAGGGATGTAGGGGCCGATTCGATCATTTAACAATAATAACCGAATTGCCCCAAATACACAAGCAAAACTAACATTGAGTTTGCAACGTTGCGGGCGTGGGTCATGCGTCACCGCCCATAATATCAGCGGTGACGACGTAAAACCTCATTTGACCATGCCCGCCAATATGGATTGATTGCGAGTTTTTGCCGTCGGCGGATTCTTTCAAATACCCCTTGTCGCGCAACACCGCCGCTACTTGCTTGTAGTTCATGCCTTTGCAAACCTCATTGCGCCACGCCTCGGGCATGATAAGGAATTGCAGTTCGTCACCCACAAGCCGCGAGAATCCCGCGCGGTTCAGAATACGAATTTCACCGGGCGGATAGTAATTTTCGCCGGTTTTGGAATTGGTCTCATGCAACCGCTCAAACCGGCTTGCCCCGTGCGCTTCCAGGAACGCGCGAACCTGCGCCAGCGCCGCCGAATCTTCACCCGCGCCACTACCGCCGCGCTCGGCCAGCCATGCCTTGAAACACGCGCCAGCCGCCCGCAACGCCTCGTTTTTGGGCCAGGGCAGCACACCATAAACCCGCGCCAGTTCACCCGCCACGCCTATCAGTGCAAACCGGCTGCAAACGGATTTAACCTGGCCGTCGGCGTCGGCGGGGCAATTGTCTTTCATGAATTTGTCGCGTAGCCCCTTAAGATCGGCAGTCAGACCGCCTTCATCTTTCGCCCGATTATCCGTCAACTTCGCCAGGAAAGCCCGCGCCGCCGTGCCGTAATACTTTGCCGCCGCGCCGCTGATTTGTGTCGCCAGATCGCGGGCGTTGTCGAAGCCGTGAAGCTCTTGAAACACGCCATACCCGGCCCCGGCATCGGCAGGCAGATTGACAAGCCGCACTTCAAGCCCGGCCATTGTGCGCTTGCCTGCCTCGCCAATTTTCGCCGCGAGAGTGAGTTCACCAGTTGAAAGAAACAGGCTGCGCCAGGTTTGACGACGGCGGGCTTCACCGCCTCGCCCGGCGCGGCCTTTGCCGGTCTCGTTTGCAAGCATATAGGTAGTATCGCCAACCTCTTTAGAATCCGCCTGCCCGATTTCATCTAGAATCAACAAGCAATCGCTTGTTTCCGCCGCCACTCCTTCCAAGCCGTTCGCGGTGGTTTTCCAGGACCGCACCTGTCCGTTGCGTCGCGTGCCAGGCCCCCATTCTGAACCAGCAGCAAGGGCGCATGTTGTTTTGCCGCATTGTGAAGCGCCAACCAGGTGCAAGCCGCCCGAGTCCTGGCCCATGAATTCCAGAAGCGGGCCTGCAAACCCCGCTGCCATGAACAGCGCCACTCGATCATTGCCGATTGCGAATTGTGCAAGCTCATCCTGCCACTGTTTCAGCGTGCCAGCGGTTTTGAAGCTCTCGGCGCTAACTATCCGCTCAGACTGTAAAACGATGTTCGCCGCGCCTTCGCCGTAAACTTTGCCCCAAGGCGCGACAAAAACCGGCTTTCCCTCGGCTTCGTGCCAGCCGGTGCGGTCCACACATTCAAACCGGCGTGAAGAATAAACCCGCGCCAGGAAGTCTTTAAGCAGCCCGTGCGCTTGGCCGATACCGCACACAAGCCCGGCATCGGTCAGCGTTTCCGCAATTAAATTGCCCTCACGATGCAGCAAACTTTTAGGCATGGCCCATTCATGCCGCCGTCCATCGCGGTCGAGCCAGCGCAGAAACACGCTCCAGCCGGTGCCGTTTGATGTTCGCGCCTCGCCCAAAACGTCAAACTGACCGCAGACAAAAACCTTCTCAGGCCATGAACGATCCTTTTGTTGACCCGGCTGAAACCATAGCTGCCCTTTTTCCCAGGAATACCCGTCCGGCATTTTGAACGGCGGTTCAGCCAGCGCCGCACCGGCCAGCAACTCGGCCAGCACGTCCGGGCCTTCGCCTTCGGGCAGATCATCGGCCACATCCCAGCCGGGCGGAAACAGTTCCGGCACGCTCACAATGCGGATTTCAGCCGCGCCAGCTTCTCCGGCAAGGCGCGTAACGGCGCGGGCATAATCGGTTCCGGCGTCGTCATGGTCCGGCCAGATCGTCACCATGCGGTCAGCTAATGGCGTCCAGTCAGCTTTGCCGGCCGAATTACTCCCGCCGCATGAAGTGATCGCCACATAACTAGGAAACAGCTTTGCCGCTGCATCGGCTGATTTTTCACCTTCCGCAATCAACACCGGGTCTTCGGGGCGCGCAGCCAGCCGGTCCAGGCCGTAGAGTGGCAGCGGGGGCAATGGGCGTTTCCAGTGCCAGCCGGTGGCGTCTCGCCGCAACCCATTTTTGTCGGTCCATGCGCGCCGCCCGTAGGTGTAGGGGAGGGTTTGCTTGCCGCCATCGGCGGTATTGAACCGATACACCGAGAAGATCGGCGCGCCGTCGGCGGTGCGATAGTCCCAGCGCGCCACGGAATCCCCGTGCTGCCAATGTTTCACGCTCTCGGGCGGTTCAGCCGGTGCCGGGCATTGCGGCTCCCAAATTTCCGGCATGGCGAGGCGTTCAGCAACCGCCGCAACGGCGGCGGTGAAGTCGGGGAAGCCGCTGGTTTTCGGGGCCTCTGTAAACGGTGCGAAGGGGTCCGGCGTAATGCCGTCGGCGGAAAGCTCGTTCATTTTACGGCCTCCAAACCAAGCATTACGGCCATTTTTCGCGCCGCGTCCGGCTGGTTCATGCTGAACAGATACGCCGCGAGGCTCACGGGGTCGCCCCCCTTGTCGCCGGTCGCAAAGTCAGACCAAGCCCCGGTATTGGCGTTTATGCGGAAACTGCCTTCCGTCCGGTCATTCCGGCGCGGGTTGCGGGCGGTGTATTCTTGACCGGCAAAGCGGCCGCCCGGCAACCAGCGCGAGACGATGGCAGGGAAGTTCGCCAATGCGGCGCGGTTGACGGCGGAGAAGTCTACGGTATCGCTCATTTTTTGCCTCCCGTGAGAGCTGCGGCCAGGCGGCAACACTCGGCGGCATCGGCCAGTTGAACGGCGCGGCATCGGGGGTCAGGCTCACGGCGGCGGCGCAGCCACTCGGCGCGGGAAAGCAGATGCGCGGCGGCGCGTTTTAGGTCTAGGGGGCGAAGATTGCGCTTGTTATCGGCGGGGGTTTGGGGTAATTTGGGCATGTTCGATAAGCCTTTCTAAGCCGCCTCGGGGGAAAACGGGGCGGTTTTTCTTTGTTTGGGAGTCAGGCGGCGGCGCGGGCGGTAATGGGGGCAGCGGGCAGGCTCTCGATATATTGCCGCAATGATTCGCCAAGAATGAGGGTTCTTTTCCCGGCCTTGCGGGCTTCCAGTTTCCCTTCCGCAATCAAAAGATAGAGGCGGCTGCGGGAAAGTCCTGATTGTTCAGTTGCGTTTTCAATCGTTAGGGCGATGGGCATGGGGTGGCTCCTGTCTGGTTGGTTCCCCGGTTGTCCCGCGGTACATCACGCGAAAACATGGGGGGTTTCCGAGATTTATTCCCCAAGCCCTCGCCGTTTAGCTTCTGACAAAACCAGCAAGAGACTCTTTGCCCGTAGCGCGGGCGTGTCGCCCATTCCGGGGGGCAAAGGCTCGCGGTAGCGCAGCAGCGCATGAGGGGCGATGTCGGCCCCTTCTCCTTCCTCGCACCGCGCGCGCCAGTTTTGGACAGTTTGCACTGTGAGTTTTTTCCAGTCGATTGCCTCGCCAGCTTTCAGGGCGGCGCAAACTTTCTTTGCGGCCAACGGAACAGTGTCGCCACTATCCACAAGCTCGGTCATGCACCGCGCTGCCATCCCGATCATTGCGGCACGTCGGCGGGCTGTTGTCGGTCGTTTGCTGGCGGTACGGGTTGCCAAAAGCGGTACTTTCCGGCCCTCATCAAGATCGCGCAGCGCCTCTAATAGCCGCCCCAACGGAAGAAGCGCGCCCGCCTGAAGCAGTCCCGGCGCGTTACTCAGGTACTCGATAACCGCACCAAGGGATTGCTCAGCGGCGGCGAAGCCAGAAGGCGCGCCGTCATATTCAACCCCCGCCTCATGATGTTGATGGGAGGTGATTAACGAGGTGCAAAGCCTCGCCCATTCACTCAGTTCCGGCGCGTCAAACTCCGGCCTTAATGCGCGGAAAACGGTTTTGACGGATTCGGCGGGCGTGGTATCGTGATTCATCTTCGTTCCTTCCAGTGGTTCGGGGTTTTCTTTGGCCGGGCTGGTGTTCGCTGCACCTCCCGGCCTTTTGCGTTTTGGGCTTGGCCCTGCGCGGTTCACCGGCATGGTGTTTCACCTCCACAATCATAAAAAACCGCAGAAAGCCGCCAGTTTTGACGGTTAAGAAGTTCCGCAATCTTGTTTTCAAACACCTCAAACACCTGTCCATATTTAAGGTGTTTGAAATTTATTCCCCCAAAAACCGCAGAAAGCCGCCGTTTATTTGTGTTCAAACACTTCAAACACCTCAAACACCACAAAGAAGATGTTTCCGGCTTTGAAAAATAGGTCAGCATTACTTACCTTTCATTGTGGATTTAGCCAGCGGCGTTACATTTGATTGCGGGACTAAGCCCGTATCGGCGAACCCGGCGCGCATAGCCTCGGCCAGATATGAGGGGGCGAGGTGTGCATAGTGTTTGCTGCATATGGCTTCACTGTTGCCTAGCTGCGCGGCGATTACGCTCATGCTCACCCCGGCTTGTGCTAGGCGGCTGGCGTGGGTGTGGCGGAGGATATGAAACCCGATTGCGGGGGCAATGCCAGCCAGCTTGCAGGCATCTGATAGGCGGCGGGATTGATGACTTTTAAGCCATTGCTCGCCGTCGTCACGGGGCAGCACCAAAGCATTGCGGGGCTTGCCTGCGCTGGCCGTGGTGAATAGCTGCACCGCCTCAGCGGTTAAGGTGACGACGCGGGGCTTGCCTGCCTTGGCTTCCCGAACCGTGGCACGTCCGCCCACAAGGTCCAGATCGGCCACGCGAAGATTGCACAATTCGCCATAGCGGCATCCGGTCAGCAGCGCCGCCACAACCAGGTTGCGGAAAGCGCCTTGCGTGGCGTTCACCAGGCGGGCGGCTTCGTCATCGGTCAGCCAGCGCACCTTTGCAGCGTCCACGCCATGAAACGGTTGAACGCGCCGCCATGCGTCATCCGATTGCGCCAGCCCGTCGCGATACGCCAAATTTAGCGCCGCCTTGAGCGTGGTCATGATTCGGTTTGCCGTGCTGCGCCTTGCCCGTTTCCCGGCTGCATCTAGCGTTGCCCGGCTCTTGGGGGTGCCGTCGGCGCTGGCTCTAAGCCGTGCCGGTGCCGTCGCCAGCTTGTCACGCCAGGCTTTAATGATTCCAGCCGTGAGATCGTCAACCAGCCGCTTGCCCAGGCTTGGCAGGATATGAGCATCAACCGTGAATTGCGTTTCCCGCTCGGCCTTCCCGCCCTTGGCGCGGTAGTGCGTCATATAGTGCGTCATCGCCTCGGCAACGGTGATCTGTCTCACCGGCTCTTTCTTGGAGAGCGTGGCAAACCAAGCTCCCGCCGCGTCATAGGCTTGCTGATAGCTCAAGGTGCCGTCGCCGTCGGCGTCTAGGTAGTCATCGGCGCTGCCCAAAGCCTGAAACAGATTGCGGGGGGTTCTGCCTTTTACATAATGGCGGGCAATCCAGGTGCCAGACTTCCCGCCTGCAATCCGCCGGTAGCCCAGCGCGCGCCCCTCCTGAATGTTGCGCCAGAACGGCTCCTTCCGCACCGGCAACCGCAGCCGCGCCGATCTGTTGTCTAAAACCTCATCCCTACTCTTGCGCGCCATGTCACCGCCCTAAAATATGCCGTGCGGGATATATACGGGATATACGGTACAGAACGCAACGGGATAATAGGGGATTAAACTTTAGGGTTTACAACGCTTTATTGAACAGTATGGAACGCTAGAGGACGCTAGATACCGCTCTTTCACGGCGGCGACAGGGGTTCGAATCCCCTACGGGACGCCAAGGCTTGCAACCAATTGAAAAGCCATGGTTATTTTTGTGTCGTCCCGCGCTTGTGACACTCACTTGTGCACACGCGGGAAGCCAAAAATGGGGTGTTGTTCATACGTCGTGAAGAGGCGAAACCGGTACTACTTCCGTATGCGGTTGCCGACCGATCTGGGCCTGATTTTACGTCGAACTCATTTAATTGCATCACTTGGTACCAGTGATGCTCATAATGCAAAAATAAACGCATCGAGATTGTTTTTCTCACTTGCATGTTTTCTTGAGACACTGCGTCTTAGGATGACACACGAACTCAACACTGATCGAACGGATCAAAGCCCGGCAGAATTGCTGGCGCTGGGAGCGTTTGAGTTGGGGCGCCAATATCAAATGGGTGTCGAAGAACTCCGCATAGAATTCAATCTCAAGCTCAAAGCGATGGTCACAAGTGTTCAGGCTCAGATGGTTCCCGGCGATACGGCAGTCTGGGAGATGGCATCCGCGCCACAGCCTGCTCCCATGTTAACAAGGCAGGTAGACCACCCACACTATACACAAATGACAAATGAAACTGTCTCGGTCGAAATGCCACCTTCGATCATATCAACGCATACCGTGGAGGAAGCACGTCCCAGGAATTTAATCCCATCCTCTCCTGTTTGGCATACCCTTCGCACAGCGTTCATGCGCGATAAACCCGATCTCGAGAAAAAAACAATTTGGAGCTATGATCAGGCGTTTGACATATGGATCAAGCTAATCGGCGATAAAGCCATTAGGGACATTCGTCGGGGAGACGTCAAGGTTTTCGCGGACTTTCTGCGTGATAAGGAAAATCCCCGTGGCGGGAAGTTAAGTCATGCAACAATCCAACGCAGCGTCGGGCATATTAAGACGTTCATGAGCTGGGCGGTTGCTGCAGGCAGTGTGGAGGACGATGGTTTTGAAAAGGTGAGCATCCGAAGCTTAACGAAGGAAGAACGGATGGGCGATGAAGATCGTCGGGCTTTCACCCAGAGCGAAGTGTCAATGTTGTTTCACAGCCGACTCTTTACGGAAGAATGTAGTCCAAGCGAGGAAGCAACCCGTTGGTTTTTAGCTATTGCAGCTCTAACAGGTGCTCGAACAGAGGAAATCGCAATGGCGCCTTCGCAGTTCGTATGGGTAGACGACGTTCTTTGTATGGATCTTCGTAAGGTTGGCACCAAAACTCCTGCCGCACCCCGGTTGATCCCACTTCTTGGAGACCTTCTGAAGATGGGTATAGTCGAATGGGCTGCCAAGCAGTCCGCCCGAGGGTTCACCCTGGTTCAACCGGATGTTAAGCAAAAGAGCGCGCCTGCATGGTCCAAATTTTTAAACCGGTATTTGGATAAGACCGTCACGAAGGACCCCACACTCGCCTTGTACTCATTGCGGCATAGTTTCCGACAAATGTTGCGAGCGGGAAATATAGGCGACGAATTGTGCGATAAAATTTTTGGGCATTCCAGCGGGAAGGTCGGGGCAGGTTATGGCAGAGACCTCAGCGCCGATGAAGCCCGGTTGTTTTTAGCTGGAGTAAAACCTCACGTATCCCTTCAGCATCTATGGCAGTAAACCGCGAACCAAACATCCCGGCTGGCCTGGCATATCATATTATCCTATCCTGACTCGTTGGCGACTGGGTTGGACGCGGAGATGAAGGGTAGAGTACGGCAGGGTCGGGCCGTGGAACGAACCCGCTTCGCGGGATTGGTGCATGTGTTGATGGCGTTGCCTTAGCCCAGGT
>NZ_BSOS01000008.1 GCF_030160635.1 Acidocella aquatica | reverse complement strand
ATCTCCTCGCGTAAAATGCCGAGAAAATTCTACTTATCAATCCCCTTAATGGCAGGGGGGATTACCGCTTTAACGTATTGGTTTATCTTGAGAATCTGGTTGCGGGACCTGGATTTGAACCAGGGACCTTCAGGTTATGAGACGGATAGCGATTAAATTTTCTCAGCCATATTTTTCGAGTTTTTGAAAGCGTACGTGCGTTACCCTAAATAGTACACTTGAAAATCATCGGTTGTTCCGATTTCCACCAAAAAATGCCCTAATTGACCTTGCCCTATCTCAATTGAGCGTAGACCGGCAGCATCGCTCCCAAACCCGGTTATCACCCCGCATTGACGGCTTATGTCACAAGTGCTTTCCGCCGCTGCTGCGGCAACAAAAAATAAGCCAGGGCCGGCAATAAAACGAGGGCACCAACCATGTTCCAAAGAAACATGAAACACAGCAGCAGCCCCATGTCCGCCTGAAATTTGATCGGCGAAAATATCCATGTGGCGACACCAACCGCAAGCGTAAATCCCGTCAACAAAACCACTTTTCCAGTGAAAAGCAACGCCCGGTAATAAGCCTCCGATAGCGTCGCACCATTCTTGAGTTGTTTGATCACGACACTCAGCACGTACAACGCATAATCAACACCAATGCCGACACCCAGTGCAATAACCGGCAAAGTCGCCACTTTAATGCCGATGTTCAGCCAAACCATTAATGCCTGACAGAGCAACGAGGTGATCGCCAACGGGATTACGGTGCAGATCACCAGCCGCCAGGAGCGAAAGGTGATGAAGCAGAAGAGGATGACCGAAGCATAAACCAGCATCAAAATTTGAAGATTGGACTGCTCAATCGCAATATTCGTCGCGGCCTCGATACCGGCGTTGCCGCCTGCCAGCTGAATCTTGAAATAGGGTCCTTGATTTTGAGGGTTAGAAGAAAAATCCTTCACCATTTTCACAACACTTTGTAATGTCGCAGCTTTATGGTCGGTCAATGACACATTGATCGGCGCGAATGAACAAGTGCTGTTCTTGAGGGATTCCGTACCGTTATTCGCGTGATCATCGATTACCTGCTGATTCGGAATGAAATCAAGCCATTTCGGCGAACCTTCCGTCATCAGCATATTCAACTTCGCGCTCATGGAGGCCAGAGACGAAGTTGACAGGACCTGCGGCAGCTGTTGCAATCGCCACTCAAGATTGTCCATTGCCTGAAGAGTTGCAACATCCTGGCAATGGCCTGGAGCGGAGTCAACCAGCACTACGAAATTATCAGAACCAGTGGCGTAATGGCCAACGATATAGGCATTATCACGATTATATTGAGAAGATTGCCTGAACTCCGGCGCACCAGGAGATAAATCACCAACCTGTATTCTATGCCCGATGTACCAACCGAAGGATGCTAAGATTGCTGCGCAAACTACCACCGCGGCAGCATAACGGCGACGTGTGAAGAGGTCAAGAAAATGCCACAATGGATATTTGTTTCCTGTGGCATCAGCTTCCTGACGTAAGCTCCGCTGCGCTGCATTTTTGCTTACGCCAGTGTAACTAAGCAAAATTGGCAACATGATCAGATTCGTGAAGATTAAAATAACGACACCGATAGAAGCGAGAACGGCCAGATCCTGAATCGCCTGAATACGAATAGTGAACAAAACCGCAAACGACACCGCATCACATGTCAGCGCGGCAAAGCCTGCCAGAAACAATCGCCGGAATGTATAACGTGCTGCAATTAGCGGATGCGAGCCACGGCCAACATCCTGCACCACCCCATTCATCTTCTGGGCGCCATGGCTCATGCCGATTGAAAAAACAAGAAAAGGCACCAAGACCGAATAGGGATTAAGGTCCTTACCCGCCAAGGTAAGTATTCCAAGCTGCCAGATTACCGCGGTGATCGAGGCCGTCACGACAAGCAACGTTGAGCGTACGCACCTCGTATACCAATAAAGAATGGCTATAGCGATGATCACGGAAATACCAAAAAACGTAAGTACGCGATTTATGCCATTGATAAGGTCGCCCACCACCATCGCAAAGCCGATAACGTGCAAGGTTACCCCTTTATTCTTATATTTATTGCGCAATGCATTCAGTTGCCGCGCCAAATCCCCATAATCCAGCGCCTTACCCGTGAGGTTATTATGCTGCATCAACGGTACATAAATCATACTTGAATGAAAATCATTGGCAACAATACTGCCGATAATTCCGGCCTTCGCGATATTCTGCTGTACGACAGCAAGCTGTGATGGACTCCCATTATAGGCCGCGCCGATCACCGGTCCAGCATTAAAACCAACCGGCGTTACCATCATCCAGCGTACCGACGGGGTCCATAACGACGTCATGAATGGACGATCAACGCCAGGAAGCAAATAGACCTGATCGCTCAACTGCTCGAGTGTGGCCAGATAGTTCGCATCGACAATCGAACCATTTCCATTTTTTTCCACATCAATTCTGATCGCGTTGCCCTGCCCCTGTAAGTCATCATAATGCTTAAAGTAGTTTACAATGAACGGCTGGTGCGTTGGCAGCATTTCATTGTAACTAGCGCTAATGCGCACATGCAGTGCAGCATAGCCGAAAAATATGGTCGCGAATAAACACAACAACAAGACAATCGGCCGATGATTGAATAAAATCCGCTCGACCACGGAACCCGACTGCCGGTCAAAATCAGCAATATCCGCAATCCGCATGTCGTCGGATGATTGCAAGTAATTCACTTAGTCTCTCCGGTTCATTGGGTCTTGGTAAAGTCGGATTTTGACAAGATTTTCACGCCGCTAGAGCCAGTAACCACCACATCGCCGTTCGGCATCTGCGCAAGAGCGGTTAAGAGCATCGGCATAACCTCCGGCAGACTCCGGAAAGTCAGGCCATTATCATTACTGATATAAACTCCGCCTGTTTCACTGACGAGCACAAGCGCGCCGGACTTCAGCAGCAACCCCGAAGTAATATTTGACGTGGTGCCAACATTGATACTTTGCCAGGTGGCGCCGTGGTCATGGCTAAGATAAGCCGCACCGGCAACACCGTAAGCAAACACCGAGCCGTCAGCTGTTGGAGCAATACCAAATAAAGTCGCATCCGTTGGTGCGGTTACCTGCGGAAAAGTCGCGCCACCATCGGTAGAGTAGAATACGATTCCCGTTTCGGCGGACACATAGATACCACTGGCAACAGATGAAATATCGTAGAGATTATGGCTCAAGCGGTCGAGTACATCGAGACTTATATCGCTCCAATTTTTGCCACCATCGTTTGTACGTATCGCCATACGATAAGCGCCCACCACAATCGCCTGCTGAGGGCTTTGCGCCAGCACAGCCAAAAACGGCCTGTCGGGCCCGATGCTCTGGAATAACTCTGCGCGCCTAACAGCTAACTCAACAGTTGGCAAAGCACTGTTCGCGGCTTGCGCAGCTTGTGCTGCGGCAAGACTAAGGGCGTCTACATTTCGCCCATCAATTTGCTTTTGCCACGTCATGCCACCATCGCTGGTGTGCAGAATCACACCCATGTGGCCAACTGCCCAACCATCTTGAGCATTTGCAAAAGCAACGTCTGTTAACAGCACACTCACCGGCACAGCGGCCTGGCGCCACGTCCTGCCATCATCATCCGAATATGCAATCAGCCCATGCTCGCCAACTACAACGATCCGGTCGCCAGCCATCGCCACCCCGTCAAGGAAATCATGTGCTGGTGCGCTTACATGAATAGCAGGCAAGGTAAGGTCCATAATGTTGGTCTGGGCCCACGCCATCGGCGCGATCATAAGGAATAGGACCACCAAAGCTCCCCTCATGGCTTCCAACACTCCTTTTTGCCTCCACCCACACGAGGTTTATGCGTCATCATCGAGCCAGACTTTCCAGAAAATCGGCGGAGATCATACAGAATACCATCTCCGCCTTAACTTACTCAGAACTGCGCCTGCGCAGCCATACTCCGAGCATCAAACAATTGCTGCGGGGGCACGCCCAAAAGAACCGGTTGATTATAGGGTGATTCATTCCAGATCCCAACGGAACTCAAATAATGATTTGCTTGCAAATCAGCGATAACCGTTGTGGAAATTAATACACCCGCCGGAAAATCAGGACGATTTTCCATGGTATTCACACCAAAATGCCAATAATTACCTTCGGCATCCCATGTATCACCTAACAGCACCGTCCAGGTATCCTCATCAATGTAGAACCGGCGCTTCGCCATTACGTTGCGCTTGCCTGGTGACAGGGTCGCCTCGACGATCCAAACACGATGCAACTCCCAACGCAGCAAGTCAGGGTTTATAAAATGCTGTCCATGACCTTCCTGAGGAGTCGCCAAATATAGTTTGTTATTGTTATACGGCGTGTACATCTCCTTCTTGCCGATGAGCTTCCAATCATAGCGATCCATGGAGCCACGGAAAATATCATACTCATCTTGATTGATATAGCCTGACAATCCTGGTGCTGGCGTATCATAGGTCATATCCGGCTCCTCACGCACGCGGCCTTCGCCAGGCATATATGCCCAAACCCGCTCAGGAGAGCTGAACATGTTGGTCGGCTGGTAATCCAAAAATTCCTGGCCTATTTGATTAGCCGGCGCAATGTACTTTGTATAAGACTGGATATAAAGGCCGCTGTAATTGCTGGCTGAACCGCCCGGCATATAATATGGGTAGCGCACAAACTGCCGCTGTCCCGCGGAAAGCGTCAGCGCACCGGTGCTATCCACCACATAGTTAGCCTCGTTACGCGTATATGCCGTTCCCTGCCAGCGCGTCTGGTGATTCCACATGGCCTGCGCGCCAGCGATGTTGGGATCCGTATCCAGAATCGGAAAGGGCGTACCGCCATATGCGCCGGTAAATCCATATTTGGCACCATTGGCATCCATCTGAGTGTTCAGCGCATTTTGATAGGTATAATCATACACCCATTGCGGCGCAGCAGCTGTACGGTGGGTCGGATACACATCGATCCGATAGCCATACTTCTTCATCATCTCAATCGTCCCCACGCTGAGACGATCCTGGTATTGCTCCATATTACTGGCATCGATGCTCAATAGCTTGGCATCACCGGCAAAGAAATCCGGCATCAATCCATTCTTATCAGGCTCCCAGCCATCCGGCATTTGGGTGAGCCCACCTGTCCATGCCGGTATGCTCCCATCCGCATTACCCGCGCGTTCGCCACCCAACGGTGTTAATTCTGTCTTCAGCCTATCGGGGACTACGGCCGCCATGGCTGGACGCACATTATTCAAATATGTTGCAAGAGCGCCGAAGCTGCTCGCACCCAAAATCCCAAAATTACGCCGGTTCATTTCGATCCCCTTTTTAGAAAGCATTCTGGATACTAAACGCAATATAGCCACGGTCCGCTAACGGATTTAGATTTTGGTTCGGTCCGCCCAAATAATCCTGGTATGTTAACGATGCTGTCCAAGTCGTTCTATAATGTGCGGAAACACCTATATTGAAAAATCCAGTACCATGATTCATCGTAGAATCAACCTGAGAACGGCCGAACAGATTATATTTGAAACCAATTGGGAATTGAAGATTCAAGTTCGGCAGGACATCATCGTAGGTCGGTATCACCTCAAACTGAAATGCCCCGGCGGTGGCGTTGCGGTCAGGCCGAAGCATGTTACGGTTCTTATCGACAGATACAACATGATTAAGCGCAAATTCACTAAGAACCGTCACACCTGCCCGGTCAAACGGGAGACTCGGCGTCACCCATATCTCGGAGGCCTGCGCCGCCACCGTGCTACCAACCGGATAAAGCGCACCGCCATTGGAGTTCCCGGGATAAGCCGAAACCGGCGCTCCCGCAGAGACCAGAGGCATGTTTCTGCGGCCGGAAATTTCACCGGCAATGCTTACCCCATCATAGACCGTATTAAACGAGGAACCATACACCTGAATATCGCGCGGATATACAACCCAGTAATCAGAGTAGGATTTTGATAAGTAGATGCCGCCCGGCGCATGATCGTCATATCGTAGCGCGTAGAGTCCCATATCCCATGAGCCAACCGCCCCCTGAATCGAGAAGCCGAACTGCCCATTGTTAATGGGCGGCCTCAAATCCTTGACGCGCGGAACACCGTAATACGGGGCAAACAAGAGGCGCTGCCCGCCCTTGTCCAAAATATCGGTCGTGCTGAAATATGACCCCACACCCTCCAGCGTATCCGGCTCCCACTCGAATTGATAATAGGCCTGAAAACTCAGATTTGAATTAGGCGCATAAGTAACCACCGCCTGACCAACTGGCAGGAAAATTTGTTGCGCCTGCGCATTGGGTAGATTAAGAGCCTTAATCACATCGATCGGCGCCTGTCCGGCAGCAATACCATTGTTCGCAAAGAACAAGCTCTGGCCCCACATGAGCGTCTGGCGGCCAACCTTTACCGTGAGGGCCTGCTCTCCATCCACCCCAAAATATTTCGTGCCATACGCATAGGCATCGAGCAGCACGGCATTTTGCCCATTAACATTGCGTGTAGCGCTGGTGAAGTGCCGGTAATTGGCGCTAATGGGATTATAGGTGCCAGGCGAATCATTCTGTGTCCGGCCAAGATAGGACGTATCCAGATACGCCTCTCCGCTAACATGCACGCCATAATTGCCATACCTCAAGTCGAATATCGGCAACACATCGAAGGTATTGTCAACCAGACCATGCTGAAAATTCAGGTCACCGTCATTTCCGTTGAGATTACTGGTCAGCACCTTCGACGGTGAATTGACGCGGAATATGTTGGAGTATTCAACAGTTGTGTCCAGGTTGATTTCTAGACTCTGTCCATTCACCACACCGGTATACAGGTTCATCGCCCTAGCGTGCTGCACGCCAGTGATCATCAACATCGATACCACCCCCAACGCCACACGCCAATGTTCGGCGCCCAGCATGGAGATGCTCCCAGACGCCAAACGGCGCCGGCACGATTCATATACTCGAAAATCGTAACTCATCATCCCTCCTCTATATTTTATTTGTTCTCTTTTTTAGCGACAGCACGACGGCAGGTTTTGCTTCGCCGTTCTGTAGTTATGGATTTTAGGCTGTAAATTCCGAAAAAGTCAACGCATTAACGCAATATACAACCGTAAAATCCAAATAATTCGTATAATATATGTTAAAATATCGATGATTATGAGGATTTTTAGGCCACTCTACCCATCGCGGTCGTGAAAGACATCGCCATGCGCCACACCTACAGATCGCGCCCAACACTCCAACAGACCGTTCAAACCTTTGGGCGCAACCCATTACCCAAAATTCGCCTGCCCCCCATCAAGTGGAATCGTCGCGCCGGTAAGATAACCAAGCTCAGGCCCGCATAACGCCACCACCGCGCGGCCGATATCCTCCTCCAACCGGCCAACCCGCCCCAACGGAATGGCCCGAAAGAAAGCTTCCGCCTCATCCGGGTTATGCGCGATCCAGCGCTTGAGCCCGGGCGACTCTGCATGAGGCGCAATCGCCAGCACCCGGATACCCTCGCGCCCCCATTCGGCGGCGGCCGCTCGGGTCAGGACACGCATTGCCTGCTTAACCGCACCATAAGCGCCATAGCCCGTCATATCCCACCGCGCGGCGGCCGAGGAAACAAGGTTGAAAATTACCCCGCCTCCCTGAGCGACCATATGTGGATATACCAGCTTCATCAGCCTGAAACTCGCCAAGGGGCCAGACTCAAACCCCGCAACGAACGCCTCGTCCGAGACCTCCAGCAGCCGGCCGGCAGGGACTTCCTGTGCATTATTAACCAGAATATCGACCCCACCTCCCCAGGCGGCAACCTGCTCAACCATCGCCGGCAACTCCCGCGGATCCTTGACATTCCCCCGCACCGCCAGAGCCTGGCCGCCACGCTCCGCGATGAGCCGGCACGTCTCCTCCAGCTTGGCGGCCGTGCGCCCGCTAATGGCAACGCGCGCGCCCGCGGCAACAAGTGCCAACGCAATTCCCTGGCCAACACCTTGCCCGCCCCCGGTTATCAATGCCACCCTACCGGAAAGATCACCCATATTCCCCACTCAACCCGTTTGTAACAGAAGCTATTCGTAACATTATAATTTTATTTCTACGCAAACAAGTTGACATAATCGGTTTTGTTTTGTCAACTGCGTTTTACTTTTATACGAATTCTACACAACATAGACTGATGAGAACAGGTAAGAACAACGCCATGAACCAGGATTTCAACGGACAGGTCGCGGTTGTGACCGGGGGCAGTGATGGCATCGGTCTCGCCACGGCATCGCTTCTGGCGCGCCGCGGGGCGCATGTTGTCATTTGCGGGCGCCGGCAGATAATGCTCACCAACGCCAAGGAACGGATCGAGGCCGAAGGCGGCAAGGTTGAGGCTGTACAGCTTGACGTTTCCGATCTGGCCTCCCTCGCGGCCATGATCGAAGATATCGCGCACCGTCACGGCAGGCTCGACATGCTTGTAAACAACGCCATGTCCACTCATTACGCGCCGATCAACCGCCTCTCTCTCGACCATTGGCGCAAGGATTTCACGGTCAACACGGAAGCGGTTTTCGTGGCGACCAAGGCCGCGATGAACATCATGGCCGCGGCTGGCAAAGGGGCGATCGTTAACATCGCCTCGACATGCGGCATCCGCGCAGCCCCATTTATGTCAAGCTACTCCGCCTCCAAAGCCGCCATGATCCAGTTCACCGCGGTCGCCGCGATGGAAGGCGCGCGCAGCGGAATCCGCGTCAACGCCATCGTGCCCGGGCAGGTCCAGACCGCCGGCACAAAAGATTTTTCGGCCAAAGTCCCCGAGATCGCCGCCAGGACCATGGAAGCCATCCCCATGGGCCGCGGCGGCAGGCCGGAAGAGCTGGCTGAGGCAATCGTCTTCATGCTCTCGGACGCCGCCAGTTACATCACCGGCACGGCGCTGCCGGTGGACGGCGGCAAAGCCGCCCAGCTCTATCTTCCCTCTTAACGGCACGCGGCAACGCTTGCCCGTAACCCTCTACACTGGAGCGCCGGCATGGTAGAAAATTGGGACAAAGAGCTTGATGTGCTGGTCGTCGGCTCGGGCGCGGGCGGCATGCTTGCCGCCCTGGTCGCGGCGAGTCGCCACGCAGAAACTCTCATTGTCGAGAAAACGCCGCTCTGGGGCGGAACCTCTGCGACCTCGGGTGGAGGAATCTGGATTCCCGCCAGCGATCAGGCGCAGGCCGCTGGATTCGAGGACAATGAGGAGGCGGCGTTCGCCTATGTCCGCAAGCTTTCCGCATCCAACGTGCCGGACGAGAATATCCGCGCCTATGTTGGGAACGCATCCCAGATGCTGCGCTGGCTGAGCGCGAACACCGAGATTGAATACCAGGCGTTTCCCTATCCCGACTACCATGCCGAGAACCCTGGCGGATCAGCGGCAGGCTATCGTACCCATATGCCTTTGCCGCTTGACGGCCGTAATCTGAATAATGACGTGCGCACGTTGCGCTTTGCCTCACCGGCCGCTTCACTGTTTGGCTATCTGAACTGGCATTTCGACGAAACCTACATGCTGTTGTTCCGTGCGCCGGGCTGGTGGCGCCACCTCGCGCGAAGCCTCGCGCGCTATTGGCTGGACCTGCCGTTCCGCCTTACCTCACGCAAGGACAGGCGGCTAACCCTGGGCAATGCGCTGGCGGGCGGGCTACGGCTCGCGCTCAACCGGCAGGGCGTTCCGCTTTGGCTGGAGAGCCCGCTGGAGGAACTTATCCTCGAAAACGGCAAGATTACCGGCGCGGTCGTTCGCCATGAGGGCAAAAATCTGCGCATCCGTGCGCGCAAGGGCGTAATCCTCGCCGCCGGCGGTTTTGACAAGAACAAGACGATGCGGCATCACTATGCACCGCTTTATCCAAACGCGCAGCTCTCGGGCGGAACCAGCGGCAACACCGGCGATGGCATCCGCGCAGGCGTTGCCGCCGGCGCTAGCCTCATGAACATGCATTCAGCCTGGGCCGCCCCGGTCTTCTACGTACCGGGTGAGGATCGCGGCCGCCTGTGCACAATCGAGCGCGCTCTGCCCGGCAGCATCATGGTCGCGCAAAATGGCAAACGCTATCTGAACGAGGCCGCGTCCTACCATATCGTCGGCCAATTGATGGCGCGGCGCCAGGCCGAACAGGGCGATGCCAACCCGACATGGTTCGTATTCGACCACCGCTACCGGCATTCCTACCCTGCAGGCCCACTCTACCCCTTGGTTCCCAACTGGCTGCAAAGCAGGGCGGCCAGGTCTATCCTGCGCAAGGGGCGCACGATCCCTGATCTCGCCCGGGCAATAGGTGTGCCGGCCGCGGCGTTGAGTGAGACGGTGGAGCACTTCAACGCCAGCGCCGCAAACGGCAATGACCCTGCTTTCCATCGCGGCGAAGCCACCTATGACAAGATGTACGGCGACCCGCGAGTCACGCCCAACCCCTGTCTGCGGCCGCTTGATCAGGGGCCGTTCTACGCGATGCCGATTTATCCCGGCGATATCGGTACCAATGGCGGCCTGCGCACTGACGCGCTGTCGCGGGTGATCGGCAAGGACGGTCAGGCAATTGAGGGACTTTACGCCATTGGTAACAACGCCGCCTCGGCAATGGGCGAAAGCTATCCAGGTGCTGGCGTCACCATCGGCCCTGCCCTCACCTTCGGCTATATCGCTGCAACGCACATGACTGAAGGCAACGCGCAATGAGCAACAGGCCTGAAGGCCACGCCGCCTTCGTCACCGGTTCCATTCCCGTCGCCAATGGCGGCAGCTACTGTTGCTAACGCCCTTCGGCCAACGCCTGACGCCGCGCGGGCTTCGCGCTGCCGGCTTCAGCCATGGCTTTCGTATCCACCTCATCTACCTCAGCCCTCGCTCTTCACGATGTCCAAAAATGGCGGCCGCTCACCACCGCCATGCACCTGAAGTTCAGCGCCCGTGATATATGATGCGGCGGGCGAGAGCAGAAATACCACCACCTCTGCCACTTCTTCCGCTCTGCCGAGCCGCCCGGCAGCGATATTCCGGCCAATCGCCGCTTGTTTTTCCGCATCGCCATAAGTGGCATCGGTGGTCCCGGTCTCAATATAGCCCAGAATCAACACGTTGACACGAATCTCCGGCCCCCATTCATGCGCCAGGCTGCGCGAAAGCCCCAGCAGCCCCGCCTTGGCGGCGGCGTAAACCGAGGTGCCGGGCGAAGGCCGCACCGCCGAAACGGAGGCAATGTTCACAATCGCTCCGCCCCGGGCCTTCAGGTAAGGATAAGCCGCCTGAGAAACATGCAAAGGTGCAAGCAGATTGAGCTGTACGATCCGCTCGGAAAAGCGCGGCGAGGCCAGGGCCGCCTCCGCGTGCGGCGAGCCGCCAGCATTGTTGACAACAAAATCCAGCCCGCCCTCGCGCGCGGCGATCTCGTTGATCATCGCCCTCACCGCTTCCGGGTCGCGCACGTCGCAAGCCAGAAAGCTCAATGTAGCCGGCAAATCCCCCGGCGTGCGCCCGCATACATAGGTTTTCACGCCCGCGGCGGTCAGCGTCTCCGCGATCGCCCGTCCAATTCCGCGTGTACCACCCGTCACCAAGGCCACCTTGCCCGCCAAGTTCTTTGCCGCCAAATCACCCTCCACCCAGACTCCAGCCAAACAACAAAACAAAATTCCGGTATTTTTGCAAAATACTCATGTTTAGCTTCATTCAACAGCTATATGCGTTATATAATATTTTAATTTAAACGCATGTAAACACTCACATCCGCCCTAGATCAAGCTGCACGATAATCGGTTTCTGGAAATAAATATTGATCATTTGCGTATTTTATACCATATAATATCTACGAAGAACATAATCTCGGGCGGAATTTGACTTTCAGGCGCGCCCAATTTTAGTGAAGGTAGTTTCATGACGAATATACAAAGGATCGTAGCCGACCGCACACCGGCCCCGGCGGAGCTGATCGAGCGGGCAAGGGCGATGATCCCAGTGCTGAAATCGCGCGCGAGGTGCGCCACCGCCGAACACAAAATCCCTGACGAGACCATCACCGAAATGCAGGCGGCGGGCTTTTTCCGGGTGCTGCAGCCCAAGCGCTGGGGCGGGTATGAAATGCATCCCAACGTATTTTTCGAGATTCAGAAGCTACTGGCCGAGGGGTGCATGTCCACCGGCTGGGTCTACGGCGTTGTCGGCGGCCATCCCTACGAGCTGGCGTTGTTCCACGACCAGGCGCAACGCGATGTTTGGAGCGCGGATGACAGCATCCTGGTCTCCTCTTCCTACCAGCCCGTCGGTAAGGTGGAGCGTACCGAGGGGGGCTTCCACCTCTCCGGCCGCTGGGGTTTCTCCTCCGGCTGCAATCATTGCCAATGGGTGCTCCTGGGCGCGATGATCCCACCGCTGAAGGAAGGCGACCCGCCGGACATGCGCACCTTCCTGGTGTCACGCACAGACTACAAAATCGATAATACCTGGGACACGTTCGGCCTGCAGGGCACCGGCAGCCAGGATATCGTGGTGGAGCGCGCCTTCGTGCCGGACTACCGCACTCATAAGGCCGTTGATGGCTTTCTGTGCAAGAACCCCGGCCAGGTGGAAAACAACGCGCCGCTCTACCGCATACCCTGGGCACAGCTCTTCCTGCGTCTCGTCTCCACCGCTGCCCTTGGCGGTGCGCGCGCCGCCATCAACGCCGCGCTGGAGATCGCGCAATCGCGCATCTCCACCAATACCGGCAAAATCTCAAAGACCGACCCGATTTTGCTGAACGCCGTCGCCACCGCTTATGCGCAGCTGGACGAGATGGAAGCCGTACTCCGGCGCAACTTCGATAACATCATCCAGACACTGGAAACCGGGGGCGAGATCGATATCGCCACCCGCCAGCTCTACCGCTTCCAATCCTCCTCCGTCGCGCGCCGCTGCGCGGCCCTGGTCGATGCGCTTCTGCCCCTGTTGGGCGGCCGCGCCATCTATATGCACAGCGCGATCATCCAGCCCTGGCTCGACCTTAATGCGGCGCGCGCGCATGTGGCCAACGACCCGAACAATATGGGACCGGACCTCGCCAACGGGCTCCTCGGCATTCCGCTCGCTTTCCCGTTCCTCTAATCGGCCATCATGATCGCGCCCCATGAAATGCCCCTCGGGCAGAAGGAGCTTGTCTTGATCATGGCGGCTGGCCCGCAAAAGACCAGGGAGCCGTCCTGAGATGGACGCGCGTCCGGAACATCCGGTCCAAGCAGCCAGCATCGCCGCCTGGGACAAGGAAACCGATGTCGCCGTTCTGGGCTTCGGCATAGCAGGCGCCTGCGCGGCGCTGGAGGCGGCGCGAGCGGGCGCCGCCGTCACCATTTTCGAGGCCGCTGGTGGGTCCGGCGGCGCCTCCGCCCTCTCCGGTGGGGAAATATATGTCGGCGGCTCCGGCGGTACGGACATCCAGAACCAGAACGGCTTCACCGACACCACGGAGGATTTCGCCACCTATCTGGCCATGGCGGGCGGGCAGGACCCCGACATGGCGAAAATAGCGCTATATGCCAGCGAAGCGGTGAACCATTTCAACTGGCTCCGCGCCCAGGGGGTGCCTTACAAAGGCAGTTTCCTGCCCGGCAAGATCATCGAGCCGGAGGGCGACGACACGCTGATCTGGTCCGGCTCGGAGGAGGCATGGCCCTTCGTGACCAAGGCCAAACCAGCCCCGCGCGGCCATACCGTACAGTCAGTGGGCTGGGGTGGCGGACGCAAGATCATCGATATTCTGGAAGCCCGCGCGCGCGAGGCGGGGGTGCAGGTGGAAACCTCCGCCCGCGGCCGCGCCCTGGTGGTTGAAAATGGCGCCGTCGCCGGCGTCATCATCCGCCAAAACGGCAAGGAGCTGGCGGTGCACGCGCGCAGGGGCGTGTTGCTGGCCACCGGCGGCTTCTGCATGAACACGGAGATGATCCGCCAGCACGCGCCCGAGGCACTGCGTTGCTCAAGCCCGCTCGGCACCATTGATGACGGCTCCGGCATCCTAATGGGCCAAGCCGTGGGCGGACGCGCAATCCACATGAACGAATTTTTTGTCACCTGCCCCTGGTATCCGCCGGAATCGCTGGTGAAGGGTATTTTCATCAACCAGGCAGGGCAACGCTTCATCAACGAGGATTGCTATCACGGCCGCGTCATGCGCACAGCCTTAGAACAGCAGGGAGACCGCGTTTTTCTGCTCTGCGACAATGCAATCTTCGCACGGCCATTGGAGTTGGCTGGGGCGGAACTGGCGGCAGTGGGTGAGAGTTGGGGAGAGGTTGAGTCCGAGCTTGGTTTTTGCTCCGGCACGCTGAGCCGCGCAATCGCCCAGTATAATGAACACGCAGCCAGGGGCGAAGACCCGGTCTGGCACAAGGCAGCCAAATGGCTGCAGCCATTGGCTGAGCCGCCCTTTGCGGCGCTGGCCTTCATCCCGTCGCAAAGTTATTTCTCTTATTTCACCCTCGGCGGGCTGGAGACGCTGCCAACTGGCGAGGTGCTGGCACTGTCCGGCGAGCCCATTGCCGGCCTCTACGCCGCCGGGCGCGCCGCCTGCGGTCTGCCGCGCTGGGGCAAGGGTTATTCCTCAGGGCTCAGCCTCGCCGATTCCAGCTTCTTTGGCCGGCTGGCCGGTAAAGCGGCAGCAAAAGCCCCCAAAATGGCGTAGTTTCCCACTCAAGACAATTCATAATAAAACCAAAAACAACGCATTTCATTAATTTTATCAGTTATTTTTAGTTTAATTCGCTTTATAATAATTGATTAATAACGCAAATCATTATATTCAACAATCAAAGCCGCGAGAAACATGCGCACATTTAAAAATTGGATAAAGGGAGTAGTCAGAACATGGCGGTTGCATCTTTAGGCTACATCGTCGCCAAGACGCGGGATCTCGCATCCTGGTCGGCATTTGCAACGGATGTTCTGGGTGTCATGGCGGCCCCCTCCCCGCGCGCGGATGTGTTGCTGTTCCGTATCGATGACCGCCCCTTTCGCATCTGGGTGGAAACCGGCGATACCGACGCCTTTGTAATGCCAGGCTGGGAGTTTTCGACCGGGGACGATATGGACGCAGCGCTGGAACGCCTGCGCGCCGGCGGCCACGCCGTGGAAATCCTGGATGTGATGAGCGCACGCACCCGCCACGTCTCCAGGCTCGCCCGTTCCGTGGACCCGCAAGGCCACCCGTTCGAGATGTTCCATGGCCGCTTCCTGGACTACGTGCCCTTCGCCTCGCCCTCCGGGGTCAGCGGTTTCGTTACCGGGCTAAATGGCGAGATGGGGCTTGGCCATGTCGTGCTCACCGCCCCGAGATTCGAGGAAACCTACGCATTCTACAAAGAGATCCTCGGCTTTGGCGACGCCGATTTCGGCCGCTTCTATCTCGCCGGCGGCGGGCCGGATGATAAAGGCGTTGGCTTCGCCTTCATGCATGCACAGAACGCACGCCACCATAGCCTGGCGCTGGGGGAGCTGCCGGAGAGCCCGAACGGCGCCGTGCATATCATGCTGGAAGTCAACAGCATCGACGATGTGGGCCGTGCCTATGACCGCGCACGAAAGCATGGGGCACACATTTCCGCTACGCTCGGCAAACATGTGAACGACAAAATGATCTCCTTCTATGTCCGCTCCCCCAGCGGCTTCGACATCGAATACGGCTGCCAGGGGTTGCAGCTCGACCCCGCGAACTGGGTTCCCACCACCAGCATGGCGGTAAGCGATTGGGGCCATGTCTGGGCACATCACAAGGGCTGAGACCGCACAGCGGCGCCCGAGCAGCACCGCCATTTTTTATTAACATCGGAAACATCATGGCTTTGCCAGCATGGATTTGAACTACACCAAAGCGCAACAAAACTTCCGGCTCGAAGCCAGAGCCTGGCTCACCGCGCATGTGCCCGCTGCCCCACTGCCACATTTCGACGCGACGCGCGAAGGGTTCGAAGCGCATCGCGCATGGGAGCGCACCATGCATCAAGGCGGCTGGAGCGTGGTAAGCTGGCCGGAGGAATATGGCGGGCGCGGGCTCGACCTCATCGAGTGGCTGATCTTCGAGGAAGAATATTATCGCGTGGCGGCGCCGGGGCGGGTGAACCAGAACGGCATCTGCCTGCTGGCGCCGACGCTGATGGAATTCGGCACGGCTGAGCAGAAGGCGCGGTTTCTTCCCCCCATGGCCTCTGGCGAGGAAATCTGGGCGCAAGCCTGGTCGGAACCTCAGGCAGGCTCCGACCTCGCCCATATCCGCGCAACCGTAATCCAGGATGGCGATCAACTGGTCCTGAACGGCCACAAGATCTGGTCCTCCCGCGCCGCCTTCGCGGACTGGGGCTTCGGCCTGTTCCGCACACCGGGCAGCGAGCGGCACAAGGGCATGTCGCTGGTGTTCTTCCCGCTGAACGCCCCGGGCGTCACGGTCAATCCCATCCGCAAGATGGACGGACATATCGGCTTCGCAGAACTCTTCCTTGAGAATGTCCGTGTCCCCGCCTTCAACCGTTTGGGAGATGACGGCCAGGGCTGGCATATCTGCATGGCCACCGCCGGGTTTGAGCGCGGGCTGTTGCTGCGCTCCCCCGCTCGCTATCAACAGGCTGCCGCCAAGCTCGCAGCACATTACCACGCTCAAGGCAATGATGCCGATCCGGCGCTGGGTCTGGAGGTGGCGCGGGCCTGGATGAACGCAGAAGCCTATATGCTCACAATCTATGCCATGAGCTCGCGGCTACTCTCGGGCGGCAAGATCGGCCCCGAGGCCAGTACCAACAAGATATTCTGGTCGGAGCTGGACATTCATCTGCACCGTACGGCACTCGCCTTGCTCGGCGCCAGGGCGGAGCTGACATCGGCGGCGGCAGAGGCCGCGCGGGACCATGATTGGCTGGATGGCTATATCTTCTCCCTCGCCGGGCCGATTTATGCGGGCTCCAACGAGATCCAGCGCAACATCATCGCCGAGCGCATGCTCGGCCTGCCACGTTAGAAGAGGCCGGCCATGGATTTCCGCTTCACCGACGACCAGCTGATGATGGCCGAGACGGCCCGCAAGCTTTTCGCCGCTACCGCCTCCTCCGCGCAGCTGCGCGCCATGCTGGCCAAGGAGGAGGCGCGCGACGAGGCACGTTGGTCCACCATCGCGGAAACCGGCCTCACAATGATCCTGTTGCCCGAAATGGCGGGCGGCTTGGGCCTGGGCGAGGTCGATTTCGCGCTGACCGCCGAGGCGGCTGGATATGCCTGGCTGCCAGAACCGCTCGTGGAGAGCGCTGGCATCGCGGCCCCCCTGCTCGCCGCCATTAACCCGTCTCACGAGCTTCTTTCCAACACCGCGCGAAGCCTCGCCATCGGCCCCGCCATCAATCCCTACGTCGCGGATGCCGACACCGCCGCCGCCCTGCTGTTGGAACATCAGGGGGCGACCTATCTGCGTCATCCCGGCGAGGTGAAACTCACAAGGCAGCAAAGCCTCGACCCATTCCGGCGTCTGTTCAAGGTGGAATGGGAACCGAGCGGTACACCGCTCTCGCGCGATGCCGCTCTCTGGCGGGATGCGCTGGACCGCGGCGCCTTGTTCGCGGCGGCGCAATGCACGGGGATTGCCCAGCGCGCCATCGATATCGCGGTGGAATACGCCAAAACCCGCGAACAGTTCGGCAAACCCATCGGCAGCTATCAAGCGGTGAAACACCTTCTCGCCAACGCACAGGTAGCGGTGCAATTCGCCAAGCCGGTAATCCACGCCGCCGCCGCGAGCTGTGCCCAGCGCGATCTTTTCTCCCGCGCACGTATCAGCCACGCGAAAATCATAGCGGCCGAAGCGGCCGATCTCGCCACCCGCGCCTCGCTGCAGGTGCATGGCGCCATGGGTTATTCCTGGGAGGTCGATGTGCATTTCCTGCTCAAGCGCGCCCTGGCGCTGAGCGCAACCTGGGGCGGGCCCGGCTTCCATCGTAACCGTGTCCTGACACGGCTGCGCGAGGCGCCCGCTGGGCCGGAATATGGTTTCGCCAGGGCAGGAGTGTAAGATGCCCTGCTATAGCTTCCAGGGCCTGGTTCCGGTCGTGCACCCCAGTAGTTTCGTGCATCCGCTGGCGGCATTGATCGGCGACGTGATCATCGGCCCCGGCTGCTTCATCGCCCCTGGCGCCTCGCTGCGCGGGGATTTCGGGCGCATCATCGTGGAAGGTGACAGCTCCATCCAGGATAACTGCGCTTTGCATTCCTCGCCGGGGGCTGACTGCATCGTCAAGCGCGGTGCCACCGTGGGGCATTGTGCCGTGCTGCATGGCTGCGTGGTGGAGGAGAATGCGCTCATCGGCATCTCCGCCGTGGTGCTCGACCATGCGGTGATCGGCGCGGAATCGCTGGTGGCGGCGCTGGCGCTGGTGAAGAACGATGTCATCGTGCCGCCGCGCAGCCTCGTCGCCGGAAACCCCGCCCGCATCATCAAACAATTCGAGCCCTGGCAGATCACCTGGCGCAATGACGGCGATGGCGAATATCAACGCTTGGCGCATGAAATGTTGCTGGGTTGCGTGGAAGTGTCTCCCTTGCCGCAGGCCGAACCAGACCGGGCGCGCATGCGCTCCAACGCCATTCCGGTGCGTCTGCACGGCCCTGCCGCGCGTGCGCGCGAGCGCCGCGCCGCGGCCCAGTCCGGGGAGCAGCCGTCATGAACAACGCAGCCATCGCCATCCCGAATTTGCTTTATACCTACGCGGAGTTGTTCGACGCCGGTGACTTCCCCGGCGCCGCGCGGCTGTTCAACCATGGCGCGCTCGTCATCGGCGGGCAGCGCATTGCGGGCGAGGAAGCCATCGCCGAACTCTGGCGCGGCTGGGTGCAACTGTATGCCGGCGGCTCGCCCCGCACCAGGCATCTGACAACCAACCCGATCATCACACTGGCACCAGACGGCAACGCGGCAAGCTGCCGCTCGCAATGGACCGTGCTGCAGGCAACGGAGGCTTACGCGCTGCAGATCGTCGCCACCGGGCGCTATGAAGATAAGTTCCAGCACATGGACGGCGAGTGGCGCTTTACCGAGCGCCTGTATGCGCGTGTCGACTTCACGGGGGATACGAGCGCGCATCTGAAAAAACAACTAATGGACAAGGACGGCTGAGATGGGAATTTGCAAAGGCCGCGTGGTGATTGTGACCGGCGCCGGCAATGGTCTGGGCCGTGTCTATGCGCTGGGCCTGGCGGCGGAAGGTGCGAAGGTTGTGGTGAATGATCTCGGTGTCGGCACCCATGGCGAGACAGACGCCACCAAAGGCGCCGCCGGGAAGGTGGTGGATGAGATCAAGGCGCTGGGCGGCGAGGCCGTGGCCAACAACGACGACGTGGCGGATTGGCAAGCCGGCGGGCGAATCGTGAAAACCGCTCTGGATACCTTTGGCGATCTGCACGCCGTGGTGAATAACGCCGGTTTCGTGCGGGACCGCATGTTCGTCTCCTGCGCGCCGGAGGAATGGGATGCGGTGCTGCGCGTGCATCTACGCGGGCACTTCTGCACCTCCCGCCACGCGGTGGATTACTGGCGCGGCCAGCAGAAGGCGGGCAGACCTGTCGATGCCCGCATCATCAACACCTCCTCGGGCGCCGGGCTGCAAGGCTCCATGGGCCAGAGCGCCTATTCCACCGCCAAGGGCGGCATCGCCAGCCTCACCCTGGTGCAGGCAGCGGAGCTGAAGCGCTACGGCATCACCGCCAACGCCCTGGCTCCCAATGCCCGCACCCGCATGACCGCGACCGGTGGCTTCGAAATGGCCGCCAAAGAGGGCGCGTTCGACGTGTTCGCGCCGGAGAACACAGCACCTCTCGTGGCCTGGCTGTGCAGCGTGCAATCAGCCTTCGTCACCGGCCAGGTGTTTGAGTTGAAGGGTGGAAAAATCTTCCTCTCCCAAGGCTGGACGGACGGCCCAGCCGAGGACAAGGGGACCCGCTGGCAAGCATCCGAGTTGACTCCGGTGGTGGAAAAACTGCTGGCCTCCCGCCATCCGGCCAAGCCGGTTTACGGGACATAGCACCATGGCCATTCCCGCCTATCCTGAACCGCGCGGCCTGCTGAATGGCAAGACCGTCGTGGTCACCGCCGCCGCCGGAACCGGCATCGGCTTTTCCGCCGCGCAACGCGCCGCCGAGGAAGGAGCGAGGGTGCTGCTCAGCGACTTCCATGAACGCCGGTTGAACGAATCCGCTGACCGCATTGGCGAAAAGCTCGGCACCCGTCCGGATGTGTGCGTATGCGACGTGACAAACGAAGCGCAGGTACAAAATCTGCGTGACGTGGCCTTGGAAAAATTCGGGCGCGTGGATGTGCTGATCAACAATGCCGGGCTGGGCGGCGAGGTGCCCATCACCGAGATGACCGACGAGCAATGGAGCAGAGTGCTGGATGTCACCCTCACCTCGCTCTTTCGCATGACCCGCGCCTTTCTGCCCGCCATGTACGCGGCCAAATCCGGCGTCATGGTCAATAACGCCTCGGTGCTGGGCTGGCGCGCGCAAAAGGGCCAGGCCCATTACGCCGCCGCCAAGGCGGGCGTCATGGCCTTCACGCGTTGCGCGGCTGCCGAGGCCGCCGAGCATGGCGTGCGCATCAATGCCGTCAGCCCCAGCCTCGCCATGCACCCGTTCCTTGCCAAGGTCACCACCGGGGAGGTGCTGGCCGAACTCGTGAAGCGTGAAGCCTTCGGCCGCCCGGCGGAAGTGTGGGAGGTGGCGAATGTGATGATGTTCCTCGCCTCCGATCTCTCCAGCTACATGACCGGCGAGGTCGTCTCCTGTTCGAGCCAGAGGGCGTGATGGTGGCCATTTTCGAATCTCCCCGCGTGCTGCTCGGCACCGAGGGTATGAAACTCGGTCCCACGGATTGGCTGACCATCGACCAGAAGCGCATCGACGGGTTCGCCGAAGTCACCGGCGACAAGCAATGGATTCACGTCGATTCCGAACGCGCCAGGACCGGCCCCTTCGGCACCACCATCGCCCATGGCTATCTCACGCTCAGCCTCGTCAATCTCTTCCTGCCCGAGATGGTGGAGGTGCGGAATTTCTCGTCCGGGGTGAATATCGGGCTGGACCGCGTGCGTTTTCTCGCCCCCGTTCCCTGCGGCGCGCGCCTGCGTGGCGTTGGGGAAATTTTGACGGTTGAGGAGATGAAAGGCGCCATTCAATCCATTGTGCGCGTCACCGTCGAAATTGAAGGAGCGCAAAAACCCGCCTGCATCGCCGATACCATCAGCCGCTATTTTTCGGAGCCCTGAGCCATGCGTGAAGCCATCATCGCCGCCGCCGCCCGCACCCCCATCGGCAAAGCCTATCGCGGTGCCTATAACGATACCGAGGCCGCGGCGCTCGCCGGCCACGTCGCCGCCGAGGTGGTACGCCGCGCGGGCATCGACCCGGCTTTGGTGGAAGACATTCTGCTCGGCTGCGCCTCGCAGCAGGGCAATCAGAGCTACAATATCGGACGCCTCACGGTCGCCGCCGCCGGTCTGCCGCAAAGCATCGCCGGCACCACCATCGACCGGCAATGCGGCTCGGGACTGATGGCCATCGCCACCGGCGCCAAGCAGATTGCGGTTGATGGCATGGACGCAATCATCGCCGGCGGCGTGGAAAACATCTCCCTCACCCAGACCAAGCATAAGAACAGCTACCGCGCCCGTTCGCAAAGCGTGCTGGACCATATGCCCCATATGTGGATGCAGATGATCGAAACGGCGGAAATCGTCGCTGATCGCTACAAGATTTCCCGCGACGCGCAGGATGAGTTCAGCTTTCTCTCCCAGCAGCGCGTCGCCGCGGCGCAGGCGGCCGGACGTTTCGACAAGGAGCTCGCGCCGCTGCAAACGCGCATGGCGGTGACCAGCAAGGAGACCGGCGAAGTCACCTACAAAGAGGTTACACTGACCAGCGATGAAGGCCCGCGCGCGAGCACCACGCTGGAAGCGCTAAAGGCCCTGAAGCCGTTATTCCAGGATGGCGAAATCATCAAGGAAGGCTCGAACATCACCGCCGGCAACGCCTCCCAGCTTTCCGACGGCGCCGCCGCATTGCTGCTGATTGACGCCAAACTCGCGGAGCAGCAAGGCCTGACCCCACTGGGCGCCCTGCGCGGCTTCGCCGTGGCGGGTTGCGCGCCGGAGGAAATGGGCATCGGCCCGGTCTTCGCAGTGCCCAGGCTGCTCGCCCGCGCCGGGCTGAAGGTCAGCGACATCGGCATCTGGGAGCTGAATGAGGCCTTCGCCTCCCAGGCGCTCTATTGCCGCGACACGCTGGGCATCGATCCGGAAACATTCAATGTTGATGGCGGCGCGATTGCCGTTGGCCATCCTTTCGGCATGACCGGCGCGCGCCTGGCGATGCATTTGCTTTACGAGGGCAAGCGGCGCGGCGTGAAATACGGCGTCGTTACGATGTGCATCGGTGGCGGCCAAGGCGCCGCCGGTCTGTTCGAGATTTTCTAGGTCTCCTGGCATGAAACTCGCCTTCGCGCCTGAGCAAATCTCGTTCCCGGACCTGGAAGAACGCCTCACCCGGCCGATCACCATTCCCGCCGCCATCGAAGCCGCAGCCATGATTTTCCGTGACGCCCCCGCCGTCATCGAAAATGG
This sequence comes from Acidocella aquatica, assembly GCF_030160635.1. Taxonomy (GTDB): domain Bacteria; phylum Pseudomonadota; class Alphaproteobacteria; order Acetobacterales; family Acetobacteraceae; genus Acidocella; species Acidocella aquatica. Next base: position 36,163 of record NZ_BSOS01000008.1, on the reverse strand, counting down.
CGAGACATGGAGCTTCACCGAACTCTGGGCCCGCGCCCGTGCCGCCGCCGCCGCCTTCCTCGCAGCCGGGCTGAAGGCGGGCGAGACGGTGGGCATCTGGGCGCCCAATTGCCGGGAATGGATACTTGCCACACTGGGCGCGCAGATTTGCGGCGCGCGCATCGTGCCGCTGAACACGCGCTATAAGGGCCGCGAAGCCAGCGATATCCTCCGCCGCGCCCATGCGGTGATGCTGTGCATGACCAGCAAATTCCTCGGCACCGATTATGAGGCGCTGCTGCAGGACGAGGCACTGCCCGGCCTGCGGCGGCGTATCATCTTCGGGGGCGCGCGGCCCGGCGGATGGGATCACTTCATCGCCGGTGGCGCCAATATTCCACCCCAGGCCGTGGATGCCGCGCTGAACGCGGTTTCTCCCGATGGTATCTGCGATATTCTCTTTACCTCAGGTACCACCGGCGCACCGAAGGGCGTGCTCACCACGCATTATCAGGTCATCTCCCTGTTCCATGGCTGGGCAAAACTGATGACTCTGCGCGCGGGCGACCGTTTTCTCATCGTCAATCCGTTCTTCCATACATTCGGCTACAAGGCCGGCTGGGTGTCCGCCTTGCTGCGCGGCGCCACTGTCGTGCCGATGCCGGTTTACGAGCCCGCCCAGGCCGCGCGCCTGATCCTGGAGCAGAAGATCAGCTTCCTGCCCGGGCCGCCGACCATCTATCAGACATTACTTGCCGAAAAAGCCCAGAACGGGCTTGATCTTTCATCGCTGCGCGTCGCTGTCACGGGGGCGGCCGTGGTGCCGCCGGTGCTGATCGAGCGCATGCATGGGGAACTTGGCATCGAGACCATCTTCAGCGGCTATGGCATGACGGAATGCGGCGTCATCGCCATGACCCGCGAGGGCGACCCGGTTGAGACAGTGGCGGGCAGTTGCGGCAGTGCCGTGCCGGGCATCGAGATTAAATGCGTGGATGATAAGGGCAACACGCTCCCCGCCGGTGTAGCGGGCGAGATCTTGGTGCGCGGCTATGGCGTGATGCGCGGTTATCTGGATGACCCCGCAGCCACGGAGGAGGCGATCGACAAGGATGGCTGGCTGCATACCGGCGATATCGGTACACTGGACGAACGCCACTATCTGCGCATCACCGACCGCAAGAAAGACATGTTTATCACTGGCGGCTTCAACTGCTATCCAGCGGAGATCGAGAAAATTCTCTGCGAGCATCCGAAAGTGGAAATGGCCGCGGTCATCAGCATTCCCGATGAACGGCTGGGCGAGGTCGGCAAGGCCTTCCTGGTGCTGCGCCCCGGCCAGCAGGCCGGCGCGGCGGAGATCATCGCCTGGGCGCGGGAAAACATGGCGAATTTCAAGGTGCCCCGCAGCGTGGAATTTCGCACCGAACTACCAAGGAATGCAGCCGGCAAGGTCATGCGCGTGGAGTTGCGCAACCACAAATGATATAATCCGCGAGCCAGCTCAGGCTTCTGTTGCGCCGCTCTCCAGAAAGCCACGCCATTTGATGCTCACGCGCCGGCGTGGGTAATATGATGATAGGCGCGGCCATGATAGACCAAACCCGCATTGATGACGCCAAGCTCAATAGCCTCAACTTCACAGAAAAATACAGTGTGCGTCCCCACATCCACCGCTTGAGCCACCTTGCAATCCAGGCTCGCGGCCGCATGCTCCAAAGCAAGAGCACCGGTGGCCAGCACATACCAAGAAGCGCGGGCAAAGCGCTCCTGCATGGGTAGGTTATCCTTGCCCGCGAAGATGCCCGAAAGCTCTTCCTGCTCCGGCGCCAGAACATTGATGCAAATGATGCCCGCATTCTTGAAAACCACGTGCTGACGGCTGGAACGGTTGATGCACACGATGAGGGTGGCCGGATCATCCGTGACGCTGCATACAGCGGAAACGGTCATACCGGCATCGCCCGCCTGACCACGCGTCGTAATAATATTCACCGCCGCCCCCAGACGGGCCATGGCTTCACGAAAATGCGTATGTCCGAGCATGTTGACCCCCTTGGTTGAATCGGTTGTAATTACGAATATCTTCAAATATCAAGATACATAACTTAATAAATATTTTTATTTTATCGTTTTTACGGCGCAAATTATGTACATCTTGAACGCGAAATCATGATGTACGGTTAACAATCATCCTCATTCATTCATCGAGCATCGGTGCTGAATATCAAAAAGATAAAATACGTGCAGTCATCTCCACAGCCCGGCGGGCGCGCGCCGATTTGGACTCACCGCTCCGCGCCGCCTCATCACGCGGCAATTCCACGCTGGCTTTGGTGCCGCGCGGCAAGGCGTTAGCAAAGCCCGCGAGGTCGAAGCCGCCATCTCCCGGCAGCAGCCGGCCTGTGCCGGCTTCCGCATCCAGACTCAGCCCCGGCGCTGGGCCCGGTAAGAGGCCATCGCAATACTGAGCGTAATGCACAAAGTCAGCAGGGGCGGCGCGCAGCTCAGCCAATGTGGCGCCCGAGCGCATCAGATGCAGCAAATCCACGTTCACCCCCGCCTGCTCCGGCTGATTCAGTCTGCTCACCAGCGCCAAAGCCCCGGCCAACGACTTTACCTGCGAGGGCGGATAAAATTCCAGCACTACCCTCAAACCAAGACTCCCTGCCAACGCGCTGAACGCCGCGAAACTCTCAAAACGGCGCTCCGGCTCACGATCATAATGCAGAACATTCACCGCCTTAACGCCCAGCCAGGCGGCAGCCTCCAGAGATGGGCGAAAGTCATCGGCCTTCGCGCGGGCTGACAAGGTGAAGGGATAGGCGAGATCAAGTTCCACCCCCAGCGCGCTCATCCGCGCCTTAGTCTCACGCGCCTCAGCCGAACGGCCCAGCAATGTGAATGGCGGCATCAGCGGCAGCAGATCCATCTGCTCAAGGAACAGGCAGACCGCCCGGCATCCGGTCTCGGCCGCCAGCTCCACCAGTTGCGATGGTGTGGCATCCGTCGCGGTCAGATGGTCGAGTGCCAGGGCGTTTCCCCCGGAAAACGGCTGCGACAATACTGACAAACCCCAAATTGAATGTCGATGCTGTTTATCTACTTGCCATTTTATACGCAAAATGTCAATATAAAGAACTATAAATCGATTAATACAGATTATTTTGCTAGGTTATGATACGCGTAGCACAATACAACGCTTTACCGAAGTCCGCCAAGGCAGGATAATATGGAATTGAACAGCTTCATCGAACCCAAACAGGTTGAGATTGTCTACGAGACCGGCACGCCTGTCCGCTACGAGACGGATGGGCCGATTGCCTATGTTATCATGGATCGGCCAAAATATAACAACGCCCAGAACAGCCAGATGACCTACGCGCTGGACGCGGCCTTCAAACGCGCGGTGGATGACGACGCGGTTTCGGTGGTCGTGCTGAAGGGGGCGGGCAAGCATTTCTCCGCCGGACATGATATCGGCACGCCGGGGCGCGATCTGCACAAGGAGTTCGACCGTAGGGGGCTATTTCCCGGCCATACCAACAAGCCGGGCGCTGAGTTGCTATATACCCGCGAGCACGAGGTCTATCTCGGTATGTGCCGCCGCTGGCGCGATATTCCCAAACCCACCATCGCCGCAGTGCAGGGGGCATGCATCGCCGGAGGGCTGATGCTGGCCTGGGTGTGCGACTTCATCGTCGCCACGGAGGATGCGTTTTTTCAGGATCCCGTGAACCGAATGGGCATTCCTGGTGTCGAGTATTTTGCGCATGGCTTCGAACTGCCGCCGCGCGTGGCCAAGGAGTTCATCATGCTGGGCGAGCGGATGAGCGCAGGGCGCGCCTATAACTTTGGCATGGTCAACCGGCTCTCCACGCGCGAGAAGCTGGATGGGGATGTAAAAGCCATGGCGCTGGAACTCGCCACAAGGCCGCGCCTGGGCAATTGGTTGACCAAACAGGCGCTCAACCATGTCGAGGATCTGCGCGGCAAGCGCACCGCTGCGGATGCGCATTTTCATATGCATCATTTCGCCCACGCGCAGAGCGACATCGTCTCGTCTAACAGCCTTGGCGGAATGGATGCGAAATCCATGGCCGCCGCCAACAAGCGGCAGGCGAGCGAAAACGATGACTGACCCGCTACGCACGGTGATGGTGGAGCGCTTGGGCTGCCTTTACCCGATCATCCAAACTGCGATGGGCTGGGTGGCGGAGCCTTCCCTGGTCATCGCCTCGTGCGAGGCCGGAGCATTCGGCTTTCTGGGCGCCGCGGTGATGACGCCTGGCGAGGTGGACCGGAAACTCCTTGCCGTGCGGCAAGGAACGGACAGACCATTCGGAGTTAATTTTCATTTTTTTCAGCCCGGTGCTGATGAGATCGTAGAGCTTATTATCTCCAATAAGGAGCAGGTACGCGCCGTAAGCTTCGGACGCGGGCCTGATGCGAAGATGATCTCGCGCTTCAAGGAGGCGGGTATTCTCTGCGTACCGACCGTGGGCGCGGTCAAGCATGCGGTAACGATGCAGAAGCTGGGCGCAGACATGGTGAATGTGCAGGGCGGCGAAGGCGGCGGACATACCGGCTCCGTGCCTACCACTGTGCTTCTGCCGCAGGTGCTGGATGCCGTGAAGATTCCGGTCATCGCCAGTGGCGGTTTTGCCGACGGGCGCGGACTGGCGGCCGCACTCGCATTTGGCGCCGTGGGCATCGCCATGGGCACTCGCTTTTTGCTCACCACGGAAAGCCCCGTGCCGGATAATGTAAAGGCCGCTTATCTAAAGGCCGGGACCGGCGATATCGTGGTGACAACGCGGCTGGACGGTATTCCCCAGCGCATGGTGCGCACGAAATTGCTCGACAAAATCGAACACTCCGGAAAAATCGGCCTGTGGCTGCGCGCCCTGGAAGCGGGTATTGAGCTACGCCGGCAAAATAGCCAGAGCTGGCCACAAATGTTCAAGGCTGCACGGCAAATGGTTAGCCATGGAGAGGCGCCTCTGCGCCAGGCGATGCTGGCCGCGACCATGCCGATGCTGATCCAGAAGGCGATGGTGCATGGCGATCTGGAGCATGGCGTGATGGCGACCGGCGTGGTTGGCGGACGCATCGAGGAGATTCCCACCTGCCAGGAGCTGGTGGAGCGCATTATGGCAGAAGCCCGCAGCCGCTTGGCGGTACTCCGTGGCACCGCCTGAAACAAGGAGAGAACATGCCAATCCATTACAATGTCCACGGCCGCGTTGCGGAGATTTTGCTGGACCATCCGCCAGTCAATGCGTTCAATACCGAAGGCTGGGCGGCGCTACCCGGCCTCGTCAACCGCTCCAGTGCGGATGAGGCCGTGCGTTGCCTGCTGATCCGCGCCGAGGGGCGCGGCTTTTGCGGCGGTGTCGATATCAAGGAGATGCAGGCACATCCTGAACGTATCACTAGGCTGAACAAAGATAATTATCTAACATTCAAGGCAATCCGCGATTGCGCGATTCCAGTGGTGGGGGCGCTGCATGGCTTCGTGATCGGCGGCGGGGTGAATATCGCGGGTGCCTGCGATGCGCTGATCGCCGCAGAAGGGGCTTATTTCTCGTTGCCTGAAATCGACCGGGGCGCCATGGGTGGCGCGGCCTTCATGTCGCGTATGCTGCCTGTGCAGAAGGTGCGCGCGAATTTCTTCACCGGCGGGCGCGTGCCGGTGGAGGAGTTGTGGCGGCATGGCTCAGTCGAAAAGGTCGTGCCTTTGGAAGAGTTGAGAGATGCTGCGTTTGCGTTTTGCGGCAGCATCGCCGCCAAGAGCCGCGCGGCTCTGGTAATCGCCAAGCAGGCGCTGAATCTGATCGAACCCAACAATCCAGCGGAGCTGTACCGGATCGAGCAAGGTTTCACTCTGGAAATGTACATGCACGAGGATAGCCAGAAAGCACGCGACGCCTTTGTTCAAAACAAGGGCCAGGCAGCCAGTTTCTAAGAAGGGAAGAGCGAAAATGCCCGAAGCCTATATTATCGACGCGGTGCGTACGCCTGTCGGCCGTAAGAAAGGCTCGCTTGCCGCGATGCACCCGGCGGATCTGGCCGCCCATCCGATCAAGGCGCTGATCGCACGTACCGGCATCGACCCTGCCGCAGTGGAGGATGTGGTCTGGGGTTGCACGGAAACCATCGGCGCGCAGGCGGGCGATATTGGCCGCACCGCATGGTTGGTGGCAGGGTTGCCCGAGGAGGTGCCCGGCGTGACCGTGGACCGGCAGTGCGGCTCCTCTCAGCAGGCAGTACACTTTGCCGCCCAGGGCGTGATGAGCGGTACACAGGATTTGATCGTGGCGGGCGGCAGCCAGGCCATGAACCGGATTCCCATCATGGCCGCGATGAGCGCAGGCCAGGCCTACGGGTTCGACGATCCGTTCCGCGGCGCCAAGGGCTGGGATGCCCGCTATCGCGATGAGGAAGTGAACCAGATCCGCTCTGCCGAGATGATCGCGGAAAAATGGCGGATCAGCCGTGAGGCGATGGAGGTGTTCGCACTCACCTCTCACCGCCGGGCACAGACCGCGATCGATAATGGCTGGTTCAAGAAGGAGATCGCCCCCATCGGTGATTTCGCGCAGGATGAGACCGTGCGTTACGGCTCCACGCTGGAAGGGCTGGCGGCGCTGAAGCCGGTGCGCGAAGGCGGCATCATTACCGCCGGTATCGCCAGCCAGAATTGTGATGCGGCGGCGTGCCTTCTCATCGCCTCCGCGGGTGCTGTAAAAACGCACAATCTCAAACCCCGGGCGCGTATTCATCATATGTCCGTGCGCGCCGCAAACCCGGTCTGGATGCTCACCGGCCCGATTCCTGCCACACAATACGCACTGAAGAAATCTGGCATGAGACTGGAGGATATTGATCTGTTCGAGTGTAACGAAGCGTTTGCCTCCGTCCCCATGGCCTGGATGCAGGAGCTGGGCATTCCGCTTGAGAAAATGAATGTGCAAGGCGGGGCCATCGCGCTTGGCCACCCGATCGGCGCGACGGGGGCGCGCATCATGACCTCACTGCTCGGCGCGCTGGAGCGCAGAGGGCTGCGCTATGGGTTGCAGACCATGTGCGAAGGCGGCGGCCAGGCGAATGTGACGATAATCGAGAGGCTGTGAACAGCCGAGGCATAATGGAGAAAATTGAACGTCATGTCAGACATTAGAGCGAAGAAATATACCGTCTCGGGCGGCTATGAGATCAATATCACTGAAACTGGCTCCGGCCCGTCCGTCGTTTTCATTCACGGCAGCGGCCCTGGTGCCAGCGGCGTTTCTAATTTCAAGCAAAATTACAAGGTTTTTTCTGAAGCCGGCTTTCATGTTATGCTGCCTGATCTGATCGGGTATGGCCAGTCCTCGATGCCGGAAGGCATCGACTACACTCTGCAGCTTTTCTCCAGCACTCTGTACGAAGCCCTTCAGCAGGCCGGAGTAAAAAAGGCCACGCTTATCGGCAATTCGCTTGGCGGCGGCATCGCCATCCAGATTGCGCTGGACCATCCCTCGTTCGTTGACCGGCTGATCCTGATGTCGCCTGGCTGTATAGAGCCGCTGGATGTTTATTTCGCAATGCCTGGCATCGCCAAAATGAAGAGCGATTTTGGCAGCTTGGATTTCACCATTGCCGATCAACGCCGCCTCATTACGAATCTGATGTATGAATCTGAACGCTTCATCACTGATGAACTTGTCGCCGAACGTTTCGAGGTGGCGCGGCGGCAGCCCAAAGATGTGATTGCACGCATGCGCACTCCCAATTTCCAACCCCGGCTGAATGAATTGAAAATGCCCATCCTCGGCTTCTGGGGATTTCAGGACCAGTTCCTGCCGGAAAGCGGCGCGCGCTATTTCATGGAGCAATGCGAGGATGCGCGTTTCATGACCTTCAACAAGGTTGGGCATTGGGTGCAGGTGGAGCGCGCCAAGGAATTCAACGCATATTCCATTGAATTTTTGCAAGGAACCTGAAAACAGATGACGGACATGACAACGCTGGATAAGCGTCTGACGGTGGAAGAGATCGCTGGCAGGCTAAAAAACGGCATGACGATCGGTATCGGTGGCTGGGCGACGCGGCGCAAGCCGATGGCGCTGGTGCGCGCCATCGCCCGCTCCAATCTCAAGGATCTCACCATCGTCTCCTATGGCGGGCCGGATGTTGGCATCCTGGCGGCTGCGGGTAAGATCAGGAAACTGATCTTCGCCTTCGTTAGCCTCGATCACTATCCGCTGGAGCCACATTTCCGTAATGCCCGCCAGGCCGGCGCATTGCAAATTCTGGAACTGGACGAAGGCATGCTGCATTGGGGCCTGCGCGCCGCGGCGATGCGCATGCCGTTTTTGCCCACGCGCATTGGTATCGGCACAGATTTATTAAAACAGCCAGAACTTTCAAATCGCGTTACCAGCCCGTTCGCCGATGGCGAGGAATTTGTTGCTCTTCCGGCACTGAAGCTGGACGCGGCCTTGCTGCATGTCCATCGCTCGGATGCGCGCGGCAATGTACTCACCCTATCGCCCGATCCGTTTTTTGACGAGCTGTTCGCCCGCGCGGCGGATGCCACGTATGTAACCGCCGAGAAAATCGTGCCGACCGCCGAGCTGAACCTGCCCGCCAATGCGCGTTACAACCTCGTCGAACGCGCGCTCATCACCGGCGTGGCGGAGCAAAAATTCGGCGCGCACCCCACCAGCGCCGCACCGGATTATCAACTCGACCTAAAGCATCTGAAAATCTACACCGAGAGTGCCGCCTCGCCTGAAGCCTGGGCCGCCTACCGCGCCAGTTTCGTCGACGTGCCGAGCGCTGCTTACCTCGCCGCCGCCGGCGGTGAAGAAGCCGTCTCCACCCTGCCAAAACCATTTTATTGAGCGTGACATGAGCAATATTGAATTTTCCCTGGCCGAGCTTCTCATCGTGGCGGGGGCGGAAGCCTGGCGGCATGATGGTGAAGTCATGGGTACCGGTATCGGTCCGTTGCCGCGAATCGCTGTAAGCCTCGCCAAGGCGAGCTTCAACCCAAAGCTCGCCACAACCGACGGCGAATGCTGGTACACGAGCGACCCGCTGCCCCCTGGCATGAAGGTGGCCGATGTGGAGGTTGAGGGCTGGTCGCCTTATGAGCGCGTATTCTCCGGCCTATGGGGCGGCAGGCGCCATGCCATGGGTGCACCGGTGCAGCTTGACCGGTTCGGTCAGTCCAACATCTCCGCCATCGGCGACCATGCCAAACCAAAAGCGGCGATGCTGGGCGCACGCGGCTTTCCTGGCAATTCCATCCATCATCCCAACAGCTTCTTCTTTCCACAGCACACCACCCGTGCCTTCGTGGCTGGTGAAGTCGATTATGTCTGCTCCGCGGGCTACAATCCGGCGCGCTATCCAGGCGGCAAATTCCCCGCCGGGCTGGACCTCCGGTTGATCGTAACCGAACTGGCGGTGCTCGATTTCCGGGGCAAGAACCACGCCATCCGCGTGCGCTCACTTCACCCGGGAGTGAGCCTGGAGCAAGTGTGCGACAATACTGGCTTTCCGCTGGAACGGCCCGAGACAATCCCCACCACACCGGCCCCCACGGCGGAACAGCTCGCGCTCATTGCCAGGCTGGACCCCAGAAGCGTACGCAAGACGGTTCTGAAAAATGACCCGCCGGGCATTCGTCAGGAGAGCGCGGCGTGATCCGCTTCGCTGGTAAGGCCGTGCTGGTCACCGGCGCCGCCTCGGGCATCGGCCGTGCAACGGCGGCGCGCTTGGCGGCCGAGGGGGCCAGCACAGCCTTGGCCGACCTGGACCTTGCCGGGGCCCAGGCCGCCGCCACCGCCCTTGCCGCGGCGCATGGAAGCGTGGCTCTCGCCTTCGGCTATAACGCGGCAGACCCCGCCCAGTGCATGAAGCTGGTGGCGGATGCGGTTGCGGCGTTGGGGCGGCTTGATGTGCTGGTCAACAATGCCGGGATCATGCTCTGGGACCGCACACATGAATGTGACCCGGCCCGCTGGGGCAAGGTGTTGGATGTCAATCTGAATGCGGCCTTCCACGTCACCCGCGCGGCCCTGCCCTTTTTACTCGAGACCAAGGGCAATATCGTTAATATCAGCTCCGCGGCGGGGCTGCAGGGGGTGCCCTACGCGGCGGCCTATTGCGCGAGCAAAGCAGGGCTGCTGGGCTTCACCCGCGCCCTGGCCGTGGAATATGCCGATGCCGGGCTGCGCGTGAACGCCATCTGCCCTGGCGCGGTTGACACGCCGCTCATCCGCGCTAACGCCCCCATACCGGACTGGGCGAATCTACAAAAAATTTCCCGGCTGGCACCAAAAACCGGTAAGCTTTCGGACGCAAAGGAGATCGCCGCCGCGGTTGCTTATCTGGCGTCGGCGGATGCTTGCAACATAACGGGCATCGCCCTGCCGGTGGATGGAGGACAAACAGCGGGTTAAAGGCTAATCGCCTGAAGTTGACGCGCCGCCTCCCCGGGACGCCAACTCTTAACAAGCCCTTCCTTGACGGATCATCCCCGCTCTTCGCTGTCTTCCCCGTTCTTTTCGGCATCTTGTATCTGTCGGCTTGTAATCCGGGCGATGGAGCTATGATATTTGATGTTATGAACCGCAATGGAGCTTTCGACATGCTTCACGCCAGGCAGCAAACGGATACGTTCCAGAATGATTTCGTGGACTTCCTCCAGGCTGGTAAACAACCCCATCGCCAGGATGCTGTAACGCCCGAGCATTTCGATCACGCACCCAATCTCAGGCATCTCAACAAGGGCCTGGGAGATTTTCGGCACCTTCATTTGCTCACAATGAATCCCCAACAACACCAGATTGGGCGAACCCGCGAAACGGTAGCTGCGCACCGCCGTGAAATGAATCAGCCGGCGCGCCTGCAAACGTTTGATCCGGGTACGGATCGTACCTTCCGTTACATCAAGCTCCAAAGCAATTTGCCTGTTGGAAGCCCGGCCGTCGCGGCTAAAACTTTCAATGATCTTGCGGTCCAGATCGTCCAGCATATGGTTAGTCATAATGGTGCAATATTGAATTCATATTTTTTAATCTCCGCCGCCAGCCCTGGACTTAACTCTTCAATGCCCGGCACGAGCCGAATATGCTCATTCAGAAAAACACTCACCTCTTCAAAATCATGCAAAACCACCAAAATCTCAATATCATGATTGCCATGGGTGATATTGACGCTAAGCACTTCCGGCAGCGCCGCCAGGGCCTGCGCAACCTCCATCACGGGCCGGCCAGCAACCCGGACCCCTATCGCCATGATCACGTTGAAGCCATGCGCGGCGAAATCCGTTACCGCCACGACCTTCATGATTTTTTGTTTTTCCATGCGGTTCAGCCGGGAAGAAACCGTCGTAGGCGTCACCGATAGCCGCGCCGCAATTTCCTGATTCGTCGCGCGGCCATTGACCGTGAGGAGATCAATAATCCCCTTATCAACATCATCAATGCCTACGGTGCTAATACGTCTGCCTTTGCGCAATTTCATTGGCACATGACCATGCTATTCCAACTAATTTCTCTACAGTTAACTGAGATTTTCAATTCTGGAAAGACGAAATCCCCATTTTTATCCATAACCGAAGCCAGGCCGCTGGTCCAGCACCATGCGAAACGATGCCCGCAGAAACAGCGCGACAAGAATTCTCGCTTCATCTGCCGGGCTTGTATCAACGGTCCAGCCCCGCGCCTTACACAGGTATATCCTCAGAAATCTCCCACCGCGAACGGTCAGCGCAAGCCCCTGCCGGCGTTTCCCCCTAATCGGCCCGCACTTTCACCTTCGGCGCGCCAGTGCCGCGCCGCATCGCCTTCAGGAATCCTTCCAGAGGCGCTGGATCAGCCACGGGTCCCCCATGATCTCCGCCGCGCGCCCAGAATTCCTGGTAGCTTGGGAAAAGCTTATGGAAATTCCCATCCACCCAATCAGTTCCCGGCCAGCGCATTTTGTGCTCGCCTATGGGCGGCTTGTTGAGATCGGACGCATACCAGTAAAGTGGCAACCGCCGCGCAAAATACCATCTCGGCCCGTCAGGCTCCGCCACCCGAACGTAGTCATCGATATACATCATCTGCATGATAACCCATTCATCACCGGTCTCATGCTCATTTTTGGAATAGACCACGCCGTGGGCGTGGCCGGGATCATCAAACTCGATGACATGCCCCCCAATATGGTGCGAAGTTCCGGTAAAGGGCGCACGCAAGGTTTGGTCCATGAAAACGCGCAGCGCCAAACGGCCTGACGTATTCCGCCCCACACGGACAGTCTCCGGAAACAGCGAAACCATGGCATCCATGTCGCGCATATCCAGCGCCAGGGCGTATTTGGCCGCCAACTGCCGTATCTGGTCAAGCGATTCGAGCCTGTCGATACGCTGCGCGAGGTTAGTGAGTGCCGTATCCTGGTTCATGGCCTGCTCCTTCCGTTTCTGGGCGGATATGTTCCTGCGGATAGCTGCGGCTGATCATGTCGAGAACGCAGGCCGGTTTGTCGCTGCCCTCGATCTCCACCGTCACGCGCACAACCGACTGGATACCGCCTTTGATCTCCTCAACCCGGACCATCTCCCCCACAGCACGGATACGCGACCCGACGAGAACGGGGGAGATGAAACGCAGCCGGTCGGCGCCGACATTGACGCCCATGGAAACATTATTGACCACCACCAACTGGGGCAAAAAACGGCCTACCAGGCTCATGGTCAGGTAACCATGCGCGATCGTCCCGCCGAACGGACCGTTTTTAGCGCGCTCCACGTCAACATGGATCCATTGATGATCGCCGGTAGCGCAGGCGAAGCGATTGATCCGCTCCTGATCGATGGTTAACCACTCTGTCGGGCCAAAACGCGTACCTTCCTTCCCGATCAGATCACGCGGGTGGTTATAGATGGCGGTCACGGCTCACGCATCGCCTCTTGGTTCGCGCGGCATACCAAGGCCACGCTCAGCGATCAGGTTGCGTTGGATCTGGTTGGTGCCGCCATAAATCGTATCCGCTCGGGAAAAAAGAAACAGGTTGGGAAGCGCCGCCCATTCATAGTCATTGGTATCCGTCACCTCCCCCGCCTGGCCGAGCACGTCCATCGCCAGTTCACCGAGGCCGCGCCGCCAGCTTGCCCACTGAATCTTGTAGGTAAGGGCGGCACCGTCGATCTTCGAATGATCCGCGTTCGACAGCATCCGCAGCGCGCCATAACGCATCAGCCGCAGGCCAATTTCCGCCTTGGCGATACGCTGGCGGATCAGCGGAGACCTGGCTGCGCCATTTTCCTTGGCGGCCCTGATGATCTCGTCCAGCTCGTTGCGGAACCCCATCTGCTGCCCCAGGGTGGAGACACCGCGCTCGAACGCCAGCAGCCCCATCGCGATGCGCCAGCCATCGCCCGCCGCGCCGATCAGGCTGTCTGCCGGGCAGCGCGCATCGGTGAAGAAGGTCTCGTTGAATTCGGAATCACCATTAATCTGCTTGATCCCACGGACCTCAATGCCCGGCTGGCGGAGTTCCATCATCAGGAAGGTCAGGCCATTGGGCCCGCTCGATCCCTTCTCGCTGCGCGAAAGCACGAAAATCCAGTCCGCGATGTGAGCAAGGCTAGTCCATATCTTTTGACCGTTGACCACCCATTCGCCACCTTCGAGCCGTGCCGCGGTGCGAACGCCTGCAAGGTCTGAGCCGGCATTGGGTTCAGAAAAGCCTTGGCAGAAAATGGTCATGCCCTTGGCAATGCTGGGCAAGAAGCGTTGCTTCTGTTCGGGCGTACCGAAAGCGAGAATCGTCGGACCCGCGAGTTCAACGCCAATGTGGTTTACGCGCCCCGGCACCCCGGCCCGCGCATATTCCTCGGCAAAGATCACCTGCTGCCCCAGAGTCGCGCCGCGCCCGCCCCATTCAATCGGCCAACCGATGCAGCCCCAACGGGCCTCACCCAGCCGCTGCTCCCATTCCTTGCGGCGTTCAGGGCTCGCGGTAAGCTTGGTGATGCCCTTGATGTCCTTGAACTCGCCGGACATCTGGCCGTTCAGCCAGTCCGCGCATTCCTGCCGGAACAATTCATCTCCGGTTGAAAATCCGAGCTTCATGCCATTTCTCCGAAAATCATGGCCGCGACTTGTTCGCGGTGCCAGTCGCCATTGCCCAACATGCTCTGGAGCGCGCGGGCCCGCTTGAAGAACAGATGAGCATCATGCTCCCAGGTGAAGCCAATGCCGCCATGAAGCTGAATCATGTTGCCCGCGCACATGAAATAGGTATCGGCGGCGAAGCTTTTGGCGGCATGGGCCGCAAGCTCCGCGTCAACCGCGCCCTCATCGGTCGCACAGGCCGCCCAATAAACCGCGGAGCGGGCCTGCTCAATTTCGATCATCATATCCGCCAAACGGTGCTTATAGGCCTGGAATGATCCAATCGAGCGGCCGAATTGGATCCGCTCCCGGGCGTAGGCGACAGTCCGGTCGAGACAGGCCTGGGCGCCGCCCAGCGCCTCGGCCGCAATGGCGACAAAGCCCGCCCGTTGCGCGGCTGCAATGGCCTTGCCCGGTTGCGCCAGAGGCTCACCCACCACACCCGACAGCACAACACGAGCGTAAGGGCGGGTTTGATCCATCGTCGTCAGCTGGGCAATGCTGACCCCTGGGGCATCGGCCTTGACGATCCACGCGCCGTTGTTGCCCGTGACGACGAAAATCCGCGCGCTGGCACCATGCGCGACGAAAGCCGCCTCACCGCTCAATCCATTTCCATCGTCAACGAGAGTCGCGGCATGGCCATAGGCCGCAATCGTTTCACCAGACATCAGGCGGGGGAGCAAATCCTCCCTCTGCCCGGCACCACCGCCCGCGGCGATGGCCTGAGCACAAAGCACCAGCGAGCCAAACATCGGAAAGGCGGCGACTTGCGCGCCCGCGGCCTCCGCGATGATCGCCATCTCCACAAGGCCCAATCCGGCACCTCCCAGATTCTCGGGAATGCCTATGGCTGAGAAACCCAACTCCTGGCAAAAGGAGGCCCATAGCGCGTAATCTACCCCATCGCAGGCCATTGCCTGGCGCGTCCGTTCACGGGTCGCGTTCTCGGTAAAAAAAACCCGCGCCGTCTCGGCGATCATTTTCTGTTCGCTCGTAAATGCGAATTCCATTATGCAGCCCCTCCCGTAGAGTGTTCATCGAGCAGATGAACGCTCTATCCCATGTTTTAGCGAGCAATTTCATGCGATGACATTGAACCGCCGGCTCAACACAATCACATATTGCTCTCATCTTGCGGCAAGCAGCCTGGCTCGGCGAACCGGCTGTTCATCACAACACCGGCCTCGTCAACCCGCAACGGAGCGCCTGAGCAACGAACACCCCGGCACGCCGCGCGATCACGCAAAACCGAACAGAACGAGTATTATCTAAGTATCCATCGGGTTTCAATTCATTATATGCGTATCTTATGATATATTTTTTACGAATTATAAGATTTTAGTCTCAAGCGCGCATCGGCGCCGCATCGCTGCCAACATTTATGGCCGCCACACCCCAATCCGCACAACTCTAACTGGCCACAAAAACACATAATGCGTAAATTTTCTATAAAAAAATGTGCAAATATAGTATAAATACCGATATTTTTTTGGTGAACATAAGAAACACCCAAAAAATTTCAACATTCACACGTTGACGCACGGGTTGGCTTGAGGCAAGCCTGCCATAACCCATTTAGGAGGAAAACGGCTCATGAAGCGCAAACATGCGAATCACCCGCTTCCAGCCGCTGGCTGCAAGGTTATGCCATGAACACCTACAGCAACCTTTTCTCTCCCGGCCGGATCGCGACACTGGAAACGCGCAACCGCATTGTTGTGGCCGCGATGGGTGTGAGCCTCTCCGAGCCCGATGGCACGGTGGGCGAAAGACTGATTGCCTATCACGAGGAACAGGCGCGCGGAGGCGCCGGCCTGATCATTTCTGGCGTCACCGGCGTGGGATGGCCAGTTGGCGCCGTGCAGCCCAACCAGACGGCGATTTCGGACGACTGTTTTCTTCCTGGACTGTCCACGTTGACCGAACGCGTCCATCGCCATGGCGCCAAAATCGCTGCGCAGCTCCATCATGGCGGACTCGTCGCTGGTTACTCGTCAGACGCCTTCGGTGAACCGCTCTGGGCGCCCTGCGCCCCGCCCGCTCTGAAGGGGGATTTCATGGATTATTTTCTTCCTGAGGAAACCTCTGGTTTTTCTGGCAAGGCGCCACAGCTCAAGATTCTTGAGCAAGCGGATATCGATGCGGTGGTGGCCAGCTTCGCTGCCGCCGGGGCAAGGGCTGTGAAGGCCGGTTTCGATGCAATCGAGCTTCATGCCGGCCATGGTTATTTGCTGTCGTCGTTCCTCTCCCCCAAGACCAACACGCGAACCGACCGCTATGGTGGCGCGCTGGAAAATCGCGCGCGGCTTTTGCTAGAAATCATCGCGGCGGTGCGCGCCGCCACCGAGCCTGATTTTCCGCTCTGGTGCAAGCTGGACGCCTGCGAATTCGGCAAGGAAGGGGGAATTACCCTGGAACAAGCCATCGCGACAGCCCGTCTGGCCGAGGCCGCCGGTGCCGATGCGATAACCGTCACCTCCTATCATAATGCCGGTATCGGGAAGCTGCATTCGGCCTCGAACATTCCGCACCAGCCTGAAACCAACATCCCGGCCGCGCAAGCGATCAAGGCAGCCGTCACGATCCCCGTCATCGCGTCGGGCCGGGTTGAACCGGCCGCCGCGGACGCGCATATCGGCGCGGGAAAATACGATTTCATCGCGATGGGCCGCAAATTGCTGGCCGACCCCGCACTGCCGAACAAGCTTGCGGCCGGGCAAGAAGCCGGGATTCGCCCGTGCATTTATTGCTACACCTGCGTCAGCTGCGCCTATGTGCGCGAGCCGGTGCGCTGCGCGGTCAATCCGGAAACAGGTTTCGAGTGGGAGCGCCTCCCGGAGGGCCATAATGGCCGAAAACGCGCCGTTGTTGTAGGCAGCGGCCCCGCTGGCATGGAAGCCGCGTGCCGCCTGGCCGATTCGGGGCATCATGTAACGCTGCTGGAAAAGAGTAACCTCCTGGGCGGAACCTTGCGGTTCGCCGCCTTGGCCTATCCGGCCAATGAACGATTGCTCGAATGGCTGCAGAACCGGATCGCCCGCTCCTCGGTGGACGTGCGGCTGAAGGCGGAGGCATCGCCGGAATTGTTGCGCACGCTCGCCCCTGATGTGGTGATCGTCGCCACCGGAGCACGGCGAGACATGCCCGAGATTCCCGGCAGCCATTTGCCTCATGTCTATAGCGGCGACGATTTGCGCCAATTGCTGCTCGGCCAGAGCTCCGCGGAACTCAAGCGCAAAACCAACCTCCTGACGCGCCTGGCTACCAAGATCGGCGCTGCGATCGGGTCGACCGCAAAGCTGGAGTTTGTCCGCAAGGTCAGCCGCCGATGGATGCCCCTGGGGCGGAATATCGTCATCATCGGCGGCGAACTCGTCGGCATCGAGCTGGCTGAATTTCTCAATGAACGCGGCCGCCAGGTGGCGGTTCTCGAATCCGCGCCCCGCCTGGGCAAGGGGCTGCTGCTCGTACGCCGGCTGCGTCTGCTGCCCGAACTCAAGGAGCATGGGGTGGCACTTTATGGCGGTGTCAGTAACATTGTCATCGCTCGGGCGGCTGTTACGTTCAACGATGCCCGTGGGGAGCCTCGCTCGCTTCCAGCAAACCATGTAATCGTAGCCATGGGGGCAACCGGCGATACCAGTCTGGCCGACCAACTGCGCGAGGACGGGTTCAACGTTCTCACCGCCGGGGACTGCACGGGTGTCAGCTATATCGAAGGCGCGATCCGAGGCGCAGCCAAAGCGGTGGGGCAAATTAGGGCGATGTAACGCGCGCCAGTTTTAGAAGGTCGCTAAACCGTGAGGCGTCATCTATGAAAGTGGTCAGAACATGATCGCCCTTAAAGCGATCATGTTCTAGTGCCGGAGGTGAAAATGCAGGAAATGAACCAGTATGTAGAGGCTTCCAATCGGAAACAACCAACCCAGCCAACCCAGCCTGGCAAGACGGGGATTCTGATGATTCCACAAAGAGAATGCTCCAGCCGCGCCCATCGCACCTGCACCATCAATCCACAATCCGGCAAGCCCGCCGAATCCTAGCAAGCCGAGCAGCCGGATCATTGCGCCGGCCCTTGTCTTGTCGCACGGCCAGCGCATAGCAGCGAGCCCCGCAAGGCCCGCCAACCCCAATAACCCGGCCAAATCAGCTAATACGGCCATCAACGAAGGCTCCTATCCCCTGCCCCTTGCAGCCTTGAATTATGCAGCCGTCAGGTGAGGCGGGCGCCGGTCTTTCCAGGGTGCCGCCTGCTCAAGCTGGCCCGCCAAACGGAACAGCAAGGCTTCCTGCCCATAGCGGCCGATAAATTGTATGCCGATCGGCAACCCTTTGCTTGACATCGAAAGCGGAACGGACATGGCAGGCTGCCCCGTCATGTTGGCAATCTGGGTAAACGGCGTGAATTGAGCGGCACGCTTGCCCCAGGTCTCGAAATTAACACCTGGCGAAAGGCCGATCTGCCCCAGAGGCAGAGGCGGCTCAGCCAGCGTTGGCGTTAAGATCACATCGTAATTCTGCATGAAATTGCTCATCGCAACCGCGGCGGCTTGGAATGCGTTGTTGCCTTTGACGAAATCCGCTCCGGATACGTGCTGGCCGTAAGCCAGGAAGGCAAGCGTGATGGGCTCCAGAACATCCGGCCCCGGCACGATCCCGGTTGCCTTGGCGCGGTTCTCGATTTCCACCGCCAACGATGCACTGATAACAGCGAAAGCTCCCTCACCCAGAGCCGCAACGTCGATAACGGGTGCGGCTTCTTCAACATAATGCCCAAGAGATTCACAAAGATGCGCCGCGGCGCGCGCGGCGGCGGCACATTCCGGGTCTACCGGACAATGGGAAAGCGGCGCGACCATCAAGGCAATGCGAAGGCGGCCCGGAGAACGCCCCACCTGCGAGAGAAACGTGCCATCCGGTGCCGGCGCGCTATAACGCGAACCCGGTTCAAGTCCCCACGTCACGTCCATGACGGCCGCGGAATCTCGAACAGTTCGGCTGATGGCATGCTCCACCGATAGCCCCCCCCATCCCTCCGTATGAGGTGGTCCCATCGGCACCCGTCCACGGCTAGGCTTCATCCCGAAAAGCCCGCAGCACGACGATGGAATGCGGATCGAACCTCCGCCATCGGTCGCATGAGCCGCAGGCAGAACACCGGCCGCAATCGCCGTTGCCGCGCCGCCGGAGGAACCGCCCGAGATATAATGAGGATTCCATGGATTGCGGGTATCGCCGGTCACCTTGTTTTCGGTCGTTCCCGTCAATCCGAATTCGGGGCAGGTTGTCTTTCCGAAAATGACAAAACCGGCCTGCTCATGCCGCTTGACCAGATCCGAGGTGAACGTCGCCACATCACCTTTATAGAAGCGGCTACCATTCTGGGTCACCGTCCCCTCAAGGTAGGTGTGCAAATCCTTCAGCAGCCATGGCACCCCGGTGAAGGCCCCCTGCGGCAGACCCTGCTTGATGGCAGCCCTGGCAAAGTCGTAATTTTTTTGTTCCATGAAATTAAAAAGCGGATTCATCGCCTCGGCGCGCGCGATGGCCTCTTCGAGTAACTCGCCCGGGGTGACCTGCTTATCGCGGACGAGTTTCGCCAGTCCCAGCGCATCATAATCATCGAGAATACCCGCCTGCGGTGATGCGTTCGGCTGCATATCCGCTTTTGCCGTGGTAGCCGTGGCCGCCGCGAGCGCAGCCACGGATGTCCCCAACATATCTCTGCGCGTCATGATAGCTTCCTTGTCTTGGTGGTGGTCATAATTCCGGTTATTCCGATCCCGTTTCATGTCTTGGGATAATAACGGGAATAGAACTGACGAAACTGCGGAATGGGGCCGTCCCCGTCGCAAATAATCGGGTTCGTTTCATATTTCTGCCGATCCCAGACCACCTTGTCCTGATCGAACTGCTTACAAATATCACGGATAATCGCCTTCGCCACACCGGCGCGCTCACCTTCCGCCTGCGCCCGCGGCTGGGTGAAACAAAAGCGGACATGAACATGGTCAAGTTCAACCGGCGCGAGACAGGCGACCAGCAGCGTTTCACAGATGCCGGTAAAGCGCGTCCAGCTCTGGCCTGGCCCCATGGTGTCATAGCTGATGCAGCCATCGACCTCGCCCCAGGGAGTACCCATCTTGGCCTTCACATCAGCACCGCGCCCCCATTCGCCCCAACGAAGCTCGCCGAGCGGCACATTGGCGGTGCCGTGAATGTAGCGAAAATGGGCGACATCAACGCCGTTCTCCGCCATGTTCTGGATCGACCCCCACACGTTCCACTCATGAACCTCGTAATCGGTCCAACTCGGGTCGCTGGCCTCAGGGAGCAGCGCGACCTCCCAAAGAGGTGCTGCGTCCTGCGGATGATACCAGGCCCAAATCCAGCGGTTCGCCTCGGTGACATGCCAGGTACGGATGCATTTGCGCTTCACCTGCGGCGGAATCACGCGTGCGTAAGGAATTTCCTTCACCACACCTTCAGCGCCATCGTAACGCCATGAATGAAACGGACATTCCAGCAAATCACCATGAACTTTTCCGCCATGCCCCATATGCGCGCCAAGATGCTTGCAATAGGCATCGACGATATGAACCTGACCGTTCTCGCCACGCCACATGGCAAGATCCTTGGAAAAATAGCGAAGGGGCTCCACCTCGCCGCAAGCAAGATTGGCCGATAGCTCGATTGGATACCATCCGAACGGCAACCCTATATTGAGATTGCGCTCCTCAACGGACGCCCGGCCCGTGGTTTCGGCCAGCCTCCAGTCGATCAACTCCTGCCCTTTAAGTTTTTCAAGCACCTGCCAAACCGCAACTGACGGCGTGCGGGCATCAGTGGCATCGCTCTTGTGAACGTCGGACATGTGATACCTCCAAATTTTTATTTAAGATTGAAAACGTTGATGGCATTCTCACGCAAGAACTTTGGCCAAACCTCATCCTTGAACGGAACATTCACCATATCGCCGAAGATGCGCTCGAGGCTCAGCCCCATCGGGAAATACCCGGCATAGATGATCTTTTCGGCGCCGCGCGTATTCGCAAAGTCGATGATCGCTTTCGGGTAATGCTTGGGCGCGAAGGCACTGGTCGAATAATAAAGATTCGGCCATTTGAGCATCAGCTTCACGGCCAGCGCCTCCCAAGGTTCCGCTCCGTGACGCATCACGATTTTCAGATTTGGAAAAAACCAGCATATTTCATCGAGATGCTCGACTTTTTGCGCCTCCATCGGAATCCGCGGACCTGGAATTCCTACATTGAGCAGAACGGGAAGTCCCAGTTCCTCAGCGCAGGCATAAAGTGGAAACATGTATTTATGATTGATGGGAATCTGCGGAAATGTGCCCGCCGGAAAAATACTGATCGCCGACAAACCAACTTCAGCATGAATGCGCTTGATACGGCGTACTTCCTCCATGCCCTTGTTGGGATCGCACGGCAAGTCAAAGAAAAAGCGGTTCCCATGTTTCTCCTTCGCACGGTAGGAGGTGGCACTTGCGTTCCAACCAACCAACGCCCTTTCAACATTGAACCGATCCATCTGCTCAACGGTCCATTTCACAAAATCATCCACGCCGCCCGCTTGTGGAATATCCTTGAACATATATTGCGCGGGCATGGAGAATTGCTTCAGCGTCTGCTCATCCCTGATAAGCGGGCGGAACGCGGCAAACCAGTCCGAGCGGTCTTCTGCTTCAGGAATCCCCAGCATGCAATCAATGATCTTAATATCCGTTGGCATTGCCATATCATTTTTCTCCAATCAATTTTGGCCACGCCTGGCGCAAGGCCACTTTATCCACCTTGCTCAGATGATTGCGCGGCAGCCGCTCCTTGCTAAAGGCAACACGTCCAGGCGCCTTATAGCGGGCAAGCCTCTCGGCCACCCAATGGATGACGGCTTGTTCGTTCTCATTATCCGCCACGACGGCCGCGACAAGAAGCTCCCCGAGGCGCTCATCGGGAATTCCGAAGGCCGCGCATTCCTTGATTCCCGGCATCTGGCCCAGCACGCGCTCAACCTCGGCGCAGTAGATATTCTCACCGCCCGAAATGACCATGTCCTTTATCCGGTCGATGATGAAGATATAGCCTTCCTCATCCACATAGCCGATATCTCCCGTGCGGAGCCAACTGCCATCCGCAAAAGCGGCGGCGGTGTCCTCTGGCCGGTCCCAGTAGCCCTGCATGACCATGGCACCACGCACCTGAATCTCACCGCTCTGCCCAGCTGGCATTTCGCTTAAATCCGGCGAGACAATCCGCACATCCGCCAACGGCAGCACCCGTCCGGCTGATGCAGGCTTGCAAGTGAAATCCTCTCCGACAGCCTGGGCAATGGCCCCCGCGGCCTCGGTCATGCCATAGCCCGTGCCCATCACGGCCTGTGGGCAGGCCGAGCGAATTTCGTCCAGAAGGTTGACCGGAAAAGCCTGGCCGCCCGAGGCGATATTGCGCAGGGAGGAGAGATTCGCATCGCCCAGCGTCGCACGGTGCAACATATCCCACAGCATCGTCGGCACCGCAGTAAGCTGGGTGATATGTTCACGCTCAATCAGCTGAACCGCGTCCTGTGCGTCCCACCGGCGCATGATCACGACCTTGGAGCCCGCGAACAGCGGCGATAGAAATGTCGAACCCAGCCCAGAGACATGGAACAGCGGATAGACCAGCAACACCGCCTGCTGCGGCAGCTTCTCGAGGATCTCCCGCACCGTCACGCCGTGTGCGCGCGCCATGTTGTGCAGAACCATCATGCCGGAAAGTTGGGTCGCCATCAACCCGGTGATCAGACTGCGATGGGTCAGCACCACTCCTTTAACCCGCCCAGTAGTGCCTGAGGTGAAAAGGATGGAGCAAGGGTCCAACGCGCTGGCAACACCTGGATCATCAGCCGGCGCGCGCGTCCGCCGGTCAATCTCATCCGCATCGAAGGGCTTCGTCAGATCAAGCATGCGGCCCGCATAGCCGCCCTCGCGAAGCAAGGCCGCGCGCCGGCTATCAATCAGCACCAGTAATGGCGAGACATCCTCAACCATCGCCACCAGCTCAGCAGGCGAACCGCGGCTGTTGATGAGGGCCGCAACACCGCCTGCCTTGATGACCGCAAGAAACGCGACCATCCATTCCGCCCGGTTGCGCATGCAGATTGCCACGCGCTCGCCCCGCCTGATCCCAAGCATCGGAACGAGCTGGTCGCGCCACGCAAACATCTGATTGAAGCTCAGACGCCGCTCAGTCCCGTCCGACGAAAAATCGACCAGGAACGTTTTGTCGCCATGCCGCCGCGCGGCCTCGATCATCAGATTAAGATCAGGCAGGGCATGAGCAAACTGCCGCAGGCCATCGCGCTCAATAATTTCGAACGGTGAACCAGCCGCCGTAACCTCGGCAAAAACAGGATCAATGCGATTCATGACGCATGCACCATGCTGTGTTTAGCACGCTGGCAATCCCGCCTACGCTCATGGCCCGCCGCCTCCATCCCGCGACTCCAGTATTCCCGCATCCTGCTCGGCGCGAAGCCAAAAAAATGAAATCGCGCGGCCATCAGTAAACCGCCGCAGGGTTTTTGGGACGCGGGCTGCCAAGCATTTCGCGGTAGGAAGGGCGCTCCTTGCCGCGGTCAGTCACGCTAAGCTCACGGGCAATTTCTGCGCCGACCAGCGTTTGCCCGGAAAGCTCGCCGCGATTGGGCGCGCGCGAAATCGCATCGATTATATGAGCGGTAAATTCAGGATTTTCTGCGTCCTTGAGGAAATCTTCATACTGCTCCGGATTGGTCTCACGCGCGATCAGCGAACGCTCCGTCACCAGCGGTCCCATCCAGACCGAGACAGCGATCACGCCGGTGCCGCGCAGATCATGCTCCATATCATGGGCCAGCTTGTCAACGCCCGCCTTCTGCGCGCCATAGGCGGGACCGTGCATATAACACGTACCACCGAACGAAGAGCCAAAGGCAATTACCCCACTGCCCTGGGGAACCATCATGCGCGCCGCGTGCCAGCTCGCCACATAGGCCGAACGCAACCCCACATCGAGGATGCGCACCGCATCCAGCTCCTTTTCCCAGAAAGGCATTTTCTCGATCAACTGCCGATGGATGTAGGTGGCGTTATTGACCAGAACATCAAGTCTTCCAACCTCGCTCCTGATCCGTTCGAACAAGGCCGCGACCTGGGCATCATCGGCATGGTCACAAACCACAGCAACCCCCCTGCCACCAGCCCGAGTCACCTCCTGCGCTGCCTCCGCCACCGTGCCCGGCAGAACCGAACCGTCCCAGCCCTTGGCATCACCGGGAGAAACCGTCCGGCCCGTGACATAAACGGTGTAGCCAAGCTCACCGAACCCGCGAGCAATACCACGCCCGGCGCCACGGCTTGCTCCGGTAACCAGCGCAACCTTGCGAGTCGTCATTTCCTCTCCACAATTTTTGTATACTAACCAGATTCTTTTGGCTGATAACACGGTTTATGCGGATAAACAACACATAAGATTTACGCATATCATCAAAAATCAACAAGCCAGACGCATCTTGCGCAAACCACCCGGACACGCAACCCCGGTTAGCCGGTCAATCACGCTGGAGCGAGCCGCCGTTTACATGCCACACCTGGCCATTCACCCACTCGCCGTCACCCGAGGCGAGGAACGCGACAGCCCCGGCGATATCCTCTGGTTTGCCAAGCCGGGTATGCGGCAGCGCCTTCAGCGAGGTCTGAACATAATCCTCCGAGAGATGCTGGGCCACCGCCTCCGTCAACACCAAGCCAGGGCAAATGCCATTGGCTCGAATGCCCTTCTTGCCATATTTACGCGCAACATGACGCACAAGCGCATGGATGGCGTTTTTTGCCATGGGATAGGCGACCTGAAACGGGTTGCCTGCAATCGCCGCGCCCGAGGATGTGTAGATCATTGCGCCGCCGCCGCGCTCGATCAGCACCGGCAGCGCCGCCTGCGTCGCCAGGAAATGGCTTTTCGCATTGAGCGCGAACGAGCGGTCGAGCACCTCCTCGGTGCAGTTGAGCGCATCGATATCTCCCTCGGTTCCACCGGCGAGGTTGGAGTGGTAGAAATCGAGCGTCCCAAATTTATCTAACGCAGCGGCAACAATCGCCGCCTGCGAGTCAGCCCTTGTGCCATCGAGTTGCACACCGATCGCGGCACCACCCGCCGCGGAGATTTCCGCCGCGGTCTTGACCGCCCACTCCTCGGCGATATCGCCAATCACCACACAGACCCCTTCTTCAGCAAGCCGCCTGGCTGTCGCCGCGCCGATCCCGCGCCCGCCGCCGGCAACAATCCCCACTTTCCCTTGCAAGCCGCGCATGCGCCCCTCCAAAACCAATAAATGCGATTTTATATTCTGTTTATATTACGCAAAACAACTTTTAAATAGACTAATTAAATTATTTGCGCAATATTTTTAACCGGTGGACAACAGTGAAAAAGGCGAGGCTGGCGATGTCGAGATTGGCGGGACGAAATGCGGTTATCACGGGATCGGCCAACGGCATAGGCAAAGGCATCGCCCGGCGCTTTGCCGCGGAAGGCGCACGCGTCGTTATCGCTGATTTTGACGAAACCGCTGGCCGCAAGACCGCCAGGGAGATCTCGCTAACCGGCGGCGACGCGCGCTTCCTGCCTGTCGACATCACCCAGAAAGCCAGCGTCCTGGCCATGATGGCCGCCGCCGGACCCGCCGATATCCTCGTCAACAACGCCTGGCGCGGACAGGGCCTGGCCCGGATCGAGCACAAAAGCGATGCGCAGTTCGAAACATCGCTCCGGATGGGCGTGTTCGCCAGCCAGTGGACGATGACAGCCGCCCTGCCCAACATGAAGGCCAAGAACTGGGGGCGCGTGATCAACATGGCGTCGCTCAACGGCGTCAACGCGCACATGGGCAGCGCAGATTACAATGTCGCCAAGGAGGCGTTGCGCGCCCTGACCCGCACGGCGGCGCGCGAATGGGCGTCTTTCGGGATTTGCTGCAACATTATCTGCCCTGCGGCGCTGGCCGATTCGACACGCCGGATCATGAACCAGCAACCAGACATGATCGAGCGTATCAACGCCGCCAATCCAATGGGTAGAATCGGCGCACCTGAAGCCGATATAGGCGGCGTCGCGGCGTTTCTGGCCAGCGATGATGCGCGCTACCTGACCGGCAACACGCTTTTCGTGGATGGCGGCGCCCATATCAACGGCGTTGCCTGGGCGCCCGATCTCGAGGACTGAACATCCGTCACTGCCCGCAGATTAGAACAACAACAAACATTCTATGCGCGCATTTTATTGTAAATAAATATACGCATTAAACTATAAAATTTCGTATAAATAAATTATATACGCAATGTATCTATACATTTAATCCGCTTACGGCTATGGTGACCCCCAAATTTCAGAGGGAGGCTACCATGGCAAAGACCAGCGATTACGGTCTAGGTGAATTTACTTACCCGCGCGGCTGGTTCATGGCCGCGCGCTCGCAGGATTTGGCAAGTGGCGTCTTTTCCGTCCGCTATTTCGGTGAGGACATGGTGATTTACCGCGGCCAAAGCGGACAGGCCTATATGGTTGAGGCTTATTGCCCGCATATGGGTACACATCTCGGCCGCAATACGACGTCCTATGTTATTAAGGATGGCATGCATATGGAGGGCGAAAATATCCGCTGCCCCTATCACGGCTGGCGGTTTGGTCCCGATGGCCGCTGTAATCAGATCCCCTATTCCCCAGCCTCCCCGCCGAAGGCAGCCCGCCTCAAGACCTGGACTGTGATAGAACGCGCGGGCTGCCTGTGGACCTGGTACGACCCGGAGGGCGGCGAACCCGATTACGGCCTCCCCGCGTTTGAGAATTATGACGCCCTCCACTGGGTCAACTGGAATGTGCGAACCCTGGGCGACCTGGATTGTCACCCGCAGGAGGTCGTCGATAACATCGCTGACAAAGCGCATCTGGAGCCTGTCCATGGTTCCATCGACATGGTCTCGTTCGAAAACGAATTCGCCGGGCATGTCTGCCGCCAGGTGCTGTCAGCCGGCCACAAAACTTTGGCGACCGGCGCCGGGGAACCGATGACCAACGACACCTGGTACACTGGCCCCGGCATTCTCCAATCGGCGATGATCGGCGCCAACCCTTCCCATATGCTGATCGCGCACACGCCGATCGACGATGGCCGGGTCAGGGTCTGGTACGGCCTGCTCGTGAAGACAGCCAATGCCCAGCCTACCACGGCGGACATCGCGCTGGCCCGCAACTACGAGGAAGCCGGCGTCGACGCCTTCGCGCAGGATTTCGAGATATGGGCCAACAAACGCCCCTGCATCAACCCGATGATGGCGCGCGGCGACGGGCCCTTCGACAAGGTGAGAATCTGGTACCGCCAGTTCTACAATCCGCGCGCACAGGCGCAAGCGTTCCAAAAGCGCGTGGATGGCCGCTACGTTACCAAAGGTACCAAGGTCGCGCCCTGGGATACGATCGCCTAACCGGCGGCGCATGAACGCACCCCGCACCCCCGCCCGGCCAACGCTCTGGCCGGGCGTTCTGTTTTGGGCCTGAGCGGCTACATCGCCGTCGCACCGCCATCCACCACCAACGGATGTCCCGTTACGAAGCTGGCTTGATCCGAACACAGCCACAGCACCGCCGCGGCGATCTCTCCGGCCATGCCCATGCGGCCCATCGGCGTCAAATCGTCGAGTTTCTTGCGCATTGCTGGATCGGCGGCAAGCGGGGCCGTCATCGGGGTTTCGATCACGCCAGGGCAGACAGCATTTACCCGGATACCACTCCTGGCCCAGCGCAAAGCGCCGTGGCGGGTGAGGCCGATCACGGCATGCTTGGTCGCGGTGTAGCCAGGCTGGGCGCCATTGCCGACAAGACCATTGATCGAGGATGTGTTGACAATCGCCCCTTTGCCCTGCGCGAGCATGATTTCGGCTTCCTCGCGCATACAGAACATCACGCCGGATAAGTTGATGGCAAGGCTGCGCTCCCAAACCGGCGTATCGTATTCATTGGCCCCCATGTTGTTGATGCCCGCGTTGTTGTGCGCGAAGTCGAGACGGCCAAACACGCTCACCGTCCGCGCAACCAATGCCTTCACCTCGTCTTCGGCGGCAACATTGCAATGCTGGTAGACGGCCCGGCCGCCCGCCGCCGCAATCAGCGCGGCGGTCTCTTCGCCGCTGGTGTCATTCACATCGGACACAACCACAGCCGCTCCCGAAGCCGCGAAGGCCAGCGCCGTCGCACGGCCAATGCCGCCGCTGGCGCCGGTGACAAGCGCAACTTTGCTTTCGAATTTATACGTCATGACGTTTTTCCTTGAAATGCGTACAGTTTATATCATATTATAACGCAAATAAATGTGTATCGGTCGTTTTTTAGGATATTTTTGAACTATGTGCAGTCTTTTCACTCCGGTCAAACTGGGTGCCATCGAACTGGCCAACCGGATCCTCATGGCGCCGATGACCCGTGGCCGCGCGGGGCCGGGTGATGTGCCCACGGCGCTGATGGTGGACTATTATGCTCAACGGGCCAGCGCGGGAATGATCGTGACCGAGGGCGTTCAGCCGGCCCCGGCGGGCAAGGGCTACTGGCGCACGCCGGGAATTCATTCCGCCGCGCAGATCGAGGGATGGCGGCGGGTTGCTGATGCCGTGCATTCGCGCGGCGGGCGGATCGTGATGCAGCTGATGCATTGTGGCCGCGTCGTGGTGCCCTCCAACCGCGGGTTCGAGGCAGATATAATCGCCCCTTCCGCCATCCCCTGCCCGGTTCAGGTGCCAGGGCCGGACGGCACGCCAACGCCCCCCGCCATGCCGCGTGAGATCACGCTCACCGAGATACCGGAAATGTTGCAGGACTATGCACAAGCCGCACGCAATGCGATGTCCGCCGGATTCGATGGCGTGGAACTGCATTGCGCCAGCGGCTATCTGATCCACCAGTTCCTGAACCCCGCAAGCAACCGGCGCCATGATGCCTATGGCGGCAGCGTAGAAAACCGAATCCGCTTTCCCATCGAAGTGCTCGCCGCCCTGGCGGATGCAATCGGAGCCGGCCGTGTGGGAATGCGCACCTCGCCCGGCAATCCCTATAACGGCATGGACCCCAGCGACCCCGAGGCGGCGTTCGCTCACTTCGTGAAAGCGGCAGATGCACTTGGCCTCGCCTACCTCCACATCGTTGACATGGACCTTCCAAACCTTGACACGCTTGCCATAGCACGCGCCAATTTCAGCGGCCCGATCATCGCCAACAATAACCTAAGGGCTGACAACGCCCAAGCACTCCTCCACACCGGCAAGGCCGATGCTGTAAGCTTCGGCCGTGCGTTCATCTCAAACCCCGACCTTGTCGAACGCATTCGCGATAACGCGCCGCTCGCCAAGCCCGATTATAGCTTGCTCTATACCGGTGAGGCGCGGGGTTATACCGATTACCCGGCCCGGTGAGGGGCCAAGCGCTATCGTTTGAGGTTCGCTCAGGTGGGCGAACCGAAAACGTAGCCCACCCTTGGAAGAAACGATTGTGGCATGCTCGCACTTAAAGCGGTCTCTACTGGCGTATCCACCCGTATGCCTCCGCCGCATCTTTCATCGCGCGGAGATTATCAGATGTCTGGCGCCGATGCGGGACCAGAGAGGCAGGATTTAAAAAATGAAAACTGAGACTGTCACCTTTACCGCCGCGCCCCAGATCATGCTCACGGCTGACCGCCATGGTCCTGAAGACGGGGCGCCAGTCATCCTGCTCCACGGTGGTGGGCAGACACGCTGGTCCTGGAAGAATACAGCAATGGAGCTGATGGAACATGGCCTGTGCATCTATACCATCGATATGCGCGGACACGGACAGAGCAGCTGGAGTCCCAGCCGCGATTATGCCCTGGATGATTTCTCCCGCGACATTCGTGCCATCACCGGCCAACTCTCAGCGCCCCCGATCATCGTCGGCGCTTCGTTGGGCGGCATGGCGGCACTATTGGCCTGTGGCGAGGAGCCGTTCGCGGCGTGCGCTGGACTCGTGCTGGTCGACGTCACCTTTCGGCTTCAAGATACCGGGCCAAACCGGGCCGGCGCCTTCATGAAAGATACCCGCCAGGGCTTCAAGACCCTTGAGGAGGCGGCTGCCGCGATCGCCGGCTATACCGGGGAGCGGCAGCATCCCGCACGCACTGAAGGACTGCTCAAGGTTCTGCGTCAGGACGAGCACGGGCGTTATTACTGGCATTGGGACCCCGCCTTTATCGAGGGAAATGGCGTGGAATGGAATTCTGCCGAGATCGAAACCAGAATGATCGCCGCAGTGCGGCGCGTGAAATGCCCCACGCTAGCCGTGCGCGGCGGAAAAAGCGATGTGGTCAGCCGTGAGGAGATGGCCCGCCTCGCGCAAATATTGCCTCACATCCAGCAGGCGGAAATTCCCGGCGCGAGGCACATGGTGGCCGCCGACGACAATGTTGCCTTTAACATGGCAATACTCCCTTTTATCTCGAGCTGTTTGGACCATCGGACAAACAGCTAAGGTGTCAAATCGCTTCCAACCGTGACCCCTTTTTCGCTTCCAATGTTGATGGTGTGGAACGCCCCCTCTTTCTGGCGTTTACCGGCGGAGATCTGCGGTAAGATGTAGGACCGTCAATATAGGAGGGCATAGCCATGGATGAGATTGTGACGATTGGGTTGGATCTGGCGAAGAATGTTTTCCAGGTTCATGGGGTGGCAGCAGATGGCCGCGTGGTTGTTCGCCGGCAGTTACGCCGTTCGGATGTCTTGACGTTTTTCAAAAAAATTCCGGCGTGCCTGGTTGGCCTGGAGGCATGTGGATCAGCGCATTACTGGGCTCGCGAGATCGCTGCATTAGGGCATACGGTGAAGATGATGCCGCCAGCCTACGTCAAACCCTACGTTAAATTATGGCGAGGTGAGCATAACTTGACGAAGGGTTTCACGTATTGCGGCGGGATCAACTTCACCCGGTGGCCCATGGCGCCAAGCACCCGGCCCCAATGATGAGCCCCTGCACAGGCTTCCAGAGCAACCTCGGTGGGGGGCACCTTGGTAAAGAAGGCTTCAACCTGCGCCCGCCGAAGCTCGCGGCGGAGGATGACGTGGTCATGCTCGTCCACGCCGTGCAACGTGAAAATATGCTTCGACGTATCGATCGATATACGTTTAAATTCCATTGGGACGGCCCTTTCGTGATGGTCAGTTGCGCGACCTCATCTTGGCACAATCCGATGCCGTGGGCCGTTCCACCCCAACAGATCTCAGTGGAAATCAACATGCACCCCCTCCTTTGCTCAGGCCAGAAATTCATCCACCTCCCAATATTGCACCTTCCGAAGTGCCGGTTTGGCGCCGATCCCCGCATCGCTCTCCATATAGGACTTAGTGCGGCCAAAAATCGTAAAACACTTTCAGGCCGGAGAATCTTTGCCTCATCAGGGAGGCTAGCTGAGGTACGCTCAGGTCGGAATAATACCTCAAGCCAGCCGCGCCTGCAGTTCGATTACATAAGAGCCTGCGACATTCTAATTTGCAAGAGAGATAACCACCCAAAGTCAAACACAACAGTTTGGTTTCACGGCGATTAATTGGCTTGCCAATCTTCATGGGATAATGGCTCTGCGTTTAACTCCTCGCGCGCCAACTGCCATTGTGGCAAATACCGCTCCATCAAAGCGACGAAACGATTGGAGTGATTACGCTCAAAGAAATGAGCCATTTCGTGGACGATAATATAATCCAAACATTGAGATGGCTTTTTAATCAGCTCCAGATTAAGCCAAATTCGCCGAGCCTCGACGTTGCATGTCCCCCATTTGGTTTTCATACGTTTGATCCCCCATGCAGGAACGGCGATTCCCATAATGGTGGCCCATTTCTCAACTAAAGGCGTCGCGCGATTGCGCAATTCCTGGCGATACCATGCCAGGAATACCCGCTCTCGAATCAACTGATCACTGCCCGCACGAACATGCAGTTCGATACTACGGCTGCCGCGGATTTGAACTCTGCCAGCATTGGCGCCGTCAACCAACTTCAAACGGTAGCGCTGTCCAAGGAAATAATGCGTTTCTCCGGAAACATACTCCCGAATGGACTGCCTCGATTGCGCTTCGAATTTCGCCCGCTGGCGCTTGATCCACCCCATGCGGTTAACCACCGCCAGGCGCACCGCATCATCGCTCACGGTCAGTGGTGCCGCAACCCGGACGCGACCGTGCGGGGGGTAGACGGCAAGGTGGAGGTTTTTGATGCCCTTGCGCACAATCTCAACCCGTATCCCGCCCACGAAAATGTGACGAGGTTCAGTATTCATGCTGGTTTCTCACCAAGTCAAAAACGAATTCAACCTGCGCTAGGTCGCTCAGGTTTACCCGTATGGCATTACGAACTTCCCGTTCCTTGAACTTGTTCCCGCGCCAATCGTCCTTCTTTGTTTTGCGGATCGCTGCGTCAATCGCAGCCGCCAACGCCTCGTCTTTACCAAGATTGTCGTAAAGTGCCCGCTTGGCTGCTGTGTTCATGGTAATCGGATATGTTGCCCCGGCAGCTGGGTTTTTCGCCTTCTTAGTCAAAGCAACAATCTGAGCGAGATACTCTTTATAGTCGATTGCCTGCATTTTGCGCTGCTCGATCAGGGCATCCAACAGATCCGACATGGTTTCATAGTATTTCGGATTGATCGGCGACTCATCAATGATGAGTTTCCGCACATTATTCTCTATGGTCTCGGCCACCGCCTCATGGCTTTCCCGGATGCCTTTTGGCAGCGCATTAACGGCATCAGCGCCGCGCTCAACAATCAGCTGGATCAGTGACAAATTGTCAAAAGCTGAAATCAGCTCGCTTTCTTCCGCTTTTATATAAGTGTCGATCAAATGCCGCATCGCTGGCTCGTACATCTTCAGGTCGATGTAATCGCCGCTTGCCAGTTTCACTTCGGTGCGGACTTTTTCAAAATGTTCAACCTCTGCCTTGATTTTGGCAGCCTCTGCATCTGTATAACCAGCAGCGTTCATCTCATTCGCTATGTCAGCATATGCGCGCAGCAGAGACGCTGTCATTTTATAGAGTGCCAGCCTTCTGGGTTCAGCGTCTTTCAGCGCCGCTTTATCGCCTGTATCGGCGCAGCCAAAAAATTTCAGATATGCCGCCGTGTCACGCTTTGCTTCAACCGGCTCACACAGTGCGTTGATCACCTCCCGCGCTTCATCCAGCCGCTCCCTGGCCTTGCCAAGCCGGTCGGACAATAAGCCGACAACGTCTTCCTTCGCATACCCCTCAAGCGCACCCACGGTATAATCATGGATCGAGGTCTCAAGGCTTTTGAACAGATCCTTGTAGTCGACGATGTAGCCGTACTCTTTATCTTCGCCATCAAGGCGGTTAACCCGGCAGATCGCCTGAAACAGTCCGTGGTCCTGCATATGCTTGTCTATATAAAGGTATGTCGCGGATGGCGCATCAAACCCCGTCAGCAGCTTATCCACCACGATCAGCAGCTTCATCTGCCCCGGTTCGTCGATAAATTTCTTCTTCACATCCTTCTCAAACTTCTCCGGGTCCTGCCCGCCGAGCATCTTGTTATAAATCTCATACTTGCGAAGCTTTTCCGTCAGCCCCTCGCCGCTATCTTGCCCCTTAATATCATTGGGCGACGGCTTGTAGGACGTCACGATGGCGCATTTTCCCGCCAAATCGGTTTTGTCGAACAGCTCATAGAGCTTGCACGCCTCGTAAATACTGGCCGACACCAGCATGGCGTTGCCGTACCCGCTCCGCAGCCGGTCCTTCGTCGCCATATCCATCAGAATATCGGCGACAATTTTCTCAAGCCGGGACTGGCTGGAGAGCACCTTCTTCATCGTGCCCCAGCGCTGCTTCAACTGCGCTTTGGCGATATCGGTCAGCCCTTTGGTCTTGGCCTCAAACCATTGGTCGATCTTGGCCGGTGAGGTAATGTTCTGGTCAATATCCCGCGCCTCATAGCGCAGGTCCAAAACCACACCGTCATGCACAGCCTCATCAAACTTATAGGTGTGGATATAGGGGCCGAACGTCTCGAGGCTGGTTTCTTTGTCTTTCTTCAACAGCGGCGTGCCGGTGAAGCCGATGAACATGGCATTCGGCAAAATCGCCTTCATCGCCCTGTGCAGATCGCCGGTCTGGGTCCGGTGACATTCATCGACAAAAACATAAATGTCCCCCTTCGGCCGGAAGCCCGTGGGCAGCGCTTGGCGCAGCTCGGCGATATAATCCTTCACCGTTGCCTCTTCATTCTCCTCCTTGCCGCCAAACTTGTGGATCAGCGAGCAAAGCAGCCACGGGTTGGTGTCGTTCAGCTTGGCAATGAGGTCCGCCCCGCTCTTGCTGCGGACGATCTCCTCATTCACCCCCTTAAAAACTTTCTCAATCTGCTCATCCAGCTCCGTGCGGTCGGTGATGATAACCACCCGCGCATCTTTCACATTTTCGCGTATCCATTTCGCCAGCCACACCATGGTCAGGCTCTTGCCGGAGCCCTGGGTGTGCCAGATGATCCCGCCTTCCCGCCGCTTCACATGTCTCTGCGCCGCGCGCACGCCAAAATACTGGTTATGCCGGCAGGTCTTCTTGGTGCCCGCGTCGAACACCAGAAAATCATGGATCATCTCCAGAAACCGCGGCTTGTTGCACATCTGCAGCAGCGCGCGGTCCAGCGGGTTCGCAACCTCGCTCGGTTCCTTCCAGCTCAGATAATATTTTTCCGTGGTCTCGATCGTGCCGTAGCGCAGCCCCTCGGTGTCGTTCCCCGCCATCACCAGCTGCATGGTGGTGAAAAACGGTTGGATGAAAATCTTCTTCTGGTTATCCAGGTTCTGCCTTATGCCCTCGGACACCGACACCGTGGAGCGCTTCAGTTCCAGCACACCAAGCGCGATACCGTTCACATACAGCACGATATCCGGCCGCTTGCCGTAGGTTTTTGCGCCGCCATCCAGCCCGGCGGGCTTAACCGCCACCTCCTCGGCGATGGCAAAATGGTTTGCCTCCGGCTGCGCCCAATCAATCAGCCAGACGGTTTTGGTAATCTCCCCCACCTCCGCTTTCACCTTCACGCCATAGCGCAACAGGTCATAGACCGAGCGGTTGATCTCATAGAGGCTCCGCGCCTGGTCGGAAGCGGTTTTTTGCAGCTCATACAAAGCGCGGGTAATCAGCGCGTCATCATAGCGCCCCTTCAGGAAATCGCGGAGCAGCCCTTCGTCAATATTGCGGTTATCCGCGCGGTCGATCCAGTTGCCGAGGTACTCATAGCCCAACTGCTCGCGGAACAGTTTTACCACGCGCGCCTGGGTCTTTTTCTCGATCTGCCCGACATTGCTCAATGCCTGTCTCCTGTTTTTATACGGGTAGCCAGCGCAGTGTGGCTATTTGGGTTTTTGTCGCAATGCCCCGCCCCGGCATCCCAGCCGACCGCAGAGCCAGCAGGGGACGGGGCAGAAATCATATCAGCCTGATCCTGCCGGTGAGCAGCTCCTGCATCATGCCCTGCTTGATGGCGTTCGCCTTGTCACGGTTGGCTTCCAGAGCGGCGAGATCGGCGTCTATGTCGGAAAGGATCGTGGCAATGGCGGCTTGTTCGGGAGGTAATGGAAAGCCAAACTTAAGTGCCGCGATATCTCGGCCGTTTAACGACGGAAGTGCGGTTGCGGAAACAAGTTTACCGAGTTCGATCGTCAAAAATAGATAATAGAAAAAGACTGGATCAACATCGGATCGTTTGAAGACATACGCCATCATATTATTATCTATGCAGCTTGGACGAACGAGGATTTTCTTTCGTTCAAGGAATATAGCTGCACCGATTTTTGCGAAGACGATCGAAGCCTTCGGAAAGGCCGTCGCGCCTAATTGCTTTCTAGCCGCTATTATTCACGAAGCTGTTTTGGTTTGATTTCTTTGGCCATCCCTGCACAACCGC
>NZ_BSOS01000007.1 GCF_030160635.1 Acidocella aquatica | reverse complement strand
TGAGCCAAAAGGGACGCTTTATCCAACTTGCGTCTGCGCTCTTTGGCAGGTCTCGGGTGCAAATCCCGCGCACCAAGCCAGCGATAAAGGGTTGGCCGGCTGACCTGAAACAATCGTGCCGCTTCCGTCAGCCCGCCGCCTCCACGCACATAGCCGACAACACGCTCACGTAAATCAACGCTATAGCTCATCATTCGCCCCTCACAAGGTGGCAAATATTAGCACGTAATGTTGTTAATGTGAATCACTATAAATGTATGAAATTGCTCGTTCAAACAGAGCTGGGGTGTTTTTCATCAGATGAAAAACACCCCAGTGTCCTGCCCCTGAAGTCCGCTGCATCTCGCAGCGGGCGGAAGGGACAAGCAGGCCACTGAAAACAAAGCGCTCGGGTCCCGCGAGGGAAGATATTTTGATGTTAAGAACTTTAGAATCGGGACACTAGAGTGCTGCTTCGGCGAAAATCCGCGTCACATCTCCGCCCCATGCACCGTGGTAGCGTTCCAGCCAGTGTTCCGCCTGGGTTGGCGCGCCGGCGGCGATTTCCGCCAGCGGCGCCAGATAGGCTTGTTCGTCCTCCCCGGCGGCGTTTTTGCGGGCGCGGTTCTTCAACCCGTCACGGGCGATCGCCACGGCCTCGCGCGCGAGGTCGCGCAGGGTGCCCGCGCCGTATCTGGTGTTGATGCCGCTGACCGGCACAGCGGCGCGCAGGGCCAGTATTTCGGCGTAGGTGAGATGTTTCACCAGGGCCTCGGCGGCGGCGAGGGCTGCGGGGTCGTAGAAGATACCGGTCCAGAGGGCTGATTGCGCCAGCATCATTTCCGGGCGGCCGGCGTCGGCGCCGCGGGTTTCAATGTATTTTTTCAGGCGGACATCAGGGAAGGCCGTGGTGCAATGATCGGCGAAATCGCCCAAAGTGGCGTGTATGCCCGGCAGCGCGGGCAGCTTGCCCGCCATGAAGTCGCGGAAGGATGCGCC
This sequence comes from Acidocella aquatica, assembly GCF_030160635.1. Classification (GTDB taxonomy): domain Bacteria; phylum Pseudomonadota; class Alphaproteobacteria; order Acetobacterales; family Acetobacteraceae; genus Acidocella; species Acidocella aquatica. Next base: position 301,017 of record NZ_BSOS01000007.1, on the reverse strand, counting down.
CGCCGTGTCGATGAATTCGCCGCTACGGTAGACGAAATACATCGGCACATCGAGCAGCCAGTTGGCATAGGCCTCAAAGCCGAAGCCTGGCTCGAAGACCGCGGCGGGGATGCCGGAGCGGGCGTTGTCGGTGTCGGTCCATACCTGGGCGCGGTTGGAGAGCAGCCCGTTGGGCTTGCCCTCATAGAAGGGCGAGTTGGCGAACAGCGCGGTGGCCAAAGGCTGCAAGGCGCTGGCGACGCGCATTTTGCTCACCATGTTGGCCTCGGAGCAGAAATCCAGGTTCACCTGCACGGTGCAGGTGCGCAGCATCATGTCCAGCCCGCGGGTGCCGACCTTGGGCATGTAGGCGCGCATGATCTTGTAGCGGCCCTTGGGCATGAAGGGCATGTCCGCGCGGGTGGCGGTGGGGTGGAAGCCCAGAGTCGCGAAGCCGAGGCCAAGCCCGGGGGCGATGGCGTGCAACCGGGCGATGTGGCCGTCCAGCTCCGCCTTGGTGGCGTGCAGATCCGCCAGCATGGCGCCGGAAAGCTCGAACTGGCCGCCGGGCTCCAGCGAGAGCGAGGCGCCGCCCTCGCCCTTCAGGCCGATGGTGTTGCCGTGGTCGAGGATCGGGCTAAGACCTCCGGCAGCCTGAAAGGCAGCCAGCAATTCGCCGATGCCGCCCTTTTGCTCATAACTTGGCGGCGCGAAGCTGCTCAGGCCGAAGCCGAAGGCCTCGTGCTCGGTGCCGATGGTCCATTGCGCCGGCGGCTTGGCGCCGGAGGAGAAATAGGCCGCCAGATCGCGGATATCGGTAATCGGCCGGTCATCGGCGTCTCCGGGGTTCGACAAACTTCAGCTCCCTTTTATGGTTCCGCCGCGAGCAGGAGTGCGAGCCCTGCGATAGCGGCGGTTTCGGCCCGCAGGATGCGGCGCCCCAATGATACGCGTGTAACAAGGGGTGTCCGTGCGATACCTTCAAGCTCCCCATCGGTAAAGCCACCCTCGGGGCCGATCATCAGCGCGCTGGGGCCGGGGGCGGGGGCGAGCAGGGCGGCGCTGCGGCGCTCATCGGCGATGAACAGGCGCCGCGCGGGCCAGTTGGCCATGAGTTTTTCCACATGCAGGGGTGCGCGGACCTCGGGCACGATCAGGCGTTCGCATTGTTCGGCGGCCTCGATGGCGATGGCGCGCAGGCGGTCCAGGTTCACATGGTCAGCCTGGGTGCGCGCGGTGAGAATCGGCTGGATGACCGAGGCGCCGAGTTCGGTCGCCTTTTCCACCACGAGGTCGGTTTTTTGACGTTTCAGCAAGGCGAAGCAGAGCCAGCAGTCAGGCTCGGGCGCGGGCGCGCGGGTTTGCGCCGAAATCTCCAGCGTCACTGCCTTGCGCGAAATTTTTGTGACACCGGCGCGCCACTCGCCCGCGGCGCCGTTGAAGAGGCGCAACGTGTCACCCGGGGCCAGGCGCATGACATTGGCGAGGTAGTGGGATTGCGCCTCCGGCAGCGGGATTTGCGCCCCTTCATGCAGCGGGGCCTCAACATACAGGCGAATTGACGTGGTGCTCATGGCGGGCACATTAGCATCCATGACTGGATTTACCGATATACGCGCCGGCGGCTGGGTCCGTCATCTTCCGCCCTCGATGCGCCCCTACGCGATTCTCGCCCGGTTTGACCGGCCGATTGGCGCGTGGCTGTTGTTTTTGCCCGGTCTGTGGTCGATCATCCTGGGGGCGCGTGGCGTGGGTGTGGCGCTGTGGCTGCTGTTGCTGTTCGCCGTGGGCTCTGTGGTGATGCGCGGCGCGGGCTGCGTGGTGAATGATTTATGGGACCGCAGGATGGATGCGCAGGTGGAGCGCACCCGTACCCGGCCGCTGGCCTCGGGCGCGCTGAAGCCCCTCGACGCGCTGGTGTTCCTGGTGCTGCTCGGCGCCGTGGGGCTGCTCATCCTCAGCCAGCTGGATTTCCCGGCGCGGATTTTGGGGGTCGTCAGTCTCGCGCCGGTTATTGTTTATCCGCTGGCCAAGCGGGTGACCTGGTGGCCGCAGGTGGTGCTGGGCTTTACCTTCGGCTGGGCGGCGCCCATGGGCTATGCCGCCGCGAGCGGGGTTTTTTGGTCGTGGTCCGCGCTCTGCCTCTATGCCGCCGCGATTCTGTGGATTTTGGGGTATGACACCATCTACGCGCACCAGGACCGTGAGGATGATGCGTTGATCGGTGTGAAATCCACAGCCAGGCTGTTCGCGGATAATACGCGCGGGCTGTTATGGGTGTGTTACGGCGGCATGATTCTGCTGCTGGCCACCGCGATGGCGCTGGCGGGGCTCAATATTTATGGAATTTTGACGCTGGCCCTGCCGGCGGCGCTGCTGCTGCGCCAGATCATGCGACTCGACATCAATGACCCGGCGTTGTGTCTGCAATTGTTCAAATCCAACCGCGAGGTTGGGCTGGCGATCGGACTGGCGATGCTCGTGGGGCAGATTTAGCGGCCTTGCGCGCCATGCGGCGGGGCATGACCCCGCGCGGATGGCTGGTGGGTTGATTGTATATCGACCGCTAATAAATTGTTTGACGCCTTGAGCCGATCAAGTTAGGGATTTGGCTAAACCAGATAAAAATTTCGCGCGGGATGATTAGGCACCGGGCCGGAGGAGCAAGCCGGGCGGGGCGGCAAAGCCTGAAAGCGGATAATTGAGAGGAATGGGCGTCATGGATTTTTGTAAAGTCGAGCGCGAAGGCCGGCTGCTGATTGTGACGATGAACCGGCCGGATAGGCTGAACGCGCTGATCCCGGAATCGCATGACGAAATGGCGGCGATTTTCAACGAATTCCAGGCTGATGATACGCTGGATGTGGCGATTCTCACCGGCGCCGGGCGGGGGTTTTGTAGCGGCTCCGATATTTCGGCCTATGTTGCGGGCACCAACCGGCCGCTGCCGCCCGAAGGCGGTGGGGGGGTGACGCATAATCATGGTCTGACCAAGCCGGTTATCGCGGCGGTAAATGGCGTGGCAATGGGCGGTGGATTTGAGATCGCCCTGGCCTGCGACCTGCTGATTGCCTCGGAGGAGGCGGCATTTGCGTTGCCGGAACCTCTGGTGGGCGCCGCGGCGCTGGGTGGCGGGATTTTCCAGCTTTGCCGCAAACTGCCTTATGCGATTGCGATGAATCTGCTGCTGACGGGCGACCGGCTTTCAGCGGCGGATGCGCATCGCCACGGGTTGGTGAATCAGGTTGTGCCGGCGGGTGAAGCGCTGAATGCGGCGAAGGCGGTGGCGGCAAAAATCATGCGTTGCGCGCCGGTGGCTTTGCGGGCAACCAAACAGATGGCGGCGCTGGCATTGCGCGCCGCGCCGCCCGAGGAGGCGGAACGCGAGGAAGCCGCCGCGCGGACGCGCGTGATGGCAAGCGAGGATTTCAGGGAAGGGATGGCGGCATTCATGGAACGGCGCAAGCCGGTCTGGCGGGGCCGCTGAAGCTGCGTGTGATGACGGCAAGGGGGCGGCCATGAAGTTCATCGGAAGAGACAGTGTAAAGCAATATACGAAAGCCGATTTTATCCGGCAGGAACCGCATGGTGTGTTGTGGCAGGACAGCGCCTGGCTGAACTGGTGGGACGTCGAGGGCAAGGTAGGCGGCGTGCATCGCATTGGCCATGAGTATGGCAAGCCCGATGGGCAGCCCGACAAGGTTGCAGCTTGGACAAATCTGGTGACGCCGAAAGGCGTGTACCGGCGGATACGCTATCTGCCGTTGCGAGAGGCGGACAAGCTGCCCATGGGCTGGGGCGGTGGCGATGATACCGTGCGGGTTGAGTTTGATGATAAGGGCGATTCTGAATGGATTATCGACGACCCGGAGCATGGCGTTTCCGCGCGGCTGCATTTTTCTGATTTTCATGGTGCGTTCAGGGGGTTTCCCAGTTCTGGCCGGACCTCGGAGGACATTGCGCCCGACCATATTGACGTTGCCGGCAGCGTGACCGGCACGATTACCATGCAGGGCGGCACGTTCCAGGCCAACGGCATGGGCTCGCGCGACCATGGCTGGGGGCATCGCGATCTGCATACCATGCTCTCGCACCGCTATGTATCTGGCACATTCGGTCCGGATTTTGCTTTTTGCGCCTGGGCGATCCACAACGGCGTGAATGATACGGTGGAGGCGTTCGGCTGGGTTGTTAAAGGCGATACCGTGATATTTCCGAAGGATATCGACATCGTCGCGTATATGGAAATCGACTCCGCCTCGACACGCGGCGGGCGGATTGTGTTCACGCTCCCGGGTGGCGAGGTGGTGGATTGCGAGCTGAGCGCCGCGGCGCCGGGGCTGATGAACTACTTCCATAACATGCCGAACCTGAACACGCTGTGCGTGGCCAGATGCAACGGCCGGCTGGGGGCGGGCATGTTTGAGAGCTCCTCCAACTATCACCATGGCCACCGGGCACCGAGCAAGATGCTGCGCGGGTTGGTGGGGGATGGGTTTTTTCCGGCGGTGGCCGAGGGGGGATGGAATTTGCCGGGCACGCCCTTCATGCCCAAGCGGACGCTGTAGCCGGTTTGGCCAAAACCGTTCGCGCCGTTGGCCAACCCGCGCGCAGCGCCCTGCGTCATGAATGACGTAGGGTACTGGCTCTTTGTTTTGGCGCGCAAATTTATCCGATCAAATGTTTTCATCTGATCGGATGTTGCTCTAGGATACAGCCTTATTCTGGGCAGGCGGTGAAATGAATACGGTTAAAGCGGCTGGGCGGCCGGTAGTGGTGAAGGCGCAAGCGCCGGCCGAGGGCGCTAATTCTCCGCGCAAGGAGAAAATTCTGCAGGTGGCGATTGCGATGTTCGCTGAACGCGGCTTCGCGGATGTGAAGATACGCGATATTGCCACTGAGGCGGGCGCCGAGGCGCCGACGATCTACCACTATTTTGGCAATAAGGAATCGCTCTACCGCACCGCCTGTTCGGTTTGTTTTGAGCGGGCCTCCAAATACGCCATGGTGGTCATCAGCCAGGATGGGCCGGTTGAACAGCGGTTGTATCTGTATGTTCTGTATATGTTCGACTCATATATGAACGACGTGAATTTCAGCAAGTTGATGCAACGCCAGTTGTTGGAGTGTTCGCCTGAAGAGTTGAGCACGCATGTGCATAAAAGCGTGTCGCAGAATTTTACGGCGCTGGAAAATGCCATCGCGGCCCTTCGGCCAAAGCAAACGGCGGCCAGGATTACGGTGGCGCTGTATTCACTCATCTATGGGGCGACGCAGTTGAGCCCGCTCTGGGGCGGGGCGCCGGATTTGCAGTTTGCCACGGGCGGATCGCCGAGCGAATTGGCGCAATTCACGCTTACGTTGGCGTTGCCGGAAATCGATTGGAAGGCTGTGGACCAGAAGTGCCGGAAGGTGGGACCGAACTCGGGAAAAGTTCAAGATTGACAGTGCGCGGCCCCCTATGTAACCGTTGTTATATAGAGGGGAACGCGCCAGGAAATGGTAAACCGTCAAGGGCCGCTTAAAGGCTTATGTATTGTTGAATTCGCGGGCATTGGTCCGGGGCCGTATTGTGGCATGTTGCTGGCGGATTTGGGGGCGGAGGTCATCCAGATTGATCGCCCGGCGGGAGCGACCGCGGCTTATGGTCTTGATCCGACGCGGGATATTCTGAATCGCGGGCGGCGCTCCGTGGTGCTGGATTTGAAGGACCCGGCGGCACTTGAGCAGGCGCTGCAACTGATAGACGGCGCCGATGCGGTGATTGAGGGCAACCGGCCTGGTGTTGCCGAGCGGTTGGGGTTTGGCCCGCAAGTCTGCCTCGCGCGTAATCCGCGGCTGGTTTATGGGCGGGTAACGGGCTGGGGGCAAACCGGGCCGAAGGCGCGGGAGGCGGGGCATGATATCAACTACATCGCCCTCGCCGGCGCCTTGCATATTTGTGGCCGCGCGGGTGAGCGCCCCGCGATTCCGCAGAATTTTGTTGGCGATATGGCGGGCGGCGGCATGCTGCTTGCGTTTGGCATTGCTTGCGCGATCATCGAGGCAAAAGGCTCGGGCAAGGGCCAGGTGGTTGACGCGGCGATGATCGAAGGGGCGGCATCGCAGCTTTCGGCGATTTTGACCGTGCGCGCGGCGGGGCGCTTTGATGATGAGCGCGGCACGCATTTTGGTGATGGCGGTGCGCATTTCTACGAAGTTTATGAGACGGCCGACCACAAATATCTGTCGGTGGGGGCAATTGAACCGGCATTTTACAAAGCCTTCCGCGAGGGAGCGGGGCTGGATGATCCGCAGTTCGACAACCAGATGGACGAGCGCGCCTGGCCGGAGCTGAAGGAAAAAGTGGCGCGCAAAATCGCCACCAGGACGCGCAGTGAATGGATGGAGATTTTCTCCCCGGATGCCTGCGTGGCGCCGGTGCTTTCGCTCTCGGAAGTGGAAAATGATCCTCATATCGCCGCGCGGAAAGTGTTTTTCCGGCAGGGCGATGTGTTGCAAGCGTCGCCTGTACCACAATTCAGCCGCACGCCGGGGGCTGTATCGTGCCCGCCGCCGCAGCATGGCGCGGATACGCAAGCGGTTTTGAACGAACTGGCAGCGAAATCAGGAGATCATGCATGAGCCAGCTAACGTCGCTCTTTTCACCCTTCAGGATCGGCTCGATGGAGGTCGAGAATCGCATCATGCTGCCGGGCATGTCGGCGGGGACGATGCTGGATGGCGATGCGCAGCCGACGGATGAGATGATTGCATATTTTGTGGAGCGCGCGAAAGCCCGGCCAGGGTTGATGGCCATTGGCGCCTCAACCGTGGTGCCGCAGGAACCACCGCGTAAAACTTCGATTGCGCTCGATCACGACAAGCGGATTCCGGCGATTAAAAGATTGGTCGATGCGGTGCGCGCGTACGGGCCGAAATTTGGGATTCAGCTTTATGACGGTGGTGTGCAGGGCGCGGATCTGGTTCAGCTTTCGCCCTCCGGCGTGCCCGCGAATGCCGCCGCGGTGGGGGATGCGCGGTATAAGCCGGTGATAAAAATATTGACGGCGGAGGATATTGCACAGGTTGTGGGGTATTTCGCGGCGGCTGCCCGGCGCTGCAAGGCCGCGGGGTTTGACTTTGTGGAAATCCATGCCGGACACGGTTATCTGATCAGTGCGTTTCTCTCGCCCTTTTTTAACAGGCGAACAGATGACTATGGCGGCAGCTTTGAGAACCGCGTGCGCTTCATGATCGAAATTTTGCGCGCGGTGAAGGCAGCCGTGGGGCCGGAGATGGGCGTTGGGGTTAAAATCAACGGTGATGATTTTATGCGTGAGCATGGCTGGAGCTTGGCCGATGCCTGCAGGTTCGCGCCGATGCTGCAACAGGCAGGGGCGGATTATATCTCGGTGACCGCCGGTGTGATGGGCGCGCCGCGCCTGACAATTCCGCCGCTGTATGAAAAGCAGGGTTGTTTTACGGACCTCGCCGAAGCGGTGAAGAAAACCGTTACGATTCCGGTGGCAACCATCGGCAGGATCAAAAATCCGGTGATGGCGAACGAGCTGGTAGCGGATGGCAAGGCTGATATTATTTGTATGGGCCGTGCGATGATTGCGGACTCTGAAATTGTTAGCAAGGCGCGGCGCGGCGATTTCGAGGATATTCGCTTCTGCCTTGCGGATTGCCGTGGCTGCGCGGACCAGGAGATGCGCTCGATCAAGCGCGGCATTGCTGGACAGGTAAGCTGTGTGGTGAATCCGCGTATGCAACGTGAATCTGTTTGTATTGATATTGAAGGTAGTGCCAGGGCAAATCCGAAAAAAGTGCTGGTTATCGGCGGCGGGCTGGCCGGGCTGGAGGCGGCGCGGCGCACGGCGTTTTCGGGGCATCATGTTACGTTATGTGAGAGCCGCGGATGGCTCGGCGGACAGATTCGCTACGCCGCGATGATCCCCGGCCGGCGGGAAATTGCGGACATGCTCCCTTGGTATGAGCGGCAGATTAAAAAATATGGTGTGGATGTGCGGTTGAATACCACGGTGGACGCGGCTTTGCTGGAGTCTCTGAAGCCTGATGTGGTGTTTGTGGCCACTGGCAGCGTGCCGCAGGTGCCGCAGAATATGATCGAGAGCATAGGCAATGCGGAGAACATCGATATTCTGTTAATTGACGATCTGCTGGAAGAGAAGATTGAAACACGCGGCAATATTCTGGTCATTGGTGGCGACCAGATTGGCATGCAGGCCGCGGATTATCTCTCCGAAGGGGGCGCCAAGGTTTATGTGGCGGAGGCGCATAACCATTTTGCGCAGAAACTTGCGGCAAATGACCGCTGGTATCTGGTCGCGCGCACAATTGAGAAAGGAGTACAGCGCTTTAAGAATGTGCATGATATCGAAATTGCGGAAAATGGAACCGTGACGCTGGTAACCAGAACGGGCCGGGAAAAACTTCCCGAGATTGGTACAATTGTTTTTGCCAGTGAGCGCCGCTCGGCCCGTATGTTGGTGGAAGTCGCAAAGTCAAAAGGGTATGATACGCATGTCATCGGAGATGCGTTTGACGTGACTTCTGAAGACGCGGGCACGATTTTCGCGAATATTGCCCAGGCATATGATACTGCACGCCGGATTTAGCGACGGCCACAGAGTGGTTGGTGTTTGAGCGGCCCTGTGGATGAACCTGAGGGCTACTGGAATTCATTCTATCAAAATTTTGTGGCGCGGTGTATATTGGGCGCGCTCAACTATACGCTCGGATTGATATTGTGCCAGAGGGCTGGTCAGGCCGTGATTTTATTGACCCAAGCCGAATAGGCATTCGCAATTCGGGATGGCGATGCATATTGAGAGTGGAACGCGTGCAAACCAGTTGATAAGGAAGCGTCTCATGAGGGAGCAGTTGATTTCGCGTATTCTCGACTCAGCGCATGATTTGATTTCATCGGCCAGGATAGAGGGGACACGGGTTTATAACAGGCAGGATGAGTTACTTGGCGCGCTGCATTCCGTGATGCTGAACAAGCGTACAGGGAAGGTGGCCTATGCTGTCATGTTACTTGAACAGCCAGCCGGCGCCGCCGTTGCGGCGCACCCGCTGCCGTGGTTGATGCTGAAATATTCAGAACAAAAGACGGCGTATGTGATTGACCTCTCCCACGAAGTTCTTGCAAAAGCGCCGCGGTTCTCACTGGATGAGCATGATCGCCCGAGAACGATCTCAGAGGCTGATTTGCATAATTTTTACCAATATAACGATGCGCCCGAGGGCGCGCTGGAGTTGCCGATTGAACCAGGTGATTTCAACGCACAGACTATATGACGAATGTCACTATTGCGGACATATTCGCGCAAAAATATGGAGATAACGCCATGACGGCGAGAGCGGCAATATTTTTGGATGAATGGATGCGCGATTATGTTACGCCCGGCCCCTATACGCGAACGGCTTGCGCGGAAGCGGCGTTGAAGTGTGATCGATTGATTGAGGATGCATACCATGCGGGGATCTCATCGGCGGAGCTTGAAGCTGAGGTAGGGAATTTGAAGCAGTTCCTGTTAAAAATAATCGATGAAAAAACAGCGGCGGAAGTGCGGCGTTTGGGGGAAACCGGAGGCATTGACGTTTGAGCGAGCGGACTGCTGCCATAAATATAGCGTTGTAGAAATTGCCGATAAAAGAGGGGAAACTCGAATGAGCATTCGTTATGGTTATGATGAAGAGCACGAATTATTCCGCCGTACGGTGCGTGCGTTTTTAGACAGGGAACTTGAGCCGCATTACCGGCAGTATGGCGAAAAAGGCGGGCTGGATAAGGATTTTTGGCGCAAGGCCGGCAAGGCGGGAATTTTGGGCTCTGGCGTTCCTGAAGAGTTTGGCGGGCCGGGTGGCGATTTTGTCTTTAACGTCATCCTCGCTGAAGAACTTGGAAGGTCGGTTGGTTCGGCTGTTACAGGCAGTTCGCTGATGGCGGATATCGCCACATATATTCTCATGGGACACGGCACGCCGGCGCAAAAGGCTAGGTATGCGGCGGGAATTCTGGCTGGTGAAGTTTCGCAGGCGATGCCGCTGACAGAACCAGATGCTGGAAGCGATCCGACCGCAATTAAAACGACGGCGATTCGTAGCGGCGAGGACTATGTCATCAATGGTGAGAAATATTTTATTTCAAACGGCACCAATGCTGACGTTTTGTATGTAGTCGCGAAAACCGACCCGGCGAAACGTGGTGGCGGGATGAGTATCATTATTGTCGACGCTGAGACCAAGGGTGTGTCGCGCCATAAGATCCCGATGGTCGGGTGGCCGGCGGGCGACACCGGGGCGTTGAATTTTGATAATGTTCACGTTCCTGTTTCGAACCTTCTTGGCAAGGAAGGCGGCGCGATGGAAATTCTGATGAGTGTGTTTCTGGAAGATCGTATTCAGATTGGCGCACGGTCTCTGGGAGCCGCAGAGCGTGCATTGGAACTTACCCTCGATTATACGAAGGAACGAAAAGTTTTTGGACAACGTGTGATTGATTTTCAGAATAGCCAGTTCGTGCTCGCTGAGGTGAAAACTGATATTGAAGTTGGCCGCGCCATTCTCGATCAATCAGTCATGAAGCTACGAGACAAAAGGTTTACGTTCGAGGATGGTGCAGTACTCAAGCTGTGGATGACAGAGATGGAGAATCGCGTTGTCGACAAGTGTCAGCAATTGTTCGGCGGCGCGGGGCAAATGAAGGATATGCCGATCGCCCACATGTATACGGCGGCGCGGATTCAACGAATCTATGCCGGAACGTCTGAACTTCAGAAAGTCTCGATTGCCCGAGCGTTGATGAAGTAGATGTTCGCTGTGGGTATGAGGCAATTGGTGAGGTTCGTTTAAATTTGGTGCCTGGCAAAAGATTGCAGAAAATAGCTAATGGAGAAAAATATGCAGGTTCAATCCCAAGGCCATGATATTAATTTGTCGTCGCTTCCGACGAAGGGTGATGTGATATTAAGCGAGATTAATCAACTTCGTGACTTTGACCCGTTATACTGGAGCATTGAATCTCAGTGCTGGATTGTCTCGGGGCATGCGGAAGCGACTGAAGGCTTTAGCGGAGAGTTGCCACTATCCAGCACGCATATTCCAGCTTCTCTCTATCGCGCCGTGCCGCCGGAGGAGTTTCCGAAGCGGTTACCTAATACGCTGAGGTATATGTCCAAGATTGTGACGAATCTGGATGGTGCCGAGCATGCTAATTTGCGCCGGCTATTGGTGAAGGCACTTAATCGCAAGCTGGTTGAAAGCCTGCGCCCTTATGTGCGGGCACGGGTGAGCGAGTTGTTGGATAAGGCTGAAGCCTTTGGACAAATTGAATTTCATGAAGGAATTTCACGCATGTTGCCTGGCGCTGTGATTCTCAGATTGCTGGGAATGGCGCCTGAGTATCTATCCAGACTGAAGGGCTGGGCTGATGGTGTTACCGCGGCACTGACCTCGTTTAATCCGGAGCCGGCGTGGCTGGACCGTCTGGAAGTTATTACAACGGATATGTTGCAGGTTTTTCAAAAAGAAATAGAGGACCGGAGAATAAACCCAAGGGAAGATCTAATTACCCAGTTGCTGAACACTACGGAAGGAGATGCACGCCTGACCATGGATGAAGTGTTGGCGACTTTGCTTCTGGTCATAATTGCGGGCCATGACACGACGAATAATTCGCTCACTCTTGGGATTCGTGCGCTCGCGGCGCATCCGCAGGCCTGGGCCTATTGGCGGGCGCATCCGGAAAAAAGCGTCGATAATGCAGTGGAATTAATGCGCTATATCGCCATGTCAACCGCGTTGCCACGGATTGTATCAGAAGATTTTGAATGGCATGGACGCCGGCTGAAACAAGGGCAATTGGTGATGTTGATGATCGCTGGGGGCAACCGTGATCCGAAAGTGTATACACAACCTGAAGTATTGGATTTTAATCGTCCCAATGACAGGTCACTGACATTCGGTCCTGGGTTGCATCATTGCATTGGCCATTTGCTGGCAAAGTTGCAGTTGAGCGAGTTTTTTAACGCGATGGTGGAACGATTTGACGGCGTAGAAATCATAGAAGAGCCGCAATTCACCAATGCGCTTGTGTTTCGTAGTGTAGCGGCGCTGAATGTGCGGTTTCGCCCGCGGATGGCTAACTGACTGGTTGCTGCTGTTCGCTGGGCTGGAGCGAAGCCACGGGTTCGCCGTGTACTCTGGAACGGTATAGCAACATGGATATTTGGCAAATATTTTGACTTTGATTCTGAGCCGCGCTTTATTTTTCCCTTTTGCGTTTTGGATTGCCGAATAGGCGCTGATATACTTCCGGCAATACAATCTGCAACACATTTTTTGTCAGCCGTTCCGGTTGGCGATCGACGATCAGCATGTCCTCGCCGATAACGTTGCCGACATGCATGTATTGTACGAGACCGAACATGAGTGCGTAAATAGAGAGTGCCGCGAGGGGGGGCGGATTATCAACGGCTTTGGCGATGGATTGTTTGAGGGTTTCGTAGCCATCGTAAAAAGCTTCCCGCTCGAGCAATGCCAGACCTTCATTGTCTGCTTCGAGTAGTTCGCGCTGAAAAAGCTTTAGCAAATGCGGATCATTTATTAAAACAGTCGCCAAAGTCAGGACGAAGCGATACAATTTTTCATCGATTGTGCCGGGCTTGGAGAGTTCCTTGCCGATCGTCTCGGAGCTTCCCTTAAAGACGGCCAGGCAGCACTTGAGGTATAGTGTCCGCTTGTCCTTGAAATGGAGGTAGATAGAGGGAACCGTGATACCTGCCTGTTCGGCAATCATTCGGGTGGAGACGCGGTCGTAGCCGTATTTTGTAAAGGCCGAGGTTGCAACTTCGAGGATCGTTGCTTCGGTCTGCTCGCCGGTTTTTCTGCCGGGCTTTTTGCGAACGGGCGCAGGCGAGGTATCGGCAGGTCGGTCACTAAGTTTGGTATTTGGGGGCATAACAAGAACATAGCGCGAGCCGGATTTGCGTCAACCTGACGGCCGCGTTAGGCATAATTATTAGCGATCACTATATAAATAAAAGTTGACACGCAGTTTGTATTTTTCCTATTGTAAAAGGAAGAAGAAGGAGAAGCCCGTGAAATGAGCGCGGCTGTGCTCCTATGTTTGGGGAGATTTTAATGATCGCCGACAATTTGGTTAATCCGTTCAACCATCTCCAAGAGTTGGAGTTGCCTCATGAAATCGTTGTTATGGAGAATTGGACAGAGCACTATTTTTTTGCTGGCTACGACATTGAGGCTGGGTTCGGCGCCTGCGTCCATGTCGGGCGGTTGCCAGCGGACCCGACCATATGGCGTGCTGTGATACAGATATATCTCCCAGGTGAAAAGCTGTTGGTTGCAAAATATCATGGCCGTGATGGGCACGCGCGCGGGCCTGGAGCGGGGCCTTTCAAGGCGTCGTGTATCGATCCTTTTCGTCTTTGGGCGGTAGAATTTGATGGTGCGGCCTTCTCGACGACGCGTCAGGAGATCATGCGTGAAGTATTGCGTGATGGCCCAGCCGAACCAGTTAAATTCCACATGCTGCTTGAAGCCGCAGGACCGATTTTTGGCCGGACGGATGACCATGGAGAGGGGCGTTCGTCCAGCACATTCCACTCTGAACAAATTTGCCGTATGCGCGGTCACATTGTCTATCAAGGTAAACGCATTGAACTTTCAGGAACTGGGGTGCGCGATCATTCATCCGGCCCGCGAGATTATGGGCCGGTGATAGGCGACATCTGGTTTCACGGCTGCTTCCCCAGCGGTAAAATTGTGCAGACGCAGGTTGTGCGCTTTGAAAGTTTTGAGATAAAAACGGCCTATATTTTTCGTGGAGATGGAACGCCTCTGGAGATGGTTGAAATTATCGAGCATCCACACGTTAACTCCAGGGACGCAGGGCCGCAAAGTCTCGCGGCGGATCCGCTCTCTGAAGCGGCACGAAATTTTAAAATTGTGTTGAAGTCAAGACAGGGAATCGAGGTTATTGAAGGTGAGCTGCAGCATAGCCACGCAATTACCTATTTCGCGCCGGTTGAAGAGTTTCTCGGTACGGACCTCACGCGTCCCGACGGTATCCAAATGTGTGAAGCGCCCGTAAAGTTGCGGTGGAATGGTGAAAATGGATCTGGTATTCGTGAACGCGTGGCGCGCACAGGAACTTTGTTCGCTTGCTCATGATGGTCAGTTCATGCGACGGGCGGGCCGCTTGGCGCATGGCCGCAACTGGTAGGATAAAAGTAATACTTTCCTCTTGTTAGCTAAGAAAAAGGCAGGCATCGCATGGCGATAATGGAAGAAGCTGTGACGTTCGTGCAGAAAGAAAATGTAGCGGAGTTGGGTAGTGAATTGATTCCGACTGAACTCTACTATTCTCAAGAACAGTTTAAAATTGAGCGTGAGCGGGTTTTTTCCAGGGCATGGCTATTTGCCGGCCGTGATGTGGAAATTCCAAAGCCGGGTGATTTTTTTGCGAAGGAGTGGGATATCTGCGACGCGAACATTCTAATCACGCGCGGTAAGGATAGCCAGATACGGGCGTTTCATAACGTCTGTTCGCATCGCTCTGTAAAAGTTGTTTGGGAGGATCGGGGAAGTGCATTTGGATTTAGTTGCCCGTATCACGGTTGGCGCTATGGATTGGACGGCGCTGCCGTAAGCATCCCTGATTCCGAGAGTTTTTTTGGTCTTGATATTAAGAGCTGTGGACTGACGCCAGTTCATGTTGAGGTGTGGAATAGTCTTATCTTTATTAATCTGAGTGCCGCGCCCGAACAGACACTGCTGGAGTTTCTTGGGCCAATCAAGACAAAAATTCTCGAACATTCGCTTGAGGGGTTTGAGTCGTTTGTGACTATTGGGGGCGATGTTCCGGTTAACTGGAAATGTTTGATTGATAATTTTCAGGAGACTTATCATCTCGCCTCCGTCCACCGGCTCAGCGTCGCAGACCGCTCTGTAGGTAGTGAGAATCCACTGGCTCACCCAATCAGCTTTGAATTTTTCGGTTTGCACCGGCTTATGGGCGTCTGGGGAAATCCTCATCGCAAGCCGGACCTTGTTGAAGGCATCGCCATAAAGGGTGGTGGCGTAATCTCGCAGGGTGCTGTTCAGCAGAATGATTCCCACAAGCTCCTGCGACATCCGAATTGGCAACTTGACGTGCATGGCATTTTTCCAACTCTTTTGTTCGATGTGGCGCCAACGTTCTTTTTCATCCACGAATTTTTCCCGGTTACGGTGGATCAAACGCGCTGGCATTCCACTGTGTGGTTTCCAAAAGCTATCAATGCTGCGCAACGTTTCAGTCAGGAATACAGTGTCGCCGCGTTTAGGGATACGGTGGCGGAGGATCTTGCTGTGTTGCGTACCCAGCAGAGAGCCATTCGTTCTGGCGCCAAGAAATATTTTAATTTCCAATTGAGCGAGACAATGTGCCGGCATAGTTATATGATGTTGAATAAATATATTGAGCAATCTCCAAATCAGGCGGTGGATTGAGGGAAGTAATCATGTCAGACGATGCATCTTTGTTGCCGGAAGGCTTTGCGGATCTGGAGCCATTTGTTACTGATTGGGCGATTACGACCATGAAGGCGCGCCTTCATCGCCGAGTTACCAGTACAGCGCGCGAACGCCGGGGGTTTTATGCCGCGATGGCGCCGCGCGCGCAGGCTGCTCTGGATTATTTGAATCCGATTTCCTTAGATGATATATCGAAGAAACCTGAGACGGACCGTCTGATGAAACTTATACTTTCGCTGGCTGAAATAGCACTCACAGAAGAGATCAATGGTCAGGAAGTTGAAGCTGAGCATGCGCGGAGCAATCGTCAAATTTTTATGGTCAAGGAGCTTGACGAACTTTAAGGGTAGCCAGCGCTATAACTGGCTGCGTACAGGGGCGTGGAAATGTTAAATGATTTGTTCGGGCTTGAGGGAAAATCCTGCCTTGTAACGGGGGCCAGTCGTGGCATTGGGCGGGCCGTGGCGATTGGGCTTGCTGAGGCTGGTGCCGATGTTGCACTTGTGGCGCGCACGGAAAGCGAATTGAAGGACGTGGCGGCGAGGATTCAATCTCTTGGCCGTCGTGCCCTTGTATTGCCAGCTGACATGAGCAAATTTGATACACTTCCAATCCTGATTGAAAATATGATGAAAGCGTGGGGAAAAATTGATGTCCTGGTGAATAACGCGGGTATTTCTATTCGCGCGCCAATTGTGAGTGCAAGTATGGATGATTTCGACTACATGGTTGATGTTAATCTCAAGAGTATTCTTATTCTCTCCCAGGCTGCCATTCCTTATATGAAGCAATCAGGTTCTGGAAAAATCATTAATGTTACTTCCTTATGCGCTGTTATTGCTGATCCCGGAAGCGGTATTTACGGGATGACCAAAGGTGGACTCACGCAACTATCTCGGTCACTCGCGGTTGAGTTGGCCAGGGATGGTATAAATATTCAGGTGAATTGTATTGGCCCTGGCGCGCATGTGACCACGCAATGGAGAGAGATTGTAAAAAATGAGCCGAAACTCGAAGCGCTTCTGGTTGCTAAGATACCAATGGGACGAGTGGCGGAGCCTGAGGAAATCATTGGAGCTTTTGTATTTTTGGCAAGCCGTGCGTCGAATTATATGACCGGGCAAACCATGTATATGGATGGTGGTTGGCTTGTTTCGTAAATATCATTAGGGAAGATTTGTAGCATGCAGCCAGATCCATCACTCTTCCTGGCGGCCATTAGGCGTGAAATTTTAGCTGTGGATTTTTTCTCGGCAAAACTGGAATCCGGACTTTCGCCGATTCTGGCCGCGCGAGCGGGAGAGACGCTGGTACATCTCGCGTTAAGACACGAAAGACTTTCAGACATTGCCGCAGAATTTCAACCGCGTCAGGTTGTTCTGCTGGACAAGATATTGGCTTATTTGCGCGAAATGAAAATAGAAATTCCTCCCCCGTTGCAGACGTTTGGCGTTGGCGCCGAGATTCAAAAATATGAGCTTTTGGCCTCTGAAATTGGCTCCTACATCAACATTTGGTCGCGTGATTTTCCGGCGAACTACCCAGAGATTTTGGCTGACGTATGCCGGGAAGCAGCGTCGATAGAAGATGGTTTTCGTAAAAGATATAATATTGAATTGGCCAAAATAAGGGCCGAGAGCGTGGAGCGGGATAAACGGTTGCCGGCGCTGACACCGGATCCGCAGGCGGTTGAGCTGACGCGATATTTACGACGGCGTTTTCCGAAGGTGGATGCAATTGAGGTGCTGGAGTTGCGCCGTCTACCAGGGGTGAATTCCAAGGATATCTATTTTTTTCGTGTCTCTGGTTTGCCGGGTTGGCCAGAAGACATGGTGTTGCGGCGTGAACCGGCCTTCAATGTTACACGTGCATCAGTCGCCGATGAGTTTGATCTCTTAAGGCGCCTGCATGAGGCTGGTATTGCGGTGCCACGTGTTTTTCTGGAAGAACGCGACCCTCAGTTCATGGGAGGGGCATTCATCGTCATGGAGCGATCTCGGGGGGAGACGTTCGGTGCGCAGCATCTGGGGGATGCAGGGAGAAAAATTGTTGCCGATGTGGCGAGATATCTCGCGGCCATTCATCAAATCGATGTCTGGACCATCAGCGAACCGTACCAGCCGGTTGACGGTTCATTGCGTAACCAGATGTTAGTTGTGCTGGATCGCTATTACGCCCGTTGGGTTGCGGAACGGCTTGAGCCGTCGATGGCGTTGGAAGCGGCCTATGCATGGATGCGTGCAAACGCCGGCTGTCTGGGCGACGATCTCTCATTGGTGCATGGCGACTGTAATTTTCGTAACATCCTCATTCATGATGAGGGAGTCTCTGTGTTCCTTGATTGGGAGCTTGCCCATGCTGGGCACGCAGCGGAGGATCTTGGCTATATCCGGCCCGACATCGAGAAGGTCATGTCTTGGGAGGAATTCATGGTGCAGTACCTGGCACATGGAGGGCGGCCGGTCAGTGACGAGGCGTTGCATTATTTCCAGGTCTGGAGCAATGTTTGGCGTACCAGCATGGCGGCTTCTACCTACGCGGGTTATGCCAGGGCTGAGCATGACAACTTCATTTTTGCGACGGTTGCATGCCATGAATATTATGCAGCATTAGATGATCTGGCGGCGTTAATGGCCCGATGCTGATTCAACGGTCGTTGAAAGAAAGTATGTATTTTGCAGGGTCTTTTTGAAATTAGAGATATCAAGCCGCGGTGCTGGCTGAGGGGATTGCCGTGGAAATGAGCATGCAGCCTTTGAGAAATTGACCGGAGCCGGAATATGAACATAAGTGCACCCATTATTTTTAAAAAATCTGCAGGTGTTGCAACGATTACCTTTAATCGGCCGAAAAGCCGTAACGCTCTGACCATGCAAATGTGCCGAGATCTGATAGAGTTCATCAGTGGCCTGAATGGCGATGAGCAAACGCGTGTGTTGTTGTTGCGCGGTAACGGTCCAGATTTTTGTTCGGGTGCGGATCTGCGCGAGATGACGGATATTTCGGCTGTTACGCCACAAGCGCGTGCTGCGGAAGTCGGGCTTAATGTTCTTGATGTTTCGCAGGTTCTGTTTACTGCGCTGCATAAAGTTGATGCCCCGATTGTGGCGGGTGTGCGCGGCTATGCCATAGGTGCTGGCATGCAGTTTGTTCTTGCGGCGGATTTGGTGGCGGTGTCGGAGACCGCCAAGCTTGCGGTGCCGCAAGTCCGGTTGGGGCATACTGCCGATCATGGAGAGTCTTATTATCTGCCGCGCAAGGTCGGTTCCGCACGGGCTATGCAGATTTTGCTGTTGGGTGAGTTTGTTACGGCTGCGCAGGCCGGACAGTTTGGACTGGCAAACTGGGTTGTGCCGGATATGGGATTGGATGCGCAAGTTGATGGGATTGTTGGCAAACTTTCAGCGAGTCCGCCGGCGGCGGTTTTCGGTATGAAGGAGCTGCTGCGCAATTGCTTTCATAATACACTTGAACAACAATTTGCTGAGGAACTGGCCGTTGTTAAGAAATGCGCTGCGACTGATGATTTTGTTGAGGCGATGGCGGCCGCAAGGGAAAAGCGGCCTCCCATATTCCGCGGCCGTTGATTGCCGTCGTGTTTTGCGAATAGGAGGATGATATGCCCAGCGCCATGTCTGCTCAAGACGTTAATCTTTCGCTTCTAGCGATTAAAGGCGATGCTCTGCTGCGCGAACTGAACCAGTTGCGCGCGTATGATCCGATTTACTGGAGTGAGGAATCTCATTGCTGGATAATAACGGGTCATGCTGAGGTTACTGAAGGTTTTAGTGGTAGTTTGCCAATCTCGAGTCATGCCTTTCCTGAGATGCTATATAATATCATGCCAGCGGTGGAAGCCGATGTGCGGTTGGTTAACTCTGTCTATTACATGCAGAAAATTTCGACCAATCTCGATGGTGCTGAGCATGCAAGAGTGCGGGGCTTGTTGGTGAAGGCGCTAAATCGCAAGCTCGTTGAAAGTCTGAGGCCTTATGTGCGGAATCGTATTTCGGTGTTGCTTGATAAAGCTGCGCGGCTTGAGGAGCTAGAATTTCATGAAAGTATTTCGCGCATGCTGCCGGGGGCGGTTATTCTGCGTCTTCTGGGGTTGCCCGAGGAGTTTTTGCCGCGGCTGAAAGGCTGGTCGGATGGTGTTACCACGGCGCTCACATCTTTCAACCCGGAACCGGCGTGGCTCGATCAGTTGGAAGTGGTTGTTGCGGATATGCTGGATGTTTTTCGGAAGGAAATTGAAAGCCGCCGCCGTTTTCCAAAGGAGGATTTTATTACCCAGCTTATAGGCGCCGTGGATGGAGATGCCCGTCTCTCGGAGGATGAAATGCTGGCGACGTTGATCCAGGTAATCATCGCGGGTCATGACTCGACGACCAATTCATTGACACTTGGCATCCGCGCCTTGGCCCAATACCCGGCCGCTTGGCGGTATTGGCGCAGCCATCCGGAGAAAAGTCTTGAGTGCTCAATTGAGTTAATGCGTTATATCGCGATGTCGGCTGCCATGTTCCGGATCGTTGCGGAGGATTTTGAGTGGAAGGGGCACCGGATGAAGAAGGGGGACGTCCTTATGTTGATGATCGCCGGGGGCAATCGCGATCCTGGCCTTTATAAAAATCCCGAGACGTTGGATTTTGCCCGTGAGAACAATGATCGCGCATTGATGTTCGGTCCGGGGCTTCATCATTGTATCGGGCATCTGCTTGCTAAATTACAGGTAAGTGAGTTTTTTAACGCAGTTGTGCAGCGCTTCGACGGTGTGGAAATTCTGGAAGAACCGCAATTCACGCCAGGTTTAATTTTTCGGAGTGTGCAGGGTTTGAAGTTGCATTTTATGCCGCGTCAAGACGCAAAGGGCGTTTGATTTTTAACATCGGGCCTGGTTTCATTTAAAATGGCAATACTGAGTGGGGCAAAGCGAAATTTTCAAGAAATACGCGGGTTATTTGCAAGACCTGTGCAGGCCGGGATGAAAGGGAGAATCACCATGTTGAAGGCTGCGCTGCCAACCAGAGAGCCTGGGCGCACTTAAGGCGATCAGGCTCTCGTAATATTAAAGGCGGTATAGTGTTGGCCGGCGGTCGGTCAGATAGGGGTCCAGAGCGGTGTAGCCAGGGTTTTTTGGGTCTATCACGGTCAGGAGCAATGTTTCCGTGGCGCCGGCCCGTGCGAAAATGCTGCCATCGGGGCCGGCGATCACGGAGTCTCCTTGATAGGATGTGCCATTTTCGGAGCCGCAGAGATCTGCGTAGATGATAAATACATGATTTTCAAAAGCGCGGGCAGGTAGCATCATCTGTGCGACATGTGCTGCGGGTGTCCCCCGCGGCAGAGCCGTGGGAACCAAGAGAAGTTCAGCGCCGGCGAGCGCCAGCGAGCGCACCATTTCAGGGAATTCGACATCGTAGCAGATCAGCATCGCGAGCTTGATGCCGGCGTATTCAATGACCGGCGAGAGCGCGGAGGCGCGGGTATACGCCTTATTTTCCAGTGGACCGAACAGATGGCATTTTCTGTAAAAAGTGCAAGTGCCATCAGGTTGGGCAAAAACTGCGGCGTTATAAATGGTCTCGCCATCCCGCTCGGGAAAGCCGGCTGCGATTGCGATGTCGTAAGTACGTGATATTTCGGTGATGCTTTGTATCATCGGCCCGTCGCGGCCTTGCGCGAGGCGGGGGATATCGTCCCAGATGGCGTAGCCGGTGACACCCATTTCAGGTGTCACCAGCAGTTTTGCGCCGAATGCCGCGGCGGATCGTGCAGCCTCGCTGATCCGTGCCAGATTGGCGGCGGCCGAGCCGGCGGGTTGCATCTGTAGCGCCGCGACTTTCATGGGATCAATAATCCTCGTCAGCTACGTAGCTGCCGATACGTTGCACCAGATCAGGCATCCGCCGGGCCAGAATGATGCCGTAGATAATAGCCACCAACAGCCCGGCTCCGGCCATGGCCGGATAGAGGTTGAACGGTGCGGGCTGCCCCGGCTGAACCAGGCCCCAGAGCGGGAAGAGTGTTAGAACCACGCCAAGCACTGGAATGATGCCATGTTTCAGCATGCTGAAGTCAGATTTATGGAAGCGCAGAATGTAGACCGGCAAGGCGATGGTAGTGGCTAGATAAACCATGATGATCGGGATGGTTCCCAATGTTCCGGTATCGCCGAAGATCGTTACGGGATCGAGATTCCAGCACAGCAGGGTGATGGCCAGGGCCGTGAGAATATAAGCCCACATGGCGATGTGGGGCGTTTTGTGCTGGGGATGGATTTTGCCAAAAAATACGGGAAGAAGTCCCTCCCGCCCGGCGCTGAAGAGGATGCGCGCCTGCGAATTGGTGAGACCCAGCAGGCAGGAGAAAATGCTGGTCATGCCAGCGAGATAAGCGACAATGAGAAGGCCCGCGGCTGAGCCTTTGAGGGCGTCGATATAGGGCAGGGTTGAGTTGCCGATTGCCTTGGCATCATTATGGAAGGCAATCTCCGTTGAGTAGGCGAGGAATACGTAGACGATGCCGATCGCGATTGTGCCGATCACCAGGGCGCGGGGGATATTTTTTCGGGGATCGGAGGTTTCTTCAGCCAGGGTCGCTGAGTTTTCCCAGCCGACGAAGGAGTATATGGCGAGGGGGAAGCCAAGCCCAATGCCTGCCAGCCCGCCGGAAAGGTTGGAGGGCAGGAAAGGTGCCCAGCTGAGAGAGCTCCAATTGACAACCAGCATCACGACGGCGCCGATCAGCAGCAATGTAAGTTCAAAGTAGAAAAATATGGCTGCCCAGGTGGTGGAGATTTTAACCCCGCGGGCGACCAGAAAGCCGCAGATGCCGGTGGCGAGGATGCTGAGTAACTGCCAGGGTATGTTGATGCCGAGATAGAGCTTGATCGTGTCATGCGCCCAGCCGCCTGAAATGGCGACAATGGCCGCCGCCGCGATGGCGTAGCCGACAACCGTGAAGAGAGATGCGGCGGCACCTGCGGTCGGCCCGAAAGCCATGCCGATGAAGGTGACGAATGATCCGGTGCTTGGCCGGTATTTGGAAAATTCGGCGAGCGTATTGCTCAAGAATAAAACCACGACCATGGCGACGATGATCGTGAGTGGCGCCGCCACCCCCGCCCCGCCGACGATGACGCCGAAGCCGAAATAGAAGCTAACCGCGGGTGCGATATTCGCGAGGGTGGAGGCCACAATTTGTGGTAATCCCAACTGGTTTCGGCTCAGCCGGTCCGCATTCATCAACGAGGCAGTCATTGCAATTTCCCCTATGTCGCGGCGATCGGGGGTCTTTTGCCCCTGTAAAGCACGCATGTTGTATTAAGATTGTGTTGAGTTACGTGTTACCGGTTAAATTCCCTGACGCACAGAAGCACAGTTTTTTGTATGAGAAATGCATAAAATGCGTTGTGGTGAGAATAGTTTCCAGAAGGTTAATTTGGGAGGGTTAATAGGGAAGGTTAATAGGGAGGGTTAATAGGTTGGCGGCGTCACCGCGCTGAGAATTTCGGCTGGTTCAGCGCCGATGTTTTTAAACCTGTGCGGGTCACGGCTATCAAAATAATAACCATCACCTTTGTTGAGTATGCGTGAATGGGTGCCGACCGTTACTTCGAGGCTACCTTTCAGGACCATGCCGGCTTCCTGAGCGGAATGATGGAAGGCATCCCCTGTGTCGGCGCCGTTTGCGTAGGTCTCATGCAGCATCAGAATTTGCCGGTTTGGATGGTTGATCCCGATCATGCGGTAAGAAATGGAATTCACGTTGCCAATTTCAACAAATTCATCGGCCCGGTAAAATGGAGTGTGCGGAAGCCTGGACTGAAGATCCGAGAAAAATCCGGTCAAGGTGGTGCCGAGCGCATCAAGAATGGCGCTGAGTGTTTCAACCGACGGGCTCATCCGGTCGCGCTCGATCAGGGAGATTGCCGAATGCGAGATGCCGGAGCGAACCGCAAGCTCGCGCACGCCAAGGTGCCGCCGCCCGCGAAGTTCCCGCAATTTTTCACCTATTTTTGGCATGGTTCGTTTTGGCTGCCCGGCAGCCCTCCTGGTGGGATGGTGAGAATACTAGACTAGCGCAAATTTCCCGATTGTGAAGAGCATCTGCTCGTCCGATGTTGGGGGAACGTCTTTGAAGGCATAGGAAATCCCATGACAGGTCCAAAGGTCCGGCTGCCGCCGGGAGTAAGCTTCATTAAAGCCCCGGGGCGCAATGCCGTCACCGATAATGTGGAAATTGAGGCGAAGGTGAAGGAAATCATCGCCTCGGTGCGGCGTTTGGGTGACACCGCCGTGCGGCGGTTTGCCTTGGAGTTTGACAGATCCAGCCTGGAGAGCTTCGAGGTCGGCCAGGCGGAGCGGGAGGCCGCGGTTAAAGCGCTTGATCCGCAGACGCGCCAGGATACCGAATTTGCAATCGCAAACGTACGCGCCTTTGCGCAAGCGCAGCTCGCCACCATGGGCGATCTGGAGGTTGAGTTGCTGCCGGGAGTGCATCTCGGGCACAGCATTATACCTATCCGGCGTGTGGGCGCTTATGTCCCCGGTGGGCGTTATCCGCTTCTCTCGGCGCCGGTTATGACCATTGTGCCTGCGAAAGTGGCCGGCTGCGAGGAGGTGATTGCGTGTTTGCCGCCCGGCGCGCATGAGGCGATGATCGCTGGTTGCCACCTCGCGGGCGCTGACCGGATTTTTCGTGTTGGCGGCGCGCAGGCCATCGCCGCGATGGCATACGGTACGGAGACAATTCCTGCTGTTGATAAAATTGTCGGGCCTGGAAATGCCTTTGTCAACGAGGCGAAGCGGCAGGTGTTTGGCCCCGTTGGGATTGACCAGCTTGCCGGCCCGTCCGAGATTTTCATAGTGGCAGATGCAAGCGGGGATGCGCGGATGATCGCGACGGATCTTCTGGCTCAGGCTGAGCACGATGTACGGACGAGGGTTGGCCTGATTACGACGGATCGTGCATTGGGCGAGGCCGTGCTGGAGGAAGTGGAACGTCAGTTGACGGGGCTTTCAACCGCGAATGTGGCGCAGCCGGCATGGCATGATTATGGCGAGATCACCTTGTGTGATTCAGAGGCGGCCATGGTTGCCTATTCGGATATCGTCGCCGCTGAGCATTTGCAGGTTCATACGGTGGACCCGCATATGATGGCGAAGAAACTCAGAAATTACGGATCGCTTTTTATCGGACCGCTCGCCAGCGTGGTCTACTCGGATAAATGCAGCGGGACGAATCATACTTTGCCGACCATGGGGGCAGGCCGCTACACCGGCGGGTTGTGGGCCGGGTCTTTCGTGAAGGTCTGCACGCATCAATGGATGGAGAAACAGGGCGTCGCCGTGGTGGCGCCTCCCGCGATGCGCCAAAGTGCGGCCGAAGGGTTGGAGGGGCACCGCAGGGCGGCCGCCTTCAGGCTGGGGATGGAATAGCGGCCCCGCATATGAGAGCAATAGGCATGAAATTGCTTGCTTAAGCACGAGCCTGGCGTATTCGGCCATTTGCTGAATACGCCAGGGCAATGCGCCGTTATGGGCGGGTGATGTAGTTTTGTAACGCCGCGACCTCAAATTGCGCTTCTTCGAGAAGCTGTTTCACCACGTCACCGATTGAGATGATACCTTCAAGCTTCCCGTCAGCGATAACGGGCACGTGACGGGTGCGGTTCAACGTGATCATTTCCAGGACGTCTCCAATTCTGTCTTCGAGTGTACAGACGGAGACCAGCTTGGTCATTAACGCGCTAACGGGCATTGTGAGTACCGACGCGCCATGCTCGACGATGCCGCGAATTATATCCCGTTCGGAAATAATGCCGATCACCTTATTGCCGGCATCAACGACCGGCGCCGCGCCGATCCGGTGGGCGTAAAGCACAGCCGCCAAGGACGAGATACTCTGATCCGCGACGGCCGTGACGACATCGCTGCCCTTATGTTTCAGAATTGAATAAACTCTTGTCTCCACTGCGATACTCCTGGATATTGCACGTTGTGCATGCACTAATCCCAGAGGTTGCTCACCCGAGGCGATCATAGCTGGCGAGCATCTGGATGTTGAGCCGTAATTTATATCGGCGCTCAAAACGTTAACGATTTAATTTAACCGAATATTAGGCAAATAGGTAGTTAAATTTAATCAAAGCTACACCCTGTGTTTAAGTGTTAGGCTTCATTGATCGTAGCCGGGGGAACGCGGCATGCCGGGGCTTTGTGTCACCGCGGTGTTGTCCTCGGCCAGGTAAATTGCCCGGGAGCGGGCTAATCCGGCCGTTGCGTGTTGTATGGCGGAGATCAGCGGTGCGGGATATATGCCCAGGGCGAAGAGCAGTATGACCAATACGCCCAGCATGGCGCCGCCGGTGGGGGAGGTTTTTGGCGTGGCGGGGGGGCTGGCCAGGCTGGGCGCTGGCGATAACAGCACGGCGAGAATGCGCAGGTAGTAGTAGAGGCCGATAACACTGCCGGCGATCAGCGCGGCCAGGGGCAGTAGCAATTGCATTCCCACACCTGAGGCGATTACGTAGATTTCCGCGACGAAGCCCATGGTGGGCGGAAGGCCCGCAAGCGAAAGCAGCAGCACCGTGAGCGCGCCGGCCAGCCAGGGGTGCGACCACATCAGGCCGCGATAGCTCTCCAGCCGGTCGGCATCGTGCCCGATGCCGGGGCGCGAGAGCAAGGTGATAACGCCAAAAGCGCCGATGGTGGTGACGGCATAGGCTGTAAGATAATAGCTGGCGGCCTGAAGGGCGATCGGGGTGCCGGCCAGAAGTGCCACCAGCACGTAGCCGAAATGGGCAATCGAAGAATAGGCGAAAATGCGTTTGATGTTATCCTGCAAAAGGGCCAGCAGGTTGCCTGCGAGCATTGAGAGAATGGCCAGAAGGGAAATAGCCCAGAGCAGGGATGGAAAACGGTATCCGCCGATGAGCGCAAAATAGCGCAGCAACAACGCGAAGACCGCAACTTTTGAGACCACGGCGACATAGCCGGTGACCGGGGCGGGGGCGCCTTCGTAGATGTCCGGTGCCCACATATGGAACGGCACGAGCGAGAGCTTGAAGCCGATTCCGGTGAGCAGCATGGCAAAGCCGGCGAGGGCGTAAATATCGCCGTGGGGGGGATTTGTATCCCAGATACGGCCCAGCGCGGTGAAGGACATGGTGCCGAAATCAAGATAGATCAGCGCGATCCCGAACAGGAGGAATGCCGAGGAGACGCCCGCGAGCACCAGATATTTGAGCCCGGCCTCGATCGCGCGGGCCCGTTTGACCGGGTAGGCAATGAGCCCGATCAGGGCAATGCTGAGTGTTTCCAGCCCAAGGAAAAACGAGGCGAAATGCATGCTTGCCAGCAAGGCCGCGGCGCCGAGCGTGGCGAGCAGGAGCAAGAGGTAATATTCCTCAACGGGGCCGCCGTCATCCATTTGGTTGAGGTAGGTATAGGACAATAGCACCACCGCGATGCAGACGGCGATGATAAGTGCCAGAAAGAAGCTCGTGAAGCCATCGACCTGAAACATGGGCGTTAAGGTGACCGGGGCAGGCGGCGCCGTGGCGCCTGTGGCAATGAGCGCCAGCAGAAGCCCGGCAAGCGTTATCGCGGCGATGAGCCGGTGATCGCGCCGCACCGCAATCAACAGCATGACGGCCACCGCGGTGACGGATAGCGCCAGAAAGGGCAGGGCAGCGAACAGTTCGGGGCTCATGGCGGTCTTCCGTCAGCCAGCAGCAGGCCATCTGGCGTTGCCGCTTGCAAGTTTGCCAGGCCGGATGTGGCAACATCGAATACCGGTTGCGGATAGAGGCCAAGCCAGATGATGGCGGCGATCAGCACGGCCATCACAGCCATATGGGGCGCGTGGAGGTCCGCCGCCGGTGCCGCTGCGCGCGGGGGGCCGTGAAAGGTTTTTTGCACCATGATCAGCGCGTAGGCGGCGGCTGTGATTACGCCGAGGGTTCCGGCCACGGCGAACGCCGGATGCGCCTGATAGGTGCCGAGCAGGATAAGGAATTCGCCGATGAAATTGCCAAGCCCCGGCAAGCCGAGCGAGGCGATGGCGAAGAACATGCCGATGGCGGAGAGCCGGGGCAGGTTGGCCCATAACCCGCCGAAGCGGCTCATGTCGCGGGTATGCAGCCGCTCCTGCAACGCGCCGGCGGTGATAAAAAGTGCGCCGGTGCTGATGCCGTGAGCCAGCATTTGCACGACAACGCCCTGCAGGGCCAGTGTGTTCCAGGCAAAGATACCGAGCAGGACAAACCCGAGGTGACTGACACTGCTATAGGCAACCAGCCGCTTGATGTCGTTTTGGCCAAAGGCAAGCAGGGCGCCGTAGATGATGCCTATGACGCCGAGCAGCATGGCCACGGGCGCGAAGCGGCTCGCCGCGAGGGGGAATAATGGCACCACGAAGCGCAATAACCCATAGGCGCCGGTTTTGAGCAAAACGCCCGCCAGAATGACACTCCCCGCCGTTGGCGCTTGCGTGTGTGCATCGGGCAGCCAGGTGTGGAATGGCACCGCCGGCAATTTGACAACGAAAGCCAGGATGAAGCCGAGCATGATCCACATTTCGGTTGCCGGTTGCATCTTGGTGCCGAGCAGTTGGAAGTAGCTGAACGTGAACGTCCCTGTTTCGCGTTGATGCACAAAGGCCAGCGCAAGAATCGCCAGGAGCATCACCAGGCCGCTGCCCTGCGTGAAGAGGAAAAATTTGATCGCCGCGTAGGTACGATTCTCGTGTCCCCAGAGGGCGATGAGGAAATACATGGGCACCAGCATGATTTCCCAGGTGAAGAAGAACAGAAACAGGTCAAGCGCCAGAAAAACGCCGATTGTGCCGCTAAGTGTCCAGAGCAGATTGAAATGGAAGAAGCCGGTTCGCTCGGTGATTTCGGTCCAGGAAATGATGACGGAGATGATGCCCAGCCCAAGGGTGAGCAGAACCAGGAGCAGACTCAATCCATCCAGGCCGAGTTGAAAGGAGATGCCAAGCTGCGGAATCCAGGGGAGTTGCAATATGGCGATCCATTGGCCGCGCCCGGTTATGTCGATCGGCGCGCTGCTGCCGCTCCAGAGGTGCAAGAGAACCAGAAGGTCGAGTGTCAGCGCCGCCAGCGAGATCCAGCGCGGCGCTGCCCTGTGCCAAAGTGCGGCGGGCCAAGCCAGCAGGCCGCCGATGGCGGGAAGCGCCATGAGCCATGCCAGCATCATTGGAGCACCGAGATGGCTATTGTGACGAGAGACCCGGCGGCAAGCCACCCGGCGTACCATCTGATGCGCCCGGTTTGTGACTGGTGGAGAAACTGGTGCGCCATTCGGCATGTCAGCGCGATGATTTGGTAGACATAATCCACCGCGTCATTCCGGTTGACGCGGACGATGGCTAAAAAAGGCCGCACGGCGAGGGCGTTGTAGAGCCTGTCAAAGCCCCAGCCGGTAAACAAAAACCGGCGCCAGCCCAAGACGGCGGGGGTGGCGGCCCAGGCTGTGAACCGAGGGGAGGAGCGCATGTAGAGCGCATAGGCGAGACCTGCGCCCGCCAGCGAAACCAGTGACGCCGCCAGCAGGCGCAAGTTGGCCGCGCTGCCGGACACGACAGGCGCTTCACCAAAAACGCTCGCCAGGAATTTTGAAAATAATGTTATGCCGCCCAGCCCCTCAGGCGTTTCCACGAAGCCGCCGATCAGCGCCAGTAACGAGAGCGCGATCAGGGGCAGTGTGATCCTGGGGCCGTAATGCCCGCTGACCGGCGTTTTCAGGTCTCCGAAGAACACAATGAAGACCGCCCGGAAAATGTAGAGCGAGGTGAGGAAAGCGGTGATCACGCCAGCCGCCCACAACACGGGGATGCGGCCCCCTTCCGCCCAGGTTGCGGAGAGGATCATCTCCTTGCTGTAAAACCCGGCGGTTATCAGTGGCAGCGCGGCGAGCGACGCGGCGCCGATAAAGAAACTCCAGAATGCCACTGGCAAGCGTCTGGCCAGCCCGCCCATGCGGAAGATGTCATGCTCATGATGCAGCCGCATGGTGATGGCACCGGCCGCGAGGAATAATAATGCCTTGAAAAAAGCATGTACCATGAAGTGGAAAATGGCAGCACTCCAGGCGCCGACGCCCAGGGCAAGAAACATGTAGCCAATCTGGCTGATCGTGGAATAGGCGAGAATGCGTTTGATGTCGTGCTGGTTAAGCGCAGCGAAGGCCGCGACGAGAAGCGTGGCCGCACCGATAACCGCCACGGCCATTTGCACGGCCGGCGCGAGGGCGAATAACATGTGGGTCCGGGCGATCAGGTAGACGCCGGCGGTCACCATGGTCGCGGCATGGATCAGGGCGCTAACAGGTGTGGGCCCCGCCATGGCATCGGGCAGCCAGGTTTGTAGCGGAATCTGCGCGGATTTGCCGATGGCGCCGATGAGTATAAGGACAGCAGCCAGCGTTGGCATTGTTGAACCCGCTGGCCAGGATTGGGTGGCGCGCAGCATGAGCGGCTGGATCTCCAGCGTGCCCAAATGGGTGAACAATAAAAACAGGCCGATCATCAGGCCGGTGTCACCAATGCGGGTGACGATGAAGGCCTTGCGCGCGGCGAGGCCGTTGGCCGGATCCTGATACCAGAAGCCGATCAATAGATAACTGCACAGGCCCACGCCCTCCCACCCGGCATAGAGGAACAATAGGTCACGGGCGAGCACAAGGACCAGCATCGCCGCGACAAACAGGTTCATATACGCGAAAAACCGGCTATATCCTTCATCTCCCGCCATGAACTCAGACGAGTAGAGCAGGATAAAGAAGCCTATAATGGTGACGACCAGCATCATTATGAGCGACAGCGGGTCAAGATAGAACCCAATCGCCGGGCTGAAGGAGCCGATGGCCATCCAGTGCCACAGGATGATCGTGAAGGCATTTCCGGGCGGAGGTGTTGTGATGAAGCCGATGCTGATGAATGATGCGATGATTGCGGATAAAGCAACGGAACCAACGCCGATGATGCTGACGAGGAGGGACGGCAAGCGGCCGCAGCCGATGATTAAAATCACCGCGCCGAGAAGAGGAATTGCCGGAACAAGCCAAATTGCGTGCAACATTCCCTTATCCTCGCAACAAATCGGCGGCGTCGGCATCGAGGGTGGTTAACCGGTGGCGGATACGTAGAATTAACGCCAAGCCGACGGCAACTTCAGAGGCCGCCAGGACCAGTATGAATGCGAACATGACCTGACCATCGGCCTGGCCCCAGCGCGTGGCCGCGACGATAAAGGCAAGACCGGCGGCATTCAGCATGATCTCGATTGACATCAGAATGAATACAAAATTTCGCCGTACCAGAACGCCGGTGAGTCCAAGAGCAAACAGTAGAACCGCGAGCAGCAAAGGTTGCAGCAGAGGAACCGTCAGCATTGGATTATCCTTCCGCCCGTTCGAGGTATGCCAGGCGATAAGCGCCGGCCAATGCGGCTAAAAGCAGCATCGATGCCAGTTCGACGCAGAGCAGATAAGGCCCGAACATGGCTATGCCAACGTCGCGCGGTAGAATAACCGCAAGGCTCGGCACGCCGGCATCGCCCCTGGCCAGTATGGATACAATTTCAGCTTCGAGAACGATTCCCAAAATAGCGGGACCAATCCAGACCCGAGGCTTCATCCATTGTGTCTCGCGCGCCGCCGCGGCGCCACCGAGATTGAGCATCATCACGAGAAAGACCATTAGAACAATGATCGCACCTGCATAGACGATCACTTCAAGCGCGGCCGCAAAGGCGGCGCCGAGCGTATAGAAAACGAGTGCGACGGCCAGCAGCGAGATGACCAGATAGAGCAAGGCATGCACACCATTTGCCCTTGTTATGGCAAGGGCGGTGGATAGAACGGCAATGCCGGAGGCAACATAAAATGCATCGTTCATGGCCGGACTCCATTCATGGCAGCAGCGTGCGTGGATCGACTGGTGGACGCTCATGTTCCGCTTCCCCTTTATCCTTGCCCGGGATCGCGAGACCTGAGACATTATAGAAGCTATATTCGGGATATTTTCCTGTGCCGCTGATCAGTAGATCCTCCTTTTCATACACAAGATTATGCCGTTCATATTCGCTCATCTCGAAATCAGGTGTCAGTTGAATCGCGTAGGTCGGGCATGCTTCCTCGCAAAATCCGCAAAATATGCATCGTGAAAAATTGATTCTGAAATACGCAGGATACCAGCGCCCTGCATCTTCGGTCTTTTGCAGGCTTATGCAAGAGACTGGACATGCGACGGCGCAGAGGTAACAGGAGACGCAACGCTCGGCGCCGTCTGGATCGCGCGAGAGCACGATTCGTCCGCGATAGCGGGGGGCAAGATAAGGCATCTGTTCAGGGTATTCCACCGTCTCACTCCGGTGAAACAAATGGAGGAATGTAAGCCAAAGCGTGCGTATGGAACTCAGCATTGCAAAGTCCTCACTAATTATCTTCTATCCAGCCGGTCCGCTCGCAAGCATCACGGCACCGGTGATGACAACATTTAACAGTGATAACGGTAACAAGACTTTCCACCCATATGACATCAGCTGATCGTAACGCGGACGTGGCAGGGCGGCGCGCAGCAAAATAAAAAATATGACGAAGACCGATAACTTCAGCATGAACCATAGAATCGGCGGGAGAAATGGACCTTCCCACCCGCCAAAAAACAACACAGTGATCATGGCCGCGGTCAGCAGAATTCCGATATATTCGCCAATAAAGAACATGCCAAATTTCATGCCCGAATATTCGGTATGGAAACCCGCGCCTAGCTCGTTTTCACCCTCGGGCAGGTCGAACGGCAAGCGGTGCGTTTCGGCAATTCCGGCCATCAGGAATACGATAAAGCCAATAAATTGCGGTATGATAAACCATATATTCCGTTGTGCCCGGACGATGTCGGTAAGGTTGAATGAACCGGATAGCATCACAACCCCAATAAGCGAAAGACCCATGAAAACTTCATAGGTTACCATTTGCGCAGCCGCGCGCATGCCGCCCAGCAACGAATATTTGCTGTTTGACGCCCAACCCGCCAGCACGACGCTATAGACGGACAAGGACGCCATCGCCAGAAAAAATAGGACGCCGATATTCCAATTTCCAGCAATTCCAATCGAGGGCGTTACAGGGATTACGGCAAAGCCCAGAAGGCCCGCAACCATCACCACGGCCGGGGCGAGCACAAAGACATATCGATCCGCAAATGGTGGAATCCAATCCTGTTTAAAAAGAATTTTTATCATATCAGCAACCACTTGAAGCGATCCAAATGGACCAACTCGATTCGGGCCGCGGCGATCTTGCCAGAAACCAAGCAATCGCCGTTCAATCCAGGTTAATAGCGCGGCGCCAATAACCAACGCGAGTAGAATGCCTATAATATTGAGCAGACCGAAAAGAAGCAGATTCATGGCGTTGCTTCCTCTGTCGCTGCACGCAATATCGTTGCCCAACCGGGGAGCGAAAATTCAACCGTTCCAGGCAAACCCGCGCCTATTGCCGCAACGCCGGATGGCAGCTCAGGAGCCAGCAAGATTGGTAAAAGCGCCTGTCCGGAGTCAAACGTGACTTTAAGTGTGCTACCAGGCTGCGCACCTAAAATTTTTGCATCTTCAACGTTCAGCGACAAATATGGCAGTTTACACAGCTCCGCAATCGATGGCGCGAGAGCACTTAGCTCCTCACTGCCAAAAATATGTTGGCTGGGGATGACAAGCCATCTGCTGTCTTCGCGCTTGAACGCGGCGGGTATCGTATAGAGAGGGTACTTCGCGGTATTGCTGGCGCACGGTTCCAGAAGCCGTATGCCAGAGTCACCCCCACGCAGTGAGCCGCTGGCTTCGTCCTGAAATTTATGGAGGGATTGGCCTGAGTTCCACCCAGGAGCCCAAAAAAATGGAATGAGTGCTGCCGGCATTTGGCCGTAATAGCCTTCCATCGTGCCGCTAAATGGAGACCCGTTTTGCACCGCCGCCTTTGGCTCGTGCATGGTCCACGCTGCATCAACGGCAGTGCGGCCACTATAGCGATGCGGCTCGCTGCGTATGCGGCTTCCCGCGATACGGAAATCACCCGATGGGGCAGCTTTGCAAATCTCAGCGAAGATGGGCAGTGTAGCTGCGATGGTTCGAGCGACGTCGTCACAGAATTTCCAGTCGGCCGAAGCATTGCGGCCAGTTATTTTTGCAATCTTGTGTAGCCAAAGCCAACCTGGTTGCACGTCATCCTTTGGAATAACAGCCTGAAACGATCGTTGCGCGCGTCCTTCATTATTGACGAGTGTGCCTTCACATTCTGAAAAATTTGTGCAGGGGAGGACAAAATTTGCTTCAGAGGTGGTTTTTGTAGAGACATGATCGAGTGCAATTAGATTAGTAATATTGTTGAAAAATATATCGACAGCCTGGCGAGGTGCGCGGCGATATAAATCATTTTCAAGTACGATCACCGTCGTAGAGGCTCCATTGGCTGCGGCAGCAAACGCATCTTCTATGCTACCATCCTTCATGAGTGCCAGGCCCAGGCTATTGCACTCAGGCACAGCCAACATAAGGTTTGGAGTGCGGTCTCCGTGATTTAGCGCCTGTGCAACAGCCGCTGCAGCATTCAGGATTGGCGAGCTGCCTAACTGACATCCAGCAACAATTAGCGGGTGTTTTGCCGTTTGCAGTGCGCGCGCAATCCGTGCCGCAATGGCTTGTATATCGGCGGAGAGTCCATCGACTGAGGGGAGGCTGTTGTCAAGCTGGTAACAGATAGCAAAGCCAAGTCTTGCTATGTCATCAGGTGCGGCGCGATAAACTTCAGCTGCGACGTCATCAAGATGTGTTGCGGCCGGCGACGCAATGAAAAATGTACCACGGGTATTGCTGGCCGCTGAACGAATCGCTGTATCCTGCCAGGGAGCGATCTTGAGTTGTGCTGCGCTGGTTGTTGCACGTGCGTGCAGCGTCTGCCGCAATGCCAGAGCCAGGCGTGGAGCGGTATTTGTGACGTCCTCACCCAGTATCAGGATGGCATCAGCTGTTTCAGCATCTTGCAGAGTAGCGGTCTTAATAGTTCCGGAACTCAATATATTGACGATTGCTTCGAGACATATTGCATCCTGTACGGAAACACCGGAATAAAATGAATCAGCTCCAACGAGCGCTCGCAACGCAAAATTTGCTTCAAGTGAAGCGCGTGGTGAGCCGATTCCGATAACGCTTCCAGAACCGTCAAATTGCTTTGCGATCTCCTCCAGTATCTCCGCTTGCTCCGCTGGCCGCGCGATCATGCTCGAGTCACGAATTGCGGATGCATTTAACCTGTGGGGAGCATTCGCGAATTCATAACCGAAGCGGCCACGATCACATAAAAAATATCCGTTTACCTTCCCGTTAAACCGGTTCAGAATCCGGCGTATTTGACCGCCGTGTTCACTGACGCATGTATTGCAGCCGACACCACAATGGACGCAGACCGAGGGTACGCTGCGTAGGTCCCATTTCCGCTTATAGGCTGAAGACAAGGTTTTGTCGGTAAACACACCAGTGGGGCATATTTCCACAAGATTTCCACTGAATTCATTTTCCAAAACTCCATCTTCATCGCGTCCAAAATAAATATTATTGTGCGCGCCTTGGACATTGAGATCGCTTCCACCAGCATAGTCCTTATAGAATCGCACGCAGCGGTAACAGGCGATGCAGCGATTCATTTCATGCCTGATGAATGGGCCAAGGTACTGGTTTTTGTGAGTACGTTTTGTGAAGCGATAACGGCGGTAGGTATGCCCTGTCATGACGGTCATATCCTGGAGGTGGCACTCGCCGCCTTCTTCGCACACTGGACAGTCATGCGGATGGTTTGTCATCATCCATTCGATCACGCTGGCACGGAATTTCCTTGCCTCAGGATCAGCAATCGAGATACGTGTTCCCTCCACCGCGGGTGTCATGCAGGCCATGACGATTCGCCCGGTTTTATCATCCGGGTTGGCGAATTGCTTTACAGCACATTGCCGGCAGGCACCAACTGACCCAAGTGCCGGATGCCAGCAGAAGTAGGGAAGATCCAATCCACCCTCGAGACATGTCTGCAACAAATTATGTTGCGTGTTAGCTATAAATTCATTGCCGTCAATATGGATAATTGCCATTTTCAGC
Source organism: Acidocella aquatica (assembly GCF_030160635.1). Taxonomy (GTDB): domain Bacteria; phylum Pseudomonadota; class Alphaproteobacteria; order Acetobacterales; family Acetobacteraceae; genus Acidocella; species Acidocella aquatica. The sequence goes on along the minus strand of NZ_BSOS01000007.1, from coordinate 265,310 downwards.
TCCACGGACAATGTTTTTCATGAATGTGTTGTTCAAAATCGGCACGAAAATATTTTAATCCGCTGGCAAGTGGTGCCATCGCACCGGGCGCATGGGCACAGAAAGTCCGTCCTGGTCCGAGCAAGCCGACATGTTGTTCAAGAACCATGAGATCATCGGTCTCACCTTCCCCAGCCTCAATAGCCGAGAGTAGCCGCTCCACCCAGGGCAGTCCTTCCCTGCAAGGCGTGCACCAACCACAGGATTCTTGAGCGAAGAAATGTTCCAGGTTATGGATCATCCCGACGGGACAGGTTTTCTGATCGAGTATGATAACGGCACCCGTGCCAAGCCGGCTGCCAAGCTTTTCGACAGAGGCATAGTTCATTGCCACATCAAGATCGCAGGGCATAAGAAATGAAGTTGATGCACCACCAGGCAAAACACTGCGAAGTTCGTATCCGTCCCTCATTCCGCCAGCATGGATTTCAATAATTTCGCGCAATGGTGTTCCGAGAGGAAGCTCCCAGGCGCCGGGGCGGCGGACATGGCCGCTTGCTCCATAAATTTTCGTACCACCATCGTCGCCTATTCCGAGCTTGGTAAACCAATCGACTCCATTGTTGATGATATGTGGAACATTACAGAGTGTCTCTACATTATTTACAACCGTTGGCCTGCCTAAGAGACCGCTTATTTGCGGGAAAGGAGGTTTAGCGCGAGGTATGGCGCGTTTTCCTTCCAGCGCTGTCAGCAATGCGGTTTCCTCGCCACAAATGTAACGTCCGCCACTGGTATGAACATGAATGGAGAGGTCAAATTCTGAGTGAACGATATTCCGGCCAAGATAGCCCTGAGCCTCAGCCTCTCCGATGGCCTGCTGTAGGTAACGCGCCGCCAAATGATATTCACCGCGCAGAAAAATATAGGCAATATTCGCCTGAATCGCATAAGCGGCAATGATGATTGCTTCAATTAACTGATGAGGGTCGCCTTCGAGTAGCAACCGGTCCTTGAATGTTCCGGGCTCCATTTCATCAGCATTGACGACCAGATACCGCGGCCCAGGAGAGGTTTCCTTGCTGGGTACGACACTCCATTTAACGCCAGTTGGAAATCCTGCTCCCCCGCGCCCGCGTAATTTTGACTTTGTGATGACGCTGATCACATCTGCGGGGGACATTGTGCTGAGCGATTTGCGCATCGCGCGATAACCGCCTGCCTTCATGTAATCCGCGATTTGGAACGGCTCGCGGCCAGGGTGGATATTTCCGGTCAGTGGTGTTTCCATCAGAGCCCCCGTTCCGTTGGGCTGGCAAGGAGTGCGTCAATGCGTTTTATATCGAGATCGCCATGAAGCTCATCATCCAGCAGCATTGCGGGCGCATGATCACAATGGCCGATACAAACGATTGGCAGTAATGTGTAAGCACCATCCGCCGTTGTCTCGCCAGGTTCAATACCTAGCCGCCGGCGCAAATGCTCGCATATTACATCCCGGCCCATGATCCAGCATGAAACGCTATCGCATAGAAATATCACATGTTCGCCTACTTTCTGACGAAATATCAGATTGTAATATGTTGCAACTCCTTCGAGCTCGGCGCGCGACATATTCAATAACGCCGCAATTTCACTAAGATGATGATTCGAAATCCACCTGTACTGGCCTTGCACATACTTCAGCACTTCAATGCATGCAGAACGTTTATCCTCGTAGTGCTGGGATAGCATCTCGATCTTGCTACGCTCGGTGGCCGTGAGGCCCGTTTTTGATTCAGCGGTCGACATCGGCCATCACGAAGTCGATGCTGCCGATCAGCGCGATCAGGTCGGCGACAAAACTGCCGCGGCTGATCAGTGGGATCATTTGCAGATGTGGAAATGAGGGTGTGCGGATTCGTGTACGGTATGACATTGTATCGCCGTCACTGGTAAGATAATACGAGGTCATGCCTTTGCTTGCTTCTATTGCACAACACACTTCTCCAGGAGGGATCACTGGCCCCCAGCTCACATTCAGAAAATGTGTGATCAATGTTTCAATGTCGTGCATCGTTCGCTCCTTTCTGGGAGGCGTTGCTGAACGATGATCAGATTTGTATGGGCCACCAGGCATGTTCTCAAGACATTGGCGGATGATCCGTAAACTTTGGCGCATCTCCTCGACATGCACGATAACGCGGTCATAGCAGTCGCCGTGGCTGGCGATCGGGATATCAAAATCGAATTGATCATAACCCGAATACGGCCGGGCTTTGCGGTAGTCCCAATTCATTCCGCAGGCACGCAAGCCTGGGCCGGTCACGCCCCAGTCAATTGCTTCGTCTAATGTATATGCGCCGATACCAACCGCGCGTGCCTTAAAGATACGGTTCTTTATTACGAGTTTTACATATTCATCGAGTCTTTTCGGTAAATAGCAGCAGAAGTCGCGGATCAGCCTATCCCAGCCTTGCGGCAGATCCGCCGCAACGCCACCGATCCGGAACCAGGCCGGGTGCATCCGAAATCCACATATAGCCTCGATGATTTCGAACACGCGCTCACGGTCGGTAAACATATAGAAGACGGGAGAAAGCTGGCCGACATCTTGTGACATGGTGCCGAAGAAAACCAAATGGCTGGCAATTCTGAATAATTCGGCGAGCATGATGCGGATGACCTGTGCCCTGGCGGGCACGTCGATTCCGGCGAGCTTTTCCACCGCCATCACATAAGGAAAATTGTTCATTACGCCGCTCAAATAGTCGATCCGGTCTGTATAGGGAATAAAGCTATGCCAGGATTGCCGTTCCCCCATTTTCTCGGCCCCGCGATGATGGAAACCGATTTCAGGCACGATATCGACGATCGCTTCGCCTTCGAGCTGAAGCACGAGGCGGAAAACACCATGCACGCTGGGATGGTTCGGCCCCATGTTGAGAAACATAAAGTCACTGGACTTACTGTGACGCACCATGCCCCATTGCTCGGGATTGAATTCCAGCGCCTTCTGCTGGGCGAACTCTTTTTCCTCAGTGAGATCGTAAACATCCATCTCTGTTGCACGCGCATAGTGGTCTTTGCGTAACGGATGGCCGGTCCAGTTTGGTGGTGTCAATATGCGGGTTAGGTGTGGGTGTCCTGTGAAGGTGATACCAAACATGTCCCATACTTCGCGCTCATACCAGTTGGCGTTTGGCCATAAACTGGTAACGCTGGGAATGGCGGGAGCTTCGCCGATTAGTGCGACTTTGATGCGTATATCATGGTTTCTGGAAAATGACAGTAGATGATAGACGACGGTGAAGTCAGATTTCGGTTGATTGCCGCGATGTGTTCTGGTGCGTTCATCAAGCGCTGTCAGGTCGTAGAGCATGCGATATGGGGCAGGAATTTCAGACTTCAAAAAATTCAATATCTCACGCAGATGAGTGGAATCTGTCCAAATTGTGGGTATGCTATCACTGGTTGGTTGTGGCGTAATAAAACGCGATGCAAACCGTTTTGAAAGTTCTTCAATTATGATTTTATCTTCGTAAATCTGAGATTTTTCTTGGAGCATTTTCCACCTGTTGTTCAAATTCGATCGGGTGGAATAAGTGTTGTGGCTTGCCGCCGTATATCGCGCTTTATATCGCGCATACTCGGGCGTGGCGCGCGTACAACATCCTGCGGTCCGACAATCCAGCTTAGCGGGCGTTTATCGCTGGCGATGGCTTTTTGGAGGAGGATCAGTCCCTCAAGCAGCGCCTCGGGCCGGGGCGGGCAACCTGGCACGTAAACATCGACGGGGAGAAATGTGTCAACACCTTGGACCACGCTATATATATCGTACATTCCACCAGAGTTCGCGCACGCTCCCATCGAGATTACCCAGCGAGGTTCCAGCATCTGTTCGTAAAGATACTTGATGACTGGCGCCATTTTTATGAATACGGTGCCGGAAATAACCATCACATCTGCTTCACGCGGGGTCGCCCGCAATACTTCCGATCCGAATCTCGCGATATCGAACTTGCTGGTGAATGAGGTTGCCATTTCGACATAACAACAAGAAAGTCCGAAATTGAAAGGCCAGAGTGAGTTCTTGCGGCCCCATGCCACCAAATCCTGTAATTTTCCAAGCACCAGATTGCGGCGGACGGCATCGGTAAATGTGCTTTGCGGGCCGGCGTCCATGCTTCCAGCGTTGGCTGCCTGGTTGTTTGTTTTGACAGGCGGGAAGGGCATGGCGCTTCACCGTGGCGCGGGCAGTGGGCGCAGGCGCGATTTTGGTCCCCAGTCCAGCGCGCCGAGGCGCCATAAATAGCCAAGCGCTGCTAACAGAACGCCAATGAACATAAGCATGGCAATATAGCCATTCCACCCGGCAGGCCGGATGGCGATTGCCCATGTATAAATAAACACACTTTCCAAATCGAAGAGTACGAATAGCATGGCTACAAGGTAAAACTGGATTGGAAATCGCAGACGCGCATCGCCGAGCGGGAGCATGCCGCTTTCAAACGGTTGCGCGGTGGAACGTGTCATGTGCCGCTGACCAAGAAAAAATGAACTCCCGATCATTGCGGTAACAAGCGCAAGAACGGCAGCAAAATACAGGGCCAGAATCCAAATATGCAATGTCGCTCCCACTTGCTGAGCTCCAAATCGCGTATCTAAAAACCACGTGTTAAAACTTTGCCGCCCATACTCAATCTGTATGGAACCGGTAGACAAATCTACGGGCGAAGTAGCAACATTGGCTACGCGTATTTCCGTATAATGTCAAGAAATTGTTGAAGTTATTGTGGGGGAGCCATGCCGCGGCACGGATGCGAAGCGAAACAGGGGCGTTATGTTCTGGTGTGCAATAGGTTTGGCAGGCAGTGTTGGTGAGCGCGTTGGCTCCTGGCGGTTTTGCGCGCAGCCTATTTCAAAATCGGGCGCCGTGCCGTTTAATGTTCGCGCCTAAAGTGTACTCTGGCATCACGTCTGTTCCCGTGGCTTCGTCGGCTTAAAGCATTTGTAACTGTATTATAGTTAATTATATAGTCCGCTCGTGTATTAAATTCGGGCTCCTCTCAATATACGGCGGCTTGGCCTCGGGTGGCGTTGCGGATTTTTACGTCTTCATCACAAGTGAGGCGCATATATTGACAATGTATCCTTCGGGGCGGAAAATTTTACCGGAGAAAAGCCATGTGGGACCGTCCAGACGTGATTGTTGATCCCCTTGCAAGGCCAACAATCCTTGAAGATGTATCCGGCCGGCCCAATCTGGTTAATTCGGTGACTTACAAACGCGATTTTGGGTCATATTTTCCAGAGCGTGGAAGTTGTTCACGAAAGATAGAATGCGAAACCTGAACGGAGAGAACATGGACAGCGACAACCAGTGCCCTGTGATCGGCGGGGCCTCCAGGCGTATGACAATTGGGGCCAAATCGAACCAAGACTGGTGGCCCAACCAACTGAAGTTGAGCGTTTTGCACCAGCATTCCGCCAAGTCGGGCCCCATGGGCGAGGCGTTCAACTATGCCGAGGCGTTCAAGGGGCTTGAGCTGAATGACGTTATCAAGGATCTCCATGCGCTGATGACGGAATCGCAGGACTGGTGGCCCGCTGATTTCGGCCATTATGGGCCGTTGTTTGTACGAATGGCATGGCACAGCGCTGGCACGTACCGCATTAGCGATGGCCGCGGTGGTGCTGGCTCCGGCGCTCAGCGGTTTGCCCCCCTCAACAGTTGGCCTGACAATGTCAATCTCGACAAGGCGCGCCGGCTGCTTTGGCCGGTCAAGCGCAAATATGGCCGCAAAATCTCCTGGGCGGACCTTATGATTCTCGCGGGTAACGTCGCGCTGGAGTCGATGGGGTTCAAGACGTTCGGTTTTGCCGGCGGGCGTGTGGACATATGGGAACCCGAGGAAGATATCTACTGGGGTTCGGAGACGGCCTGGCTGGATGACAAACGCCACGCCGCAGGCCGGGATCTGGAAAATCCGCTTGCCGCCGTGCAGATGGGGCTGATTTATGTCAACCCGGAAGGCCCGAACGGCAACCCGGACCCGCTCGCCGCGGCGCGTGATATTCGTGAGACTTTTGCGCGCATGGCGATGAACGATGAGGAGACGGTGGCACTCATCGCCGGAGGCCATACCTTCGGCAAGACCCACGGGGCCGGCGATGCGGCGCTGGTGGGGCCCGCGCCGGAAGCGGCCGGTATCGAGGAGCAGGGGTTTGGCTGGAAAAGCAGCTTTGGCACAGGCAAAGGCGCTGACGCGATTTCCAGCGGCCTGGAGGTCACCTGGACCACCACGCCCACGAAGTGGAGCAGCAATTTTTTCTGGAACCTCTTTGGCTATGAATGGGAACTGACCAAGAGCCCGGCGGGAGCGCACCAGTGGCAGCCGAAAGGGGGGGCTGGCGCGGGTACGATCCCCGATGCCCATGACCGCTCAAAACGTCACGCGCCGGCCATGCTGACAACCGATCTCGCGTTGCGGTTTGACCCTGCCTACGAAAAAATCTCCCGGCGCTTCTACGAAAATCCCGATCAATTCGCGGATGCATTTGCCCGGGCGTGGTTTAAATTGACACACCGCGACATGGGGCCGCACGCGCGCTATCTCGGCCCGCTCGTTCCCGCCGAACCGCAGCTATGGCAGGATCCCATACCGGCCGTGGATCATAAATTGATCGACGAACAGGACATTGCCACACTGAAGGCCAGGATTCTCGCGGCCGGGTTGTCCATCTCGCAACTGGTCACGACGGCTTGGGCATCGGCCGCGACGTTTCGCGGGAGCGACAAGCGCGGCGGCGCGAATGGCGCCCGCATTCGCCTGGCGCCGCAAAAGGATTGGGAGGTTAATCAACCGGCTGAGCTGGCAAAGGTCTTGCCGAGGCTGGAGGCGATCCAGAAGGCGTTCAACAGCACGGCGGCGGGCGGCAAAAAGGTTTCGCTCGCCGACCTGATCGTTCTCGCCGGCTGCGCGGCTGTAGAGGCCGCCGCGGCCAAGGCTGGTGAGGATGTGAAAATTGCATTCACGCCGGGGCGCATGGACGCCTCGCAGGAACAGACCGATGTACACTCTTTTGCCGTGCTGGAGCCAACAGCGGATGGGTTTCGCAACTATATCCGCAAGGGGGAGGAGGGAACTGCCGCTGAACGGCTGATCGACAAAGCACAATTGCTGACGTTGACGGCTCCTGAGATGACGGTTCTCATTGGCGGCATGCGTGTTCTGGGGGCAAATGCCGGGCAGTCGAAGCATGGTGTTTTCACCGGACGGCCCGAGACATTGAGCAATGATTTCTTCGTGAATCTTCTTGACATGAGAACGAACTGGCAAAAATCCACCGCATCGGAAGGTGTGTTTGAGGGGCATGATCGGGCGACAGGTGAAGTCAAGTGGACCGCCACCGTGGTTGATCTCGTCTTTGGTTCAAACGCTCAGCTTCGAGCCCTCGCGGAGGTGTATGCGTGCGACGACGCGCAGCAGATGTTTGTGCAAGACTTTGCGGCGGCCTGGAACAAGGTGATGAATGCTGATCGCTTTGACGAATAGGTAAAGGCGCTAATCTGGCGCGTAAAACGCCGGGCGTTTCTGCATGGCTATGGTTTCAACCTTGCCTGATTTCTGCGCCAGCAGGCAGGAATCGGCTGCCACCGCGGCGGCATAGCCATCCCAGGCCGTTGGCCCGCTCAGCCCGCGGCCTTTAACCCCGTCAACGAACGCTTGAAGTTCGAAATCATAGGCATCTATGAAACGCTCTTTCCAATCTGTTAGAATGCGGCTTGAGACCCTTGCCTCGCTGCGCAGTAGCACACTCGACGGCTCCGGCAGGCTTGCCGTGCCGGTTTCGCCTATCACGGCACATTGGATGTCGTATCCGTATTGGCAGTTAACGAATACCTCAACGTCAATGCGAACCCCACGGGCCGTTTCCAACAACACGATTTGTGGGTCGGCTAACCCGGCATGGGCGTTGCGCGTCCTGCGCGGATAGACGACCTGCGCGGAGATGTAGTCATCATCAAGCAGCCAGCGCAGCACATCGAGTTCGTGGATCAATGTGTCGGTTATGGCCATGCTTGCCGTGTAGCTCTCGCCTACCGTTGGGTTGCGATGTGCGCAATGTAACATCAGCGGTTCACCGATGCCGCCATTGCGGATCACTTCGCGCAGTGCCCGGTAGCCCTTGTCATACTGCCGCATGAAACCGACCTGCACCAGGCGGCGGCCGCTGGCCTGCTCAGCATCCGCGATTCGCAGACAGCCAGCGGCGGTTTCCGCAAGCGGCTTCTCGCAGAATACAGGCTTACCCTGTGCGATGGCCGCGAGCACGAACGCCTCATGCGTAGGGCCCCATGAGGTAACCAAAACCGCCTGGACGCCCGCATCTGCGATCAGGCTGTGCGGGTCTTCGTGCAATTTGGCGTCAAGTTCGTATTTGGCGATTGTGCCGCGCGCGCGTTGCGCGTCGATGTCGTTGACCGCGATCACCTTCGCGCCTGACAGGGTCTGGGTAAGTCTGCGAATATGGTCCTGGCCGATTGCGCCTGTACCGATTACACCGATTTGAAGTGTCATTTTATCATATTTCCAATTGGTTGAAGCGAGTGTCTCAGGCCAGGTTCGCGCCGATATAGGCCATGCTGCCGCTCAACAGGGCCTCGGTGTTATCCATGCGCATGATCTGCTCCGCGAATGGCTCGAAGGAGACTGGCCCGGTGTAGCCGCAAGCCAGCAGGGTACGAAGCTGCGCGATGTTGCCAAGCCGGTCGGCCGCACCTACGAATACACGGTGGCCATCGCGCATTTGCTCAGGGCTGAGATCGGGCGCCTCGACCCCCGAGATGTGCACCAGGCCTGTTAGTTCTGGAAAGAACGTCTCATCGCCGGAGAGAAAATGGTGGAAAGTGTCATGCACCAGCCGGTAGTGGCGTTCGCCGGAAGCCTCGAAAATTGCCTTAATAGCCTCGGGCTTGTGTCGGAGAGCGCTCTCCTCAAAGCCGAGTGGCTCGACCAGACCAATGATTCCATGATCATCGAGAATGGGCCGCAGAGTCTTTAGCGCGTGCACAAGATCGGTGTAGCGCGTGCCGGCGCTCCGGTGGTCGTCGCGACTATTGAGGGGGCACATCACCAGAGCCTCCGCGCCACATTCCTGCGCATAGGCGGCCAGTTGCACCGCGCGCTGTTCCAGGCCGGCGTCGCAGATATCAAATGGGTACAGGGCGTTAATCGAGCGGATCGCGATGCCGGCAGCGGCGGTGGCGGCCCGCAATTGCCGGGCGTCGCTGCCATCGTCGATTTCGACGTTTTTCAGGTCATTGCGAATCTCGATGTTCGATACGCCGAGCCGGCCGCACATGGCAAGAAAATCAGGAAATGATAAGCGGGGGGCGCTGATTCGGTTGATGGAGAATTCGAGGCTATGTGACATGAGGTGAACCAGTTTTGCTTTTGGTTGATAAAAATAAAGAGTTGCTCTCGCCGGGGGCTTCAGCCCCGGCGATATTTGTCGAGGTAGCGCTGCATTTCGCTGAGCATAAACTTTGAGGACTCGTCGGCACGTTCTTCCCACGCGAACACGCAGGATGACAAAACACCGTCGAAACCGATCTCGGCCAGCGTATTGAAGAAGACGTCCCAGTCGATCTCGCCCTGGCCGATATCGAGATGCTGATGCACCCGCACCTGTGCGCCCGGGGGGTTTACGATATAGCGTAAACCAGATGACGCTTTATGGTTGAATGTGTCCGCAACCCGCACATGCGCCAGCCAAGGGGCCGCGCGGCGCAGCATCGCCGCCATGTCTTCGCCATAGTAAAATGTATGAGGCGAAATGTATGATATTTTAATTTGTGGCGATCCGATCATGCGAACAATGTCAAGCGCTTGATTGAAGTCCTCGATCCAATCCTCGGGGTGAGGTTCGATGGATAAAACTAATTTTTCACGTTCGAAGATGGGCACGAGTTCATCCATGGAACGCCAGAACGCAGCTTCACATAATTCAGGATTGTTGACGCCGGGCGCATGGTTTTGCGTCCGATCAGGCGACGCGCCGCGGCCAAACTCCGAGATCATTGTGTCGCAGCCAAGTTCCAGGGAGACCTCGATGGCTTTTTTCCAATATCGGATTGCCGCCTGCCGTTCGTCTTCGAAGGGGCTGGACCAGCGATACATCGGCTGAAGCGTGGCGAGTTCAACGCTGTTCTCTTTCATTGCGCGCTTAAACTCCGTTATCCGTTCAGGATAGGCACGTGGCATCACCCACCAATCCAGAAGATCGCATCGCGGGGACAGCTCGATGTATCGGTATCCGAGATCGGCGGTCTTGCGCGCAATTTCCGGCAGGCTGAGGTGGCGGTGCATGTATGGGTCAAGCGCAATTTTCATCGTCGTTTCCTAATTTTGTGCCGCACCAGATAAAAATCTGGCGGTTCACCTGTGCGATTGAATTGAGTTTAGGGATGGAAGGGCGCATTTGCAGTTGCTATTTTGACGATAAATCGTCAAAATAATGCGTGCTGGCGGGTGAGGGGCGTTTTGATGCCGGGTATTATGACCCGCCAGAGAACATCCGCCACCGGGGCGGTTCAAAGCGCAAGAGATCAAAAGGTTGAGGCGCTGATTATCAATATCGGAGGAGGGGGCCGGGTGGAAACGTCGTCACGGCGCAAAAAGACGGCTCGATTTACAGATATTGCAGCATTGGCCGGCGTAAGCCCGTCAACCGTCGATCGGGTGCTCAATGAGCGTGGCAGTGTGTCTTCCCGTGCGCGCGCCAACGTGGTGGCCGCGGCGAAGGAGCTTGCAATTCCGCGCGTTCTGCCGGAGGTGGGGCATGGGTTGATCCATTTGGATATCCTTTTGCCCGATAACGGAACGCCGTTTTTTCGCAGGCTTAATCAGGCGCTGCAGCGCGCAATTCCGTTGCTGAACAAGCGCATTGTTGTGCACCGGAAAATTTTGCCTGAGCAGGATGAAGCCGCGATGATTAGAGCGGTGTTGCGGTGCCCCTATCCGCGGCAAGGTCTGATTATAGCAGCACCGGACACAATTGCGATGCGGTGCGCGTTGCAAGAAGTATTGGCGCGCGGCGAGCATGTTGCCATGGTCGTAACCAATGTCGCGGAACTTGCGCAGGCGCGCTATGTTGGTATTGATAACTATGCGGCGGGGCGAACCGCCGGCTATCTGCTCGGGCGTTTCTGCCACAAACCTGGACGCGTTCTTTTGTTGTCCGGCCGCGCGGATTATCGCGGGCATCTTGAACGCGTTACTGGTTGTACTGACATCATGGGCGAGGCCTTTGCGCATTTGCGCTGCGAGCATCTGCCGGGCCAAACCAGCGACGATTCAGACAGGTGCTATATGGCCGTTAGCGAGGCATTTAAACATGGCGAGCGTATTGCCGGCATTTATAACACGGGCGGCGGCTCTCCAGGGATTGAGGCCGCGCTGCGGCGATTTGCCGATCACGGCAAGGTGTGCTGGGTGGCACATGAACTCTCCGATGATCACCAGGAATATCTGCGTCTGGGGATTCTGGATCTGGTTATTGACCAGGACCCTGATGGCCAAGCGACCATGGCGCTGCAACATGTGTTGATGGCGCTTGGAATGTCGGAGTCATCCGCAAGTGGCGTTGGGCCAGGCGAGTTCCGGCTTTACCTGCCGGAAAACATGCGGGGAGAAAATTATATGGCGCTCTGAAAAGTAGCGCAGGGATGTTACACGATTATTGCTTCTCCATTATTTGGTGGCGTGCGGCTCGTGAGCCGGGCGCTTCCCCGCAACCCGTGCGACAATGAGAACGGTTTGATGCTTCAAATCCCAAGCGCGTTTTTTATGCCATCCAGCGCCAAAAATCCCATGGCATCGCGCGTCTCCACAGTGGCGCTGCCGATATGCGGCAGCAGCACGGCGTTCTCCAGCTCAAGATATCCGGGATGAATATTGGGCTCGTTATTATAGACATCCAGACCTGCCGCCAGCACTTGGCCGGAGCGAAGTGCCGCGATCAGCGCCTGGTCATCCACGCTGCTCCCCCGCCCGGTGTTCACCACCACGGCGCCAGGCTTCAACATCCCGATCCGCTCGGCGTTCAGCCAATGCAAGGTTTCATCTCCGCCCGGTGCGTTGATCGAGAGAAAGTCGAGCGCGCCTAGAAAGCTTGAGTCATTTCCATGATATATCGACCCACATTCCAGTTCGGGTGGCAGGCGGTTGCGGTTGCGGTAATGTATCTGCATCTCCAACCCCCTGGCCATGCCGGCCAGCTCGCGGCCGATGCGCCCCATACCAAAAATGCCCAGAACTTTCCCGGTCACGCCGCGGCCCAGATGAAATGTCGGTGAAAGCCCCCGCCATTTCCCCGCGCGGAGCAACCGCTCGCCTTCACCGGCGCGGCGCGCGGCCATCAGCATCAGGGCCAATGCAAGTTCCGCCGTGGCCGTGCTGAGAACATCAGGTGTATTGCAAATTTTAATTCCCCGCGCCGCTGCGGCGGCCAGGTCAATATGTTCGAGCCCGACGCTATAGGTTGCGATTACTTTTATGCTTGCGGGAAGTTGCACGATCAGCGCGGCGTCGAATTTATCGGCAGGTGTGCATAAAATTGCATCCACCCCGTCGAGGTTTTCCAGCAACATTGCCGGGTTGAACGCCCCTTCCAGATCAAGCTGCCGAACTTCGTGCTCGCTCGCCGCGCGCATCGCCACGGCGGGTGGTGTTTTGCGGGTGATCAACAGCATTTTATGCCTCCCTGTCAGTGAAACCACCATAATCAGGTTGAACCACAGGGCCAAGCCTTGAGGCGTTGAACCAACGCCGGAGTGCTGCCGGAGGAACTAAAAGTTACGCTTTTGGGATGATCTGTTAAAGGAGATGGTCAGGCGATCGCCCGGGCGTGCGTGTCTGCCAAAGTGGAGAGCGTGCGCGGGTTGGCGTCTGGCTGAATTTCCTGGCGATGGTCGATCACCATGTAGCCGCGGCCCCAATTGGTTTCGATAAAATCCTCAACGCCCATCGCCTGGAGCTTCTTGCGGATTTTGCAGATGAAGACGTCGATGATCTTCGGGTTTGGTTCGTCCAGCCCGCCGTAAAGATGATCCAGAATGGCCTCCTTGCTCAGGACCACGCCTTTGCGCAAGGCCAGAATTTCGGCGATCTGATATTCTTTTTTTGTCAACGTGACGGGCTTGCCTTTCGCGTAGATTTTTTTCGCGTTCATGTTGATTTCAACAGAACCGATGCGCAGGGCATTTTCCTGGAAGCCACGGCTGCGGCGGATGAGGTTTTGCACTTTCATGAAAATTTCCTCATGTGAGAGGGCGTCGACGATCAGGTCATCCGCCCCGGCCTGCAGCACGCGCAGCCGCGCTGCCTCGTTCATGGTGCGGGCGACAGCCACGATTGGCGCGCGGAGCCGTGCCAGGCGGAGTTTACGCACAATATCCAAATCACCCAGGCGCTCTTCCGACAGGCGGAGCAGAACCGCATCGTAATCGTAGAATTTCACCAAATCGAGGGCTTCCTCAGGGTCATTCGTTTCATCGACGATAGCGAGGCGGGAGCGCAGAAATGCGGTCAGTAAGTCTTTTTTATTGGATACAGTCTCAAAAGATAGTATTTTCATTTAAACCTCCAGGCATTGAGGCAGAGATACAACTACAGGAAGTATTCGTCAATAAATTTGTTTAACCTTCGCGTGAAACGTGTTAAAATTAAGAATTTATAAACAAAACCAGCCCGCTCGGAGTCGTCGCGGGTGGATGCCGGAATCGCCGCAGGCCGTAAAAATGGCGAAAAAGCGCCAGATTTTGGAAAAGATGCCGGTGATGGCGCCAGCCCCGGTATTCGCCGGTTTGGTTTGGCCCGGATACGAAAACGGCGCCCTGGAGGGGGCGCCGTTGGGGAAATTCAGGCTGATCCGCCCTCGGGAAATTAAATTATTTTGATTTTAGCAGATCGCGTATTTCGCCAAGCAGGGTTTCAGTCGGCGAGGGAGCGGGAGCGGCTGGCGCTGGAGCAGGGGTTTTGTAGAGTTTGGAGATCAGCCGCACCATCCAGAAGATCGCGAAGGCGACAATGAGGAAGTTGATGACGGCGTTGAGGAAAATGCCGTAGTTGATGGTGACGTCGCCGGCCTTTTGGGCTTCCGCCAGAGTGGCGGCGGGGGCGCCCTTGAGGATGATGAACAGGTTGGAGAAATCCACGCCGCCGGTCGCCAGGCCGATAAAGGGGGTGATGATGTCCTTCACCAGGCTGCCGACGATGCCGGTGAAGGCCGCGCCGATCACCACGCCGACGGCCAGATCGACGACGTTGCCGCGCATGACGAAGGCTTTGAAATCATCGACCCAACCGGGTTTTTTAAGGGGTAGTTTTGTTTTTAGTAGATCGGACATGCAATTCCTCCGTGCGCGGGTAAACTCGGTACGGCTCCACCATAAAAGAAGGGGCGCGGGGACGCCAGATGTTTCGTTTTGGTGGTTATTGGGATGGTTGTTGCCCGGCGCGGGGATGCTCTGGCACAAGGGGAGATTGTTTGGAGGGCGAGATGCGCAACAGATTCATTTTATTGGGCTTGCTGCTGGCACTGACGGGTTGCGGCTCGGGTACGGGCCGGCTTACCGGCACCACGGCCGGGGGGGCGGCGACTGGGGCTGCCATCGGCCTGGTCGGCGGACCGATTGGCGTGGTTGTGGGGGCGGGCATCGGCGCTGGGATAGGGGCGATGAGCGCCAGCAACACCACACCGAAACAGGTGGATCTGGGCAATGCGCCCTGGGATAGAAGTGGGCAATAATGCGCGGGGCTGGCGGGGCGGCCGCGCAGGCAAACATACGCCCTGCTTCCCTCGCCTGAGATATGTGCTAAACGCCGGGTCCCATGCGTCAATTTCTGGACTTTGAAAAACCCGTCGCCGAACTCGAGAGCAAGATCGAGGAACTGCGGCGAATGACCCAGCCCGGCGAGATTAATATCGCCGATGAGGTGGCGCGGCTTTCCGCCAAGGCGGACAGCCAGCTTAAATCCATCTATGCGCGGCTGACCCCCTGGCAGAAAACCCAGGTGGCGCGCCATGCGGAGCGGCCGAAGGCAGCTTCGGTGATCGCGGCGCTGATTACCGAGTTCACCCCCCTGGCCGGCGACCGCGCGTTTGCCGACGATGCGGCGATTATCGGCGGCATGGGCCGGTTCCGCGATCAGGCGGTGATGGTGATCGGCACCGAAAAGGGCACCGACACCGAAAGCCGGATCAAGCATAATTTTGGCATGGCCAAGCCGGACGGCTACCGCAAGGCGCGCCGGTTGATGGAGCTGGCCGGGCGGTTCAACCTGCCGATTCTCACCTTTGTTGATACCTCGGGCGCGTTCCCCGGCATCGAGGCCGAGGCGCGGGGGCAGGCGGAAGCGATTGCGCGCGGGATTGAGGGCTGTTTGAGCGCCCCGGTGCCGCTGGTGGCGACGATTATCGGCGAGGGCGGCTCGGGCGGCGCAATCGCGCTGGCGGCGGGCAATGCGGTGCTGATGTTCGAGCATGCGATTTATTCGGTGATTTCGCCGGAGGGCTGTGCCTCCATCCTGTGGCGCGATGCCGCGCAGGCGCCGGTGGCGGCCGAGGCCATGCGCATCACCGCGCAGGATTTGAAGAAACTGGGGCTGATCGACGAGATCGTGCATGAGCCTCTGGGCGGCGCCCACCGGGACCCGGAGGCGGCGCTGGCGGCGCTTGGCGATGCCATTGCGCAGCAGCTGGCCCCGCTGAAAGGTCTTACACCGGAGTCGTTGAAGGCCCGCCGCCGCGATAAATTTTTAGCGATGGGTAAGCTGGGGCTTTAGGCCCTGCCTGCATACCGCCCGGTCGCCAGGCTGAGCCAGGTAACCAGCCCGAAGGCGGCGCCGATGATGCCGGTGGTGGCGTTGTAGTTGACCACCGCGGCGATGCCGATGCCCAGGGCGAGCACCGCGGGGGTGCGTTTGCCCAGGAAAAACGCCGCCAGCCCGAGCGCCAGGGCGGCCCAGCCGAAGCCCTGGTAATATTGCAGGGTGAGCACGGCATGGCGCGGGACGCAGATGGGAGGCGCGTTGGCGGCGGCGCACATGCCCACTGTGGCGCGGGGCGCAATGGCCAGCAGGCGGAAGGCGAAGGCGCCGCCGCCCAGGATTGCCACCATCCAGAGGCCCATCCAGTCCCCGGCTGACCAGCGAAAGCTTTTGCTCATAAGACACTCACCTGTTTTAACATCGGCGGCGTGGTTGCTCTCTGGCCTTTGGGGCCGTATTGCTGCGCCGCATAACGCCTAACCCATACATGGTACATGACACGCCCCACCAGCCCGACGGCCGCAAAAAGTTTTCAGGATATCATCCTCACCCTGCATGGCTTCTGGGCCAGGCAGGGCTGCGTGATTCTGCAACCCTATGACGTGGAGATGGGGGCGGGAACCTTCCACCCCGCCACCACATTGCGCGCTTTGGGGCCAAAACCCTGGCGGGCGGCCTATGTGCAGCCCTCGCGGCGGCCCTCCGACGGGCGGTATGGCGAGAATCCGAACCGCTTGCAGCATTATTACCAGTATCAGGTGATCGTGAAGCCGAGTCCCGCTGACGCGCAGGAGCTGCTGCTGGCGAGCTACGATGCCATCGGCATCGACCGCGCCAAGCATGATATCCGCTTTGTGGAGGACGACTGGGAAAGCCCGACGCTGGGCGCCTGGGGCCTGGGCTGGGAGGTGTGGTGCGACGGCATGGAGGTCGGGCAGTTCACCTATTTCCAGCAGGTTGGCGGCATCGCGGTGGATTTGCCGAGTTTTGAGATGACCTACGGGCTGGAGCGCCTGGCGATGTATGTGCAGGGGGTCGAGAATGTTTATGACCTCGACTTCAACGGTGCGGGCGTGAGCTATGGCGATGTGTTCCTGCGGGCGGAGAAGGAGTTTTCCGCGCATAATTTTGAGTTCGCCAACACCGACATGCTGATCCGCCATTTTGCCGATGCCGAGGCGGAATGCGCGGCGCTGGTGGGTCACAAGCTGGCCTTGCCGGCGTATGACCAGTGCATCAAGGCCAGCCATCTGTTCAATCTGCTGGATGCGCGCGGGGTGATCTCGGTGGCGGAACGCGCCTCGTATATCGGGCGGGTAAGGGCGCTGGCGAAGGCCTGCGCCGAGACCTGGGTTGCCGGGGAGACCGCGTGATGGCTGAGTTTTTTCTGGAACTTTTCTCCGAGGAGATCCCGGCGCGGATGCAAAAAGCCGCCGCGCAGGAGTTGCGCAATATTTGCGTGAATATTTTCGGAGAACTCGCACCCAGCCATATTCGCGGCTTTTATGGTCCCCGCCGGATTGTACTTGCCGCCTCCATTGCCAGCGAAAAGCCTGGCGGGGTGGTGGAAGCCCGTGGCCCGCGCGACAGCGCACCGGAAGCAGCCCTTCAGGGGTTTCTTGGCAAACACGGCGCGAAGCGTGAAGATGTGGTGGCCGAGGGGGGTTATTTTGTGCTTCGGCGCATGATGCCCGCCGTGAGCGCCGCGCAGCTGCTGCGGGAGGCTTTGCCCGGAGAGCTGGCCAAATTCTCCTGGCCCAAATCCATGCGCTGGGGCCAGGGGGGAGTCTTCACCTGGGTGCGCCCGCTGCGCCGGATTGTCTGCCTGCTTGATGGCGAGGTGATCCCCATCACCCTCGGCCCCGTGACCGCGAGCAACGAGACCGAAGGCCACCGCATCCACGGCCCCGGCCCCATCGCCGTGTCTTCCTTTGAAGTCTGGGAAGAAAAGCTGCGTGAACACAAGGTCATCGTTGACCAGGACGAGCGCCGCAAAGCCATCGCCGACGGCCTGGCCGCCAAGGCGGCCGAGCTTGGCCTCACAGTGGCGCCGGACGAAAACCTGCTCGATGAGGTCAACGGGCTGGTGGAATGGCCAGTGCCGCTGATCGGGAAAATCGGCGCCGAATTCATGGACCTGCCGCCGGAAGTGCGGGAACTCTCGATGAAGGTGAACCAGAAATATTTCGCCCTGCGCGATGCGGCGGGCAACCCGGCGCCGTATTTCGCCTTTGTTGCGAATCTGGAGGCAACGGATGGCGGTGTGGCGATTGTTTCAGGCAATGAGCGGGTGCTGCGGGCGCGGCTGGCCGATGCGCGGCATTTCTGGGATCTGGACCTGAAGACGCCGCTGAATGAGCTGCTGCCCAAGCTGGAGAAGATCACTTTTCACGCCAAAATCGGCACGCAGCGGCAGCGCGCGGAGCGGATTGGCGCGCTGGCGGCGAAAATTGCCGATGCGCTCAATGCTGATGGCACTGAGAGTGAGCAAGCGCGTTGGGCTGGGGTGTTATGCAAGGCGGATCTCGTCACCGGCATGGTCGGCGAGTTCCCCGAGCTGCAAGGCATCATGGGCGGCTACTATGCGGAGCGCAGCTATCGCGGCTGGAATGGCAAAATCGTCGGCCCGGCGATAAAAACCCACTACCAGCCGAAAGGGCCGTCGGACGCAGTGCCCACCGGCACCGTCGCCATTGCCGTCGCCTTGGCTGACAAACTCGATACACTGACAAATTTCTTCCGCATCGGTGAAAAACCCACTGGCTCGGGCGACCCCTATGCGCTGCGACGCTGTGCGCTCGGTGTCATCCGCATCATTCTGGAAAACGGCCTGCGCCTTCCGCTCAAACCGCTGTTGGGCGGCGATGAGAGCCTGTTTGACTTCATCATCGAACGCCTGCGCGTAAAACTGCGCGGCGAGGGCAAGCGTTTTGATGTTCTCGACGCCGTGTTGGCGGCCGGCGTTGATGATGATCTCGTCCGCCTGATGAAGCGCGTCGAGGCGCTGGGCGGGTTGCTCGGCACCGAGGACGGCAAAAACCTGCACGCCGCCTATAAACGCGCCGCCAATATCCTCAAGATCGAGGATGCCAAGGACGGCCCGCACACCGCTGAACTGGTGCTGGGGGTTTTGCCGCTGCCGGAGGAGCAACAACTGTGCGATGCCCTGCCTTATATCGAGGCGGAGACGCTGAGCGCGTTCCGGCAGGAGAATTTCGGGCTTGCGGTGGCGGGGCTGGCCAGCCTGAGGACCACGATCGACGCGTTTTTCGACAAGGTGACGGTGAACGACCCGGAGCCGGAATTACGCCGGAATCGTTTGCGGTTGCTCGCCCGCTTCCGGGATACGGTTAACATCATTGCTGATTTTTCTAGAATTGAAGGTTGAGGGAGTAAAATTATGACCAAATGGGTTTATAACTTTGGCGCCGGCGTTAACGACGGCAATGCCACCCTGCGCAACCTGCTTGGCGGCAAGGGTGCCAATTTGGCCGAAATGGCGAGCATTGATCTGCCCGTGCCCCCCGGCTTCACCATCACCACCGAGGTGTGCACCGCCTATTACGACAATAACGAGACCTACCCCGCCGATCTGCAGGGCCAGGTGGAAACCGCGCTGGCGCGGATTGAGGCCGCCGTGGGCCGGAAGTTTGGCGACAAGGAGAAGCCGTTGCTGGTTTCCGTGCGCTCAGGCGCGCGTGTTTCCATGCCGGGGATGATGGATACCGTGCTCAACCTCGGTCTCAACGATGTGACCGTGCAGGGCCTGGCTGAGGGCTCCGGCGACCCGCGTTTCGCCTGGGATTCCTACCGCCGCTTCATCCAGATGTATGGCTCGGTCGTGCTCAACGTCGACCATCACCGCTTCGAGGAAATCATCGAGCAGGCCAAGTTGGACGCCGATGTGATCGAGGATACCGCGCTGACGCCCGAGCACTGGCAGCAGGTGGTGGAAGGCTACAAGGCGATGGTCGCCGAGGAGATCGGCCGGCCCTTCCCGCAGGACCCGCAGGACCAGCTCTGGGGCGCCATCGGCGCCGTGTTCGGCTCGTGGATGAACCCGCGCGCCAATGTCTACCGCCGTTTGCACGACATTCCGGCGAGCTGGGGCACCGCTGTGAACGTGCAGGCGATGGTGTTCGGCAACATGGGCGAGGATTGCGCCACCGGCGTGTGCTTCACGCGTGACCCCTCAACCGGGCTGAACGAGTTCTACGGCGAATATCTGGTGAACGCGCAGGGCGAGGATGTGGTGGCCGGCATCCGCACGCCGCGCCCGCTCTCCCAGGCCTATGCCAAGCCGGGCGAGGTGAGCATGGAAGTGGCCCTGCCGGAAGCCTATGCCGAGCTGAACAAGGTCCGCGATGTGCTGGAGAAGCACTACAAGGACATGCAGGACATCGAGTTCACCGTGCAGCAGAACAAATTGTACATGCTGCAAACCCGCTCGGGTAAACGCTCCGCCGCCGCCTCGCTGCGCATTGCGGTGGAGATGGCGGAAAGCGGGTTGATCGACAAGAACACGGCGATCATGCGCGTCAACCCGGCCTCGCTGGACCAGCTGCTGCACCCGACGCTGGACCCCAAGGCGACGCCGAAACTCTTCGCCAGGGGCCTGCCGGCCTCGCCGGGGGCGGCCTGCGGCGCGGTGGTGTTTTCGGCCGACGAGGCGGAAATGCGCGCGCAGAAGGGCGAGTCGGTGATTTTGGTGCGCATCGAGACCAGCCCGGAAGATATTCACGGCATGCACGCGGCGCGCGGCATTTTGACCACGCGCGGCGGCATGACCAGCCACGCGGCGGTGGTGGCGCGCGGCATGGGGCGGCCCTGCGTCGCCGGGGCTGGCAGTATTTCGGTTGATTACGGCGCGCAGACGCTCTCCGCCGCTGGCGTTGTCATCCGCGCGGGCGATATCCTGACCATTGATGGCGCCACCGGCGAGGTTTTCGCCGGTACGGTGAAAATGATCGAGCCGCAGCTCTCCGGCGAGTTCGGCACGCTGATGGGCTGGGCGGACGAGGTGCGCCGCCTGAAGGTGCGCACCAATGCGGAAACCCCGCTGGATGCCGACACCGCGCGCAAGTTCGGCGCCGAGGGTATCGGCCTGTGCCGTACCGAGCATATGTTCTTCGACCCCGCGCGCATTTCCGCCGTGCGCCAGATGATCATGGCCAAGGACGAAGCCGGGCGCCGCACCGCGCTGGCCAAGCTGCTGCCCTTCCAGCGCAACGATTTCGTGGCGTTGTTCAAGATCATGGAAGGCCTGCCGGTCACCATCCGCCTGCTTGACCCGCCGCTGCACGAATTTTTGCCGCATGGCGAGGCGGAACTCGCCGAAGTGGCGCAGGCGCTCGGCATGGACGCCGCGGAGATCAAGGCGCGGGCGGAAGAACTCTCCGAGACCAACCCGATGCTGGGCCATCGCGGCTGCCGGCTTGGGGTGTCCTACCCGGAGATTTATGAGATGCAGGCCCGCGCGATTTTTGAGGCGGCGATCGAGGTTGCCAAGACCGCCAAGGCGCCGGTGCCCGAGATCATGATCCCGCTGGTGGGCGTGAAGCGTGAGCTGGACATCACCCGCGCGCAGATCGAGAAGGTCGCGAAAGAGGTGTTCGCCGAGACCGGCAAGAGCGTTGAATACTCGATCGGCACCATGATCGAGCTGCCGCGCGCCGCCCTGACCGCCGATGCCATCGCCGAGGCGGCGGATTTCTTCTCCTTTGGCACCAACGATCTGACGCAGACGGTGTTCGGCCTCTCGCGCGATGACGCGGGCAAGTTCCTGCCGCATTATGTGGAGCAGGGCATTCTGCCGAAGGATCCGTTCGTCTCCATCGACGTTGATGGCGTCGGCGCGCTGGTGCGCATTGCCGCCGAGAAGGGCCGCAAGACCAAGCCCGGCATCAAGCTTGGCATCTGCGGCGAGCATGGCGGCGACCCGGCTTCCATCGCGTTCTGTGAGTCGGTTGGGCTGGATTATGTCTCCTGCTCGCCCTACCGCGTGCCGGTGGCCCGCCTGGCGGCGGCGCAGGCGGCGATTGAACGCACGGAAACGCATTTCCGCGATAAGTAAACGCGCAAGCCATCCAGGGGCAGCCCCCTGGATGAGCGGCGGGTTTATGCGAATTTAAGGATTAAAAACCCGCCGACGATGCCGAGCGCGACCAGGCCGGTGACGAAGCCGAGACGTTTTTCAATGAACGCCTGCGCGGGTTCGCCGAATTTGCGGAGCAGCACGGCCTCAAGGAAGAAGCGCGCGCCGCGGGTGACCAGGCTGGCGAACATGAACAGCGGGAAGTTGAACGCGGCGGCCCCGGCGGCGATGGTGACGATTTTATAAGGGATCGGGGTGAGGCCTTTGATGAGGATCACCCATAGCCCGTATTGCGCGAATTTCTGCTGGAAGGCGGTAAACGCCGCCTCGTAATGGTAGAAATGGATGATCGGCTGCGCCAGCTTGGCGAGCAGGAAGAAGCCGATGGTGTAGCCCAGCGCGCCGCCGAGGACGCTGCCCAGCGTGGCGATGAGCGCGAACCAGAAGGCCTTGCGCGGCTGCGCCAGGGCGAGGGGGATCAGCAGCGTGTCGGGCGGGATGGGAAAGAAGCTGGCCTCGGCGAAGGCGATGGCGAACAGCCAGAAGGGGGCGGCGGGGCGTTCGGCCAGGGCGATCACATGGTCATAGGTTTTACGGAGCATGGTGCCCGCTCTGCCACAAGGCGCGCAGGCGGGCAAATGACAACTTGGTTGGTTATACCGGCAGTGTCACCCGCACGCGCAGGCCGCCGCTGGGCAGGTTGTGGAGCACGATATCCCCGCCATGGGCGTGGAAGATATT
Organism: Acidocella aquatica; assembly: GCF_030160635.1. Taxonomy (GTDB): domain Bacteria; phylum Pseudomonadota; class Alphaproteobacteria; order Acetobacterales; family Acetobacteraceae; genus Acidocella; species Acidocella aquatica. The sequence continues at coordinate 242,678 of NZ_BSOS01000007.1, read as the reverse complement.
GCGCGCGATGGACAGGCCGAGGCCCGAGCCGCCGGTCTCGCGGTTGCGGCTGGTCTCCAGCCGGCGGAAGGGTTCGAACGCGGTTTCCATATCCGCCGGAGCAATGCCTGGGCCGTTGTCTTCGATGTCGATCTGGGCGCGGTCCCTCGGCGTTTGGCGCAGGGTGATGCGTGCCGCGCCGCCATATTTAAGGGCATTGCCGATAAGGTTGGTGAAGGCGCGTTTCAGCCCCAGGGGGCGGGCGTTGATGGTGAGGTGTGACGGTCCGGTGAAGGTCAGTGCTCCGGCAAGCGGCGGGTTGCCGTCGGCGGCTTCGTCGAGGATGGTGCGCAGCAGGGTGGCAAGGTCGATGCGGGTGAGCGGTTCGCTGGTGGTGATGTCGCGGCCGAAGGCCAGGGCCGCGGCGACCATGGCCTCCATCTCGTCCAGGTCGGCCAGCATTTTCTGCCGTTGCTCCTCATCCTCCATATATTCCGCGCGCAGCTTCAGCCGGGTGATGGGCGTGCGCAGGTCGTGGCCGATGGCGGTGAGGAGAAAGGTGCGGTCCTCGACGAAGCGGCGGATGCGCGCGGCCATGGTGTTGAAGGCAATGGCGGCGGTGACGATCTCCGATGGGCCGCGCTCAGGCAAAGCGGGGGCGTTCACCACGTCGCGTCCCAGCCGTTCGGCGGCCTGGGCGAGGGTGCGCACGGGGATCAGCAGCTTGCGCACCGCCCAGAAGATCATCGCCGCGCCGAGCAGGGTCATGACGATGAAGGCGGAGGCGAAGCCGGGTGAGCGCCAGGGTTTTGGCGGGGTGAGGGAAGAGGTGATGGTGAGCCACGCATTGGGCGATGGCCGGGAGAAAAATGGCGGGGGCGGCAGGCTGCCGGGTGGCGCTTCATCAGGCGGCGGCGGGGGCGGGATGTTGCTTTCGCCGGGGCCGGACATGCCAAAGCTGATGATGATGCGCATGGGAATGCCGGTGCCCTGCAGCAGCAGCCCGCGCGGGTGCAGCCGCATGGGGATGCCATAGGCGAAGATACTGGCGCGGATGATGTCGCGGGCCGCGAGCGGCAGGTCGTAGCTGTTCACCAGCACCGGCGGGCTGGCGCTGATGCTCAGCGTGTCGCCTTTGGGCAGCGCCTCCTTGGCCACGAGGGCGGGGCGCTCGGCCGGCGGCGCCATCGCGATGTGGCGGTAGATGATGACCGCGCGGGTGGCGAAGACCTGCTCCTGCTGGATGCGTTCCAGCTTGATCTGGTTGAGGGTATGGATGAGCAGGCCGAGCAGCTGGATGCAGGCGAAGCCTGCGAGCAGGATCAGGATCGTGCGGCTGGCCAGGCTTTTTGGCCAGATGAAAAGCTTCAACGCCGCTCCACGGGGGTGGAGAGCACATAGCCGCCGCCGCGCACGGTCTTGATGATCTGGGCGTGGCGGCCGTCATCCTCCAGCTTGCGGCGCAGGCGCGAGACGGCGACGTCGATCGCGCGGTCAAACGGGCCCGCCTGGCGGCCGCGCAGGAGGTCGAGCAGCATATCGCGCGTCAACACGCGGTTGGGGCGGTCGAGCAGGGCAACCAGCAGATCATATTCGCCGCCGGTGATCGCCACCTCGACGCCGGAGGGGTCGGAGAGGCGGCGGCGCGCGGTCTCCAGCGTCCAGCCGGAAAAATGGTAGCTCTGGGCGGCACTTTCAGGCGTGCGGTCCTCCGAATCGCCGGTGCGGCGGAGCACGGCGCGGATGCGCGCGAGCAGCTCGCGCGGGTTGAAGGGCTTGGTGACGTAATCGTCGGCGCCGAGTTCCAGGCCGACGATTCGGTCGGTCTCCTCGGCCATGGCGGTGAGCATGATGATGGGCACCTTGCCTTCGGCGCGCATCCAGCGGGCGAGGTCGAGCCCGCTCTCGCCGGGGAGCATCAGGTCCAGCACCACGAGCTGGAAATGCCCGTTGGCGAAGGCGCGGCGGGCCTCCTTGCCGTCGCGCGCGGTGGTCACGCGCAGGCGCTGGCGTTCCAGAAAGCGGGCGATCAGGTCGCGGATCTCACGGTCGTCATCCACGACCAGGATGTGGGGAAGCGTTTCCATGGCTGTTACAATAGGGCGTTTCCGCAGGGTTGTGCAGGGGATGTTGCAATTGGTGACAATCTTCCCAGGCGCGCGCCGGGGGTAAAAAAATACTTGCGCCGGGGCGCAATTGGCCCTATTTGCGCGTCACGCAGCAACGCACGTGCCTCTGCCGGTCTCCTTAGAGTGAATCGGTTACGCAACGACGTCAAGCGTTCTGGCAGCACTGCCGGGGAAACCCGGAAGTGGCTGGTTCGTTGGACCGTTTCGCAACCGCGCCCGCCGCCTTTATCAGGCGGGCCTTCATATGAAAGGTGACTGCGGTGAATCCCAAAATCGCATCATTTCTCGACTCTTCCGCCCTGGCCACGCCGTGCCTGGTGCTGGATCTGGACACCGTGGCGCGGAACTACGCCGCGTTGCGCGCCGCCTTGCCGGCGGCAAAGATTTATTATGCCGTGAAGGCCAATCCGGCGGTGGAGATTTTGCGCCTGCTCGTGGAGAAGGGCGCGTGCTTTGATGCCGCCAGCCTGCCGGAGATCGAGGCATGTCTGGCCGCGGGCGCGCGGGCGGAGGCGATCAGTTATGGCAATACCGTGAAAAAACCGGCCGCCATTGCCGCCGCGCATGCCCATGGGGTGCCGCTGTTTGCGTTCGATTCCATCGAAGAGCTGGAAAAAATTGCCCGCCATGCGCCGGGCGCGAAGGTTTATTGCCGGATCGCCGTGAACAATGTGGGCGCTGATTGGCCGCTCTCGAAGAAATTCGGCACCAGCATCGCGCGCGCGAAGGAGCTGATGCTGACAGCGCCGCGGCTGGGATTGCAGCCGCATGGGCTGTCGTTTCATGTCGGTAGCCAGCAGACCGGCACGCCCGCGTATGAGATGGCGATCGCCGAGGTGGCGCTGCTGTTCACCGACCTCAAGAACCACGGGCTGGAGCTGAAGATGCTCAACCTGGGCGGGGGATTCCCGGTGCGCTACCAGGATGATGTGCCCGAGACGGGCGTGTTTGGTCATGCCATCATGAACGCCATGACCGAGCATTTTGGCAACGACCTGCCCGATATGCTGATCGAGCCGGGGCGCGCCATTGTCGGCAATGCCGGGGTTGTGGTCTCAGAGGTGGTGCTGGTGTGCCAGCGCATGGAAGAGGATGAGCGGCGCTGGGTGTATCTGGATATCGGCCGTTTCGGCGGGCTGGCGGAGACCGAGGGCGAGGCGATCCGCTACCGCATTACCGCGGGCAGGGGCGCCAGCGGGCCGGTGGTTCTGGCCGGGCCGAGCTGCGATGGCGTGGACGTGATGTACGAGAAAACCCCCTATCGCCTGCCGCTGGACCTGAGCGCGGGGGAGCGTGTACTGATCCATGATACCGGGGCCTATGTGACGAGTTACGCCAGCCAGAGCTTTAATGGTTTTGCACCGCTGGCGGAGCATTACATCTAGGTCTTCATTATTCAGGGAGACGGCGATGCGAGAGATCAAGTTGAAGGCGGCGGATGGTTCGGGTGAGTTTTCGGCGTTTGTCTACGCGCCGCAAACGCAGGACACCTGCGGCGCGGTGGTGGTGATTCAGGAAATTTTCGGCGTCAACGATTCGCTGCGCGCGACCTGCCAGACCCTGGCGGATATGGGCTTTATCGCCATCGCGCCAGATTTGTTCTGGCGCCAGGAGGCTGGGGTCAACATATCCGACAAGAGCGATGCCGAATGGCAGAAGGCGTTTGCCCTGATGAACGGCTTCGACCAGGACAAGGGCGTTGAGGATTTGAAGGTGACGCTGGCGGCCGCGCGCCAGCTGCCGGGCGCCAACGGGATCGCCGGGACGCTGGGCTTCTGCCTTGGCGGACGTTTGGCGGTGATGATGGCCACCCGCTCCGACGCGGATGTGAACGTCTCCTACTACGGCGTGGGCATCGATAATCTGGTGCCCGAGTTTGATAAGATCGAGGCGCCGCTGATGCTGCATATCGCCGAGAGGGATGAATATGTGTCCCAGGAAGCGGTGGAGACCATTCTGGATGGCGCCGAGGAGAGCGAGTGGATTGATGCGTTCATCTACCCCGGTGTGCAACATGCCTTCGCGCGGGTTGGCGGCGTGCATTTTGATACGCGCGCCGCGGTGATCGCCAACGGCCGCACGGCGGAGCTTCTGGCCGAGCTGCTGGGGTAGCTTTGCGCCGCCGCGATCTTTGCTTAATGGCCGGCGTGGGGATGCTCACGCCGGCCATTGCTTTTGGCGATGCTGCCGCGGATGATTTCGCCGCCGGTTGCGTGCGCGCGATCCGTGGCCAGATGGCGGCGCTGCCTGATGGGCCGGTGCTGCTCAATAGCTATCTGGTCGAGACCGGGGCGGCGGATTTTGATCTGACGCAGGCTGCGGCGGCCTATGTGTATGACAACGCCCTGGCCGGGCTGTTGCTGCTCGCCGCCGGCGATAAGGACGGCGCGCGGCGGATCGGCGCGGCGCTGGAAATTGCCCAGGGGCATGACCCATTTTATAATGACGGCCGTTTGCGCAATGCCTACATGGCTGGGGCGGTGGCGGCACCCGCGAAGCTGCCCGGCTGGTGGGACGCACAGGCCGGGCGCTGGGCGGAAGACCCGTATCAGATCGGCAGCGAGAGCGGGCCGATGGCCTGGGCGATGTTGCTGTGGGCGGCGTTGGGGATGCGCGCGCCGGCCGATGCGGCGGGTGATTTTCTTGATGACCAGCTGCGCGCTGATGCGGGCTATTACGGCGGATTTTATGGTTTTGAGCCAAAACCGCTGAAACTGACCTGGCAGAGCACCGAGCAGAATACTGATTTGTATGCCGCCTTCAGCAGGCTTGGCCGCGCCGAGGATGCCGCGCAGGCAAAAAAATTCGTGACCGCGATGTGGGATGCGGGCTCAGGCCGTTTTGATGCCGGGACGGCGCCGGATGGCGCGGTCAATCATCTGGGGGCGGCGGATGCGGGTATCTGGCCATATCTGGCAGGGCTGGGCACGGCGGAGTCGGCGCTGACGGCGATCAAGGCATTGCGGCGCGGCGCGGGGATCGGGTTTTCCGATGCCAGTGCCAGCATCTGGCTGGAAGGCACGGCCTTTGCCGCGCTGGCATTGCGGCAGATGCGCGACCCGCTGGCAGCCATTTTTTTTGCGGCGCTGGCGCAAAATCTTTCACCGCAGGGGTATGTTTACGCCACCGTCGCGCCTGAGCTTGCCACCGGGCTGACCACTGGCCCGAGCCTGCAAAAGGGCGTGCCGGAACAGGCGTTCAATTATTTCCGCCGCCCCGCGTTGAGCACCACCGCCTGGGCGGGGCTGGCGGCGATGGGGATTAACCCGCTGGGGTGAGCGCGGCGGTTATGCCGGGGTTAGGGTAATATATGGTTAGGAATTACAGCCTAGAGAGGGGGGTGATCTCAGTTCACGCGCGGTGACGGTTCGGCCGTGAAGTAGCGAGCCGTGAAAAATGGATAAAAATTTGTAAGCGTTTCTCTGTTTAAAAAGAAAGTTTGATATGGTCGGGAACCAATTTTTTCTGGGGCGGCAGCCGATCGTCGGACGAGACAATGAACTGGTGGCCTATGAATTTCTGTTCCGCTCGAATGAGACCAATGCCGCGGTGATAGCGGATGATGTGATGGCCAGCGCGGCGGTCATTCAATATCTGTTCTCCGGGCTTGGCATGGATGCGGCACTTGGCGGCAAACGCGGCTTTATTAATTTGTCCGAAGAATTGCTGATGAGCGAGAGTATCGAGCTGCTGCCGCAAGACAAGGTGGTGCTGGAAATTTTGGAAACCGTTCCACTCACCCCGCGTGTGGCCGCGCGCTGCGGGGAGTTGAAAAACCTTGGCTATACCTTGGCTTTGGACGATATTACCGAGCTGACCCCGGCGCACCGGAATTTGATGCCGCTGATTGATGTGGTGAAGCTGGATGTATTGGGAATGCCGCCGGAGCAGATTGCCGCTATGGTAGTTGAGCTCAAACCCTTTGAAGTTACGCTGCTGGCGGAAAAAATTGACACCATGGCGCAACATGCATTCTGCCATGGCCTGGATTTCGATTTATTCCAGGGGTTTTTCTTCGCCCGCCCGGTGATGCTGACAGGCCGGACGGTGCAGCCATCGGCGCTGGGATTGTTGAATCTACTTGGCCTGATCGCAAGAGATGCCGAGATCGAGGAGATTGAGGAGGCCTTGAAACAGGCGCCCGATCTGACGGTGCATCTGCTCAAAATAGCCAACTCGGCCGCATTTAACCTGTCGCGCAAAATTTCCAGCGTGCGTGGGGCGATTGCCAGGCTGGGCCGTATCCAGCTGAACCGGCTGGTGCAGATCATGATGTTTTCACAACAGAACGATATCGGTGTTGCCGCGAACCCGTTGTTGCAGACGGCGGTTATTCGCGGCCGGATGATGGAGGGGCTGGCGGATTTGATCGGCTGCGGCGCGATCCGCAACCAGGCCTTCATGACCGGGATGCTCAGCCTGATGGATGCGTTGTTTCAGCAGCCGCTTGGAGAAATTCTGGCCACGTTGAATCTGGAGACCACGATACAACAGGCATTGCTGGGGCGTGAAGGCCAGTTGGGGGTGATGTTGCGGCTGATCGAGGCCAGTGAACGCATTGGCGGCGAATCAACGATATCGCTGATGGCGCGGCTGGGCCTGCCGGATTTGGATGCATTCAACCGCGTGCATGCCGAGGCGCTGGCATGGTCCGGCCATTTTTCCTAGAGTTTTTTCCCTTCGCACAGACTCACGCAAAATGCTCTGGCTCTTTGTCTTGGGCGGTTTCGCCGCGCATGCTAAATCGCCGCTTCCAACGCCGCCGAGGCTTCCAGCCAGGCTTGTTCCGCCACGTCCATTTCCCGCTTGATCGCACCGATGCGCTGGTTGATGTAGGCGAGGTCTTTCGCCTTTCCGGCGGCATACATGCCAGGGTCGGCGAGCTTTTTTTCCAGCAACCCCTTCTCCGCGGTCAACTTGGCGATGCGCAATTCCGCGTCTTTCACTGCCTGGCGCAGCGGCGCGGTTCTGCCGCGGGCCTCGGCGCGTTCTTTTTTGCCTTCGGCGCGCTCGTTCTTGCGTGAATTGTCGCGCGAGCCGCCGCCGCTGCTGGTGCTGCCTTCGGTGACGCTGGCGGCGTAGGAGGCGAGATCGCCCTCCAGTGCCGTGACCTTGCCGTTTGCCACCAGCAACAGCCGGTCGGCGACGAGGTCGACGAGGTAGGGATCATGCGAGATCAGCACCACCGCGCCCTCGAAATCGGCCAAGGCGCGCACCAGCGCGTCGCGGGCGTCGATGTCGAGATGGTTGGTCGGCTCATCGAGGATGAGCAGATGCGGGGCATCGCGGGTGGCGAGCGCCAGCAACAGGCGGGCCTTCTCACCGCCGGACATGGCGCCGACCTTGGTGTTCACGCGGTCGGCATCGAGCCCGAAGCGGGCAGCCTGGGCGCGCACCTGCGGCGGCGTGGCCTTGGGCAAGGCGCGCGAGAGATGCTCATAGGGGGTCTCGGTCATCACCAGGTCTTCCTCCTGGTGCTGCGCGAAGTAGCCGACGCGTAGGTTGCCGGTGCGGAACTGGCGGCCGTGCAAGGGCTCCAGCCGCCCGGCCAGCAGCTTGGCGAGCGTTGATTTGCCGTTGCCGTTGGTGCCGAGCAGGGCGATGCGGTCTTCCATGTCGATACGCAGCGAAACCCCTTTGAGCACCGCCTTGCCGTCGTAGCCGATGTCCACATTGTCGAGGCTCAGCATCGGCGGCGCCAGCTTGTTGGGCTCGGGGAAGGAGAAGCGGGTAACGCGGTCTTCCACCACCGATTCAATCTGCGGCATGCGCTCCAGCGCCTTGATGCGGCTCTGCGCCTGCTTGGCCTTGGCGGCTGAGGCGCGGAAGCGGTCGACGAATTTCTGCATATGGGCGCGCTGCTCGGCGGCTTTTTCGGCGGCCCGGCCCTGTTGCAGGGCTTTTTCGGTCTTTATCCGCACGAACTCGGCGAAACCGCCGGGGGTTACCGTCAATTTGCCGCCATCGAGATGGGCGATGGCTTCCACCGCGCGGTCCAGCAACTGGCGGTCATGGCTGACGAGGAGCACGGCGCCGGGGAATTTGGCGAGATATTGCTCCAGCCAGAGGGTGGCTTCCAGGTCGAGATGGTTGGTCGGCTCATCGAGGAGCAACAGGTCAGGGTTGGAGAACAGCACCGCGGCCAGGGCGACGCGCATGCGCCAGCCACCGGAGAAGCTGCTCATGGGGCGGCTCTGCCATTCGGTGGAGAAGCCGAGGCCGGAGAGGATGGCGGCGGCGCGGGCCGGGGCGGCGTCGGCCTCGATTGTCAGCAAACGGTCATGAATTTCGGCGATGCGGTGGGGGTCGACCTCGTGATGGTCTGCCTCTTCCATCAAGGCGGTGCGCTCGGTGTCAGCCTTCAGCACCACTTCCAGGGGGGTTACATCGCCGCTGGGGGCTTCCTGGGCGACATAGCCCAGGCGCACGCGCTGGCCAAAGCGGATGTTACCGCCGTCGGGGTGCAACTCACCCGCGATCAGCTTCAGCAGGGTGGATTTGCCGGCGCCGTTGCGGCCGATGAGGCCGATGCGGCGGCCAGGGTCGACCATGAGGGTGGCGCGATCCAGCAGGGTGCGCCCGGCGATGCTGTAGGAAAGGTTCTCTAAACTTAAAACGCTCATGCGCCCCCTCTACAGTGCGCGCCCTGGGTTGCCCACCCCAAGGGTGCGTAACTCCCCGGGGGGTTGCCCACCCCGCCCAGCCCCGCTATTGCCCGGCCACACTCACTTAAAGGCAGATCGTATCATGGCAATCGAACGCACCCTCTCCATCATCAAACCCGACGCAACCCGCCGCAACCTGACCGGCAAGATCAACGACAAGTTCGAGACCGCCGGCCTCTCCATCATCGCCACCCGCCGCCTGCAGCTCACCAAGGCCCAGGCCGAGGCGTTTTATGCCGTGCATTCGCACCGCCCGTTCTTTGGTGATCTGGTCAGCTTCATGATCTCCGGCCCGGTCGTGGCGCAGGTGCTCGAAGGCGAGAACGCGATTATGCAGAACCGCGACATCATGGGCGCGACCGACCCGAAGAAGGCCGATGCCGGCACCATCCGGGCTGATTTCGCAGAGTCGATCGAAGCCAACTCCGTGCATGGCTCCGATAGCCCGGAAGCCGCCGCGCAGGAGATCAGCTTCTTCTTCGCCGGGATCGACATCACCGCCTAGAGACTGATCGTTTTAAGCGCGATCAGGCTCTAGCCGTTTTTCTGAGGATGATTCACGCTTTCGGCTCGATCGGTTGAGCGAAACTCAAACGATCGCGCTCTAACAAGATAAACGCCGCGCGGGATGCCCCCGCGCGGCGTTTACGTTGCCCGCTTCGGCTTGTTTACCTGCCGCGCGCGGCCCAGCGCCAGCGTATTGGGGGCCACATCCCCCGTAAGTGTCGAGCCGGCCGCGACCAGCGCCCCATCGCCCACGGTGATGGGCGCGACCAGCGCGGTATTGGAGCCGATAAACACCTTCGCGCCGATTTTGGTTTTATGTTTGGCCTTGCCATCATAATTGCAGGTGATGGTGCCGGCGCCGATGTTGGTGCCGGGGCCGATTTCGGCATCGCCGATATAGCTGAGGTGGTTGGCCTTGGCGCCCGCGCCCAGCGTGGCGGCCTTGATTTCAACAAAATTGCCGACATGCGCACCGGGCCCGATATTGGCGCCAGGGCGTAGCCGGGCGTAGGGGCCGATGAGCGCGCCCGCAGCCACGAAACAGCCTTCCAGATGCGAGAACGCCTTGATCTCGGCGCCGGATTCCACCGTGACGCCGGGGCCGAAGACGACATACGGCCCCACGATGACATCGGCGCCGAGCAGGGTATCGGCGGAAAAAAACACGGTTTCCGGGGCGAGCATGGAGACACCGGCCTCCAGCGCCGCCTCGCGCAGCCGGGTTTGCAGGGCGGCTTCGGCGGCGGCGAGTTCGGCGCGGGAGTTGATGCCCAGGCATTCGGCGTAGGGTGCTTCCAGGGCGGCGACCTTAACTCCCTCGGCCTGCGCGATGGCGGCGATGTCGGTCAGGTAATATTCCCCCTTGGTGTTTTCGGCTTTCACGGCTGCCAGCCAGCGGCGCATGTCCGCTGCTTTGCCGGCCAGCCCACCCGCATTGCACAAGGCGATGCGGCGCTCTTCGGGCGTGGCGTCGGCATATTCCACAATGCGGGAGACGTAGCCGTGCTCCATCACCAGGCGGCCATATTTCCCGGCATCCGGCGGGGTCATGGCAAGCAGCACCAGCCCGGCGTCACCCGCCTGGGCGCGGGCGAGCAGGGATCGCATGGTGGCAGGGGAGACCAAGGGGTTGTCGGCATAGAAGACCGCGACCAGACCTTCGCCGAATTGTTCCTCTGCCTGTCTGGCGGCGTGGGCGGTGCCCAGGCGCTCGGCCTGCACGACCACGCCATGCGGAGCGGCCAGGGCCTCCAGCGCCGGCATATCCGGCCCCACGACCACCACCACGCGGGCGAAGACCTCCTCGGCCGCGATGGTGAGGTGGCGCAGCATTTCGCGCCCGGCGAGCTTATGGGCGGCTTTCGCCAGGCTGGATTTCATGCGCGTGCCGAGCCCGGCGGCGATGATGACAGCGGTATTTTCCATGGTGGTTACGCCTGCTTGATGTCGATGAGGCTTTTGCGGATTTTGCGGCTGCGGTTGATTTTGTCTTCGATGTAGTCAGCGTCGCCCTTGCGCACGGCGCGCGCCATGGCCTGAGCATCCTCCGAGAAACGCGCGAACATTTCCAGCAGCGCATCCTTGTTGTTGAGGAAGATGTCGCGCCACATCACTGGGTCGGAGGCGGCGATGCGGGTGAAGTCGCGAAAGCCGGAAGCCGCGAATTGCAGCACCTCGCCGCGGGTCTCGCCGGCCAGATCGTCCGCCGTGCCGCAGATGGTGAAGGCAATGAGATGCGGCAGATGGCTGACGATGGCGATCACGCGGTCATGATGGGCCGCGTCCATCCGGGCGGTCTGCGCGCCGAGGATTTTCCACATGGTCTCGATTTTGACAATCGCGGCTTCGGCGGTTCCGGCGGGCGGGGTGAGCAGCGACCAGCGGCCCCTGAAGAGATCAGCCAGACCGGCGTCGGGGCCGGAGAACTCGGTTCCCGCGATCGGGTGCGCGGGGACGAAGGCGACGTTGGCGGGGACGAAGGGGGTGATATCCTGCATGACCGATTGCTTGGTCGAGCCGACATCGGAGAGCACGCAGCCCGGCGCCAGATGCGGCGCGATGGCTTGGGCCAGCGCGGCATAGGTGCCGACCGGGGCGCAGAGGATGACGCCATCGGCGCCCGCCACGGCCTTCGCGGGGTCGCTGGTGTACTCGTCGCCCAGGCCAAGCTCCTCGGCGCGGGCCAGGGCGGCGGGGCTGGTGTCGCAGATCACGATTTTATCCGCGATGCCGCCATAGGCTCTGGCGCCGCGCGTGATGGAACTGCCGATCAGCCCGATGCCGATGATGACCAGCCGCTTGAAGATGGGCTCAACCATGCGCTCAACCATGAACAAAAGCGTTCAGCGCCTCGGCGGCCAGGTTGCATTCGTCATCGGTGCCGATGGTGACGCGCAGGCAGCTTGGCAGACCATAGGATTTGACGTTGCGCACGATCAGGCCGCGTGAGCGCAGGAACATGTCGGCCGCGGCCGCGCGTTCCGGGCTGCCAAAGTCCACCAAAATGAAATTGGCCTCCGAAGGGTGGGTTTTCAGTCCGACCTGCGCGAGGCGTGCTTCCAGCCGGGTGCGCGCCCGGGTGTTGTGCTCACGCCCAGCCTCCAGCCATCCGGGTTCGCCCAATGCCGCGATGCCGGCGGCGGCGGCGGTGACGCTGACGTTAAAGGGCGCGCGCATGCGGTTGAGCACATCCACGATGGGGGCCGGGGCATAGGCCCAGCCGAGCCGCGCGCCGCCGAGGCCGAATATTTTCGAGAACGTGCGGGTCATCACAGTGTTTTCGCCCGCGTCCACCAGGGCTGTGCCGGGGTCGTAGTCCTCACGGTCCACATACTCGCTGTAGGCGGCGTCGATCACCAGCAGGATATCCTCCCGCAGCCCGGCGCGCAGGCGCAACATTTCAGACTGCGGCAGGAGCGTGCCGGTTGGGTTGTTGGGGTTGGCGAGGAAGAGCATTTTGGTTTGCGGGGTCACCAGCGCCAGCATGGCGTCAACATCGGTGGTGAGGTTCCGCTCCGCCGCCTTTAAAATCGTGCAGCCGGCCAGCTTGCCCGCGATCTCGTAGATCGAAAACCCGTGGACGCTCATGATCAGCTCGGTGCCGGGGCCGCCATAAGCCTGGATCAGCAGGGTCAGCAGCTCATCCGAGCCGTTGCCGCAGACGATTTTCGCGGGGTCGAGGCCGAATTTTTCGCCAATGGCGGCGCGTAGCCTGGCCGAGCTGCCGTCCGGGTAGCGGTGCAGTTTTTTCCCCGTGGCGGCAAGGGCGGCCAGCGCGCTGGGAGGCGGGCCGAAGGCGCCCTCGTTGGAGGAGAGCTTGATGGGTTTCTCAAAGCCCGGCAGCACGGATTCGCCGCCGACATAGGAGGCGACGGAAAACACCTCCGGGCGGGGTTGCGGGGCGCTCATGGTGTGTCGCCCATCGGCACGGCGAAGGCGCCGATGACCACCGGCGGCGTGTTCAGCCCGGCAATGGCGGCGAGGCGCGGGTCGGTATCTTCCACAAAGCCCTCGACCTCGGCCAGGGCAAGGATGGCGCTATCGCCGGGGATGCGTTTGACCCAGATCTGGCCCGGAGCAAAACCGCTGTCCTTGAGCAATACGGTGACGCGCGCGCGCGAGGTGTCGGCGCTGAGCTCCAGCACGATCAGGCTGCGGTCATGGCCGGAGGCGTCGGGTTTGACCGCGGCGGCAACAAAGGCCTCGCCCAGCGGCAGACCTTCGGCCCGCTTGGTCCAGAAGGGGATTTTGGCGATGATGAACAGCCGGTGCGGCGCCTTGGCGGTGAGCATCTGCCACCAGCCGCCCTGCCCGTCGTCATCCTCGGACGGGGGGGGGAGAATCGCGATCTGGGCAGAGTCGCGCGCCAGATCGGCCAGGGTTTGCGAGGGGTTGTGGTGGCGGCGCACCGGGGTGAGGGGGCCGAAATGTTCGCGCGCCAGGGCGAGGCGCTCGGCCCCGCCGTCGCCATCGCAAACGGCCATGGTCTGGCCGCCCTCGATGATGAGCGCGGCGCCGAAAATTTCGCGCCAGATGCGGATGATCGCCTGCGCCGGCCAGGCGCCCGTGTGGCGGGCCAGCAGGCGGCGCAAAATGGCGGCCTCGCGCCCGGGGCGGATTTTGGTGCCGACCTTGCCGCCGTCGCGCGCGACACTCTCAACCACCGCGGCGCGGCGCATGAGCAGGTCGTGAATCTGGTCGTCAATGGCGTCGAGCTGGGCCCGCAACTGGTTCAGCGCATTGGGAGGGGGGGTAAAATCATTCATTGTGCCGTTGATACCCTAATTGCCTTGCCGCCGCCAAGCGCGCGGCCACCCTGCAGTCCCGGTGCGTTTTGAAACCGGCGCGGGGATTGCACCATGTGGCCTGCCAGCGCATATCCCGTGACGACAAATGGACCAGACGACCGCCCGACCCGAGACCCAGCACCAGAGCGTGACCTTTGCCGAAGGTTTGACGTTGGATTGCGGCCGTCATCTGGGCAGCCTCACCATCGCCTACCGGACCTATGGCACGCTGAACCCGGCCAAAAGCAACGCGATTCTCATCTGCCATGCGTTGACCGGCGACCAGTATGTGGCGGAGACCAACCCCGAGACCGGCAAGCCAGGCTGGTGGGAGCAGGTGGTTGGCCCTGGCCGCCCGGTGGACACGGAAAAATTCTTCGTCATCTGCACCAATGTATTGGGCGGCTGCATGGGCACAACCGGGCCGCGCAGCCAACATGATGAACATGCCGGGCAGCCCTGGGGCACTGATTTCCCCCCGGTGACAATCAACGATATGGTGCGCGCGCAGAAGCGCTTTATCGACCATCTGGAGATCGGCAGATTATTCGCCGTGGTTGGCGGCTCCATGGGCGGCATGCAGGTGCTGGCCTGGGCGGCGTTATACCCGGCGCGGGTGTTCGCGGCCGTGCCGGTGGCGGCGGCGGCGTATCATTCGGCGCAGAACATCGCCTTCCATGAGATCGGGCGGCAGGCGATTGCCGCTGACCCGGATTTTTGGGCCGGGCGCTACTGGGAGCATGGGGTGACACCCGAGCGCGGCCTAGCGGTGGCGCGGATGACGGCGCATATTACCTATGTCTCCGAAGCGGCGCTGACGCGCAAGTTTGGCCGCAAACTACAGGATACCGCGCAGATTTCAGCGCTGGGCGACCGTTTTGAGGTGGAGAGCTACCTGCAATACCAGGGCTCCAGCTTCGTGCGCCGGTTCGATGCCAATTCATACCTGACCATCACCCGCGCGATGGATCTGTTTGATCTCTCGGCGGATTACGGCGGCGTGCTGCCATCGGCCTTTGCGGGCACGAAAACAAGGTTTCTGCTGGTCTCATTCGATTCCGACTGGCTGTTTCCCACCGAGCAGTCACGCGCGATCGCGCGGGCGCTCAACCATGTGGCGGCGAACGTTTCGTTCGTTGAGATAAAATCCGACAAGGGGCATGATGCGTTTTTGCTCGACGAGCCGGATTTTCACCGGACGCTGCGCGGGTTTCTGGCGGGCTGCGCCGAGCATGCGGGGTTGAGTTGAGCGGCTCCAAAAAGATGCGCGTTGATCTGGCGCTGATCGCGGGCATGGTGGCGCCTAAAACGCGGGTGCTCGATATCGGCTGTTCCGATGGCGCGCTGATTGACCATCTGTTCCGTAACCTGGGCTGTGACGCGCGGGGGCTGGAGATCGACATGGCGACGGTGACCCTGGCGGTGGCGCATGGGCTGCCGGTGATGCAGGGCGATGCCGATACCGACCTTGCCAGCTACCCCGACGCCGCGTTTGACTATGTGGTGCTCTCGCGCACCCTGCAGGCGGTGGAGAAGCCGCGCGAGGTGCTGCGCCAGATGTTGCGGATCGGCACGCACGCGATCGTGAGCTTTCCGAATTTTGGCCATTGGACGTTGCGGCTGCAACTCCTGTTCACCGGGCGGATGCCGATGACCAAGAACTGGAGCCGGATGTGGTACGAGACACCGAACATCCACCCCTGCACGATCCGCGATTTTTTCGACCTTTGCGCGGCCGATGGGTATATCGTGGAAGAATGGCTGGCGGCCGACGAGGCGGGTGCCCGCGCGCCCTGGCGCCGTTGGCCGGCGCTGGCGAATTTGTTTGGTGAACAGGGGCTGTTTTTGTTGCGCAAGGCCTGAAACGGGAACCGATGCAGGCAGGCTCCATATAGAGGCATGAGATGGCTGGCACGCCGAACCCGTATTATGATCCGGATTGGGAGCAAAAATACCGGAAGCGCGCCGCGATAAGCGAAAAATGGCGGTTTGTTTGCGCGCGGATCGCGGCGCGGGACGGCTTTGGCGCACCGCGGCATCTGCGGGCGCTGGCGCAACACGAGCAGGCGAAGGCGCTGGAGGATGCGGCGCGGCGCGGGCAATTTCGCAGCGTGGCGGATTACGCCGCCTGGCGTTTTGCCACCTTGCCGCCGGCCCGCGAGGGGGTGGCGGCGCTGCCCGATTTTGAAGGGTTTCGTAGCGTTGAAGCTGTGGACGCGGCTTTTTGGCGTGTTGTCCACCAGGAGGTGGAAACCCCGCTGATTGACGCAATGTCGCTGCCGGTGCGCCAGCCGGCCGGGTTGGCGGCATTTGTTCCGGCGCGCGATGTGCTATCCTCCTGGCGCCGTTTTTCTCCGGCCGAGCTGAGCCGCTATCCGGCCGGCATGGGGGCTGAGCCGGTGGATTGTCTGGTCAGCTTTCATCAATTGGGGAACGAATTTCACATCTGCATCGCGCATCGCTGGGGCAGGCTTTCGCCGCGCTCGCGTGACCAGTTCCGCAACATCGCGACCCTGCTGGCCCGCCAGACGATCGAGGTGTTGCATCCGGGCGTGGGGATGATTTTTACGGAGGGCAGGCATGCGGCGCCGCAATACAGAGACCTGCTCCGCCAGGTGAACGCAGCGGCGCGGCGCTTCCACTTTTACCGGCATTTGCTGCCCCGCCGGGACCTGAAGGAGCAGTTCGGCCAGGTCGCCATGGGGTGGGACGGCGCGCGCTTCATCGATCCGGATTTTGAGGCGGTGCTATATGATGCATTGCCAGAAGCCCTGCGCGCGGCGGCGGAAAATGCCGGAGGCGCGCCGCTGAACCTGCCGCCGCCAGAGGCTGGGCCGTAGCGTGGCCTTGGTGGATTATCCGGGCTAAGAGGGGGCATGAGAACGATTTGCGCCGCTTGCCCGTGCCGGTCCGCAATATGAGCGCGCGGATCGATCCCCGCTTGATGGCCGAAGGGCGGCGCACGCGCGGCGCGCTGTATGCCAGCATCGGGCTGGGGGTGGTGGCGGCGCTGCTGGTGATCGCGCAGGCGGTGCTGCTGGCGCGGGTGATTGATGGTGTGGCGTTCAGGCACCAATCGCTGGCCATGGTGGCGCCGCTGTTATGGGGGCTTGCGGGATTGTTCCTGCTGCGCGCCGGGCTTTCGTATGTGAGCGAGGTCATCGCCTTCAAGGCCGCAGGTGAGATCAAGACGTATCTGCGCCAGGAACTGCTGGGTCATATTCTGCGGCGCGGCCCGGTGCCGGCGGCGGGTGAGAACAGCGCCGATCTGGCCGGCACAATGATCGAGGGCGTGGAGGCGCTGGAACCGTATTTCTCCCGCTACGTGCCGCAGATGGCGCTGGTGGTGGCGGTGCCGCTGGCGATTTTGGCGCTGGTGTTTCCTCTGGACTGGATCAGCGGGTTGATCCTGCTGGTCACCGGCCCGTTGATCCCGGTGTTCATGGTGTTCATCGGCTACCGCGCGGAGGCGATCAACCAGCGGCAATGGCAGAAACTGCTGCTGATGAGTTCACATTTTCTTGATATGCTGCAAGGCATCACGACGCTGAAGCTGTTTGGCCGCGCGCGTGATGAAATCGCGATTGTGGCGCGCATTTCCGATGATTATCGCAAGACGACGATGGCAGGGGTGCGCATTGCATTCCTCACCTCGGCGGCGCTGGAGTTTTTCGCCAGCCTGGCGATTGCGCTGGTCGCGGTGATTTTCGGCGTGCGGTTGTTGCACGGTCATATCGATTTCTTTCCGGCATTTCTCGTCTTGCTGCTGGCGCCGGAATATTTCGTGCCCTTGCGCGGGCTCTCCACGCATTATCATGCGCGCATGACGGCGATTGCGGCGGCGCGGCGGATATTCGAGGTGCTGGACGCGCCAGCTCCCGCCGCGGTGGAGGGCGTGGTGCCGCCGATGGCCGGTGGTTTGGAAATTTCATGCGAAAATCTTGAATTTTCATATGCGGACGGAGAGAAGGTGCTCGATGGGCTGAGCTGCGTGTTTCCGGCCGGGCGGATCACCGCGGTGGTCGGGCCGAGCGGAGCGGGCAAGACCACGCTGGCGCGGGTGCTGCTGGGGTTCATTCAGCCGCAAGCGGGCCATGTGCGGATTAACGGCGCGCTGGATCTGGCCGGGATGGCGGCGGAGGGCTGGTGGGAGAGTTTGGCCTGGGTGCCGCAGAATCCACGTTTGTTTCATGGCACGATTGCCGCCAATGTGCGGCTGGGGCGGCCCGATGCAGACAGCGCGGCCCTGCGGGAGGCTGCCCGAGCAGCCCGGGCGCTGGATTTTATCGAGGCGCTGCCACAGGGATTTGAGACCGTGATCGGCGGCCTGGGGCAGGGGCTTTCGGGCGGGCAGATACAGCGCATTGCGCTGGCGCGGGCGTTTTTAAAAAATCCAAAACTGCTGATCCTGGATGAGGCCACGGCGAATCTCGACATGGAGAGCGAGGCGCTGGTGCTGGATGCGATCATGGACCTTGCCGTGGGGCGCACGGTCATCATGATCGCGCATCGTCTGGCCATGGCCGAGCGCGCTGACACTGTGGTGGTGCTGCAGGCAGGGCGGGTGGCCGAGAGCGGCACGCCGGCGCAATTGCGGGCCAGCGGCGGGCTGTATGCCGCCATGCGGAATGCGGGACGCGAAGAGGCGGAGGAAATCTCATGCGCGATTTGATCCGCCTGCTGCGTTTGTTCGGGTCCTCACGGGGGTGGATGTTCGGCGGCGTTGCTCTGGCCTGCATCACCGTGCTGGCGAATTTTGGGTTGATGACGCTCTCCGGCTGGTTTCTGGCCGCGGCGGCTGTCACCGGCTTGGCGGGCTTTGCCGCGCAGAATGCGTTTAATTTTTTTAGCCCCGCGGCGGGGGTGCGGTTTTTCGCGACCGTGCGCGTGGCCTCGCGCTATGTGGAGCGGCTGGTGACGCATGATGCGACCTTCCGCCTGCTCGCGCAGTTGCGTGTGTGGTTCTACACAAAACTGGAGCCGCTGGCCCCGGCGGTGTTGCAGGGCTACCGGGCGAGCGATCTGCTGTCGCGCATTGTCGCGGATATCGACACGCTGAACATGTTCTATCTGCGGGTGTTTTTGCCGTTTGCCGTGGCCTGCGGGGCAGGGGCGGCGATGGTGGTGTTTTTCGGCGTGTTCTCCTGGCCGGCGGCGCTGGCGCTGCTGGTGGGGCTGGTGCTCACCGGCGGCGCGTTGCCGTGGCTGACGCAACGGCGCGGGGCCGCCGCGGGGGGTGAAATCACGCGGTTGAATGCGGATTTGCGCGCGGAAATGGTCGATGCCGTGCAGGGCATGGGCGAGTTGCTGAGCTATAATGCCGCCCCCGCCTTGCAGGCGCGCGTGGCGGGGCTGAACGCGCGGTTGATCGGGCGGCAGGCGGAAATGGCGCGCATCACCGGGCTGGGCAGCGCGGCCGCCGGGCTGCTGACCAATTTCACACTCTTGCTGGTGGTGGTTGCGGTGATTCCGGCGGTGCGCGCCGGGCAGCTCTCCGCGCCGGAACTGCCAATGCTCGCTCTGGGCACCATGGCGGCGTTCGAGGCGGTGGCGCCGCTGCCGGTGGCGTTCCAGTTTCTGGGCCAGATCCGCACCGCGGCGGCACGGATTTTTCAGATCGCGGATCAAAAATCCGTGATCGTGCCGCCCGCGCATCCTTCGCCGCGCCCCGGGAGCTTTGATCTCGACCTGCGCGGGGTGTGTCTGCGCTATGCCGCCGATGCGCCATGGGCGCTGAACGGTCTGGATTTGCACATCAGCCAGGGCAGCCACGTCGCGATCATGGGCGGCACGGGAGCGGGCAAGACCAGTCTGATCAATTTGCTGTTACGCTTCCATGAATATCAGGCCGGAAGCGCGAAATTTGGCGGGGTGGAGCTGCGCGATTTCCACGCCGAAGACCTTGCGGCCTATTTCAGCGTGGTCTCCCAGCGCAGCTATTTGTTCCACACCACGATCCGCGACAATCTGCTGATCGCCAAGGGCGAGGCGGCGGAGGATGAGCTGTGGCACGCGCTGGAAGTGGCGCAACTGGCCGGTTTCGTGCGGGGGCTGCCGCTGGGGCTGGATACTATTGTGGGTGAGGCGGGGGTGCGGCTTTCCGGCGGCCAGGCGCGCCGCGTGGCCATTGCGCGCGCGGTGCTGAAGGATACGCCGTGGCTGATTCTCGACGAGCCGACCGAAGGGCTGGACACGGTGACCGAACACGCTTTGTTGCGCGACCTGCAACCGCTGATGGCCGGTAAAACTGTGCTCTATATCACCCATCGCCGCGCCGGGCTGGCGGCCATGGACAGGGTTTATACACTCACAGATGGCAGAATTATGCTGCGTGAATCCAATTAAGGGTATATTGGTGCGGAATTATCCTGCAGGAAATCAGGAGATACGGCCAAAAGAGTAGAATGATACTGCCAGCCGCGAGGTTACGCATAATTTATTTTCTGAACAGGCTTTGATATAGATCAACTCACTCTAAACCGCCCGCATGTATAGTATTTCGGTATGTTTGTCTGAATTTTTTGAATTATGAACTAAACGCAGCAGGAGCACCAATAATGCCGCTCATAGACCCAACGATTGTAGACCTCTCGCGTCTGCAATTTGCCTTGACTGCCCTCTACCATTTTATTTTCGTGCCTTTGACGCTCGGCATGACCATCCTGCTTGCCGCAATGGAAACTACCTACGTCATCACCGGCAAGCAGGTTTACAAGGACATGACCCAGTTCTGGGGCAAGCTGTTTGGCATCAACTTTGCCATCGGCGTCGCCACCGGCCTGACCATGGAATTTGAATTCGGCACCAACTGGTCGATGTTTTCGCATTTTGTCGGTGACGTGTTCGGCACGCCGCTGGCCATTGAAGGGCTGATGGCCTTTTTCATGGAGTCGACCTTTATCGGCCTGATGTTCTTCGGGTGGGACCGTCTGAGCCGGCCGGCGCATCTGGCCGTGACCTATCTGGTCGCACTGGCCTCCAATCTTTCGGCATTATGGATTCTCATCGCAAACGGCTTCATGCAGGACCCGGAAGGCGCCAGCTTCAACCCCGACACCATGCGCATGCAGTTCAACAGCTTTGTGCAGCTCGTGTTCAGCCCGGATGCACAGGCGAAATTCGTGCATACCTCGATCGCCGGTTTCGTTGCCGGGGCGATGTTCATCATGGGCATCAGCGCCTATTACCTGCTCACCAACCGGCACAAGGAATTCGCGGCGCGCTCCATCCGCATGGCCGCGGTGTTCGGGCTGATCTCGACGCTGGCCGTGGTGACGCTGGGCGATGCGCTCGGGCGGCTGGATGATTTGTTGCAACCAACCAAAATCGCGGCGATTGAAGGTCTGTGGCACACCACGACCTCGCCCTCCGCGCCATGGCTGGTGGCGGCCTTGCCGAATGATAAAACGCAGAGCAATTCGCTTGAAATCGGCATCCCCTATGTACTGACGCCGCTTATCACGCACACGTTCGACAAGCCGATTCCAGGCCTGATTGATCTGGAATCCGCCGCGGGGCCGCATATTCTCAACGGCATCAAGGCGATCAACGCGTTGCAGCAATACGGCACGACGCATGATGCGGCCTCGCTCGCCACGTTCCAGCAATATGAGAACGATATGGGCTATGGCTTCCTGGCGCAGCAGAACGCGCCGAACCAGGATCTGAATGCGATCACCCCGGCCGAAATGCCAACGGTGGTGCAGCAGACGGAGCAGGAGACCATTCCGAATGTGTTCGTCACGTTCTGGGCATTCCGGATCATGATGTTCCTCGGCTTCTACTTCATCGGGCTGTTCGCATTCGTTGCCTTTTTCAGCCTGAAAAACCAGTTGGAGAGCCACAAGTTTCTGCTCAGACTCTGCGTATACTCCATTCCGGGGCCCATTCTGGCTTCCGAATTCGGCTGGATCACGGCCGAGGCCGGGCGCCAGCCATGGTCGGTGTATGGCTGGCTGCCGACGTTCCAGGCCGCCTCCAGCCATAATGTTGGCTACATGGTCTTCTCGCTCATCGGCTTTGCATTGCTCTACAGCCTCTTCATCGCCGCCGAGCTTTACCTGATGTTCAAATTCGCACGCCTTGGCCCTCAATCCCATGACCACGCAGCCCCGGTTGCCGGCACGGGCGCATCGCCGATGTTCGCCAAACCCGGCTTTGCCGCCAAGTCCTGGGAATAGGAAGGAGACTGACAAATGGAAATCTACGTTGCTCTGAAAATTATCTGGGCCGTGCTCCTGGGTGTTCTGCTGACCGGCCTGGCCGTGATGGTGGGCATGGATATGGGGGTTGGCACGCTGCTGCGTTTTGTCGGCAAAAACGATGCCGAGCGCCGCACCGCGCTTAACATCATCGGCCCGCACTGGGATGGGAATCAGGTGTGGTTCATCCTCGGTGGCGGCGCCATTTTTGCCGCCTTCCCCACGCTGTATGCCACCTCGTTCTCGGTGTTCTATGTGGTGATGATCCTGCTGCTGTTCAGCATGATCATGCGCCCCGTGGCTTTTGAATACCGCTCCAAGGTGGATACCAAAACCTGGCGCGGCACCTGGGACTGGGCCTTCCTGATCTCCGGCGCGGTGCCGATGATCGTCTACGGCGCGGCCTTTGGTAACGTGCTTGAAGGTGTCGGCTTTCATTATGGCTGGACCGGCCAGTACTACCAGGACGAATCCTTCCTCAGCTATCTGCTCAACCCCTTCGCGGTGATGTGCGGTGTGATGTCGCTCTCCTTGAGCATCTACCAGGGCGGCACCTTTTTGATGCTGCGCGGTGTTGAGCCGATCTATAGCCGCGCGCGCCTGTTCGCGACCTGCGGCGGCCTGCTGGCGGCGGTGATCTTCGCTGTGGGCGGTCTTTGGGTCTCGCATCTCAACGGGTATGTGTTCACCGGCGCGGTGAACCCCGGCATGGAGGCAACGCCGCTGGGCGGGCCGGCGGTGGCGGTGCAGGCTGGCGCCTGGCTGAACAACTACCACAGCTACCCCATCCTCTGGCTGGCGCCGGTGCTTGGTTTTGTTGGCATGCTGGTGGGCACGCTGGCACTGCGCTTGCACCTTAAAGTGCTGGCCTGGTGGCTTGGCGCCGTCGCCTGGGCGGGCACCATCAGCACGGTCGGGATCGCGATGTTCCCCTTCCTCATGCCGTCTTCCACCAACCCGAGCCAGAGCCTGACGGTTTGGAATTCAACAGGCAGCGCCTATAACCTTGGCTGGATGTTGTTTTTTGCCGTGGTCTTCGTGCCGGTTATTCTGTCCTACACCTCATGGGCGTTTTATGTGATGCGCGGCAAGGTGAAGACCGAGACCGTCGTTAACGATCCGCATAGCTATTAGGAGTTTTGAGATGAAAACCTTTGCAAAATTTCTTGGCCTGGCGGTGGTGCTGTTTGTCGCCATCGCGCTGGCGGTTCTCTGCGGCGACTATGGCCCCTGGTACTTCGCCTGGCTGGTCGGTACCACCATGATTATTCTCATTGCGGTGGCGGGCGGGGTGTTGTTTGAGACCCAGCTCGAAACCCTGAAGAACGGAGGTTAACCCATGCTTGGCGATCTTGAAGGTCTGATTATCTTCATCCCGTTCCTCTATCTGGGGCTTTACGGTCTGGCCTATCTTTATACAAGGAAGAAATTTCCTTAAGCTTTTGGCGATCCTTCCGCGTTGGAAGGATACAATTTAACCGGCTGCTCCCTCAGGGGGGCAGCCGGTTTTATTTTGCCCGTTTTCTTTTGGCTTGTGTTCTGGTGTGTTTGCCTGCGCGTTCCCATCTATCCGGTATAATGTGGAGGTGGCGGGCATGGGTAACAGGCTGGGCGAGGCGTCATCGCCCTATTTGCGGCAGCACAAGGACAACCCGGTGCATTGGCACATCTGGGGGGCTGAGGCGCTGGAGGAGGCGCGGGCGCGCAATGTGCCGATCCTGCTCTCCATCGGCTATGCCGCCTGCCACTGGTGCCATGTGATGGCGCATGAGAGCTTTGAGGATGAACGCGTCGCCGCGCTGATGAACGCGCATTACGTGAACATCAAGGTTGACCGCGAGGAGCGGCCGGATATTGACCAGATTTACATGAGCGCCCTGCATGCCATGGGCGAGCAGGGCGGCTGGCCGCTGACCATGGTACTCACCCCGGCGGGAGAGCCGTTCTGGGGCGGCACCTATTTCCCGCCCGAGCCGCGTTTCGGCCGGCCGAGTTTCACCCAGGTGCTGAGCGCGCTGGCCAGAGCGTGGGAGACGGACCGCGCGCGCATCGGCGAGACCGTCACCGCGATGAACCGGGCATTGGCGGCCAGCGCTGCCGCGCGCCCCGGCGCGCTTCCCGGCCCGCAAGCGCTGGAGGATGTGCGCGGGTGGTTTCTACGCGGCATCGACTGGCGGCATGGCGGCAGCGGCAGCGCGCCGAAATTCCCTAACACGCCGATTTTCCGCTTCCTGTGGCAGGAGGCTTTTCGCGCTGGCGATGCGCGGGCGGGCGAGGCGGTGACGCTGTTGCTGAACGCCATCTGCCAGGGCGGAATCTACGACCATGTTGGCGGCGGCTTCGCCCGCTATGCCACGGATCAGGCCTGGCTGATCCCGCATTTCGAGAAGATGCTTTATGATAACGCGCTGATATTGGATTTATTAGCGCTCGCCTATGCGCAAACCAGCGCGCAACTCTATGCGGCCCGCGCGCGCGAAACCGTGGCCTGGCTGCGGCGCGACATGCGCGAGGAGGGCGCGTTCGCCGCCTCTGAAGATGCTGACAGCGAGGGGGTGGAAGGCAGGTTCTATGTGTGGGAAGCGGAGGAAATAAGCGAGGTTCTGGGCGCGCAGACAGAGTTATTCGGCGCGCATTACCCGTTGCCCCCGCATGGCAACTGGGAGGAGCGGATCATCCTGGAGCGCAAGACCCCGCTGGGTGATGCCGCCACCGAGCTGGCGCTGGCCGATTGCCGGGAGAAGCTGCTGGCGCGGCGGAGCACGCGCATACGCCCCGGCCGGGATGACAAGATTTTGGCCGATTGGAACGCGCTGGTCATCGCGGCGCTGGCGCGCGCGAGCTTTGTATTCGGCGAGCCCGGCTGGCTGGACGAGGCGGCGCGGGTGTTTGATTTCCTCCTGGAGAAAATGGGCGGGCCGGATGGCCGCATCGCCCATGCCTACCTGGGCGGGATAATCTCCGCCGCCGGGCTGCTGGAGGACCAGGCGGCGATGCTGCGCGCCGCGCTGGCGTTGTATCAGGCCACCGGCGAGGCCGCGCGCCTTGCCCAGGGCTTGCGCATTTTGCGCGCGGCGGAAGAGAACTTCAGCGATGGGGCAGGGGCGTTCTACATGGCGGCGCATGACGCGGCGGATGTGCCCGGCCCGCGCGGGCGCAATGTCACCGATGGCCCCACGCCCTCGGGCATCGGGCTGATGGCGGAGAATTACGCGATTTTGTTTCATCTCACCGGCGATGCGGCATACCGCGCCAGGGCCGAGGCGGTGCTGGCTTCCTATGGCGGGCGGGTGGAGGCGCTGGCGGCCTCGCCGGTGCTGCTCGCGGCGCTGGATATATTGCAGAACGCCAGCTGCGTGGTGGTGACCGGCGGCGCCAGGGAGCTGGCCCGCGCCGCCCTGGTGGCAGCCGACCCCGCCGTGGTGGTGTTGCAGGTTGCGGCGGACGCCGTGCTGCCACCCGATCATCCGGCATACGGCAAAACTTCGGCAGCGCCCGCCGCTTTCGTCTGCCGGGGCGGCACCTGCGCCCTGCCGGTGACAACCCCGGACGCGCTGATGGCGTTGCTGCGTCCGTTCCCGAAAACAGGAGTGTCTCATGAACCGGCGTAATCTTTTTCTCTCCGGCGGTGCCGCCACATTGTTTGGCGGCACCGCCGCGGTATTGTTTGGCGGCACCGCCGCGGTATTGTTTGGCGGCACCGCCGCGGTATTGTTTGGCGGCACCGCCGCCGGGGCCACGCAAACCTATGAGGTGACGCATAGCGACGCGCAATGGCGAAAATTGCTGTCCGCGGCGGCGTATGACGTGCTGCGCCAACAAGGCACCGAGGCGCCGTTTTCCAGCCCGCTGCTGAACGAGCACCGCGCGGGCATTTTTGGCTGCGCCGGGTGCGCGTTGCCGCTGTTCTCCTCCAAAACCAAATATGACAGCGGCACCGGCTGGCCGAGCTTCTGGGCGCCGCTGCCTGATGCCGTGCTCACCGCCAGTGACAACTCGCTCTTCATGGAGCGCACCGAGGTGCATTGCCGGCGCTGCGGCGGGCATCTGGGGCATGTGTTCACCGACGGGCCGCCGCCGACGGGCCTGCGCTACTGCATGAACGGCGTGGCGCTGCGTTTCACGCCCGCGGCGGGATGACGGTTTGGCGTGCAATTGTTGCTGATTTGCAGTAATCTTGCGTGCAGAGAGGCTCTATACACAGCGAGGGAAAAATGGCCGAAGAACCGAACCTGTCGATTGCTCTCGAAACGATCTGTTTCATTATCGCCAAGGCGCGGCAGTTTGACGCCAAGGACGAGGTGACCGACCCGGACCCCGGTTCCAACGCGAGTGATGATGATATGCGCGCCGTGCTGGAGGACCATTCTGACGATCCGGTGCGCACGGAGCTTTCCAGCGTGATATGGGCCTTGAACGAGGATGCGCAGATAGACTTGGTGGCGATGACCTGGCTCGGCCGAGGCGATGGCGATATCAGCGATTGGAACGCGCTGCGGGGCGAGGCGGCGCGCGACCATAACGCGCGCACGGCGGATTATCTGCTCGGCATTCCGTTGCTGGCCGATTACCTGGAGGAGGCGCTCGCGCAGTTTGGACTCTCCTGCGCGAGCGTTCAGGATTAGATCAATATTGGTTTAGCTTGAATCAGCCGATTCAAGCTAAACCAATGAAATTGACCGTAAAACATAAGATAGAGCGTGATTGACGTGAGGCAATCACGCTCTATCGCGCCCGCCGCGGCAGCATCCGGCGCAGAATATCGTCGCGCAGGAGGTAGTGGTGATACAGCGCCGCCAGGGCGTGGCCAGCAACCAGGATCATGATCAGCCAGGCGTTGAGATCATGAATTTCGTCGACAAAGCCGCCGGCCGCCTTTGAGAAGGTGCCGAAGGGCGAGGCGATGAGCAGGCCGAAAAAGCTCAATGCGTGATTATCGGTCCAGCGCGTGAAAAAGCCCAGGGGCACTTCGGCGGCGATGAGCGCATATAGCGTATGGTGCATCGCCTTCGCGGCGCGGTCCATAAGCTCAGAGCCGGCGGCGGGTGCGCTGTAGCCGGGGGTCAGGCGCCATAAAACGCGCAGCGCGATGACCGCGGTGAGGATCACGCCGAAGGACATATGCCCGGTAATCATGACATGCCGCACGGCCTTGGGGAAAAAATCCCAGGTCTCGGCCGAGCCGAATTGCAGCACCACCAGCGCCGCGGTGGCCCAGTGAAGGATGATGGAGACGCCGTCGTAACGGGCGGGGGCCGTTGCGTTATTCATGTTCGCGGGGTGCTCCGGGTTCAGGCCACGGTGCCAAACAGCCGGCCGATGCCGGTTGTCGCCGCCATGGCCAGCGCGCCCCAGAAGAGCACGCGCAGGGCCGGTTTCAGCGGCGCGGCGCCCCCCGCCTTGGCGCCCACCGCGCCGAGCACGGCCAGGAAGAGCATGGCGCCGATGCCGATGGCGGGCATCACCAATGTCAGCGGTGAGACCACGGCGATAATCAGCGGCGCCGCGGCGCCGGCGGAGAATGTCAGCGCCGAGGCGAGCGCGGCCTCAATGGGGTTGGCGCCCGTTGTGTGCGAAATACCCAGCTCATCGCGGGCATGCGCGGCCAGCGCATCCTTGACCATGAGCTGGCGCGAGACTTCGCGCGCAAGCTCGGGCTCGACGCCACGGTTGACATAAATCTGCGCCAGCTCCTCCGCCTCATGGGCGGGGGATGTCGCCAACTCATGCCGCTCCTTGGCCAGCGCGGCGTTCTCGGTGTCGCTCTGTGAACTTACCGAGACATATTCGCCAGCGGCCATCGCCATCGCGCCCGCGACCAGCCCGGCGACGCCCGCAACCAGGGCATCGTGCTGTGTTCCCCCGGCGGAGACCACGCCGAGGATAAGGCTGGCGGTTGAGATAATGCCATCATTGGCGCCCAGAACAGCGGCGCGCAGCCAGCCGGTCCGCTCAATCAGATGGTTTTCCGTGTGGATATGTACGATCATGTGCGTCAAATTCCTTTTCCGGCGCGCTTATAGCATCGCCCAGGCCGCAGGCATATTGAGCCAGATCAATGCGCGTAACATTGCGCGGCAGTTTCGATTGGCTCTAGGCTCGCCATATGACGAAACCGATTGACCCAGCTATGTCCGGTAGCGGCCCCGGGCTGTCCTCGGCCGAGGCGCTGGAACGGCTGCGCCTGGATGGGCCGAATGAACTGCCGCAGGACCAGCGCCGCCATTTGCCGCGCATCGCGTGGGATGCCGTGCGCGAGCCGATGCTGCAACTGCTGCTGGGTGCGGGTGTCATCTATCTGCTGCTCGGCAATCTGGCGGAGGCGCTGATCCTGCTGGGCTTTGCCCTGCTCAATGTCGGCATGGTGGTGGTGCAGGAAACCCGCACGGAAAATGCCCTGGCGGCGCTGCGCGACCTCGCAAGCCCACGGGCGCTGGTCTGGCGCGGCGGGCAGCGCCTGCGCCTGCCCGCCCGCGAGCTGGTGCGCGGGGATCTGATCAGCGTGAACGAGGGTGAGCGGGTTCCGGCGGATGCTCTGCTGCTTGAGGCCGGGGCCATGCAGGTGGACGAGGCTTTGCTCACCGGCGAATCCGTGCCCGTACGCAAGCGCGCCGGTGCCGCAAGCACCGCGCAAGCCATCCCCGGCGGCGATGACAGCCCCTATGTCTGGGCTGGCAGCCTGATTGTTGGTGGCAGCGGCACCGCGCGTGTCACCGCCACGGGGCCGCGTAGCGCCATCGGCCGGATCGGCAAATCCCTGGCGACTGTGGAGGCCGCACCGGCGCCGCTGCAACTGCAAATGCGCCGCCTCGTCTGGGTGTTCGCCACCGCGGGTATCGGCGCTTCCATTGTTCTGGCCATTGTTTATGGGCTGCTGCACGGTCAGTGGCTGCAGGCCGTTCTCGCGGGCATCACCCTCGCCATGGCAGCACTGCCGGAGGAGTTTCCTCTGGTTCTCACGATCTTCCTCGTGCTGGGCGCCTGGCGCCTGTCGCAGCGGCATGTGCTGGCCCGCCGCTCGGCGGCGATCGAGGCGCTGGGCACCGCGACGCTGCTTTGCGCCGACAAGACCGGCACCATGACGCAGAACCGCATGTCGGTGGCGGCGCTCAAGGCCGGGGAGCAGCGCCTCGCTATGGGGGAGACGGCCCCGGCCCTGCCAGAGGCGTTTCATGAGCTGGTGGAATTCTCCATCCTGGCGAGCCAGGCGGACCCGTTTGACCCGATGGAACAGGCGTTTCATCGCTTGGGCCAGCGGTTTCTGGCCGATACGGCGCATCTGCACGCGGGCTGGGAGCTGGCGCGGCACTATCCTCTCCAGGCGGGGCTGCTGGCGATGTCTCAGGCGTGGCGCGCCAGCCCCGGCGGCCCTTATGTCATCGCGGCGAAGGGGGCGCCGGAGGCGGTTGCGGACCTTTGCCATATGGGGGCGCCCGCGCTGGAGGCGCTCCGGCTGGATGTGGCGCGGATGGCGGACGAGGGCCTGCGGGTTCTGGCCATCGCCAAGGGGGTGCATGCCGCGCCCGGCTGGCCAGAATCGCAGCATGATTTTGACTATACGTTTCTGGGGCTGACCGGCCTCGCCGACCCGCTGCGCCCCGGCGTGAGCGAGGCGGTGGCGGCATGCCGCAGCGCTGGCATCGATGTTGCCATGATCACCGGAGACCACCCCGCGACGGCGCTGGCGATCGCGCGGCAGGCCGGCATCGCCAGCGCCAGCGTGCTCACCGGCCAGGAAATCGCGATGCTGGATGAGCCGGCGCTGCGCCAGCGCGTCGCGCAGGCGCGGGTGTTCGCCCGTATCATGCCGGAACAAAAGCTGCGGCTGGTGCAGGCTTTCGCCGCCAATGGCGAGATCGTGGCGATGACGGGCGATGGTGTCAACGACGCCCCCTCGCTCAAAGCCGCGCATATCGGCGTCGCCATGGGCGGGCGCGGCACCGATGTGGCGCGGGAAGCGGCTTCGCTGGTGCTGCTCGATGATGATTTCACCAGCCTGGTCGCGGCCATCCGCCTCGGGCGGCGGATTGACGGCAATTTGCGCAAGGCCTTCGCCTATATCCTCGCCGTGCATGTGCCGATTGTCGGCATGTCGCTCATTCCGGTGCTGCTGGGCTGGCCCTCGCTGCTCGGGCCGATCCATGTGGTCTTCCTGGAGCTGATCATCGATCCGGCATCCTCCATCGTGTTTGAGGCGGAACCGGAAGACGATGGCGTGATGTCCCGGCCTCCCCGGCTGCCCGGCGCGTCGCTGTTTAATTTGGCGTTGCTGTTGCGGGGGCTTGGGCAGGGCGTTGTGGTGCTGGCCATGGCGCTCCTGATATTTCTGGCGGGCGCGGGCGGGCCGGGGGGTGAGGCCACGGCCCGGGCGATGGCATTTGTTACGCTGGTGCTGGGTAATTTGGGGCTGGTGCTAACCAACAAGGGGCTGGATTCCAGCGCCGTGCGCGCCTTGTTGAAGCCAAACCAGGCATTGGGGATTGTTGTTGCGATCACGCTGCCATCGTTGATCGCAACGCTGGCGGTGCCGTGGCTGCGCCATCTCTTCGGGTTCGGGCCGCTGGGCGCGCGCCAGATCGTGCTCGCCATGGCCGCCGCCGCCGGTAGCTTTGCCGTGAATGAGCTGGTGGCGTGGGTGCTCCGGCGCTTTCGCCGCGGCGGCATATCGGGGCGCGGGTTAAGCTGAACCGGCCGCGCCGTGTACCTCTGTTGCGCTACTATTCATTGCCCCAGGTTTTGGTCCGGAAATTATGGTGCGCCTCGATGAAGCGCACCGTGCCGGATTTGCTGCGCATCACGATGGAATGCGTTCTGGCGCCATGGCCAAAGCGCTGCACGCCGCGCAGCATCTGGCCGGAGGTGATGCCGGTCGCCGCGAACATCACATCTCCCTTGGCCATATCGGTCATGCTGTAGATGCGGCTGGGATCGGTGATGCCCATGGTTCTTGCGCGGTCTATCTGCGCCTGGTCCTCAAAGAGCAGGCGCCCCTGCATCTGCCCGCCGGTGCAGCGCAGCGCCGCCGCCGCCAGAACGCCCTCCGGCGCGCCGCCGGAGCCGAGATACATATCAATGCCGGTCTCCGGCTGGGAGGCGGCGATAACGCCCGCCACATCGCCTTCGCCGATCAGGGTGATCCGCGCGCCCGCCTCGCGGCAGCGGGCGATGATCTCCTGGTGGCGCTCACGCTCCAGTATGCACACCATCAGATCCGCAATCTCGCAACGTTTCGCCTGGGCGAGGTTGCGCAGGTTCTCGGCCACCGGGGCGGCGAGGGAGACGATGCCTTCCGGCAGGCCGGGGCCGACGGCGATCTTGTCCATATACACATCCGGCGCGTGCAAAAAATTGCCGTGCTCTGCGAGTGCGACCACGGCGAGCGCGTTGGGCGCGCCCTTGGCGGCGATTTCGGTGCCTTCGAGCGGGTCCACCGCAATATCCATCGCCGGGCCGCCGCAACCGACTTTCTCGCCGATGAAGAGCATCGGCGCCTCGTCCATCTCGCCTTCGCCGATGACCACGGTGCCCGAGATCGCCACGGTGTCAAACGCCTTGCGCATGGCCTCCACCGCCGCGCCGTCGGCTTCGTTCTTTTTGCCCCGGCCGATCCAGCGCGAGGCGGCGATGGCGGCGGCCTCGGTCACGCGCACCAGCTCAAGCGCCAGGTTTCTGTCCCATACGGTGGGGTTGGTCTTCATCATGGCGCGGTATCCTTTTTGGTAAGATGCAGAACAAGCCCTGCGGTTGAGGAATCGGCACTTTGGTCGGGCCGGCCGCTGGCGACGATGGGCAGCAACCCGGTGGCAAGCTCCTTGCCGAGTTCCACGCCCCATTGGTCGAACGCATTGATGCCCCAGATGGCGGCTTCGACGAACACGCGGTGCTCGTATAATGCGATGAGCCGCCCGAGGGTGCGCGGGGTCAGCTTGTTATAGGCAATGGTGACCGAGGGGCGGTTGCCGGGGAACACGCGGTGCGGGTTGCCGTGGGCTTCCTCCAGCGTGCGGCCGAGCATCAAGGCGCGCGTCTGCGCCAGGCAATTGGCGATGAGCAGATTATGGTGCTCACGCATGGCCGGCTCATGCCCCTGCGCCGCGATGAGGAACTCGCAAGGAATAACCGCGGTGCCCTGGTGCAGAAGCTGGTAGAAGGCATGCTGGCCGTTGGTGCCGGGTTCGCCCCACACGAGCGGGCCGGTGGCCTGCGTCACGGCGCTGCCATCCTTGCGCACGCGCTTGCCGTTGGACTCCATGTCAAGCTGTTGCAGATACGCGGGAAAGCGCGCGAGGCGCTGATCATATGGCAACACCGCGCGCGCCGCGTGGCCGCAGATGTTGCGGTGCCATATCCCGGTGAGGGCGAGCAGCACGGGCAGATTGTTAGCAAAGGGCGCGGTGCGGAAATGCTGGTCCATCTCATGCGCGCCGGTGAGGAATTCACGGAAATTTTCTGGGCCGATGGCCAGCATCACCGGCAGGCCGATGGCCGACCAGATGGAATAGCGCCCACCCACCCAGTCCCAGAATCCGAAGGTCCGCTCAGGCAGAATCCCGAACACCGCGCCCTTGTCCAGCGCGGTTGACACAGCGGCGAAATGCCGCGCCACCGCCTGTTCGCCCAGCGCCTCCACAATCCATTGCCGCGCCGAATGGGCGTTGGTCATGGTCTCGATGGTGGTGAAGGTTTTGGAGGCGACGATGATGAGCGTGCGCGCGGGGTCGAGCGGGCGGATGGTGTCGGCCAGATGTGCGCCATCCACATTGGAGACGAAATGCACGCGCGGGCCATCATGATAAGGCGCCAGTGCGCCGGTGACCATGGCCGGGCCGAGGTCTGAGCCGCCGATGCCGATGTTGATGACATCGCTGAACGCGCCGCCATCGGCGGCGGTGATTTCGCCCGCGCGCACGGCCTGGGCAAACTTGAACAGAGCGTCGAAGGTTTTGTTCACCTCGGGCATCACATCCGCGCCGTCCACATAGACCGGCGTATTGGCAATGTTGCGCAGGGCGGTATGCAGCACCGCGCGGTTCTCCGTGGTGTTGATCTTCTCCCCCGCGAACATCGCGTCGCGCTTTTGGGCAACCTCAGTTGCCTCGGCGAGTTGCAGCAGCAGCGCGCGGGTTGTCTCCGTCAGGCCGGTCTTCGAATAATCGAGCAGCAGATCATCCAGCCCGGCGGAAAATTCAGCGAAACGGTCAGGGTTTTGCGCGAACAACGCGCGCAGGGAGGGGGTGGCCTGCTGCGCCGCCGCCAGCTCGGTCCATAGTTTATCCATGCGCCGCACTCCTCCGGTGGATATTCAACGCCGCGGCCTGCGCGGCGGCGGCGGTGATCCCGCTCCAGTCCCCGGCGGCGATCATCGCGCGGTTCACCATCCAGGAGCCGCCGATGCAGATCACGTTGGGCAGCTTCAGATACCGGGGCGCTGAATCCGGCGTGATCCCGCCGGTCGGGCAGAATTTAAGCTGCGGCAGCGGCGAGGCGATGGACGATAAAAACGCAGCCCCGCCGGAGGCTTCGGCGGGGAAGAGCTTGGCGAACTCATAGCCCCGTTCGATCAGCCGCATCGCCTCGGAGGCGGTGGCGATACCGGGAAGCAGTTTGACCTGCGCCCCGGCCACGGCATCAAGCAGGGCCTCGGTGGCGCCGGGCGAGACCGCGAATTTGGCGCCCGCCGTCACGGTTTTTTCAAACTGCGCGCCACTCAGCACGGTGCCGGCGCCAACGATCGCATCAGGCACTTCCGCCGCGATGGCGCGAATGGCCTCCAGCCCCACGGCGGTGCGCAAGGTGATTTCAATCACCGGCAATCCCCCGGCGACAAGCGCGCGCGCGAGCGGCACCGCCTGCGAGAGATGGTCGATGATGACAACCGGGATCACCGGTGCTGCGCGCAAAATGGTTTCGAGGTTCATGCGAGGCCCTTTGTGAATATGCTCGCACCCGTATCGGCGGTGCTGACAGCGTGGCGGAAGGCGGCGAACAGATCGCGCCCGGTACCGTAATGGTTGGCGGAAAGATCGGCGGTTGCCAGTGTGCGCGCGGCCCATACATCGGGTGCCACCAGAATGGTGAGATGGCCGTTGGTGCCGTCCACGCGGATCATGTCGCCATCGCGCAGCTTGCCGATAGCCCCGCCATCGGCGGCTTCCGGGGTGACATGAATGGCCGCCGGAACCTTGCCGGAGGCGCCGGAGAGCCGGCCATCGGTCACCAGCGCCACGCGGTAGCCTTTGTCTTGCAGCACCCCCAGCGGCGGCATCAGCTTGTGCAGCTCGGGCATGCCGTTGGCCTTTGGCCCCTGGAAGCGTACGACGACCACCGTATCCTGGTTGAGTTCGCCCGCCTTGAACGCCGCCTGCACCTCTTCCTGCGAATGAAAGATCTTCGCGGGAGCCTCGATGATATGCCGCTCCGGCTTTACAGCGGAGGTTTTGATGACCGCGCGGCCGAGCGCGCCATCAAGCACGCGCAGGCCGCCGGTGGGCTGGAAGGGATCAGCGATGCCGCGCAGCACGCTGGCGTTGCCGCTGGCCTCGGGGGCGGGGAACCATGCCACCTGGCCCTCCACCAGCTTTGGCTCCGCCGCATAGGCCCCAAGGCCGCCGCCCGCCACGGTGCGCACATCCTCATGCAGCAAACCAGCAGACAATAATTCCCGGATGACAAATCCGGTGCCGCCGGCGGCATGGAAGTGATTCACATCGGCCGAGCCGTTGGGGTAGATGCGCGTGAGCAGCGGCGTGACCTCGGCCAGATCGGAGAAATCATCCCAGGTGAGGGTGATGCCCGCCGCCGCCGCCATCGCGACGAGATGCAGCGTATGGTTGGTCGAGCCGCCGGTGGCGTGCAGGCCCACGATGCCATTCACGAACGCGCGTTCGTCCAGGATCAGGCCGATCGGCGTATAATCATTTCCGGCGGCGGTGATGGCCATGGCGCGTTGCGTGGCGGCGGTGGTGAGTGCATCGCGCAGCGGCGTGTTCGGATTGATGAAGGCAGCACCAGGAAGATGCAGACCCATGATCTCCATCATCATCTGGTTGGTGTTCGCCGTGCCGTAGAAGGTGCAGGTGCCGGGGCCGTGGTAGGATTTTGCCTCGGCGTCCAGCAGCTCCTCGCGGCTCACCTTGCCTTCGGCATAGAGCTGGCGGATGCGCGACTTCTCGTCATTCGGCAGGCCCGAGGTCATGGGCCCGGCGGGGATGAAGACGGCGGGCAGATGCCCGAAGGAGAGCGCGCCGATGACCAGACCCGGCACGATCTTGTCGCAAATGCCGAGGAAGACCGCGGCATCGAAGGTTTTGTGCGAGAGCGCCACGGCGGTTGAAAGGGCGATGACATCGCGCGAGAACAGCGAGAGTTCCATTCCCGCCTCGCCCTGGGTGATGCCGTCGCACATCGCGGGCACACCGCCGGCCACCATCGCCACGCCACCGGCGGCGCGCGCGGCGGCGCGGATGATGTCGGGGAAATGTTCATAAGGCTGATGGGCCGAGAGCATGTCGTTATAGGCGGTCACGATGCCGAGGCTGGCGCCATCGCCGGTGCGCAGCACGGCTTTGTCACCTGGCGCGCAGGCGGCGAAGCCATGCGCCTGATTGGCGCAACCCAGCGCCCGGCGCTGGGGCTTTTCACTTTTTGCCGCCGCTATGCGCGCCAGATAGGCAGAGCGCGCCGGTTCGCTGCGGGCGATGATGCGGCTGGTGATGTCCTGAATACGGGGGTGAACCATGCTTAGGGACTCCAGAAAATAGCGGGTGCGGGGTTGCGGGCGAGTACGGCGCGGACCGGCAGTTTCGCCGCGCCGCTTTGCAATAATTCGCGCTTGGCGGCGCCCTCGATATGCAGCGCCACGAAATCGGCCTGCAGCAATACCGGCAGGGTAAGCGTGATGCGCGGTTCAACGGCGGCGGGTGCGCGCATGCTCTCCACGCGCTGGCCGTGGCTGGGGGCAAGGGCTTCGGCCAGCCGGTCGCCGCCGGGGAAGAAGGAGGCCGTGTGGCCATCGAGCCCCATGCCGAGCACGATCGCCGCGAAGGGCAGGGGCAGAGCGGCAATCGCCTGTTCCACTTCGGCAAGCCCGGCCTCGGGCGTGGCCGCGCCGTTCACCAGCGGCACAAATGCCGCCTGCGCCGCCGGGCCTTGCAGCAGATGGTTTTTAACCAGCGCGGCGTTGGAGCGCGCGGAAGATTCCGCCACCCAGCGGTCATCCACAAGGGTCACGGTCACGCGTGACCAATTGATGGCTTTCGCTGACAGCGCCTGCAGAAATTTCACCGGCGTGGTGCCGCCGGAAACCGCGAGCGCCGCCGCGCCCTCGCGCGCCAGCCGCGCGGCGAGCGCGGCCGCCACGGCATCGGCCAGTGCGTCAGCCAGCGCTGCGGGGGAGGAGAATTCATGCATCATGCGCCGCCATCCAGCCAGGTGCGGCCATCGCGCTCGATCAGCGCCACCGCCGCCGAGGGGCCCCAGGTGCCGGCGGTGTAGGGTTTGGGCAGCTCCGCCGCGTTCGACCAGGCTTCGAGAATCGGCTCGATCCACGTCCACGCGGCTTCAACTTCGTCGCGGCGCATAAAGAGCGTCTGGTTGCCGCGCACTACATCGAGCACCAGGCGCTCATACGCATCCGGGTTGCGAACCTGGAAGGCGTTGGCGAAGCTCATGTCCAGCGGCACGGAGCGCAGGCGCATGCCGCCCGGCCCGGGGTCCTTGGTCATCAGCCAGAGCTTCACCCCCTCGTCAGGTTGCAGGCGGATGACCAGCTTATTGGCCTCGATCGGCCCGGCGGAGGCGTCGAACACCGAATGCGGCGGCGGGCGGAAGGTGATGACGATATCGGACACACGCTCGGGCATTCTCTTGCCGGTGCGCAGATAAAACGGCACCCCGGCCCAGCGCCAGTTCTGCACCTCGGCCTTCAGCGCCACGAAGGTTTCGGTGGTGCTGGTCTCCGCGCCCAGCTCGTCGAGATATCCGCGCACCGCGCCGCCGGCGGAGGCGCCCGCGCGGTATTGGCCGCGCACCACCGCCTGTGTGGAGAGCGCATCGGCAATCGGCTTCAACGCGCGCAGCACCTTCAGTTTTTCGTCGCGCACGGCATCGGCGTCCAGCCGCGCGGGGGGTTCCATGGCCACCAGGCACAGCAATTGCAAAATATGGTTTTGCACCATGTCGCGCAGGGCGCCCGCAGTGTCATAATACCCGGCGCGGCCTTCCACGCCCAGGCTTTCGGCAACGGTGATCTGCACATGGTCTATATGCGCGGCATCCCATAACGGCTCGAACAACCCGTTGGCGAAACGCAGCGCCATGAGGTTCTGCACGGCCTCCTTGCCGAGGTAATGGTCGATGCGATAAACCCGGTCCTCGGGGAAGACCTTGCCGATGGCCGCGTTCAGTTCCTTGGCGGATTCAAGGTTTTTGCCAATCGGCTTCTCCACCACCACACGGGCATTGCCATGCGCCATGCCAAAGCGGCCAAGCCGCTCGCAGATGGGCCCGAACAGGGCGGGGCCGGTGGCGAGATAAAATACGTTGACGCGCTCACGGTAGGAGGCAAGCGCCTGGGCCAGCTCTTGCCAGCCGCCATCGTCATCAGCCTCCACGGCGCGATAATCCAGCCGGGCGATGAAACGCTCGACATCGGCTTCGCTGCGCTCCTCGGCGGGGACATGCTCGATGATCGACTCGCGCGCGAGGGCAATGAAGGCATCCGCGGTGAGCTTGCCGCGCGCGGCACCGATGATTTTTGCAGCCTCGGGCAATTGTCCCGCCATGTCGCGGTGGAACATGGCGGGGAGCAGCTTGCGCCGGGCCAGGTCGCCGGTGGCGCCGAATACCACAAGTACAAATGGGACAACGGGGATGACGCGGCTGGTCATGGCAATTCCTTGTTCACGGTGGCGCGGGCAAATTGTACGCTAATGCCTGTGAAGGCAAATAGACATCCGGGACCACGCCGCGCCACGGCGCGGTCCCGGATCCCCCGCTTACTGCGGCGGTGCGAAGCCGCCTAGACGGGCGAGGTCGACGGTGAATTTAAGACCGACAACGAAGGCGTTCTTGATGTTGGTCTTGCGGTACGGCTCAGCGGACTGATCCGGGTTGATGATGTACTGGACGTTCGGCGTCGCGGTCATCCATGGGGTGAGCTTGGCGTCGTAGTTCAGCTCCATCATGATCTCACGGTGCGCGATATTGCCTGTTCCGCCCACAGATTCACGCGCCAGGGCAATGTTGTTCAGGAACGCGTTGGAGAATTCCTGATCGTTGACGACAAAGCCGATGGTGTCCTGGCTGCGCCCGGCGAAGGTGCCGGTCTGCACGGCGCCCAGCTCGTAATATTGGTTCTCGTTCACCTCGCCGCTGAGCTTGGTCATGAACACGCCGAACACGGCAAGCCCGGTGGAGTCAACCGTCTGGTTGAAGCGCAGGAACATGCCGGAACGATCGTGGTGCGTGGCGTAGGGCTGGCCGGCGAGCAGGGCCGGCTGGCCGGTGGCATCGTTCAGCGGGTCGGAATAGGCGCCGGTGTCATACCAGCCGCCAATGGCGTAGAGATTGCCATCCGGGGTGTAGCCAAGCTCGGCCGGAACGACGACGCCGGTGGCATGGTTGCCGGAGAGATCGAAACCATGCGCCAGGAAGGTTTTGTCGACCGGGTTCACCTCATACAGCCCGGCATGGATGTAGCTATCGGGCGTGAACAGGAATTTCGCATCGCCGCCCCAGCTGGACGCGGGGAAGTAGGTGAAATTGCTGTCCTTGAAGATGAAGGTCGGGTTGCCGCAGGCCGAGTTGGACTGGAACTGACAATAGAGCGGCGAGTTGAGGAAGGCGATGTTGGCAACCGTGCGGCCCGCGGTGATATCCAGCCGGTCATTGAACAGTTTCTGTTCGATGGTGAAATAGGCCAGGTGGACATTCTGCGTGCCGAACACCTCCTGCACCGAGGTGTTGTTGCCGATGTAATCAGCCGCGAGGTTGCGGCCGTGGCGCTGGGTGAGCGCGATATGCACG
The DNA here is from genome assembly GCF_030160635.1 of Acidocella aquatica. Classification (GTDB taxonomy): domain Bacteria; phylum Pseudomonadota; class Alphaproteobacteria; order Acetobacterales; family Acetobacteraceae; genus Acidocella; species Acidocella aquatica. The sequence continues at coordinate 203,886 of NZ_BSOS01000007.1, read as the reverse complement.
CTGGTGCCTGTCAGTCCGGCGATTTTGCTCATGTCAAAATCGCCGCCGAGGAACACCTGCCCGGCGTAGTCTCCCCCCTGGCGGATACCGCCAGAGGGGTTGGCGGCGGCCTCGCCTGTGTAGTTCAGCGAGATCGACACGCCATCATCGAACAATTTTTGGCCAAGGGTTGGCGCCGTGCTGGTTTGTGCCTGTGCGGTGCCGAGGGCCAGCATGGAGACGCCAGCGGTGTAGATGAATTTTTTTAGCATTATCCTGTATCCTGTTGACTTTATGCGTGGGTTAGACGGTTTTTTCGACGAAGTTTTTCTTCACCACGCCAAGCATCAGCGCGGTGACGGCGGTTCCCGCCACCAGTGCGATGACGTAGAAACCAAGATGCGTGACCGCATCGGGGATCGGCAGCACGAAGATGCCGCCATGCGGAACCTTCAGCTGCACGCCTGATGCCATGGAAATGGCCCCGGCGACGGCAGACCCGGCGACGGTGCAGGGGATGACGCGGAAGGGGTCGCGCGCCGCGAAGGGGATGGCGCCTTCGGTGATGAAGGAGAGGCCGAGCGCTCCGGTGGAAAGCCCCGCTTCGCGTTCTTCCTCGGAGAAGCGGGCAGGGAACAGGCGGGTCGCCAGCGCGATGGCCAGCGGCGGGGTCATGCCAGCGGCCATCACCGCGGCCATCGGCGTGTAGACCTGGGCGGAGAGCAGGCCGACCGCGAAGGTATAGGCGGCCTTGTTCACCGGGCCGCCCATGTCGAACGCCATCATCGCGCCGAGCAGCAGGCCGAGGATAATGGCCGAGGAACCCTGCATGGATTTGAGGAAATTGGTGAGGAAGGCAAGGATTTCAGCAATCGGCGTGCCGATGACATAGACCATGAGCAGACCGGTGATCAGCGTGCCGAGCAGCGGCAGGATGAGCACCGGCTTCAAGCCTTCCATGCTGCGCGGCAGCTTGATGTAACGGTTGAGATAAAGCGTGCTGTAACCGGCCAGGAACCCGGCGGCGATGGCGCCCAGAAACCCTGCGCCGAGCAGCGAGGAGAGCAGGCCGCCGATCATGCCCGGCGCCAGGCCGGGGCGGTCGGCTATGGAATAGGCGATAAACCCGCCCAGGATCGGCACGAACAGCGTAAAGGCGGATTTGGCGCCGATCTCAAACAGCGCGCCTGCGAAGGTGTTGGCGTGCGAGGGGTCGGTTGCGTAGATGCCGCCGAAGGCGAAGGCGAGCGCGATGAGCAGCCCGCCCGCGGTGACGAAGGGGATCATGAACGAGACGCCCGACATCAGATGCTTGTAGGCGCCGGTTTTCTGCGGCGCCGCGCTGGCGGCTTTTGCGCCCCCGCCCTGCATGGCGGCTTCCGCGAAGGCCTTGGTGATGAGGTTCTGGCCATCGTTGATCGCGGGCTTGGTGCCGCTCTGGAACACGCGCTTGCCGGCGAAGCGGCCAAGGTCCACCTGCTTGTCGGCGGCGATGACCACCAGATCGGCGGCGGCGATTTCGGCATCGGTCAGCGGGGTCTGCGAGCCGACGGAGCCTTGCGTCTCCACGCGGATCTCATGGCCCATCGCGGCGGCGGCCTGCTGCAAGCCTTCGGCCGCCATGAACGTATGCGCGATGCCGGTGGGGCAGGAGGTGATGGCGACGATCTTCTTCGGCACGCTCACGGGCTTGCTGCCGCTCAGCACGGCGCCGGCGTCGGCCAGCACTTCGCCGATGGTGGCGCGGATGCTTTTGATGCCTGCGAAACGGCTGTCGGCGGCGTCGGTGTTGCCGACCAGCACGGCAAGCCTGGCGCCGGCAATCTGCTGGGCGCCGAGCGGGTTCAGCACGCCCTCATTGGTGCGCACCTCAACCTCGATGCTCTTGCCGGAGGATTTTGCAGCCTTGCGCAAAGCCTCGGCGGCGAGAACGCCGTTTACGGTAACATCGCCGGCGGTAACCGACGCGATAATCTCACTCATGGTTTGTCGTCTCCCTGTTTGGTAATTTGTACTTGCGCGCAGAGCGTCTCAACGATCTGGCGCGCGGGTAGATTCGCGCCCGCCTGTTGCAGTTTGGCGGTGGCGAAGGCGGTGGCGAGGCGGGCGGTGGCTTCCAGCCCGGCGTTTTCAGATAAAGCGGCGATGATGCCCGCAACCATGGCGTCCCCGGCGCCGACCGTGCTGGTCACGCGCAAGGCGGGCAGGGCGGCGCGCAACACGGCTTGCGCGGTGACGAACAACGCGCCATCCGCCCCCAGTGAGATGGCCACGAGGGTCACGCCACGGGCGATCAGCCGGTGCGCGGCCTCGATCAGCGATTCGTCGGAATTCAGGGTGCAACCTGCGTAAAATTCCAGCTCCGCGCGGTTCGGCTTGATGCAATAAGGCAGTTGCGTGGCCTGCAGCGCGCGGGTGAGGGGCAGGCCGCTGGTGTCGAGCAGCACGCGCGCCCCGCGTTCCTGCAAGGCCATGGTGAGACCGGCGTAGATATTCTCGGCGATGCCCTCGGGCAGGCTGCCGCCCAGCACCACCAGCGTATCCAGATCCGCCAGCGCAACCGTCTGCTCAAAAATCCGTGCGCTATCCTCGGAGGAAATCTTCAGGCCGGGCAGGTTTATATCGGTCGTCTCGCCGTCGTGGCTGAGCTTGATGTTGGTGCGCGTCTCGCCCGCCACGCGCAGGAAGGCATCGGTGATATGCTTGGCGGCGAACAGCGCCTCGAACGTACCGGCATTGCCGCGCCCGAGAATACCGGTGGCGATCACGGGCTGCCCCCAATCGGCGAGGCAGCTCGCGACATTCACGCCCTTGCCGCCGGGATGGAAGGCAACACCGCTGGCGCGATGCACATGGCCGGGGCGCAGGCGATCCAGCATCACCGTCTCATCGATGGCCGGGTTGAGCGTGAGGGTGACGACGCGGGTCATGCGCCGGCTCCATCCAGGGCGCGCACCTGCGCGGCGGTGGCGGCGGCAAGGGCGTTGGCGGCCAGGGACTGCAGCGCGGCGAAATCAGCCTCGCGCAGCCGGGCCTTCACCGCCGCGATATCGCGCGGGGTCATGGAGAGTTCGTTCACCCCCAGCCCGGCGAGCAGCGCGGCGCCGAACGGGTCGCCCGCGATGCCGCCGCACACGCCGACCCAGCGGCCATGCTTGCGCGCCCCGGCCACTGTCTGCGCGATCAGCCGCAGCACGGCCGGGTGCAGGCTGTCAGCTTCGGCGGCCAGGTCCGGGTTCTGCCGGTCGATCGCCAGCGTGTACTGTGTCAGGTCGTTGGTGCCGATGGAGAAGAAGTCGCAATGCTGCGCCAGATTGTCCGCCTGGATGGCGGCGGCAGGCACCTCGATCATGATGCCCAGCGGCAGCACGGGGGCGTTCAACGTGGTGCGGATTTCCTCGCAGATTTGCCGCAGACGCAGGATTTCATCCACCGTGGTGACCATCGGGAACATGATCGAGACATCCCCCCCTTGAGCGGCGGCGCGGTAGATGGCGCGCAGCTGCGGGTGCAGCAAATCCGGCCGGCGCAGCAGCAGCCGCGCGCCGCGCACGCCGAGGAACGGGTTTTCCTCATGCGGCAGGTGCAGATGCGCAACCTGCTTGTCGCCGCCGATATCGAGCGCGCGGATGATGAGCGGGCGCCCCGCGAGCGCGTCGATCATGCCGCGATAGGTGGCGAACTGCTCCTCCTCGGTGGGGGTGGCGCCGGTTTCCAGAAACAGGAACTCGGTGCGCATCAGCCCCACGCTCTCCCCGCCCTCGGCAATGGCCATGGGCACTTGGTCCGGCCGGTTGACGTTGGCGCCGATCTCGACGCGGTGGCCATCGGTGGTGGTGGCGGGCTCGCCGCGCTTTTGCGCTGCCAGCGCCTGTTTGGCGGCAAGCTCGGCGGCCCAGGCTTGCGCTGAGGCGATGTCATCGGCCGATGGGTCGAGATACAGCCGCCCGGTCTGGCCATCGAGGATCGCCATGGTGCCCGATTTTGCCTCCAGCACGGCGTTGCCGCCCGCCACGATCGCGGGCAGGCCCAGCGTGCGCGCCAGAATGGCGGTGTGCGAGGTCGGGCCGCCCAGCGCCATGGCGAGGCCGATGACTCGGCTCATATCCAGCCCGGCGGTGTCGGACGGCGAGAGATCGGCGGCGGCGAGGATGCAGGGCTGCTCGGGCAGGTCCTGCAGCGAGCCGAAGGTGACCGAAGGCGCCAGCCAGGTGAGCACGCGCCGGCCGACATCGCGCATATCCGCGGCCCGCCCGGCCAGAACAGGGTTGCCCAGGGCGGAGAGGCTGGCGGCCATGCGCTCGATCGCCTCGTTCCAGGCCCAGGCCACGCCATGGCCCTCAACCATGAGCTGGCAGGTGAGGGTGATAAGGTCGCTGTCGTTCAACAATTCGGCCTGCGCCTTGAAGATGGCGGCGTCAGAGGCGCCGAGGCGGCGCGTGGTGTCGTCCACCAGCGCGGTCATCTGCTGGCGGGTCGCGGTCAGCGCCTCGTGCAGGGCGTTGCCGCCCTCGGTGAGGGAGACGGGCTCGTCGGGGATGACGACCTCGGCGGCCGCCAGCACATGCAGCGGGCCGATGGCGATGCCGGGGCTGGCGGCAAGGCCGGCAATGATGTGGGGCTGGCCTGGTGGCGTCCATCCATGCACCGGGGCGGCGGCGCGGGCGGCGGCTTTGGCGGCATCCGCCACCTCCTGCGCGGTGAGGCCGGTGATGCGCGCGCGCAACCGGGCCAGCCCGGCGGCGGCGTCCTCGCCCTCGGCGGAGATTGTCACCGTATCGCCCGCGCGCAGGCCCAGCTGCAGCAGAGCGACCAGGTTGCGCGCATCGGCGGCCTCGTTGCCGTGGCGCACCTGCACGCGCAGGCCGGTGGCACGCACCGTATCCACCCAGGCGGCGGCGGGGCGGGCGTGCAGCCCGGTGGGGTAATCCACCACCCAGTCAAATTTCTGGTCCATATCCGCGACCGGCGCGGCGGCAACCATCGGCGTGTCCTGCGTCAGGGCGTGGACGATTTCGCCCGCGTCGCGCGTGGTGCAGAGCGCCGCCAGCCGTGCTTCGTCCTGGATCAGCCGGGTGAGGCGGCGCAGGATGGCGATGTGGGTATCCCCGCGCGCCGCGATGGCGACGATAAGCTGCGCGGTCTGCCCAGGGTTCCACTCAATCCCGCCCGGCACCTGCAAAATGGCGATGCCGTCGCGGCGGACCATATCCTTGTCCTCGACCAGCCCGTGCGGGATGGCGACGCCATGGCCGAGGTAGGTGTTCGCCACCGCCTCGCGCCGCAGCATGCTGGCGGCGAAATCCGGCGCCACGCAACCTGCGGCAACCAGAAGCTGGCAGGCCTCCGTGATGGCGGCCTCCTTGTTCGCCGGTGCGGCGTTAAGACGGACGAGTTCGCGCCCCAGAAGGGCATTTGGCAGATTTGATGACATGGATGTTTTCCCCGTAACCTTGTTGACACTGAAAACGATTTCATAGGTGCTTGTCAAGCACTATGCTGCCTATTTTGAGATTTTTTAGCGTCTTCATGCGAATTGCTTGCATTATAATAGGTTATTATGCTGATGTTTGTGAGAACGATTTCTGTGAAAAGCATTAGGAACCATGACAGTCAGCATTAAAGATGTAGCGCGCGCGGCGGGTGTGTCCCCCGCCACGGTCTCGCGGGCGCTCGGCGGCGGGCCGGTCAGCGCGGAGTTGCGCGGGCAGGTGGAAGCGGCGGTGAAGGCGACCGGATACAGGCCGAACCTCTCGGCGCGGCGGCTGCGCTCGCGCCATTCGCAGACCATAGGGCTGATCGTCGCCGATATTTCCAACCCGTTCTTCACAGCTGTTGCCCGTGCGGTTGAAGATGCTGCCTATACAGCTGGGTTGCGTGTGATCCTTTGCAATACCGATGAAAATCCGCAGAAAGAGGCGATGTATCTGCAACTGATGGAGGAAGAGCGCGTCACCGGCGTGATTTTTGCCCCCACCCGCGCCTCGGTCGATAAATTGGCGCGCGGAACCTATAATTTTCCCATAGTTCTGATCGACCGTGCCGGGCGCGCCAGCGGGCAGGATGCGGTGGTGCTCGATAATTTCGCCGCCGCCGGCATGCTGGTGGAGCATCTGGTGGCGCAGGGCTATCACCGCATCACCGGGCTGTTTGGCAATGCCAGTACCACCGGCGTTGAGCGGCACGATGGCTACGTGGCGGCGATGCGGCTGGCCGGTCTCGCCCCGGCGGCGCGTTTCATCGCCCCCAGCATCGAGGCCGCCGAAGCCGAGGCCCGCCGCTGGTTCACGCAAGGCACGGTGCCCGAAGCGGTGATTGCCAGCAACGGCCTGATGCTGATGGGCGTGGTGCGGGCCATGCGCGCGGCGGGCAAGAGGATTCCGCAGGACATGGCGATTGCCGGGTTTGATAATGAGAGTTGGACTGAGCTGGCCGGGCCGGGGCTGACGGTGATCGAGCAGCCGGTGGCTGATATCGGCCGGACCGCGATGAAACTGCTGCTGGAACGGCTGGACACCCCGGACGCCCCGGCGCGCAAGGTGGTTCTGGGCGGGCGCTGCGTGGTTCGCGGCTCGACCAGCCGGATCAGCCCGGCGGATGCGCCCACAGCTTGATTCAAATCAATGCCGGTTGCCCGGCTTCTGGCTATAAACGCATCATGAGGCAGCTACGTGATATCTGCCGGCGGGGAAGGCTGTGGAATGAATGCCAGGCCGGAGGCCGGAATCCGTGGTTGAAACTTGAATTTGGGAGAAACAATCATGACCGATGCCCAATCCGCGCAACCGCCCGCCATGCCAAGGCTAAACGAGGCGGCGCCCGCATTTGAAACCAAGACGACCCACGGGGTCCGGAAACTTTCGGATTATAAGGGCAAGTGGCTGGTTCTCTTCTCTCACCCGGCCGACTTCACGCCGGTTTGCACGACGGAGTTTGTGGCATTTTCAAAGAATTATCCCAGGTTCCAGGCGCTGAACTGCGACCTGCTCGGCCTCTCGATCGATAGCAATTTCGCCCATATCGCCTGGGCACGCAGCATCGAACATAATTTCGGCGTGAAGGTTCCGTTCCCGATCATCGAAGATCTGTCAATGAAAGTGGCGCATGCCTATGGCATGATCCAGCCCGGCGCCAGCGACACCTCGGCGGTCCGCGCCACATTCTTCATCGATCCGGAGAGCAAGCTGCGGGCCATGGTCTATTACCCGATGAGCAACGGGCGCAGCATAGAGGAATTTCTCCGCCTGCTCGAAGCCCTGCAAACCAGCGACAAGCACGGCATCGCGACGCCGGAGGCGTGGAAGCCTGGGGAAAAGGTTATCGTGCCACCGCCGCAGACTCAGGCCGACGCTGAAGAACGCCAGAGCAAGGGGTATGATTACACCGACTGGTATTTCTCGAAAAAATCGCTCCCCCCTGCAGGTTCCTAGAATTTTCCTGAAAATTTTTGGATGTGCGAGCTGTTTGCGCTGTCGAGTAAAATATCAACGAATGTCAATTTTTCGCTGAATATTTTTGCCCGGCATGGCAGTGTTGGCGGGCGAACCGTCGATGGCTGGGGGCTGGCATTTTATGATGGCCGTGATGTCCGGCTATACAAGGAGCCGGAGCCGGCGGGGCAGAGCGACTGGCTATCATTCATCGAACAACGCAAACAGCTCAGCAGCCTCGTTCTCTCCCATATCAGGCGCGCGACCCAGGGTGGCATCTCGTTGAGCAACACCCAGCCCTTTATGCGCGAATTGGGCGGGCAGGCGCATGTTTTCGCGCACAATGGCAATCTTGCCGGGATCGGCCAGCGGATGGCCGGACGCTGGAAGCGGTTTCAGCCAATTGGGCAGACCGATTCCGAAATAGCCTTCTGCATTTTGCTGGAAGCGCTCTCCCCGCTTTGGGCAGGCGGCGCGGTGCCCTCTGTTGCCGCGAGACGATCGGTCATCCAAGGTCTCGCGGCTGAGTTTCGTGAGCTTGGGCCAGCGAACTTCATTTACGCGGATGGCGATGCCCTGTTCGCGCATGGGCATCGGCGCATACAGCAGGATGGCATGATTACCCCGCCGGGCTTATTCTGGCTGGTCCGCACCTGCGGCGCCAGCGATGAGCTGGCACCAGCCTCCGGTGTCAGAATTGGAATCGGAGACACCCCGCAGGCGTTGATGCTGTTTGCCAGCGTCCCGCTAACGGATGAAGCATGGAACCCCCTTCAGGAGGGGGAGTTGATCGCCGTCCGCGAGGGGCTGCGGATTTATGATCCTGATATGCCATAACCTTCACGTTCAGAGGCCATGCCGGGCTTTGCGGTGAATTGAAGCGTTCATGCCACGAGCCGCCGGGCGGCCAAAGCGGCCCGCCCGGATCGGGGGGCTGATTTTATCCCCCCGCACACGGTCTCTTGACAGTTTTTTGGGTGGCTACTAATTATATCTAATTGCTTTAATAATTGATTCATGCTTAGCTGGCTTTGTCTGGCTGCGCGTCCGGATCGGGCCATGGGCTGGGTTTTGGCCGGACTTTTTTTTCAATATGGGGGCCGGTAAGAGCCGCCGTTAACCAGTTGCGGAGGTTGAGGTTAAGAGCGTTCATTCGTCATTCGGATTTGGGTGAGCGAAAATTCATTCATTGTGGATGTCAGCCTGAGCGTGCCGCCGGATTTTTAATCGAGCGCGAACGTGGGCTGGCGGCAATGCGCGATGGCAACAAAATTTCTTGCGTGTCCGGTTTCTGGCCAAGCTGAAGTCCAACAGGCTGGTTTGTCTTGCAATCGTACCGCGCTCAAGGCTGGAGTTCACCCTGGCGTGCCGGGGTATGTATAAAACAACAATTAAACGAGGAAACCTTAATATGCGTCAGCTTACCGGCGCGGCTCTTGCCGCATTTCTTCTTGCTGCGCCCTGCGCGGCATCCGCGACCACGATCACCATTGCCACGGTGAACAATTCAGACATGATCGTCATGCAGAAATTGTCGGCGCAATGGGAGCAGCAGACAGGCAACAAAATCAACTGGGTGGTGCTGGAGGAAAATGTCCTGCGTCAGCGTGTCACCACGGATATTGCAACGCATGGCGGCCAGTTTGACGTTATCACGATCGGTTCCTACGAAACCCCGATCTGGGCGAAGCAAGGCTGGCTGGCGCCGCTGAATGAATTTCCGGCATCGTATGATTACGACGATCTGCTGCCGCAGGTGCGCTCCGCGCTGAGCGTTGGTAAGACCCTTTTCGCGGCGCCCTTCTATGCGGAAAGCTCCTTTACCATGTACCGCAAGGACCTTTTTGCGCAGGCCGGCCTCACCATGCCAGACCAGCCAACTTATGCCCAGATTGAACAATTTGCTGATAAATTGACCGATAAATCGAAGCAGCAATACGGCATCTGCCTGCGCGGCAAGCCAGGCTGGGGCGAAAACATGGCGTATCTGAGCACCTTGGTCAACACCAATGGCGGCAGCTGGTTTGATATGAACTGGAAACCGCAGTTGACCAGCGCGCCGTGGGAGACCGCGATTAATTTCTATGTCGATCTGATGAAGAAAGATGGCCCCCCGGGCGCAGATTCAAATGGTTTCAATGAAAACCAGGCGCTTTTTTCAACCGGCCATTGCGCGATGTGGATCGATTCAACCGCCGCCGCCGGCAAGCTTGAAGATCCGTCGCAATCGCAGGTCGCTGGCAAGATCGGCTTCGTCAAGGCGCCGGTCGCTGTCACCACGCATGGTGCGAGCTGGCTCTGGGCCTGGTCCCTGGCGGTGCCGACAACCTCAACGCATGAGGCGGCGGCTGAATCCTTCATCGCCTGGGCAACCTCGAAGCAGTATGTCGATCTCGTCGGCAAGACGCAGGGCTGGGTTGTGGCCCCTCCGGGAACCCGCACCTCCACTTATGAGAACGCCGATTATCTGAACGCCGCCCCCTTCGCGAAAGCCGCCATCGCGGCGATCAACTCGGCGGACCCGAACCACCCGACATTGAATCCGGTGCCCTATACCGGCGTGCAGTTTGTTGCCATTCCGCCGTTCCAGCAGGTCGGCACGGTGGTGGGCCAGGATATTGCCGGTGCGCTGAGCGGGCGCAGCACCGTAAGCGCCGCGCTGCAAAGCGCGCAGGACAGTACGACAGCGGCCATGCAACAGGCCGGTTACCTGAAGTAAGCATCGGCAAAATCAGGAGGAGGGCAGCCTCCTCCTGATTTTATGGAAAGGAGATGAGCGTGATGTCCGCAACGCAAACCCTCGTGCCGCATCGCAACGCCAAATTGATGCGCACCTGGCCGCTTCTCACACCGGTGGTCTTTGTGCTGCTGGTCTGGGCGATCGTCCCTTTGGTCATGACGCTCTGGTTCTCCTTCCAGCGCTATAACCTTGTCGACCCGACCATCACCGGCTTTGCGGGTGTTGATAATTACAAGTTCCTGCTTGAAGACCCCGCGATGCTGGCAGCCCTCTTCAACGAGGTGGTGCTGGTCGGCTCGGTGCTCGCAATCACCATCGTCTTCGGTGTCGCCTTCGCGATTCTCTTTGATCAGGAGTTCTGGGGCCGCAGCGTTGCGCGCCTTCTGGTCATTGCGCCATTTTTTGTCATGCCGACGGTCAGCGCGCTGATCTGGAAAAACCTGCTGATGAATCCGGTGAGTGGCGTGTTCGCCTGGATCACCACCAAGCTCGGCTTTGGCGCCATTGATTGGTTCACCAATTATCCGATGGCCGGCATTGTCATCATCGTCGCCTGGCAGTGGATACCCTTCGCCACCCTCATTCTACTCACCGCCATGCAGTCGCTCGACCGTGAGCAGATGGAGGCGGCGCGCATGGATGCCGCGCGCGGCCCGCAATTGCTGCGCTTTGTGATTCTCCCGCATCTCGCCCGGCCGATCTCTATTTTGCTGATGATCGAGACGATCTTTCTGCTCGCGGTCTTTGCCGAGATATTCATCACCACATCCGGCGGTCCGGGTGACGCCACAACAACCCTGACCTATCTGATCTATCTGCGCGCGCTGGTGAATTTCGATGTCGGCGGCGCCTCCGCCGGTGGCGTTCTGGCGATCATCCTGGCCAACATCATCGCCTTTTTCCTGGTGCGCACGATCGCACGCAACGTAGACATCTAGGGTCCGCCAATGAAAGCTTCATTCGCCTTTCGCATCTGGGTCTCGCTGCTCGGCTGGGGCGTGGCGCTGGCCATGTTCTTTCCCGTGGCGTGGATGGTGCTGACCTCCTTCAAAACCGAGATCGACGCCGTCGCCACGCCGCCGCTGCTGTTTTTTCATCCCACATTGGAGAATTACGCCCAGGTCAACCAACTCGGCGACTATGCCGGCGCGGTGTGGAATTCCATCGCCATTTCGTTTGGCTCGACCGCGCTTGGCATCGCGCTTGCCATGCCCGCGGCCTATGCCATGGCGTTTTTCCCCAATCGCTGGACCAAGGATCTGCTGCTCTGGATTCTCTCGACCAAGATGATGCCCGCGGTGGGCGTGCTGATGCCGATCTATCTCATCAGCAAATCCACCGGATTGCTGGACACCAAAACCGGCCTCATCGCGATCATGACACTCGCCAACCTGCCGATCATCGTCTGGATGCTCTATACATTCTTCAAGGAAATTCCAGGTGACATCATCGAGGCCTCCCGCATGGACGGCGCCGGCGCGCTGGCGCAGATCCGCATCGTGCTGCTGCCCCTCGCTGGCCCCGGCATCGCCTCCACCGGGCTGCTGGCCGTCATCCTCTCCTGGAACGAGGCTTTCTGGTCGCTCAATCTCACCGCGGTGCATGCCGCACCTCTCACCGCTTTCATCGTCGCCTTCTCCAGCCCGCAGGGGTTGTTCTGGGCCAAGCTTTCCGCCGCCTCCACCCTGGCCGTCGCGCCTATCCTGGTTTTCGGCTGGATGACCCAGCGCCAGCTCGTGCGTGGCCTGACCTTTGGCGCGGTGAAATAGGAGTTCTCATGTCGACACTCGAAATCAAGCAATTACGCAAAAGCTACGGCGCGGCTGAAATCATCAAGGGCATCGACCTGAAAATCGAGGACCGCGAGTTCATCGTCTTCGTCGGCCCCTCGGGCTGCGGCAAATCCACGCTGCTGCGCATGATCGCGGGGCTGGAGGAGATCAGCGGCGGTGAGCTGCTCATCGATGGCGCGCGCATGAACGAGATCACGCCCGACCGGCGCGGCCTTGCCATGGTGTTCCAGAGCTACGCGCTCTACCCGCATATGACCGTGGCCGAGAACATGGCCTTCGCGCTGCGCCTCGCGGGTGTGCCCAAGGCCGAGCGCGAGCAGCGCGTGCGGGTTGCCGCCAAAACCCTCCAGCTTGAGGCGCTGCTGGGCCGCAAACCGGCCAATCTCTCCGGCGGGCAGCGCCAGCGCGTCGCCATCGGGCGCGCCATCGTGCGTCAGCCCAAGGCATTCCTCTTCGACGAGCCGCTCTCCAACCTTGACGCTGCCCTGCGCGTGCAGACCCGCCTGGAAATCGCCAAGCTCCACCGCGACCTTCAGGCCACGATGATCTATGTCACGCATGACCAGATCGAGGCGATGACCCTGGCCGACCGCATCGTCGTCTTCAACGCCGGGCGCATCGAGCAGGTGGGAACACCGCTGGAGCTCTACCACAACCCGGCCAATCTCTTCGTCGCGGGCTTCATCGGATCGCCCAAGATGAACCTCATCGGCGCCGTGGTGCGCGAGAGCACACCGGGCGCGCTGGTGCTCACGCTCGATGGCGCCAGTCTGGTCAGCGTGCAGCCGGCCACCATCGCGGCGGGAGCAAAACTCACCATCGGGCTGCGGCCGGAGCATATCGTGGTGGACCCGCAAGGCCCCATCTCCGGCCATGTGGAAGCCGTCGAGCGGCTGGGCAATGAGAGCATCGCCTATGTCGGCATCGGCGCCTCCCTGCCGCTCACCGTCAAGCTGCCGCCGCAATCGCCGGTCGCCCTGGGTGACAAGCTGCATCTGGCGCTCAACGGCCACGCGGTCTCGCTGTTCGGTGAGGATGGTCACGCGCTGGGCTGGACCCAGCCGCAGGCGGGGGGTTAGTCATGGCAGACGTCTCAATCATCCTGCACATCGGCCTGGGCTCGTTTCACCGCGCGCATCAGGCGGTTTATCTGCAAAACCTCATGGACGCAGGGGAGACCGGCTGGCGCCTCGCGGGGGCCAATATCCGCGCCGATATGCTGGCGGTTGAAACCCAGCTCATCGCCCAGGGCGGGGTCTATCATGTCGAGACTGTAACGCCCGCGGGCGTGCGCGCCTATCAGGAAATCCATTCCATCGGCGAGATCATCCCCTGGGAGCAAAGTCTGGCGGGGCTCATCGCCTTTGGCGCGCGCCCGGAGGTTAAAATCATCTCCTTCACCGTCACCGAGGCGGGCTATTACCTCACCCCCCGCCATGAGCTGGATCTGGGCTTCCCCGATCTGGTGAGCGACCTGGAACAAGGCACGCGCCTGACGATCTACGGCGCCCTGGCGGCGATTTTGCATGCGCGCATGGTGGCAGCCGCCGGTCCGCTCACGCTGCTCTCCTGCGATAATCTGCGCAGCAACGGCGCGCGCTTTCATGATGGCTTCACCGCCTTCCTGCGCCGGCGTGGCGAGGCCGCGCTGCTGGCGTGGGTGGCGGCCAACACCACCATGCCCAGCTCGATGGTAGACCGCATCACCCCCCGCCCGGTGGCCGAACTGGCGCCGCGCGTGCGCGCGGCCTGCGGCGGCGCTGATGCCTGCCCGGTCATGGCGGAGGATTTCATTCAATGGGTGATCGAGGATGAATTTATCGCCGGGCGCCCCGCCTGGGAGCGCGCCGGCGCCTCGCTGGTGCATTCGGTGCTGCCCTATGAGGAGGCGAAAATCCGCCTGCTCAACGCCACCCATGCGCTCATCGCCTGGGCCGGCACGCTGCGCGGCTATCAGTTCATCCACGAAGGCACGCAGGATGCCGCCATCGCCCGCATGGCTTATGATTATGTGACCGGCGACGTCCTCCCCGTGCTGCAACCAAGCCCGGTGGACCTCGCCGCCTACCGCGACAAAGTGCTGGAGCGTTTCTCCAACGCCTACATCCAGGACACCAACCAGCGCGTCGCGGCTGATGGCTTCGCCAAAATCCCCGGCTGGGTCACCCCCACCATCAACGAGCGTCTGGCCCGCGGCGAGGCGATCGACAGCGTCGCGATGATCCCGGCCTTGTTCTATCTCTTCCTGCAAAGCTGGGCGGCGGGGCGCGTCGCGTATCAGTATCAGGATCAGGCGATGGACGAAGCGGCCACGCGCGCTATGCTGGCCGCCCCCGCGCCGCTTGCCGCCTTCTGCGCTGATAAACTGCTCTGGGGCGCGCTCGCGGGCGATCCGCGGCTGGTGCGGGCTATCACGGCGGCGCATGCCCGCGCGCTGGCCTGGCTCGGCTGAAGCGTCATGTATCTGGGCCTAGACCTCGGCACCTCCGCGCTCAAGGCGGTGCTGCTCGCGCCGGATCATTCGGTGGCGGGCCAGGCCAGCGCCAGCCTCGCCATCGCGCAGCCGCGGCCGCTCTGGTCTGAGCAAAACCCGGCCGACTGGGAGGCGGCGCTGTTCGCCGTCTGTGACGAGCTGGCCGCCGCCCACCCGGGCGAGATGGCGCGGGTGCGGGCCATCGGCCTGGCCGGGCAGATGCACGGCGCGGTGGTGCTCGATGCCGCCCGCCGCCCTCTGCGCCCCGCGATTTTATGGAACGACGGGCGCAGCCACGCCGAATGCGCGGCGCTGGATGCGGCGGTGCCCGATGCCCCCGCGATCACCGGCAACCGCGCCATGCCCGGCTTCACCGCGCCCAAGCTGCTCTGGCTCGCCCGCCATGAGCCGGAGGTTTTCGCGCAAATCCATCTGGTGCTGCTGCCGAAGGATTTCCTGCGCCTGCGGCTGAGCGGCGAGGCAGTGACTGACATGTCCGATGCCTCGGGCATGTTCCTGCTGGATGTCGCGGCGCGCGCCTGGTCGGCGCCCTTGGTGGCCGCCTGCAGCCTCACCCCCGCCCAGCTGCCCCGGCTGGTTGAGGGCAGCGCCCCCGCCGCCACGCTGCTGCCCCAGATGGCGCGGCGCTGGGGCATGGGCGAGGGCGTGATCCTCGCCGGTGGCGCGGGCGACAATGCCGCCTGCGCAATCGGCATGGGCGTGGTCCGCCCGGGGGATGGTTTTGTCTCGCTGGGCACGTCGGGTGTCATTTTCCGGGTGACGGATGGGTTCCAGCCCAACGCCGCCGCCTGCATCCATGCGTTCTGCCACGCCCTGCCCGGCACCTGGCATCAGATGGCGGTGATCCTCTCCGCCGCCAGCGCCTTGCGCTGGGTCACGCGGCTCACCGGCAGCGCCGATGAGGCGAGCCTGCTGGCCCAGGTGGCTCTGCTGCCACCCGAGGCGCGCGCCACGGCGCCGCTGTTTCTGCCTTATCTCTCGGGCGAGCGTACGCCCCATAACGACGCGGAGGCGACCGGCGCCTTCCTCGGCCTCACCCATGCGCACGGCGCGGCGGCTTTGGGCTACGCGGTGCTGGAAGGTGTTGCCTTTGCCTTGCGTGATGGCCTGCTGGCGTTGGGGGGCGGCGCGCCGGGCGGCAGGTTCATCCTCGTTGGCGGCGGCACGCGCAGTCCGCTCTGGTGCCAGCTTCTGGCCGATATTCTGGGTATGACATTGATATTTTCCGAAGGCGGCGAGAACGCCGGGGCGCTGGGCGCGGCCCGGCTGGCCTGGCTCGCGGATGGCGGCGCGCTTGACAGCGTTTGCCGGCAGCCTGCCGCGCAACATGTATTCACGCCCGCCAGCACCGGCTGGGCGCCGCGCTATGCCAGTTTTCGCGCCGTCTATCCAAAGCTGAACAGATTGGTTTAATTGCTGCCTCGCTCACGTTATCGATACCATCAGAAAAGCAAGGGTTTCATGCCGTTCCACGCCGTCCTTTCTCCTGTTCGCAACCAAGGCGCCACACGCGGGCCAGGGCGCAATGTCACGTAAGGGCAGCAACTCGCTACAAATCCGCCAATTCAACGAGCGTGTCGTGCTGGAGGCCATTCGCAAGCTTGGGCGAGCCTCGAAAGCGGAGATAGCCCGCAGCGCCAACCTCACGCCGCAGGCCGTGGCCGGCATTGTGGATTCGCTGCACGAGGCGGGATATGTGGTGCAGGCCGGCAAGCGCCATGGCCAGATCGGCCAGCCCTCCGTGCTCTACATGCCCAACGCCGAGCGCGCCTTCTCCATAGGCCTGCATGTCGGCAGGCGGGCGCTGAATTGCCTGATGATCGACCTCTCCGGCAAGGTGCTGCACCGGCTCACACATGAATACGCCTACCCAATACCTGACGAGGTTGCCGCCATGGCCTTGGCTGGCATCGCCGAGCTGGAATCCCGCCTGCCCCAGGCCCAGCGCGAGCGCCTTGTCGGCATTGGCGTTTCCATCCCCTATTTTTTGGGCTCCTGGCAGAGCGATCTTGGCTTCCCCGATACAATTGCCGCCGCCTGGGGGCAGTTCAACCTGCCCGACTACCTCATTAAACATACCGAATATGAAGTGTTTTTCGAGAATGACTCATCCGCTGCCGCGACGGCGCAACTGCTTCAGGGGCGCGGCACCCCCGAGCGCGATTTCATCTATCTCTACCTGAGCACAATCATCGGCGGCGGCCTTGTTCTGGGGGGCAATATCGAGACCGGCCCGCACGGCAACGCCGCCGCGTTTAATACATTTCCCGTAAGCCCCTCACAGCTCTCCAGCGTCACTCCGCCGAAGGGACATTTTGAATTATTGCAGCGCCGCGCTTCTGTTTTTGTGCTTCTCAAACATCTGCGCGCAAACGGCGTGCAGATCGAACGCGCCAGCCAGCTGGCTGAGCTGGGCGCGTTCGCCGAGCCTTATCTGCGTGAGTGGCAGGAGGATTGCGCGGATGCGCTGGCCCAGGCCATCATCGGCGCTGCATCCGTGGTTGATGTTGAGGCGATTATCATTGACGGCATCCTCCCTCCGGGGCCGCTCGCCACCACAGTCTCTCTGGTGCAATCCTGCGTGGCGGCACTGGCGCCGGAAGGTTTTGTCGCCCCCGCAATCCGCCAGGGCGAACTCGGCCCCTCCGCGGCGGCGATAGGTGCGGCGGTACTCCCCTTTTATGCCAATTTCGCGCCCAATAACGAGGTGCTGGCTAATAAATTCCACGTTGCCGCACGGCCATTTCTACGCGGAAATGTTTAAATGCCGGCCGTCTCGCGTTCTTCGATGCGACACTTGAATCAATTTGTTTTAATGATTGACAGCGTTCAACACGATCATGCACCACCGCGTCAGCTGACAAAAAAATGTGACGCTTGCGGTAGTTTTTTTAATATCCAAGGGAGTTGAAATGTTTCTTGTCTGTGGGGAAGCGCTGTTTGACATGTTTGCGAACCGCAGCACCGATGGCGCGTTAACATTCTCGGCCCATCGCGGCGGATCACCCTATAATGTCGCGGTGGGGCTTGCGCGCCTGGGCAGCTCCGCTGGATTTTTTGCTGGTATTTCCACTGATTTTTTTGGCGACATGCTGTGTGAGGCGCTGGCCGCCGAGGGCGTCTCCCCGCATTACCTCGTGCGTAAACCAAACCCGACAACACTCAGTTTCGTGTTGCTGGACGCCACCGGCACGCCGCGTTACACTTTTTTTGGCAATGACGCAGCCGACCGCGCCCTGCTTCCCGCGGACATTCCAAGCCTGCCCCCCACGGTGACAGCCTTGCATTTCGGCTCTTTCGCCCTGGCCGTACCGCCAGTCGCCGATACGTTGTTGCAATTTGGCCGCGCGATGGCGGGGCAGCGGCTTATTTCCTATGATCCGAATATCCGCCTGAGCGTGGTCCCCGAGATTGCGCTCTGGCGCGCGCGGGTCGCCGAATGGCTGGCCATCGCGGATATCGTGAAGGTCTCGCAGGAAGATCTGCAATCTCTCTATCCCGGTGTTGATGAAAGAGAGATAGCGCGCGAATGGGCGGCGCGGGGTCCGGGCCTTGTGGTGGTTACGCGCGGCGGGGCAGGGGCGGTGGCATTTCTGGGCGGCGCTCAGGTTGAAGTCGCCGCCCCCGCGATCACCGTGGTTGACACCGTAGGCGCGGGCGATTCCTTCCAGGCGGCGCTGCTGCATGGGCTGCATCAGCAAGGCGCGGTCTCGCGCGCAACATTGGAGGTATTGCCGCTCGATGCCCTGCGCGCAACCCTGAACCTCGCCGCCGCCGCTGGCGCGCTGACCTGCACCCGCGTCGGCGCGGATTTGCCGCGTGCCTCGGAAATTCTTGAGATTAGGGAAAGAACCAAATCCCAGCCTCCGGCCGGAGCGAGGTATTAAGCCGGGCGGCGGCCCCTATCAGCGCGATCAGGTTCTAGCCGTTTTTCTGAGGGCGATTCACGCTTTCGGCTCGCTCGGTTGAGCGAACCTCAAACGATCGCATTCTAAAACGCAAAGATCACCAATGCCCTGGCGGGGATACCGTGGGCCGCCAAAAAGAAACGGCCACTCACCCTGGAGGGGAATGACCGTAAACCCTTGATTACAGCAGGAAAAATGGCGCGCCCGAAGAGATTCGAACTCCTGACCCTCAGATTCGTAGTCTGATGCTCTATCCAGCTGAGCTACGGGCGCGTCGTGCGGCGCGGTTTAGCTGAAGCTTCACCGCACTGCAATAGTGGCGGCGAAAGTTTACAGCGCTTCCAGCTCCGCGAGCAGCGCATCGCCCATTTCCGAGGTGGAAATTTTTGCCCGGCCGGGCATGGCGATGTCCGGCGTGCGCCCGGCCTTCGCCAGCACGTTCTCCACGGCCTGCTCGATCAGCGCGGCGTTCGCCCCCTGGCCGAAGGAATAGCGCAGCATCAGCGCCAGGCTCAGTATCTGCGCCAGCGGGTTGGCGAGGCCCTTGCCGGCGATGTCGGGCGCAGAGCCGTGGATCGGCTCATAGAACCCCGCACGGCGCCCGGAAGGCTCCACGGCGCCCAGCGTGGCCGAGGGCAGCAGCCCGAGCGAGCCGGTGAGCATGGCCGCGAGGTCGGAGAGGATGTCGCCAAACAGGTTCCCAGTCACGATCACGTCAAACTGCCGCGGATTTTTGGCCAGCTGCATGGCGCAGTTGTCGGCATACATATGGCTGAGCTGCACATCCGGATATTCGGCCGCATGCAGCGCCGTCATCACCTGGCGCCAGAGCAGCCCGCTTTCCATCACATTGGCTTTCTCCACGCTGCACACGCGGTTCTGCCGCTTGCGCGCCAGCTCGAACGCCACCCGCCCCACGCGCTCGATCTCACCCGTGGTATAAACCTCGGTGTTCACGCCGCGCTTGCTGCCATCGGGCAGGGTCTCGATGCCGCGCGGCTCGCCGAAATAAATCCCGCCGATCAACTCGCGCACGATCATGATATCCAGCCCGCGCACCAGTTCCGGCTTCAGCGAGCTGGCATCCACCAGCGCATCGAACACCTTTGCCGGGCGCAGGTTGGCGAACACGCCCATCTCCTTGCGCAGTTTCAGCAGCGCCGCCTCGGGGCGGATATCGAAGGGCACGGTGTCCCATTTCGGCCCGCCGACGGAGCCGAACAACACCGCATCCGCCGCCAGCGCATGCGCCAGGGCCGCCTCGGTCAGCGGCACGCCATGTGCGTCGATGGAAGCGCCGCCGACCAGCTCCTCGGTGATCGCAAAATCCGCGCGGCCGGTTTTTTGCAGCCAGTCCAGCACGCGCTTGGCCTGCGCCATCACTTCGGGGCCAATGCCGTCGCCCGGCATCAGCAACAGGTTTTTACGCTCACTCATGGTTTCAGACTCCGTTAATGGCCGGCTTCCAGCTCGGGGTTTTGGCTTCATAGGCATCAATCGCGGCGGCATGCTCCAGCGTCAGGCCGATATCGTCGAGTCCGTTCAGCAGGCAGTGCTTGCGAAAAGCATCCACCTCGAAATGGATTTCCTCGCCGTCGGGGCGCACCACCACCTGCTTTTCCAGGTCTATGGTCAGGCGTGCATTCGTCCCCTGCGCCGCGTCGTCCATCAACTGCTCGCAGACATCCGCCGGCAGCACGATCGGCAGAATGCCGTTCTTGAAGCAGTTGCCATGGAAAATATCGGCGAAACTCGGCGCGATCACGCAACGGATGCCAAAATCCAGCAGCGCCCAGGGCGCATGCTCGCGCGACGAGCCGCAGCCGAAATTATCCCCGGCAACAAGAATTTGCGCCTGGCGGTATTTCGGCTGGTTGAGCACGAACGCCGGATTTTCCGAGCCATCGGCATTGTAGCGCATATCCGCGAACAGGCTCTTGCCCAGCCCGCTGCGCTTGATGGTCTTCAAAAACCGCGCCGGGATAATTTTGTCGGTGTCCACATTCGCCAGATTCAACGGTGCGGCGGGGGCGGTGAGGCGGGTGAATTTATCCATTACACAAGCTCCCGGACATCGGTAAGAACGCCGGTGACGGCGGCGGCGGCGGCCATGGCGGGGGAGAGCAGGTGGGTGCGCCCGCCCGGCCCCTGGCGGCCTTCAAAGTTGCGGTTGGAGGTGCTGGCGCAACGCTGCCCTGGCGTCAGCTTGTCAGGGTTCATGCCCAGGCACATCGAGCACCCGGCCTCGCGCCATTCAAACCCCGCATCGGTGAAGATTTTCGCCAGCCCCTCGGCCTCGGCCTGCGCCTTCACCAGCCCCGAGCCCGGCACCACCAGCACACGCACACCCGGCGCCACATGGCGGCCCTTGGCCACCGCGGCGGCGGCGCGCATGTCCTCAATGCGCGAGTTGGTGCAGGAGCCGATGAACACAACATCCACCTTGGTGCCAGCAATCTTCTGGCCTGGCTGCAAATCCATATAGCGCAGCATCTGTTGCAGCTGCGCGCGGCGCGCCTCGTCCGGCTCGGCCTGCGGGTCGGGCACCGTGCCGGTAATGGGGATCACCGCCTCCGGGCTGGTCCCCCATGTCACCTGCGGCACAATCTCAGCGGCGTTCAACACCACGATTTTATCGTAATGCGCGCCTTCGTCGCTCGGCAGCGTCTTCCAATACGCCACGGCCTTTTCGAAATCCTCGCCCTTGGGCGCATACGGCCGGCCCTCGATGTATTCAAACGTCGTCTCATCCGGTGCGATCAGCCCGGCACGCGCGCCCGCCTCGATGCTCATGTTGCAGACGGTCAGTCGCCCGGCCATGTCCAGCGCCCTTATCGCCTCGCCGCCGAACTCGATGACATGCCCCGTGCCGCCCGCGGTGCCGATCTTGCCGATAATCGCCAGCACAATGTCCTTGCCGGTGCAGCCGGGGGGCAGCACGCCGTCCACCCGCACCAGCATGTTCTTGGCCGGCTTCTGCAACAAGGTCTGCGTCGCCAGCACATGCTCAACCTCGGAGGTGCCGATGCCAAACGCCAGCGCCCCCAGCGCGCCATGCGTGCTGGTGTGCGAATCCCCGCAAACAATGGTGAAGCCCGGGAGCGAAATCCCCTGCTCCGGCCCGATGACATGCACAATGCCCTGCCGCGCGTCGCTCACCGGAAAATAAGGCACCCCGAACGCCGCGACATTGGCCTCCAGCGTCTCAATCTGCAGCTTGCTCTCCGGCTCGTTGATGCCGTTCAGCCGGTCCGCATCCGTGGGGATATTATGGTCTACCACCGCAATCGTCTCATCCACGCGCCGAACCTTGCGCCCCGCCAGCCGCAACCCCTCAAACGCCTGCGGCGAGGTCACCTCATGCACCAAATGCCGGTCAATATAGAGAACGCACGTGCCGTCCTCCAAACGCTCCACCACATGCGCATCCCAAATCTTGTCAAATAAAGTCCGTGACATCGAGACGGCTCCTTCTGATTAAGGAAGGCCAAGGGGCGTCGGCCCTAAGGGCCGCCTATTAGCTAACAGGCGCACCTTCGGTGCGACGCCCCCTGGACCCCCGCGAAGGGCCGCGCCCTTCGATCCGCGATAGTTAAGGGTTTTGGGAGGGAGGGGTAAGGCGCATCGCGGACGGGAGTTATACCCGATGACCGGAGTTGCGCCTTACCCCTCCCTCCCAAAACCCTAATTAATGGGTTCTAAGGGCTAGCCCTTAGTGGGGGTTGAGGGGGCAAAGCCCCCTCAGCTTCCTTACTCCGCAGGAGCGGCTTCGACTTCGCGGGCTTTTTCGGCGATACGGGCGGATTTACCGCGGCGGCCGCGCAGGTAGTAGAGTTTGGCGCGGCGCACGTCGCCCCGGCGCATCACGTGGATTTCCGAGATGGTGGGCGCGTAGAGCTGGAAGATACGTTCCACGCCTTCGCCGTAGGAGATTTTCCGCACGGTGAAGGAGGAGTTGATGCCGCGGTTGGAGCGGGCGATGCAGACGCCTTCAAAAGCCTGCACGCGCGAGCGCTCGCCTTCCTTAACGTTGACGCTGACGCGCACGGTATCACCGGGGGCGAACGGCGGGATGGGTTTGCCGGCGGTGAGTTTGGCGATCTGTTCGGCGTCGATGGTCTGGATAATGTTCATGGTCGGGTCCTTTTCGAAAGCGGTGTTTAGGGTGCCTGGGCACCAGATGCAATGTATTGGTTGTACAGGTCCGGTCTGCGGGTTTTGGTGGTTTGGCGGGCAGCCGCCAGCCGCCAGGCGGCGATGGCGGCGTGGTTGCCGGAGGTGAGTGTCTCCGGCACGGCGCGGTCCGCCCAAATGGCCGGGCGGGTGTAGTGCGGGTATTCCAGCAGCGGGGCGGAGAAGCTCTCCTCCACGGCGCTATCGGCCGCCCCCATAACGCCCGGCAGCAGGCGGATGGCGGCATCAAGCAGCACCAGGGAAGCAATTTCCCCGCCGGAGAGCACATAGTCTCCGATGGAAATTTCTTCCGCCTGGCGGGCGTCGATCACCCGCTGGTCGATGCCTTCAAAGCGCCCGCAGAGCAGGATAACCCCTGGCCCTTCGGCCAGTTCGCGCACCCGTTTTTGAGTCAGCGGCTTGCCGCGCGGTGTGAGCACGATGAGCGGGCGTTCGTCAGCCGCTGAACCGGGGGTGGCATCCGCCGATGAACCGGGGGTGGCATCCGCCACCGAGCCGATGGCGGCGTCCAAAACATCCGGCCGCATGACCATTCCGGCTCCGCCGCCAAAGGGCGTGTCATCCACGCTGCGGTGGCGGCCCAGCCCAAAGTCGCGAATATCCGTGACTTTCAGGCTCCAGGTCCCCGCTTCCATCGCCTTGCCCGCCAGGGACTCGCCCAGCGGCCCAGGAAACATGGACGGGAAAATGGTCAGCACATCGGCGCGCCAGCTCATGACGGCACCACCACTTCAACCGGCGGCACCACCACGACATATCCGGCGGCAATATCCACCACCGGCACGGCCGCGCGGGTAAAGGGCACCAGCAGCGCGCCCGGAGAAATCTCCAGGCTCGGGCCGCCGCCATAGTCATGCACGGCGGTGATGCTGCCAATTTCCACCCCGGCCTCGTTACGGGCCTTCAGGCCAATAAGGTCGGTGAGGTAGAATTCCTCCTCCTCAAGCGCCGGCAACGCTTCGCGCGGCGCGAATAGCTCGGTGTTGGTGAGCTTTTCCGCCTCGTTGCGGTCGGTGATCGCACGGTTTCCCTTGGCCGTGATCTCGCTCAGCTGCGCGACATTGTCGTGCACCCATTCCAGCGAGAAGCGGCGCCCGGTGCGGTCGCTCAGCGGATACTCCGCCAGTGCCCCGGAATCCTCGGCAAAGCAGTTGACGCGCAGGAGCCCCCGCACGCCATGAGGCTTGCCGATCACGCCCATCAGGATCAACCGTTCGTTCACCTAACTGCCTTTAATTAAGCGGCGGCTTTCGCGCGCTCGGCGGCGCGTTCCTGCGCCTTCTTCTTCGGCGCGGACTGCTTGGGCTGCTCCGGATACACCGGCATCGCGATCAGCCCGGCCTTGCCGAGGAATTTGGCAACGCGGTCGGTCGGCTGCGCGCCATTGGCGATCCAATGGGTCAGGCGCTCGCTCACCAGCGTCACGCGGTCGGCGTGTTCGGCGGGGAGCATCGGGTTATAGGTGCCGACGCGCTCGATGAACTTGCCATCGCGCGGGCTGTTCGCGTCAGCGATCACGATATGGTAGAACGGGCGCTTCTTGGCGCCGGCGCGCGACAGACGAATTTTAACAGACATGGTAACTCCTCAAGGTTAAACGGTAAAAATCTTCAGAACGGGCGGCGCCCCCCTTTGGCGCCCCCCATGGCGGCCTGCATCTGGCGCATCATCGCCTCCTGGCCGCCGGCTTTATTCATGCGTTTCATCATGGTGGACATGTCATCAAACTGCTTCAGCAGCTTGTTGACCTCCTGCACCGACGTGCCAGACCCCGCCGCCACCCGCTTCTTGCGGCTGGCCTTCAGCAGGTCCGGGTTGCGGCGCTCGGCCTTGGTCATCGAGCTGATGATCGCGGCCTGGCGCTTGAACATGGTGGTATCGAGATTCGCATCCTCGATCTGCTTCTTGATCTTGCCGACGCCGGGCAGCATGCCCAAAATCCCCGACAGCGACCCCATTTTGGAAATCTGCTTGAGCTGCGAGGCATAATCGTCAAGGTCGAACTTGCCCTTGGCCATGCGCTTTGCGAGTTTCTCGGCCTCCGCCTGGTCAATATTCTGCGCCGCCCGCTCCACCAGGCCGACGATATCGCCCATGCCGAGAATCCGCCCGGCGATCCGCTCGGGGTTGAACTCATCCAGCGCATCCAGCTTCTCGCCAGTGCCTGCCAGTTTGATCGGCGCGCCGGTGACCGCGCGCATCGAGAGCGCGGCGCCGCCACGGGCATCGCCGTCGAGGCGGGTCATCACGATGCCGGTAATGCCCAGCGCCTGATTAAAGGCGGTGGCGGTGGTCACCGCGTCCTGGCCGGTCATGGCATCGACCACCAGCAGAGTCTCGACCGGATTCACCGCGAAACGGATGGATTTGACTTCCTCCATCAGCGCCGCGTCGATGGAGAGCCGCCCCGCGGTATCCAGAATCACCACGTCGAAAACTTCGCGCCGCGCCACATCCATGGCCCGCTGCGCGATTTGCAGGGGTGTCTGCCCGGCGATAATCGGCAGGCTCGCCACCTCGGCCCGCTGCGCCAGCTGCTCCAGCTGCAACTGCGCCGCCGGGCGCTGCGTATCCAGGCTCGCCAGCAACACCTTTTTGCGCTCACGCGTGCGCAGCCGCAGCGCCAGCTTGCCCGAGGTGGTGGTTTTGCCCGAACCCTGCAAGCCAACCATGAGGATGGGAATAGGCGAGGGGGCCAGCAGATTAACCGGCACCACCGCGCCGCCGAGCGCTTCAACCAGCGCATCGTTGACGATTTTGACAACCATCTGCCCCGGCGAGACCGAGCGCAGCACTTCCGCGCCGACAGCCTTTTCCTTCACCGTGGCGATAAAATCCTTCACCACCGGCAGCGCGACGTCAGCATCCAGCAGCGCCAGACGGATCTCCCGCAGCGCCTCGGTCACATCAGCCTCGGACAAGCTCCCCCTGCGGCGGAGCCGGTCGAAAACCTCACCTAATTTGCCCGACAGCGTGTCGAACATGCTCTACCTACCTCACAACGCAAAACGCGCCGTGGTGCGAACCCTCGCAGCACGGCGGACGAATGTTTGCACCCCGTAGAGCCGGGGGGCGGCAAAGTCAAGGCGGGGGGCGGGGCAGGGGGCGTTTGCACCCAGTTCAGTCATTGATCGTCAGGGCGCGGCATCCCGAACGCTGACATAGCGTAGGATGGGTGAGCGCAGCGTAACCCATCAATCCCCCGGCCTTCCGAGATAGCGATGGGTAGCGCTGCGCTCACCCATCCTACGCTTGCTTCGCTCTGAATCTGGGGTTTCGGTTATAACCGACAGTTGGGTCGTTAGCCCGCAAGGAAACGATCGTTTCGTGTTCTAGTTTAAGCACTTCAGCATTCGTAGCAGTTTCTGATTCCCACAAAATTTCCCGGCGGATCGTTATGTCGCGCCTTGATTCGCGGGTAGGAAAATCGGCTTCAATGAGTCTGCAATTCGGGCTTCCGAAGTATCTGATCGTATCAGTTAAATCGCTGCCAACATAAATTTTTCCATTTGGCCATGTGATTTTATATATAACCTTGAACATGATCTTCCTTTATAAGCGTCTGGCCGGTTCGGCTTAGGCTCCCCCCTCAAGCCACCCGCGCCACCTCACCCCCAACCCCCACTTCCGCCCCATCCAACGCGCGGCGCACCGAAACCGCGCCCTTAGCCCCCGCCGGAATCGCCACCGCGAATCCGCAGCATCCGCTGCCCAGCCCCGCCGCCCGCACATCCGCCCGGTAGCCGTTGGCCACCACCCGCGCCACTACCTCGGCCCCGGCGAAAACCAGCAGCTCCACCGGCACCTCAGGGCACGCCTCGCAAACCGCCCAGCCCGCGCAAACTTCCGGCCCGGCCACCTCCAGCGCCCCGCGCAACGCTCCGGCCAATTCGGCCACCGGCGCAATCCCCGCCCGCGCGTTCACCGCTGCCTGCGCATCGCGCAGCCCAAAACCATCCTCCAGCCGCGCCATACAGGCCAAGGGCGCCGCCTCTTCACCTGGATACAGCGCCTCAAATGCCGCCGCGTTATGGAATTTCTGGCGCTCGCCAATATCGAGATAACTCTCCGCCGGGCAGTTTTCCGCGAACACCACATCATGCGCCGCCAGCTCGATATGATAATAGCTGACCCGCTCCACGCTCTGCGCCTGCGTCACGCTCACGCCGTTCACCAGCCGCCATGCCGGCACCAGCCCGCCACCGGCCAGAATCCCATGCCCGGGCGAGACCCAAAGCGCCCGCGCGGGCACCCCATCGCCCAGCGCCCCGGCCTTGATGCAAACCGGCAGCATCAGGTGGTTTCCTTTTAAAAACCGCCCGTCATAATGGCTGATCCCGATCCACTTAACCCGCTGGCGCCCCTTGAAGAGGCTCAACACCTCATCGCCGAGCGCCAGGCTCTCCACCGCCACTTCGCCATCCGGCGTGGCGATGCGCGTCCCCGCCGCGAAGCACAGCACATTGAACCCCAGCGCGCTCATCAGCGTCATGTCAGCCGATGAAATTGTGTTCAGCACGCCCGGATTGGCATAGGCGGTGAAGGCGTCGTTCCCGGCGTTGGACGCCCAGTCGGAGAGGTCGGACGCGGTTGAAAGCGTGTCGACCGCCGTGGTGCCGCCGTCGACCGAGATATATGTCAGGTTCGCGCCGTTGGTCTGCAGCGTGCCGGGCGACGCATATTTATATAAATCCATGATGAACTGCGGCCGGCCGGAATTCGCGTCGATCCGCCCCAGCGCATGTGTCAGCTCATGCTCGGCGATGCCGACAAAATCATACTGGTTGGATGGCACGCTGGTCCCGGTGGTGCTGAAATCCAGCGTCTGGCCTGCGGTGCCGAAGGTAACTGACCCGTCCTGCCCCGGCCCGGCGGAGCCTGTCATAAGGCCGAGCGCCTCGGCCTGCGCATCGGAAATCAATAGATACCCGGTCCCGGTCGGGTCCACGGCGGGCAGGTTGGCGGCGGCCTCTATGCCTGCGGGGGTTGAGGCATGGGCCTTCAGCGCGGCGGCAACGGCGGCGTAGCTGTATTGCCCCATATTTGGCCCGCCCTCGCCGAACACGGCCTGGTTCCAGGAGACCGAAAGGCTGACCGTCACGGGGTCGGTTATCAGCGCGTCGAGCTGGCTGGCCGCATAATCCATGGCCGTGATGAAACCGGCGGGAGCAAAGCTCGTACTTGCATCAAAAACCAGTTGAATATCCATCGGTCTGCCTTTTGCGTCCGCGCGCGTTCAGGTTGTGGCGCGGCTGTGTTGGTTTTAACAACAAGCTTGCGCGCCGGAAAAGAAATTTCGCGCCCTATCCCTGCAAAAACCGCCGTATCCCGGCCACGGCCTCGGCCAGGCCAGAGCGGATAACCGGCGCCCCCTCGGGGAAGGCGCTCAGCAGCCGCGAGGGCATCTGCCGGTCCAGCAGCACGAACACGCCCCGGTCATCGGCCCGGCGGATCAGCCGCCCGAACGCCTGGCGCAACCTTAAGCGCACGATTGCATCGTCATAATCCTTGGGCGCCCCGCCGGAGAGATGCGTGCGCCGGGTGCGGTGCAGAATATCCGGGCGCGGCCAGGGCGTGCGCTCGAACACCACGAGCCGCAGCGCGTTGCCGGGAATATCCACGCCGTCGCGCATCGCATCGGTGCCGAGCAGGCAGGAGTGTTCCTCGGCGCGGAAAATATCCACCAGCGTGGCGTTGTCCATGGCGTCCACATGCTGGGCGTAGAGCGCAATTCCCGCCTCCTCCAGCGGTTTGGCGATGCGCGCCTGCACCGCGCGCAGCCGCGAGATGGCGGTGAACAGCCCCAGCCCGCCGCCGCCCGCGGCCTGAAACAGCGCCTGATACGCCCCGGCCAGCGCCCCCATGTCCTGCGTGTTCACATCCGTGATCAGCGCGATGCGCGTGCGGTCCGCATAATCAAACGGCGAGCCGAACGCCGCGCGGATGGCGGGCGCGGCCAGATGCGCCGCCCCGGTGCGCGCTTCCGCGCCCTCCCAGGCGGTCTCGTTGTCGGTTCCGTCGCGCAGCGTGGCGGAGGTGATGAGCATGCCATGCGCCGGGCGGGCGATGGTCTCGATGAACGCCTCCGTCGGGTCGAGCAGGTGCGAGAGCAGCAACACGTCGCGGTCGGTTCCCGCCTCGCGGTCCAGGCGCAAAAACTCGATTCGCCCCGGCCGCTCGCCAGGTTTGGCCTCGGCCGCCAGCCCGTCCAATATCCGCCGCCATGCGGTGATGCTGTCAATCGCCCGGCGCTTGATGCTGCGCGCGGTGCCCTCCAGCCGTTGGCGCGAGGTCTCCTCCAGCGTTTCCGCCTCGGCCTCCAGCCGCTCCAGAAAGCGCTGCCGCAACGCCACCAGGGGCAGGCGCAGCTTCTCCAGCGCGGCCGAGAGCGCGGCGGCCACCGGCAAAATCCCCGGGTCGATCGGGTGCAGATCCACCTCGAACCCCATCGCCCCTTTAATCTCCGCCTCCGTGCCGCGTGCCAGCGCCTGCACCCGCAGCGCCCGCAAAAACGCCTCCGCCGGGTTTTTGTCAGATTCCAGCTCAGGGTCGAGCCGGGTGGAGAACATTGGCGCGGGCAACGCCTTGGCCGCCAGCAGCGCCGCGTCCAGCGTGCGCTTTATGGCATCGTCCGTGGCGGCGAAATCCTCCAGCCGCCGCGCCAGCCCCCGCGCGCGTGAGCGCGCACCCTCCGCCCCCAGCAGCCAGCGCCGCAGCTCCGCCATCGCCGCGCCGGAAAGCTCCACCGCGAACGCGCTGTCGGCGGCATCGAAAATATGGTGCCCCTCGTCGAACACATAGCGCGTGGGCACATAATCATCATCCAGCCCGCCCCAGACGGCCTGCGCCATCACCAGCGCGTGGTTGGCGATCACCAAATCCGCCTCGCGGGCGTTGCGGATCACCCGCTCGATCACGCAGGCGGAAAAATGCGGGCAGGCGGCGTGGATGCACTCGCCCCGCCGGTCCGCGATCTGGGCCAAGAGGCCATGGCCGTACAATTCCGCGAACCAGCCCGGCAGGTCGCCGCCGAACAAATCGCCATCCGCGCTCGCCATCGCCCAGCGCGCCACCAGCCCCAGCGGCACGGCGTAGCGCTCCACGCCCATCGCGTCCTCGAAATTGAGCAGGCAGAGGTAATTCTCCCGCCCCTTGCGCAGCACCACCTTGGTGCCCTCCGGCAGGCGCCCCGCCTCCTGCTCGATCTGGCGCTGCAAATGCCGGGTAAAGGTGGAAACCCACACCGCGCCCTTGTTCTGCTGCGCCCACAGGCTGGCGGGGGCCAGATAGCCCAGCGTCTTGCCCGTGCCTGTGCCGGCTTCAGCCAGCACCACATGCGGCTGGCCTTCCGCTTGGCGGGGCTCGAATGCCGCCGTCGCCGCCGAGGCATAATCAGCCTGCGCCGGGCGCTGCTCCGCCTCCGGCCCCAGCAGCGTGGCCAGGCGTGCCCGCGCCTGCCCGGAGGTCACCGCAAATGCCGAGGGCGGCGGGCGAGGGGCGGATTCCTCCCATTTCGGCAGGCGCTTCCAAAGCCGCATCGCCATGCCGTCGGGCCTTGCGGCGGGTTGCCCCAGCGCCGCCAGCACATAAGGCGCCCAGCCCCAGCCGGCGGCCCCCATGCGCGCCGCCAGCCCCGCCGCGTCCTGGTTCGCGGGCACATTTTTGCCCGCCGCCAGCCTGGCCAGCAGCGCCTCGGCCATCGGCGCCAGCAGCCGCGCGCCTTCCTCCAGCGTTTCCGGCACCTCCATCTCCAACGCGCGCGCCAGCCCGGCGGGTGTGGGCGCCAAGCCGCGCGCCGGGCACACGAAGGCAAATAATTCCAACAAATCCAGCACCTGCACGGCCGGATTGCCCAGCCGCTTCAGCGTCGCCGGGCCATGCACCAGCAGCGGCACCGCGCCGCCGAGCTGTTTGGCGACACTCCCC
Organism: Acidocella aquatica; assembly: GCF_030160635.1. GTDB lineage: Bacteria > Pseudomonadota > Alphaproteobacteria > Acetobacterales > Acetobacteraceae > Acidocella > Acidocella aquatica. The sequence continues at coordinate 173,422 of NZ_BSOS01000007.1, read as the reverse complement.
GGCCTAATTTCCACAGCCTCGCCGCCATGCGTCAGCAGCACGGCGCGGCCGTGACCGGCAACAAGGGCGGGGGAGTCCGGCAGGAAAGGCATTGCTCTCCGTATAGACGCGGCGGAAATTTGACCATAGAGCGGGGCTATGAGCGAACAGATTTCTACCCAGCCGAGCTGGCCCTTCCGTGAAGCCGAACGTGTTGCCGCGCGCTTGAAGCAAAAAGGCAAGACCGAGGCGTTGTTCGAGACCGGCTACGGCCCGTCCGGCCTGCCGCATATCGGCACCTTTGGCGAGGTCGCCCGCACCACCTGGGTGCGCAAGGCCTTCACTGATCTCACCGGCCTGCCCTCGCGCCTGCTGGCGTTCTCCGACGACATGGACGGGCTGCGCAAAGTCCCCGACAATGTGCCCAACAAGGAGATGCTCAAGCAGCACCTCGGCAAGCCGCTGACCAAAGTGCCGGACCCTTTCGGCAAGTTCGACAGTTTCGGCGAGCACAACAACAACATGCTGCAGGATTTTTTGAACGAGTTCGGCTTCGAGTTCGAGTTCGCCTCCTCGTCTGATTATTACGCCTCCGGCCGGTTCGACAATGCGCTGCTGCATGTGCTCGCGCATCACGGCGCCATCGTCGACATCATCCGCCCGAGCCTCGGGCCGGAGCGCCGCGCCAGCTATTCGCCCATCCTGCCCATCCACCCGCGCACCGGCATCGTCATGCAGGTGCCCATTGACCAGGTGGACGTTGAACACGGCACCGTGTTCTGGACCGACCCGGACACCAACACGAAATATGAGACCGCCGTCACCGGCGGCGCCGCCAAGCTGCAATGGAAGGCCGACTGGGCGATGCGCTGGCACGCGCTGGACGTTGATTATGAGATGTCCGGCAAAGACCTCATCGACTCGGTGAAGCTCTCCTCCGCCATCGTGCGCGCGCTGGGCACCGAGCCGCCGGTCTGCCTCACCTATGAGCTGTTCCTGGACGACAAGGGCCAGAAAATCTCCAAATCCAAGGGCAACGGCCTCTCGGTCGAGCAATGGCTCACCTACGCGCCCAAGGAGAGCCTGGGCCAGTTCATGTACCACGCGCCGCAGCGCGCCAAGCGCCTGTTCTTTGATGTCATCCCCCGCGCGACCGACGATTATATCGCCAGCGTCGCCGCTTTGCCCACGGCCGAAAAACCATATGAAAACCCGGCCTGGCATATTCATGGCGGTGAAGTTCCCGAACACGCCGGCTCGCCCATCGGCTTCACCATGCTGCTCAATCTCGCCTCGGTCATCAACGCCGACAGCCCGGAAATGCTCTGGGGCTTCATCCGCGCCTATATCCCCGGCGCGAACGCCGAGACCTACCCCTTCCTGGCCCGGCTCGTGCACCACGCCATCGTCTACAACCGCGACTTCGTGGCGCCCAAAAAGCAGTTCCGCGCGCCGAGCGATGTGGAGCGCGGCGCGCTGATCGACCTCGCCGAAAGCCTGAAGGCGAACGAGATGGTGCAATACCCCGGCGCAACCCCGGCGGAGCAATTGCAAAACCTGGTCTACGCCATCGGCAAGCGCCACCCCTTCGCGCCGCTAAAATCCTGGTTTGACTGCCTGTATCAGGTTCTGCTCGGGCAGGTCGAAGGCCCTCGTTTCGGCGGTTTCATCGCGCTCTATGGCATCGAGCGCACGATCGCCCTGGTCGAGAGCGCGCTGGCCCGCGACGTGGAGGCAGCCTAGCCCCCAGCCCGGCCCCCGCCATGAAACAGCGCGCGCTCAAATATGTGCCACCTGTGCTGGGTCTTATTGTCCTGGCGGGGGTTGTCATCGGTCTGCGCGGCGCACTCAGGCGCATCGGCCTTGGCGATGTTCTGGCCGCCGTTGGCGCCACGCCGCGCGTTGAGTTCATCCATGCGCTGATGCTGCTCGCGGTCTCGCTCTGCCTCATGGCGGGTTACGACCTCCCCGGCATCCTTTTCGCCCGCCGCCGCGAGAGCGTGCCTCGCATCGGCGCCCTCCACATCGCCTTCACCTCCTTCTGCGCCTACGCGCTCAGCCATGTGCTGGGCGCCCCCGCTCTTTCCGCCGCCGCCATCCGCCTGCGGCTCTACGCGCAATGGCGGGTGCCCGCCGCCGGCATCGCGCGCATCGTCGCCATCTCCGGCAGCATGTTCACCTTTGGCCTGCTCACCTTGCTCGGCCTGCTGCTGCTGCTCGACCCGGTGGCCATGCCGCTGTTTGGCCATGCCGTTCCCGCCTGGGCATTGCGGGCGGTTGGCGCGGCGCTGGTCTTCGCCATGGCGCTTTATGTCGCCGCGGTGGGCGGGCGCACCTCGGTCGTCATTTTCCGCCAGCGGCTGGCGCTCCCCGGCCCGCGCCTGGCATTGTTGCAGGTGTTCTACGGCTGTGCCGATATTTCAACCGCCTGCGCCATTCTCTATGTTGTGCTCCCCGACACGCCGGGCCTAAGCTACGCGCATGTGCTGGGAGTCTATCTGGCAGCCTTCGCCGCCGGTATTTTCTCTGGCCTGCCGGCTGGGGTCGGGGTGTTCGACTCCGTTCTGCTGCTGGGCCTCTCGGTCTATTTATCACCCGCCACGGCGCTGGGGGCTATCCTGCTGTTCCGTGTGCTTTATTTTCTGGCCCCGGCCTGCGCCGCGGCTTTATGTTACGCTGGCAACGAGTTGTGGACCAATACGAGGAAACGAAAATCATGAGCATGCAGCAGACGATTTCACCGGTGGACGGCAGCGTCTACGCCGAACGCCCCTTCGCGGACGCGGCGCGGATTGACGCGGTGCTTGACAAATCAGCCGCCGCGCAGCGCCTGTGGGCCGCGCGCGGCCTGGAGGAGCGCGCCGCCCTGGGGCATAAATTCTGCGAGGCCCTGTTGCGCCACAGCGATGAGATCGCCCTCGACCTCGCCTGGTCCATGGGCCGCCCGGTTTCCCAGGCGCCCGGCGAGGTGCGCGGCTGCGTCGAGCGCGCCCGCTTCATGATCGATGCCGCCGCCGAGGGCCTCGCCCCGCTCGACCCCGGCCCAAAATCTGGCTTCAAGCGCTATGTCAGGCGCGTCCCGCTCGGCGTTGTCTTCGTCATCGCGCCGTGGAACTACCCGTTCCTCACCGCCATCAACACGATCATGCCGGCGATCATGGCGGGCAACACCGTGATGCTCAAACACGCGGCGCAGACCCAGCTCATCGCCGAGCGCTTCCAGCAGGCGTTTGACGAAGCGGGCCTGCCCGAGGGCGTGTTCCAGCACCTGCACATCTCCGGCGCCACCGCCGAGGCGCTGGTGAAGGACACCCGCATCGCCCATGTCGCCTTCACCGGCTCGGTGCCGGTCGGCCATGCCGTCTCCCGCGCCGCGGCGGACCGTTTCATCTCCGTCGGCCTGGAACTCGGCGGCAAGGACCCCGCCTATGTGCGCGCCGATGCCGATGTCGCCTTCGCGGCGGAAAACCTCGTGGACGGCGCGTTCTTCAACTCCGGCCAGTCCTGTTGCGGCATCGAGCGCATTTATGTGCATGAGGCCGTGTACGATGAATTTGTCGCCAAGGCCGTTGAGGTCACCCGCCAATACCGCCTGGGCAACCCGGCCGACCCGGAAACCAACCTTGGCCCGGTCGTCTCCGCCAAGGCGGCGGCGTTCATTCGCGGCCAGATTGATGAAGCCGTCTCCCAAGGCGCGCGCGCCCTCATTGACCCTAGCGCCTTCCCGGCCAACCAGCCCGGCACCCCCTATCTGGCGCCGCAGATTTTGGTGGATGTGACCCACGGCATGCGCGTGATGACCGAGGAGACCTTCGGCCCGGTGGTCGGCATCATGAAAGTGAGCTCCGACGAGGAGGCCATCCGCCTGATGAACGACAGCGAATACGGCCTCACCGCCGCCATTTTCTCCACCGATGTCGCCGCCACCGAAGCCATCGGCGGCCAGATCGAAACCGGCACGGTCTTTCTCAACCGCTGCGACTATCTGGACCCGGCGCTGCCCTGGACCGGGGTGAAAGACACCGGCCGTGGCCACACGCTGTCCATCTGGGGTTACGAGCAACTCACCCGGCCGCAGTCTTTTCACCTGCGCCTGCCGTAATTTTACCGGACATTAAACTCTCCCGCGTATTTTCCAGCCAATATGGCGTGGAGGATACGCGGTGCTGGTATCGTTATGGGCTGAAATGCAACGGCTGAGGCAGGACCGGCGGGCCGTCACCTCTATCGAATATGTTCTCATCGCTTCTCTGGTCGCCACCGTCATCATCGACGGCGCCACCAACATCGGCAACGGCCTGGGCGCGGCCTTCAGTGACATCGCCAGAGGGCTTTAAATTCGCCGCGCGCGGGTAAAACCTTGCGCTCGCGCTAAAATTCACCTATCTCCTGCTCATGGCTTTTGCCCCCAAACTTGCCGGGCTGCTCCTTCGACTTATCCGCCCCTGAGCGCATAAGTTCTTCCGCGCGCGCCCAAACACCGCGCCACACCGCTCAGGGGAATGCCTAAAATCCACAAACCGGCATTTTAAACGGAACCAAACCATGACCATCATCCACCCGAATTTCGGCACCATGGACGCCAGTCGCGTCATCATTTTTGACACAACTCTGCGCGACGGCGAGCAATCCCCCGGCTTCTCGATGAACCTGGACGAAAAACTGCGCATGGCCGAAACCCTGGCCGAGCTGGGCGTTGACGTGCTGGAAGCTGGCTTCCCCGTCGCCAGCCCCGGCGATTTCGAGGCTGTGAACCGCATCGCCCAATCCATCAAAGGCCCCGTCATCTGCGGCCTGGCCCGCTCCGGCGTGGCGGACATCACCCGCGCCGGCGAGGCCATCCGCCCCGCCGAGCGCAAGCGCATCCACACCTTCATCTCCACCAGCCCCCTGCACATGAAGTACAAATTGCGCATGGAGCCCGATGCCGTGCTGGAAGCTGTCATCGCCTCCGTCACTTTGGCGCGCAACTTCACCGATGATGTGGAATGGTCCGCCGAGGATGGCACCCGCACCGATATGGAGTTTTTGCTGCGCTGCGTGGAAGCCGCCATCAAGGCAGGCGCAACCACGATTAATATCCCGGACACCGTGGGCTACGCCGTGCCCGAGGACATGACCCGCATCTTCACCACCGTGCGCGAAAAAGTCCCCGGCGCGGACCAGATCATTTTATCCAGCCATTGCCATAACGACCTCGGCCTGGCTGTCGCCAACACCCTGGCCGGGGTGCGCGCCGGTGCGCGGCAGATTGAATGCACCATCAACGGCATCGGCGAGCGCGCCGGCAACGCCTCGCTGGAAGAAGTCGTCATGGCCATCCGCACCAGGCCGGACGCCAACCCCTACCACCACAACATCGAGACCACCCGCATCCTGCGCACCTCGAAACTGCTCGCCACCATCACGGGGTTTGATGTTCAGCCGAACAAGGCCATCGTCGGCCGCAATGCCTTCGCGCATGAATCGGGTATCCACCAGGACGGCATGTTAAAGAACGCCGCCACCTACGAGATCATGACCCCTGAGAGCGTCGGCTGGCAGAAAACCTCCCTGGTTATGGGCAAACACTCCGGCCGCGCCGCCTTCCGCGACAAATTATCGCTGCTGGGCTACGGCGACATTGGCGACAACGCCCTTAACGACGCCTTCCGCCGCTTCAAGGACTTGGCCGACCGCAAAAAGATCGTCTACGACGAAGACATCGTGGCTTTGGTTGACGATGAGGTCACCCGCGGCCACCAGCGCGTCAAATTCGTCTCGCTGGAAACCTGGGGCGGCTCCAAAGCCAAACCCCGCGCCCTGCTGGAGTTGGAAATTGACGGCGTTATCCAATCCGCCGACTGCCTGGGCGACGGCCCGGTGGACGCCACCTTCAACGCCATCCACGCGCTCTTCCCCCACACCGCCAATTTGTTGCTCTTCTCCGTAGGTGCGGTCACCGAGGGCACCGACGCCCAGGCCCGCTGCACCGTGCGCCTGGAGGAAGACGGCAAAATGGTCGACGGCCAAGGTGCCGACACCGACACCATCGTCGCCGCCGCCCGCGCCTACGTCCACGCCCTGAACAAACTAATCACCAAACGCACCCGCTCGGAGCCAGCGGCGCTGTCGGCTTGAGGTAGGCAAGGCCAGGGGGCTCCGCCCCCTGGACCCCCGCGAAGGGCCGCGCCCTTCGAACGCATTAATAAGATTTCTTGCAACGAATTCTAAAGCCGCTGCCTTTGGCGAGGCCACCACAACACCCGTAGGGTGGAAAAGCGCAGCGCATTCCGCCATTGCCGGGCCAGTAGTGAGGCGTGACAGCGCTTGGCCGTGACGATTGGATAGGATCAGTTGGAGTTCAACGCTGCATCATTTCTGGTATCGACGCTGGCTTTTCTGCCTCGCCATCACGGTTCCATGACCTGTAGCGCCAGGGTTGTACCATTTCTAATGGAGTGATTCTTGGGGTAAAAAGAGCGTCGTCTGAGGGGCGGATGTCTGCCAGCCGATTTAACAGTCGCGGGATGGATTGCTCGGGAACGAATAGCCACGGCCTAATCGGCCAACCCATAGGCACATGGCTATCTCTACGGAGTGCTTCTTTCAATAAAGGCCAACTCTCATGCCAATCAGTTAGGCGGCTTATTAAAGCGCTTAACGACGCACTATATGTGATCTCACATAGGAACGCGGATTCATGACGAAAATCGCACGCCAGTGCGTCACAATACCAGTGTGGGCCACTTGTGTCGGGGTTTTTGCCTTCATTGAGTTGAATGCAACACTCAGTATTTATAAAAAGTGACCGGTCTGATCGAAGATATTCGAAAACAACTCCTTGGTAGAAATTCATGCTATTCCTTTGAGTGAAAAATATACTTTCCGAAATCCACTCTATACAGATTAAGAAAATAATTGAGGCGGTTGCTTCCTTCCCCAAACTTCGTAGGGATACGTTCTTGTGAGCAACACTCTATAATCGGAGAAATGCTTCCGCGGTTGTTTTGATTTCTTCTTCCGGCTTTTATTCTCCCACCTACCCCAACAACCGCCCAATCACCCGCGCCGTATAATCCACCACCGGAATAATCTTCCCGTAGTTAATCCGCGTCGGCCCAATCACCCCAATCGCCCCCACAATCCTGTCCTGCGTATTCCTCGCTGGCGCTACGATCATCGAGACCCCCGCCGAGCCAAACAACCCGGACTCCGCCCCGATAAAAATCCGCACCCCGTCAGACGTCTCCGCCAGGTCCAGCAGCCGCAGCATCGTCTCCTCGGTCTCCAGCCGCTCGAACAGCGCCTGGATCGCGCCCAGCTTCTCCAACTGGTCCACATCCGCCAGCAGCCGCCCCTGGCCGCGCAAAATCAGCGAGCCGGCGCGCCCCTCGCTCCCCCAGGTCGCCAGCCCGGCCTCGATCACCGAATTCGTCAACGCATCCAGCGCCGTCCGGTCAGCTGACAAATCCAGCGCCACGCGCTGCCGCAATTCGGCCAGCGACAACCCCGAGAGCTGCGCGTTCAGATAATTGCTCGCCTGCTGCAAGGCTGAAGGCGGCAGCCCTGGCGGGGTCTCGATAATCCGGTTCTCCACCTGCCCGTCGGCCGAGACCAGCACCACCAGCGCGCGCCCCGGCGAGAGCGGCACAAACTCAATATGCTTCACCGGCCCCTCGCCCTTGGGCGCCAGCACCAGCCCCGCGGCGGCCGAAAGCCCCGAGAGCATCGAGGATGCCTGTGCCAGCGTCTCCTGCAAACTCCGGCCAGACTGCGCCAGCGCGACATTGATCGTGCTGCGCTCATCCTCGCTCAGCTCGCCAAACTGCAACAGCCCGTCCACGAACAGCCGCAACCCCCGGTCGGTCGGCAGCCGCCCCGCCGAGGTATGCGGCGCGAACAAAAGCCCCGCGTCGGTCAGATCCGCCATCACATTGCGGATGGTCGCGGGAGAGAGGTTGAGCGGCAGCAGGCGCGAGAGCGTGCGCGAGCCCACCGGCTCCCCGGTCTCCACATATTGCTCCACAATCTCGCGCAACACCGCGGCCGAGCGCACATCCAGCCCCGGGGGGAGGCGTGGCGGCTGTTTCGGGTTCAATTTGCTTCTATGGTCCATCTGCACAGCCTCGGCTAATAGCACGCCACAGCCAAAGTACACAGGAGTTTAACCATGCGCCCATCGGGTAGAAAATTTGACCAGTTGCGGGAAGTCAGCATCGAGACCGGCTTTTCCCACCACGCCGAAGGCTCCGCGCTGATCCGCATGGGCCGCACCGAGGTGCTCTGCACCGCCAGCGTCGAGGGCAAGGTCCCCGGCTTCATGCGCGGCCAGGGGGAGGGCTGGGTCACCGCCGAATACGGCATGCTGCCGCGCGCCACCCACACCAGGGGAGACCGCGAAGCCGCGCGCGGCAAACAATCGGGCCGCACACAGGAAATTCAGCGCCTCATCGGGCGCTCGCTGCGCGCCGTGGTGGACCGCAAGCTGATGGGCGAGATCACCATCACGCTGGACTGCGATGTGCTCAACGCCGATGGCGGCACACGCTGCGCCTCCATCACCGGCGCCTATGTCGCCCTCTGCCTGGCGGTGAAAAAACTGCGGGAGAAGAACGTGCTGAAGGTCAACCCGGTCATCGGCCAGGTCGCGGCGGTCTCCTGTGGCATCTACCAGGGCGTGCCGGTGCTCGACCTTGATTATGTGGAGGATTCCGCCGCCGACGCCGACGCCAATTTCATCCTCACCGGGGCTGGCGGCATCATCGAGATTCAGGCCACCGCCGAAAAGGCCACGTTTGATGATGCGGCCTTCGCGGCCCTGCTCGCCTTGGCGCGCTCGGGCACGGCACAGCTCTTCGCGGCGCAGAGCGCGGCCCTGCAGGGGTAACACGCGCCGCGCCAGCGCAGGAGAGGGCCATGCCAAAATACATCGGCGCCATCGACCAGGGCACGACGAGCACCCGCTTCATCGTTTTCGATGAGCGGGGCACGGTCATCTCCATGGCGCAGAAGGAACACCGCCAGATCACCCCAAAGCCGGGCTGGGTGGAACATGACCCGATGGAGATATTGGCGAACACCAGCGAGGTTGTGGGCGCCGCGCTCGCGAAAGCCAATCTTCATGCGGGCAGCCTCGCCGCCGCCGGCATCACCAACCAGCGCGAAACCACTCTGTTGTGGGACCGCCATACAGGCCTGCCGCTCTGCAATGCCCTGGTCTGGATGGATACCAGGACCGAGCGGCTGGTGCATCGCTTTGCGGCAGATGGCGGACAGGACCGTTTTCGTGCCAAAACAGGGTTGCCGCTGGCAACCTATTTCTCCGGGCTGAAATTGCTCTGGATTTTTGAGAATGTTCCTGGCGCGCGCGAGAAGGCCACCTCCGGCGATGCGCTGTTCGGCACGATGGATTCCTGGCTCGCCTGGAATTTGACAGGCGGCACGCAGGGCGGCCGGCATATGAGCGATGTGACCAACGCCAGCCGCACGATGCTGGTCAACCTCGCCACTTGCGATTGGGATGACGAGATGCTGGCGCATTTCAACATTCCCCGCAACTGCCTGCCGGAAATCGTTCCCTCCTCCGCCATGCACGCGACGATCACGGGCGGGCCTCTATCAGGGGTATGTCTTTCGGGCATATTGGGCGACCAGCAGGCGGCGCTGGTGGGGCAGGCCTGTTTTGCCCCGGGCGAGGCCAAAAACACTTATGGCACCGGCTCCTTTCTGCTGATGAACACCGGCACTGAGCCTGTTCAATCAAAGGCCGGGTTGCTGACGACGATCGCCTATCAATTTGGCGGCGGCAAGCCGCATTACGCGCTTGAAGGGGCAATCGCGATCACCGGGGCGCTGGTGCAATGGCTGCGCGACAATTTGAAACTCATTGCCACGGCGGGGGAAATCGAGGAACTGGCGGCTAGTGTCGCGGATAATGGCGATGTTTATATCGTGCCGGCTTTCTCCGGCCTTTATGCGCCGTATTGGAAGGATGGCGCGCGCGGGGTGATCGCCGGATTGACGCGCTACGCCACGCGCGCGCATTTCGCCCGCGCGGCTCTGGAAGCCACGGCCTACCAGGTGCGTGATGTGGTTGAGGCCATGGAGGAAGACAGCGGCATCAGGCTTGCTGTTTTAAAAACCGATGGCGGCATGGTCACGAATGAATTGCTGATGCAATTTCAGGCCGATATGCTGGGCGTTCCGGTGGTGCGGCCGGCAATATCCGAAACCACAGCGTTAGGGGCCGCCTACGCCGCGGGACTCGCCGTGGGATATTGGCGCGATATCAATGAACTTCGCGCCAACTGGGCCGTGGACAAAATCTGGATGCCCAAAATGGATGAAGCCCAGCGTGCCAAACATTTAAAATCATGGAAGAAAGCAGTGCAGCGTTCCTTCGACTGGATTGATGATTGAGAGCTTGCGAGAAAAATATTTGTATCAGGAACATTTGATTATGAGCAGCGAAAATGAAGAACTGATATCGAGCTATTACCAGAAGCTCTATTCAGAAAATTACCAGGCGGCGATCTCAACCTATCTTGCCGATGATTACATCGAGCATCAATATACGGCGAATTTTAGCAAGGCTGGCCTGGCCGAATATGTTCGCAACCGGCTTCAGCAATATCCGCAACACCGGATTGTGATTCACAAAATCATCCGTGATGCCGATTGCGTCTTTCTTCTCGTTCAAGAAAAACTCGAGCATAATATCGACATCGCGCGCGCCGAGTTATTTCGGATCGAGGGGAAGAAGATTGCGGAACACTGGGGCTCGCATGTTCTCGACGAAAAAAACCGCAAGAACTCAAACGGCACATTCGATGGCCCGCAACCCGACCGCAGCGTGGATTATGCGCGCAAAAGCGTCGCCAGATTTGAGGCGCTTGATCTCAAGGGTTTCGATGGCCAGGAGATAGAAGCCTTCTACGAGAGCCGAACGCCCGGCTATAAGCAGCACAGCCCGAAGGGCGCCGATGGTCTGGAAGGGCTGGTGGATATTCTTAAAAAAATGCAGGCGGCCGGCATCAAGATGGTCATGAAGCCCAAGCGGGTACTTGTCGACGGCGACTTCATCATGTGCCACCGGCTCTACGATTCAAATCCGCCGCATCCGCTGGTCAACAGAATCAACACGTTCGACCTGTTCAGATTCAACAAGGACGGCAAGGCGGTTGAACACTGGGATGTGATGGAAGATGTTCCGGCCGCGGAAATGCTGGCTAAAATATTCTAGCGGTTTGTTTTGGCGGGCAACTTTATCCGATCAAATGATTTCATCGGATATGACGTTGCTTTGTCATTATCATCGTGGTTTTTTTGGTCGCGAAACGGCGGCCTTACCGAAGCCTGTGGATTAAATAGGGCTGGAATTGGCGCGGCCGTTGCATTACGGTGCTTCGGCTACCGGTGCCAATGTGCGCTGGTATCGTTATAAACGACCCGCCCCCCCCTGCGTCAGCCGCTCCATCTTTGTCTTATATTTGCCACGGAATTATCACTAAACAGAAATAGCAACCCAACATGTGTTGCGGTACTAAGTCCCACGCTAAAGGGCGGCGAGCAAACGCATGACCCGATACGCATGGCAACTGGGGACTTCATAACATGGATACCAATCAATCGTTACAAAACGCGCTTCGCGCTGCTTGCTCGTGCTTCGCTATGCGCGCGGCGCTGGCGGCTTTTGGCCTTGCCGGCACCGGCGTTGCGTCCGCGATGGCGCAATCGGTGAACGCTGGCACAGTGAGCGCTTCCGCCACAACCATCGGGGCGAATACAGGATTCGCCGATGCGGTTTTGAGCAAGAAGGCAGTGCAGCACCAAAGTCAGTCGGTGTCCACGATCACCAAGGCTGAAACAAATTTGTTCACGCCGCAGACTTCAGGTTTGCAGACTCTCACGGTCAAGCCCGGCATCAGCATCAACGGCTATAACGCCACCAGCGGCTCCGCGCGCTCAACCGTCTCGATGCGCGGCGTGAAGGTCGGCTGGAACTCCGTGCCAGGCGATCTGGAGACCAACGGCGTCACCATGCTGCTTGACGGCATTCCTCTCAACAGCCTGATCCAGGGCACCGGCTGGCACTCCACCGAAATCCCGATGGGCACGCTGCTAAGCGGCACCAACATCATCTTTGGCCCCGGCAACCCGCGTGACCGCTGGTATGACAGCCTCGGCGGCACTGTTAATTTTATTCCGGTGCAGCCCACCGAGAAGCCCGAGGCCGGCATCAGCGCTTCCTACGGCAGCAACGAGCAGAAAAACGTTTCGCTTTATGCCTCCAGCGGCGTGCATGATGGCTGGTCATCCGTTCTTGGCTACGCCTACGGAGAAGGCAACACTTTCCGCACGGGCGGATATAACGACCCCGCTCACGCCACCCAGCTCTACGCCAAGGTGCGTAAGGATTTCACCGGCGGCCATATCAGCATCGGCGCCTATTGGCAGCACAGCACCGAGCAGCGCCCCAATGACATCCCCGTCAACCCGATCGCGGGCGTTACTGTCGCCGGGCTCAATGTTCCTGGCGCGCAGCTCTACAGCCAGCAGACCTCGGGCTTCTATTCCGATCTGCCGCAATCGGTCTGGTTCAAGAAGAACCAGATTCAGAATTATATCGGTTACGCCAAGTTCTTTGATCAGCTGGATACCAACACCAGCCTCACCAATCTTCTCTGGTATCGCCACGGCGAGGTGATCCACTATCGCGTGAATCCTGGTTTTCAGGCTGCCAGCCTGAATGACAGCGAATTCTACAACCCGCATTCCGACACCATCGGCGACAAGCTCAGCTTCGACACCAGCCTGCCCTACAACACGGTCAGCTACGGCGGTTATGTGATCGCCTCGCACACGGTGGATTCCTATCGTGGCTACCAGGAGCTCAGCTATCAAGGCTCCACCCCAACCAGCCAGTTGCTGCCCTATCAGGCCACGCAAAGCATTTACGACAATCTCTTCGCCGCTGTTTTCCTGCAGGATGATATTTCACCCATCCCGGCGCTGCATATCGTGCCCGGCATCCAGCTCGTTAACTACGGCACCAGCTTCTACAACAACAATGCCAGCTACGCGCTGCAATATCCGCCGGTGCAGCCTGGCAACACCAACCCCAGCGTGAACAAGGATTTCCAGCGTCCTGAATTCTCGATTGGCGCGACCTATGACATTTTCCCCTGGCTCACCCCCTATGCCAACTTTGCTGTCACCTATCAAAACCCCACCGGCGGCGTCTTCAACAACGCGCAGACTGATCTGCCCTCCCTGAAGCCGGTAAAGAGCACCGATTACGAAATCGGCGTGCGCATGCTGCAGGATAATTTCATGGGCTTTGAGGAAGTCTCAGGAGCCCTGGGCTATTACCACGATGTTCTGAGCGACCAGACCATCCCCATCAGCCTCGCCAACCAGCCGAATGTGACAACCTTCGGCTACGGCTCGGCCATTTTGCAGGGTGTCAACGCCGAATTTGACGGCAAGGTGAACTTCAATTGGGAATTCTTCGCCAACGCCGGCTATTTCGACGGCCATTATACCTCTTATTTCTCGCCCGGCTCGGGAACTTATTACAACGGCGTTCCGGTCTCTAACACGCCAACCCTGACCAGCAACATCGGCTTCACCTATCAGCGCTTCGTCGGTGAAAACCTCGTCAAGGCCAGCGTCTTCGACCAGTATTTCGGTCATAGCTACATGTTCAACAACCTCATCCAGGCGCCCACGACGCAGAAGATCCAGGCCTATAACCTGGTCAACTTCAACGTCACCATGAGCACGCCTTATTTCAACCACCTCGTCCCGGGGCTGGGTGACCTGACCTTTGGCGTCAGCGGTTCCAACATTCTCGACCGTCATTACAACTCCACCGAATACGTCTCCTCCGGCGGCTATTTCGGCGGCGCCGGTGCCGGTTCGGTCATCGCCAACCCCGGCCAGGGCCGCGCCATCTTCGGCACGGTCAGCATGAAGTTCTGAGAGTAGGGTCATGATTAAAAAACACCTCCTTCTTGCCGTCCTCGCAACCGTTGGCATGCCGCTGTTCGCAGCGCATGCTGCGGCCCCGGACGCCAAGGCCGGCTACGCCGTCTATCGCGGCCAATGCTCGGATTGTCACAGTAACCGCGCAGGTGTGGACCGTTTCGGTCCCACCCTCGCCGGGGTTTATGGCCGCATGTCAGGCACGGCGCCGCGGCATCGCTACTCCAAGGCGATGGCCGATTCGCATCTCGTGTGGAACGCCGCCACGCTCGATGCGTTTCTTAAAAACCCGCGCGCCGATATGCACGGCACCATCATGCCCTACAGCGGCCTGGCCAGCGCCACCGCCAGGGCAAATGTGATAGCCTATCTCAAATCGATTTCTCCAGGTTCCTAGGGATGAACGTACAAAACGCGAACCCCGGCCCGGCCGTCATGGCCGATTATCACGGCGGCGGGCATTTCTGGCAGGCGTTGATCGCGGCGGTTATTGTCGAGGGCCTTCTGGTCCTCGGCTTTGCCTATGTCTCGGCAACGATCGGTCACAAAGCGGCCGCTGTTCAGCCTAGCGTGATGAATATTTCCATCCAGCAAGTTCCCCCGCCTCCCGTGGCCAAGCCGCCCCCGCCGGCGCCGCCCCCACCCCAGGCATTGCCTCAGCCCGCGCCGCCGCCGCCGCCGCCGCCGCCAAAGCCCGTGGCAAGGCCGGCGCCAAGGCCGATCATGCGGAAAATGCCCGTCATCAAACCAGTGGTGCCGGCCAAACCGGTGTTTCAAACACCGCCACCGCCGCCTGAGCCCGCTCCCGTGCCGCCAAATGCCCAAATGCAGGCCACCGCCGAACAGCTCTACGGCGAGGCATTGAACGCGCGTGTTCAGGCTGGGCTGGTGGTTCCCTCCGCCGTGCAGCTTATGGCGCTGTCAGGCACAACCGTTCTTGCCGTCACCGTCGCACCGAGCGGCGCTGTGCTTTCAGTTGCCATCATCCAAAGCTCCGGTGCCCCCCCGATCGACGCGGCCGCCGAGTCGGCCGTGCGCTCTGTTTCACTCCCCGCATTTTCCGCTGGAATGGCTCAGCACCCGATCACGTTCGACCTGACGGTAAAACTCTCGACAAACCAGTAAGAAGCCCGGGCAGCGCATGGCATGAGAGCGCACGATGATTTCAGGTTCACCAGCGGCGCGGATGAATTTGATGTCATCATACGCTAACATGCCATGCCTGGCCCCCCTGAATCGCGGGCCGGGATGTGGGTATGGCGCTGGATGCCTGGGGGAGAATAACCGGAGCGCTCCACCTTGAGTGGAGCTTTTTTGTGCTTGCGTTGAAAAAGTACAGTTTGCCCAATAAATGGAATAAATCATAATATATGGACCCGCATGTTCGGCATTTTGTCGTCGTTTCAGGGGAAGGGGGCGATTTTTCTTGCAGAAACGGTCATTCCGCTGACACAATCTCGTGAGCTTGTGTCGTGAGAGGGTGTCTATTTAATTTAAATGTGTAATCATACATGACGCTTTTTGTGAGTGCCCTTTATGCGGGGGATTGAAATGGTCCTAAGCAGTTGCTGGCAGTTTGTGCGGGGTAGATACCTCTGGGGCAGGAGTTTGGCCTTGTGGCGCGAGCGCCGGGCGGTTACCGCCATCGAGTATGCGCTGATCGCGTTAATCATCGTTATCGGAATAATCTGGGGCGCCAGCAGCATCGGTCATTCTCTGACCGTCACCTTCAATTCAGTATCGTCGGAGTTGTAGGCAGGCTGGATAAATGGGGGCTTCCCACGGGCGGACGCCCCCGGTGTGGCGTTTGCGGCAAAAACTGCGCTGCCTGGGCAACATGGGCTGCTGGTTGTCAATTTTTGACAGTCCGGGATATGTGCGGTCAGGATTCGCTTGGCTTGCGTGGATTTTTCACGACATATTCCGGGGATCACGAAATTTTGATGACAATGTCAAAAACCGAAAAATGCTAAAAAAAATTTTTTAGTACAAAAAACATATTTATCACTCAGTCGACTCGTTTAGTTAGCACTAAATCATCTTAATTATTAGAAATAAAATCAAAAAAAGTTAATTAAATTTTTTATTGTTCACACGCTAAAATGTCCCATAAAATTTGCCGCGGCCGACATGAAAAGGCGTAAATGCTATGGAAACATTTGTTTGACAAAATCCCCTAGATTCCGTGTAGTGGAAGCCGACCCTGATAGGGTTAACGTGAAAAGCAAACGTGAAACTGTTTTTTGTGTTTATCATTTGACCCTAGCCGTCTTGCCGCGGTTTTGTCTCAACGTTGAAAAGGATCTATATCATGCTCGTTAATTATGTCCGCACCGCCGTCGCCCTGAAGCTCAACGAACTGAAGTTCGACAAGCGCGCCGTGACCGCGATTGAATATGCGCTGATCGCGGCTCTCATCGCCGTCGTCATCATTGGCGCCGTCACCACCCTCGGGTCTAACGTATCCAAAACCTTCAACTCGGTTGCCTCCGAGCTCTAATATCCAAGAGTCGATTATCTCTTGATAGTGTAACGGCCGGTGATGTTCACCGGCCGTTTTGCTGCCCGGCGCGCGGCAGTCTCGTCTGCCTTGGCTGCCAGAGCCTGGCCGCTTGAAGTTCGCTTAACCTGAGCGGGCCGCAAACGTGAATCGTGCCTGAAGCGTTCGTGCGTTTAACCTCATTTAATTGCCGTGCAGGGGCTGTCAGGCCCGCCGCGCCGTCCTTCCCGCGTGGATTTTGGCGGAATCATATGCTGGTGGTCAGCCCCGGGGCCTGGTATCCGCACAACGCGTTTTGCTGCATTGAAATAAAATTACATGAACATTGAGATAAAATTACGTGCGGCGAAAGATTGTTTGACAAAATGCCCTAAATTCCGTGTATTACAGAACAACTATAATTGAACGGCGCGGCCCAGTGAAGATTGGTCCGGTTCACCTCGTTCGTAATGAGATGGCGGGTTGGCGGGGTCGTTTTTTTGGAACTGAGGCTGGGAACAAGGATTTAAAAGCTGATCGCTCATTTGTTTGAAAGTTGTACAATCAGGCCGGTTTCTGGCCCGTGAGTTCTTGCTGGGGGGAATTTTTTCCGGGGGATGCAAGGCGGCATGAAAACTTTACCTGTTGTTACGATTTTTCCGTTTGATCCTGCAAAGATACTTTTGAATGCCTGGGTTAGTTTGCGAACATGTGGCAGTGAGATGAAGACCGGCAAATAAGGAATATCTTGGTGATGCGGCGTTTTGTAGGGGCAACAGCATGTTAACGGCGGTTCTGTCCATCGGGGCGGCGGGTTTGCTTGTTTATGCGGCGCTGCATGACCTTGCGGCGCGGACGGTTCCCAATTGGCTGCCTCTCACCTTGCTGGCTTTAGGTTTTTGCGCGCGCTTGGCTGACCACACCCTGTTCACCGGGCTGGCCGTGGCCGGCGGGGCATTCTTTGTCCTGTTCATCGTCTGGCTGCTCGGCGCCATGGGTGGGGGCGATGTAAAGCTGTGGGCCGCGACGGCATTGTTGATCCCGCCGCTGCTGCAACCCGAACTGGCTTTTTTTCTCCGTGTCGTGGTTTTCGGCGGTATTCTTGCGCTGTTTTATCTGTCTCTGGGCTTTGTCGTCCACAAGCCGCAGGGGCTGAAAACCGGCGGGCTGCTGCGGCGCCTGCTGCGGGCGGAAGCCTGGCGGATCAGCCGGCGCGCGTCTTTGCCTTATGCTTGCGCAATCGCGGGCAGTGCCATCGTAACTCTTTTACCTCTTTCTTTTCAGCGTTAGGTAGAACATGATTTTTCGTCTTGGAGTATTCGGGGTTCTGGTCGTGGCGCTGATCGCGGTCGCGCTGTTCGGCTTCTCCATCCTGAAGCAGTCGAAGCAGCAGCAAGTGGTGGCGCCGCCGGCGACTGAACAAATTCTGGTCGCGGCCGTGCAGCTGCAGGGCGGCAGCCTTTTGCAACCGGCGGATATTTCGGCAGGGGCTGTCGCGGCCGGTACCTCGCCGCTGGGCGCCGAGCAGGACACGCCGCAGAACCGCGCGGCCCTTACCGGCGCCATGATCCGCACTTCGCTGGCTCCCGGCTCGCCCATTCTGGACTCAGAAGTCATTCGCCCCGGCGACCATGGCTTTCTCGCGGCGGTGCTGATGCCCGGCATGCGGGCTGTCACCGTTGGCGTTGATAATATCTCCGGCGCCAACGGCCTGATCTGGCCGGGCGATAATGTCGACGTGCTTCTCACGCAGTCGATCAGCGGCGCGCCGAGCGATAAAAGCATTGCCGCCGAAGTGGTGCTCAGCGATGTCCGCGTCATCGCGACCGGCGCCGAATTGGTGAAAACCGCGGAAAACGCCCCTAACGGCGGGCCTCCCGCGCAGACCGTCACGCTGGAGGTAACCCAGGATCAGGCCGCCCGCATTCTGGTGGCGACCAATCTTGGAAAACTTTCGCTCATCGTCCACTCCTCGCAGGCCCGCGCAGGAGCGGTACAGTTGAACGCGCAGCCCGCCCAACCTGTCTGGGCGGGGGATGTCTCGCCGGCCCTGGCCAACCAGCATCCATCAGTGCCGCAAGTTTCAACTGTCAAGGTATTCCAGGGCACCCCCAACGAACAGGATTATAGCTTCTGATGACCGCCCCATCAAAACGCGGATACGTCCCGCTTGTTCTATCGGCCGCAATTGGTCTGGTTCCTGTTCTCGCCTTGGCGCAGGACCAGCCCCAACCGCTTGACGGCTCAGCGGCTGCTGGTGTTTCGCCACCGGTCGTTGCCACCGGGCCGGCGTTCTTCGGCGGCATATCGCTCGCCAAGGGCAGTGGCCAGCTGGTCAAATTGCCGCACCCGGTGGCGAATATCTTTGCCGCCGACCCCAGCATCGTCGAGGTGCGCCCGGCCAGCCCGAACACCATGTTTGTGTTCGGCACTAACACGGGCGAGACCACCATCGTCACCACCGACACGGCGGGCAACACCATTGCCCAGTATTCGGTCTCGGTTCATCCCTCCTCCTTCGTTAACGACCGGCTCCAGTCCCAGGTCGATAAAGCCGCCCCTGGCAACAGCGTCACCTCCGAGACCGAGCCTGGCGGTGTGGTTGTGCGCGGCACGGTGCGCACGCCAGAGCAGGCGGCCAATGTCGTTGAGCAGGCCAAGCTGATCTCTCCCAGCGGCACCGTGGTTAATAATCTGCAGGTGCAGGAGCCGATCCAGGTTGAACTGAAGGTCCGCATCGCCTCCATGTCGCGCAACACGACGCGTGAACTCGGCATCAACTGGGGTGCGGTCACGAGTGCTGGCTTCAATATCGGCAAGTTCGTGCTAACCGGATCAACAGGCTCCGCAGCCGCTTCACTCTCTCCCACCACGCAGGGCGGGCTTGGCGTCATCTTCCCCGGCGGCAATTTCGAAGGCGTCATCGACGCCCTGGCCACCGACAATCTGGCGCATATTCTGGCCGAGCCAACTTTAACGACATTAAGCGGCACGCAGGCCAGCTTCCAGGTCGGTGGGCAGTTTCCCATCCCGGTCAGCTCGGCGAACGGCGTGGTGACGGTCACGTTTAAAAACTACGGCGTATTGCTCACCTTCATTCCGACGGTGTTTTCCGATGGCCGGATCTCCCTGCAGGTGGCGCCGCAGCTCAGCGAACTGAACTCAGCCAACTCCGCGAATATTTCCTCGGGCGCCACGGGTGGCCAGGTGTTTAGCGTCCCCTCGCTCAATGTCACCGCGGCATCCAGCACCGTCATCCTGGGTAGCGGCCAGGGCATGGCCATTGCGGGCTTGCTGGAGGATCAGTCCAATCAGGTTGATAACGGCGTGCCGGGCCTGAGCGAGACGCCGATCATCGGCGCTCTCTTCCGGGGCGATGCCTTTCAGCGTCAGCAGCAGGAAGTCGTGATCACGGTCACACCCTATCTGGTCAACCCGGTCAGCAACCCCGGCGCCCTGGCATCACCCGATGATGGCTGGACCCCGCCCAACGATCTGCAGCGGATCTTCATGCTGCGCGACAACGGCACCAACACAGCCAGCACCACCATTCCAGGCGATGCCGGGTTCATCGTACAGTGAAAGGATCATTCCCCTTGCGCTCGCTGGCTTTTTTCTCATTTTGTGTGATGCTGCTCAGCCTGAGCGGCTGTGTGCTGGACCCGTATCAGCGGCCAGGAACCTGGTCGGCGACAGGCGCCAGCAGGGAGGATATTGCCCAGCAGGTGGCCGATCCGTCCGATCTGATAAGCGGCAAGTCTGAACCTTATGCCAACGGAGTGGCCGCTGCGGCGGGCGTTGACAAGGCGCTTGGCGCCAACGGCGCCGGCACCGCGGCTGGTCTGCAGACCCAGGTCAACCCGACCTCCGTTTTCATCAGCACGACGGTGGGTAACTAAAAATGTTTGATTTCACGGCAAGACATTTTAACACAAGGACTGCGGCATGAGCCAACAGGGTCCACGCGTAACCTCTACTGACGGCGGGCTGACCAATCGCCCCGATCGTCTGACCGTGCTCGCATTTCTGGGAGACCCCGCGACCGAACAGGTGTTGCGGGACGGTCTCGGCGATCAGGTCGCAAATGGCATGGATATAAGGCGCGGCACGGTCCGCACCGCCATTGCCGCCATGGCCAAGCTGCAAACGCCGGAAGTGTTGATTGTCGACATCGCGGGCGAGGAACAGCCGCTGCACGCGCTTGGCGAACTGTCTGATGTCGTGGAGCCCGGCGTGCGGGTGCTGGTTATCGGCGATACCGACGATGTGGATTTTTACCGCCATATCACCCGCGGCATGGGGGTGATGGAATATATCTTCAAGCCAATCACCCGCGAGGCGGTCGCCCGCTATTTCGCGCCGCTGGTTACCCGCAAAACCGTCGGCCAGGATGCCACGCGCGGCGGCCGCGTCATCGCGGTCATGGGTGCGCGCGGCGGGGTGGGCAGCACCACCATCGCCGGCAATCTTGCGTGGCTGCTGGGGGTCATCGCCAAGCGCCATACGGTGTTCCTCGAGTCTGACCTGCACATGGGCTCCGGCGCCCTGCTGCTCGGCGCCAAAACCGGCCCCGGCCTGCGCATGGCGCTGGAAACGCCGGACCGTATCGACCCGCTGTTCGTCGAGCGCGCGGCGCAGCCGGTGGCCGAGCGGCTGCAGGTTCTCGCCTCGGAGGAAAAACTGAACGATCCTCTGAACTATGCGCCAGGCGCGGCCCGCCGCCTGATCGAGACCCTGCGCGTGCGCTATAATTTCATCATCATGGACGTGCCGTTCCTGCCCATGCAATGCAACCGGGAACTGATCGAATACGCGCATCACCGCGTAATCGTCATGGACCCCTCATTGGCCAGTGTGCGCGACACATTGCGCCTGCTCGGCCTGCCCAACGGGCCGTGGCAGCCGCAAAGCCCGACCATCGTGCTCAACCGCCAGGGCCGCCCCGGCGGTCTCACCCGCAAGCAGATTGAGGAGGCGCTGAAGGTGAAGATCGATGTGGTGATCCCCGATATCCCCAAACAACTGAATGAGAGCGCCAGCTTTGGCGACCCGGCGGTAACGAGCTCCGGTCCGTTCCGGCAGGCGATCATCGATCTGTCGCGTGAAATCGGCTTCGTCGGCGGCCGTGAGGATGGCGGCGTTGCCGGCTCCTCCTCAACGGGCGCCGTGTCGGGGCTGTTCAAGATGTTCGGCCTACAAAAAGGTTAAGGCGATGACTGACGCCAACATCCCCATTTTCGGCCGGCGCCGTAACGAGCAGGCCAGCAACATACTGGCGGCGCAGGGGGGGGGCACTGTGGCGCCTACGGCCGCTTCAACGCCGGTTTCCGCGCGCACTACCTCCGACGCGGCGGCCAGCGCCACAATCGCGGCGGCAGCCGCGCACGCGGCCGCCATCACCACCCGTTCCGATATCGCTGAATTGCGCGCGCTTTGCCTCGCGCGCATGGATGCCACGGCTGTCGCCAGCCTGCATCCTGATCGCCTGCTCATCGAGGTGGAACGTCTGATCTCCGATCTGGCAACCGAGAAGCGCGTTCAGTTGAATGGCCGCGAGCAGCGCAGCCTGGCAACAGAGCTGGTTGACGACATGCTGGGCCTCGGCCCGCTGGAGCCTTTGCTGCTTGACGATTCGATCAACGACATCATGGTCAACGGCCCCGACCATACCTTCGTGGAGCGTGGCGGCAAGCTGGTGCAGGTGCCGGTGCGCTTCCGCGACTGGACGCATCTGACCAACGTCTGCCAGCGCATCGCCGCCTCCGTTGGCCGCCGTGTCGATGAAGCAAGCCCGATGTGCGATGCGCGCTTGAAGGACGGCTCGCGCGTCAACATCATCCTCCCCCCGCTGGCGATTGATGGCCCCTCGCTCTCCATTCGTAAATTCTCCAAAAAGCCGATCGACTTCGAGAAGCTGATCCAATACGGCTCGCTCACGCCGCCGATCGCCCGTATTCTCGAAATTGCGGCCCGCACCCGTCTGAACATCATCGTCTCCGGCGGCACCGGCTCGGGCAAGACCACGATGATGAACGCAATGAGCCGCTTCATCGATCCCGCCGAGCGTGTCGTCACGGTGGAAGACGCCGCCGAACTGCAATTGCAGCAGCCGCATGTGGTGCGCCTGGAAACCCGCCCGGCCAGCCTGGAGGGCAAGGGCGAGGTCAACGCCCGCGATCTCGTGCGTAACGCGCTGCGTATGCGCCCTGACCGGATCATCATCGGTGAGGTCCGCGGCGCCGAGGCATTCGATATGTTGCAGGCCATGAACACCGGCCACGATGGCTCGATGTCCACCATTCACGCCAACAACACGCGCGACGCGCTGGCGCGTATCGAGAACATGGTGCAGATGTCGAGCATGGGCCTCTCGCCAAAGGCCATCCGCACGCAGGTGGTGGCGGCAGTTAACATCATCGTGCAGGTGGAACGCCAGCGCGACGGTGGCCGGCGCGTCACCCAGGTCACTGAAATCGCGGGCATTGAGGGTGAGACCCAGCTGCTCAACGACATCTTCAAATTCGAGGTCACGGGCGAGACCGCCACCGGCAAGCTGACCGGCCGTTACGAGGTCAGCCGCATCCGCTCCGCCTTCCATGAACGGCTGCAATATTTCGGCCTTGACCGTTCCTGGATGGCCGCTCTGGATGACATCGGATGATTTTCCACGAACTTGTTTTTCTGTTTGCCATCATCGTCGTCCTGCTGGTTCTGGCGGGGATTGTTCTCGTTTCGATTCTGCAAAGCTATGACCGGCAACAGAAGCTTCAGCTCCGTATGCAGGATGTTGTTGCTCCAGGGGAGCGATCGATAAAAACCGCGGTTGAGGAAATCTCGTTGACCCATAAAGTCTCGAGAATCCAGGAGCTCAAGGAAAGGGCAGCGGGATTTATCGGCGTCGACCTGCGCCAGGCCGAGACCTACCCGATCAAATGGTGGCTGGTCCCGCCGCTGACCCTGGTGCTCACCGCCGTGGTGGTCTTGATGGCCTCGCATCCGCTGAGCGGTTACAAGGCTCTCGTATTTCTGCTGACTTATTTTGCCTCCCCCGTTATCTGGCTGGTGCTGACCAAATTCGTCTTCAACTGGTTCACCAACCGGCGGAACGCCAAGCTGTTGGAACAATTTCCAGATGCGCTGAGCACCATCGTGCGTTGCGTGCGCGTTGGCATTCCCATCGGTGAAGCCCTGCGCACGGTCGCGCGCGATGCGCAGGAGCCGACCAAGACAGAGTTCGACGTTCTGGCCGACAAAGTTTCGATCGGCATTCCGCTCGACATCGCCCTGCGGGAGCTTTCGCAGCGGATCAAACTCACCGAATATCAGTTTTTCGCAACCGCGCTAACATTGCAGGCTCGTTCGGGCGGCGGCATCACGCAGACGCTGGAAACCCTGGCCGAGGTGATCCGCAAACGTGTCGGCCTGAAGGCGCGTGGTTATGCGCTCACCGCGGAGGCGCGCACCAGCGCGCTGATCCTCTCGGTTCTGCCCTTTATCGCTGCCGGCGCGATCTTTGTGATGCAGCGCGAATACATCATGATGCTGTTCACCACGAAAAGCGGTGAATCCGTACTTGGCGTCGCCATCCTGCTGATGGGGATCGGCATGGGAACGATCCAATACATGATCAGCAATGTTTTGAAGTAGCGCGATATCATGCCCCAAACATATATCTTTTTAGCCGTCGTTTTTCTGTTCCTTCTCGTCGTGGTGGCGGGCTTCTATCTGGCAAACGAGCTTGCCCGCTCCGGGCGGCTTGCCAGCCGTATCGAATTCGTCAAATCAGGCGGCCAGGCGCAGCAACCGGTGGCACACAAGCCCGAGGGCGCCCTGCTGCTGCGGATACTCTCCGCCTTTGGTATGTTCATCGCGCGCAGCGGCCTTCTTTCGGGCAAGACGCTGGCGGAAATGACCGCGACGCTGGAAGGTGCCGGCTTCCGCGGCGGGCGGGGGCTTGGCCTGTTCATCGGCGCGAAAATCATGCTCGGGCTGCTGCTGCCGGTGCTGGTCTTTTTTGCCCTGCGCGATGTCGGCAGCGGCTTGCTGTGGATGGTGGTCAAAATCGGCGGCGCCGCGATGGCCGGCCTGCTCCTGCCGGAGACAATCGCAACCAATATCCGTACCCGCCATCTTAAGCAGGTTGAAGCCGGCGTGCCGGATGCGCTGGACATGATGGTGATCTGCGCGGATGCAGGCCTGGCTCTGGAAGCCGGGCTGGCGCGCGTGGCGCAGGAGCTGGAAGGACTCAATTCTGCCCTGGCGAAAGAGCTGACCCAGACTTCACGCGAATTGCAGATCGGCTCGGACATGCGCCAGGCGATGGAATCGCTCGGCCAGCGCACCGGGCTGGACCCGCTGAAGCGCCTGGCGACGACGCTGATACAATCCCTGCACTATGGCACCCCGCTCACCCAGGCGTTGCGCTCGCTCTCGGGGGAGCTGCGCCAGGAGGCCCTCATCAAATTCGAGGAACGCGCCGGCCGCTTGCCGACCTTAATGACCATCCCGATGATTCTTTTTATTTTGCCGTGCGTCTTTCTGGTCGTGGCAGGGCCTGCGATCATCAATGTCTTGGCGACCCTCCATGGGCAAAAGTAGAGTAAACCATGAAAATTTTTCACAGAGCCGGATTGTTTGAGATGGCCCAATTCAACAGATTGTCACTGAGGCGGCCAAGCGCCATCTGGCTGGTGCCGGTCTTGCTTCTGGCTTCCTGCGCACAGCAAAGCGCTGCGAACAACGCGGTGGCGAATGCGCAGATCGGCACGAACACGCTGAATGTCGCCGATGCCGCGATCGCCGGCGGCGACCCGAATATGGCGCTCTCGGTCAGCCAGTCCATCCTCGCGACTGATCCCGGCAATGTTCAGGCCTTGGAGCATGAAGGCGATGCTTATTACGCCCTGAACCGCTGCCCCGCATCCGTGGCCGCCTATCAGCTGGCGCTGCAGCATGACCCCAAATCCGCCGTGGCGGAAACAGGGCAGGGGCGCTGCCTGCTCAAAACCGATCCCCATGCGGCTGAACTTGCTTTCATGCGGGCCGTGCAGGACGATCCGGGCAACGCCAACGCCCTGAACGACCTTGGCATCGCCCGTGACCTGCAGGGTAATTTCGCCGGCGCGGTCGACCCCTACCAGAAGGCGCTGCTGGCCGACCCAAGCCTTACCGCCGTCGAGGTGAACCTCGGCCTCTCGCTGGCCCTTTCCGGCAACGGCCCGCTTGCCCTGCAATATCTCGGCCCGCTCGCCACCAGCCCGCAGGCCACGCCCAAAATCCGCGAGGATTACGCCGCCGCCCTGGTCGCCTCCGGCCGCAAGGATGAAGCCCGTCAGGTGCTGGCGATTGATCTGCCCCCTGATCAGGTGAACAGCGCCCTCGATGGTTTCTCCACCCTGATCGCGCAGTCGCAGTCCGTGCCACCTCCGGCGCCGCCGCCGCCGACCGTTCAGCAGGTGCCGGCGCCCGCCCCGGTGACAGCCACGCCCTTGCCGCAATCGGCCACCACCCCCGCGGCGCCACTGGCGCGGCCAACCCCGCTGGCCGCCGCCGCGCCGCCGCCGTCTCCCGTGGTGGCGCAGATTTCCCCCGTTACGGCGCCCACACCAACACCCGCGCCTTATTCGCAGCCTTATAGCGCCATCATGGCGGCTGAGGCCGCATCATCCAGCGTCCCATCCGCCGCCACGGTGCAGCTCGGAGCGCTCAACTCCCGTAATGACGCGCAGCGCGCCTGGTCACATCTTGCCAAATCCTCACCGGCTCTTTTTGTGGGCCGTTCGCCGCAAATCGCCCCTGTTACGCTGGGCGGCAAAACCTTTTACCGGCTGCGTGTCGGCGGTTTCGAAAACAAAGTCGCCGCTGCGCATTTTTGCAACGAGCTTCAGGCCGCCGGTCATCGCTGCACCCCGGCGGATTTCTGAAATAAAATCCCCCGCTGGTCTCAGCGGGGGATTTTCAAACCAAGGTCAAACAACCGCGCGCAACCGCGCCAGGCTTTCCTCCGCGCCCAAGGCCTCCAGCGTCGCGTCTATCCCCGGGCTCATCGTGCTGCCGGTCAGCGCCGCGCGCAGAGGCTGCGCCACCTGGCCGAGCTTGCGTCCCTCCGCCTCGGCAAACCCGCGCAGCGCCGCATCAACGCCCGCGGCGGAAAAATCCGTGGCCGCCAGCACAGGTATCAGCCGCCCCAGCATCGCCTTCGCCTCATCGGTCAGCAGCGCCAAAGCCTTTGGCTCGAAGGGCAGCGGCACGCCGCGCGCCAGAAACGCCGCCGACACGGCCAGATCCGCCAGATTTTTCGCACGCTCCTTCAGCCCTGGCATAAGGCGCAGAATCCGCCCCATCGCCGCCGCATCCACCACAATTCCGGCCTTGGCCAGCCGCATCACCACATCCTCGCGCAACCGCGCATCATCCGCCCCGCGCAGCCATACCCCGTTCAAATGGGTCAGCTTGGCGTAGTCCATCCGGCTCGCGGCCCGGCCCACGCCCTCCAGCGTAAACAGCTCCACCTGTTCGGCGCGCGTCAAAAACTCCGCATCGCCATGCCCCCAGCCCAGCCGCAGCAGGTAGTTGCACAAAGCCTCGGGCAGAAACCCTTCCTCGCGAAACTCCAGAATGCTCACCGCGCCGTGGCGCTTGGAGAGCTTGGCCCCGTCCGCGCCATGGATCAGCGGGATATGCGCGAACTGCGGTTTCTCCCAGCCCATGGCGTCATAAATCTGAATCTGCCGGAACGTGTTGGTGAGGTGATCATCGCCGCGGATGACATGGGTGATATCCATGTCATGGTCATCCACCACCACGGCATGCAAGTAGGTCGGCGTGCCATCGGAGCGCAGGATGATCATGTCATCCATCTCCGCATTCTGCACTTTCACGGTGCCCTGCACGAGGTCCTGCAACACCACCTCGCCCTCGCGCGGCGCCTTCAGCCTTATCGCGGGCTTCACCCCGGCGGGCGCCTCCGCCGGGTCGCGGTCGCGCCAGCGCCCGTCATAGCGCGGCGGACGCTTCTCAGCCGCCGCCTGCTCGCGCATCGCCTGCAACTCCTCGGCGGTGCAATAGCATTTATACGCGCGCCCCTGCGCCAGCAGCTCGAGCGCCACCTCCACATGCCGCGCCTCGCGGGTGGATTGATACACCGGCGGCGCATCCGCGTTCAGACCAAGCCATTCCAGCCCGTCCAAAATCACCTGCACCGCTTCCTGGGTGGAGCGCGCCTTATCGGTGTCCTCAATGCGCAGCAGAAACTCGCCGCCATGATGCCTGGCGAACAGGTAGTTGAACAACGCCGTCCGGGCGCCGCCGATATGCAGCAGGCCGGTGGGGGAGGGGGCAAAACGGGTACGGATTTTCATGCCCAGCGTTTAGCATTCTTGCGCCGCATTGTGCCAGACGGGGCAACCGCCTAACGTCAACCAACAACTGGAGGTTGTTGGTGCGCGACGCATTCGCCAAATGGGCCGAGGCCGAGCGGGGCCGGTTTTCGCTGTTGCTGCCCGTTGCCATGGGGGCTGCGATCCTGGTCTATTTCGCGCTGCCCGCCGAGCCGCCGCCCTGGCTGGGGATAACACTGCCCATCCTCAGCCTCATCGCCCTCGCCGCCGGGTGGCGCCACCCTTATTGGCGCTTTGCCGCCGCCCTGGCCCTGGCCGCCTCGCTTGGCTTCGCCCGCGCCGAGTGGCGCACCGCCGCCCAGCCGCCCCTCATCACCATCCCCTCTGGCCCCATCGGCCTCTCAGGCACCATCGCGCGGATAGACCTGCTCCCAGGCGCGCGCCGCCTCACCCTGGCGCACCCCAGCCTGGACGGCGCCGCCCCGCTCCCCCGCACCATCCGCCTGCGCCTGCGCGGCACCGATGCAACGCCGCTGAGCGTGGGCGAGGCGGTGCGCGCCTATGCCATGCTCTTCCCGCCGGACCGCCCGGCCTATCCCGGTGGCTGGGATCAGGGGCGCCAGGATTTCTTCGCCGGTCTCGCCGCCTCCGGCTTCGCGCTGGGCGATGTCAGCATCACCGCCCCGGCCCCGCCCGGCGCCTTGGCCGCCTGGCTGCAAAATCTGCGCGCGGGCATCGCCTTGCGTATCCTCAGGGTGCTGCCGGTCTCCACCGGGTCCATCGCCGTCACGCTGCTCACCGGCGACGAGCAGGCCATCCCCGCCGCCGAGCATGATAATTTCATCGCCGCCGGGCTGGCGCATATTCTCGCGGTGGCGGGGCTGCATGCCGGCATCGTCATGGGGCTGTTTTTCAGCGCCACCCGCTTCCTGCTCACGCGGCACGAGCGTCTGGCCCTGCGCCTCCCGGTCAAACCTCTCGCCGCCGCCGCCGCGCTGCTCGGCGGGGCGGCCTATGCGGCGCTCACCGGCGCGCATCTGCCGATCCTGCGCAGCCTCGCCATGGCCTCGCTGGTCACGCTCGGGGTTTTCATGGGGCGGCGCGCGATCTCCTTCCGTGGCCTCGCCATTGCCGCCACGCTTATCATGCTGGTCACGCCCGAAGCCGTGCTGGGGGTCAGCTTCCAGATGAGTTTCTCCGCCGTGCTGGCGCTCATCGCGGGGTTTGCCGCGGTTCAGCATGCCATGGCGCGTTTCCACGCCGCCAGTTCGCGCGCCGGGAGCTTTGCGATGCACGGCGCGGCGCTGGCCTACACCAGCCTGCTGGCGGGCGGCGCCTCCATGCCCTTTGCCGCCTACCAGTTCCAGCAGGTGCAACCTTATTGGATTCCCGCCAACCTCCTCGCCGTGCCGCTCACCGCGCTGTGGATCCTCCCCCTCGGCCTGCTGGCGCTGGCGCTGATGCCGCTTGGCCTGCAGGCCCTCGCACTTCTGCCCATGGCGCGCGGCATCGCCATCATCCTCTGGGTCACCGCCCGCATCGCCACCTGGCCCGCCGCCATGCTGCGCATCCAGCCGATGCCCAGCCTCGCCATCCTGCTCATTGCCGCCGGGCTGATCTGGCTTTGCATCTGGCGCGGCACGCCGCGTTTCGCGGGCCTGGTGCTCATGCTTGCCGGCCTCGCCGTCTATGCCGCCGCCCGCCCGCCTGACATTCTGGTCTCGCCCGGCGCCGAACTCATCGCCATCCGCGCCGCGCCACGGATTTTCCTGATCAGCCGCGGCAAGCCCCAATCCTACACCCTCGCACAATGGGCGCCGGTCTGGGCCGGCACGCCGCTCACCCCGGCGCGATGCACACAAAACACCTGCCGCCTCGGCGCCGTGCTGTTTGCCCTCTCGCCCCCGCCGGGCGGCTGCGGCGATGTTGTGGTGGCCGTCTCGCCTGAGCCTCTGCGCGGCGCCTGCGGCAACACGCCGGTCATTGACCGTCTCTCCGTCTACCGCAACGGTGCCACCGCCGCCTGGATAACCGGGCGCAGCCTCACCCTGCTTACCGACCGCGCGGTCCAGGGCGCACGCCCCTGGGTCGTCTTCTACCCAAAATAAAACAACTATAGGTTGACTTTTTGTAATTTTGTTAACTAACCTGAAATCATGAGTCTCGCTCTACCCAGCCTCGCCCTCCCGGCCAGCCCGGGTCTGGCCGAACAGCTTCTCAGCCTGCGCCGCCGCTGGCGTCTCGTTGCCGCCTGCACATTGCTCATCCCCGGTCTCGCGCTTCTTGCTCTGCTATGGATGCCCCCCAGCTACACCGCCACCGGCACCCTTCTCTACGACCCCGCCAGCGCCACCCCCCCCGGCGGCGCCGCCCCCCCGCAGGATCTACAGAACCAGGACGAAATCACCGCCAGCCAAAGCGCCGTCATCGCCAGCCTGCCCGCCGCCAACGTGCTGGCGGCCCAGCTTAATCTGGCGCAACGGCCGGAATACAACCCGGCCCTGGCGGCCCGCCCCTGGCCGTTCAACCTGTTCCACACCACCAAGCCGCCCAATGCAGGCGCCATCGCGCAACAGGTCCGCCGCAACCTCAGCGTCACTGTTGAACCTGGCTCGCGCGTACTCACCGTCGCCTTCACCAGCACAGACCCCGCCCTGGCCGCCGCCGCCGCCAACCTCGCCATGCAGCTCTACCTGAACCATGAGCGTGACCAATCCTTCGCCGCGCTCACTGGCGCGCAATCCTGGCTGGAAACCCATGCCGGCGATGTGCAGTCTCAGCTTGACGCCACCGAGGCCGCCCTGGCCCAGGCCCGTGCCGCGGCCGGGGTGGTGCAGGGGACCCAAGGCACCCTCACAACCGAAACCGCCAGCCGCCTCACGGCCTCTCTGGTGCAGGCGCAGGCTGATCTGGCGATGAACGAGGCCCGCCTGTCGTCAGCCACCTCAGGCGATGCCGCGGCCAACGCCGCCATCGCCCCCAACCTGCTGCCCATGCGCAAGGAGCAGGCCGACCTCACCGCCCAGGCGCAATCGCTGAGCCAGGACTACGGGCCCAACTACCCCGACCTGCAAACCGCCCGCACCCAGCTCGCCGCTATCACCGGCGAGATCAACGCCGAGACCGCCCGCGAGCTGGACGCCGCCCGCGCCGAAGTCGCCGCCAGCAAGGCAGAGGTCGCCACCCTGCGCGGCGCGCTGGCCAATGCCCGCACGCAATCGCAGGCGGAGGACGCCCAATCCGCCCCCATCCGTGCCCTCGAACAAGGCGCCCAGGCCAGCCGCGACATGCTGCGTTCCATGACTGAACAGGCCGGGCAACTGGCGCAGGACGCCTCACTCACCCGGCCCGATGCGCGCATCCTCTCCGCCGCCGCGCCGCCAGCCCAGCCCGATACCCCGTGCCGCGCACTCATCCTCTCCGCCGCCGCCGCGCTGGGGTTTTGCGCCGGTCTGCTCCTCGCCGGGCTGGTAGACGCGCTGGACACATCATTGCGCTCCGGCGAAGCCCTGCGCGCCGCCCTCGGGCTTGCCTGTTTTGCCCTGCTGCCCGAAACCGCCACGCCAAAACAGGCGGCGCTCGATGCCCCGTTTTCCCTGTTCGCCGAGCAGTTGCGCGCCCTGCGCACCGGGCTTGGCCTTGCCGCGGGGGAGGGCAGGATCATCGCCATCACCGCCGCCCGCCCCGGCGAGGGCAAAACCACGGCAACCATCGCCCTGGCCCGCTCACTCGCCGCCGCGGGCCTGCGTGTCCTGGCGATTGACGGCGATATCCGCCAGCCCGGCTTCAACCCTGTCTTCAACTGCGCCGCCGCGCCCGGCCTCACCGACCACCTGCAAGGTGCCGCCACGCTTGAGGCCATCTTCCTCGCCGACCCCCTCAGCCCGCTCACCATCATCCCCGCCGGGACGCCAACGCGCGCCGCGCTCTCGCTGTTTCTCTCGCCCGCGCTCCCCGCCTGCCTCAACGCCCTGCGTTCCCGTTTTGACGTCATTCTCCTCGATGTCCCCCCCGCCTTCGCGCTGGCAGAGGGCAGGGTGCTCGCCCGCCTGGCCGATTCAGCTCTGCTCTGCGTGCGCTGGGGCCACACGCCGCGCCGCGTCGTCCTCGCCGCCATGCTGCTGCTGCGCGAAGCCGGGGTAACCTTGGCCGGCGCCGCGCTGACCCGCGTGAACGTAAAAGCCCACGGCAGCTCCGGCTACGCCGATGCCGAGATTTACCAGCCCCGCTACGGAGGCTACTTCAACCGCTGACCAAACCCTTGCCCTGCCCGCGATTGTCCCTCATTATCACAGCAACAAACCTGAATTCTGGGAAACCGCTGCGGAGGAGATTGATCGGCCATGAGCCTCGAGATCATTGGTTCCGGCTTCGGCCGCACCGGCACGGCATCGCTCAAGCTCGCCCTCGAACAACTCGGTTTCGGCCCCTGCCATCACATGGAGGAAGTCCTCGCCCACCCCGGGCAGGTGGCGCACTGGCAGGCTGTCGCGGCTGGCCAGCCGGTCACCTGGGATGATGTTTTCGCCGGCTACCGCGCCCAGGTGGACTGGCCCGGCGCGCATGTCTGGCGCGAGCTCAGCCTCGCCTATCCCGCTGCCAAAATCATCCATACCCAGCGGCCCGAGGATGACTGGTGGAACAGCTTCTCCGCGACCATCGGCGGCTTGCTCAACACCTATCGTGAAATTTCATTGCCGCCCCATGCCGCCGCGATGATGGCCGCGGCCGGCCGCATGATCGGCGAACAAACCTTTGGCGCCGCCTTCACCAACCGTGACGCGGCGCTTGCCGCCTACCGCCGCCGCCTCGATCAGGTGCGCGCCGCCATCGCACCCGCGCGCCTCCTGGTCTTCAACGTGGCCGAAGGCTGGGAGCCGCTCTGCCGTTTCCTGGGCGTTCCCGTTCCCGCCACGCCCTTTCCGCGCGTGAATTCCACCGCGCAATGGCTGGAACAGTTCGCGGCCAAATCGCACTGAGCCATCCCCCCGCTCCCTTCACAATCGAAACGGAAACCATTAGTTTGCGGAATGAAACAATTTTATAAATTCCGCCTCACCATCGGTTATCTCGCGCATCTTTATAAATCGGTAACCCGCCAGGATCATTCCCACCTCAAACCCATTATCCGCCGTTATCTGCCCCTTAACGGCGTGGCCATCGATGTTGGCGCGCATGGCGGGCAGATCACCCGTCTGCTGGCCGGCCTCGCGCCTGATGGCTTCGTCGTGGCGGTGGAACCAAGCGGCTACACCCGCTCTATCCTGCGCGCCGCCCTCTGGTTGCGCCGCTGCACCAATACAGTGGTCTTCGCCGCCGCCCTGGGCTCCAATTTTGGCACCATGCTTATCCGCACCCCGCTCAAGCGCCGGGGCGACATGGGCTACGGCCTCGCCAATCTGATCGAGGGCGGCGCCAACTCAATTTGTGAGCCGGTGGCCCTCGTCACGCTCGACAGTCTGGCAGAACAGCTTGCTCTCACCAGGGTTGATTTCATCAAGGCCGACATCGAGGGTTTCGAGGCCGAACTCATCCGTGGCGCGCACCATGTGCTCAAGACATTCCGCCCGGCCGTTTATCTTGAAATGAATGACGAATTCCTCCGCCGCGCAGGCTCCTCGCGTGCCGCGCTTTGGGGCGAGCTGCTGGCGCTGGGCTTCAACCCTCATGATGCCGCCGGGGAAAACCCGCAGCCGCTCCCCGTGACCGCCAGCGATGAGGATGTTCTTTGGCTCCCCGCCTAAGCAGCCTCGCGCGCTGGGTGTTTTGCGCCATCTCCGCTATACTCCTGCCATGACCAACCGAATCGGAATCGCCGGTATTTCCGGCCGCATGGGCCGCCTGCTGGCCGAGGAAGCCGCCGCCGCCGCGCAGCTCACCGGCGGCACCAGCCGCTCCGGCGCCGCGCCGGGCGATGCGTTGCTATACCCTGACATCGCCGCCCTGGCGGCCACCTGCGACGTGGTGATCGACTTCACCCACGCCAGCACCGTGAGCGCCCACGCAGCCGCCCTGGCCACCTCCAAAACCCCCTGGGTGCTGGGCAGCACCGGCTACTCGGCAAATGACCAAACCGCCATCGAGGCCGCGGCGCAAACCATCCCCATCATCGCCGCGCCCAATTTCTGCACCGGCGTCAACCTCCTGCTTATCCTTGCCGAAAAACTCGGCGCCACGCTCCCGCCCGCCCGCTACGACGCTGAAATCCTGGAAATGCACCACCGGCAAAAGGTTGACGCCCCCTCCGGCACCGCCCTGGCCCTGGGCCGCGCGGTGGCCGCCGGGCGCGGGGTTAATCTGGACGAGGTGATCGCCAGCGGCCGCCACGGCCACACCGGCCCGCGCCGCGACGGCGAAATCGGCTTCGCCACACTGCGCGGCGGCCAGATCATCGGTAGCCACACCCTTTCCTTCACCGCCGCGGACGAGCAGATTTCGCTTACCCACCATGCGCTGGACCGCCGGGTTTTCGCTACGGGCGCCGTGCGCGCCGCCCTCTGGCTGCAAAACCAGAAGCCGGGCCTCTACACCATGCGTGACTTTCTCAACCTCTAGTTCTTGTTAACCCAGGCAGGGTATTGACCCCGGCAATCAGATAAGTCATCCGAGCCGCCTCGAATAAGGGATATTTGTGCATGCGCGATAAAGGCGAATTTCTGTTCACCTCCGAGTCCGTCTCGGAAGGCCACCCGGACAAGGTTGCGGACCGGATTTCCGATACCGTTGTTGACGCCTATCTGGCGGCCGACCCCTACGCGCGCGTCGCGTGCGAAACCCTGGTCACCACCAACCGCATCATCCTGGCGGGCGAGGTCCGTGGCCCCGAGACCATCACCAAGGAACATCTGGCGCATCTCGCCCGCATGGCGGTGCATGACATCGGCTACGACCAGGAAGGCTTCTCCTGGAAGAACGCCGAGGTTGATGTTCACCTCCACGCCCAATCGGCTGACATCGCTGTGGGCGTGGACGCCGCCGGCAGCAAGGACGAAGGTGCCGGCGACCAGGGCATCATGTTCGGCTACGCCTGCACCGAGACCGAGGCGCTGATGCCCGCCCCCATCTACTACTCCCACCTCATCCTGCGCCGCATTTCAGACCTGCGCCGCGCCGGCGATGTCCGCGCCAAGGGCCTGCAGCCCGACGCCAAGAGCCAGGTGACCCTGAAATACATTGACGGCAAACCCGTCACCGCCACCTCTGTCGTGGTCTCCATCCAGCACGACGCTGATGTCTCGCTGGCCCGCGTGCGCGAAATGCTCACCCCGATCGTCAACGAGGCGCTCCCCCCCGGCTGGATGCCCACCGAGGCTGAATTCTACGTCAACCCGACCGGCATCTTCGTCATCGGCGGGCCGGATGGCGATTGCGGCCTGACCGGGCGCAAAATCATCGTAGACACCTACGGCGGTGCCGCCCCCCATGGCGGCGGCGCCTTCTCGGGCAAGGACCCCACGAAGGTTGACCGTTCCGCGGCCTATGTCTGCCGCTACCTCGCCAAAAACGTGGTCGCCGCCGGCCTGGCGGACCGCTGCACCCTGCAGCTCTCCTATGCCATCGGCGTCTCGCAGCCGCTCTCGCTTTATGTCGAGCTGCACGGCACCGGCCGCGATGTCGATGAGGTCAAGCTCGAGAAAACCCTGCGCGAGCTGGTCAACCTCACCCCGCGCGGCATCCGCGAGCACCTGCAGCTCAACCGCCCGATCTACGCCCCCACCTCCGCCTTCGGCCATTTCGGCCGCACGCCGGACCCCGACCTTGGCACCTTCACCTGGGAAAAAACCGACCTCGTTCCCGCCCTGAAGTCCGCCTTCGGCCGCTAACCACCTCTTGCCAGCGGGTCCCGTCATGCCAGCGCAAGCTGGCATCTCGTGACACCACCCCGCAATGCCAGCGGCCCCTGCAATGCTAGCGGCCGCCGCCACACCAGCGGCCCCCGCCATACCAGCAGTCCCCGTCATGCCAGCGAAAGCTGGCATCTCTTTTTCCAGGCACAAAGGCCCCAAAATGTCCGGCCCCGGCGTCAAACCATCCCCTGACCGTCTCTACGGCCGGACCAAAGGCAAAAAACTGCGCCCCCGCCAGGAATTTCTGCTGGCCGAATTTCTGCCCCGCCTCTCGTGGCCGCAAATCCCCTTCGGCATCACCGTGCGTGAAATCTGGCTCGAAGTCGGCTTTGGCGGCGGCGAGCACGCTTACGCCTTGGCCCAGGCCAACCCTGATATCGGCCTCATCGCCGCCGAAGTGTTCGAGACCGGCATCTGCTCGCTGCTCTCGCGCCTCGCGCCGGAGGATGCCGCGGTGCCCGAAGTCCCCGCCAACCTGCGCCTCTTCACCCATGACGCCCGCCCCCTCCTGCGCGGCATGGCTGATGCCTCGCTGGGCAAGCTTTTCCTTATGTTCCCTGATCCCTGGCCCAAGGCCCGCCACGCCAAACGCCGCTTCGTCCATCCCGAACTTCTGGCCGAGGCCGCCCGCGTCCTCAAACCCGGCGGCGAGTGGCGCATCGCCTCGGATGATCCCACCTACCAAGCCTGGACCGATGAAGTTCTGGCCGCCCAAAGCGCTTTTGCCGTCACCCGCGCCACCATAAGGCCACAAGGCTGGCCGCCAACCCGCTACGAGGCCAAAGCCATTTTGGCCGGCCGCCAGCCAGTCTACTGGTCATTGCTGAAACGATAATCGTTGTTTTATCGCACCAAACCCGCACAGATTGGGATGCAAGTAAAAAGTTAAACTTTATAATCAAACGTTTGTGGAGCGATCCTCAAAAACGCTCCACGTGGAGCGCGCCTATTCCACAGTCACCGACTTCGCCAGATTGCGCGGCTGGTCCACATCCGTGCCCTTCATCACCGCGACATGATACGCGAGCATCTGCACCGGAATCGCATATAAAATAGGCGCCGCGAACGGATCGATCTCCGGCAAAATCAGCGTCTCCGCTGCAATCCCCTGCAACTTCGCAGCCCCAGCGGCGTCGGAGAACACAATAACCTGTCCCCCTCGCGCCGCGACCTCCTGCAGGTTGGACGCTGTTTTCTCAAACAACGGCCCGGAGGGGCAAATCGCGATCACCGGCACCGATTTGTCGATCAGCGCGATCGGCCCATGCTTCAACTCACCGGCGGCGTAGCCTTCCGCGTGAATATAGCTGGTCTCTTTCAGTTTCAGCGCCCCTTCGAGCGCTATGGGGAAACACGCCCCCCGGCCCAGATACAATACATCCGCCGCCTCGGCGATCCGCGGCGCCAAACGCCTGATCTGCGCCTCGCTCGCCAGAATCTCCGCTGCCTTGGCGGGAATTTCCAGCAGCGCATCGCACAGCCGGGCAATCTCGGCATCCGCCAGGCTGCCGCGCGCGCGCGCCACCGCGAGCGCGAACACCGCCATCACGGTCAACTGCGCCGTAAACGCCTTGGTGCTGGCAACCCCGATCTCCGGCCCGGCCATGGTCTCAAGCATGGCGTCAGATTCCCGCGCCATGGTGCTCTCCGGCACGTTGAGAATGGTCAGGATCTTCTGCCCCTCGGCCCGCATATAGCGCAGCGCCGCCAGCGTATCCGCCGTCTCACCGGACTGGCTGACCAGCAACCCCAACCCACCCTCGGGCAGCGGCGGCGCACGGTAGCGAAATTCCGACGCCACATCAGCATCCATCGGCAGCCGGCTCAGGCTCTCCAGCCAGAACTTGCCGGTCAGCCCCGCGTAATACGCCGAACCGCAGGCGCTGAAGGTGATGCGCGGCACGCGGGCCAGATTAAAGGGCAGGGCGGGCAGCACCGGCATGCGGGTGGTGGCGTCGATCATCCGGTGCAGCACATCGCCGATCACCACCGGGTGCTCGTGCAATTCCTTTTCCATGAAATGGCGGAAATTACCTTTGCCGATGGCAGCCCCGGTCAGGTTGGTGAGTTTCTTCTCCCGGGTGATCTCCTGGCTTTCGCTATTGTAGAACACCGCCTTTTCGCGCGTCACCACCACCCAGTCGCCATCTTCGAGATACGCAATCTGGCGCGTCAACGGCGCCAGGGCCAGCGCGTCGGAGCCCAGATACATCTCGTCAGCCCCGTAGCCCACCGCCAGCGGCGCGCCGCGCTGCGCGCCGATGATCAGCTCAGGATGCCCCGCGAAAATCAACGCCAGGGCATAAGCCCCCTCCAGCCGCCCAAACGCGGCCTTGGCGGCCTCAACGGGGCTCATGCCCTCCGCCAGCAGCAGGTCCAGCAGTTGCGCGACCGTCTCGGTATCGGTCTCCGAGCAAAAAACCTGGCCTTTGGCCTCAAGTTCGGCGCGGAGCAGCAAATGGTTCTCGATGATGCCGTTATGCACCACCGCGACGCGCGCGGTGCCGTGCGGATGCGCATTGGTCTCAGTCGGCGCGCCATGAGTCGCCCAGCGGGTGTGGCCGATGCCGGTGCATCCGGCCAGGGGCAGGCGCTCCAGCGCGGCGGCCAGCTGCGCCAGCTTGCCCTCGGCGCGGCGGCGCTCGATCTGCCCGTTTACCAGCGTCGCGATGCCTGCACTGTCATACCCGCGATATTCCAGCCGGCGCAGACCATCCAGAAGCAGAGGCGCCGCCGGCGCCAGACCCACCACACCCACGATTCCGCACATGATTCGCTACTCCGAAAACCTTCTTCAGCCGGTAGCGTCCGCTGCCGCTCCGTGTCAAAGGCCGGGGCATCAATTCGTGTTTCATTATGTGCCGATATGGCTTGACGAGGGGCTTGCCATGGCCCATTTGCCAATCAGGACCGTTTAGGTCCACTATCGGAGCGCATATGTTAAAATTGTCCCGTTTGACCGATTATGCCGTGGTGGCGCTGGTCCGCCTGAGTGCCGCTGACGGCATGGAAACCTCACCCGGCATTGCCGCCTCCATCGGCGTGCCGGAGCCAACCGTGGCCAAGGTGCTGAAGGCGCTGGCCGGGCATGGGCTGGTTGTGTCATCGCGCGGGGCGCGGGGCGGCTACCGGCTGGGCCGGCCGCTGAGTGAGATTGCCGTCTCAGAGGTTATCATGGCCATTGACGGACCGATTGCGCTGACCTCCTGCGTGGATGGCGCGGTGGGCTGCGAGAGCCAGTCACTTTGCCCCGTGGCCGGACGCTGGGACCCGGTGAATAATGCGATCCGAACGGCGTTGAGCCGGATTTCCCTGGCGGATATGGAGGCGGCGAGTATTCCTGTTGCGTTCCGCGTGCCTGTTTCCGCGTCTATAAGCGAGGTTGTGTGATGTCTGCTTCTATTGAGACCCGCGATACTGTCGAGGCGCTGGCGGCCGATAAATATAAATACGGATTCACCACCGATATCGCGATGGAAGAATTTCCCAAGGGGCTGAACGAGGATATCGTGCGGTTGATCTCGGCGAAAAAAAACGAGCCGGAATGGCTGCTGGCGTGGCGGTTGAAGGCTTTTACGTTATGGCAGAAGCTGGAAGAGCCGGTGTGGGCGCATATCAAGCACCCGCCGATCGTCTATAACGAGTTGTATTATTACGCAGCCCCCTCCGGGCCGGCGCCGAAGTCGCTCGATGAGGTCGATCCTGAACTGCTGAACATGTATGAGAAGCTTGGCATTCCGCTGAGCGAGCGCGCGGCGCTGGCCGGCGTGGCGGTGGATGCGGTGTTCGATTCAGTGTCCGTGGCCACCACATTCCGCGAGACACTTGCAAAATCAGGTGTCATTTTCTGCCCAATTTCCGAGGCGGTGCGCGAGCACCCAGAGCTGGTGCGCAAATATCTGGGCAGCGTGGTGCCGATTGGCGATAATTTTTTCGCGGCGCTGAACTCGGCTGTGTTTTCCGATGGGAGTTTTGTCTACATCCCCAAGGGGGTGCGTTGCCCGATGGAGCTTTCCACGTATTTCCGCATTAACGCGCGCAACACCGGGCAGTTTGAACGGACGCTGATTATTGCTGAAGAAGGTGCCAGCGTCTCCTATCTGGAAGGTTGCACCGCGCCGCAGCGCGATGAAAACCAGCTGCATGCGGCGGTGGTGGAGCTGGTGGCGCTCGATGATGCGAAGATCAAATATTCCACCGTGCAGAACTGGTATCCGGGCGATGCCGACGGTAAGGGCGGTATTTATAATTTTGTGACGAAGCGCGGCGCTTGCCGGGGCAGGAATTCGAAAATCTCCTGGACGCAGGTTGAAACCGGCTCGGCGATTACGTGGAAAT
The DNA here is from genome assembly GCF_030160635.1 of Acidocella aquatica. Taxonomy (GTDB): domain Bacteria; phylum Pseudomonadota; class Alphaproteobacteria; order Acetobacterales; family Acetobacteraceae; genus Acidocella; species Acidocella aquatica. Next base: position 133,472 of record NZ_BSOS01000007.1, on the reverse strand, counting down.
ATCCTTCCTGCGTGCTGCAGGGCGATGGCTCGGTGGGAGAATTTTATTCCGTGGCGCTGACGCATAATCATCAGCAGGCGGATACCGGCACGAAGATGATCCATATCGGCAAAAACACCACTTCGACGATCATCTCGAAGGGGATCTCCGCCGGGCACTCGAATAATACCTATCGCGGGCTGGTGAAAATACTTCCCCAAGCCTCAGGCGCGCGTAATTATACGCAGTGTGATTCATTGTTGATCGGCGATCAGTGCGGCGCGCACACGGTGCCCTATATCGAGAGCCGGAATGCCTCCGCCAAGGTGGAGCATGAGGCCACAACCTCGAAGATCGCCGAGGATCAGCTGTTTTATTGCCGCTCGCGCGGACTCTCCGAGGAGGATGCGGTGGGGTTGATCGTGAATGGTTTCTGCAAGGATGTGTTGAAGGAATTGCCGATGGAGTTTGCTGTGGAAGCGCAGAAACTCCTGGCTGTGTCACTTGAAGGGTCGGTTGGTTAAAATGCTTGAGATTAAAAATTTGTCGGCGCGGATTGGTGATAAGGAAATTCTGCGTGGTGTTACGCTGAGTGTCCCCGATGGTGAGATTCACGCCATCATGGGGCCGAATGGTGCGGGAAAATCCACGCTCTCCTATGTGCTCTCCGGGCGCGATGGCTATGAGGTGACAGGTGGCGAGGCGATTTATAACGGCCAGGATATTCTGGCGCTGACGCCTGAGGCGCGTGCCGCCGCCGGAATTTTTCTGGCATTTCAGTATCCGGTGGAACTGCCGGGCGTGGGCAATGCGAATTTCATGCGCACGGCGCTGAACGCTGTGAAGCGGGCGCGCGGCGAGGCGGAGCTGGATGCCGTGGCGTTTTTAAAACTTGCGCGGGCAGCACTGAAAAAGCTTTCGATGCAGGATGACATGCTCAAGCGCAATGTGAATGTCGGGTTTTCGGGCGGTGAGAAAAAACGCAACGAGGTGTTGCAGATGGCGCTGTTGCAGCCGGGGCTGGCGATTCTCGATGAGACGGATTCCGGGTTGGATATCGATGCGCTCAAGATTGTCGCTGAAGGTGTCAACGCGCTGCGCAGCGAGACATTTTCCGCATTGGTGATTACGCATTATCAGCGCCTGCTGGACTATATCGTGCCCGATAAAGTGCATGTGCTGGCAGCGGGTAAAATCGTGCGCTCCGGCGGGCCGGAGCTGGCGCTGGAACTGGAAGCCCGTGGCTATGCCGGGCTGGAAGCGGCCTGAGCGATGACAGCACTTCCCACCCAACGGCTGGAATCCTGGCGCTACACAGATTTGCGCGCGCTGAATGCGATGAGTTTCGCTGAGGCGCCGGCGGCGTCCCTTCCAGATGGTCTGCCCGATATCGGCGTGCCGCGCCTGGTTTTTGTGAATGGGCGTTTTGATGAGGCAGCGTCCTCCGCGCTGCCGTTCGCGCGCAATTTTGCCGCCGTGGATGAAGTGTCTGATCTGCCGCTGGCGCGTATCAACGCCGAGCACGCGCATGATGGGGTGACGCTGGAGATTCCTGACGGTGTAGATGCCGGGGTTGTGCTGCTGGTCTCTTATGCCAATGGCGGAGCGTTGCATCCGCGCCACCGGGTTTCACTGGGGGCGGGTGCGGCGCTGACGCTGCTTGAAGTTGTAAAAGGCGACGGTGTTTACTGGCATAACCCGGTAACGGATATTGTGCTGGCGCAAGGTGCGAGCCTTGCGCATTATCGCTTGCAGGATGAAAGCCAGGAGGCGTTTCATCTGGCGACGATCCGCGCCACTGTCGCGGCGGATGCGGCTTATGAGAGTTTTACCGCGGTGATGGGGGCAAAGCTTTCACGCGCGGAATTTCATGTGGAACTAACCGGCGCGAAGGCGCACACGCATCTGAACGCGGCGCAATTGCTGGGTGGTTCGCAGCATGGGGATTTTACCTCCGTGGTGCGCCACAAGGCGCCGGATTGCAGCTCGCGCCAGACGGTGAAATCCGTACTCTGTGATTCCGCGCGCGGGGTTTTTCAGGGGCGGATCGAGGTTGAGCGTGTCGCGCAGAAGACTGACGGTTACCAGATGAGCCAGGCGTTGCTGCTCTCGCCAACGGCGGAGATGGATATAAAGCCCGAGTTGCAGATTTATGCTGATGACGTGAAATGCAGCCATGGCGCGACCATCGGCGCGCTGGATGAGGAGCAGGTGTTTTATCTGCGTAGCCGGGGAATTCCCGAGGATACGGCGCGTTCCATGCTGATCCGCGCATTTTTGACCGAGGCGCTGGAACCGGTGACGCATGAGGGGGCGCATGCGCTCTTTGAGGCGGCGATTGAGACGTGGTGGGCCAGAAAATGAGCGTGCGTGAGTTTAATCTTGACGAAATCCGCAAGGATTTTCCAATTTTGGCGCAGCAGGTTCACGGCAGGAAGCTGGTGTTTCTGGATTCAGCGGCCTCGGCGCAGAAGCCGCGCGCGGTGATCGATGCCATGGTGCATGTGATGGAGGCGCAATATGCCAATGTGCATCGCGGGCTGCATTGGATGTCGGAGCGGACATCGGATGCATATGAGGCGGCGCGCGACAAGGTGGCGGCGTTTTTGAATGCACAGGCGCGCGAGGAAATTGTTTTCACGCGCAATGCGACGGAATCGATCAATCTGGTGGCATACACCCATGGCCGCACGGCGTTGCGGCCGGGGGATGCCGTTGTGGTCTCCGAGATGGAGCATCATGCGAATCTGGTGCCGTGGCAGATGCTGCGCGATGCTCATGGCGTGGAGCTGCGGATTGCGAAGATTACTGATTCCGGCGAGATCGATTGGGAATCACTCGAGGCGCAGTTTGCTGATGGCAAGGTGAAATTGCTGGCGATCACGCATATGTCCAACGTGTTGGGCAGCTATACGCCGGCGGAGCGGCTGGTGGCGTTCGCGCATGCGCGCGGGGCGAAGGTTCTGCTCGATGGATGCCAGGCGATTGTGCACCGCGCGGTTGACGTGCAGGCGCTTGATGTGGATTTCTATGTGTTTTCCGGACACAAGCTCTACGGCCCGACGGGCATTGGCGTGTTGTATGCCAAGCGGGAGCTTCTGGATGCGATGCCGCCGTTCATGGCGGGCGGGGAGATGATTGAATCCGTCTCTTATCAGCGCACCAAATGGGCGCAGCCGCCGCACCGTTTCGAGGCGGGGACGCCCGCGATTGTTGAGACGATCGGGCTGGGGGCGGCGATTGATTATGTGCAGGCGCTCGGCTTCGAGGCGATCGCGGCGCATGAGCGCGCGCTGACCGAGCATGGGCTGAAAGTGCTGGCGGGGATTGAAGATTTGCGGGTTTTGGGTGCGGCGCAGGACCGCGGCGGGGTGCTCTCCTTCACCATGCCCGATGCGCATGCGCATGATATCGCGACCTTGCTGGACCGGCAGGGGATTGCCGTGCGGGCAGGGCACCATTGTGCTGAGCCGCTGATGGGGCGGATGGGTGTGACGGCGACGGCGCGGGCATCGTTCGCGTTGTACACCACGCGCGAGGAGATCGACGCGCTGGGCGCGGGGCTGCTGCGGATCAGGCAGATGTTCAAATGATGAGCGAATCCCAAGAGCTTTATCAGGCGTTGATCATGGAGCGGAGCAAGGCGCCGCACTTTGCCGGAAGGCCGGAGGCGTTTGACGCGCAGGGCCAAGGCGAGAATGCGATGTGCGGGGATCGGGTGCAGGTGTTCTGGCAGCGTGGTGGCGTGGTGCGCCATGAGGCGCATGGCTGCGCGATCATGACCGCGAGCGCGGATTTGATGGCGCAGGCGGTGGCGGAGAAAACCCCGTCGCAGATGACGGCCTTGCGCGGAGCATTTGAGGAAGTTGTAACCAGCGGCAGGGAAAATCCCGCGCTGGGAGATTTGAACGCGCTGGCGGGCGTGGCGCAGTATCGTTCGCGGATACGCTGCGCGACGTTGCCGTGGGTGGCGCTGGCTGAAGCTCTCAAGGAGGGGCAGGTTCATGGATGAGGTAAAAATGGTCCCGGTGACGAGCTGGACGCCCGATGGCGAGACGAAGGCGGTGGTCTCCGAAGAAGCGGTGATCGCGGCGATCTCCACGGTGTTCGATCCGGAAATTCCGGTGAATATTTATGAGCTTGGGCTTATCTACGCGGTGGAGCTGGCGGAAAACGGCGATGTGCGCGTGGAGATGACGCTGACCGCGCCCGGCTGCCCGGCGGCGCAGGAACTGCCGGAGGCGGTGCATAGCGCCATCGCCGCGGTGGAGGGCGTGGGGAATATCGTGGTGGATACGGTGTGGGATCCGCCGTGGGACCCGAGCCGGATGAGCGAGGACGCGCGTCTTTCGCTGAATATGTTTTAAGGAGGCGAGCATGAGCACGACGACAATCGAGCCAAAAGCCCGCCGGGCCTTGCCGCAGCTGATGCAGCTGACCGAGGCCGCGGCGGCGCGGTTGAAGACGCTGTATGAGGGCGGCGAGGCGGGCAAGCTGCTGCGCATCGCGGTTTCCACCAAGGGCTGCTCGGGGATGTCTTACGAGATGGAGTGGGTGGCGGCGCCGACGGCGCAGGATGAGGTGGTGGTGAGCCATGGGCTCACCGTGCTGGTGGACCGCAAGGCGACGCTGTTTTTGATCGGTACGACGATGGACTATAAGGTGGACAAGCTGACCGCCGGGTTTACGTTTGAGAACCCGAACGAAAAAGGCCGTTGCGGCTGCGGCGAGAGTTTCCACGTTTAGGCTATTCGGCGGCGGCTTTCAGGGCGGCGCCGGCACCTAGCGGGGCTAGCGGCAAGGCGGCGCAGAACATCGCGGCGAGCATGTATAATGCCGCGGAGGGATGCGCCGAGGTCACGGCGGCAGCGCCGAAGATCAGTGTGGGGATCATCAGCGGCAGGGTGATGAGCGGCATCAGCACGGCGGCGCGGCGCGCGCCGAGGGTGATGGCGGCGGCCAGGGTGCCGAGCAGCGAGAGCAGCATGGTGCCTGGCAGCAGGGTTAATAACAGCAATGGCACGTGCTCGGCCGGCAGGCGGAGCATGATGGCGAGCGGCCCGGCGATGATGAGCAATGGCAGGCCCGTTGTGAGCCAGTGGACGGCGGTTTTGGCGAAGGCGACGCCATAGGCGGGCAGGCCGGAGAGGAGGAGGAGGTCTAGCGTGCCGTCCTCGTAATCGGCGCCGAAGAGACGGTCCAGCGGCAGCAAGGCTGCGAGAAGGGCGCAGACCCAGACCACGCCGGCGGCGATGGCGGCGAGCGTGGTGGGGCCGGGGCCGAGCGCGAAGGGGAATAATGTTCCCGCTATGATAAAAAACAGCAGCGAGGCGGTGGTGTCGGCGCCGTGGCGCAGCGAGAGCTTCAGTTCACGCAGGATAAGGGCGATCATAGCGTGAGGACCTCTACGCCTGAGAGCTCCAGCGGGGTGTGCGTGCTGGCGATGATCATGCCGCCCCCCTGGCGGTGGGTTTCGCACAAGGCGAGGAAGCGGAGCACCGAGGCGGCGTCCAGCCCGGTGGTGGGTTCATCGAGCAGCCAGAGCGGTTTGGCCGAGGCGGCGACGCGGGCGATCGCGAGGCGGCGTTTTTGCCCGGCGGAGAGGAGGCGGGCGGGAAGCTCGGCATAGGCCGAAAGCCCGACGGCGGCTAAAGCGGCGGCCGGAACATGCTCGGCCGCGGTGAGGGCGGGTTTCACCGCGTCCAGATGGCCGAGCCAGGCGATGCGCTTTGCATGGCTGGGCAGATCATTCAGCGCGTCTTCATTGTCCCATTTCAGCGCACCGGCGGCCAGGGGGGTTAACCCCGCCAGGGTGCGCAGCAGGGTGGACTTGCCGGCGCCGTTTTCGCCGCGCAACACCAGGATTCCCCCGGCGGGCAGCGAAAAGCTGACATTGCTCAGGACCAGCCGCTCCCCCCGGAATACCGATAAATTGGATGCAGTGAGCAGGTGCAAAAATCCTTAACCCATGAATGGACGCAGTGGCACGGCTATGGTTTAAGCCGTCACAATTCGCAAGCCGTATATCAGAAAGGGTCAATTTATCATGACAGCCATCGGCCACGACAGCCTGAAAACCCTGAAAACCCTGACCGTCGAGGGCAAGGACTATAAGTATTTCTCGCTGGCCGCGGCCGCCGCTGCCCTGGGGGATATCTCCAAGCTGCCCAAAACCTTGAAAGTGCTGCTGGAAAACGTGCTGCGCTTCGAGAACGGCGGCAGCTACACGGTGAATGACGCCAAGGCGGTCATCGGCTGGCTGGAAAAAGCCTCCTCTGCCAAGGAAGTGCCCTTCAAGCCCGCGCGCATCCTGATGCAGGATTTCACCGGCGTTCCCGGCGTGGTTGACCTCGCCGCGATGCGCGACGGCATTCTGCGCCTGGGCGGCAAGCCGGAGAAGGTGAACCCGCTGGTGCCGGTGGATCTGGTGATCGACCACTCCGTGATGGTGGATTACGCCGGTTCGGCCGATGCGCTGGAGAAGAACATCGCCATGGAGTTCGACCGCAACGGCGAGCGCTACCGCTTCCTCCGCTGGGGCCAGGAGGCGTTTGACAATTTCCGCGTCGTGCCGCCCGATACCGGCATCTGCCATCAGGTGAATCTGGAGTATCTCGCGCAGGTCGCCTGGACCTCGGAGAACGGCGGTTCCACTTATGTTTACCCTGACACGCTGTATGGCACCGACAGCCACACCACCATGGTGAACGGCCTGGGCGTGCTGGGCTGGGGCGTTGGCGGCATCGAGGCAGAGGCGGCGATGCTCGGCCAGCCGATTGCCATGTTGATCCCCGATGTCATCGGCTTCAAGCTGACCGGCAAGCTCTCCGAGGGCGTGACCGCGACCGACCTGGTGCTGACCGTGACGCAGATGCTGCGCGCCAAGAAGGTGGTCGGCAAGTTCGTGGAGTTCTACGGCGCCGGGCTGGCTGACCTCGCCCTGGCCGACCGCGCGACCATCGCCAACATGGCGCCGGAATACGGCGCGACCTGCGGCTTCTTCCCCGTGGATGATATCACCCTGGGCTATCTGCACCTCTCGGGGCGCGATGAACACCGGATCAAGCTGGTGGAAGCCTATTGCAAGGCGCAGGGCCTGTGGCGCACCGAGGAAGACCCGGTGTTCACCGATACGCTGGAACTCGACCTCTCCACCGTGCAGCCCTCGCTCGCCGGGCCAAAGCGCCCGCAGGACCGGGTGTTGCTCAAGGATGCGGCGGCGGAATTCGCCAAGGAGCTGACCAAGGGCCTGGGCGTTGCCGCTGATGCCGTGGGCACCAAGGCCGCCGTTGCCGGCAAGGGCTATGAGATTACCCATGGCGATGTGGTGATCGCCGCGATCACCTCCTGCACCAACACCTCCAACCCTTATGTGCTGGTGGCCGCCGGGCTGGTGGCGCGCAAGGCGCACGCGCTGGGCTTGACGCCCAAGCCCTGGGTGAAGACCTCGCTGGCGCCTGGTTCGCAGGTTGTCACCGAATATCTGAACAAGGCTGGTCTCAGCACTGATCTGGATGCCATGGGCTTCCAGACCGTGGGTTATGGCTGCACCACCTGCATCGGCAACTCCGGCCCGCTGGACGATGCGATTGTGGACGCCATCGAGTCCAACAAGCTGGTCGCGGCCTCGGTGCTCTCGGGCAACCGCAATTTCGAGGGCCGCGTGCATGCCAACGTGCGCGCCAACTACCTCGCCAGCCCGCCGCTGGTGGTCGCCTATTCGCTGCTCGGCAATATCCGCGAGGATATCACCACCGCCGTGATCGGCACTTCCAAGGACGGCAAGCCGGTGTATCTGAAGGATATCTGGCCCTCGACCCAGGAAGTCGCGGATACCGTGCATTCCGTGCTGACGCGTGAGATGTTCCTGGAGCGCTACGGCGATGTGTTCAAGGGGCCGAAGCAGTGGCAGGCGATTGAGGTGACCGGCGGGACCGACACCTACGCCTGGCCGTCCGGCTCCACCTATGTGAAGAACCCGCCCTATTTCGAGGGCATCACCATGGAGCCGAAGCCGGTTTCCGACATCAAGGGTGCCCGCGTGCTGGCTCTGCTGGGTGACTCGATCACCACCGACCATATCTCCCCGGCCGGCAACATCAAGAAATCCAGCCCCGCTGGCGAGTATCTGAGCCAGCATCAGGTGCAGCAGAAAGACTTCAACTCCTACGGCGCGCGGCGCGGCAATGATGACGTGATGGTGCGCGGCACGTTCGCCAACATCCGCATCAAGAACGAGATGATGGGCGGCGCCGAGGGCGGCAACACCAAGCATTTCCCCGGCGGGCAGGATATGTCGATCTACGACGCCGCGGTGAAGTACAAGGCCGAGGGCGTGCCGCTGGTGGTGTTCGCCGGGCAGGAATACGGCACCGGCTCGTCGCGTGACTGGGCGGCCAAGGGCACGATGCTGCTGGGCGTGAAGGCGGTTGTCGCCGAGAGCTTCGAGCGTATCCACCGCTCCAACCTCGTTGGCATGGGGCTGCTGCCGCTGCTGTTCAAGGATGGCGTGACCCGCAAATCGCTCGGGCTGAAGGGCGATGAGACCATCGATATCGTCGGCCTGGACAAGCTCTCGCCGCGTATGGATATCACCATGGTGATCACCCGCGCCGATGGTTCCAAACAGGAAGTGGAACTGCTCTGCCGCGTGGATACCGCCGACGAGGTGGAATATTACAAGCATGGCGGCATCCTGCAGTACGTGCTGCGCGGTATGGCGGCTGCCGCTTAGGGGCTTCGCCCCTAAGAACCCCACCAAGGGGCGCTGCCCCTTGGAACCCCACAGGGGCCGGCTGGCCCCTGACCCCGATTACAAAGAACGGCGCTCTGGGTGGGGCGCCGTTTTTTTGATAGCTGCGGGCGTTGGAATATTGTTGGGATTCGCGTTAATTTTATGGGCGGTGCATCTTTGAGGCGATCTGATTAGGAATTCAGCCAAGAGGCCGTAATGTTACAATCGTCGCAACAGTCCCTTCCTCTTTGGGTTATGTATGTCCAGGCGCTCGGCTTGCCGCTATTTGCGTTGGCTTTAACGTTTTTTGGCATCCGTAATGCGAAAGATCAGACGCGGGTCTCAAAAGAGAAACTGCGACATGATCTTTATGACCGTCGTTTTGCAATTTATATGGCCTTTGAAAATATGATCAGTTCATATCTTGGGAAGGAAAATTCGGATGAGATTAAAAGAGCTTTGGATCAAGTATTTGTAGCGTCACTCCAGAGTTCGTTCGTATTAAACTCTGAAATGGAGCAATATCTAAAAGAACTCCAAACAAATGTATTTGTAATGTATATGGAAGAGGGGAGGCATAGAGGGAAAAAAGATATTCCAACAGATGATTTTCGTCGGCTTGAGGTAAAAAAAATTCAAAATTTCGGAACGCTTTCCAAGGTTTTACCGGTCTTAGCTGAAAAATTTGAACCATTTTTAAAGCTGGATGACCTTTCCGAGAGGTCCACTTCCAAAACATCACGTTAGCTTCCGGTAATCTGCTATTCGCGGCCTGACCGTCTGCTGACAAAAATCAAAGACCGTGGCGGAGATTAGGTATGGGGCTAAAAAGCCGCCAACGCCCAAGCCCAGAAAATCAAAAATTTTTGGTGCAGCTTTTTTCAAAAAGCTGCTGCTTTCCTGGGCTGGAAAATGGTGGGCGCGACAGGGATTGAACCTGTGACCCTTCGCGTGTGAAGCGAATGCTCTACCGCTGAGCTACGCGCCCGGTGGGGCAGGGGATAGGACGGGGCGGCGGTGCCTGTCAAGGCGACGGGGCCCCCCTTCTTCCGGCGCGGCGCGGAGGCTGCTAAACGGTGTAAATGGCTGGACATTCACACGCTAAGAACATCATGCACCGCAAGGGTGCGCAGGACGCCAAGCGCGCGCGCATTTATGCGAAACTCATTCGTGAGATCACCGTGGCGGCGAAGGAGGGGTTGCCTGACCCGGCCTTTAACCCGCGATTGCGCGCGGGCATCGGCGCGGCGCTGAAGCAGAACATGACGCGCGACGCCATCGACCGCGCCATTAAGAAGGCGACGGGCGCCGGGGCGCAGGAGCATTATGAAGCGGTGCGCTACGAGGGGTATGGCCCGGCGGGGGTGGCGGTTATCGTGGAGGCGTTGACGGATAACCGCAACCGCACGGCATCCGTCATCCGCGCCGCGTTCAACAAGTCCGGCGGGGCGCTGGGCGAGACCAACTCCGTTTCCTTCATGTTCAACCGCCTGGCGGCAATTCGCTATCCGGCGGCCACCGCCTCGGCCGATGCCATGCTGGAAGCCGCCATCGAGGCGGGGGCCGACGAGGTGGTGAGCAATGAGGATGGCCACGAGGTGCAGACCACGATCGAGAATTTCTTTGCCGTGCGCGACGCGCTGGTGGCGAAATTCGGTGATCCGGCGGAGGCGGGGGTGGAGTGGCAGCCGAATATGACCGTGACGCTGGACGAGGACAAAGCCGCCTCGGTGCTGAAATTGCTTGATGTTCTGGAAGATGACGACGACGTCCAGAATGTTTACGCCAATTTTGAGGTGCCCGACGAGGTTCTGGCGAAACTCTCAGCTTGACCCGTATCCTCGGCATCGATCCGGGCCTGAGGTTTACGGGCTGGGGGATTTTGGAGTCCGAGGGGAACAGGTTGCGCCATGTCGCCGATGGGGTGATCTCCACGGCGGATATCGCGGATGTGCCGCTGCGGCTGAAAGCTCTGGATGACGAGCTGGCGCGGATTTTGGCGGTTTATCAGCCCGATGAGGCGGCGGTGGAAGAGACTTATGTGAACCGGAACGCCACCGCCACGCTGAAGCTGGGGTATGCGCGCGGGGTGGCGCTGCTCGCACCTGCAAGGGTGGGGATTCCGGTGTTTGAGTATGGCGCGAAGACGGTGAAGCTCTCGGTGGTGGGCACGGGCAATGCCGATAAGGTGCAGGTGGGGCTGATGGTGCGCCGCCTGTTGCCCGGTGCGGTGAGCAAGCGCGCTGATGCGGCGGATGCGCTGGCGGTGGCGATCTGCCATGCGCACCGGCGGGCCAGCCAGGCGGCGTGGAGTGTGCCGGCATGATCGCCCGGCTGCGCGGCATTGTGGAGGGGATTGAGGACGGGCGCTGCATCATGGATGTGGGGGGCGTGGGGTATCTGGTGTTTTGCTCGTCGCGGACGCTGGGGGCGCTGCCGGCCGCGGGGGTGGCGACGCTCTTGATAGAGACACAGGTGCGCGAGGATGCGATCGCGTTGTATGGGTTTGGCACTTCGGCTGAGCGCGAATGGTTCCGGCTGCTGACCACGGTGCAGGGCGTGGGGGCGAAGGTGGCGCTGGCGCTGCTCTCGGCGCTCTCGCCGGACCAGTTGATCGCGGCGATCGCCACTGGCGATAAGGCGGCGCTGACACGCACGCCGGGCGTGGGGCCGAAGCTGGCGATACGCATTTGCACGGAATTGCGTGAGAAGGCGGGGGGGATGCCGGGCGGCGGCGGCGTGGTTCTCGCGGCAAACCTAACAGTCATGAGAGGCAATGTGGCGGACGCGCTCTCGGCGCTCACCAACCTGGGCTACCGGCGCGCGGAGGCGGAGGCGGCGCTGGCGCGGGCGGCTGATGAACATGGCGAGGGGGCGGCGTTGGATGTGTTGATCCGCGCCGGGCTGAAGGCGCTGGCGAAATGAGCGATGACGAGCGGATCACCTCGGGCGAGCGTCTGGCCGATGATGCGGGCGAGACCGCGCTGCGGCCGCAATCTCTCGAAGATTTCACCGGGCAGAAAGCCAGCCGCGAGAATTTAAAGGTATTTATCGCCGCCGCGAAATCCCGCGGTGAGGCGCTTGATCATGTATTGCTGCACGGCCCGCCCGGATTGGGCAAAACAACGCTGGCCCAGATCGTCTCGCGCGAGCTGGGGGTGGGCTTCCGCGCGACCTCCGGCCCGGTCATCCAGAAGGCTGGCGATCTGGCTGCGATTTTGACCAATCTGCAACCGCGCGACGTGTTGTTCATCGATGAGATTCACCGGCTGCAACCGGCGATCGAGGAGATACTCTATCCGGCGATGGAGGATTTCCAGCTCGATCTGATCATCGGCGAGGGGCCGGGGGCGCGCACGGTGCGCATTGATTTGCCGCCCTTCACCCTGGTCGGCGCCACCACGCGCTCGGGCCTGCTGGCGACCCCCTTGCGGGACCGTTTTGGTATTCCGCTGCGGCTGATCTTCTACACCGCCGAGGAGCTGACGCGAATCATCGCCCGGCTGGCGGACAAGCTGGAGATGAATTTGACGCGCGAGGGGGCGGGCGAGATTGCCCGGCGCGCGCGCGGGACGCCGCGTGTGGCAGGGCGGCTGACGCGGCGGATACGCGATTTCGCGCTGGTCGCGGGGGCGAAAATTATCGACCGCGAGGTGGCCGATGCGGCGTTGAGCCGGCTGGATGTGGACCATGTGGGGCTGGATGCCATGGATATCCGCTATTTGCGGCGCCTGGCGGAGCATCACAGCGGCGGGCCGGTGGGGGTGGAGACGCTGGCCGCCGCGCTGGCGGAGGCGCGCGACACGCTGGAGGATGTGGTGGAGCCTTATCTCATCCAGGAGGGGTTTTTGCTGCGCACCAGCCGGGGGCGGATGCTGGGCGAGGCCGGGTGGCGGCACCTGGGCCTGAAGCCGCCACAGAATCGCCCCGATCAGCCTGACTTATTGGGTGGTGACGAGATTTGAAGCATTCCTACGAGCTGCGCGTGTATTACCAGGACACGGATGCGGGCGGCATTGTGTATCACGCCAATTATCTGGCCTTCGCCGAGCGGGCGCGGACCGAGGCTCTGCGCGAGCGTGGCACCCCGCATGCGCAAATGGTGGCCGAGCATGGCGTTATGTTTGTGGTGCGGCGCGTCAATTTGCATTATCAGCGCCCGGCGAGGCTGGAGGATGTGATCAGGGTCGAAACCGTGTTTCACGAGGTCAGCGGCGCATCGGTAACACTACTTCAACATTTCTGGCGAGACAGCGACTCGCTGGCCGTGCTGGAGCTGGGCCTGGGTTGCATTCGCGTGTCCGACGGCAGAGCCGCGCGGATACCGGCGGATTGGGCGAGAAAATTAAGGGCATAAGGGGATAGTATTTTGGATCAAACGGTGAACACGGCGGCATTGGCCGCGCCTGCATCGAATCTGTCGCTATGGGGGTTGTTCACGCAGGCCGATATCGTCGTGCAGCTGGTGATGCTGATTTTGCTGCTGGCCAGCGTCTGGGTCTGGGCGATCATCATCGAGAAAACCATCACCATGCGCCGGGTCAACCGCGAGGCGAATGCGTTTGAGGATTCGTTCTGGTCCGGCGGCAGCCTGGATGATCTGTACACCAGTGAGGGCGCCGACCCGGCTCACCCGATCGCCGCCGTGTTCGGCGCTGCGATGAGCGAGTGGAAGCGCAGCGTGCGCATCGCCGGGCTGGATGTGGTGAACACCGCGGTGAAGGAGCGGATCGACCGGGCGATGAACGTGACCATCATGCGCGAGATGGACCGGCTGGAGCGCTGGATGATCTTCCTCGCCTCGGTGGGCGCGACCGCGCCGTTCGTGGGCCTGTTCGGCACGGTCTGGGGCATCATGCACTCGTTCTCGGCCATTGCCGCCATGCATAATACCGACCTTGCGGTGGTGGCGCCGGGCATTGCCGAGGCGCTGTTCGCCACCGCCATGGGCCTTGTCGCGGCGATTCCCTCGGTGCTGGCTTATAACAAGATCAGCAACGATCTTTCGCGCTTCGCCGCGCGGCTGGAGGGGTTTGGCTCGGAGTTTTCCGCCATTCTCTCGCGCCAGGCCGAGGAGCGTAAATAAATGGCCGGGGGCATGATCGGCGGCGGCAATGGCCGCAGGCGCTACAAGGCGATGGCGGAGATCAACGTCACCCCGCTGGTGGACGTGATGCTGGTGCTGCTGATCGTGTTCATGATCACGGCGCCGATGATCACCTCGTCGGTTAACGTGAACCTGCCCCAGGCCAGCGCCAAGGCGGCGAGCAATGATTCCAAGCCGATCACCATCACGGTGAATGCGCAGGGGCAGATTTTTCTGCAGAATTCACAGGTGCAGCTGACCGGGCTGGTGGCGACCTTGCAGCAGATTTCGCAGAATAACCCTGATGAGCGGGTGTTCGTGCGCGGCGACAAGGATGTGAGCTATGGCGACATGTTGCAGGTGATGGCGACCATCACCCAGGGCGGTTTCACCAAAGTGGCGCTGCTTGCCCAGCCACCTGGGGCGGGCCAGTAACCCGAGCGGAGAGGGGATAGTATTTTGGAACGGGATATGCGCCGCAGCGCGCTGATCTCATTTGGCATTCATCTGGCCATTGTGCTGGCGGCGATCCTTTCGCTGCCGCCGATGAAACTTAATTCATCGGCCGATGATAGCGTGAGCGTTGACCTGATCGGCCCTTCCGCGCCGCAGGAGGCGATGCAGGCCGGCAAGGTCGCGGCACCGGCGAACACGCCGGTGGTGGACAAATCGGCGCTGGCCGTGAAGCAGCCCAAGCCGCAGCCGATCGAGGCGCCGCCGCCGCCGCCGCCGCCACCGCCACCCTCGCCCAACCAGAAACCGGCGGCCAAGCCGCCCGCGCCCGCGCCGCCACCGCCGCCGCCAACGCTGAGCCCCAACGCAACCCCGATGCCGCCGCCGCCGCCGCAGCCGCCCAAGCCGACGACGAGCACAGTCGTGCAGCCCAAGCTGCCGCTGCCGCCGGTGCCGCAGCCGCCGGCGCCGTCGCAGAGTCCGACGCACCAGCAGAACATCACCAAGAATCCGGCGCCTTTAAGCAAGAGCGTGCTCAACACGCTGTTGAAATTGCAGGCGTTGCAGCCGCAGACGAAGGCGCCGACGGCGCAGTATAATCCTGACCAGGGCGGCGCGCCCAATGGCGGGGGCAGCACGCAGAGCACGGCCAACTCGGGGCTGACCGGGGCGGACCGCTCCGCGATCGGCAGCCACGTGCGGCCCTGCTGGAATGTTGACGCCGGGGCGCCGGGGCTTGCGACCTTCAGCGTTAATCTGATGGTGACGACCGACCCCACCGGCACGGTGCGCATGGCCGTGGTGGCGCCGCAGGACCAGAACAAGCTCGGCGACCCTATTTTTGCCGCTTTTGCCAACGATGCCATTAACGCGGTGATGAACGTGCAATGCGCGACGCTGCCGCTGCCCTCCTATATGCTGGGCAAAAATCAGACATTCCTGTTCAATTTTACGCCGTAAGGGGTCTCCATGACGCGTTTTAAAATTCCGCTACTCTCCCGCCGTGGTGTTCTTGGTGCAGGCGCGGCCTCGGCGATCGCGCCGGGCGCCTTCGCGCAGAGCGTTCTGGGCGGCGGCACTGATACGGCCCCGGCCCCGGCCGGCGCCAACGCCAACAACGGGCCGGCCATCACGGTGTCCGGCGCGCAGAGTGCGCCCATTCCCATCGCGATTGCGCCTTTCACCGATCCATCGGGAAATGCTTCCCAGTATGGCGGGCAGATCACCAGCGTGCTGAGTGACGATCTGGGCCATTCGGGCCTCTTTCGCGCCATCGACCCAGCCAGCTTCGTGCCCAATTCGGTCGCCAACGGCACGCCGGTGTGGCAGAACTGGAATATTCTGGGGGCCCAGGCGCTGGTGACCGGCGATGTGGCGGACCAGGGCGGCGGGCAGTTGCGCGTGGAGTTCCGGCTCTGGAACGTGGCGCAGCAGAGCCAGGTGCAGGGCACCGCTTATACCACCACCGTCGATAACTGGCGCCGGATCGCGCATATCATCGGCGATGTGGTGTATCAGCAGATGATCGGCGAGAAGGGCTATTTTGACTCGCGGGTGGCCTATATCTCCGAGGCCGGGCCGGTGACCAGCCGGATACGCCGCCTGGCGGTGATGGATTACGACGGCGCCAACAACCAGTTCCTGACTGACGGCTCCTCTATGGCGCTTTCGCCGCAATATAACCCGACGCGCCAGCAGCTTGCCTTCGTGAGCTTCCAGAGCAACACCCCGCGCGTCTATCTGTTCGACCTGCAGACAGGCTCGCAGCGGATGATCGGCTCCTATGGCGACCTGACCATCGGCCCGCGTTTCTCGCCGGACGGCAATTCGCTGCTGATGTCGGTCTCGCGCAATGGCGGGGCCGCGATTGTGAAGGTGGACCTGAGCGGGGGCGGCATGGTTGAGTTGACCGATTCCTCCTCGATCAACGTCACCCCCTGTTACTCGCCGGATGGTTCGCAGATTGTCTTCAACTCCGACCGCGATGGTAATCAGCAGCTTTTCGTGATGAATGCCGATGGCTCGGGCGTTAAGCGGATCAGCTTTGGCGCGGGCCGGTATGCCGAGCCCGCGTGGTCGCCGCGTGGCGACCTTATCAGCTATACGTTCTGGGGCAGCGATGTCGGCGGGTTCACCATCGGCGTGATGGCGCCGGATGGTTCGGGCGAGCGCATTCTCTCCCAGGGCTTCCTGGTGGAGGCTTCCACCTTCTGCCCGAACGGCCGCGTCGTCATGTTCTCCCGTTCGACCCCGACCGCTGACGGGCATGACTCGCGCCTGGTGACCATCGGCATCGATGGTTTCAACGAGAGGTTGGTGCCGACGCCTTCTTATGCATCAGACCCGGCCTGGGGGCCGCTGCTGGCGTAACTGGTTATTTTTTAAGAATTTTTTAAAAGGGGGCGCGCAATCGCCCCCTTTTTTGTGCGCGTTGCGCAGGACGGATATGCGATGGACGCCTGACTCATTTGATTAATATCAAATTTCAGAAAAGTGAGGCGTCGTACCCAGGCTTATCGTCAATAAAACTGGGAGACTATGCTATGACAACTTCATTCCGCCTGGGCCTTGCGGGCCTTTTGGCTGCGGCCATGGTCACGCCTGCCGCGGCGCAGGGCTATTTCAGCCAGCCGACCGGCTATCAGGCTGGCGACATAATGGTGCATGTCAGTTTAATCGGGGTGATCCCCGAGGATTTGAACAGTGCTGTCAGGGTGGGCAACACTGTTGTGCCCAATGAGCATGTGAGCGTTTCCTCCGGCATCTCGCCCGAGCTCGATGGCTCGTATTTCTTCACGCCGGAGTGGTCGGTGCAGGTGATCGCGGCGACCAGCCGGCATAATGTGAAGGTGACCGGCCCGCTGGACGCCAAGGTCGGCAGCGCCTGGGTTCTGCCGCCGACCGTGACGCTGCAATATCACCTGCCGGAGATTGATGGCATCCGCCCGTATGCGGGTGTCGGCCTGACCGTGGCGTTCTTTTATAACCAGCATGCGGCGGCGGGCATCACCAAGTTCGGCGGGTTGTCGACGGGCATTGGCCCGGCGCTGGATGCCGGGTTTGACGTGCCGATTGCCGGCAACTGGTTCGCCAATGTCGACGTGAAGCAGATTTTCATCGTCACCGGCACGCATGTGGATAACGGGCTGATCGGCGCGCATACCGAGCTCGACCCCACTGTTGTCGGCGCTGGCGTGGGCTATCTGTTTTAAGCCCGCGCGCCCAGGCTTAAGCCAAAAGAAGGGGCTGGACCGCGCGGTTCAGCCCTTTTTTGCGCGCGTGGCTTGCAATTTGGCGGGTGATTTGCGATACGCCGCGCGTCGGCATGGTGCCGATAATTCACACGCAGGGCGCTTATCCTGGGGTTTTCCCTTAGGTCCGGTGCTGAGAGGCTCAGCCCTGCGGAGGTTTTAACCGGATTTTTGGAGAAGTTTTGCCATGGCATTACCTGAAGTTTCCCTGCGTCATCTGCTCGAATCGGGCGTCCATTTCGGGCATCATACCCGCCGTTGGAACCCGCGCATGGCGCCCTACCTGTTTGGCGTGCGCAACCAGGTGCACATCATCGACCTGCAGCAGACCGTGCCGTTGCTTGAGCGCGCCCTGAAGCAGGTGCGCGACGTGACCGCCGCCGGTGGCCGCGTGCTCTTCGTCGGCACCAAGCGCGCCGCGGCTGATTATGTGGCTGAATCCGCGCAGCGTTGCGGCCAGTATTATGTGAACCATCGCTGGCTCGGCGGCATGCTGACCAACTGGAAGACCATCACCGGCTCCATCAAGCGCCTGCGCCAGATGGACGAGATGCTGGCTGGCGAAGTCCAGGGCCTGACCAAGAAGGAAATTCTGAACCTGACGCGCGACCGCGAGAAGCTGGAACGCGCGCTGGGCGGCATCAAGGACATGGGCGGCCTGCCGGACATCCTGTTCATCATCGACACCAACAAGGAGAAGCTCGCGGTTGAGGAAGCCAACAAGCTCGGCATTCCGGTCATCGCGATCCTTGATTCCAACTCTGACCCGACGGGCGTTACCTTCCCGGTTCCGGGCAATGATGACGCGATCCGCGCCATTACTTTGTATTGCGACCTGATCTCCGGCGCGGTGCTGGATGGCATCAGCGCCGAGCTGGGGTCTTCGGGGGTTGATCTTGGCGCCGCCGCCGAGCCGATCCTGGAAGCGCTGCCGGAACCCATTGAGTCTTCCGTTCAAGCCTAACATTCATCTTTTAGATGAATGTTAAATTTATATTTTAGCGATCAATTTCATACGATTAGCGCGAACCTTCTGGTTCAAGCTAATCGCATATTGATCTAAGGAGCAAAAACATGGCTGAAATTACCGCGGCGCTGGTGAAAGACCTGCGCGAGACAACCGGCGCCGGCATGATGGATTGCAAGAAGGCGCTGGTGGAGAGCGATGGCGACATTCAGGGCGCGATCGACTGGCTGCGCAAGAAGGGGCTTTCCGCCGCCGCCAAAAAATCCGGCCGCGTGGCATCTGAGGGCCTGGTTGGTGTTGCCATGGCCCCCGGCAAGGTGGCGATGGTCGAGATCAACGCCGAGACCGATTTCGTGGCGCGCAACGAGGCCTTCCAGGCATTCGTCGAGACCGTGGCGAAGCTGGCGCTGGAGACCGGTGAGGATGTGGAGGCCCTGAAGGCCGCCGCTTATCCCGGCACCGGGCGCAGCGTTGCCGAGGAGATCGTGCATCTGGTCGCCACCATCGGCGAGAACATGACCGTGCGGCGCGTTGCCGTCATCGAAGTGCCGGGTGGCGTTGCGGCGGCCTATATTCATGGCGCGCTGAAGCCGGGCCTGGGCAAGATCGGCGTGATCGTCGGGCTGTCGGGCAAGGCGGATGAGGCGATTGAGACTCTGGGCCGCCAGATCGGCATGCATGTGGCCGCGACTCGCCCCGAGGCGCTGAGCATTGCCGAGGTGGACCCGGCGACGCTGGAACGCGAGAAGAACGTGCTCTCCGACCAGGCGCGCGCGTCAGGCAAGCCCGAAGCCATCATCGAGAAGATGGTCGAAGGCCGCGTGAAGAAATTCTACGAGGATGTGGTGCTGCTGGAGCAGGTCTGGGTGCATGATGGCGAGAGCAAGGTGAAGGCTGTCGTCGAGAAGGCCGGGGCGAAGATCACCCGTTTCGTGCGCTTCCACCTTGGCGAGGGCATCGAGAAGGAAGTCACCGATTTCGCGGCGGAAGTCGCGGCGGCGGCCGGGGTTTAAGTCTACTCCCGGCTGGACTAATCAGGGGCGGTTCGGGCAATTAGCCTGGACCGCCCCTTTTCTTTAGAAGCCGCTCACCTGTATGGATGTTTCATGACCTCGATCCCTCAATATAAGCGCGTGCTGCTCAAAGTCTCCGGCGAGGCCCTGATGGGCAAGCGGGAATACGGGCTGGACACCGACACGGTGAACGCCATCGCCGCTGATGTGGGCGATGTGGTGGCCATGGGGGTGGAGGTTTCGCTGGTGATCGGCGGGGGCAACATCTTCCGCGGCGTGGCGGGGGCGGCCAGCGGCATGGACCGGGCGCAGGCGGATTACATGGGCATGCTGGCGACCGTGATGAACGCGCTGGCCATGCAGTCAGCGCTGGAGAAGCGCGATGTGCCGACTCGGGTGCAGTCGGCGATTCCCATGGCCTCGGTCTGCGAACCCTATATCCGCCGCCGTGCCGAGCGGCATATGGAGAAGGGCAGGGTGGTTATTTTCGCCGCCGGAACCGGCAACCCGTTTTTCACCACCGACACGGCGGCGGCGCTGCGCGCGGCCGAGATGAAATGCGACGCGCTGCTCAAGGGCACGCAGGTGGACGGCGTCTATTCCGCCGATCCGCGCAAGGTGAAAAATGCCGAGCGTTTCGAGACGCTGACATATCTGGACGTGCTGTCACGCGATTTGAACGTGATGGATGCCTCGGCCATCAGCCTCTCGCGCGAGAACAAGCTGCCGATCATTGTTTTTAACATCCATGCGCCAGGAGCCTTCGCCGCCGTGATGCGCGGCGAGGGGCTGTTCACCCGGATCGTGGAACCGAACCAGTAAGGACTGACACATGCCCGCCGATATCTCCGCGCTTAAAGCTGATCTCACCCGCCGCATGGATGGCGCGCTGGAAGCCCTCCGCCGCGAGTTTGGCGGGTTGCGCACCGGGCGCGCCAGCCCGGCGCTGTTCGACCCGATCAAGGTCGAGGCATATGGGCAGATGATGCCGATCAACCAGGTTGCCACCGTCGCCGTGCCGGAATCGCGCATGCTCACCGTGCAGGTGTGGGACCGCTCCATGGTCAATTCAGTGGTTGCCGCCATCCGCGATTGCGGGCTGGGGCTCAACCCGCAGCCCGACGGCCAGATGGTGCGCGTGCCGCTGCCGATGCTGACCGAGGAGCGCCGCAACGAACTGGCCAAGACCGCCGCCAAATACGCCGAGAACGCGCGCATCGCCGTGCGCGGCGTGCGCCGCGATGGCATGGAGCAGACCAAGGCGCTGCAGAAGAAACACGAGATCAGCGAGGACGATGAGCGCGACTGGCTGGAGCAGATTCAGAAGCTGACGGATGAGTACATCAAGCGCCTCGACGCCAGCCTGGCCGAAAAAGAGAAGGACATCCGCCAAGTCTGATGCCGGATCTTTTACCACGCCCGGTCCCGCAGCATGTGGCGATCATCATGGATGGCAACGGGCGCTGGGCTACCGCGCGCGCTCTTCCGCGCGTCGCGGGCCACCGGGAGGGTGCGAAGGCTGTGCGCCGCATCGTGGAAGCGGCGATCGCGCAGGGGGTGCGCTATCTCACGCTGTTCGCCTTTTCCTCGGAGAACTGGCAGCGCCCGCCGGGAGAGGTCGCGGACCTGACCTTTTTGCTGAAGCATTATCTGCGCAGCGAACTGAATGAGATGCATGAGCAGGGCGTGTGCCTGAAGATTATCGGCGAGCGGGAGCGCTTTGGCCCGAATTTGACCGGAGAACTGGCCGCCGCCGAGGCGAAAACGGCGAATAACACCCGGCTGACGCTGGTGATGGCGCTCTCCTACGGCGGGCGGGCGGATATTGTGGCGGCGGCGCGCAAGGCAATTGCCGCGGGCATGGCGCCAGAGGCGCTGACCGAGCAGAATTTTGCGGCACTGCTGGCGACCGATGGCATTCCTGACCCGGATTTGCTGATCCGTACCAGCGGGGAGCTGCGGATTTCCAATTTCCTGCTGTGGCAGACGGCCTATTCCGAACTGCTGTTCACCGATGTGCTGTGGCCCGACTTTGGCGCTGCCGAATTTGCCGCCGCGCTGGACGAATTCGCCACGCGGGAGCGGCGCTTTGGCGCCCGTCCGGCCTGAGATGCAGGCACCGCAGACGAGCGGCCGCTGGGCTGATTTTGGCGTGCGCCTGGCCTCGGCCATGGTGCTGGGGCCCATCGCGCTGCTCTGTTTGTGGCATGGCGGGTTGGCGTGGTCGCTCTTTATAGCGGCGGCCGTTGCGGGCATGGGATTTGAGTGGGCGAAGCTGGCCTCGCTGGGGCTGAATAATGCCGGGACGTGGCTGATCGTGGCCGGGCTGCTGGCCGCGCTGGCGCTGGGGCATTTCGGGGTGATTTTTGGGTTCGCGGCGTTGGCGCTGGCCACGGGGATTGCGGGGTTGAGCTGCGGCTGGTTTGCCGCCGCGGGGATCCCTTATGCCGGTGTTGGCGCGCTTTCGCTGCTGTGGCTGCGCCTGCAGCCCGCGCATGGGCTCTACGATACGATGTTTCTGGTCGTGGTGATCTGGAGCACCGATATCGGCGCGTATCTGGTCGGGCGGCTGGCCGGGGGCAAAAAACTCGCGCCAAAAATCTCACCGGGCAAAACCTGGAGCGGCTCGATCGGCGGATTGTTGATCGGCGGACTGGCCGCGGCCATGCTGGCCGCCGAGGGGCATGGGGTGGATTTGGCCGCTCTGCCGGCTGGCTTCGCCTTGAGCCTGTTTGCGCAGGCGGGGGATTTGCTGGAAAGCTGGATAAAGCGCAAACTGGGGGTTAAGGATTCTGGACGAACCATCCCCGGTCATGGTGGATTGTTCGACCGGTTGGATGGTTTTCTGGCGGCCGCTCCGGTGGCGGCGATATTGGCGCTCAGCGTCCATGGAGGCTTGCCGTTATGGGGGTAAAGATTTTATCGGTGCTCGGCTCCACGGGGAGCGTCGGCACACAAACCCTTGATATTATAGCTGAAAACCAAAACGGTTATCAGCTCCGCGCGCTGGTGGGCGGGCGCAATGTGGCGCTGCTGGCGGCGCAGGCGAAGCAGTTTCGGCCGGAACTCACTGTGATCGCGGAAGAATCGCTGCTGGGTGCGTTGCGCTTGGCTTTGGCCGGCACCGGGCTGGCCTGCGCGGCCGGGCGCGCGGCTGTGCTCGAAGCCGCGGCGATGCCGGTGGACTGGACGATGTCGGCGATTACCGGGGTGATCGGCCTGGAGCCGACGCTGGCGGCGGTGAAACATGGCGGGACCATCGCGTTCGCCAACAAGGAGGCGCTGGTTTCAGCCGGCGATGTGTTTTTGCGCGCCGTGGCCGAGGCGAAGGCGACGCTGTTGCCGGTGGATTCCGAACATAACGCCATTATGCAAGCAATGGCCGACGGCAATGCCAAATCCATCGACAAGATAATCCTCACCGCCTCGGGCGGGCCGTTCAGGAATCATGGGTTTGAGGACATGCGCGGCATTACCCCCGAAGCGGCGCTGCGCCATCCGGTGTGGTCGATGGGCGCGAAGATTTCCATCGATAGCGCCACGATGATGAATAAGGGTTTGGAAGTTATTGAGGCTGCAAGATTATTTGGGTTGACCTCGGAGAAGATCGAGGTTTTGGTGCATCCGCAATCGGTGATCCACGGCATGGTCTGCTACGCCGATGGCTCAGTGCTGGCGCAGCTTGGCTCGCCTGACATGCGCATCCCCATCGCCCATACCCTGGCCTGGCCGCAGCGGATTGCCACGGCCGCGCCGCGGCTTGATCTGGCCGCTGTGATGAAGCTGGAGTTCTCCGCCCCCGATGAAATCCGCTTCCCGGCGCTGCGCCTCGCCCGCGCGGCGCTGGAGGCCGGAGCCGGGGCGCCGACGGTGTTGAATGCGGCCAATGAGATCGCGGTCGCGGCCTTCCTGGAGCGCAAGATCGGCTTTCTCGACATTGCGGGGATCGTGGAGCAGGTGTTGCAACAGCTGGGCGCGCCGCCGGTGCCTGATCTTGAGGCCGTGCTGGCGCTGGATGCGGCCGCGCGCACCGCCGCCAACGGGCTGGCGACAGCAAGGGCCGCCTGATGTTCGATACCGCACGCACAATTCTGACCTATGCTTTTGTACTTGGCGTGCTCGTGTTTTTTCACGAGCTTGGCCATTATCTGGCGGCGCGCGCGCGCGGCGTGGTGGTGGAGGTGTTCTCCGTCGGCTTTGGCCCGGCGCTGGTCTCCTGGCGGGCGAAATCGGGCACTGTGTGGAAGGTTTCGGTGCTGCCCTTGGGCGGCTATGTAAAAATGCAGGGCTGGGGCGAGCCGAACGATCCGGCGCCGCCGGTCCCTGGTTCGTTTGCCGGGGCGTCGCTGGGCTCCAAGGCGTTTATCGTCGCGGCCGGTCCGCTGGCCAATCTGCTGCTCGCGTTCGTGCTGTTTTCGGGATTGTTCATGACGGTCGGGCGAGTCGTGGTGCAGCCGGTGTTCAGCACCGTGGAGCCTGCGTCTCCCGCGGCGGCGGCTGGTTTGCGCGCCGGAGACCGGGTTTTGGCGGTTGATGGCGAGCAGGTAAAAACCTTCAACCGGTTGCAGGATATTGTCAGCCAGCATCCCGATGTTTCGATGGATTTTACCCTGCTGCGGCAGGGGAAGGTGATCGACCAGCAGGTGACGCTGGGCGATGTCACGCTGGACGGCACGAAAATAGGGCATCTGGGTGTGGCGGGCAGTGTCTCCAGCATCCAGCATTTCTCCCCCCCCGAGGCGGTGGCGGCGGCGGCGGTGGAGACGTGGCATGACGGCTCCGGCATGCTGGCCGGGCTTTATAATCTGGCGGTGCATCGCCAGGGGCTGGGGCAGCTGGCCGGGCCGCTGGGGATTGCCGAGGTGACGGGCCAGGTTGCCGCGCTGGGGATCATCAGCGTCATCAGCTTCATCGCGTTTCTCTCGATCAATCTTGGCCTGATCAATCTGGTGCCCATTCCTATTTTGGACGGCGGGCATCTATTGTTTTATCTGGCGGAAGCCATCTACGGCCGGCCGCTGCCCGCGCGCGCCATGGACATCGGGCTGCGCTTTGGCGCCGCACTCATCATCTCGTTGTTTTTCCTGACGACTTTCAACGATCTGAGCCGGATGGGCGCGGTCAACTGGGTAATGCATCTGTTTGGATAGCCGGCTTCGCGGCCGGTACTTTAAGCGGTTGGCCTTGCCGATAAGCCCGGCCCGTGCCAAACGCGCCACAGCGAAAACACTCCGGCGCGCCGGAGGCCTGTATGGTTTGGGAGATTATCTGTTGCTTAAGCCGCGCTCGGTCCTTTTGGCCTCCGTCTGTCTTCTGCCGGTTTTGCTGGTCTGCGGCCCGCATGGTGGCGCCCTTGCTCAAACGGTCTCCGCCCAGGTGGCTCCTGGCGGAAGCATCGCGGCGATTAATGTCAGCGGCAACCGCCGGATCCAGACCGATACGATCACCTCCTACATGGTGGTTCAGCCGGGCGATCCGTTCGACCCGCAGCGGATCAACGAATCGCTGAAGACACTTTATGCGACCGGCCTGTTCAAAACGGTTTCGATCACGCGCGCGGGCAACAATCTCGATGTCGCGGTGGTGGAAAACCCGACCGTCGATCAGGTGCTGTTCAGTGGCAACAAGGCGATCGCCGATAAGGACGCGCAGGCGGCGGTGTCGCTGAAATCCCGTTCGGTGTTTACCCCTGAGGCCGCCGAGGCCGATCGCCAGGCTTTGCTCGATGCCTATGCAAAAAAAGGCTATTTCAACGCGACGGTGACGCCCAATTACATTCAGTTGCCCGATAATCGCGTCAATGTTGTGTTTCAGTGCAGCGATGGCGTGCAGACGAAGATCAGCCGCATCGCCTTCATCGGCAACGAGCATTTCAGCCAGGGTGCATTGCGTGAGGTGGTTTCAACCCGCCAGTCGGCGTGGTTCCGCTTTCTCTCCAGCTCGGACCAGTATAACCCGGACCGGATTGAGTATGACGAATATCTTCTGCGCAAGTTCTATCTGCACAAGGGCTACGTTGATTTTAGCGTGATCAGTGCCAATGCGGAGCTGAGCCCCGACCGTAAGTCCTTCTATCTGACGTATGATATTCATGAAGGCCCGCGCTACCGCGTGAGCAGCCTCAAGATCGTCTCGGGCATCCGTACCCTTACCGGCAAGGATCTGAGCGGGCTGGTGCCGCTCTCAGCCGGGGACTGGTTCGATGGTGATGCGCTGGTGGAAGGCGTGACCGCGCTCAACACCCGCGCGCTCAACCTTGGCTACGCCTTTGCCCAGGTGAACCCGCAGGTGCAGAGCGACCCGGTGAACAAGACCGTCGCCATCACGCTCAACGTCATCAACGGCCCGCGCGTTTATATTCAGCGTATCGATATCACCGGTAATACCCGTACCGAGGATAAGGTGATCCGCCGCGAGCTGACCGTGGCCGAGGGCGATGGCTACAACCAGGCGAAGATTGACCAATCCACCAAGCATCTGAAGGATCTTGGCTTCTTCAAGGATGAGAAGATCACCTCCTCGCCAGGCTCGACGCCGCAGCAGGTGATCCTCAACACCGCGGTCACCGAACAGGCGACCGGGCAGTTCTCGCTGGGCGGCGGTTATTCCAGCAGCCTTGGGGCGTTGCTCAATACCGGCCTGAGCCAGAACAACTTCCTGGGGACGGGTGTTAACACCTCGATCAACGCCATGCTCGCACAGCGCGGCACGCAGGTTAACCTGGGCGTGACCAACCCCTATTTCCTGGACCGCAACCTGATCGCCGGGTTCGATCTGTTCCGCTCGTCGACCTATTCCTACACCGCGCAGTCGACCAGCTACAGCTATTCCGAGAGCGACATCGGCGCTGATGCGCGGCTTGGCTACCGCTTCAACGATCATGTGCGCCAGTCGTTCAGCTACACGATCAGCGAGCGTAATGTTTACAACGTTCCGGCTGGTTCCAGTATTTATATTACGAGTGAGCAGGGCGTCTCCAGCCTGAGCCAGATCAGCCAGACGATGACGTTTGACTATGTCGATGACGATCTGAACCCGACCAGCGGCCTGCTGGCGGACCTGACCACGGATTTCGCAGGCGCCGGCGGCACCGCCAAATTTGTCCGTATCAGCCCGGATATCACCTTCTACATTCCGCTGGAGCGCATCTTCGGCTCCAACGACTGGGTGCTCAAGCTCTCGGCCACCGGCGGCGATCTTATCCCGCTGTTTGGCTATCATGACCGCATCACGGACCGCTTCTTCCTGGGTGGCGATTCGCTGCGCGGCTTTGCCGATGGCGGCGTCGGGCCGACGACCGTGCAAACGGCGGCCGATAGCGCGGCGGGGGTCAATTACGGTGGGCAGTCGGTGGGCGGCCGGGTGATGTGGACGCAGTCGACGGAAGTAAAGTTCCCCTTGCCGGTCTCGCCTGACCTGGGGCTGAGCGGGTTTGCCTTCGTCGATGTCGGCTCGCTCTCTGGCGCCCGGCAGATATCGGGCGGGAGCTACGGCCCCCAACCGCTCAACAACACCACGGCGCCGCGTGTGGGCGCGGGTGTTGGGCTCTCCTGGAACACGCCGTTCGGCCTGATCAATCTTTCGCTCGCCGATCCTGTTGTGAAGCAGAAGGGCGACCAGACACAGCAATTCCGCGTTTCTTTTGGTACGAGGTTCTAAGTGGCATTTTTCACCCGATTCTCTCCGGTTCTTGTTGCCTTCGCGTCTCTCGCCGTGGCACCGGCCGCGCTTGCGCAGTCGTCGCCGGGTTATTTCATCCCGCCGAGCCAGGCGCCTGCCTCCGCACCAGCGCATGCGCCCGCGCCCGCCCCGGCACCCGCGCCGCAGGCTCAGGCGCAGGTTCCAGCCATTCCCCAGCTTCCGGCCCTGCCCAAGGGCGCGCCGCCGCCGGTTGCCGTCATCGGCGTGCTCAGCGTGCCTGAGGTGATGCAGAAATCCACCGCGGCGCAAGGCGTGCAGGCGGTGATCCGCCAGCGCCAGGACGCGCTGGCCAAGGAGGCGCAGACCGCGCGGGCGAAAATCCAGGCCGAGCAGGCGCAGATCGAGGCCGATCGTTCGACACTGACCGACACCCAGCTTGAAGCCAAGGAACAGGCGCTGCGCGATGAAGTCGCCGCGACGCAGACCTCGTTCCAGGAGCGCAACCAGGCGATCCAGAACTCCGGCCAGGCGGCGCTGGGGATCATCGAATCCGAGCTGATCGCCATCATCCGCCAGGAGGCGGAGGCGCGCGGCATGAATCTGGTGCTGCACCGTGAGCAGGTCGCGCTGAATGTCGATGCGTTCGACATCACCGGCGATGTGGTGAAGCAGCTCAACAAGCTGCTGCCTTCCGTGCCTGTGCCCCCCAGCGTGGTGACCCCCGGCATGGCGGTTAACCCGCCGGACCAGAGTGGCGACCAGGGCGCCGGCCAGTAGTCTGATGACTGACGTTGGAAAACCCGGTGATGCCCGATTTTTCGAGCGCACCGGGCCGCATAGCCTGCAAACCCTCGCCGAGCTGACAGGCGCGCAAACGCAAGCGCCGGAACGGCTGATTTACGGCGTGGCGCCGCTGCAGACGGCGGGGCCGCGGGATGTGACGTTTCTGGATAACCGGCGCTACGCCGATCTGCTGCCCGGCATCAAGGCTGGTGCGGTGATCGTGCATCCAGACCTCGCGGCGCGTGTGCCGGAAGGGACCGCGGCCCTGGTAACGCGGGAGCCTTATGTGGGCTGGGCCAAAATTTCAACCTTGTTTCATCCCTTTCCGCGGGCCAAGCCCGGTATCCACGCCAGCGCGGTGATCGATCCTTCCGCGACGATAGACCCCACCGCTGAGATCGGCGCCAATGCCGTCATCGGCGCGCGGGTGGAGATCGGTGCTGAGACCATTGTCGGGCCCCTGACCTCGATCGCCGAGGGGGTAATCATCGGCGCCCAGTGCCGGATTCATGCCCAGGTTTCGGTCTCGCATGCCATCATCGGCAATCGCGTCGTGCTCTATCCGGGCGCGCGGATCGGCCAGGATGGTTTCGGCTTCGCCATCAGCCCCACCGGCTTCACCCCGGTGCCGCAGTTGGGCCGGGTGCTGATCGGCGACGGCGCGGAAATTGGCGCGAATACCTGCATCGACCGTGGCTCAGCACAGGATACCGTGATCGGGCCCGGCGTGCATATCGATAATCTTGCGCAGATCGGCCATAACGTGAACATCGGTGCGCATACCGTGATCGTCGCGCAGGCGGGTGTTTCAGGGTCGACGACGATCGGTCCTCAGGTTATGATCGCCGCGCAGGCCGGGCTGACCGGGCATCTGACCATCGGGCGCGGCGCGCGCATTGGCGCGCAGGCGGGCGTGATGACGGATATAGGCCCCGGCGAGGAAGTCATGGGTTCACCGTCGCAGCCGTCGAAAACCTTTTTCAGAGAAGTTATAACGCTTCGTAAACTGGCCCAATATGGCCGCAAACCTAAAAAAGCAGGTGGTTGAAACCCATGAACGACGTGCCCCAGGCTGATCTCCCCCCGGTGGATGTAAGCGCTTTCGATGTGAAACAGCTTTTGCAGCTGATCCCGCATCGTTACCCCTTCATGCTGCTCGACCGCATGGTGGATGTCCGCTACGGCCATTCGGCGACGGGGATCAAGAACGTCACCATGAATGAGCCGTTTTTCCAGGGGCATTTCCCGGGGCATCCGGTCATGCCGGGCGTGCTGATCATCGAGAGCATGGCGCAGACGGCGGCGGCGCTGGTCATCAGCGGGCTGGGGCCGAAGGCTGGCTCGCCGATTGTGTATTTCATGTCGATCGAGAACGCGAAGTTCCGCAAGCCGGTCACCCCTGGCGACCAGCTCAGGCTGGAACTCGTGAAGGACCGCAAGCGCGGCAATGTCTGGCGCTTTAACGGCACCGCGCGGGTCGATGGCGTGGTGGTGGCGGAAGCCTCGATCACGGCTATGATCATGGACGAGGTCTGAGCCATACGGGCGCGGTTTCCGGCATGTTGATACGGAAATGGACGGAAACAATGATTGACTGGCGGTGCTTCGGGCGCCGCTTTACAGCAAGCGGCGCAATGAGAGTTGGACCAGAGAATGTTGAAGCCGGTGCATGAGATGATCCACCCGACCGCCATCATCGCCGAAGGTGCCGTGATCGGCGCCGGGGTGAAAATCGGCCCGTTCTGCACGGTAGGCGCGCAGGTGGTGCTGGAGGACGGGGTTGAGCTGGTCTCCCATGTCGTCGTGGACGGCAAGACCCGCATCGGCGCCGGGGCAAAATTGTTTCCCTTCTGCACGGTCGGCCTGGCGCCGCAGGATCTGAAATATAACGGCGAGGAAACCGAGACCAGCATCGGGCCGCGCACGCAGATCCGCGAGCATTGCTCGATCCATCGCGGCACGGTCACCGGCACCGGCATTACCAAAATCGGCGCGGATTGCCTGCTGATGGCGGTGGTGCATGTCGCGCATGACTGTGAAATCGGCGACGGCGTGGTGATTTCCAACAATGTCGTCATGGGCGGGCATGTCGAAGTGGGCAATCGCGCGGTGATCGGCGGCGCGGCGGCGATTTTGCAGTTTGTGCGGATCGGTGCCGGCGCCATGATCGGCGGTTTGAGCGGCGTGCCGAGTGATGTCACGCCTTATTGCTTCGTGTTCGGGCCGCGCGCGCAGATGGTGGGGCTGAATGTCGTCGGCCTGCGCCGGCGCGGGCTGACCAAGGCGCAGCTGCATGAAATCCGCGCCGCGCATAAGTTCATCTTCTCCGGCCCCGGCGTGTTCGCCGAGCGTGTGGCCGCCGCGCGCGGTGAATATGGCGGCAACGTCTATGTGGCGGAAATGCTCGACTTCATCGCCAGCCCAGGGCGGCACGGTATTCTCACCAACGTGGCGCGTGCCAGCGGGCAGAGCGACGAATAGGCAGCCACTGATATGAATGCGACGCCCCTGGGCATTATTGCTGGCGGCGGCGCGCTGCCGGGCCAGGTTGCCGCCGCCGCGCGGGCGTTGGGGCGGCCGGTGTTTATCGCCGCGCTCGAGGGATTTGCCGAGCCTGCGGTGGTGGCGCCCTATCCGCACCGGTTTTTTCGCCTTGGCGCGATCGGGGCCATCCGCCGCGCGGTCGAGGAGGCCCATTGCGTTGATCTGGTGATGATCGGCCCGGTCAAGCGGCCCTCGCTGCTGGCGCTGCGCCCGGATGCCGAGGGCGCGCGGCTGCTCGCCAAAATCGGCCGCGCGGCCTTTGCCGGGGATGACGGGCTGCTGGCCGCTGTGGTGCGCGTGCTAAGCGAGGAAGGGTTCCATGTGCTGGGCGCGCACGATATTTTGAGCGACGTGCTGGCGCCGCCGGGGCTGCTCACCACCCGCGCGCCGGATGCGGCGGCGCTGGCGGATATCGAGCGCGGCATCGCGGTGCTCAAGATCATCGGCGCGGCGGATATCGGCCAGGCCTGCGTGGTGCAACAGGGCATTGTGCTGGCGGTGGAGGCGGTGGAGGGCACTGATGCGATGCTGGCGCGCATTCCATCGGTGGCGCGGCCAGGCCCGGCGGGGGTGCTGGTGAAACTGGCCAAGCCAGGGCAGGAGCTGCGCGCGGATATGCCGACCATCGGCGTGGCGACCATCCGCCATGCGCGGGAAGCCGGGCTGCTGGGCGTGGCATTTGAAGCGGGCGGGACTATCTTGGCGGACAGGAGGTCTATGATCGAGGCGGCTGACGAGGCGGGGATGTTTTTGCTGGGGGTGCAGCCCTAGAGTGCGATCGTTTGAGGTTCGCTCAACCGGGCAAGCTGAAAGCGTGAATCACCCTCAGAAAAACGGCTAACGCCTGATCGCACTTAAAGCAATCAGGTGCTAAGGCATTCAGCATTTCGATGAGCGTAATGGTTTTATGTTTTAATTGTTTCATTTTAATTGTTTCATATAGGCCGATTCACGCCCACGGCTGCCGCGCAAGGCGCGCGGGCCAAAGGTGGTCGGAATTTAACCTGAAGGCGGGACCATGAGCGAAAATTTCTCTTATCTTCACACGATGCTGCGGGTCGGGAACCTGGATGCCAGTGTCAATTTCTACACCAGCCTGCTGGGCATGCGCGAGCTGCGCCGCACCGAGGTGCCAGAGGGAAAATATACGCTGGCGTTTCTTGGCTATGGCGATGAGAAAACCCATACCGTGCTTGAGCTCACCTATAACTGGGGCGTTTCCTCCTATGAGCTGGGCACAGCCTTTGGGCATCTGGCCATCGGCGTGCCGGATATTTACGCGACCTGCGACAAATTGCGCGCCGCCGGGGCAAAAATCCCCCGCGAACCGGGGCCAGTGAAGTTCGGCACCACGATCATCGCCTTCGTCGAGGACCCGGACGGCTACAAGATCGAGCTGATCGAACGCAAACCGAAGTAAAACCATGGATACGCTGTACCGGGCCCTAAGTCTGGGCTTTGGCGCTGCCGATGCCGTGGTGCCCAAATCCTGGCTGCCCGGGCTTGAGCCGGCGGCGCTGATCGCCGCCGCTGGCGCCAACCCGGGGCCGGATGCGCGCGCGGGGCTGGAGCGGCTCATGGCGTCCATCACGGCGGAGTCCGATTTGAGCTTTTTCGGCAGGATTTCGCTGCATTGGGATGCGCTGCGGCTGCTGCGCAACGCGGAAATGGTGGAGCATGCGCACCGCGCCAACCCGGCCCTGGCGCGCGCGCCCATCAGCCAGCCGGTGTTCATCCTCGGCCTGCCCCGCAGCGGGACCACGTTTTTGCATGAGCTGATGGCGCAGGACAGCGAGAGCCTGGTGCCGCGCAACTGGCAGACCATCTACCCCGCGCCGCGCCCCGCCGGTTTCAACCCCGCGCGGGACGAGCGGGTGCGCGCCGTTGACCGGCAGTTGCGGGTTTTCGCAGGGCTGGCGCCAGGATTTTCGGAGCTGCACCCGATCACGGCGGACAGCCCGCAGGAATGCACCGAGATTATGGCGCATGTGTTTCAGAGCCTGCGCTTCGATGCCACGCACCGCGTGCCCTCCTATTTTGCCTGGCTGGAGGCGCACGGGCATCTCCCGGCTTTTCATTTCCACAAAAAATTCCTGCAGTTTTTGCAAAACGGTGAGCCAGGGCGCTGGGTGCTCAAATGCCCGGACCATACCTTCACGCTGGATGCGATATTGCGCGTTTATCCGGATGCGCGTTTTGTCGTCGTGCATCGCGATCCCATCGCGGTGCTGGCCTCGGTGGCGCGGCTCACCTGGATTTTACGTAAGCCTTTTCTGCGCAAGATCGATCTCGCCGAGATCGGCGCGCAGGTTTCGGAGCGCTGGATTGAGGGGGCCAACCGGCTGCTGGATTTTGACCGGCGCGCGGATGTTGAGCCGGAGCGGAAAATTCATATTCATTACGATGAATTGGCCCGCGCGCCGCTGGCTGTCATCGCGCGGATTTATGCCCGGTTCGGCCTGCCGCTTCGTGACGAGGCGAGGGGGGCGATGTCACGCCAGATCGCGGCCAAGCCGCGCGGAGGGTACGCGAAACATGCGCCTTATTCGCTGGAAAGTTTCAAACTCAGCCCGGCGGCCCTGCAAAAACGGTTTGGCCCTTATGTGAGCCAGCATTGCGGCGCGGCTGGGGGGTGAGAGCGCGCGCATGAAGCTGCTGGTCTGGCATTGGGGGCGCCGCGGCGGGGGGCCGTTGTTCACATTGCGTCTGGCCGCGGCTCTGGGGGATATTCCGGGGTTGAACGTGCGCCTGTCGCTGGCGGGGGGGGCGGAAATCCTCGCGGGCGCGGCGGCGCCTTTATGCGGCTGGCGTGAGCCGACTTATGACAATGCGCTGGGCTATGCGGTGCAGCGCCTGACAGGGCCGCTGGTTCGCGGCCGTGTGACCCGCCGCCTCATGGAAGACCGGCCCGATTTTGCCATCTGCGCCATGCCCGCCCTGCTGGACCCGCGCATGACCATGGCCCTGCGCCGCGCGGGTATTCCTTACGCCATGGTTGTTCATGATGCCGCGGCGCACCCGGGCGAGGCGCTTAACTTCCGTATCATGGGGCAGTGGCGCCAGCAGCGGGATGCGCGGGTGCTGTTTGCGCTGACCCGGCATGTGGAGGATGCTCTGCGCCGTCAGGGGTTTGGCGGGCCGGGGCAGCGTGTGGTCAAGCTCTGGCATCCGCCGATCAGCCTGGGGGCCATGGCGCCGGTGATGGCGCATGGCGGGCCGCCCCGGCTGCTCTATTTCGGGCGGCTGCTGCCCTACAAGGGGCTTGATCTGCTGGCTGAAGCCATGGAGCGCATCGCGCCGGATGTTCCGCTCCAGCTTCGTGTGTGTGGCGATGGCCCGGATTCGCCGGGGCTCAAGCGGCTGCGCGCGATGCCGGGGGTGAGGGTGGAGCAGCGCTGGGTCGGCGAGGAGGAAGTGCCAGCCCTGCTGGCCTGGGCCGACGCGGTGGTGCTGCCCTACCAGGAGGCGAGCCAGTCCGGCGTGGCGGCCCTGGCGATAGCGGCCGGGCGGTATGTACTGGCGACCGAAGTGGGGGGGCTGCCCGAGCAACTGGCCGGGGTGCCCGGTGCGAGCCTGTGCGCGCCCACCGCCGCCGCCATTGCCCGCGGCCTGATACAACTAACGGTGGATTTAGCCGGTGCTGCCATGTTGGCGGGAGGCCGGGGGCCGGTGGATGCGTCAGCGGACTGGGCCGCCATGGCGCAAACCATGCTGGCGGCCTTGAAACCGCTATAAGTCATTCAAAAAATTTGATTCAGGCTTGAGGCTGCCCGTCTGACAGGCGGCCGTACGGCATTCTAACATCGGTAAACAATGTATCACAAAATGTTTATCGGTGTCACGAATACGTTAATCACGATTTTTTGAGACGATTTCTCTCCGATAAGGTGACAAAGGCAACGATACATATCGTTTCGCGGAATTTTTGGCCCGGCGGCTGCGTTACGGATGCCGGGCCGGGCGCGGGCGTTGCTTTTTGGGGATGTAATATAAATGGCTGATTTTACTTGGGTTGGCGGCGCTTCGGGGAATTTTTTTCTGGCGGCGAACTGGAACCCCCTCGCAGTCCCGACCTACGGGACGATTGCGGTTCCAACCGGAACAACCATTGTTGTGCCATTTGGCAACCAGGCTACTCTGGATGGCCTGGTGATGACGGGTCCCGCCGGAACCGTGACGCTCGCCGGTGGCTCATTCTCCTTCAACAACGGCCTTACACCGCCCGCTGGCTATAACGTGACGCTGAGCGCCACCAAATTCTCGACCACCTCGCCGCTCGGCGTGGCAAACGGCGGCACCATAACCCTCAACGGCGCCACGGTGACCGGCGGCGGTTCGGCCGCGACGGGGACGTTTATTTTTGACTCCGTGAGCAGCAGCGGGAGCGCCAATATTCTGGCAGTCACGGACCAGAGCAAGGGGCTGGTCCTGCAAAACCTCGGCTTTGGCGACCAAATCAGGCTAGGTAGTGGAAACACGATGTCGCTGACGTTGAACGCCGGCAGCACGTCGGTTTATACGCTCACCGATGACCATGGCGGCAGCTATTCAACGGTTGTTTCCAGCAATGTAACCTTGGCTCCCGGCACCGCGCCAAGTAATTTCATAAGTTCGGGCGGCACCCTCTTATACAACGGCGCCCCGCCCTGCTTCTACGCCGGTACACGCCTGGCCACGGCGGATGGAGATATCGCGGTGGAGGATATTACCGCCGCGACGCGGATGAAGACCGCCTCGGGCGAGATCAAGCCGGTGCGCTGGCTTGGGCGCTCCGAAGTTTCCACCCGCTTTGCTGATCCGCTGCGCGTTTTGCCGATCCGTATCAAGGCCGGTGCCCTGGGCGAGAGCCTGCCGCTGCGCGACCTGCTGGTCTCGCCGGACCACGCCATGTTCATTGGCGGCGTGCTGGTGCAGGCCGGGGCAATGGTGAATGGCAGCAGCATCATCCGCGAGGCTGATGTGCCGGAGTGCTTCACCTATTACCATGTGGAGCTTGCCACCCACGAGCTGTTGCTGGCCGAGGGCGCGGCAACTGAGAGCTTCGTTGACAATGTGGACCGCATGGGTTTTGCCAACTGGGCCGAGCACGAGGCCCTGGGCGAGACCGCGCCGATTGAGGAAATGGACATTCCGCGCGCCAAGTCGCAGCGCCAGGTGCCGGTTGCCGTGCGTGCGCTGCTGGCGGCACGCGCGCTGGCGTTCCAGGACGCCGCTGCCGCCTGAATTCAGGCGCGGCGATATTAGCGACAGCCGGGGCGGCAGTGTGCCGTTCCGGCTTTTTGTTGTGCGCAACGATCCGGGCCGGGGCTTGCACTTCGCATAAATCGGGGCATCTTGGTTGCAACGGCGTGAAACACCCCAAGGAGCCAGAGCATGAAAGCCAGCAGCGTTCTCGAAACCATCGGCAAAACCCCGCATATTCGTCTGGCGCGGATGTTTCCCTCGGCGCAGGTCTGGGTCAAATCAGAGCGCACCAACCCTGGCGGCTCGATCAAGGACCGTATCGCGCTCGCCATGGTGGAGGCGGCGGAGGCCTCGGGCGCGCTCAAGCCCGGCGGGCTGATTATCGAGCCGACCTCGGGCAATACCGGCATCGGCCTGGCGCTGGTGGCGGCGGTGAAGGGATACCGGTTGATTCTGGTGATGCCGGAGTCCATGTCGGTCGAGCGGCGCCGCCTGATGCAGGCTTACGGAGCGAGCTTTGACCTGACGCCCAAGGAACTGGGCATGAAGGGCGCCATCGCGCGCGCCACCGTGCTGGCGGCGGAGAATCCGGGCGCGTGGATTCCCCAGCAATTCGAGAATCCGGCGAATATTGAGGTGCATGCCCGCACCACCGCGCGTGAAATTCTGGTGGACTTCCCCGAGGGGCTGGATGTGTTGATTACCGGCGTCGGCACCGGCGGGCATATCACCGGCTGCGCGGAGGAG
Source organism: Acidocella aquatica (assembly GCF_030160635.1). Taxonomy (GTDB): domain Bacteria; phylum Pseudomonadota; class Alphaproteobacteria; order Acetobacterales; family Acetobacteraceae; genus Acidocella; species Acidocella aquatica. The sequence goes on along the minus strand of NZ_BSOS01000007.1, from coordinate 97,090 downwards.
CTGAAAAAACACTGGCCAAATCTGAAGGTCTTTGCCGTGGAGCCTGCTCTCTCGCCGGTAATTTCGGGCGGCGCGCCAGGGCCGCACCCGATCCAGGGGATCGGCGCCGGGTTCATTCCGGTCAATCTGCATGTCGCGGCGCTGGATGGGGTGATTTTGGTGGATGCCGAGGAGGCGCGCGAATACGGCCGCCGCTCCGCCCGGCAGGAGGGGCTGCTGGTTGGCGTCTCCTCCGGCGCGACGCTGGCGGCAATCGCCAAGAAGCTGCCGGAACTGCCCGCCGGGGCGAAAATCCTCGGCTTCAATTATGACACCGGCGAGCGCTACCTCTCGGTGCCGGAGTTTTTGCCGGCGTGAACATGCTGCCGGTTTGACCTGAATCAATGAGCGCGGGGCTGCATCCGTTCAAAAGAAGCCCATGATGACAGATGCAGACCTGATTGCCCGCTACGATGGCCGCGTGCCGCGCTATACGAGCTACCCGACCGCGCCGCATTTTACCCCCGAGGTAGGAGCGCAGACTTATGCCGGGTGGCTGGCGAACCTGCCGGAGGCGGGGCCGGTTTCGCTCTATCTGCATGTGCCGTTCTGCGACCGGCTGTGTTTGTATTGCGGCTGCAACACCTCGGTCGTGCATCTGGAGCGCCCCAAGCGCATTTACGCCAGGACGCTGATGCGTGAGATCGCGCTGGTTGCGCGGACCGTGGGGCGGCGCTTGCAGGTCTCGCATGTGCATTGGGGCGGGGGCACGCCCACGGTGCTGCCGCCCGATTGCCTTACCGATATCATGGAGAGCGTGCGCGGCCATTTCGAGCTGCTCCCCGATGCCGAGATCGCCATCGAGATCGACCCCACATCGCTGTCGCCGGACCGCCTGGCGGCGCTGGCGCAAATGGGCATCAACCGCGCCAGCCTGGGCGTGCAGGATTTTGACCAGGCGGTGCAGGACGCCATCGGCCGCCAGCAGAGCTTTGAGGAAACCGCGGCCTGCGCGCAGGCATTGCGCGGGATCGGCATAACCTCGCTCAACCTGGACCTGATCTATGGCCTGCCGCACCAGAGCGAGGAATCGCTGGAGCGGACCGCGCGGCAGGCGCTGGCGCTGCGCGCCGACCGGGTGGCCGTGTTCGGCTACGCGCATGTGCCATGGATGAAGAAGCACCAGTCGCTGATCCCCGAAGCCTCGCTGCCGGGCGCGCGGGCGCGCTTCGCGCAGGCGAAAATGGTGCGCCGGGTGTTGGAGCGCGAAGGGGGCTATATTCCGGTCGGGCTGGACCATTTCGCCCGCCCCGGCGATGCCATGGCGCAGGCGGCGCTGGGCAGGCAGCTGCACCGCAGCTTCCAGGGTTACACCACCGACGCAGCACCGGCCCTCATCGGCCTGGGGGCGAGCGCGATTGGCAGCCTGCCGCAGGGCTATGTGCAGAATGCCTCCGGCGTGCCCGGCTATAGCGCCGCCATCAACGAGGACAGGCTGGCAACCAGCCGTGGCGCCGCCCTCAACCCCGATGACAGGCTGCGCCGCGCGGTGATCGAGAGCATCATGTGTGAGCTGGAGGTGGATTTGCTGGCGCAGGCCGGAGCCTTTGGCGCCGACCCGGCACCGCTGCTGGCCGATGCGCGGGCGCTGGCGGGCTTCAAGGCCGACGGGCTGGTGAACTGGGACGGCACGCGCATTGAGGTGACCGAGGCCGGCCGGCCGTTTGTGCGCAATGTCGCGGCATTGTTCGACCAGTATCTGGCGCAGCAAACGTCATCCCCGCGCCATGCCGTGGCGGTGTAGCGGCGGCGTAGCGGCGCGCATCAATGATCAAATAAATTAACAGCCGGTTTGTTGCGGATGATGCGCGTTTTGCGGTGCGTTCGGAATGCGAAACATTTGCAAACAGGCATGCCCAATCAGGATCGGTTGGAAACGCTCGCGGCAAAAAAAGCCCTGCGCGCATTTCTGCGGCAGGGCCAGTGTGGGGAGTGTATCCGCTTTCGGATAAACAGAATAAACACCTGTTTTGATCCCTCGTCGTTGACCTAAATCAAAAACGGGCGGATTTTTTATGCGCCGGATGTCTGCGTCTCCTGATCGCGCCCTGAATTGATTGCATTCATCCCCGCGGGCGGCACGACAACCTTGCGGTATAAATGCCAGGTCGCGTGGCCCAGAACCGGCAGCACCACGATCAGCCCGATAAAGAAGGGCAGGGCGCCCACAAACAGGCTCGCGGCGACGATGAGGCTCCACACGGTGAGCGGCCCCGGGTTGCGCAACAAAACCTGCACGGAGGTGGCGATGGCGGTGGAAAAGCCCACCGGGCGGTCCAGCATCAGGGGGAAGGAGACCACGCTGATCGCCACCACCCCGGCCCCGAACATGGTTCCGGCGGCCAGCCCGGCGATCATCATCGTCCACCCGGCTGAAGTGGTGAACATACCTTCGATGAACAGCCGCGCCGAGGCGGGCGGCATCGGCCCCATGGTAAAATCGTAGATCACCTGCGCCACCGCCAGCCAGGCGAAATACAGGCCGATCAGCAGCAGGCCGAGCCCGGTGATGGCGCCAATCGATGGCGAGCGGATGACCTTGAAGGTGTCAAGCCAGCTTATTTTGCCGGTGAGTTCACGCTGGCGGCTCATTTCATACAGCCCGACCGCCGCCAGCGGCCCGACCAGCGCAAAGCCCGCCGCCGTGGGGAACAGCAGCGGCAACAGGCGGCCATGGGCCTCGGCCATCGAGATCAACACCCCGATGAGCGGATAGATCATGCACAGGAATATGACATCGGTGCGCGCCGCGGCGAAATCATCCAGCCCGCGCCGGATTGCGTCGCGCACGTCCTCAACGGTGATTTTGCGCACCACCGGCATCGCGCCGCCGCTGCTGACCGGCCAATACTCCTGCGGAGTCGCGCTGCCGATGACGTTGGTTGAGCTGATCTGCCCGGCTATCCACTCCATTGGATTGCGAATATGCATGTTCGGATCCTTCTGACCTCGCCCGTGTCTTCCGGGCATTATCGGTAAGTGGCGCCAAATTAGCGTAAAACTTACGAAAAGTCGCGGAAATTTTATGAATCTCTGGGGCGCGCGGCGCAGGCGATTGCATTTGTTGACCATTTTGCACTAAGCCGGTGTCCCGTAACCCTTACAGGAGACTTCCATAGCCAGACCGCCAGCGCCACCCGCCCCTCCCTCGCGTGAAGGACCCCGGGTCAACGATGAAATCAGAATTCCGCAGGTACGTCTCATCGACCAGGACGGCGAAATGCAGGGGGTGATGAGCACCCGCGAAGCCATTGCGCGCGCTTTTGCCGTAGGTCTCGACCTGGTTGAGATCAGCCCGAACGCCGAACCCCCGGTCGCCAAAATTCTCGACTACGGCAAGTTCAAGTACGAGCAGCAGAAAAAGCGCAACGAAGCTCGCAAGAAGCAGAAGGTTGTCGAGATCAAGGAAGTTAAAGTCCGCCCGAATATCGACGAGAATGATTACCAGGTGAAACTGCGCGCGATGAAGAGCTTCATCGGCGAGGGCGATAAGGTGAAGGTGACCTTGCGCTTCCGTGGCCGTGAAATGGCGCATCAGGAGCTGGGTGTTAAGGTGCTGGAGCGCATTCGCGCCGATATGGACGTGGAAACCAAGGTCGAGCAGATGCCGAAAATGGAAAACCGGCAAATGGTCATGGTGCTCACCCCGCGCTAAAATGCGATGACCGCAGACTGACCCGCTTTGCGGGCCAATCTGGGGTCTGAATCCGCCGCTAAGGCGTGGATATTGCAAAACCCGCCAGGAGCGATCCCGGCGGGTTTTTGTTTAAAATGCTTTTATTGTGATGCAGGATCGCTTTAGAGTGCGATCGTTTGAGGTTCGCTCAACCGAGCGAGCCGAAAGCGTGAATCGCCCTCAAAAAATGGCCAGAGCGTGATTGCCTCACGTCAATTACGCTCTAGTTCCCGCCGTTCCGGCCTTTGGAGACGGCCTGTCCCGGTTTCAGATTGGGGTCGCCCGTCACGAACATCTGATGGAGAATATCGCTCGTGCTGGGTTCGACATAATTGTTCTCCCCGCTGGCGCCGGCCGGGGCGGCGCCATTGCCGCTGGGGAGAAAATGGGTGGCAAGCGAACCAGGGCCGAACAGATGCACCACTTCGCCCGAAGGTGGCGGGTTGGGAGGCTGGCGGGCCTGGGCCGCCCCAACGCCGCACACGGCAGCGAAAACAACACACAACCATTTGATATTCAATACTTTATCTCCAAAGCCGGCAATGTCCGCCAAGCCGCATCATCGCGCTCCGCGCGGCGGCGTCAAGTCATGGCAGGCTCCGAAAACACTGTCTCGCGGAAAGGCAAAATCCGGACTAAGATTTTATCATGAATATCCTCGCCCCTCTCCCGGCGCGGCTGGTGGTTGAAGTCGTTTTCGATTTCGTCTGCCCCTGGTGCTATCTGGGCATCAAGCGCCTGTCCTTTCTGCTGGAACGGCGGCAGGATCTTGCCGTGGAACTGCTCTGGCGGCCATTTTTGCTCAACCCGGACATGCCGCGCACCGGCATGTCGCGCGCTGATTACATGATCCGCAAATTTGGCGCCGAGGACCGTGCGCGGCGCCTGTATGCCTCTATCGCCGAGCTTGGCGCGGCGGAGGGCATCATGTTTAATTTCGCGGCCATCCGGCGCACGCCGAGCAGCGTGGATGCCCACCGGCTGGTGCGTTATGCCGCTCAGCACGGCGCGGCGGACGGGCTGGTGAAGAGTATTTTTCACGCGCATTTTGTCGATGGCGCCGATATCGGCAGCCATGCAACACTCAAGGCCCTGGCAGCGGGGCAGGGCATGGACCAAGCCGCAACCGGGCTGTTTCTGGCCTCCAACGAGGGGGCGGATGTGGTGCATTCTGAAAATCTGCACGCGCACCGCCTGGGGATTAATGGTGTGCCCTGTTTTGTAATCGACGGCGACCACGCCATCGCCGGGGCACAGGAAACCGAGGTGCTGGAGCGATTGCTGGACCTCGCCACTTGCACCAGCCGTGAGCGGTGATATTCCATGACATGTCCGCCAGTTAAACTTGGAATTAAACGGTTTTAAACCGATGAGAGTCATGAAAAGCCGATGAGAAAGATGCATTGTGTTCGTAGCGCCACCGTTTCCATCGGCTTGTTGCTGGGGTCCACCTGCCTGGCATGGGCCAGCAGCCCGCCGCAGGATCCCGGGAGCATTCTCACCATCCAGGGGGAGAACGATGCATTTTCTCTTCCCAGCACGGACGAGTTATATACCGCCGGCGCGCGCCTGGGTTACGTCACCCCGACCGGCGTGCTGCCCGGTTTCCTCAGCCAGTTCGGCAACGATCTGTTCGGGGATGGCACGCAGCGGCTCGAGTTCAGCCTGGAACAGGTGATTTTCACGCCGAGCAACACCCAGCTCTATAATCCCAACCCGCGCGACATGCCCTATTCCGGCCATCTGGCCCTGAGCACCAGCCTGATCCAGGACACCACGGCCACGCGCAGCGTCGCGGGGTTGAGCCTTGGCGTGGTGGGGCCGGCCGCGCTCGGCCAGTCGGTGCAGAACGGGTTCCACGAGCTGATCGGCCAGACGCCCAATCGCGGCTGGCATTATCAGCTGCATGACGAGCCGACGCTCGACCTCTTCGGCAGCCGCATCTGGCGCGAGGATATCGCCACCCTTTGCGGCGGCGCCCTTGGCCTGCAGATTTTGCCGCAGGTCTCCGCCCAGGCCGGCAATACGGAAATCTATGCCCAGGCCGGCGGCCTTGTGCGCCTCGGCCAGGGGCTGGACTCCGATTTTGGCCCCTCGCTGCTCGGCAACGGCCTGAACGGCACGGATGCCTACACGCCGTCGCAGCCCCTGGTCTGGTATATCTTCGCCGGGGCTGATGGCCGCCTGGTCGGGCATGATATTTTTGTCCAGGGCAACGACTTCCGCTCCAGCCGCCATGTGGCTCTCACGCCGCTGCAGGGTGAAGCGGAAATCGGCGCCGCCGTAATCCTCTATGGCCTGCGTATCTCCGCCACCGAGGTCCTTGAATCCCCGCAATTCCACCACTCCGCCCCGGCGTTCCAATACGGCTCGATCGCGATTTCCGGGAGGTTTTAGAGCAATAATCATCTGATATGAACCGGCCGGTTCATATCAGATGATTGAAATTGCTCGCTCAAACAAAGTTAGAGTGTTTTTCATCGGCTGAAAGACACTCTAGTTCAACATTGGATGAGCCGGGGCAGCCCCCCGGCATCGCCTCAAAGGCTGAATTTCTCGCCTAAATAAACGCGCCGCACGTCCTGGTGCGCAACCACGGCGTCCGGCTTGCCCTCCATCAGCACTTCGCCGTCATAGAGGATATAGGCCCGGTCGATGATTTCCAGTGTCTCGCGCACGTTATGGTCGGTAATCAGTACGCCGAGACCCCGGTGTTTCAAATGCGAGACAAGATCGCGGATTTCGCCCACGGCGATGGGGTCGATTCCGGCCAGTGGTTCATCGAGCAGGATGTAGTTGGGGGCCGTCGCCAGCGCGCGGGCGATTTCCACCCGGCGGCGCTCCCCGCCGGAGAGCGCCAGCGCCGGGGTGCGGCGCAGATGGGTAATGCCGAATTCGGCCAGCAGCTCGTTCAGCAGGGCCTCGCGCTGGTCGCGCTCCGGCTCCACCACTTCCAGCGCCGCCATGATATTCTGTTCCACGTTCAGGCCGCGGAAAATACTGGCTTCCTGCGGCAGGTAGCCGATCCCTAAGCGCGCGCGCCGATACATCGGCAGGCCCGAGATTTCCGCGCCATCGAGGGTGATGGTGCCGCTATCGGGCGCGATCAGCCCGACGATCATATAGAAAGTCGTGGTCTTGCCGGCGCCATTCGGCCCGAGCAGCCCCACCGCCTCGCCGCGTTTTACCGAGATGGAGACGTTGCGCACCACCGGGCGTTTTTTAAAACGCTTGCCGATGCCAGTTGCGACCAGCCCGCCGTGGTCCAATGCCGATCCGCTCATTTCTGGGGCGCCGAACCGGGGGTGATGGTCCCCGCGACCTGCCCGCCGGGGCCAGCCAACAGGGTGGCGATGCCGGTCTTCATGTCAACCAGCGCATCGCTGCCGCTCATTTCGTTTGGCCCCTGGATGATATGCACATCCCCGCCGAGGCGCGCGCGGCCTTGTTGCGGCAGATACACGCCGGTGTCGCCGGTGGCGGTGTCTTCCGTGGTGCGGATCACCACATGGCCGATTGCCTCGACCTTCTGCAACTGCCCGGCCTGGGCTAGCGCATCGGCGCCGGGTGCCGCCGGGGCAGGGGAGGATACCGCGGGGGCGAGATCGCCAATCAGCGTATCGGCGGCGATCGAGCGGCCGTCATCAGCCACGATCAACGCATTGCCGCGCGCCACCGCCTGGCGTTTGGCCGCGTAATATTCAACCGAATCACGCGCCGTGATGGTGTCATGCGGCGTCGTCAGCTTCAGATGCTGCCCGGTCAGCACCAGCACCGCGTCGTCCATGCTGTAAACCGCGTGGTCGGCCCAGGCGTTATCGGTCGCGGTATAGATATGCACATGCCCGCTCGCCTCGATTTCATAAAGCGAGGTGTTGCCCTGGTTGAGGATGTCGGTGGCGGCGCCCGGCGCGGCCTTGGCGTCAGCCGCTGCCGTGGCCTTTTTGCGGTAATGCGCGATCAGCTGGTCAGCCGTCACCGTCACATCGCCGCGCACGGCCTTGGCGTTGCCCATGGCGATGACAACCTGATTTTCCTGTTGCCACTGAATGCCCTGGGACGCGGTAATCTGGATCGGCTGCGGCGCCGCACCGGGCGTGCCGCCAAGGTCGAGACTCTGCGCGCCCGCGGGCACGGCCAGCGCCGCGCCCAGAATCAGACCCGCGCCAAGGGAGCGAAATTTCATCATTGCGCCTGTGTCAGCGTCATCGCCGCCGGACCGTTGAAGGTTATATCCGTGCCGTGATTGGTCAGCGTAAAGCCGTTGGCGGCGTTCAGCGTGCCAAACGGCCCCTGCACCTGCACGGGGTTGGTGCTGGTGGCGCTGCCCGCATGCAGATCGATCCGTACATGTTCAACCGTCATGGTCGTGCCGTCATTGCGATACAGCATGACATTGCCGGTCAGCCCCAGCGTATCGGTTTTTTGGTGATACAGCCCGGTATCTGATTTCAGCAGCAGCCAGGCGCCGGATTTGAGGGTCAGGTCGCCATTGGGCGCCTGCAGCACGACATTGCCGTCGCCCTGTTCGTCGGCGCTGGTGGCGGTCAGGTTGAAGGGCTGGCCCTGGTCATCCGTGCCGCGATACTGCGCGCCCTGCATGTGCGAGGCAGTGCTCTGCGGCGCTGTATTCTGAATATGGTAGCTCACGCGGTTCGCATCCGGCCCGGCGTGCCACGAGGGCGCCAGCGCCAGCGCCAGCAACAGCAGCACCGCCGCCACGGGCAACAGCTTCTTCAGCGTGGTCACGGTCAGGCTGCGCCGCGTGATGCTGGCGATTTGCTCCGGGTTGTGCCGGCGCAACCCGTCCAGCAACCGCTCGCGCGCGATCCGGCTCATGCCAGTCCCGCGCGCAAAAGGTCATGGATATGCAGGATGCCCTTAATCATCCGCGCGTCATCCACCACAAATAAGGCGGTAACGGGGCGGGTTTCGCTGTTCATCTCGCGCAGCGCCTCTTCGGCCAGGGCCTCCGGGCCGATGGTGCGCGGGCTGGCGTTCATGATATCCTCGACATTGCGGCCGAGCAGGTCCGGCCCCATGGCGCGGCGCAAATCGCCGTCCGTCACCACACCGAGCAATTTGCCGGCGCCGTCCACCACACCCAGCGCGCCAAAACGCTTCGCGGTCATGGTGATCAGCGCGCGGTCCATGGTCGTGCCGGGGGAAACCAGGGGCAGCTCGCCGCCCTTGTGCATCAGGTCGCGCACGCGCTTCAGCCGCGCGCCGAGTTTGCCGCCGGGGTGAATATCCCTGAAATCGCGCGCCGAAAACCCGCGCCGCGCCAGCAGCACCACGGCCAGCGCGTCGCCCAGGGCCATCTGCATGGTCGTGCTGGTGGTCGGCGCCAGGCCGATCGGCCCGGCCTCCGGGGCGGGGGGGAGGATGAGCGCGATGGTGGAAGCGGTGCCCAGCGTGCTGCCCGCCACAGCGGTGATGCCGATCAGCGGCAGGCCGATGCGGCTGGCATGCGCCACGATCGCGGCAAGCTCCGTGGCCTCGCCGGAGTTGGAGAGCGCGATCACCGCGTCCCCGGCGATGATCATGCCCAGATCGCCATGCGCCGCCTCGGCCGGATGTACGAAGAGCGCGGGGGTGCCGGTGGAGGCCAGGGTCGCGGCGATTTTGCGCGCCACATGGCCGGATTTGCCCATGCCCGTCACCACGACGCGGCCGGGGATGGCGATGAGTTGATTAACAGCGGCGCGGAAATCTTCCCCGAGGCCGGCACCCAGGGCGCTCAGCGCCGCAGCTTCGGTCGTAAGAACATCTCTCGCGATGGCAAGATCATCATGGAGATCGTCAGACATGGGAGCGGTATGAACAGCGCCGCCCCGCCGGTCAACTGATGTATTGGCAACGCAGGGTAACGGCGCACTTGCCCGCCGGAATAAACCCAGCCTCAGAATGGTATTTCCAGCTCCAGCCGCCAGCGCAAAACGCCGCGCGGGCTGGCGGGAGTCGCGCCAAAGAGCCAGCCCAGCTCATATTTCACCTGGCCCGCATTGCCGAGTCCCAGAGCGCTCAGCCGCATCAGCCCCATGGCCACCGGCCCAACCAGAAGTTGCTGACGCGAGACGCGCGGGCTGTTCCCCACCACGCCGGTGTCACCATACACCTCGACGGCGGGGGAAAGCGGGGTCCAGAGATTCCATCGGCTTTGCAGCGCGTAGCTGAAATCCAGCCCCTGCGCGCTTTGGTCCGGCCCGAACTGGCGGGTCAGGTATAAATTCACCGTCTCCGTGGTGTGGCCGATGTCCTTGGCGATCAGCGGTCCGAAGGTCACCTCGTTGGCGCCCGCATGGCGGCCGGTGGCCGTGTATTGGCCATACTCGAAATAGAACCCCCAGTCGGCGAAATCCTCACCCGGCGAGGTCAGCTCGAAGGTATTCTCCGACACCGCCTGGGTAAGCAGCACCGGCTGGTTGCCGCCGGGGGCACGGTTGAAGCCAAGCTCCAGCTCGCTGTGCCACCAGGGCGTAAGCCCGGTGCCAAGCTCGGCGGTGTAGCTGGCGGCGGCCTTCTGGTCCTGGCGCTGGTCGAACACCGCATCGCCATTGGTCTCGATCTCCAGCTCGCCCAGGTCGATCTCATAGGGCGAGGTCACATGATAATCGGCGGCGGCCGGTTTTGGCGCTGCCAGCGCCGTGGCCGCCAGCCCGGCCAAAATCCAGCGCCTCACTTCGCCACCACCACGCCCTGCGCCGTATCCTGATGGAAATCGCCGAAGAATTTATAGCTTCCCGGGTCCAGCGGGCCGAGAAACACGGTGATGGTGCTCCCCGGCGGCACCAATATCTCGCGGTTGAGGTCGGTGCTCTCGAACTCATCGGCGGTGTTGTCGCTGTTCATCACATGCAGCTTGAACCTGCGCCCCGCCGGCACGTTGATCGTGGCGGGCACGAAGCGGTGGTTCTTGAACACCACCAGCGGCGGATCATCCGCATGCGCCGGATGAAACCCCAGCGCCATAACGCCCAGCAGCACCGCCGGCGCCAGTTTTGGCGGCGGCAGGCGGCTGATCAGCCGGGCAGCGCCCAGCAGCAGCGCCAGCGTGGCCGCCCAGGCCGCCAGTTGAATGCCCGAGGGCCGCGCCGAATAGCCCACCAGCGCATGCAGGCTGCGCCCGGCAAAGCTGTTATCGGCGATAAAGCCGCTGGAGTTCCATAATTGCTGGCCCCAGGCGGGCAGAATATCCACCGAACTCAGCAGCGCCGCCGCCTGTCCGGCCATGCCGGCGGCGAGCAGCGCGATGAGCGCATTGGTGACTGAAAACAGGCGCGCGAGCGGGATGACGACAAGCCCGCGATAAAGCAGGAACGAGAGCCCGGCCGCCAGCGCCAGCCCGGCCACGCCGCCAAGCCCCAGCTGCATCCCGGCAACGCCCGAGCCCATGAGGATGCCGTATAAAAACAGCACCACCTCGGTGCCCTCGCGCAGCACCGCCACCGCGACCACCGCGGCCAGCGCCGCGAGCGAGCGTTGGCCAAGCTGCACCGATGCGCCAAGGTCGCGCATGTCGCGCGTCATCTCGCGGGCGTGGCGGGACATGAACAATATGTGCCAGCTCAGCATGACCACGGCGAAGCAGAGAATGGAGGCGGTGAAAACCTCCTGCCCGGCGCCCTCGAAGAGGTTGGAGAGGCGGCTGGCGAACACCGCGACAAGGCTCGCCCCGGCCAGCCCGGCGGCGACACCCCCGGCGATCCAGCGCCGCCGGCCGGCAACGCCTTCGGTGGCAGCCAGGATGATCCCGATGATCAGCCCCGCTTCCATCGCTTCCCGAAAAACGATGATCATACTCACAAACATGCCCTGGCCCGCTCCGCGTCAAGAACTGCAAATGCAAATCATTCGCAACTAGAGAAAAGATATAGAACCAGCCTGAGCGGTGCAAGAGCGCCGCGTAAATAAATTTGCCGGAGCCGGGGAGGGGGCGTCCGGCGCGGCCGGGACGCCGGAAAATCTCAGTGGTGAAACAAATCCGGGTCGGCGTAGCCAAGCAGGTCGAGCTTCGCCAGCGTGGGCAAAAATGCATAGGCCGCCTGGGCGATGTCCATGCGCCCCTCGCGCAGGAGCAGGGCCTCCAGCCTGGACCATATTTTGTGCAGATACAGCACATCCGACGCCGCATAGGTCAGTTGCTCGGGCGTCAGCTCAAGCGCGCCCCAGTCGCTGGTTTGCTGCTGCTTGGAAATTTCCACCCCGGCGAGGTCGCGGCAGAGGTCTTTCAGGCCATGCCGGTCAGTATAGGTGCGCACCAGCTTCGAGGCGATTTTGGTGCAGATGACCGGCGCTGTAAGCACGCCCAGGCCGTTGAGCATCGCCGCGATGTCAAACCGCGCGAAATGGAACAGCTTGGTCACCGCCGGGTCGGCCAGCAGCGCCTTCAGGTTCGGGCAGTTTGCCCCCTGGCCGCCGAGGCGCTCGGGGATGATCTGCACCAGATGCGCGCTGCCATCACCCGAGGAGAGCTGCACCAGGCACAGCCGGTCGCGCCTGGGGTCAAGGCCCATGGTCTCGGTATCGACGGCAACAACCGGCCCCAGGCTCAGCCCGGCCGGCAGGTCGTGCTTATGCAGCTGGATATTGCTCATTGAGACCTTGCAAAGCGCAGGGCGCCTGGTCCGCCGCGCGGACAGAATGTTGTGAGGAAAATTGGTGCCCAGGAGAAGACTCGAACTTCCATGACCTTGCGATCGCTAGCACCTGAAGCTAGTGCGTCTACCATTTCGCCACCTGGGCAGTCCAATTTTGCGTCCCGAAGGAACGCCGTGGCGGGCTTTAGCCCCACGAATCAGTGCCGTCAACCATGGCTTGAGTGAGTTGTTACGCGCGCCTACAACGCCACGGCGGCAACAGGGGGTTGATATGGCGGCAGCACATAGAATTGCGACAGTTTTCGGCGGGTCAGGGTTTCTCGGCCATTATGTGGTCAAGCGTCTGGCTGACCAGGGTTATATCGTGCGAATCGCGGTGCGCGACACCGAATCCGCCAAAACGCTGCGCCCGATGGGCGGCCCCGGCCAGATCGTGCCGCTTTACGCGCCGCTGCATGCCGAAGCCCAGGCCGCCCGCGCCATCGAGGGCGCCGAAGTGGTGGTCAACCTCACCGGCATTCTGGCCGAGCGCCGCAAGGGCGATTTCATGCGCACCCATGCCGAAGGGGCAGGGCGCATCGCCCGCATCGCCGGTAGTTCGGGTGTCCGCCATCTGGTGCATATCTCCGCCATCGGCGCGAATCCCGCCAGCCCCAGCCTCTATGCCCAGAGCAAGGCCGCCGGCGAGGCCGCGGTGCGCTCCGCCTTTCCCGCCGCCGTCATCCTGCGCCCCTCGATCATCTTTGGCCCCGAGGACCATTTCTTCAACCGCTTCGCCGCCATGGCCAGCCTGTTCCCGGTGATCCCCATCACCGGCGGCGGCGTGAAATTTCAACCGGTTTATGCCGGTGACGTGGCCGATGCCGTGCTCGCCTCCCTCTCCCCCGCCGCCCAGGGCCAGACCTTCGAGCTTGGCGGACCTGATGTGAAAAGTTTCAAGGAACTCATTGAATTCATGTTAAATATCATCAACCGGAAGGGCTGGGTGCTGGACCTGCCGCCGGGCCTCGCCAGCTTCCAGGCGCTGTTCCTTGAGCGGCTGCCGGGCAAGCTGCTGACCAGGGATCAGGTCAAGCTGCTCCAGAGCGACAATGTCGTTTCAGACGACGCTCCTGGCCTGTCCACCCTCGGTATCATACCCACCCCGATGGATATGATCGTGCCGCGCTACCTCGCGCGTTTTCGCAAGAGGAGCTGAATTCCGGGGGCTGTGAAATAATATAGGGTTTAAAGCGGACGTAATTTTCCTCAAGCATATCTGGTTTGCGCCTCTCGCTGGAATTTTTCTCTGATTATAAGTCAGCTTTGTTGTCTTATACTGAAAAAACCGCTGGTATCCTGCCAAAAACTCGGTTAAGACCCTGCATCAATTGGCTGCGCGGCCCCAAACGCCGCGCGGCTTGTCACTATGCTTGATGAGGCGGGACCGAAAACATGGCCGAGCGTATGCTGCAATTTACCCATCTGCCCCAGCAAACGCCGGAAAAGCGTGAAGCCCTGGAACGCCGCGCCGATTTCGAGGAAATCTACAAGCGCTTCGACGTGCAATCGGCCAAGGCACAGGCCAGCCGGTGCAGCCAGTGCGGCATCCCCTTCTGCTCGATCCACTGCCCGCTCTCCAACAACATCCCTGACTGGCTGAAGCTCACAGCCGAGGGGCGGCTTGAGGAAGCGTATGAGCTTTCTTCCGCAACCAACACATTTCCCGAGATTTGCGGCCGCATCTGCCCGCAGGACCGGCTGTGCGAAGGCAATTGCGTTATCGAAAAAGGCTTCGAATCCGTCACCATCGGCGCGGTCGAGCGCTACATCACCGACACCGCCTTCGAGCAGGGCTGGGTCAAGCCGATCCAGCCCCGCCATGAGCGCGCTGAATCAGTCGGCATCATCGGCGCCGGCCCGGCCGGCCTCGCCGCCGCCGAGGCGCTGCGCCAGCAGGGCTATCAGGTAACGGTTTATGACCGCCACGATCGCGTCGGCGGCCTGCTCATCTACGGCATCCCTGGCTTCAAGCTGGAGAAGGACATCGTGTTGCGCCGCTGGAAATGGCTGGAGGAAGGCGGCGTCAAATTTGTGCTGAACGCTGACATCGGCGGCAAGATCAGCTTCGCCGCGCTGCGCGCGCAACATGGCGCGGTGCTGGTCGCGACCGGCGTGTACAAGCCGCGCGAAATCGCCGCCCCCGGCTCTGGCCTGCCCGGCATCGTGCCCGCGCTGGATTATCTCATCACCTCCAACCGCAAGAGCCTGGGCGATGCGGTGCCGGAATTCGACTCCGGCAAGTTCAACGCGGCGGGCAAAAACGTGGTGGTCATCGGCGGCGGCGACACGGCGATGGACTGTGTGCGCACCGCCATCCGCCAAGGCGCCAAATCAGTCACCTGCCTCTACCGCCGCGACAAGCAAAACATGCCCGGCTCCCTGCGCGAGGTCGCCAATGCCGAGGATGAAGGCGTGATCTTCAGCTGGCTCGCGGCACCCGAGGCGTTTTTGGGCGACATCGGCGTCACCGCCGTGCGCGCGATAAAAATGCATCTGGGCCTGCCCGATGCCTCCGGCCGCCAATCGGTCGAGGCCATTGAGGGGTCGTCCTTCACCCTCCCGGCGGATCTGGTCATCAAGGCGCTTGGGTTCGACCCCGAGGACATGCCAGGCGCCTTCAACGATCCTTTCCTCAAGCTTACCGCCTGGGGCACGCTCAAGACCAATCCCAAAACCTTCGAGACCAGCCTGCCTGGCGTGTTTGCCGCTGGCGATATCGTGCGCGGCGCCTCGCTGGTTGTCTGGGCCATCCGCGACGGCCGTGACGCCGCCGCCTCCATCCAACAGTATTTCAAGGCGCAAAGCCTTTCCCAGGCTGCGGAGTAACACACATGACCCATGAAACCGGTGCGGAATTTCTCGCGGCTTGGTCCGCCAATGCTCAGATTTTAAAAGAAACCTATAACCAGGGGCAAGAGCACGACAACTGCGGCGTCGGCATGGTCGCCGCGCTCGACGGCAAAAAGCGCCGCGACATCGTGCAGGCCGGCATCGACGCGCTGAAGGCCGTCTGGCACCGCGGCGCCGTGGACGCCGACGGCAAGACCGGCGACGGGGCTGGCATCCATATTGAAATTCCGCAGGATTTCTTCGCCGCCGAGGTCCGCCGCTCGGGCGATGGCCTGCGCGAGGGGCCGATCGCCCTCGGCATGGTGTTTTTGCCCAAGACCGACCTCGGCGCCCAGGAGCGCTGCCGCCAGATCGTCGAGACCGAGATTCTCGACTTCGGCTACCGCATCTACGGCTGGCGCCAGGTGCCCATCAATGTCGAATGCATCGGCGAGAAGGCCAACGCCACCCGCCCGGAGATCGAGCAGATCATGCTCTGGAACGCGCGCGGCGTGCCAGAGGACGTGTTTGAGCGCGAACTCTACATCATCCGCCGCAAAATCGAGAAGGCCGCGATCGAGGCGCAGATCCCCGAGCTTTATCTCTGCTCGCTGTCCTGCCGCTCAATCATCTACAAGGGCATGTTCCTCGCCGCCTCGCTGACCGATTTCTATCCCGATCTGCTGGACCAGCGCTTCATCTCGCGCTTCGCCATCTATCACCAGCGCTATTCCACCAACACCTTCCCCACCTGGAAGCTGGCGCAACCCTTCCGCATGCTGGCGCATAACGGCGAGATCAACACCGTCGCCGGCAACATCAACTGGATGCAGAGCCATGAGACACGGCTCGCCGCCGAAGGGCTGGACGACTTCCTCAACTACGTGAAACCCGTGGTGCAGGCCGGCGGATCGGACACCGCCGCGCTTGATAACGTGTTCGAGCTGCTGGTGCGCGCCGGGCGCGACGCGCCGATGGCCAAAACCCTGATGATCCCGCCCTCCATCGCCAACGACGCGACAATGCCCAAGGCCCACCGCGACCTGTTCAGCTATTGCAACGCGGTGATGGAACCCTGGGACGGCCCGGCGGCGGTCGCCGCCACGGATGGCAATTTCGTCCTCGCCGGGCTGGACCGTAACGGCCTGCGCCCGCTGCGCTACACCGTCACGCGCCACAACATGCTCATCGTCGGCTCCGAGACCGGCATGGTGAAGCTGGATGAGGATAACATTGTCGAGAAGGGCCATGTCGGCCCCGGCCAATCCATCGGCGTCGACCTCGCCGCCGCGAAATTCTACCACGACGCTGAAATCAAGGACATGCTGGCCGCCCGCCAGGATTTTGGCGCCTGGGTGAAGCGCATCACCGTCATCGACCATATCGTGAAAACCGACGCCCCTGAGCCGGTCCGCCTCGACGCGCTCGCCCTGCGCCGCCGCCAGCTCGCCGTCGGCTTCACGCTGGAGGACATGGAGCTGTTGCTGCACCCGATGGTGGATGACGCACAGGAAGCCACCGGCTCCATGGGCGATGACACGCCGCTCGCCGTGCTCTCCGACAAATACCGCGGCCTGCATCATTTTTTCCGCCAGAGCTTCTCCCAGGTCACCAACCCGGCCATCGACTCCCTGCGTGAAACCCGCGTGATGTCGCTGAAAACCCGGCTGGGCAATCTCGGCAACGTGCTCGATGAAGACTCCGAGCAGTGCGACCTGTTGCAGCTTGACAGCCCCGTGCTCTCCACCGCCGAGTTCGAGGCGATGCGCAAGACCATGGGCAGCAACGCCTGCGTGGTGGACTGCACCTTCAAGGTCATCAACGGCGAGGATGGCCTGCGCCGCGCCATCAAGCGCATCCGCCGCGAGGCCGAGGAAGGTGTGCGCGCCGGTTGCACCCATGTCATCCTCACCGATGAGGCGATCTCGCCGGAGCGCGCGACCATCCCGATGATCCTCGCCACCGGCGCGGTGCATACCCATCTGGTCCGCCAATCCTTGCGTACCTTCACCAGCCTCAATGTCCGCTCGGCCGAGTGCCTCGATGTGCATTATTTCGCCGTGCTGGTCGGCGTGGGCGCCACCACCATCAACGCCTATCTGGCCCAGGAGTGCATCGCCGACCGCCACGCGCGCGGGCTGTTTGGCAAGCTTTCCCTAAAGGAATGCGTCTATCGCTATAAAAAAGCGGTGGACAAGGGCCTGCTCAAGATCATGAGCAAGCTTGGCATCTCCGTCATCGCCTCCTATCGCGGCGGCTATAATTTCGAGGCCATCGGCCTCTCACGCGCGCTGGTCGGCGAGTTTTTCCCCGGCATGAACTCGCGCATTTCCGGCATCGGCCTTCCCGGCATTGCGCATAAGGTGCTGGGGCTGCACGAGGCCGCCTGGGGCGGCAACATCGTGCCGCTGGAAATCGGCGGCATGTACCGCCTGCGCCGCGCCGGCGAGGCGCATGCCTTCGACAACAACGCCATCCATCTGCTGCAAACCGCGGTTGGCACCAACAGCTACCAGCTCTACCGCCGCTACGCTGAATCCGTGCGCCAGCAACGCCCGATCGCGCTGCGCGACCTGCTGGATTTCCGCACCGACGGCCTCACCCCCATCCCGGTCGACGATGTCGAGAGCATCACCGAAATCCGCAAGGTTCTGCTCGCGCCGGGCATTTCTCTGGGTGCGCTCAGCCCCGAGGCGCATGAGACCCTCTCCATCGCGATGAACCGCATCGGCGCGCGCTCGGATTCCGGCGAGGGCGGCGAAGACCCCTCCCGCGCCGAGCCGCGCCCCAATGGCGACAACGCCTCCTCCGCCATCAAGCAGATCGCCTCCGGGCGCTTTGGCGTCACCGCCGAATATCTGAACGACTGCAAGGAGATCGAGATCAAGATCGCCCAGGGCGCGAAACCGGGCGAGGGCGGGCAGCTGCCCGGCTTCAAGGTGACGGAGCTGATCGCCAAACTGCGCCACGCCACCCCCGGCGTCACGCTCATCAGCCCGCCGCCGCACCACGATATCTACTCCATCGAGGATCTGGCGCAGCTCATCTACGATCTCAAGCAGATCAACCCGCGCGCCACCGTCTGCGTCAAGCTGGTCTCGCGCTCGGGCATCGGCACCATCGCCGCCGGCGTTGCCAAGGCCAAGGCGGATGCCATTCTCATCTCCGGCCATGTCGGCGGCACCGGCGCCTCGCCGCAATCCTCAGTCAAATACGCGGGCATGCCGTGGGAGATGGGCCTCTCCGAGGCGCATCAGGTGCTCATGCTCAACCGCCTGCGCCATCAGGTCACCCTGCGGGCTGACGGCGGGATCAAAACCGGGCGCGATGTCGTCATCGCCGCCATGCTCGGCGCCGAGGAATACGGCATCGGCACCGCCTCGCTGGTCGCCATGGGCTGCATCATGGTCCGCCAGTGCCACTCCAACACCTGCCCGGTCGGCGTCTGCGTGCAGGATGAGGAGCTGCGCAAAAAATTCGAGGGCACGCCCGAGAAGGTCATCAACCTGTTCTCCTTCATCGCCGAGGACGTGCGCGGCATCCTGGCCTCGCTCGGCTTCAAATCGCTGAAAGAGATCATCGGCCGCACCGATCTGCTGCATCAGGTCAGCCGCGGCGCTGACTACCTTGATGACCTCGACCTCAACCCCATCCTCGCCCAGGCCGACCCCGGCCCGCACGCGCGCTACTGCACCCGCATCGGCCGCAACGAGGTGCCCGAGACGCTGGACGCGCAGATGATAGCCGACGCCCAGCCCTTCTTCCAGAACGGCGAGAAGATGCAGTTGCAATACAACATCCGCAACACGCACCGCGCCATCGGCACCAAGTTCAGCTCGCAGATCGTCGCCAGATACCGCAAGGCGAAGCTGCAGCCTGACCATGTGACAGTGCGCCTGCGCGGCTCCGCCGGGCAGTCGCTCGGCGCCTTCGCGGTGGCCGGGCTGAAGCTGGAAGTGTTTGGCGACTCCAATGATTATGTCGGCAAGGGGCTTTCCGGGGCGACCATCGTGGTCCGCCCGGTGCCGTCCTCCAAGCTCAAGACCAACGAAAACACGATTGTGGGCAACACCTGCCTCTATGGCGCCACCTCGGGCAATCTCTTCGCCGCCGGCCGCGCGGGCGAGCGCTTCGCGGTGCGCAACTCCGGCGGCACCGCGGTGGTCGAGGGCATCGGCTCCAACGGTTGCGAATACATGACCGGCGGCACGGTCGTGGTGCTGGGCGAGGTGGGCGATAATTTCGGCGCCGGCTTCACCGGCGGCATGGCCTTTGTCTACGACCCCGCCAAGCAGTTTGAGCTGCGGCTCAACCCTGAATCGCTCACCTGGCAGCGAGTCGCCACGCCGCATTGGGAGGGGGTGCTCAAATCCCTCGTCGAGCGCCACGCCGCGGAGACGCAAAGCCGCTACGCCGCTGCCATCCTCAACGGCTGGTCGCGTGAATCAGGGCATTTTTGGCAGGTCGTGCCTAAGGAATACGTAAAATACCTGCCAGCGCCCCTGTCTGACGAAGCCGCCGAAAAAAGCGCGTAAGCAGCGCCGGAGCGGGCTCACTTTAAGTGCGCCCGCTCTGATGGCATAAAGTCAGCCATGCGAGTCCTGTATCATCTGCCTCTGTCGCCCTTCGCCCGCAAAGTGCGTCTGGTCCTGGCCGAACGGCGGCTGCCCTTCGAGCTTCGGTTGGAAAAAGTCTGGGAGCGCCGCCCGGAATATCTGGAGCTGAACCCGGCCTGCACGGTGCCCACGCTGGTTGAGGACAGCGGTTTGGTCGTCCCCGATTCAGCGGTCATCTGCGAATATCTGGAAGAAGCCTACCCGGACATGACCCTGCTGGGCCTGAACATGCCCGAGCGCGTGGAATCGCGCCGCCTGGTCAAATGGTTCGACGAGAAATTCTTCGCCGAGGTCACCCGCAACCTCCTCTGGGAAAAAACCATGAAACAGGCGCTGCGGCTGGGCGCGCCGGAGGCTGGCGCCCTGCGCGCGGGCTATGCGAACCTCAAGCAGCATCTGCTCTACATCGGCTGGCTGGCTGAGCACCGCCGCTGGCTGGCGGGTGAAAACCTCTCCCTGGCCGATTTCGCCGCCGCCGCGCAGCTCTCCTCGCTGGATTTCATTGGCGATGTTGACTGGAGCGTCTCTCCCGCCGCCAAGGACTGGTATGCGCGCATGAAATCCCGCCCCGCCTTCCGCGCCGTGCTGGCGGACCGCATCAACGGCCAGGCCCCGCCGCCGCATTACGCGGATTTGGATTTTTGAGCCAAACCCTCCTCATCTTCGGCCTTGGCTATTCCGGCCGGGCCATCGCAACCGCCGCCGTTGCCGCTGGTTTCACCGTTATCGCCACATCGCGCAACCCGGCGGGGCAGGGGGTGCAACCCGGTGTCAGCGTCATCGCCTTCGATGCCGCCGCCCCCGCCATCGCCGCCGCCACCCATATCATCGCCACCGCCGCGCCGGATGAAAACGGCGACCCGGTGCTGGCCCGCTACGCCGCGCAAATCGCCGCCGCGCAAAACCTGCGCTATATCGGCTATCTCTCCACCACCGGGGTTTATGGCGACGCGGGCGGCGCCTGGGTGGATGAAGACACCCCCCCCAACCCGCAATCGCCGCGCGCGCAACGCCGCGCCGCCGCCGAACAGGCATGGAGCCGCCTCGCTCCCGCCACGCCAGCCTCCCCCGTCATGCCGGCCCCTTCCGTCATGCCGGCCTCCCCCGTCATGCCAGCGAAGGCTGGCATCCCCGCGCCCTCAACCCCCATCACCCTCGACATCTTCCGCCTCGCCGGCATCTACGGCCCCGGCCGCTCGATGTTCGATGATCTGCGCGAAGGCAGCGCCCGGCGCGTCGTCAAACCCGGCCATCTGTTCGGGCGCATCCACCGTGACGACATCGCTTCGGGCGTGCTCAAGGCCATGCGGCGCCCGGCTAAACCCGGCGTCAACATCTTCAATTTCTCCGACGACGAACCCGCCGCCAGCGCGGATGTCGTGGTGGAAGCCGCCCGCCTGCTCGGCGTCCCGCCGCCAGCGCCTGTTCCATTTGAACAAGCCGCGCCAAAGATGACCCCCATGGGCCTGAGCTTCTGGGCCGAGAACCGCCGCGTTTCCAACAAAAAAACCAAGGCGGCCTTACAGCTTGAATGGCTCTACCCGACCTACCGGGAAGGGTTAGCCGCCATCCTCGCCGAGGAACGCGCCAACGCTCGCGCATAACAACGCCAAATCCCCCTCCCGTGAGAGCCGGTGGTCTCCATCCTTCACGAACACCAGCCTCACATCCTCGCTCGCCAGCCGCTCCGCCAGCAGCAGGCTGTGCCGCCAGGGCACATCGGCATCGCGCATGCCATGCAGCACCCGCACCGGGCCGTTGAAGCCGATCGGCGCCTCCAGCACCAGGTTGCGGGCGCCATCCTCCAGCAGTTTCAGCGTCAGCGGCGTTGGCGCGCCGTATTCGCTGGGCTGGTAGATCACCCCTTTGGCGCGCAGCTCCGCCCATTCCGCTTCGCCCAGCAGCGGCTTCATCAGCAGCTCGGTGAAATCCGGGGCAGGGGCCACCAGCACCATCGCCCGCACCTGCGCCAGCGCGCGCGCCAGCAGCAGCGCGATCCATCCGCCCATCGAGGACCCCACCAACAGCAGTTCCCGCCCCGCCGTGGCCACCTCCACCACATGCGCCGCATCCGCCGCCCAGTCACCGATGCAGCCATCCTCAAACGCCCCGGCTGACTGACCATGCCCCCCATAATCAAACCGCAGCATCGCCTGCCCGCGCGCGCGGCACATCTCCCACAGCGCCATCGCCTTGGTCCCGCCCATGTCGGAGGCAAACCCGGGGCAGAACACCACAACCGGCCCCGCACCCTCCAAAAACTCATACGCCAGCGCCATATCAGGCACCCGGAATGTTACCGCCACTGTAATCTCCCCTTAAGCTGCAATCCGTGATAGCGCCCCCGCCATGATTGATCGACCCATGACGATTCTCCAGGTGCTGCCCAAGCTCGATACCGGCGGCGCCGAACGGGTCGTGATCGAAATCGCCGAGGCCGTGCAGTCCTGCGGGCATATCGCGCTCATCGCCGCCGAACCCGGCGCGCTCAGCAACGCGGCCCTGCGCACGGGGGCGCGGATCATCAACCTGCCGCTGGCCAGCAAATCGCCCTTCACCATCCGCCGCAACGCCAAACGGCTGGAAAAGCTGATCCGCGAACACAGGGTGGATCTCGTGCATGCCCATTCGCGCGCGCCCGCCTGGTCCGCCTACTGGGCCACGCGGCGCACGCACACCCCGTTTGTCACCACCTATCACGGCGTCTACAGCGAAAATAACGCCTTCAAGCACCGTTATAATGCGGTCATGGCGCGCGGCGAGCGGGTGATCGCCGTCAGCGCCTACGTGGCGGAACTCATCCACTCCCGCTACGGCCTTGGCAGTGATAGGCTCCGCGTCATCCTCGGCGGCGTCGACACGGTAAAATTTGATCCCGCAAGCGTTCTGGGCGACCGCGTCTCCCGCCTGAGCCGTGACTGGCGGGTGGATATGGACAAACCCCTCATCATGCTCCCCGGCCGGCTCACCTCCTGGAAGGGCCAGAAAACCCTCATCGCCGCCCTGGCCCGGCTGCGCCATGCGGATGCCATCGCCATTCTCGCCGGCGGCGACCAGGGGCGCGGCGCCTATGCCGCCAGCCTCACCGCGCTGGCTGAAAGCCTTGGCGTGGCGGGGCGCCTGCGCATCGTGGGGCATAATGAGGACATGCCCGCCGCCATGATGCTGGCTGACATCGTGGTCAACGCCTCCACCAACCCCGAGGCCTTCGGGCGCACCATCGTCGAGGCGCAGGCCATGGGCCGGATCGTCATCGCCACTGACCATGGCGGCGCGCGCGAGACGATCATCCCCGGCGAGACCGGCTTCCTCGTCCCGCCCGGCGATGCCGCCGCCCTGGCGCAGGCCATTGACGCGGCACTGGACATGTCAGCCGGTGAACGCATCGCCTGGGGCCGCCACGCCCGCGACCATATCCTGCGCCATCATTCAATCGCCGCCATGCAGCAGGCGGTGCTCAACGTCTACGCGGAGCTGCTGGCATGAAAATCCTCGTCATCAAGCACGGCGCATTGGGTGACATATTGCTCAGCCTGCCCGCCATGGCCGCCATCCGCGCCGCCCATCCGCGGGCGCATATCACCCTGCTCACCACCAGGCCCTTCGCGCCGCTGCTGGCCGCGAGCCCCTGGTTTGACGCGATCGAGACCGACGCCCGCCCCAAATTCTGGAACCTGCCGGCCCTGTGGCGCCTGCGCCGCCAGCTGCGCGGCTTCGCCATGGTGTATGACCTGCAAACCTCCGGCCGCAGCTCAGGTTATTTCACCCTGGCCGGGCGCCCGCCCTGGTCGGGCATCGCCAAGGGCTGCGCCTTTCCCGATGCTGACCCCGCCCGCGAGACAACCCACACCCGCGAGCGCCTGGAGGGCCAGATGCGCGCCGCCGGGATCGCCGGTCTGCCCGCGCCCAACCTCTCCTGGCTCCTGCGCGCTGACATCTCCGGCTTCAACCTGCCGGAACAATTCATCCTGCTGGTTCCCGGCGCCGCCCCGCACCGGCCGGAAAAACGCTGGCCGGAGCAAAATTTCGCTAAGCTGGCGCAATCCCTGCCGCTGCCCGCCGTCATCGTGGGTGGCAAGGCGGAGGTTGAACTCGCGCGCGCCATCCCCGGCCTCAACCTCGCGGGGCAGACGGATTTTTTTGAACTTGCCGCCATCACCGCCCGCGCGTCGCTCGCCATCGGCAACGACACCGGCCCCATGCACCTCGCGGCGGTGCTGGGCATCCCCTCGGTCGTGCTGTTCTCCGCCGCGTCTGATCCCGCACTCACCGCCCCGCGCTACCCCGATGGCGGCTGGCCCGTCATTCTCCGCGCGCCAAACCTGCGCGATCTCCCGGTTGCGCAGGTGCTCGCCTCCCTGCCATAACGCGCCATCCTTAACATCTGAGAGTTCATATGCCTGTCATCACCCTGCCCGACGGAAGCACACGCCAGTTCGACGGTGCCGTTACGGGCACGGATATTGCCGCCGCTATCGGCCCCGGCCTTGCCCGCGCGGCGCTGGCGATGGTTGTCAACGGCGCCGAGCAGGACATTGCCCGCGAAATCACCGAGGATGCCTCGGTGAAGTTCATCACCCGCAAGGATGATGCCGCCCTTGAGCTGATCCGCCATGACACCGCGCATGTGCTGGCCGCCGCCGTGCAGGCGCTTTTCCCCGGCACCCAGGTCACCATCGGCCCCTCCATCGAGAACGGCTTCTATTACGATTTCGCCCGTGACGAGCCGTTCACCCCTGATGACTTCCCGGCCATCGAAGCCAAAATGCGCGAACTCATCGCCGCCAACACGCCCTTCACCCGCGAAGTCATCGCCCGCGACGACGCCATTGCTTTGTTCGAGAGCAAGGGCGAGCGTTTCAAAGCCGAGCTGATCCGCGACCTGCCGGCTGACCAGACCATCACCATCTACCACCAGGGCGGCTGGTTCGACCTCTGCCGTGGCCCGCATCTGCGCACCACCGGCGACATCGGCACCGCCTTCAAGCTGATGAAAACCGCGGGCGCCTATTGGCGTGGCGATTCCAAAAACCCCATGCTCAGCCGCATCTACGGCACGGCCTGGCGCGACCAGAAGGAGTTGGACGCCTATCTGCTGCAACTCGAGGAAGCCGAGCGCCGCGACCACCGCCGCATCGGCCGTGAGATGGACCTCTTCCACATTCAGGAAGAGGCCGTGGGCAGCATCTTCTGGCACCAGAAGGGCTGGAAACTCTACCGCACGGTGGAGTCCTACATCCGCCGCCGCCTCGATGCCTCGGGTTATGAAGAAGTGCGCACCCCGCAGCTGGTTGACCGCAGGCTGTGGGAAAAATCCGGCCACTGGGACAAATACCGCAAACACATGTTCATCGCCGAAGTCGTGGACGAAGAATCCACCCTGGCGCTCAAGCCGATGAACTGCCCCTGCCATGTGCAAATCTTCAAGCAGGGCCTGCGCTCCTACCGCCAGCTCCCGCTGCGCATGGCCGAATTTGGCGCCTGCCACCGCTTCGAGCCTTCAGGCGCGCTGCACGGCATCATGCGCGTGCGCGCCTTCACGCAGGACGACGCGCATATTTTCTGCACCGAGGACCAGATCGCCTCGGAGACGGTCAAATTCGTGGAATTGCTCGAATCCGTCTATAAGGATTTCGGCTTCGAGAGCTTCGCGGTCAAATTCTCCGACCGTCCGGACGAGCGCGCCGGGGCTGACGATGTGTGGGACCGCGCCGAAGCCGCGCTGAAAACCGCCTGCGAAGCCGCCGGTGTCTCCTATGAGCTTAATCCCGGCGAGGGCGCCTTCTACGGCCCGAAACTGGAATTCGTCCTGCGCGACGCCATCGGCCGTGACTGGCAATGCGGCACCATCCAGGTTGATTTCGTGCTGCCCGAGCGTCTCGACGCGGAATACGTCACCGCCGAATCGACCCGCGCCCGCCCGGTCATGCTCCACCGCGCCATCATCGGCAGTTTCGAGCGTTTCATCGGCATCCTCATCGAGAACTACGCGGGCCGCTTCCCGCTCTGGCTGGCGCCGACACAGGCCGTCGTCGCCACCATCGTCTCCGATGCTGATGCCTATGCCGAGGAGGTGGTGGCCGCATTACGCGCCGCCGGTCTTGCCGCCGAGGCTGATGTCTCCAACCAGAAGATCAACGCAAAAATCCGCGACCATTCCCTGCATTATGTTCCCAACATATTGGTGGTGGGCCGCAAGGAGGCTGAGGAACGCACGGTCGCCATCCGCCGCCTAGGCGGTGCCGCGCAGCAAGTTTTGCCTTTGGCCGAAGCCATCGCCCTGCTCAAGGCCGAAGCAACCCCGCCTGACCTTCGTTAAAAAACAACTCCCTGGCCACCGGCAAAAACCGGCGGCCAGGGCAGGGGCTATTTCATCGCGATTTTCAGGTTGCTGTCGAGCTTGTCGAGGAAGTCCTGGGTGTTCATCCAGGGTGCATCCTTGGAGATCAGCGTTGCCAGATCCTTGGTCATGAACCCGGCTTCCACCGTCTGCACGCAGACCTTCTCCAGCGTCTCGGCAAAGGCCACCACATCTGGCGTGCCGTCAAACTGGCCGCGATAGATCAACCCGCGCGTCCAGGCGAAAATGCTGGCGATCGGGTTGGTCGAGGTCTGCTTGCCCTTCTGGTGGTCGCGGTAATGGCGCGTCACCGTGCCGTGCGCGGCCTCGGCCTCAACGGTCTGGCCATCGGGGCTGAGCAGCACCGAGGTCATCAGCCCGAGCGAGCCAAAGCCCTGCGCCACGATGTCTGACTGCACATCGCCATCGTAGTTCTTGCAGGCCCACAGATACCCGCCGCTCCACTTCAGCGCGCAGGCGACCATGTCGTCGATCAGCCGGTGCTCATAGGTCAGCCCGGCGGCATCGTATTTCGCCTTGAACTCGTTGTTGAAGATCGCCTCGAAGGCATCCTTGAAGGTGCCGTCATAGGCTTTCAAAATCGTGTTCTTGGTCGAGAGATAAACCGGGTATTTGCGCATCAGCCCGTAGTTGAAGCTGGCGCGCGCGAACCCCTCGATCGAGGCCAGGGTGTTGTGCATGCCCATGGTCACGCCCGCACCTTTGAAGTCATGCACTTCCAGGCTCACGGGCGCGCCGCCATCGGCGGGGGTGTAGGTCAGCTCCACCTTGCCGGCGCCGGGGATTTTCATCTCAACCGCGCGGTAAATATCGCCATAGGCGTGGCGGCCGATCACGATCGGCTCTGACCAGTGCGGCACCAGGCGCGGCACGTTCTTGCAGATGATCGGCTCGCGGAAGATGGTTCCGTCCAGCACGTTGCGGATGGTCCCGTTCGGGCTGCGCCACATCTTCTTCAGGCCAAATTCAACAACCCGCGCCTCGTCAGGCGTAATGGTCGCGCATTTAACGCCCACGCCGTATTTTTTGGTGGCATGGGCGGCATCCAGCGTCACCTGGTCGTCGGTCTGGTCGCGATATTCAATGCCGAGGTCGTAATATTTCAGGTCGATGTCGAGATACGGGAGGATCAGCTTCTCCTTGATGAACCCCCAGATGATCCGGGTCATCTCATCGCCGTCCATCTCCACGACCGGGGTTTTTACCTTGATTTTCGCCATGCGCAACGCTCCTTGTATTATGGCAACTTCCATATCATTCCAGGCCGGGGAGACAAGCCTGCCCAAGGGTCAGCCCCCGCATGGACGGGTTGCGCAACTCGGGATAGGAAAACCCCAGGATTCTGAGGAGTTGAACCATGAGTGGGCGGATTGCGGCGAAAATTGACTGGGCGAGCGACTGGGACAGGGACGCGGCGCTGACCACAGCCAAGCTGCTGCTGGAGATCAAGGCGGTGAACTTCCGCCCGGAGGAGCCATATACGCTCACCTCCGGCTGGAAATCGCCTGTTTATATCGACTGCCGCAAGATCATCTTCTTCCCCCGCGCGCGCGCCAAAATCTGTGACCTCGCGGTCGAGAAAATCAGCCGCCATATCGGCTATGAGGCCATCCAGGCCGTGGCTGGCGGCGAGACCGCGGGCATTCCCTTCGCCGCCTGGATCGCCGAGCGCATGAGCGCCCCCATGGCCTATATCCGCAAGCAACCCAAGGGTTTTGGCCGTAATTCCCTCATCGAGGGCGATGTGCCGGAGGGCATGAACACCCTGCTGGTGGAGGATTTAACCACCGACGGCGGCTCCAAAATCCAGTTCGCCAAGGCCCTGCGCGACGCCGGGGCCATCTGCAACCATACCTTCGTGGTGTTTTTCTACGGCGTCTTCCCCGGCAGCTTCGAGACCCTGGCGAGCATGGATATTTCGCTGCATCACCTATGCACCTGGTGGGACGTTCTGGAGGCAGCCAAGAGCCAGCCCTATTTCTCCGACTCGGCGCTCACCGGCGTGCGCAAGTTTTTGGAGAACCCCATGGCCTGGTCGGCGGCGCATGGCGGCGTCGGCACGGCGGAGGAGGCTCTGGCCCATAAACTGGGCAAAGCCGCGAAACCGGCCGGATAGACTAAGATTTTCAAACTCACGCTCCCCGGTATACCTGCGTCAGTGGGTATGCCTTTATAAAGGGAAAATAGAGATGGCTGACCGTTCAACCAGGGTTTTACTTGCTGTTATTGCATGCGGGATATGGGTAAATGTAGCTATTACCGTGATGACGCTGAACGCGGTGAACTCCCAGCCAGGCGCCCCGGATATATCCACAATTCAACGTGACTTAGACAGCATAGCAAGTGACGTATCCGACGTTAAATCAAACACCGATGCGGTGCCTGTTATTTCATCTAACGAAGATACTTTGCTCAGCGTAATTTGTGGGTCAGGACTTAACCCCAACGGCGGCACAGTTGCTTGCGCCGGGCATTAGATCAAGTCAGCCTCTAGCGTCAGGCACACTACCATGCAGCTCATCAACGCCTTGCGCGCCGCTCTTGGCGACTCCGCAGTTCTCACGGGCCCAGAAGACCGCGCGCCGTTTGAGCGCGACTGGCGCGGGCTGGCGCAAAATCCAGCCGTGGCCGTCATATTTCCTCAAACCACAGCACAAGTCACTGAAATTGTGAAATTATGCGCGGACAACGGGGTCAAAATCGTCCCCCAGGGCGGCAATACGGGCCTCGTCGCGGGCGGTGTGCCAGCCCCTGGCGGCAACCAGATCATCCTCAACCTGCGCCGGTTGCACCAAATCCGCGCGTTGGACCCTGTGGGTGACACCATCACCGCCGAGGCAGGTGCAACCCTGCACGCGGTGCGCGAGGCGGCGGCGCGCGCGAACAAGCTTTTCCCCATCAGCTTCGGCGCGGAGGGTTCGGCCCAGATCGGCGGGATCATCTCCACCAATGCCGGTGGCATGCAGGTGCTCTCCTACGGCTCCACCCGCGCCCAGGTGCTGGGGCTGGAGGCCGTGCTGGCCGATGGCCGCATCTGGAATGGCCTCGGCGCCCTGCGCAAGGACAACACCGGCCTCGACCTCAAGCAGATTTTCATCGGCGCGGAGGGCACGCTCGGCATCATCACCGCGGCCACCCTGCGGCTCTACCCCGCGCCAAGCGCCCAGGCCTGCGCCCTGGCGGGGGTGGCGGATGTCGCGGCGGCGCTGGAGCTGTTCACGCGGCTTCGCCATCAATGCGGCCCCGCGCTTACCTTATGCGAGTTCATCGACGGCCCGGCGATGCAGCTCGGCGCCGCCCACACCCCGGGCGGGCGGCTGCCCTTTGGCGCGCCCGCCTATGTTTTGCTCGAACTCTCAGCCCTTGATGCCGCCGCCACCCCCGCCGCCACGCTGGAGCGCCTGTTGGCGGAAGCCCTCGAATCCGGCCTCGCCCAGAATGCCGTGATCGCCCAGTCCACGCGCGAGGCGCAGGGGTTCATCGCCATGCGCGAGGCTGTCTCCGAGGGGGAGTTGCGCGAGGGCGGCGCGGTCAAGCATGACATCGCCGTGCCTCTGGCAGCCATCCCTGAAACCGTGGCCGCCATCGAAACCCTGGTGGCAACAAAATACCCGGACTGCCGCCTGAACATTTTCGGCCATCTGGGCGATGGCAATCTGCACATCAACATCCGCCCGCCGGCGGGCCAGACCCTCGCCAGCCTTGCCACCCGCAAAACCGCCATCACCATCGATGTCGAAGCCCTGGCGGTGGCCCGTGGCGGCAGTTTCTCCGCCGAGCATGGCATCGGCCAGTTCCGCCTCGCGGGCATGCGCGCGCATAAATCAGCGGTGGAACTCGACCTCATGCGCGCCCTCAAGGCCGCGCTGGACCCGCAAAACCTCCTCAATCCGGGCAAACTGCTGCCAGTGAAAGACCTGAGCTGAATGACCTCCCACTCGCTGCTGACGGATTTCCCCTCCCAGACTTATGACAAGCTCCGTTATGGCGATACCGACCGCCAGGGCCATGTCAACAATGCCGTGTTCACCACATTGTTCGAGACCGGGCGCATCGCGGTACTCGAGGCCGGGGACAGGCCGCTGAGCGAACCAGGCTATAATTTCGTGCTGGCCCGCATCACGGTTGATTACCTGGCTGAAATCACCTGGCCCGGCACCGTGGAAATCGGCACGGCGGTAAAATCCGTGGGCAATAGTTCGCTCACCGTGGTGCAGGCCTTGTTCCAGCACGGGCGCTGCGTGGCCACGGCGGAGGCGGTGATGGTCCAGGTTGACCCTCAGGCGCGCCGCTCGGTGCCGCTCAGCCCCGCCCTGCGGGAGGCTTATAATGCCCTGCGGCTTAAACCCGCACCAGCCCGATAATGGTGGTCTGCGGCGGCATGTCCGGCCGCAGTGTCGGCCAGCGTGTCGCGGGCGCGTTGAAGCTTGCACCCGGCGTCGCGCCGGGGTGACGCACAGCGGCAAAAACAGTCTTGCCGCCAAACCCCACGCCGCCCATCGCCGCGCCGATGGGCGCCAGATAGGCGGTTGAGAGCAGATAAGGGCTGGGGCCGCCGGTCTGCATTATGAACAACCCATCCGCCCCCAGGCTGGTATCGCCTTTCTGGTCGGTGCCGATCCACAACGCCCCCGAGGGGGCCAGATTGAGCGTGCGCGGCTTGCGCAGCCAGCCGTTGGAGCCTGCCGCATAGTCCGTGCCCGGCGTGGTGGCCGGGTTGCCCGCGCTCAGGACAACCTTCCCGGCGAAACTCTTCGCGGTCACATCGCCGCCCGGCGGGGTTAGCGCCACGATATGCCCGTTGTCATCGCCCGTGCGCGGGTTGAGCGCATCAGGCACGGTGCGCGCGGCGTTGCCGCCGCAGGCAAGATAGATGGCGCTGTTATCCGTGGCGATGGCGATCCCGCCTGGCGCATCAAAGGGCGAGCCTCCGGCATTGGCGGCGGCGTCCACCGCTCCCACCAGGGCCGGAACCGTATTGGGCAAATCAATCCAGCCGATGCCATCACCGGTAATCTGTGCCACCGCCAGCGTGCCGGAATCCAGCGCCGTGCCGTCGGTCGCGGCGGTTGCGGCGATAAAGCGGAACAGATACCCGCCGGGCGCATCCTGGCTCATGAATATAACCGCCCGCCCGTCCTGCGTTGCCGTGGCGGCGATGCCCGCGCGCGCGAACCGCCCCAGTGCCGTGCGTTTAATCGGAAATGCCCCGGGGTCGAGCGCGTTCAGCTCCGCCACCCAGCCAAAGCGCGGCGCCTGCGCCGGGTCGTCATAGCCATAACCCACCCCGGCGAGGCGCTTCAGCCAGGGGGCGGCGTTGCCCTCGGCCAGCAGCGCATTGCCCCAGGGCGTGGCGCATCCCGCCTGCGGCGCCAGCAATCCCTGCACGGTGCTCCCGATCACGGCCGCCACCGGCCCGGTTATCTCGCAGAGCGTGCCGTCCGAGATGCGGCGCGACTGATAGCCGCCATCCACCGTCACCCAGCGGCCGGACATGTATTGCAGGTTCAGGATGGTCGCCCCCTGCAGCCGCCCGGCCACATCGGGAATATCAACCCCGCCGGGGAACACCATTCTGGCCGGGGCCGTGGGGTTGGCCACGACCATGACCAGCCGGGGAATGCCATCCTGCGCCGGGGGAGGGGCGATCAGCCCGGCGATCACGGCATCATAGGGAAATTGCGAGCGCGCCTGATCGGCGGTGAGCGCGTTCGGGTTGAATGCCGGTGCATCGGGCAACAGGGCATCGCCCCAGCGGGCGATCACAATGCGATTGAACCCGGCGCCCACGGTATCGTCGAGTTTGGGCGCCTGCGTTTGCGCCGCTGCCGCAAGCGGCGCGGCGGGGGCTGGCACCGAGGGGGCGGGCGCGCTGGAAACGCCCAGCATCGACTGCGCCCGCGCGCTGGTAATTGAGAGGGTGGCGAGTGAGAGGCCGTTAAGCAGATCCCGCCGTTTCATCGGCTAGAATCCGCTGCTGCTGCCGGGGGCGCCAGCACCGGCGCCGCCAAGCCCACTGGCGCTCGATCGGGCGCTGCTGGTGTCCGAGGCGCTTCCCAGCGGGTTATAGCTGCCGACCCCGCCGATCAGCTGGCGCAAGAATCCGGGCTTGCCGCCCGGCACCGGCGTCTGCGCGCCATCCATGGCCACACGCACGCCGTCTTTCAGGTCTTTTTGCGAAACGCCCTGTAAAATGCCGTTATTATCAAAGCTCAGCACCACGACATGCTGTTGCTTGACCCCTTCGGTCTGGCCGATGCGGATTTTCGTGACCTGGCTGACATAGTCCCAGTTGTTGTTGTCGAACTGTTCGACGAAGGTTGGCGGCCCCAGGAGCGCCTGCGCATCGGTCTGGCTGGAAATGCCAGGCGTCAGCTCGTTCAGATCGTGCTGCGACACGGCGATACCACGGTAGTGCGGCGCATCCGAAAACACGGCGCAGCCCGGCAAGGCCAGCATCGCGCAGAGCAGGGTCGTTAATGTCAGCGGGGCAGGGCGCACGCTTAAGGTCCTTAAAGAGCTTGGAGAGGGTATCTCAGGCGGTTGGGTCTCACGGCAGGGGCTTCCGTGTCAATGCAGTCAGTCTATATCTAGGGCATGGAACAGAATTTTCACCGGCCCATCAGGGCCTCACACATTAAAGACGCCACGCAGGAACATATACTGCTGGCTGACGAGGCCACGCGCGGTGAGCTGGCGTCACGCTTCAGCCTGCCGGGCATCGCCCTGCTGCGGGGCGAGTTCACGCTGCGCCATGAGCGCGCCGGGGTTATCGCGGCGCGCCTGCGCATGCAGGCCAAGGTCACGCAAACCTGCGTCCTCACGCTGGAGCCTTTCGATGCCCGCATCGACGAGGAATGTGAGCTGCGATTCGTCCCGGCGCAAAGCCTGCCGGAGTCAGAGGGGGTGGAGCTGGACCCGGAAACCCTCGAAGGCCCTGACGAAATCCCCTACACAGCCGACCTGCTCGACCTCGGTGAGGCCCTGGCCGAACAGCTCGCCCTGGCGCTCGATCCCTATCCGCGCAAGCCCGGCGCCACCCTCCCGGATGAGTTCACAGGCGAGCCGGAGAACCCGTTTGCCGTGCTCAAGGCCCGTAAAGGCGGCTTGGATACTTAAATAATTAGGCCCGGCGCCAGCCCTTCCGGCTTCGCGTGGCATCTATGACTTGCGACACGGCGGCGCCTCTGCTACGCCGCGCCTCTCGTTCCTCTTTACCGTATTTTTTAAGGTTGCAGCAGCTATGGCCGTTCCTAAACGTAAAACCTCCCCCTCGCGCGCCGGCATGCGCCGCAGCCATCTGGCCCTGCGCGCGGAAGCGCATGCGGAATGCGGCAACTGCGGTGAACTCAAGCGCCCGCACCATGTCTGCGCCCATTGCGGCCATTACGATAACCGTGAAGTCGTTGCCTCCGGCAAGACCGCCAAGGGCGTCGTTCGCGTCTAGCGCCTTCCTTTCGGTAAAATCGGCAACAGGAAACTCCCCCAAGGGTATGCAATGAGCCGGAGCAACATACTGGCTGTGGATGCCATGGGGGGGGATCACGCGCCCGAGGCGATTATCGCCGGGCTCGAAATTGCCTCTGTACGGCATCCGCTGGCCCGCTTCCTGTTGTTTGGCGACGAGGCGGTGCTGGCGCCGCTGGTTGCCAAAACCAGGCGGCTCAAGGCCCAGAGCACGCTGCACCATGCCGGCGCCATCGTCACCGGGGATATGAAGCCCACCGTGGCGTTGCGCATGCGCGACTCCTCGATGCGCCGCGCGATCGATGCCGTGCACCATAACGAGGCCGCCGGGGTGATCTCGGCAGGCAACACAGGGGCGCTGCTCGCCCTGTCCAAAATTGTCCTCAAGACCATGCAAGGCATCGACCGCCCGGCGATGGCGGCTACCGCCCCCTCGGCCAAGGGCGATGTGGTGATGCTTGATCTCGGCCTCAACGTGGTCTGCGACTCCCGCAATCTGGTTGAATTCGCCCTGATGGGTGAGATGTTCGCCAAAATCGTGCTGGGCCTGCCAGCACCTACCATCGGCCTGCTCAATGTCGGCTCCGAGGAAGGCAAGGGGAACGACATCCTCCGCGCCGCCGCCGCCACATTGCGCGAAAGCCCGATCGGCGCGCAGTTTCACGGCTTCATCGAAGGCCATGACATCACCGCGGGCACTGTGAATGTTATCGTCACCGATGGTTTCACCGGCAACGTCGCGCTGAAAACCGGGGAGGGCGCCTTCAAGCTGGTTGGCGACCTGCTCAAGCGGGTGTTCACCTCCGGCCCGCTGGCCAAAGCCGGTTACATGCTGGCCCGGGGCGCCCTCAGGCGCCTGCGCGAGTTGCTCGACCCCCGCCGCTATAACGGCGCGGTGCTGCTGGGATTAAACGGCGTTGTGGTGAAATCCCACGGCGGAACGGATGCTGAAGGATTTGCGCATGCGGTGGATGTGGCGATGGATATGATAACCAACGACTTCAACAGCCGCATCGCCGAAGGGCTGGCTGCGATGGACAGCGCGATTCTCGCCACCGAGCAGGCCGGCAGCCCCGATGTCTGAACCCTTGCGCCGCCGCGCGATCCTGGCTGGCATCGGCACCTATTTGCCGGAAAAAATCGTCTCCAACGCCGAAATGGCGGAGCGCGTGGACACCTCCGACGAGTGGATCGTGGAGCGTACCGGCATCCGCCAGCGCCATTTTGCCGGCCGGCATGAAACCTGCGCCTTCATGGGCGCCGCCGCCGCGCGCGGGGCTCTGGCGACGGCTGGCGTGGCGCCTGAGGATGTTGGCGCCATCATCCTCGCGACCTCCACGCCTGACCAGGCATTTCCCTCAACCGCCGTGCATGTGCAGGGGATGCTGGGCGCCAAAAATGCGTTCGGGTTTGACATTGCGGCAGCCTGCTCCGGCTTTATTTATGGCCTCGGCATCGCCGACGGCATGATCCGCTCCGGCCAGGCGGATCACATTCTCGTGATCGGCTCGGAAGTTTATTCCCGGATTCTGAACTTTGCCGACCGTGGCACCTGCGTATTATTCGGCGATGGCGCCGGCGCCGTGCTGCTCAGCGCGCGCGATGTGGCGGCGGATGGCCCCGGCATTCTCTCCACCCATCTGCATTCCGATGGTACGCTGGCTGATATTCTCTATGTCGACGGCGCGGTCGGCCAACCCGATAAACCGGGCCATCTGGTGATGAATGGCCGCGAGGTTTTCCGCCATGCGGTTACCCTGCTGGCTTCAGCCGTTAACGAAGCTTTAACGGCTAACGGCATAACATCAAAGGATATTGACTGGCTGGTGCCGCATCAGGCCAACCGCCGGATTATTGATGGTGTGGGCCGCAAGCTGGGCATGCCGCAGGAGCGGGTGGTGGTCACCGTTGACCAGCACGCCAACACCTCGGCGGCCAGCATCCCGCTGGCGCTGGCGCAGGCGATCAACGACGGGCGGATCAAGCCCGGGCAGCTGGTTCTGCTGGAAGCGCTCGGTGGTGGCTTGACATGGGGTTCTGCGCTTCTCCGTTTATGACGGAAAGTTAAAACCAATTGTTGACCACGCGCGAACGCGTGCTAATCTTGTAAAATGAACACATTGACGCGCGCGCAACTCACCGAGGCGATCTATGCCGCCGTTGGTCTGTCGCGTAACGAATCGGCTGATTTGCTGGAATTGACACTGACCCGCATGGCGGACGCGCTGACATCGGGAAAATCCGTTAAAATTAGCGGGTTCGGTACATTTTCAGTCCGTCAGAAGGGCCGCCGCGTGGGCCGCAACCCGAAAACCGGCGTCGAGGTTCCGATTTTGCCGCGCCGTGTGCTTGTTTTCCGCCCCAGCCAGATGCTGCGGGACGCGGTAAATGCCCCGCCCCGCCCGTCGGTTGGGCAGTAACGGAATAATTGATGGTTCGCATGGTGGATGAAGATTATCCCGAAGATGACGATGCATTGCCGGAAGCCGCCGCCGAGTCTGGGCGGGTGCGGCCGCGCAAAACCGCTGATGCATTCCGTACCATCAGTGAGGTAGCCGACGAGCTTCATGTGCCGCAGCATGTGCTGCGCTTCTGGGAGACCAAGTTTCCGCAGGTGCGCCCGCTCAAGCGCGGCGGCGGGCGGCGTTATTACCGCCCCGAGGATGTTCTGCTGCTCCGCCGTGTCGCCGATCTGCTCTATACCCAGGGGTATACCATCAAGGGTGTGCAGCGCCTGCTGCGTGAAGGCGGCGGCGCCCTGCATGAGAACATCCCCCCCGCCTCGCAGGAAGAACGCCTGGCGGCCGAGGCCGAGGCCGTGCGCGGCGTGGTTCCCGTACCCGCGCCGGTGACAGCCAAAAAGGCCGCCGCGCCGCAAATCATCCCGCAACTGCCGATGCCCGGGCTGCTGCCGGAGCCTGAGGCTGAGCCGGAGATCGAGCCGCTCGAGGTGCTCCCGCACGCCCCGGCGCCAGCCCCCGTCAGCGATGCATCTGTCACCCAGGAAAACCAGCGTTTGCGCGCCCTGCTCAGTGAAACGCTCGCCGCGCTTGAAGAACTGCGCGGTCTGCTCGGATAGATTGGAGCGATTTGGCGCGAATGTGAGTTTCCGGGCTGCCTGATGGGAGACCGGAATTAACTATCTGCGGCGGGCCAGACTCAACAGATACATCCCGCCGCTGAGCGCTGAAATCCAGAAGCTCGCCGGCCAGTCTGTGTAATAGCTGAGCGCGATCCCCGCCCATGCCTCGGCCAGCGCAATCCCCGCCGCCAGCCCCAGCCCGGGCGCCAGCCGCGTGCTCAGCCGCTGCGCCGTCGCCGCCGGGCCAACCATGAGCGCGAACACCAGCAACACGCCCACAATCTGCGCGCTGGCCGCCGTGGTCAGCCCCACGATCCCCAGAAACACCAGCCCCAGCCCGCGCAGCGAAACCCCCTTTGCCTCCGCCAGCTCCGGGTTAAGGCTGGCAAACAGCAACGGGCGTGCAATCACCCCCAATATCCCCAGCGAGAGCGCCGCCAGACCCAGCAGCGCATAGATCGTCGGCAGATCCACCCCCAGCACATCGCCAAACAGCAGCGCCGTCGCAGCGGTCGCATAGCTGGTGAAAAAATGCAGGAACAACAGCCCCAGCCCGAGCGACATGGTTAAAATCACCCCGATGGCGATATCGCGCTCGGCCAGCTTTTCCCCCAGCGCGCCCATCAGCACGCCGCCCAGCACCGTCACCCCCAGCATCCCCGCCAGTGGGGACACCCCGAGCAGCACCGCCCCCGTGGCCCCGGCAAAGCCGACGTGGCTCAGCGCATGCCCGGCGAATGCCTGCCCCCGCAGCACCAGAAAATAGCCGACAAACCCCGCCAGCACGGCCACAATTCCGGCTGCGAGAAACGCATGGCGCATGAAATCGTAATCAAGCATGGTCGCACGCATGGTGGGCATCGGGCCGGTCGGAGAGGACGAAAATCCGCCCCCCCGCGCGCAGCACCTCAATTTCGGAGCCATAGAGCTTCGAAAGCCCCTCGCTGGTGATCACCTCGTCCACCGTGCCCAGCGCGGCATGCCCGCCGGAGAGATAGAGCACACGGTCCATGCTGCCGAGCAGCGGATTTATATCGTGCGCGGCGAATAATACGGTCAGATCGCGCGTGCGCCGCAGCCGTGCGATCAGCGCGATCATCGCCGCCTGGGCCGCCGGGTCCAGGCTGATCAGCGGCTCATCCAGCAGCAGCAGCTTCGGTGCCCCCAACAGGGCGGCGGCCAGCAACAGGCGCTGCCGCTGCCCGCCGGAGAGCCGCGCCAGCGGCCGCGCCGCCAGCTCCACCCCGTCCACATCCTCCAGCGCCGCCATCACCTCTTCGCGCAGCCGCCGGCTGCTCAGCGGCAAGCCAAACTCATGTCCGCGCGCGGCATTGGCCAAAACATCGAACCCACAGATGTTGGAGGCGGGCAGGGTGCTGCGCGTCTGCGGCATATAGCCGATATCCTGGTTCCCCCGCCGCGCCGGGGCGCCGAACACCTCAATGCGCCCGGCACTGAGCGGCTGCAGCCCCAGAATCGCGCGGAACAGCGTGGTTTTCCCGGCCCCGTTCGGCCCCAGCACGCCGACAAATTCGCTGTCGCGAAACGTCAGCGATATGTCGCGCAACACATCCTGCCCGCCGCGCGTGATGGTGACATTTTGCAGTGAAATCATCAGCCACCCAGTGCCTTATCCGCCGCGTCCAGTCCACTGGCCAGCCAGGCCTGATAATTCACCCCCGCTGGCTCGGTTTCGCTCACCCCCACCACCGGCACGCCGGAGCGCCGCGCCAGCGCCAGCAGCGAGGCGGTCAGGTCATCCGTGACCTGCGCGTTATAGAACAACACCCGCACCCGCCGCAGCCGCAGATCATCCTCGAACGCCCCCACGTCAGAAGGTGCGGGTTCCGTGCCGTTCATCACCGCGCGCTGAAAATCCTGGTTGCGCATCACCAGCCCCAGCGCCCGCGCCATCAGCCCGAACACCGGCTCGGTCGCGCTTACCGGCGTCCCGGCGTATTTCGCACGCAGCGCCGCCACGCGCGCATAAACCGGCGCCAGCGCGGCCAGCAACCCGGCGCCATTGCGCTGATACACCGAGGCATTGGCAGCATCCTTCGCCGCCAGCACCGCCACCAGCCGCGCGATGAGTGCCGGCGCCGCCGCCGGGTCGTACCACAGATGCGGATTATCCCCCGGCTTGCGCCCCAGCAGCGCCGCGACATTTATCACCACCCGCCCCGGCGCCGCGGAGGCCGCCAGCAGGGGGGCCATCCAGGGGTCATAATCGGCGCCGTTGACAATGACGACATCCGCCGCCGCCAGTTCGCGCGCCACCGAGGGGCTGGCCGAGAACATATGCGGATCTTCGTTCGGGTTCTTCAGTATGCTGGTCACGCGCGCCAGCCCGCCGCTTATCTGCGCGGCGATATCCCCATACATATTCTCCGCCGCCACAATGCGCAGCGGCCCGGCCGCCCGCGCGGCCCGGCTCAGCGCCAGCCCGGCCAGCCCGGCCAGCACACCCCGCCTGAAAAGCCTCAAGCCACTTCCCCCCGTCCGCGCAACCGCCGCACCACCCCGCGCACCGGCGCCAGCGCCCGCCACATGCGGCTGCTCTCAATCGCCCGCGCATGCGCCGCCAGCGCATCAATTTCCCGCTGCTGATGCTCGATATACGCCCGCAATGTCACAATTGCCTCATAGCGTTCCACGGCTGAACCAATCCAGTGCCGCAGCTCCGCCGCGCGGGTGCGTGCCGCATCCTCCAGCGCCGCCAGCGCACCGCCAAACAGCGGCTCCGCCACGGCCAGATCAGCTGCGATCGCATCCAGCCCATCACCGGGCGCCTCACCGGCCGCCGCCGCTATGTGCCAGCGATACGCCTCGCGCACTTCCCAGGGTACAGCCGAGTTTCCCAGCACCTCGTCCGCATCACATTCATGGTGACGCAGGGCAGGGGATAAAAACGCCGCCATTTCCGCCGCCACGGTCTCTGGCGGGCGGGGCCAGTCCAACTCCAGCTCCCGGCCCAGCCGCTCAACCGTGCCCGGCGCATCGGCCAACATCTGCTCATAGGTCACGAACGCGCGCCTCATGCCCCGGCTGGCATGCTCGGCGGCCAGCACATGGCGCAGCCACAGCAACAGCGCCTTGCCTTCGCCAAACCCGTCGCGCGCGCGCAGCGAGGCGGCGACCTCCAGCGGATGGCGCACCGCCAGCACCACCAGCGGCTCAATGCCCAGCTCCGCCAGCACCGGGCGCCACAGCGGCAGCAACCGGCACAACCTGGGGTCTTTCACCAGCAGCAGTGGCGCTTTGCCATATTCGCTGGCCAGCAATGCGCCCAGCCGCGCGCGAAAGGCCCGCGCCGGCGCACCGGCGAACCAGCCCGCATCCAGCGCCCGCAGATCATGCCAGGAGCCGCCCGCCGCTTCCAAAATCTCATCATGCAGCGCCAGCAGCGCCCGCGCTTCCCAGAATCCGGCGGCATTCACATCCGCCGCCGCCTCAACCAGCCCCTCCGGCAACGCCGCGCCGCACAGGTTCAACAATCTGGCCAGCGCCGATGTGCCGCTGCGATGCATCCCCAGCACCAGCACCGCCTTGCGCCCCCCTGCGCTCATCGCAGCAAAGCCTCGGCCAGTTCCTTCCAGCTTGCCGCATCGGGTGTCAGCAGCAGCCCGCCGCCGGTGACCGAGGGGGTGTAGGCCGAGCCATCAAACCGCCGCCCATAGCCGCCAGCCTCCTGGTGCAATAAAAACCCCGCCGCATGGTCCCAGGGCAGCAGCTTGCGGAACATCTGCGCGTGGCAATGCCCGGCGGCCAGCATGCGGTATTGATGCGCGGCGCAGCGATAATCGGTCACCGCCGCCATCCGGTCCAGCCGGTGGAGCACATGGCTGCGCAATGGCTCTTCCATATACCGCCAGGACATTGAGCCGGTCATCCGCGCCACGGGAACCGGCGCCGCCACCCGCAGCCGCCGCCGCGCGCCATCGGCCGCCACCATCCAGGCGCCGCCACCCAGCGTCGCGACCGCGGTATCATCGCTCACCGGATCATGGATGAACCCGGCTAAAATCCGGTCTTCCTCCACCAGCGCCGCCATAACGCCAAACAGCGGCAGCTCGGCGGCAAAATTCGCGGTGCCGTCAATCGGGTCGATAATCCAAACCCGCCCCGGCCGCGCCAGGCGCCCCAGCAGCGACTCATCGGCCGAAGCCGCCTCTTCGCCCAGCACGTCATCGCCCGGAAAGAGTGCCCGCAACCCCGCATCCAGCGCCCGTTCGGCCGCCTCATCGGCCACCGTCACCGGGTCCAGCGGGCCGGATTTGGTCCGCACATCGCCTTCGACCAGATGCTTGAAGCGCGGCATGATCTCAGTGCGCGACACCTCGCGCAGCAGGCGGATCACCTCCTCGATCACAGCCGCTCGAACCGCGCTTTGCCGGTGGCGGTCATGCGCACACGCAGCTTCACCATTTCCTCGCCGTCCTCACGCGCCAGCACCTCGCCGTTGCGATACAGCCAGGCAATTTTCGCGCCGTCGGCAACCGGAATTTCCGCCACCAGCACCTCCATCCGTGCCGCCAGCCGCGCGTCGATCTCAGCGCGCAGGCGCTCCAGCCCTTCGCCGGTGAGGGCCGAGACCGCGATGCCCTCGCCCTGGATCACACGCTCCACGCCACCCAGCAGATCCGCCTTGTTCAGAACTTCCAGCGTGCGGTCCTGCCAATTCTCATCCAGCGTGCCATCCTTGGCCATGCGGTTGAGCACCGCGCGCACATCCGCCGCCTGCGCCGCCGCGTCGGGGTGCGCCACGTCGCGCACATGCAGCAACACATCGGCTTCCGCCACCTCCTCCAGCGTGGCGCGGAACGCCGCCACCAGCTCGGTCGGCAGGTCGGAGATGAAGCCCACGGTATCGGAGAGAATGATCTGCCGGCCGGAGGGCAGCGCAACCCCGCGCATCGTTGGGTCGAGCGTGGCGAAAAGCTGGTCCTCCGCCATCACCTCAGCTCCGGTCAGCGCATTAAAAAGCGTTGATTTTCCGGCATTGGTATAGCCCACCAGCGCGACCACAGGGTAGGGCACCTTCTTGCGCGCCCCCCGGTGCAGCCCGCGCGTGCGGCGCACATCCTCAAGCTCCAGCCGCAGCCGCGTGATCCTATCGCCGATCAAGCGCCGGTCCGCCTCGATCTGCGTCTCCCCCGGCCCGCCTAAAAACCCAAAGCCGCCGCGCTGGCGCTCCAGATGGGTCCACGAACGCACCAGCCGCGAGCGCTGATACTCCAGATGCGCCAGCTCCACCTGCAACGCGCCCTCACGGGTGCGCGCCCGGGCGCCAAAAATATCCAGGATCAGCCCCGTCCGGTCGATCACCTTCACGCCCCAGGCGGTCTCCAGGTTGCGCTGCTGCACCGGGGTCAGGCTGGCATCCACCACCGCCACGTCAACCTGCGCCTCCGCCAAGGCGGCGCGGGCCATTTCCACCTGCCCCTTGCCGAACAAGGTTGCGGGCGTAACGCTGCGGGTGACGAACACATGTTCATGCACCACCACGAGGCCGATGCTCGCCGCCAGCCCCACGGCCTCGGCCAGACGCGCCTCCGCCGAGCGCGAGGCCGCGCTCAACCGGGCAACGGATTTATCCCAGGGGAGGAGTATGGCCGCCCGTTTGGGAGGCGGCGCCGTCTCTTTCATCTGCCGGGCGGGTGTCCCGCCATCTTCGCGCGAGGTCAGTTGTCCATGTCCGGGTCGTACTGCGGTTCGGCCGCGCGGTTCAGCTTCAGCGTTCCCGTGGTATCAACCGGCGGCGCCGCGCCCTCGGCCTTGGAGGCGTCAAAGAGCATGATCGGCGCACCCGGCATCACGGTGCTGATCGCGTGCTTATACACAAGCTGGGTATGCCCATCGCGGCGCAGCAGCACGGAGAAATTATCAAACCAGGTGATAACACCCTGTAATTTAACGCCATTCACAAGAAACACCGTTACGGGTGTCTTGCTCTTGCGGACATGATTGAGGAACACGTCCTGTACGTTCTGAGACTTATCGTTGGCCACGTCGGTTATCCTTTGTTTTTGTCGTCCTGCGGACGATGATTGAGTCGGGTTATCCTAAAAGCATAAAGTTTACCGGTACCTGCGTGGCGCGCGGCACCGGCTGTTTCGACTATATCCAAATTGTGCGCCGCGGCAACCGGCGCAAGGGGGCATGCTGCCCTTAAATGAGGCTCCATAGCAACGCAAAGTTGAACAGCAGGATCAGCCCGGTCACCACCCATCCCGCCCCGCGCAGCCATACCGGCGGGCGGAGCACTTTTAGCCGCACCGCGAAAAACATCAGCGGCAGCATCGCAAACGGCAGCTGCAATGAGAGAATAACCTGACTCAGCACCAGCAGACGGTTCACCGCCGCCGGCCCGGCCAGCACCAGCACCCCAACCACGGGCACCACTGCCAGCCCGCGCGTGAGCAACCGGCGCACCGCCACGGGCATGCGCATGCGCAAAAACCCTTCCATCACCACTTGCCCGGCCAGCGTGCCGGTCACCGTGGCGTTAATCCCCGAACCCAGCAGCGCGACCGCGAAAATAATCGCCGCCGCCCGGTTGCCCAAAATCGGCGAGAGCAGCGCGAACGCCCGCCCCAAATCCTGCACATTGGTTTCCCCATGCGCGTGGAA
The DNA here is from genome assembly GCF_030160635.1 of Acidocella aquatica. Lineage (GTDB taxonomy): Bacteria > Pseudomonadota > Alphaproteobacteria > Acetobacterales > Acetobacteraceae > Acidocella > Acidocella aquatica. The sequence goes on along the minus strand of NZ_BSOS01000007.1, from coordinate 53,748 downwards.
CACGCTGCCGGCCATCACCAAAATCGCCGCGTTCACCAGAAACGCGAACACCAGGGCCGCGCAGCTATCCACCAGTGCCCAAAAAATCGCGCTGCGCCGCGCCTTTTCGCCCTCATGCACATGGCGCGTCTGCACCAGCGCCGAATGCAGATATAAATTATGCGGCATCACCGTGGCGCCGATGATCCCCACGCCGATATAGAGCATCCCCGGATTGCTCAGCAGCGCCATATGCGGCGCCAGCCCCGCCAGAATGGGCGTCAGCGCCGCATGCGCCAATAAAATTTCCGTAAACAGCGCCACCGCGATCACCGTACATAGCCCGATCACCGCCGCCTCCAGCAGCCGCATCCCCGAGCGCAGCAGCATCAGCACCACAAACGCATCGCCGATGGTCAAAACCGCGCCCAGCAGCAGCGGAATATGAAACAGCAGGTTGAGCGCGATGGCCCCGCCGATCACCTCCGCCACATCGCAGGCGATGATCGCGCTCTGCGCCGCCACCCACATCACCACGCCCCAGAACGGGTTAACGGCCGCGCGCGTCAACTGCGCCAGATCGCGCCCCGTCGCCAGCCCCAGCCACGCCGCCAGCGCCTGCAACACCATCGCCATCACGCTCGCCAGCAGCACCACCGCCAGCAGCGCGTAGCCATAGGCCGACCCGGCGGCGAGGTCGGTCGCCCAGTTGCCGGGGTCCATATACCCCACCGCGATGATATACCCCGGCCCGAACGCGGCCATGAACCGCCGCCATTTACCCGCGCCAACGGGCGCGCGCACGCTGCCATGCACATCCGAGAGCGAAAGATCGGTTGCTTCGGTCTTGGTGTTCATCTTGCTCCAATATGTAGCCTTGGCTACACTTTTTGCAAGCTTGCCTGCAACGTGTCATCCTTCAATGCGCCATCTGGAGACCGCCCGCCTTGCTGAAATCTTCCACCCCGCCGCCCATGCCCGCAGAGCCCACCCAGGCGCGCCGTTTCAGCAAGGCCCGCGCGGCGCAGAGCTATGCCTTGCTCGAGGATTATGTGGAGCTGATCGACGATTTGCTCACCGCCACCGGCGAGGCCCGCGCGACTGACATCGCGCGCCGCCTCGGTGTCAGCCATGCCACTGTCGTTAAAACCATCGGCCGCCTCAAGCGCGAGGGCCTGGCCACCTCGCTCCCCTATCGCGGCGTCTTCCTCACGCCCGCAGGTGAAACCCTGGCCAACAAATCGCGCGCGCGCCACCGCCTCGTGGTCGCTGTTCTCACCGCCATCGGTGTGCCGCCGGAAGCGGCGGAGCAGGATGCCGAGGGGTTGGAACACCATATTTCCCCCGCCACCCTGCGAGCCTTCGCCGCGTTCCTGAAAAAGCAGCCGTAGGAAGGGGGCAGGGCCGTTCACGCCGGGAAAGACACCTCGACGCGCAGGCCGGATTTCGTTTCAGGATCGGCATAAGCCAGCGTGATCTCCGCGCCGATGCGGTTGATGATTGTTTTCACGATGGATAAACCCAGGCCAGAGCCCAGCGCCTGATTCCCCGGCACCCGGTAGAATGGATCGAATACCCGCTCATGATATTCCGGCGCGATCCCCGGCCCCTCATCATCAATGCGCACCACCGTCCGGGCTTGGTCCCGGCGGACCAGAATGTCGATCCGCCCGTTCACGGGGGAATGTTGAATCGCATTTTCCACGAGATTTTTGAACAATGTCTTCAACTCGGGCCTGGCGGCCAGCACGCGGCTGCCGGGCACATCGCTAACGCCGAGGTCAAGCGCCTTGGTTTCGGCGAGCGGCATCAGCTCTTCCAGAACCTCGGTGAACACCGGCAGCAACGCCACCGGCTGCGGCGCGGTCATGGCGACCTCCTGCACGCGGGCGAAGCTGAGCAACTGCTCCAGCAGGTTGCGCGCGCGCATGATGCCGCCGCGAAGTGCCGCCAGCCGCTCCCGGGCCGGCGGCGGTAGCTCCGTTGCCTCCAGTTGTTCCGCCTGCAGCGATAAAGCGGTGAGCGGGGAGCGCAGCTCATGCGCGGCATCCGCCACGAAGCGGCGTTGCACCGCGACCGATTGCGCGACGCGGCCCAGCAGGCGGTTTATCGCCACCGCAAACGGGCGGATTTCCGAGGGCATCGGCGTATCGGGGATTTGCCGCAAATCGTCCTCGCCCCGCTGGTCCAGCTCCACCGCGAGCTTTTTGAGCGGCTTCAGCATCTTCTGGATCAGCACCACCAGCGTGAACACGAGGATGGGGATCAGCGCCAGAAACGGGATGATGCCGCGCATGGCGCTGCCCATGGCGATCTCGTCGCGCACAACGGTTTGCTGCGCGACGGCGATGCGCGTGCCTGACGCCAATGTCCTGACATAGACCCGCCAGTCAACGCCCTGCTCAATGGCCGTCTGCATCCCGTCCGGCAGATCAGCGGGCAGGCCGGCGAGCGGGCCTTTTGCCCCGGGCGGGGCGGATTTTTGCAGCAATTCCACGATAATCCGCGCTTCGGGGTCGATATCCGCCACCCCCTGGTTTGACGCCACAAGCGCCTGGGACAGGTTTTGCCGGAAGATCAGCGCCGCGACCTCGCGCAATTGATCGTCCTGCAGTTCGATGGCGTCCTGAAACGCCAGAACGAAGGAGAGGACACCAGAGACGAGCCCGACCACAACAATCAGCAGCGACAGCGAGGCCGAAAGCCTAAATTGCAGCGAGTGCGTCATTTTTCCCGGGAGACCATCCATCCCACGCCTCTTATGTTCTTGATCGCGTCGCGGCCCAGCTTTTTGCGCAGCGCGTGGATCAGGAACTCCACCGCGTTGCTCTCCACCTCCTCGCCCCAGCCATATAGCCGGTCCTCCAGCGCGCCGCGCGAGAGGATCGCGCCGGGGCGGAGCAAAAGGGCTTCCATGAGGGCGAATTCGCGGCCGGAGAGGCGCGTGGCGATGCCCTCATGGGTGATTTCGCGTGTCGCCGGGTTCAGCGCCAAATTGCCGTTGGAGAGCAATGGCCCGCCGGCGCCGCCCTTGCGCCTTATGACCGCGCGCATGCGCGCCAGCAGCTCGGCCATCTCGAATGGTTTCAGCACATAGTCGTCGGCGCCGTCATCAAGGCCGCCGACACGCTCTTCCACGGCGTCGCGCGCGGTCACGATGAGAATGGGAACCGGGTTGTGCCGCGCGCGGATTGAACGCAACACCTGCGTTCCGTCCTTGCCGGGCAGGCCCAGATCGAGCAGCACCACGCCGTATTCCTGGCTTTGCAGGCTGCTCAGGGCGGTGTCGCCATCGCGCACCCAGTCAACCGCGTAGGCTGCGTCCCGCAGGGCCTGCGAGACCGCGGCGCCGATCATCTGGTCGTCCTCAACCAGCAAAACCCGCATGCCCGGCCCCTTTCGCGTGTGTTCATTGCATAGGCAGGGGGCAGTGTAGCGCGCGGGCCTGGCTTGCGGTAGCCAGGCCCATTTGGCGTTATTTCTCGACGCGCTATTTCTCCACGAACGCCTTTTCGATGACGAATTCGCCCGCGCCGTGGTGGCTGCCCTCGTGGAAGCCCTGGCCCAGCAGGAACTGGTGCAGGTCGTTCAGCATATGCGGGCTGCCGCACAGCATCACGCGGTCGGTCTCCTTGTTCAGGCGCGGCAGGCCGAGGTCGGCTTCCAGCTTGCCGGTTTCCAGCAGCGTGGTGATGCGCCCCATGTTGCGGAATGGCTCGCGCGTCACGGTTGGGTAATAGAGCAGCTTGTCCGCCACCAGCTCGCCGAAGAACTCATGTTCGCGCAGATTGTTGACGATCAGCTCGCCGTAGCCGAGTTCGGGAATGGTGCGGCAGCCATGCACCAGCACCACATGTTCATAGCGCTCATAGGTGTCGGGGTCTTTGATGATGCTGACGAACGGCGCCAGCCCGGTGCCGGTGCCCAGCAGATAGAGGGTTTTGCCGGGGCGCAGATTGTCCTGGATCAGCGTGCCGGTCGGCTTGCCGCCCACCAGAACCTCATCGCCGACGGCGAGTTTCTGCAAATGCGAGGTCAACGGGCCGTCGGCCACCTTGATCGAGAAGAATTCAAGCTGTTCCTCATGGTTGGCGTTGCACATCGAGTAGGCGCGCAGCAGCGGGCGGCCGTTTATCTTCAGGCCGATCATGGTGAACTGCCCGCTGATGAAGCGAAAGCCGGGGTCACGCGTCGCGGTGAAGCTGAAGAGCGTGTCAGTCCAGTGCCGGACGGTGAGCACCGTCTCGGAATACATCGTCGCCAATATACTGCTCCTAGTGAAATCGTTGGCCGTGACTTAGAGGGGACGGGGGCAAATGTTAAGCGTTCTTTTGGGCATTCCAGCCCGTTGCGCGGAGAGGATATCCCTCGATTCCGGCCTGAAAATGGGGGCTGGAGGATGAAATTGGCTTTTCCGCCGCCTTTACGCTAAATCCCTCTCTGTTCAGGAGCGGGTGAGAAAATGCAAGCTGCGGCGTTTTTGGAAATTGAGCGTGATCTTCTTGCAGGGGTGATCCGCCAGCAACCGGAATTTAACGTTTTCAAGGGAATTAACATCCCGCTGCCGCCGCAGGCCGCTGAACACCCCGGGCTTTCAGGCTTTTATCTGCGCCATGCGCTGGAGTGTGCCTGGTTCACCGCGCGCGGCATCGCCCCGGTCCTGGCCTCGCTCGCCGCCGCCCGCGCCGCTGCTCAGTTCATTATGGCCGAGGCCGAGGCGCTGGCTCCCGCCGAGCGCGCCGCGCTGCCCGCCTGGGTGCAGCCCATGGCGGGCGATGTGGCCCCCGGCGCTGAGGTGCTGGCCGCGCATTTCCCTGCCACCGAGGCGCAGATCGCCCTCATCCGCCGCGTCTGGCCGCTGCTTGGCACCGCCGAGGGGCTGATGGAGACCGGCGGCGACATCCGCCTGGCGCGCGACCCGCGCAGCGCCCTCAACGGCTACGGCTGCAGCCACCGGCCGCGCCCCTGGGCGATCACCTTCGCCTCTTCCACCGCCTCCTCCTCCTCCGAGCGCGGCTACACCGCGGCTGACCGCGCCCGCCTGCGCGCCACCCTGGCGCTCTTGCGCGGCACCGCCAGCCGCAACGCGGTGCGCCAATCGCTGGGCACGGTGCGCCGCGGCATCTCACAGGTCTTCGGGCTTAACCCGGCCGAGCAGATCATCCTCGCCGCCTCGGGCACCGACACCGAGTTGCTCGCCCTGGCGCTGACCCATCTGGCGGGCGCTGAGCAGCCGATTCTCAACATCCTCATCGCGCCGGAGGAAACCGGGCGCGGGGTGCCGATGGCCGCGCGCGGGCTGCATTTCGCGGTGGATACCGCCCTGGGGCACGATGTCACCTTCCAATCCCCCGTCACCGGTTTCCGCGCGGATACGGCGCTGGCCAACATCCCCCTGCGCGAGGCTGACGGCGCCCTGCGCGCGGCGGAGACGGTGGAGGCCGAGACGGCCGCGGTGATGGCAACCGCCATGGCGCAGGGGCAACGGGTGATCCTGCATGTGCTGGACCTCTCCAAAACCGGGCTGCTCGCCCCGCGCCCCGCGTTTTTGGCGCGGATGCGCGCGCTGTATGGCGATGCGTTCGACATTGTGGTGGACGCCTGCCAGGCCCGGCTCTCGCCCGCCTCGGTGCGTGCCTATCTGGCGCTGGGCGCGGTGGTGCTCATCACCGGCTCCAAATTCTTCACAGGCCCTCCCTTCGCCGGCGCCGCCTTGCTGCCAGCGGCCATTGCCGCGCGGCTGGCCAGCGCGCGCCTCCCCGCCGGGCTGGACGCCTATTTCGGCCGTGACGACTTCCCCCCGCGCGCCCCCGCCGCCGCCAACCTGCCCCCGGTCGGCAATTATGGGCTTGCCCTGCGCTGGCACGCGGCCCTGGCTGAGATGCAGGCGCTGCTGCGCGTGCCCCCGGCGCGCCGCGCCGAAATTCTGGAGGGCTTTGGCCAGATCGTTCAGGCGGCGGTGGCCGCCCAGCCCGCGCTCAGCCTGCTCGGCGCCCCGGAAATCTGCCGTGGCCCGCAGGCCGAGCCGTGGGAGCCTCTGCCCAGTATTTTCACCTTCTCCCTGCGCGCCCCGCACGCGCCGGGCCGCTGCCTCACCCCGGCCGAGGCGCGCAATGTGTATCTCTGGCTGAACACCGACCTTTCCCCCTTGTTCCCGGCGGCGCAAAAAATCGCCGCGCGCATCTGCCATATCGGCCAGCCGGTGCCGCTGCCGCAGCCCGGCTGCGCGGAGCCGCAGGGCGCGTTGCGGGTTTCCGCCGGGGCGCGGCTGCTCTCGGGCGAGCCCTCGCACCGTGGCCTGGCCCAGGCGGCGCGGCTGCAACGCGAATTCGCTGACCTCGCCGTGGTATTCAGCAAAATTGACCTGATCCTGCGCAACTGGGACCGGCTGAGCACGGCCAATCCGCAACCTTGCTACCGCCCGGCGCGCCACGCCGAGGCCGCCCCCCGGCGCGGCAGCCCGGTTGCGTAACGCGGGTTGCGCGGCCCGCCCGGCCGTGGCTGAATGGCGCCATGGTCAAACTCGATAAAATCTACACCCGCGGCGGCGACACTGGGGAGACCTCGCTCGGCGACGGCACCCGCGTGGCCAAATCATCACTGCGCGTCACCGCTTATGGCGAGGTGGACGAGGCCAACGCCGTGCTCGGCCTCGCCCGGCTGCACGCCACCCCGGCGAGCGATACGCTGCTCGCGCGCATCCAGAACGATCTGTTCGACCTCGGCGCCGATCTGTGCGTGCCGATCGAGGAGGCTCCTAAATATCCGCCGCTGCGCATCACCCAGGCGCAGGTGGACTGGCTGGAAGCCCAGATGGACCGGCTGAACGCCGATCTGGCGCCGCTCAACTCCTTCATCCTGCCCGGCGGCACGCCCGCGGCGGCGTTTTTGCATCAGGCCCGCACCGTGGTCCGCCGCGCCGAGCGCGCCACGGTTCACCTGCTCGCCAGCCCGCATGAGGCCGTGAACCGGCTGGTGCTGGTCTATCTCAACCGCCTGTCGGACCTGCTGTTCGTGCTCTCGCGCGTGGAGAACGGTCAGGGTGCCGGAGATGTCCTCTGGGCGCCCGCCGCCAACCGCGACGGCTGATTTTTGCCGGGCAAGGTCTCGATCTTTGGCTGCGGCGTGCAGAAGGGCGGCACCACCAGCCTGTATGCCCACCTCTGCGAACATCCTGAACTCTCAGCCCCCGTGCAGAAGGAACTGCATTTCTTCGACGATGAATCCCGCGATTGGGCCGCGCCCGATTATGCGGCGCTGGAGGCTCTCTTCCCCGCCAGTGACGGCGCGCGGCTGCGGTTTGACATCACGCCCATCTACGGCTTCTGGCCGCCCGCCATCGCGCGCATCCACGCCTACAACCCGCAAGCCCGGCTGATTTATCTGTTTCGTGACCCCTTCGAGCGCGCATGGTCGCAATGGTGCATGGAATATGCGCGCGGTTTTGAGACGTTGCCGTTTTCCGAGGCGATTCGCGCGGGCCGCGCGCGGCTGGCGGAGCTGCCGCCGCTGGCGCGCGAACAGCGGATCTACACCTACATTGAGCGCGGCTGCTACGCCGGGCAGGTGCGGCGGGCGCTGCGCCATTTTCCGCGTGAACAGGTGTTGTTTCTGCGCTCGCGGGATTTGCTGCTTGACCATGTTGGCACATTGCGCAAAATCGCCGGTTTTCTCGGCATCGGCCCCTTCGTGGATACCGGGCCAAAGCGCGAACAGCCGCTTGCGTTCACGCCGCCGCCCTTTAAGCCGGACGCCGCCGATCTGGACTACATCGCCGGGCTGCTGGGCGATGACGTGCGGGCGTTCGCACAACTGAGCGGGCTTGATGTTACCGGCTGGCCGGTGATCCAGCGCCGGTTTGCCTCGGGCGCGGCTGCGGGAGTATGAGCGCGGCGCGTGATGAGGAGGCGTGATTTTGGCTGATATTATCGACGGCAAGGCTTTTGCGGCCTCGCTGCGGGCGAGCATTGCGGCCGAAGTCGCGGCACTTTCGTTTCAACCCGGCCTCGCCGTGGTGCTGGTGGGCGATGATCCGGCCTCAAAGGTCTATGTCGCCAACAAGGCCCGTCAGACGGTGGAAGTGGGCATGCGCTCGTTCGAGCACCGCCTGCCCGCGGAGACCACCCAGGCAACGCTTCTAGCGCTGGTGCAAAGCCTTAATGCCGATGCCGCCGTGCATGGCATTCTCGTGCAACTGCCGCTGCCAAGGCATCTGGACGCTGATGCGATCATCGCCGCCATTTCTCCCGCCAAGGATGTTGATGGCCTGACCGTGACCAACGCCGGGCTGCTGGCGAACGGTCTGCCGGGGCTGGTGCCCTGCACGCCGCTCGGCTGCATCCTGCTGCTGCACGACCGGCTAGGCGGCATGACCGGGCTGAACGCCGTGGTCATCGGGCGCTCCAACCTTGTAGGCAAGCCCATTGCGCAGCTTTTGCTGCAACAGAACTGCACAGTCACCATCGCGCATTCAAAAACCCGCGACCTGCCAACACTTTGCCGTGGCGCGGATATTCTCATCGCCGCCGTCGGCCGGCCTGAGATGATCAAAGGCGATTGGATCAAACCTGGCGCCACTGTCATCGATGTCGGCATCAACCGCGTCCCCGCCGCCGCGCCGGGCAAAACCAAACTGGTTGGAGATGTCGCCTTCGCCGAGGCGGCAGGTGTTGCGGGTATTATCACCCCCGTTCCCGGCGGGGTCGGGCCCATGACCATCGCCTGCCTGTTGCGAAACACTCTGACCGCGGCAAAACGTATCGAGTCGCGCGCGACGCTTGTCTCTGAAGTGTAAAGAATGCTGGCAATTTCAACTTCCACGTCATAAGACCCGGGCATGAAGCACAAGGCAGCTCCCTCCGAATCGGTCTCCTCCAAGGCAAAAGCGCTCGGCGCGGAAACTGCGGTTGCCGAGACTTATGCCACCGGCTCCGCCGCCGCCGCGGTGTCGGAGAAAACCCTGGAGCAGGCCATTGGCGTGCAGGTGCGCCTGTTGCGCCGGCGAATAGGCATCACCGTCGCCGAGCTTGCCACGGCATCCGGTCTTTCGGGGGGCATGCTCTCAAAAATCGAGAACGGGCAGATTTCGCCCTCGCTCGCCACGTTGCAGGCGCTGGCCTCGGCGCTGAACGTGCCGATCACCACATTCTTCTCTTCCTTTGAGGAAAAGCGCGACTGCTCGTTTGTCAAAGCCGGCACCGGCGTGGTCATCGAGCGGCGCGGCACCAAGGCGGGGCATCAATACAGCCTGCTCGGCGCTGCGCTGGGCGGCACGCTGATGGTCGAGCCCTATCTCATCACCCTGCACAAGGATGCCGCATCCTACACGGCTTTTCAGCACGAGGGCACGGAGTTCATCTATATGCTGACCGGCGAGGTGGTCTACCGCCACGGCGACCAGGCGTATCATCTCACCCCCGGAGATGCCCTGCTGTTCGACTCCGCCGCCCCGCACGGGCCGGAGAAACTGCTGACGCAGCCGATCAGCTATCTATCCATCATCGCCTATAACCGCGAGGCATCCTGAAGCGCCGGAGCGATCATGCTGCAATCCTTCTCCGCCGTTCTGGCCACCCTGGCGCTACTGGCCTTCATTTCGCTGCTGGCCAACCAGCGCTTTCGTGATGTTGACCGCCTGCCGATGAAGATTCAGCTCGACGGCAGCCCCGGCTGGACCGCCCCGCGCGCTCTGGCGCTTTCACTCACCCCCATTTTGGCGGTATTTGTCCTGCTGCCAGCCGCGGCCTTGCTGGGTAACATCGGGCTGGGCCCGTTGCCGGTGCTGGTCCTCTCGCTGAGCTTCATCGCCATGCATCTGCTGCACATCGGGCTGATCGCGAAATCACTGAAGGTGTAGAGCGCGATCGTTTGAGGTTCGTTCGACCGAGCGAGCCGAAAGCGTGAATCGCCCTCAGAAAAATGGCCAGAGCTACAAAAACACCGTGTAGGCCAGCGATAAAACCATCGACCCGGCCAGCCAGGCCGCCGCTGGCAGCATTTTTCTGCTGCGCGAGAAGCCGATCGCGTAGCCCGCTTTCAACAGATTGTTGCTGCCGCTGGCGATCAGCACCGCGCTGACGATCGCGGCGCGGCTGACCTGAAATTTTCCATCCAGCAGCGAGAAAATAAACGGATCGATATCGGAGAACCCGACCGCGAAGCTGAGCACATGCAGCCCGTTCACGCCAAAATTGCGCGTCACGAAATCAGTCACCGCGGCGAACACCACGAACAGCAGGGCAAACAGAAAGGCCACCGGCAGGTCCAGCGGGTTCGCGCTCATAACGGTGTGTTCGGGCGCCGGGGTGTTCTTGGCGCTGCGGGCCAGCAGCCCGGCGATCGCCAGCGAGAGCACAAACAGTGCGGCAAACGGCGGGGCCAGGGCGCGGGCGGCATCGGCATGGCCCAGCAGCAGGATTATCACCATCAGGCGGACATACATCATCGCGGTGGCGATCAACACGGCCGCCGGGGCCAGTGCCGCCTGCGCGGGCTCGGCCTGGGCCGCGCGTGCCAGTACCACGGTGGCGGCGGTGGAGGAATACATGCCCCCCAGCAGCCCGGTGAGCAGCGTGCCCGCGCGGGGGAACATGTAACGATGCGCCAGATACCCGAGGTAGGAGATACCCGAGATCACCAGAACCGCCGTCCACACCTTGGTATAGGTAATGCCCGGCAGGCCGGGGATCACCGCCTGCGGCAGCAGCGGCAATATCAGCCCGGCGAGTATGAAGAACTTCGCCAGCGTCACACCTTCCTCGGCGGGGAAGGCATCGGAGAGCTTGCGAATCTCGGTTTGTTCGCCCAGCGCCAGCAACATCACGATCACCAGCACAGCGGCCACCGCCAGCGGCGCCACCAGCACGAAGGGGCCCAGCGCATAGGCCAGCAGCGCGATCACCGTGGGCAGCAATGCCGGGTCGCCCGCCTGCACGCGCTTCCAGTATTCGAGCATCAGCAGCCCGCCCGCCACCACCAGCCCGGCGCAGAAGGGCACCACCGGCGCCACCACCCACAGCACATAGCCAAACGCCGCCAGCAAAGTGATGGTGCGTGTGGTGCCAAACCCCAGGGCCACCGGCGCCGCCAGCCCTTCGCCGCGCCGCCGGTAGGCATGCAGCTCCAGCCCTATAAGAAACGCGAGCGCGATGGTGCCCAGAAACCCGCCGAGCAGCGGCGGAATAAAGCCGCTCATGCGGCCCGCAACGCCGCCAGCCCCTGCTCCAAATCTTCGATCAGGTCATCCACGTTCTCCAGGCCGATCTGGAAGCGCGCCATTTTGCCCTCGAAATTGCCGGTTCCCTCGGTCCGCTTGATGGTCCCCGTGGTCGGCAGCACCAGGCTCTCATACCCGCCCCAGCTTGCGCCGATGCCGAACAGTTTTAACCCGTCGATCATCGCCACCACCGCTTCGGCGGAATAGGCGGGCTGGAACACCACGCCGAACAGCCCGCAGGCGCCGGAGAAATCGCGTTTGAAAAACGCATGCCCCGGGCAGCCGGGCAGGGCGGGGTGCAGCACGCGCGCCACCTCGGGCCTGGCCGCGAACCAGTGCGCCACGCGCAGGCCCGCCGCCTCCTGCGCCTTGAGGCGCACATGCAGCGTGCGCAACCCGCGCAGCGCCAGCCAGCAATCATCGGGCGAGGCGTAGGAGCCAAGCTCGAGCGCGCCCAGGCGCAGCCAGTGCCAGTCTTCATCGGTGTTCACGCTCACCGCGCCGAGGATGATATCCGAATGCCCGCCGGCATATTTAGTCAGCGCCTGGATGGAGACATCCACCCCATGGGTGAACGGCTGGAAATGGTGCAGGCCCCAGGTGTTGTCGAGAAACACCTTGGCCCCTGCGGCGTGCGCCACGCGGGCCAGCATTGGAATATCCTGCACCTCGAAAGTGTGGCTGCCCGGGCTTTCGGTGAACAGCACGCGGGTATTGGGCTGGAACATGGCCCGCGCCGCCGCCTCGTCAACCATCGGGTCGTAATAGCTGGTGCTGACGCCGTAGCGCCGCAGCACGCGCTCGCAGAAGGTGCGCGTCGGGCCATATACGGAATCGGGCACCAAAATATGATCCCCGGCATTCAGATAAGCCAGCAGCGGCACGGTGATGGCGGCCAGCCCCGAGCCGACGACCTGGCAATGCGTGCCACCCTCGATCCGCGCGATCATGCTCTCCAGGGCAAAATGCGTCTCATTGCCGCACAGGCCGTAAATATCCACCGGCTCCAGAATATGGCGGCCGGTCTCGAGCTTGGTTGCCATGTCGGGGTAGAGCACTGTCGAGCCGCGCACCAGCTTGGGGTTCACGAAGCCATAGGAGCGGGTTGGATTGCGCCCGTCATGCACCAGCGCCGTCTCAATTTTCTTCGTCATTTAAACCTCGACCGGCGTGTCATCGCGTGCGCCCCATTCAGACCACGAACCATCATAAAGCGCGCCTTCCGGCAGGCCCGCAACCACCAGCCCCAGGGTGAGAACGGCGGCGGTGATGCCCGAGCCGCAGCTGGTGATGACCGCCTGCCCAGGCCCCACCCCGGCGGCGGCGAAAATCTCGCGCAGGCGCTGGGGCGGCGGCATGTATCCGTTCTCCAGCAAGGCGGCGAGGGGAAGTGACTTCGCGCCCGGAATATGCCCGCCGCGCATGCCGGGGCGCGGCTCGGGCACCGAGGCATCAAAGCGCCCGGCGGGGCGGGCATCCAGCACCAGGGCCTCGTTGGTTTCCAGGTTGCGCCGCATGTCATCCAGCCCGCGCACCATGTGGCCCCGGTAGGTGGCGCCAAAATTACCCGGCGCGGCGGCGCCAAGATTGCTGGGCGCGGCGGCGGCCGGCTCGCCGGTTTCCACGGGGTGGCCCGCAGCCACCCAGCCGGGCAGCCCGCCATCGAGCACCGCAACATTGTCATGCCCGAACACGCGCAGCATCCACCACAGCCGCGCGGCGGAAAACAGCCCGCGTTGATCGTAGACCACCACATGGTCAGCGCTGCTTACGCCCAACCCCGCCATGGCGGCGGCGAAGGCGGCAGGTGCCGGCAGCATGTGCGGCAGCGGCGTGGAATGGTCGCAGACTTCATCAAGGTCAAAAAACCGCGCGCCGGGAATATGCCCGCTCAGGAACAGCGCGCGTGCGTCCTTGTTCTCATTGGGCAGGTAATAGGTCGCATCCAGCACCCGCACGCCGGGCTTGCCCAGCGCGCCCGCCAGCCAGGCCGCCGTGACCAGCGGCGGCATCAGCCGCGCGCGGCGGCGATAAGGGCGCGCACCCGCTCGGCGGCGGCCGCACCCTTCACAGCCTCACGCCAGGCAACCTCGGCCACGCGCTGGTGCGCGGCCACGGCATCCTCAGCACCGGTGATCATCGCCACGCCCGATTGCAGGCCCGGCGGCGCATCGGCCGGAAAGGGATTGATTGCGAGTGTCGCGCGCTCACGCGAGCGCAGCAGCGTGAACGGCCCGTTCGGTTCGCCATTCGCCATCAGCCCAAGCTGCAGGCCGATCGGCTCGCTCTCCATCAGATTGGCTACCTGCTCCATCTCGCGCGCGGCGGTCTCGCGCGCGGCCTGGCGCAGCCGTTCGCTCACCTGCATGTTGCCAGCGACCCCCTCGGCGAGGAATTTTTCAATTGAGGCGGGGGGCAGAATCCCGATGATCGAGGGCTTGCGCGCCGCATACATGCGCTTGCGCGCGACCATCACGCTCAACAGCTGTTCGGCGGCGGCGCGCGCAATGGCGCGATCGGCGCCCTGCATTTCGGCCTGCTCCTCGAACATCTGCGCCAGGGTCGAATCGTACTGGTCGGACGAGATCAGGTAACAAACCGGGCCGAATACCTGCAAAATCTGGTCGGATGTCTCCTCGATCTGGCGGATGCGCTCCATGTAGCCGACCGGCTTGGCGTAATACTCGACACCAATGCCCAAAAGGGTCAGCGGCGAGATTTTCAGCAGCTCCGCGAGGCGGTTCACGGTGTCGAGCTTGATGACCTCGCCCTTCTCGTAGCGGTAAAGCGCTGCCCGCGAGACACCCAGGCGGGCGGAAATTTCCTCCGCCTTTAACCCGGATTCCATCCGGTAAGCGCGCAACTGCTGGCCGATTTCATTGAAACGCATTTTAGTGTCCCCCTTGTTCCAGCAATCCGTTACCGTCCGGCGGCATGATCGTGTCGTCTCATTTTGAGATGAAATGAAAATGACACGAGAGTCACTAATACATGAACTGTCGAAAAATACAAAAAATACTAGTTTCCATGAGAATTTTATGACCGGGTGATAACGGCATGCGCTTGGTGCGGGGTGAATTTTCGTGCATCAACGCGGCCATGAAATCTGAACGAATTCTGCTGCTCGTGCTGGCGGTCGCCCTGGGCCTGGGGTGTTTCCTGATTCTTCTGCCGTTTCTGCCGGCCATGCTCTGGGCGGCCATTTTGGTCTACTGCCTTTGGCCGGTTTATGTTGGTTTCAACCGTTACGTCCGGCCTTCCATCTCAGCGTTTCTCATAACCCTCACGGTGGCCGGGATCGTGCTGATCCCCCTGGTGCATCTGGCCCTCGTCGTCGCCAAGGAAGCGCGCGCCGGCCGCAGTTGGGTCCAGGATGTAATCCTGAACGGCCTGCCGCCGGCGCCGGCATTTTTGGCGAAAATCCCACTGATGGGCGGGCTGCTGGCCGATTTCTGGAATAACTCGGCCGATGACCTGGGCGGCGCGGCGGCTTCGATGCAGCCGGTTCTGGGCTCGGTGGCGCATTCCGGTTTCCGGCTGTTGAGCGAGATCGCGCACGGGCTGATCGGTACGGTGGTCGCGCTGTTTATCGCGTATTTCTTTTTCCTGGCCGGGGAGCAGATCATCGCGCGCATCCGGCTGCTGCTGGTGCGCATCATCAATGAGAATCGGGTGGAGCATCTGTTCGCGCTGGTTGCCGGCACGGTGCGCGGCGTGGTGTTCGGCATTCTCGGCACGGCGGCGATGCAGGGTATTCTGTACGCCATCGGCTTTGAGGTTGCGCACGCCCCGCAGGGGTTGCTGCTGGCCAGTCTTGCCGGGTTGGTCTCCATCGTCCCCGCTGGCGCGGTGATCGTTTATGTGCCGCTCTGCCTGTATCTTCTGGCCCAGGGCCATCCGGTTATCGCGATTATGCTGGGGGCGTATTGCTTTGTCGTCGTGGGCGGGGCGGATTCAATTGTCAGGCCCTGGCTGATCTCCAAGGGGGCATCGCTGCCCTATGCGCTGACCCTGATCGGCGTGCTCGGTGGCGCGATTGCTTTTGGTGCGCTGGGTATTTTCCTGGGGCCGGTGCTGCTGGCGCTGGGGCTGGCCGTGGCGGAAGAATTCGCCGGGCAGTCGCGCGGCGCCTGGCGGCAGTCGTGATAGGGGAAATTAGTTAAAAATTAACTAATTTATGGCGTAGTGAAGGAATGGATCAGCAAACTTCATTGCGGCAAACAAATTCCCTGATGAAACGCCGCGCGGCTGAAAGCCTCGGCCGGGTCGCCGAGGATGAGGTGGCGCTGCACTGGCAGAACAAAGGGTTTGGCATTCTGGCGCAACGGCTGCGCACCGGCGCTGGGGAAATCGACCTTGTGGTGGCCAATGCGGAGGTGCTGGTGTTCGTCGAGGTGAAGGCCCGCAGAACCATGGCGCAGGCGGCTTACGCCGTTTCGCCCCGGCAGCAGGCGCGGCTGCTGGAGGCCGCCGGTGTAGCCCTGGCCACACATGAGGGTTGGGAGCGGCCCTGTACCCGTTTCGATGTCGCGCTGGTGTATCCGGGCGGCGTGTCGCACATTGAGGATGCCATTCGCTATAATTAATTAGAGCGTGATCGTTTGAGGTTCGCTCAAGCGAGCGAGCCGAAAGCGTGAATCGCCCTCAGAAAAATGGCCAGAGCCTGATCGCACTTAAAGCGATCAGACTCTAACTTGCGAAGGCGGCGAGCAGGCGGGCGTGTGCGCGGGTGCCGCGATGGAAGCAGGCCAGCTCGAATTTTTCGTTCGGGGAATGGATGCAGTCGTCATCCAGGCCGAAACCGGCGAGCAGGGTTTCCAGTCCAAGATGGGTCTTGAAGGCTTCCACCACCGGGATTGAGGCGCCGCAGCCGACCAGCGCGGCGGGTTTGCCGAACTCGGCGGCCAGAGCCTCACGGGCGGCGTGCATGAAGGGGGCATTCAGATCCATGGAGAAGCCCGGTGCGGCGCCAAAGTGTTTGAATTCCGCTTTGGCGTCGGGGGGCAGGCGCGAGGTGATGAAAGTCTCGAAATTTTTGACGATCTGCTGCGGGTTCTGGCCGGGGACGAGGCGGAAGGTGAGCTTGGCCGTGGCCTGGGCGGGGATGACGGTTTTGGTGCCCTCGCCCTGATAGCCGCCGGAAATGCCGTTGATGTCGGCGGTGGGGCGCGCCCAGAGTTGGGCGAGGGGGAGCTGGTCAGCTTCGCCCGCGGGTGTGTGCAGGCCGACCTCGCCCAGGAATGCCCGCGGGTTGAAGCCAAGCTGCGTCCATGAGGCGAGCAGCGTATCTGGCACCGGGGCGATGCCGTCGTAAAAGCCGGGGATCTGGATGCGGCCGGTGGCGTCATGCAGATCGCCCAGGATGCGGGTGAGAGCGTTGATGGGGTTGAGCGCGATGCCGCCGAACAGGCCGGAATGCAGATCGCGCGAGGGGCCTTTGATGGTGACTTCCACCGCCGCCAGGCCGCGCAGCGAGGTGGTGATGGCGGGGGTGGTGAAATCCCACATATTGGTGTCGGCGACCAGGACGAAATCAGCCTTCAGGTTCTCGCGCTCCTTGGTGAGGAGCTCGGCCAGCGAGGGGCTGCCGCATTCCTCCTCGCCCTCGAGCAAGACGGTCAGGCGGACCGGGAGTTTTCCGGTCATGGTCAGATGCGCGCGGCAGGCCTCCAGGAAGCTGACAACCTGGCCTTTGTCGTCCACCGCGCCGCGGGCGACGATGCGCTTGCCGCGCGGGCCGTCAACCAGCTGTGGGTCGAACGGGTCGGAGTGCCAGAGGTTCAGCGGGTCGGCGGGTTGGACGTCGTAATGGCCGTAGAAGAGCACATGCGGGGCGGTGGGGCCTGCCTCATGGTGGGTGGCGATGACGCCGGGCAGGCCGGTGGTTTCTGAGAGGCGGGCGGCAAAGCCCATTTCGGCCAGGGTGTCGCGCGCCCATTCGGCGGCCTTGCGGCAGTCGGCCGCATGAGCCGGCTGGGCGCTGATGCTGGGGATGCGCAGCAGGGAAAACAGGCGTTGCAGCGAGGTTTCGAGCGTGGCGTCAATATGGGAGAGAATCTGTTTCATGCATCTATTTGGGGGGCGGGGAGAGAAAAGATCAATGCGGCTTGATTTGCGTTGGAAACTCGCCGAAGAGCGCGGGTATGACCGAACTTTTGCTGCATAATACCCGCACCCGGACCAAGGAAATCTTCAGGCCGATCGACCCGGCCAACGTGCGGGCGTATTTGTGCGGGCCGACGGTGTATGACCGCGCGCATATTGGCAACGCGCGCAATGTGGTGATTTTCGATGTGCTGATCCGGCTGCTGCGGCGGCTGTATCCGAAGGTGACGTATGTGAGGAACATCACCGACATCGACGACAAGATAAACACCCGGGCGCGTGAGCGGGGCTTGAGCATTGCAAAGGTGACCGAGGGGCCGATCCGCTATTATCATGAGGACATGGGGGCGCTGTATGCGCTCCCCCCCGATATCGAGCCGCGCGCGACGGAGCATCTGGGCGAGATCATCGAGATCATCCAGCGTTTAATTGCCAGCGGGCATGCGTATGAAGCGCAGGGGCATGTGTTGTTCGCCGTGGCGTCGGATGCTGATTACGGCAAGTTTTCGGGGCGCTCGCCGGAGGATTTGATCGCAGGGGCGCGGGTGGACGTGGCGCCCTATAAGCGTGATCCGGGGGATTTTGTGTTGTGGAAGCCCTCCTCGGACGATTTGCCGGGCTGGCCGAGCCCTTGGGGACGCGGGCGGCCGGGGTGGCATATTGAGTGCTCCGCGATGTCCTGGAAGCATCTGGGCGAGAATTTTGATATTCACGGCGGCGGGGATGATTTGATTTTTCCGCATCATGAGAACGAGATCGCGCAGTCATGCTGCGCGTTTCCGGGTTCGCATTTTGCCAATGTGTGGGTGCATAACCGCATGTTGCTGGTGAACGGCGAGAAGATGAGCAAGTCGCTCGGGAATTTTCTGGTGCTGCATGATGTGTTGCAGAGTGCGCCTGGCGAGGCGGTGCGGTATTTGTTGATGCGCACACATTACCGGGCGACGCTGGATTTCTCACAGGCCGGGCTGGTGGAGGCGAAGCGGGAGCTGGACCGGTTCTACCGGGCGATTGCCGCGCACGAAGGTGTGCGCGCGGCGGACGAAATTCCGGCTTGCGTGCTGCAGCCGCTGCTGGATGATTTGAATACGCCGGGGGCGATTGCGGGCTTGCACAGCCTGGCGGACGCGGCGTTGGCGGGGGAAGCTTCGGCGGCGGCGTGGTTGCTGGCGGCGGGGCAGGTGCTGGGGTTGTTCAATGTGGCGCCGGAGGCATGGTTTCAGGGCGATGGCGATGCCGCGAAGATCGAGGC
Source organism: Acidocella aquatica (assembly GCF_030160635.1). Classification (GTDB taxonomy): domain Bacteria; phylum Pseudomonadota; class Alphaproteobacteria; order Acetobacterales; family Acetobacteraceae; genus Acidocella; species Acidocella aquatica. The sequence continues at coordinate 35,197 of NZ_BSOS01000007.1, read as the reverse complement.
GCTGATCGCCGAGCGCAAGGCGGCACGGGGGGCGAAAAATTTCGCGCGGGCGGATGAGATACGCAAGGCGCTTGAGGCGGATGGGGTTGTTTTGGAGGACGGTCCGCAGGGCACGGTCTGGCGCCGCAAATGACCGGGCGCGATGGCGGAGCGGAGCTGGAGCCGATTGAGCCGTCGCCGGTGGTGATTCTGGTGCGCCCGCAGCTGGCGGAGAATATCGGCTCGGTGGCGCGCGCGATGGGCAATGGCGGGTTGTTTCATCTGCGCATTGTGGCGCCGCGAGACGGCTGGCCGCAGGAGCGCGCCTGGCGGACGGGGGCGGGGGCGCACCGGATATTGGACTCAGCCGTGGTTTTTGACAGCGTGGCGGCGGCGGTGGGGGATTTGCACCGGGTGTTCGCGACGTGCCCGCGGCCGCGGCATATCATAAAGCCCGTGCTCACCGCGCGCGGCGGCGCGGCGGAGGTTGTGGCCATCGGGCAGCGGGGGTTGCGCTGTGGCGTGTTGTTCGGCCCTGAGCGGGCGGGGCTGGATAATGATGATATTGCCTGCGCCGATAGTTTGATCCGCTATGACCTGAATCCGGGATTTATGTCGCTCAATCTGGCGCAGGCGGTGATGGTGTTTGGCTATGAATGGTGGCTGGCGCGCCAGGATGAGCAGCCGATGCGCGAGTTGCAGACCAATGAGACGGTACCAGCGACGAAGGCGGACCTCGACCATTTCATGGCGCATCTGATCCGCGAGTGCGATGATTCAGGGTTTTTAAAGAATGAGCAGAAGCGGCCGGGGATGATACGGAATCTGCGGCATTTTTTTAACCGCGGGGAGATTACCCGCCAGGAGTTGAACACGCTGCATGGCGTGGTGAGCGAGCTGGTGCGGGGGCGCAAGCTGCGGCCGCGCTGATAGGGGCTGCGCGGGGAGCATTGGCAAAGATGGGCACGAAACGGGGGAGATGCCAGCTTTCGCTGGCATGACGTGATGGCATGACGTCATGGTATGAACGTCATGCCATCAGGGGTGGGCTAGTCGGCGGCCAGGGCCATTTGTTTGCGGGCCAGGGATTGGGCGACGTAGCCTTCCACGGCTTCGGCGATTTTGCCGGCGTGGTTGGCGAACACATGGTCAGCGCCTTCGAACACGCGGTAGTCGATGGCGACGCCTTTTTGCAGGTTGAGCTTGTCGACCAGTTTGCGCACTGAGATTTCGGGCACCATTTCGTCGGAGTCGCCGTGGATCATCAACCCGCTGCACGGGCAGGGGGCGAGGAAGCCAAAGTCATAATGGGCAGCGGGCGGGGCGACGGAGACCCAGCCGGAGACTTCCGGGCGGCGCATGAGCAGTTGCATGCCCACGAAGGCGCCGAAGGAGTAGCCGGAGATCCACAGCCCTCCATGGCCGGGGTTGAGCGCCTGCATCCAGTCCAGCGCGGCGGCGGCGTCGTTGATCTCGCCCATGCCGCCGTCAAACTTGCTCTGGCTGCGGCCAACGCCGCGGAAATTGAAGCGCATGACCGAAAAGCCCAGGCGCTGGAACACCTGATACATGGAGTAGGTGATACGATTGTTCATGGTGCCGCCATGCAGCGGGTGCGGGTGCAGGACGAGCGCCAGCGGGGCGCCGCGTTCCTTGGCATGGTGGTAACGTCCTTCCAGGCGGCCTTCCGGCCCGGCAAACATCACTTCAGGCATTCTCTAACTCGTCTTTCATAATGACCGTGTAACTTCACAACTTCGCTGGGAATATTTCCCGGCTGCGGACCGTACTTCATCCATCCGAATGTTGACCTCAGGGGTCCGGATACCTAAGTGCTCCTCAAGGCTTTGGGTGGCATAACAGACGGATTACCGTTTGGGTTTCCCCTCAGGTCTGCTAATATAGACTGCTTATGGTCAGATAATCCACGGAAATTCGCATGGCCCTTATGTTTTTAACGGAGACGGTTCGGGCTTACAGGGAGCGTGACCCGGCGGCGCGGTCCAATCTTGAGGTTTTGCTCTGCTATCCTGGATTGCACGCAACCGGGATACATCGCGTTTCGAGCTTTTTCTGGCGGCACGGGTTTTACACCACCGGCCGGTTTCTCTCGCATATCGGGCGGTTTCTGACCGGAATCGAGATCCACCCCGGCGCGCAGCTGGGGCGGCGGTTTATCATCGACCATGGCATGGGCGTGGTGATCGGCGAGACCGCGGTGGTGGGTGACGATGTGTATATTTACCATCAGGTAACGCTGGGGGGCACCAGCTCGGAGCATATCAAGCGGCATCCGACGGTAGGAAATAATGTGATTATCGGCGCCGGGGCGAAGGTGCTGGGCGCGATCGAGATCGGCGAGGGGGCGCGCATTGGCGCCAACGCCGTGGTGGTGGCGCCGGTGCCTGCGGGAACGACCGTGGTGGGGATACCGGCGCGGCCGGTCGACCGCGAGGGGGCCAAGCCGCGGTTCGATGCCTATGGCACGCCGTGTGATCCATGCCTGGACCCGCTGCTGCATGAGGTTGATCTGCTGCGCCGGGAGCTGACGGAGCTGGAGCACCGTATCGCCGGCATGGTGAGCGACAGGATTAATTGAGCCGGTGATGTATCTGGATGCCAATGCGACGGAGCCGTTGCGGCCCGAAGCAAAGGCGGCGGCGGTGGCGGCTATGGGGCTTGCCAATCCGGCCTCGGTGCATGGCGCGGGGCGGGCGGCGCGCAAAGTGCTGGAAGATGCCCGCGAGGCGGTGGCGGGGTGTTTCAACGCCAAGACGGGGGATGTGATTTTTTGCTCGGGCGCCACTGAGGCGAATGCGCTGGCCGTGCATGCGCTGGGGGCGGGCCGGGCGGTGTTCTATGGCGCAACGGAGCATGATTGTGTGCGCGCGGCGGCGCCGGGGGCCGGGGTGATACCGGTTTTGCCCGATGGCACAGTGGATATGGAAGCGCTGGAGGGCTTGCTGGCCGGGCAGCCGGGGGCGCTGGTCTGCCTGATGGCGGCGAATAATGAGACCGGCGTGCGCCACGACATTGCGGCGGTGGCGGTGCTTTGCGCGCGGCATGGGGCGTTGCTGCATGTGGATGCGGTGCAGGCGGCGGGGCGCTGCCGGGAGGAGTGGCTGGGCATGGGGGCGGCGAGCATTGCCATCTCAGGCCATAAAATGGGCGGGCCGATGGGGGCCGGGGCGCTGGTGGTGAGCGCCGGGCGGGAGATTATGGCGGATCTGCGCGGCGGCGGGCAGGAGCTGGGGCGGCGCGGCGGGACGCCTGCGCTGCCCGCCATAGCCGGGATGGCGGCAGCGCTGGGTGGCGGCTATGAGGCGGCGCGGATCGCTGGTTATCGCGATGAAATTGAAGCATTTTGCGTGCGCCTTGGCGCGGTGGCGCTGGGGGCGGGCGCGAACCGGCTGGTGAACACCACCTGCCTGGCGCTGCCGGGGGCGCGGGCGCAGACGCAGTTGATCGCGCTGGATATGGCCGGGTTCGCGGTCTCCGCCGGGGCGGCGTGTTCATCGGGCAAGGTGGCGGAAAGCCACGTGTTGCGGGCAATGGGGGCGGGGGCGTTGGCGGGGCAGGCGATCAGGGTTTCGCTGCCTTGGAATGTGGCGGCGCAGGTGGTGCCGGCGTTCTGCGGCGCATATGAGGCCATGGCAAAGCGTGCCTTGCATGGTCAGGCGCGTTGCGCTTGAAGGGCGCTGGAATTTCTGAAGGTTTGTGCGATGCCGAAAATGACTTTTATTGAGCGCAATGGGATTGCGCGTGAGGTTGAAGCCCCTGTGGGGCTTTCCGTGCTGGAAGTGGCGCATAAGCATGGCGTGGATATTGAGGGCGCGTGCGAGGGGTCGCTGGCCTGTTCGACCTGCCATGTGATCGTGGACCCTGCCTGGGCCGGGAAGCTTAAAAAGGCGAGCGAGGATGAGGAGGACATGCTGGACCTGGCGTTCGGGCTGGAGAAGACCTCACGGCTGGGGTGCCAGATTGTGATCTCCGAGGCGCTGGACGGACTTGTGGTGAAATTGCCCTCGGCGACCAGAAACGCGGCGGGTTAGGCACGGGCATGAGAATCGTGGTCGCCATGTCAGGCGGGGTCGACAGCTCGGTGGTGGCCGGGCTGATGGCGCGCGCCGGGCATGAGGTGATCGGCGTGACGTTGCAGCTCTACGACCATGGCGCGGCGGTGGGGCGCAAAGGCGCGTGCTGCGCGGGGCAGGATATTCGCGACGCCAAGCGCGTGGCCGATACACTGGGGATCGCGCATTATGTGGTGGATGCGGAGGCGCGGTTTCGCGATAGCGTGATGGCCGCGTTTGCCGATAGCTATGCCAGCGGGCAGACGCCGGTGCCGTGCATTGCGTGCAACCAGCACCTGAAATTTGGCGACCTGCTGGAGATGGCGCGCGATCTGGGCGGCGAGGCAATGGCGACCGGGCATTATGTGCGCAGGCTTGAAGGCCCGGCCGGGGCGCAGATGCACAGGGCGGTGGACGAGAGCCGGGACCAGAGCTGGTTTCTGGCGGCGACCACGCGCGCGCAACTGGAGTTTTGCCGGTTTCCGCTGGGCGATTATGCCAGCAAGGCGCAGGTGCGCGCGGTGGCGGCCGAGATGGGGCTGGTGGTGGCCGAGAAGGCTGACAGCCAGGATATCTGCTTTGTGCCCACCGGCTCCTATGCTGGAATCGTGGAGAAATTTCGCCCGGACGCGCTGAGCGAGGGCGAGATTGTGAGCGAGGATGGGGTTGTGCTGGGCACGCACCAGGGCATCGCGCGCTATACCGTGGGCCAAGCCAAGCGGCTGGGCAACGCGGCGGCGCATATGGTGGTGAAGAAGATAGAGCCGGGGACGCGGCGCATTGTGGTGGGGCCGCGCCGGGTGGAGAGCCTTGAGGTGCGGCTGCGCGATGTGAACTGGCTGATTGATGTGCCCGAGGGCGGAGTTTCGGCCGGGGTGAAGATGCGGGCGCGAGACTCTGTGCATGCCGCGCGGGTGTTGCCGGAGGGGAACGGGGCGATGCTGCGGCTCGATGAGCCGGCATTGGCGGCACCAGGGCAGGCGGCGGTGTTTTATGACGGGTCGCGGGTGCTGGGCGGCGGGTTTATCGTTTGATTAACTGAACGGAATACAATCTAGGGTAAGTTTAGGGCGCGACGGCGCGGGTTTTTTATTGTAGGTTGTCTCGCATTCCCGGATACTGCGTTGTAACGGCAGGAAATTGAATGACGAACGTCAGCATTACTTCGAGCGGCACCTATACCTTGACCACGCCGCTGACCAACGGCACGAACATCGATTTCCTGAACAATGGCGGGACGGTGGGGGGTGTGCTGATCCTCACTGACAATGCGCAGGGCAGCGCGTTCAACATCACCACGCAGATAACGGGCGGGACGATCAGCGGTTACGGCGCGAATATCGGCGGCGGGATTTTGAATTTTCAAGCAGGCAGCTTTGGCATCGCGGGTGACCAGATTACAATTCAGGCGGTGGCGGATTTGTTTGGCTCGTTGTTCGTGGGTGGCACGCTGAATGCGGATTACAATGCGCTGGTGGGGGATATCACCGAGGCGGCGCTAAGCGGCGGGCATATTCTGGTGCTGCCGGGCGGGACTGTGGACGGGTTGCCGTTCACCAACCCGTTCACGCTGGATGCGGCGCAGAAGCTGGTGATCGGCGAGGTGGCGGGCGCGCTGTTTGGCACGGCGGCAACGGCGGACCATGCGACCTTGGATATCGGCTTTGGCACGCGGGTTAACCCGAACAGCAATACGCCGTTTGTGGATGCGATTTTTACCACCAATGTGGCGATCAACCCGTGTTTCGCGGCCGGGACGCGGATTTTGACCTTGCGTGGGGAGGTGGCGGTGGAGGCGCTGAACGTGGGGGATATGGTGATTACCCATGCCGGCGAGGAGCAGCCCATTGTGTGGATTGGCAGGCGGGAGGTGGAGATTGCCGCGCAGGCGCGGCCTGAGACGGTGCGTCCGGTGGTGATTGAGGCGGATGCGCTGGGCGAGGGCATGCCGGGGCGGCGGCTCGTGGTCTCACCTGACCATGCGCTGTTTCTGGATGGTGTGCTGGTGCCGGCGAAGGAGCTGTTGAACTGGACGACGATTCGCCAGGACCATGCGGTCGAGCGGGTGATTTATTATCACGTGGAGTTGGCGCGCCATGATGTGATTTTTGCTGAAGCGGCGCCGGTGGAGACGTATCTGGATACGGGGCATCGCGGAATTTTTGATAATGCGGAGGATGATGTGGTGGCCTTGCCGGCGGTGATGCAGCGGCGCCGCGAGGCGGAGGGGTGCGCGCCGTTGTGCCTGGGCGGGCCGGTGTTGGCGGAGATACGGCGCAAGATCGCGGCGCGGCAGGTGGGGATCAGGCTGGCTGCGCTTTAAACCAATGAAATTGATCGTAAAACATAAGGTAGAGCGTGATTGACGTGAGGCAATCACGCTCTACCCGCGGCGAGATATTGCCCTAACCCGGCCGCGGGGAGCGGGTGCGAGAAGAGGTAGCCCTGGCCGTGGGTGACGCCGCGGGCGCGCAGGCTGTCGCGCAGAGTGGGGGTTTCGATGCCTTCGGCGATGATGTCCTGACCTTTGGCGGCGGCCTGGGCGGCCATGGCACGGATGAATTCCTGGTCGGCGGGGTGATCGCTGATGACAACGCTGCGGTCCAGCTTGATGGCGCGGATCGGCATGTCGAGCAGGGCGGGGAGATAGGGCATGTCCGGGGTGATATCGTCCAGGGCCAGGCCGTAGCCGGCGGCGCGCAGAGTGGTGATGACGGCGCAGGCGGCTTTGAGGTCGTGAACCGGGTGGCGTTCTGTCAGCTCGAAACGGATGTTGCTTGTGGGTAGGCCGGAGCTGGCGCGGATCAGCTCGATGCAGGTGACCAGATCGGGGTGGAGCATCGCGTCCAGCGGCAGGTTGATGGCGATGCGCAGGTTTTGCGCGGCGAAACCGTGTTCGGTGTATTCATCGAGCGCGCGCTGCATGATGCAGGCGGTGAGGCGCATGGAACGTTCGGCGCCGGTCATGGCCTCGACCACGGTTTCGGCGCCACCCATTGTGCCGTCGGCGCCGGTGGTGCGGGCGAGGACCTCGGCGTAGTCCGGGCGCAGATCGGCGAGCCGGATGATCGGCTGGTAGAAGATGCGGATCGACGCCATGAGGGCTTGGTCTTGAGTTAGGTCACGCATCGTCTAAAAAATCGCATTCGTAGTAAAATTAGAGCAATATTAACTTTGTAGCAAAGTTAACGAAACGATGCGAGTTGATTCAAACGAATTTTTGCTGGTTCCGGGTAATTAAGGGGTTGGCTGGGGGAGATGCCAGCTTGCGCTGGCATGACGGGGTTGGCGGGAAGATGCCAGCTTGCGCTGGCATGACGGGATTGGCGGGGGGGGCGGCGGGGGTTATTTGGTTTTGGGCAGGCTGCCGCTGCGGCGCAGGCGGTGTTCGCCGAGGAAGAGCAGGATGGGGGCGGCGATGAAGATGGAGGACGAGGTGCCCACCACGATGCCAAACAGCATGATCCACGCGAAGCCGGAGAGCGCGGAGCCGCCGAACAGGGCCAATGGCAGGGCCGCGAGGAACACGGTGCCGGAGGTGCCCAGGGTGCGGTTCAGGGTCTCGTTGATTGACTGGTCGATGAGGTTGCGCAGCGGCATGGTTTTGTATTTGCGCAGGTTTTCACGCACCCGGTCGTAGACCACCACTTTGTCATTCGTGGAGTAGCCGATGATGGTGAGGATGGCGGCGATTGTCACCAGGTCAAACGGAATGCGGGTGATGACCATGAAGCCGATGGTTTTTGTGGTGTCGAGGATGAGCGTGGTGACCGCGCCGACGGCGAATTGCCATTCGAAGCGGAACCAGATGTAGGCCAGGATCATCACGAAGCTGAGGCCCAGCGCCTCCAGCCCCTGGGCGAAGAGCTGCTGCGAGACGGAGGCGCCGATGGCCTGGGTGCTGAGGATTTTGGCGCCCGGCGCAGCGCTGGCCAGGGCGGTCTGCGCCTCGGTGATGGAGGTCTGGGTGGCGGCGGCGCTGGCCTTGCTCTCCAGGCTGATGAGCACGCCGGTGCCCGCCGCGCCGAAGCTTTGCAGCGATGCGTCAGCCAGCCCGGCCTGGGCCAGGGCGGCGCGGATGGCGGGGAAGTTGGCGGTTTGCGGGGTTTCCACCTGGAGGACCACGCCGCCCTTGAAATCCAGCCCCAGATTAAGGCCAGGGTAGAAGAAGAGGATGGCCGAGGCGGTGCTGAGCACGGCCGAGACGATGAGACCGGCGAAGCGGCCGTTCATGAATCGGATTTTGGTGCCGTCCGGAACGAAGCGGAGCATGGGTTTCATAAACATTTTGCGGTTCCTCAGACGGGCAACGAGGCGGGGCGGCGCGAGATGTACCAGCGCGAGGTGATGAGGCGCACCAGCACGGTGGCGGTGAACATGGTGGTGACGATGCCAACGCAGATGGTGACGGCGAAGCCGCGCACCGGGGGCGAGCCGAAGATGAACAGGGTGACGTGGGCAAGCAATGTGGTCACGTTACTGTCAATGATGGTGCCGTAGGCGCGTTTGTAACCGGCCTCCAGCGCGGCCAGGGGTTTGCGGCCGGCTTTCACCTCCTCGCGCACGCGCTCGTTGATGAGTACGTTGGCGTCCACCGCCATGCCGAGCGTGAGCAAAATGCCCGCCATGCCGGGGAGGGTGAGTGTGGCGCCCATGAAGGAGAGGATGGCCAGCATGATGACGAGGTTCATCACCAGCGCCGCGTTCGCGAACCAGCCGAACAGGCCGTAGAACACGGCCATGAAGGCGAGCACGAAGATGAAGCCGGCGGTGAGCGAGAGGGCCCCGGCGCGGATGGCGTCAGCGCCGAGGTCGGGGCCGACGCTTTGTTCCTCGACGATGTTGAGCGGGGCGGGCAGGGCGCCGGCGCGCAGCAAAAGGGCGAGGTCGGTGGCTGATTGCGCGGTGAAATTGCCCGATATCTGGCCGGAGCCGCCGGTGATGGGCTCGCGGATGACCGGGGCCTCGATGATCTTGCCGTCAAGGATGATGGCGAAGAGCTTGCCGACGTTGGCGGTGGTGACATCTGCGAACTCTCGCGCGCCGACGGAGTTGAGCGAGAAGTTGACCACCCATTGGCCGCTTTGCGGGTCGGTGGAGGCCTGGGCGTTGTCGAGATCGGCGCCGTCAACAGCGACGTTGGAGAACACGTCCATGCTTTGTTGCGGGTTGTCGGCCATGGGGAGCTGGGTGTCGCCCAGGGGGGCGATGGGGCCGGGCTGCGCGTTGGAGTCGACCATCTGGAAGGTCATGTGCGCGGTGGTGCCGATGAGGGTTTTCACGCGGCTGGGGTCGGAGATGCCGGGAAGCTGGACGACGATCTGGTCCGTGCCCTGGCGGGCGATGGTGGGGTTGAGCACGCCGGAGCCGTCGATCCGGCGCTGGATGATGGTGATGGACTGATCAACCGCCTGGGCCTCGCGGGCGATGAGGGTCTGATGCGGGATGGAGATGTTGATGCTGCCATCCGGCGCCTGGGCGATGGAAATATTGGGCGAGCTGGCATTGGGGGCGTAGGTGACGAGCTTGCGCAACGCCGCCGTGACGGCCGGGGCATCGGAGGCATTGAGCAGGTGGAGTACGACCTGATGATTGGGGATGTCGGCATGCAGGCCGGTGTAGCCGAGGCCTGCGGTGCGCATGGTCTGGCGGACTTGATCGACCAGGCCGTTGAGGTCCTGTTTTTCGACCGCCGCGAAGTCGATCTGGAGGAGCAGATAGCTGCCGCCGCGCAGGTCCAGCCCCAGGTGGACCTGGCTCCAGGGCACGAATCCGGGCAGGAAGGCAGGGCGGGGGCCGATGTTGGGCAGGCCCAGCAAGACGCCGAGCACGCAGAGGAGCATGATTCCATAAGTCTTGGCGCGGGTAAAATACAGCATTTGTGATCCGAAAATCCTTTTATCGCAGGCGGTATGACGTTGCTCCCGGTTGCGCGCAACCCCGGCGGGCGATACCACGTTTTACATGAGTGAGCGCTTGAATGTTGGTCTGATCGGGGCGGGGCATTTTGGCCGCTACCATGCGTTGAAACTGGCCGGCGCGAAGCGGGCCAAACTCGTGGGGCTGGCGGATGCCGACCCGGAGCGGGCGAAGACCGTGGCCTGGGAAGCGGGCTGCCCGGTGAAGACCGTGGATGAAATTCTGGAACTGGCGCAGGCGGTGATTATTGCCGCGCCTGCCGAGTATCACTTTGATCTTGCAGCAAAAGCACTCCGTGCGGGCAAGCATGTGCTGGTCGAGAAGCCGATTGCGGCGACACTGGAGCAGGCGGCTGAGCTGGCGGAACTGGCGCGCGCGGCGGGGCTGGTGTTGCAGGTGGGGCATCTGGAGCGGTTCTCGGCGGCGCATGGGGCGCTCTCGGCGCGGATGGGCAAGCCGCTCTATATCGAGGCGGTGCGCATTGCGCCGTTCAAGCCGCGCGGGACCGATGTTTCGGTGATTCTCGACCTGATGATCCATGACCTTGATTTGATTCTGGCGCTGACCGATTCGCCGGTGGCGAGCGTGGACGCCGTTGGCGCCCCGGTGGCCAGCGAGCATGATGATATCGCCAATGCGCGGATACGTTTTGAGAACGGCGCGGTGGCGACGATCACCGCGAGCCGGATTTCGTTGAAGACCGAGCGCAAGATGCGGATATTTTCGCAGACGGGGTATCTGACGGTGGATTTCGCGGCGCGCAAGCTGACCTTGGTGGGCCGCGGGATAGGGATGAAGCTGCCGGGGTTCGAGGAGTTTGGCGTGGAGCAGGCGGGGTGGCAGGACCATGACGCGCTGCTGGCCGAGCATGAGGCGTTTTTTGCCTCGGTGCTGGATGGGGCGCCGGTTTTGGTGGATGCGCAGGCGGGCGCGCGGGCGCTGGCGGCGGCGCTGGCGGTGAGCGAGGCGATCGCGCGGAGCCGCGCGGTTGCCGAGGCGAGCGGGTTGATACCGCGGGGTTAGAAATAGCCTCCGAACTGGTTGGTGTATTGGGCGAACGCGCGGGCGATGTCATCCGGGGTGAGGCCCGCGTCAGCCAGGTTGTAGCTGTGTTTGCCATGTTTGTGCTGGGTGTTGGATTGTTCCCAGGCGAGCATGGCGGCGCGGCTGGCGGCGGGGAGCGGAAGGCCGGCGGCGGCGTGGATGCGTTCGGCGCAGGCGAGGCTGTCCGCGACAATGGAATTGTAGGCGAGGTCCACAAAGCTATGGTTTGTGGCGAGGACGGCGCGGGCGGCGAGGTAGCGGCGGGTGTGTTCGCCCCAGAATTCGAGGGCGTAGCGGCCGACATCGGCGGCATTGGCGATGGTGCAACTGGCGCGCCGCGCCGCCGCGATCATGGCGATGTAGGAGGCGACGGTGATTTTTGGGTCGCGGTGGCAATGAACGATCGTGGCGTTGGGGAAGGTGCTGAACAGCTCAGGTAAAAACCCCATATGCTGCGGCGCCTTGAGCACCCATGGCTGGCCTCGCCCGTGGCCAAAAAATTGTTGCACCTGGAGGATGAGTTTCAGCCAGCGATAGACAGGCGTAAAGGATTGCTGGTCCAGCCAGGCTTTATACGCAGGCGCTGGGACGGTGGAGCAGTTGATGTAGTTGTAGCCGGTGACCTCGAGGGCGAAAATGTCTTCGTCCGGCTCGTTGGCTGCCATGGGGTGGGCGGCGTAGAGTTCGGGTGCGTTGGCGCGCAGGGCCTGGGTGTAGGCCTCGGCCAGGGCGATGCGCGGGTCCGGCCCGTTGGGCGGGGTGTTGGGCAGAGGCACTGGGTTGAGCAATTGCCAGAGTAGGAGCTTTTGCATGCCGGGGCCGGCGGCGATGATGCGGTGCAGCTTGGTGGTGCCCGAGCGGGGCAGGCCGATGATGACGATGGGGCCGGCGATGGGCTCACGGATGATTTCCGGGTGGCGGGTCAGCGTGTCTTCCAGGCGCAGGCGGTTGGTGATGGCGCGGATGAGGCCGGCGCGTTTTCCGGCGGCGCCGGCGGGGGTCAGATGGCCGTCCTGGTTCCAGGATCCGGTGAGGATGCGCAGGGCTTCCAGCATGTCCGGCGAGACGCCGGGCTGCCCGCCGGTGGCCGATTGGATGATTTCGGCGAGGTCGAGTTTGGCCTGCGGTATCATTTTGAGGTTTCCAACCTGATTATTGTAATCTAGGTTACATTTGTGCCCGCGCAGCGTCAAATTGCGCGAGAGGGGAAGTGGCAGGGATGGAAAACAGCCAAAACGATCCGGCGTTTGCGCCGGTTGTTACGTATCTGGCGCAGGCGCGGGCCACGGCGGCGCGGCTTGGCTACGATGATCCGGCGCTTGGCGCGGCGTATGACAAGCAGGTGCTGATGCTGCTGGCGCTGGCGTATGGGGAGGTGTTTGGCACGAGTGTGGAGGCACCGGACTGGGCGCCGCATATTTCTTTTTATTTTCCGTGGGGGTCGCCTAACCCGGACGATATTTACCGCTTTGCGCCGATGGATGCCGGGGGGAGTTACAGATTTTCAGGGGTGAAAGGCACGGCGCCGGTGGCGCTGATCACCATGCGCAAGGGCGGGGCGCATCTGGGGCAGATTAACGGGCGCACGCTGGGGGAGATTGACCTGACCACCGTGGCGGCCGATGCGCACGGGCGGTATGAATTCATGCTGAGTGCCGCGCGCCCGGAAGGCTATGCGGGGGCCTGGTATGAAATGCACCCGCAGACGGAGTCGTTATTGTATCGCAGCCGCACCAGCGGGCCGGGGCAGTCTGATCCGGTATGCACGATTGAGCGGCTGGACCGGCGGCCGGGTGCGGCGATGTTGGGGGCGGAGGAAAGCGCGCATAAAATTGCGATGCTGGCCAGCTACGCGGCGCGGCAGAACGAGCTGGTGCTGGGGTATCTGAACGGGGTGCGGGCGCGCGGCGGGGCGGAGGGGTTTATTTTTGATGACCAGTCCGGCTATGGCTCGGTAACCAACCAGCGCACGCTGATGCATCTGTTTGAACTGGCACCCGATGAGGCACTGATTTTGGAGACGCAGCTGCCGCGCGAGGTGCGGTATTGGAGTGTGCAGCTTTATGACGCGCATTTTTCCGGGATTGATTACGTGTTCCGGCAAAGCTCGTTGAACGGGGCGAATGTGCGCGCCGATGTGGACGGCCGGGCGCGGCTGGTGGTGTGTGGCAGCGACCCGGGGGTGGCGAACTGGCTGGATACCGGCGGGTGGAAAGCGGGCGGGCTGCTGTGGCGGTGGAGCTATGCTGACAGCTACCCCAAACCGGAGGTGCGCAAGGTGAAGCAGGCGGAGCTGGCGGCGCACCTGCCGGAGGGGACGGCACATATGGGCGCGCAAGAACGCCAGGCGGCGCTGAGCCGGCGCATTGGCTATTACCAGACCAGAAGCCGGTAGGCGCTGGCGGCTGGCTTGATTATTTGGCGCAGACAGAGCAGGAAGCGGGCCGAGCCGGAAGGGTGGCCGAGTGGTTTAAGGCAGCGGTCTTGAAAACCGCCGTGCGTGAAAGCGTACCGTGGGTTCGAATCCCACCTCTTCCGCCAATAACTCATTGATATTAAGTTATTTCATCATCCACATGATGCGTCCGCCATGGTCCGTTCCATCTCGCTAACGGCCTGACTTTCCAAGGCCGCAATCTCGTTGGCATCGCGCAGGGCTTCACCGATTAAAATCAGCACCGGCCCCGCCGCCGCCTGCGCCGCATGGAGGCGGGGCAAGGTGGCGATGGTCGCGGGTACGCTGCGCTGATCAGCCAGGCTGGCGTTTTCGATGAGGATGGCCGGCATGTCCGGCGGCATCCCGGCCTCGATGAAATGGGCAGCCAGGCCGGGCAGTGTTTCGCCGCCCATGTAGACCACGAGGGTTCCGCCGGATTTTGTCAGCGAGACGAAATCATGCGCGGGCAGGCCGCCTTGCGCGCCGTGGCCAGTGAGAAAATGCAGCGAGCGGGCCACGCCGCGCCGGGTGAGGGAGAGGTTGAGCGCGGCGGCGGCGGCGGTGGCGGCGGTGATGCCGGGCACCACCTCGAAGGTGATGCCGTGCGCGCGCAAGGCATCCATCTCCTCGCTCGCGCGGCCGAACACCATCGGGTCGCCGCCCTTGAGGCGCACCACATTGTGGCCGCCGCGGGCTTCCTCCACCAGCAGGCGGCAGATTTGCGCCTGTGATGCGGCGTGTTTGCCGCAGCGCTTGCCAACATCGATCAGCCGCGCCGCCGGGCCCGCCATGGCGATGATCCTGGGGTCGGCCAGGCTGTCATAGAGGACCACACTGGCCGCCCGCAGCAGGCGCGCGGCTTTGAGCGTGAGCAGTTCGGGGTCGCCGGGGCCGGCGCCTACCAGAAACACATGGGTCATGTCACCAACTCCAAGGCTGTTGTGGATTGCAGGATGGCGGCCAGTTCGCCCTTGCAGGAGCCGCAATTGGTGCCGGCCTTGCAGGCGCGGCCGATCGCCGCGACATCGCGCAGGCTGCCATCCCGGATGGCGGCGCGGATGTCAGGCTCGCTGACGCGGTGGCAGATGCAGACCATGCGGCCGGTCGCGCCGCCGGGCTTGGCATTGGCCATCAGGATGCCCGCCCGGCTCCCCTGCCAATTGGTCACGCTGAACAGCTCGGCCAGGGTTGCCGGGCCGGGCAGCAGCTCGCGCCGGGGGGCGATGAACAGGCAGGCCAGCAGCGTGTTGCGGCGCAGGATACCGAGGCGGTAGATGCCGCGCCCGGCGTCCATAACCTCGATGCGCTCCGCATCGGCATCGGCGCCGCAGAGCCGCGCCGCCCAGTCGGAGAGTTCCGCGCCGAATTGCAGCGGCTTCCATCCGGCCAGAACGAAACGGTGCATGCCACCCGCGAGCGGCACCCGCGCGGCACAAAACTGCCCGGCGGGGCGGGGCTGGGCGCGGGTCTGGACGATGGCGTGCCAGTCAGTTTGCAGCCGTTGCACCGAGGCGGGCTCAAATTTGGAGGCGGGCTGGCCCGATATCGGGTCGTGCTCGGGGCCGATGAGCTGGTTGATGGTGCCGGTGGTGCTGTGCGCGCCAGTCCAGTGCATGGCGGCAAAGATTTCACCGGCGCGCTGATTTTGCGAGATTTCCGCAGGCAACACGGCGCTGCCGTGGCGCGTGGTGACGCGCAGCAGGTCCCCCTGGGTGATGTTCTGGGCCTTGGCATCCTCGGGGGAAAGCGAGAAGCTTGGCTCGGCGGCGCTTTCCATCAGCGCGGGGACGAAGCCGGTGCGGGTCATCGTGTGCCATTGGTCGCGCAGGCGCCCGGTGTTGAGGATGAAGGGAAACGCCTGATCGCGCTTTTGGGGGGCGGGCAGCGCCACCGGGAGGAAACGCGCCAGCCTGTCGGGTGTGGAGAAGCCGCCGCGGGCGAAGAGGCGTTTGCCGCCCCAGGTGAAGGGAGCCATGTCATCATAGGCGGCGTCGCTCAATTTCGCGCGGCCTGAAATGTCGAACAGGCGCGCCCCCTCATTGCCGCAGCCCGAGAGGGCGGCATGTTCGCGGAAAATATCCGCCGGTTTGGTGTAGGCGAACTGGGCCGCGAAGCCCATGCGCCGGGCCAGTTGTGTGAACATCCACCAATCGGGTTTTGCCTCGCCGGGAGCGGCGCGGAAGGGGCGCTGGCGGGAGATGGTGCGTTCGGAGTTTGTTACGGTGCCGTCTTTCTCGCCCCAGCCGGCGGCGGGGAGGACGATGTTGGCCAGGCGCGTGGTCTCCGTCGGCCAGCAGTCGGCGGCGACGACAAACGGGCAGGCCTCGAGCGCTGCGCGCACCCGCGCCGAGCGGGGCAGGCTTTCCGCCGGGTTGGTCGCCGCGATCCATATGGCCTTGACGCGCCCGGCCAGCACGGCATCGAACATGTCCAGCGCCTTCAGCCCGGGTTTTTTCGGCAGGCGCGGGGCGTTCCAGAAGGATTGCAGCATCGCCCGGTCCTCGGCGTTCTCAAAACGCAGATGTGCCGCGAGCTGGTTGGCCAGGCCGCCCACCTCGCGCCCGCCCATGGCATTCGGCTGGCCGGTGAGCGAGAAGGGGCCCATGCCCGGTTTGCCGATGCGCCCGGAGGCGAGATGCACGTTGAGAATGGCGTTGACTTTGTCAGTGCCGTTGCTGGACTGGTTAACCCCCTGGCTGAATAATGTGACGGTGCGCGGAGTTTCGCAGAACCAGTGCAGGAACGTATCGAGGTCGGCATCCGCGATGCCGAGCGACGCGGCGGATATATGGTTTTCCTCTGCCGCCGCCAGGGCTTTTGCGAAGCCTTTGGTGTGGCAGCGGACATAGGAGGCGTCAATTTTGTCCTGCTGGTTGAGCGCGGTGAGCAGGCGCAGAAACAGCGCGGTATCGCCATCCGGGCGGATCGGCAGATGCAGATCCGCCAGTGCCGCCGTTGCCGTGCGCCGTGGGTCGATGACCACGATTTTTGTGCCGCGCGCGGCTCGGGCCGCCAGGGCGCGTTCGAATAATACCGGGTGGCACCAGGCGGTGTTGGAGCCGGCGAGGACGAGCAGGTCAGCCTCCTCGATGTCATCATAGCAGCCGGGCACAATGTCTTCGCCAAAGGCGCGGATGTGTCCGGCGACGGTGGAGGCCATGCACAGGCGCGAATTGGTGTCGATATTGGCGCTGCCGATGAAGCCTTTCATAAGCTTGTTGGCAGCGTAATAATCTTCGGTGAGAAACTGCCCGGAGCCGTAAAAAGCGACGGCATCGGGCCCATGTTGCGCGATCACGGCGGAAAATTTCGCCGCGGCTTCATCCAGCGCCTCATCCCAGCTCACCTGCCGCCCGCCCGAGGTTGGCACCAGCAGGCGGTTGCTGTCATCCAGCGTTGCCGCCAGGGTGGAGCCTTTGATGCAGAGCCGCCCGGCATTGGCGGGGTGCGCCGCGTCGCCGCTGACCACGCCGGCGTTCACCTCAACGCCGCACCCCACGCCGCAATAGGGGCATGTGGTTTTCATGCAGGCACACCCAGGGCCAAAAGCACCCGGCCGTCCTCCACCTTCACCGCGAAATGCGGCGCGCAGCCTTTATCAAGCCCTTGCGCCTGGCCTGATTCCAGGGAGATGACCCAGTTATGCAGCGGACAGGTGACCGAGGCGCCATGCACGATGCCCTGGCTCAACGGGCCTTGCTTGTGCGGGCACTGGTCGCGCAGCGCAAACACCCGGTCATCCGCCGTGCGGAAAATCGCGATGTCGCCCATCCCGGTTGTCACGGTTCTTGCCCCCAGGCGGGGAATTTCCGCCAGCGCGCCGATATCCACAAAGTCGCGTGCGATCCGCATCCCGTCCATTATACCAGCTCCGCCATTGCGTTGAATTTTTTACCCAGTGCCGGGCTTGTGGCTTCTTGCGCCCAGGGGTCGGTCTGCGCGAATTTTTGCGCGTGGAGAAAATCCTCGAACAGGGAGCGCCGCAGCTCGGCGTTGTCCACGATTCTCTCCTGCACATATTTGAGGCCGGCACGCTCGATCCACGGCGCGGTGCGCTCCAGGTAGCGCGCCTCCATACGGTAGAGTTGCAGGAAGGCGCAGGCATATTCCATCACCTCTTCCTCGGTGGTTACCTTGCACAAAAGCTCGGTGGCGCGAACCTTGATGCCGCCGTTGCCGCCGACATGCAGATCCCACCCGGCTTCGGTCGCGACCACGCCGAAGTCTTTTATGGTCGCCTCGGCGCAGTTGCGCGGACAGCCGGAGACCGCGAGTTTCACCTTGTGCGGATGCCAGGAGCCCCAGGTGGCCTTCTCCAGCGCGACGCCCATGGCGGTGGAATCTTGCACGCCGAAGCGGCACCATTCAGACCCGACGCAGGTTTTCACCGTGCGCAATGATTTACCGTAGGCATGGCCGGAGACCAGCCCGGCCTCGTTCAAATCCTGCCAGACGGCGCACAGGTCTTCCTTTTTCACGCCCAGCATGTCAATGCGCTGGCCGCCGGTCACTTTCACCGCCGGGATGTTGAATTTATCCACCACATCGGCGATGGCGCGCAGCTCGCCCGCCGTGGTGGTGCCGCCCCACATGCGTGGAATCACCGAATATGTGCCGTCCTTCTGGATGTTCGCATGCATGCGCTCGTTCACGAAGCGCGACTGCGCATCATCCACATATTCGCCGGGCCAGGCAGCGAGGAGATAAAAATTCAACGCCGGGCGGCAGGAGGCGCAGCCGTTGGGGGTGGTCCATTCCAGCGCCTGCATCACGGCGGGAATGGTTTTCAGCGCGCCGCCCTTGATGCGGCGGCGGACTTCATCATGCCCGTGGCTGGTGCATTTGCACATCGGCTTCACGGCGTCAGGCGTGTAGTTTTCACCCAGCGAGAGTTTCAGCAGCCCTTCCACCAGCCCGGTGCAGGAGCCGCAGGAGGCGGAGGCTTTGGTGCGCGCGCGCACATCCTCCACCGTGCACAGCTCATGCGCGGCAATGGCGTTGCAGATGGTGGATTTTTTCACGCCGTTGCAGCCGCATATTTCGGCGTTGTCCGGCATTTGCGCCAGTGCCTCGTGCGGGTCGCCCGCGGCCATCACGGGGCCGAAGATCATCGTGTCGCGTAAATCGCCGAGCGGCGCTTCATCCTTGAGGAGCTGAAAATACCATCCGGCATCGCGCGCATCGCCAAAACAGACGATGCCGACCAGCCTGTCATCGCGCAGCACCAGGCGTTTATAAATGCCGCGCGCGGCATCACGCAAAATAACATCCTCGGTGGATTTGTCGCCCATGAAGGCTCCGGCTGAGAACATCTCGATCCCCGAGACTTTCAGCCGCGTGCCGGAGGCAACGGGCATGAAGCCGCTTTGCGCGGCGCCGCAGATGTGATCGGCGGCGACCTTCGCCATGTCCCAGATCGGCGCGACCAGGCCGTAGCATTGTTTGTTGTGTTCCACGCATTCGCCGATGGCGAAAATCGCCGGGTCGGAGGTGCGCATCGCATCGTCCACCAGCACGCCGCGGTCGGTGGCGATGCCGGAAGCTTTGGCCAGATTGGCGTTCGGGCGGATGCCCACGGCCATCACCACAAGATCAGCCGGGATGCGCCGGCCGTCTTTCAGCGTGACGGAGTGCACGGCGCCATGTTCACCCTCGCCGTCGAAAGACTCTGTGTTCGCGCCGGTGTAGATCGTCATGCCGCGGGCGGTGAGCGCGCGTTCCAGCAGATGCGCGGCCGAGGCGTCCAACTGGCGTTCCATCAGCGTGGGCATGAGATGCACCACGCTCACCTCCATGCCGCGCAGGTTCAGGCCATGCGCGGCCTCCAGCCCGAGCAGCCCGCCGCCGATAACCACGGCGGATTTGCCCGGTGCGGCGATGCTGAGCATTTTTTCGACATCGGAGACCGAGCGGAAGGTCATCACGCCGGGGCGCTCAACGCCGGGGAGCGGCAGTACGAATGGGTTTGATCCTGTTGCCAGCAGCAGATAATCATATTTCACAACCGTGCCGTGTTCACCGGTGACGGTGTGATGGGCGCGGTCGATCGTGGTGACGGCTTCGCCCGCGATCAGCCTGATATTATGTTCGGCGTACCATTCCAGGCTGTTCAGCACGATCTGCTCGAAATTTTTATCGCCCGCCAGCAAGGGCGAGAGCATGATCCGGTCATAATTCGGCTGCGCTTCGGCGCCGAACACCGTGATCTCGAACATCCCCGGCGCGCGGTGCAGAATTTCCTCCACGGTGCGCATTCCGGCCATGCCGTTGCCGATAACAACCAGTTTTCTACGTGCGGCGGACATCATGTTCATCGTCGCAACTCCTTGATGTGAGAAATGAGATTGAAAGGATCAGGACGGCCTAGATTTTCACCCGGTCCATTTCCGCGACGCCGCGCGAGAAGCTGGCGCGCCATTCTTTTTTCACGGCGTTGATGCCGATGAAGGCCACCAGCGCGAGACCGGCGAAGATGAGGAAGCCGTCCTGGTAGGAGCCGGTCCATTGCTTGGAGTAGCCAAGCGAGGAGGCTAGGTAGAAGCCGCCGATGCCGCCCGCGCAGCCGACCAGCCCGGTCATCACGCCGATTTCGCGGCCGAAACGTACCGGCACAAGCTGGAACACCGCGCCATTGCCCAGGCCCAGCGCCAGCATCGCCACGACGAAGGCGGCAAGCGCCATGGTGAGGGTCGGCAGGCCAATGCTCACCAGCATCAGCATGGCGGCGGCAACGAGGTAGAGAACGGAGAGCGCGGTGATGCCGCCGAATTTGTCGGCCACCCAGCCGCCGGCGGGGCGGAACATCGAGCCTGTGAACACGCAGCCCGCCACCGCATAGCCCGCCTGGACCGGCGCCAGACCGTATTGCGTGTGGAAATAAATGCTGAGCGAGGAGGCAAGGCCGACAAAGCCGCCGAAGGTGACAGCGTAGAAGAGCATGAACCACCACGTATCGGCGATCGCCAGCACTTTCAGGTATCCGCCAAGCGTCTGGCGGGGGGGCTGCACCGGGGCATCCTTGGCCAGCACGATGAACAGCGCGAGCACGGCGGTCATCAGCAGCGCCGACATGCCGAAGACATTCACCCAGCCGAAATGCAGGCCAAGCGCAGGGGCTGCGAGGGCGGCGATGACGGTGCCGAAATTGCCCGCACCGGCCAGGCCCAGCGCCTTGCCCTGGTGCTCCGGCGGATACCAGCGCGAGGCCATCGGCAGCGCGATGGCGAAGGAGGCGCCGGCCATGCCCAGCACCACGCCAAGCAGCAACACGGCGGCGAAACTTGGAACACCCAGGAGCCAGGCGGCTGCGAGACCGAGGATGACCACGATCTGGGCGAAAATGGCGGATTTTTTGGCGCCGAAATGGTCAACCAGCACGCCGTTGAAAATGCGCAGAAACGCACCGGCCAATACCGGGGTTGCCACCATCAGCCCCTTATGCGCGGGGTCCAGCGCGAGGGCCTTGGAGATCTGGATGCCAAGCGGCCCCAGCAGCACCCAGCACATGAAACTGAAATCAAAATACGTGAACGCGGCGAAAAGTGTTGGAAAATGGCCGGACTTCAGAAAGCTTTTTTCAACCGGAAGGGACATGACGACAACTCCGCGACGCACGCTTCAAGCGCCGCCATCTGCGAACCGTCCCTTGGCCCGCGAAGAAGATACTGGGGTTGCCCCCGTTTGGCATGAGCCATCGCCATTGATTGCTCCGCGAACGGCCTCAGCCGCCTAGGTGCAATGTAGCAATTTGCGTGCCAATTTGGTTTTTGGGGATAAAAAAGGGCAAATATTTTTTGTGTTTTGATATGTGCATATAAATGAAGCGAGACTATCTAAAAATTAGGCGTTGTTCGCCTGTTTCGTTGCCGTGTCCGGTGTGGTGGTTACGTTTTCCCGTGCTGCCGCTGGCGCTGTGCCGCCGGCCGCCAGAAACAGGTCTGGCCTGTATAGGTTCAGGGCGCCGTCCAGGCTGCCGGGCGGGGCCTTTTGCCAGCGCAGCATCTGTTGCGCGAACCAGCTGGCCGGGGCCGCGTCAGGGTATTGCTGGGTGAACAGCGGGCCGCCGGTTTCCGGGTTGAGGGCGGTGGCGATCAACGCGGCCGGCAGGTTGAGGTATTCAGGTTGCGCCAGCAAAGCCGCCAGGGCGCCGCGTTTATCGGCCGCGGCGCAGAGGGCACCGGCCTTGCGCAGGGTTTTGAGCATGGCATTAACCCCGGCGGGGTCGCGCGCCACCAGATCCGCCCGCAGGGCCAGGCATTTTTCCGGGTGGTCCCGCCAGATATCGCGCGATTGCACGGCCATGAAGCCAAGCCCGGCATGGGCCGCAACCTGCCCCCAGGGCGCCCCCGCGCAAAACCCGTCGATCGCGCCCGCGGCCAGGCTGCTGACCATTTCGGCTGGCGGCAGCACGGTGATTTCCACATCCTGCTCAGGGTTCACGCCCGCCGCCGCCAGCCAGTAGCGCAACAGCAGGTCATGCGTGGAAAAACCATGCACCACCGCGAGGCGCACGCGCCTGCCGGAGATCACCCCCGCGATGCCGTTGCTTAAAAAATCATCGCGCAGGGGGGATGCGAGCGTGACCGCGTTGCCGTTGGTGCTCAGGTTCATCGGCACCACCAGCCCGGTTTTTCGCCCGCGCAGGCCCGCCGCGCAGGCCATGGCGAGCGGCGGCAGCATGACCGCGCCATCCAGCAGCCCGTAGCTTAATTTATCGGCGATGTTCGCCCATGAGGGTTCGACCGAGAGGCTGACGCGCACGCTGTTGATCGCGAACATCTCCTCATGGTCCGCCAAAATCACCGGCGCGGCATCGCAGAGCCGCAGCAGTCCCAGCCGGATTGTCTCAGCCATCATGATGTCTCCGTTTTGCGGCCGCGCAGCAGTGCCGCCGCGATGTCCGTGATTTTTTTCTGCTGGTCCATGGCGCGGCGTTGCAGGAAGCGGTGCGCGGCGGGCTCGCTCATTTTATCCTGGGCCATCAGCAGGCGCTTGGCGGCGTCGATTGTCTGGCGCGCCTCGATCTGCTCCTGCGCTTCGGCAAGCTGGTTCTGCAGACCGCGCATACGCTGAAACACGGCCATGGCGGTGCGCAAAATGGGCTTGATGGCGGGCAGGGTGACGCCGCCGACATGGTAGGAGCTGACCCCGGCGGCGATGGCTTCCTCCATGAACTGCGGGTCGTCATCGTCAATGAACATCAGCACCGGCACCATTTGCTGCGCGTTCAGCGCGCGCACTGAATCGAGCCCGTCGCGGTCCGGGCGGGCCATGTCGACGATGACGACATCCGGGCAGGCGCGGCGCACGGCGTCCAGCAGGTTCTCGCCCGGGCCGGCGAGGATGATCGAAAAAGCATCATCCTGCGCCTTCAGCTGGGCAGAAAGCTCCCTGGCGTGGTTGCCATCGCAATCGGCCACCAATATTTTCATGGGACTACCGCCATCATGCGGCAGAGGTCAGCAATTACCGGGCCAAGGTTGAAATGTGCCCGGAGGGGTGATGGCTAGATATAGGTGGCTTATGCGTGCAGCCCCGGTGCCTCGTGGCCGGTGCGCGCGACGTATTCGCTATAGCCGCCGTCATATTGGTGGATGCCCTCGGGGGTGAGTTCCAGGACACGGTTGGAAAGTGCTGCGAGGAAGTGGCGGTCATGCGAGACGAAAAGCATGGTGCCTTCATAATTCGCGAGGGCGGTGATGAGCATTTCCTTGGTGGCCAGGTCGAGATGGTTGGTGGGTTCGTCCAGCACCAGAAAATTCGGCGGGTCGTAGAGCATCAGCGCCATCACCAGCCGGGCCTTTTCGCCGCCCGAGAGCAGGCGGCAGCGTTTCTCGACTTCATCGCCGGAGAAGCCGAAGGCGCCCGCGAGCGAGCGCAGGGCACCCTGGCCGGCATGGGGGAAGGCCGCGTCCAGCGTTTCGAACACGGTGCTTTCGCCGTCCAGAAGGTCCATGGCGTGCTGGGCGAAATAGCCCATTTTCACGCTGCCCCCCAGGGTCACCGAGCCTGCATCGGGTTCGGCCGTGCCCGCCACCAGCTTCAACAAGGTGGATTTGCCCGCACCATTCACGCCCAGCACGCAACAGCGCTCCTTGCGCCGCACCAGCAGGTCCAGCCCTTCGTAGATCACCTTGTTGCCGTAGCGCTTATGCACGCCGCGAAAATTCGCCACATCCTCGCCCGAGCGCGGCGCGGGGCGGAAGTCGAACGATACGCTCTGGCGGCGCTTGGGCGGCTCGACGCGGTCAATCTTTTCCAGCTTCTTCACCCGGCTCTGCACCTGGGCGGCATGCGAGGCGCGCGCCTTGAAGCGCTCGATGAAGGCGACCTCCTTCGCCAGCATCGCCTGCTGCCGCTCGAACTGCGCCTGTTGCTGTTTCTCGTTGAGCGCACTCTGGCGGGCGTAGAATTCATAATCACCGGAAAAGCTGGTCAGGCTGCCGCCGTCGATCTCGATCACCTTGTTGATGATGCGGTTCATGAATTCGCGGTCGTGCGAGGTCATCAGCAAGGCGCCGTCATAGCCGCCGAGGAAGGTCTCCAGCCAGATCAGGCTCTCAAGGTCGAGATGGTTGCTTGGTTCGTCCAGCAGCATGACATCGGGGCGCATGAGCAGGATGCGGCCCAGCGCCACGCGCATCTTCCAGCCGCCGGAGAGCTTGCCGACATCGCCGTCCATCATCTCCTGGCTGAAGCCCAGGCCGTCCAGCACCTCGCGCGCCTTGCCCTCCAGCGCGTAGCCGCCCAGCTCCTCGAAGCGCGACTGCACCTCGCCGAAGCGCTCGATGATGGCGTCAAGCTGGTCCATCTGGTCCGGGTCGGCCATCGCGGCTTCGAGTTTCGCCAGCTCGGCCGCAACCTCGCTGACCGCTCCCGCCCCCTCCATGACTTCGGCCACCGCGCTGCGGCCGGACATTTCGCCGACATCCTGGCTGAAAAAGCCGATAGTCACCCCGCGATCGACCAGGATGAGGCCCTCGTCGGGCTCCTCCTGCCCGGTGATCATGCGGAACAGCGTGGTCTTGCCGGCGCCGTTGGGGCCGACGAGGCCGATTTTCTCGCCCTTTTGCAGCGCCGCGGAGGCCTCGATAAAGACCAGGCGGCTGCCGTTCTGCTTGCTGATGTTGTCCAGGCGAATCATTAAGTCCTCGGTGGCCGGTGTGGTTGGGGTTTATTTGAGCGTGGGTCTTTAGATGAATATGCCGGTGTCAGCCAGTTAGGGCGCGATCGTTTGAGGTTCGCTCAACCGAGCGAGCCGAAAGCGTGAATTGCCCTCAGAAAAATGGCCTATAGCCTGATCGTACTTAGAGCGATCAGGCTATAGGCGTGCGTATTCCGGGACCCGCGTGAACGCGGCGCTGATGGCCAGCGCCTGAGGAAAAATTCTGGCCGCCGCGAAGAGTGCGGGGCCGAGCAGCGGGGCCGATAATGCCGCGTGCAGGGCCGTGGCGCGGCGGATCTGGCCGCTGACGTCGCGGGCGAGGCGGCGGTGGTAGGTTTGGCTGGTCTCGCCACGAAGAAAATGGCCCGCGGCGAGGGCGGCGCTGTGCAAGGCGATGGCCATGCCGTCGCCGGTGAAAGAGGCGATGACCGCCGCCTGGTCGCCAAGGCGGAACATGTTGGCCGGGTCTTGCGCATGCGGGCGGTGAACAAAGCCATAGGGCACGCGGGCGATCGTGAGCGGGGTGGGCAACAATGTTTGCGCGCCGGCGAGCCGGGCCGCGAGCGGTGGGCTGATGGTTTGTAGATGCTCCAGCAGTGCCGGAAATTTGCCCCCGGAGTGGGCGAACAGGGCGGGCTCCACGAGGAGGCAGAAATTGGCCTCGCCGTTTTCAACCAGCTGCATTCCGGCATAGCCGCCGGGAAAGAGATAGAGCTCGACGTGACCGGCGAGAGCCGCGTGCTGGGCGGGGTTCAGGCGGAAATAGGTCTTGAAGCCGATCAGGGGGCTGGCTCTCCCGGCGCGCGGGGCGCCGCGGGTGTCATGCTTGCCGGTGGCGAGAAAGAGCGTTCGCGGGGTGAGCGGCGGTGAGCGGTCGATCTCCACCTGGATGCCGCCGCTAAAGGAGATGCGCCGGATGGCATGGCCGCGCTGGAGCGAGACGCCCGCCTGGGCGGCGTGGTTGAGGAGGGTTTCATCCAGGGTTTTGCGGGTAAGGCCCAGGCCCTCGAACGGCAGTTTGGCGGTGATGCTCCGCTTGCCCCGGATCAGCCGCACATGGGTGATCCGCGCGCCGCCAAGGGCGCCGCAGTCAAGGCCGAGCTGGCGCAGACAGACCTGCGCCTCGGTGCTCATAAACTCGCCGCAGATTTTATGGGCGGGGGCGGATTCGCGCTCGATCAGGGTCACCTCGCGTCCGGCCTGGGCGAGTAATGTGGCGGTGGCGGCACCGGCCAGACCGCCGCCCGCGATGACGATGGCGCTCATTTCACGCTCATTTCAGCCGGGCGGCGCTGAAGCGGAAGGGAAAATGCCAGGTGGTTTTGGCGCTTATGCCCGCTTGTTGGAGCAAAGCCTCCCAATCGCGCCGGATGAAGGCGCGCGCGATGGAGACCGCGCCGTCATGGCGCACGATAGGGTGCCAGCGCAGCAGGCGCGCGAGCAGCGGGAAGCCGTGATAGGCGAAGGGGTGACGGTGCAGGTCGTTGATATGCCAGCCGGTTGCGGCGTTTGCCTCGAGCCAGCGCAGCAGCCTGATGATTTCGGGGTTTGTCAGGTGATGGGTGAATTGCGAGGTCACGATATAGTCAAACGGCGCGGCTGGCGCGAAAGCAAAAACGTCGCCGGTGCGATAGTCGATGCTGGTGCCGGGCGGTGTCGCGGCGCGGGCGGCGAGCTGGCTTCGCGGGTTCAGGTCGATCCCGCTCAGCTCCACCTGCAAGCCGCGCTTGCCGGCCCAGCGCGCGATGAGGCGCAGCAGGTCACCCTGGCCGTAGGCGACATCGAGAACCGAAATTTTCGCGCCGGGCGGCAGGTGGAGCGTTGCGTGGACGAGCCAGCGCAGGGTGGGGTGATGGGTGAAGGTGACGCGGTTGACGGCGGCGAGGTCTCGCAGGCAGCGCTGGTATGTTTGCGGGTCGAGATCGGGGGCGTCCATCAGCTCGGCGAGGCCGGCGCGCTTGGAAAGGTCCATCAGTTTACGGTGAAGCGGAAGGTTTCAGCGGCCATGCCGGGGCCGAACGCCATAGCGAGGCCGCGCTGGCCCGCGCGCGCGGATTTCAGCATACCCGCGAGGACGAACATGATCGTGGCGGAGGACATGTTGCCGTGGTCCGCCAGTATGGCCCGCGAAGGCGCCAGCGCCTGTTCTCCCAGCGCAAGGCCCAACTGTACGGCATCAAGCACCGTGCGGCCGCCGCCGTGCACGGCCCACAGATCGGTGGCCTGGGTGCCTTCGCCGCGCAAAAAGAAATCCGTGTTGCCGCGCAGGGCTTCGGTGATTTTGGCGGGTACCCGGCTCGAGAGATGCATGATGAAGCCCTGATCGCCGATATGCCAGGTGATGTGATCCTCAGTATTGGGGATAAGGGCCGTGCGGAAATCACCAAGGGCAAGGCCATGCTCATCGGCGCTGACCAGAGCCGCCGTGCAGCCATCGGCGAAGAGCATGAAGGACAAGGCGATTTCGAGATCGTCCGTCTCCTGTAGATGCAGAGTGCAAAGCTCAAGGTTGACGACAAGCACGCGCGCCGCGGGGTCGGCCAGCACGGTGGACTGGGCGATGCGCAAGGCGGGTACGGCGGCGGAGCAGCCCATGAAACCGATCAGCACGCGTTGTAGATCGGGCCGCAGACCCAGCCGGGCGGCGAGCAGCTGGTCTAGCCCAGGGGCAACAAAGCCGGTGCAGGAGGCCACGATAAGATGCGTGATATTTTGCCCCTGGCCCTGCAGGCCGAGAGCGTGCACCGCCTGCTCGGCCAGGGCTGGCGCATATTGTTCGTAAAGCCGCATGCGCGCGGCTGTGCTGGGGTAGGCGCCACGGCGGTAGAACCCATCGCGCGCGGCGCTGGCCTCCACCATACCCTCTTGCGCCAGAACCGAGTAGCGATGCGCGATGCCCGAGCGCTGGGCCATGCGCTCGAACACACTGCGCGTCTTGCCTTCGGGCAGGGCAGGCGGGATGAAACGGAGAAAGGCCGCATGCACGTCATGCGGTGGTAGGGCGGTGCCGATGCGGTTGATGTAAGCCATGGTCATTCTCATCAAGTGATGCCGGGGCCGGGTACATCAAGGGGCAATATCGCGTGGCTCACCGTGCCAAGCGCTGACATTTAGGTGACAAGGCCGGTGGCGGCCCCGGGCCATGCCCGGGGCGCGGGGGTTGGAGCCTGATCGCTTTAAGCGCGATCAGGCTCCAGCTATTTTTCTGAGGGCGATTCACGCTTTCGGCTCGCTCAGGCGAGCGAACCTCAAACGATCGCACTCTAGCCCAGCTGGGCCTTCACCGCCTCGTTGACCAGTGCCGGGTTGCCCTTGCCCTGCATGGCCTTCATCACCTGGCCGACGAAGAAGCCGAATAATTTATCCTTGCCGGATTTATATTCCGCCACCTTGTCAGGGTTCGCCGCCAACACCTGGGTCACCGCCGCGTCGATCGCGCTGGTGTCTGTCACCTGGCGCAGACCTTTTGCTTCGACGATGGCGCCCGGCATGGCGCCGGTTTCCACCATCTCCTCGAACACATCCTTGGCGATGCGCCCGTTGATGGTTTTATCCGAGATCAGGTCGATCAACTCCCCCAGGGCCGCGCCCGAGACCGGCGGGTTTTCAATCGAGCGGCCGGTGCGGTTCATGGCCGCGAAAAAATCGCCGGAAATCCAGTTGGCGACGAGGCGGGCGTCGCGGCCCTTGGCGACGCTCTCGTAGAAATCCGCCGTGGCTTGTTCGGCCACCAGCACACCGGCGTCGTAGAAGGGAATGGCGTATTCATCGCAGAAGCGGCGGCGTTTCTCGTCGGGCAGCTCGGGGAGTTTTGCCTTCAGCCTGGCGACGAATTCTTCCTCCAGCACCAGGGGCAGCAGGTCCGGTTCGGGGAAGTATCGGTAGTCATGCGCGTCTTCCTTGGAGCGCATGGAGCGCGTCTCGCCGCGCGCGGGGTCGTAGAGCCGGGTTTCCTGGCGGACCTCGCCGCCGGATTCCCACACCTCGATCTGGCGCAGCGCCTCGGCCTCCACCGCGTGCATCACGAAGCGCACGGAGTTGACGTTCTTGATCTCGCAGCGGGTGCGGAAGTCCTCGCCCGCCTTGCGCACGGAGACATTCACATCCGCGCGCATGGAGCCTTCTTCCATATTACCGTCGCAGGTGCCGAGGTAGCGCAATATCTGGCGGATTTTGCGCAGGTAGGCGCCGGCTTCCTCGGGCGAGCGGATGTCCGGCTCGGAGACGATTTCCATCAGCGCCACGCCGGCGCGGTTGAGGTCGATCACTGATTTCGAGGCGTGCTGGTCGTGCATCGATTTACCGGCATCCTGCTCCAGATGCAGCCGGGTGATGCCGATATGCTTGATCGTGCCGTCCTGCAGCTCGATCTCGACATCGCCAGTGCCCACGATCGGGTGGTCGAACTGGCTGATCTGGTAGCCGTTGGGCAGATCGGCGTAGAAATAATTTTTGCGGTCAAAGCGCGAGACCAGGTTGATCTGCGCCTTCAAGCCAAGCCCGGTGCGCACCGCCTGGGCCACGCATTCACGGTTGATGACCGGCAGCATGCCGGGGAAGCCCGCATCCACGAAGCTGACATGCGCGTTGGGCGCGCCGCCGTAGGTGGCGGAGGCGCCGGAGAAGAGTTTTGATTCCGAGATGACCTGCGCGTGGATTTCCAGCCCGCACACGACTTCCCAGGTTCCGGTTTTTCCTTCGAGGCTGTAAGCCATTATTCTGCCCTCACGCTTGGCAAGGCGGTGAATCCGGCCGCGCGCTCCAGCGCCGCCGAGACCGCGAAGACCGTCTCTTCATCGAAATGTTTGCCGATCACCTGCAGGCCCAGGGGCAGGCCCTCGGCGCTCAGGCCCGCCGGGATGCTCATGGCGGGAACACCGGCGAGCGAGGCGGGCACGGTGAACACGTCGTTGAGATACATCGTGACGGGATCATCCATTTTCTCGCCCAGGCCGAAGGCGGCGGAGGGCGCCGTGGGGGTGAGGATGGCGTCCACTTTCTCAAAGGCGTTGTTGAAGTCACGCAGGATCAGGTTGCGGACCTTCTGCGCCTTCAGATAATAGGCATCGTAATAGCCATGGCTCAGCACATAGGTGCCGATCATGATCCGGCGTTTCACCTCAGGTCCGAAACCGGCGGCGCGGGTGCGCTCGTACATGTCGATCAAATCCTCGCCATCAACCCGCTTGCCGAAGCGCACGCCGTCATAGCGCGCGAGGTTGGAGGACGCTTCCGCCGGGGCGACGATGTAATACACCGCGAGGCCGTATTTGGTGTGGGGCAAGGAAATATCGACGATTTCGGCGCCCTGTTCGCGCAGCCAGGCAACGCCTTTTTCCCAGAGCGCTGAAATCTCGCCGCTCATGCCGTCCATGCGGTATTCGGCGGGGATGCCGATGCGCAATCCCTTCACGCCACGGCCTGTTGCGGCGGTGAAATCGGGCACCGCGCGTTCGGCGCTGGTGGAATCATGCGGATCGAACCCGGCCATGGCGCCGAGCAGGATGGCGCAATCTTCCACCGTGCGGGCCATCGGCCCCGCCTGGTCAAGCGAGGAGGCGAAGGCGACGATGCCGTAGCGCGAGCAGCGGCCATAGGTGGGTTTGATGCCTGCCAGCCCCGTAAATGAAGCAGGCTGGCGGATGGAGCCGCCGGTGTCAGTGCCGGTGGCGCCCAGGGCGAGCCGCGCGGCAACCGCCGCCGCCGAGCCGCCCGAGGAGCCGCCGGGGACGAGCTTGGCATCCGAGCCGTTGCGCTTCCAGGGGTTTTCCACCGGGCCGTAGCCGGAGGTGATGTTGGAGGAACCCATGGCGAATTCGTCCAGATTCGCTTTGCCGAGGCAGATGGTTCCGGCTTCCAGGAGTTGGCGCGTTACCGTGCTCTCATAGGGCGGGATGAAGGGTTCCAGGATTTTGCTGGCCGCGGTGGTGCGCACACCGGCGGTGCAGAAGAGGTCTTTGATGGCCAGCGGAATGCCGGTGAGGGGGGTTGCGGTGCCTGCGGCGATGCGCGCGTCGGCCGCCTGGGCCTGGGCCAGGGCCAGCTCGGGGGTTGTGGTGATGTAGGCGTTCAGGCGCGGGTTCAGCGCCGCGATGGCGGCGTTATGCGCGGCGGTCAGCTCCACGGCGGAGAATTTTTTCGCGGCCAGGGCGGCACTGGCCTGCGCGATTGTTAGATTAAGAAGGCTCATTCCACAACTTTCGGTACGGCGAAGAACTGCCCGACTCGGTCGGGCGCATTGGCCAGGATGTTTTCGGCTTGCTCGCCGTCGGTCACGAGGTCTTCGCGCAGGCGCATGGCCATTTGCGCGCCGCCCGAGAGCGGGGCCACGCCCTCGACGTTGACTTCGTTCAACTGGTCCACATAGCCCAGAATCGCGTTCAATTCGGTCTGCAACACGCCAACTTCCGCGTCATCGACGCGAATTCTGGCCAGTTTCGCAATCCGGCGTACCGTTGCGCTATCGAGCGACATCAATAATCCCTTGGGTTTAAACTCTGGCCGGACCATAACCGCGCGCATGGCGCTCTTCAACCTCACGGAATTTTTCGCTCAGATCCCCCCCGGCGCAAGGCTGCTGGGGCTGGACCCTGGTGCGGCGCGCATCGGCGTGGCGCTCTCGGATGTAGGGCGGCGGATCGCCAGCCCTTACGGCACGCTGCTGCGCGCCAAGCTGAAGCAGAACGCGGCGGAGGTGATGGCGATTGCGGCGCGCGAGGGGGTGGGGGGCTTGATCGTCGGCCTGCCGCTGGATGGCGAACAGAAGCTGGGGCCACGGGCGCAGGCGGCGCGCGACTGGGCGCATGCCATGAGCGCCGCCACCGGGCTGCCGGTTGCGCTGGTGGATGAGAGTTTCACCACCGCGGACGCGCATGAGCGTATGATTGAGGCAGGGTTGAGCCGCGCGCGCCGGGGCGAGATTATCGACAAGGCCGCCGCCGCCGCCATCTTGCAGGCGGCGCTGGACGCGATGAAGGATTAGATATGCCGCATTTGGGGATCATTCTGGCCACCTACCTGGGCGCCTGCGTGGAATGGGTGGAGGCGTTCACCATTGTTCTGGCGGTGGCGCTCTCCATCGGCTGGGCCAGCGCCGCCACAGCCGCCGGGGCGGCGCTGCTGGTGCTGGCGGGCATGACGCTCACCGGCACGGCGCTGCTCGCCTATATACCTGATTTCGCCTGGGTGCAGGGGATTATCGCGGCGTTTCTTATCCTGTTCGGCCTGCGCTGGCTGGCCAAGGCCATCGCGCGCGGGGCGGGGCTGAAACCGCTGCATGATGAGGTGGCGCAATTCAACGCCGTGCGCGCCAACAAGGGGCTGAGCGACCACCACGCCGCCTGGCTGATCGCCTTCAACGGGACTTTGCTGGAAGGCTTGGAGGTCTGGTTGATTGTGGTGGCGCTTGGCGTGCAGTCGCACCATGCGCTGCCGGTGGCAGGCGCGGCCATTGCGGCGTTGCTCACGGTTATTGCCGTGGGGGCGCTGCTGCACAAGCCGCTGGCGCGGGTGCCGGAAAATGCGCTGAAGTTCATCGTCGGCGGCGCGCTGCTGGCTTTTGGCAGTTTTTGGATGTTGCAGGCGCTGGGTTACGTATGGCCGTTGGGCGATGGCGCGCTCCCGGCGCTGGCGGCGTTTTATCTGCTGGGCGGGCTGGGGCTGATCGCGCTGTTGCGGCGCCGGGTAGGCGTGGCGGCATGAAGGCGCTGTTCAAGACGCTGTTCGGCAGCGCGCGCACCATCGCGGTGGCGGCGGGGGCGGTGTTTTTGGCGGTGCTGGCCTTGCATGGCCCGGTGCCGGGGCTGGCCGGCGCGGTTTTTCCGGCGGCCATGCTGGCGGGGGCCGCGTATCTCGCACGGTATTAGAGTGCGATGACATTAGATCCGCTCGCTTTGCGAGTGAGTTTAATGTAATGTCATCCGGCTTTAGAGCCTGAGTGTATGGCAATGCCGCGCGGCGGCGGCCCAACAAAAACAGCGGGATAAAACCCCGCCGTTTTGTTCGCGCTTCAACCAAACATCACTTTTTGAACTGGTCTTTTAAACCGCCAACGGCATTTTGCAGCTTGCCGGTGGCCTTATCAGCCTTGCCGTCCGCTTGTAATTTGGCGTCCCCAATAATTTTTCCGGCGACTTCTTTCACGGCTCCTTTAGCCTGTTTCAGGGAGCCTTCGATGCGATCTTTATCCATTTTTAAAGTCACTTTCACAGTGTTGCATTCGGTTTCGTACCCGTGCCAAACAAAAACGATCGATTTTAAGACGAGAAATTACGGCGAGGGCGACGTTGGTGCATTCGCATTGGCGCTGTTCGACAAAGCATGACCGCCTTGTGAAATATCCTGACCGACACCTGCCGTAGTGTGGCAAGCGCTCAAAAGCGGAGCCATGCCGATCAATATCGTGAGGGTCGCCGAAAGACGAAGAGACTTCAGCATCGCAATTGACTCCTGTTTCCATGCGCTCGGCGTATGAGCGAATACGTCACACCTCGAAACGGATCAGTGAAAATACAAGGAGAATTCTTATTAGTTAACTATTTGCAAGGTTTTGTTATGGTGGGAACGAACACCCAGCAGAGTTATGGGAGTTATTGATTCGATCAGGGTGGCGCTCTTGGCTCAATGCGAATTTATTCTAAATCTTCATCTCGCGCGCCAGCAACTCATAGGAGCGCCGCCGCGCCGCCGGGTCGTAGGCGGTGGTGGTGATGACCAGCTCGGCGATGCCGCTTTCTGCCGCCAGCGCGCGCAGCCGGGCGGCGACATCGGGCGCCGTGCCGGTGAAGGCCCGCTCCTTGCGCCGGGCGGCTCTGGCCCGCTGCTCATCGGTGAAGGGAAACGCCGCCGACTCTTCCGGCGAGAGCTGGGCGGTGAACCGGCCCTGGTCGCGCAACACGCTGAAGACGGCGCGCGACTGATAGAAATAATCCGCCGCTTCCTGCGTGTCCGCCGCGAAGGCCCAGACGGTGATGGCTGCGTGCGGGGCGGAGAGAAGCTCGGAGGGTTTGAAGTTTTCCCGGTAGATGTCCAGGGCTTCCTGCGCGCCCTGGCCGTCGGTGAAGAAATAGGCGTAGCAATAGGGCAGGCCGAAATGCGCCGCCAGCTGGGCGCCGTAGTTGGAGCTGCCCAGAATCCACAGCTCCGGGGCGAAGGGGCCGGAGGGTTCGGCGCGCACGCTGCGGAAGGGATGGGATTCGGGCAGCGGCCCGCCGGAGGCCCAGGCGTAAAGATCGCGCACCTGGGCGGGAAAATTCTCCGCCATGCCGCCCACGTTGGGGTTAAGGGCCATGGCGGTGCGCCCGTCGGTGCCCGGCGCGCGGCCTACCCCCATGTCGATCCGCCCCGGCGCGATAGCCTCCAGCACGCGGAACTGCTCCGCCACCTTGAACGCCGAATAATGCGGCAGCATGATGCCGGCACTGCCGACCCTGATGCGCGAGGTCGTGGCGGCGATGGCGGCCATCAGGATTTCCGGCGCGCTGCCTGCCACCGCCTCGGAGCTGTGGTGCTCGGAGAGCCAGTAGCGGTGATAGCCGTATTCCTCGCAGGCCTTGGCCAGCTCCAGGGTCTCGCGGATGGAGACATCGGGGCTGAAGCCGCTGCGGGTGGGGGATTGGTCGAGGACCGAGATTTTCATGCGCCGAATACCTTCGTGAAATTTTTGAGCAGGGCGGCGTCCACCTCCGCCATGGTTACGTTCACCCCCAGCGCCGCCAGGCTGGTGACCCCGTGTTCGCTGATCCCGCAGGGGATGATGCCGGTGAAATGTGACAAATCCGGGTTCACGTTGAGCGCCAGCCCATGCCAGCTCACCCAGCGGCTCACCCGCACGCCGATGGCGCCGATTTTCTCCTCAACGGCGCCATTGACCACCCAGATGCCGACGCGGCCCTGGCGAGTCTCGCCCTTGATGCCGAAATCCTTCAGAGTCTCGATCACCCAGCGCTCCAGCCCCGCCACGTAGCAGCGGATATCGCGCGCGGGGATGCTGCCATGCGGCTCGTTCAGGTCAAGCATGGCATAAACCACGCGCTGGCCGGGGCCGTGATACGTCCATTGCCCGCCGCGCCCGGCGCTGTAGGTGGGGAAGCGGGAGGGGTCTTTCAGGCCGGACTCGGCAGCGGACGTGCCGGCCGTGTAGAGCGGCGGGTGCTCCACGAACCATAAAAATTCACCCTGGGTGCCCTCGCGGATGGAAGCGATGCGCTCGCGCATGAGGGAAATGGCCGTCTCATAGGGGGTGAGGCCTGATTCAATCCGCACTGTTGCCGTCAATTTATCCATGGTCTATAGGCTCCGGGCGCCAGGCTATGGCTTGGTGTGTTCGTACGATGCGGTCGTGGCGAAATGGTAGACGCGCAAGCTTGAGGTGCTTGTGGGGGAAACCCCTTGGAAGTTCGAGTCTTCTCGACCGCACCATCTTTCTTCTCAACCCCCGAACGGTTATGGCAGACCCGCTGTCTGACATATTCGGCTGGTGCCCGAAACTGGGTATGCAGGCGGGGGAAATGGGAGAAAGTCATGGATGATGATTTACGCAAGGCTGCGCTGGAATACCACCGCTGGCCTCGGCCGGGGAAG
>NZ_BSOS01000006.1 GCF_030160635.1 Acidocella aquatica | reverse complement strand
GCCCGTTACCGTCAGCGCCGCCGGGGTGATGTTCACCGGGGCGAGCGTGGGCTGGGTCAGCATGTAGTTGCTGGCCAGGCCGGTGCCATTGGCCAGAGAGATGTTGGTGGTTACCCCCTCAGCTCCGGCGTTGGGGCTGGCCAGTGTGCCGGTGCTGGTGTTCAGCAGGGAGAGTGTCTGCCCGCCGATCAGCCCGTTCAGAGCGCCCGTGCCGATCAGCGCATCAACATTGGCGCCGTTATAT
Source organism: Acidocella aquatica (assembly GCF_030160635.1). Classification (GTDB taxonomy): domain Bacteria; phylum Pseudomonadota; class Alphaproteobacteria; order Acetobacterales; family Acetobacteraceae; genus Acidocella; species Acidocella aquatica. The sequence continues at coordinate 141,994 of NZ_BSOS01000006.1, read as the reverse complement.
ATCTGGTTGGTGCCCGAGAGGCCCGTTACCGTCAGCGCCGCCGGGGTGATGGTGTAGGCTGTGCTATTCCCCGCAGCCTGCGCCAGCACATAGTTGGGGGTGTTCAATGTTAGCCCGGAACCATCGAGCGCATAGGTACCGGCGTTGCTTGCGCTGGTCGCGGTGGTCGTGAAACTTGCCGTTCCGGAGGTGGTGCTGGCCAGCGTATCAGAGCCCATAAAGCCGGTGATGCTGCCGGTGAGCGGCGCAATGCTGGCACCATAAGCGCTGTTGGCCGCGGTGGCGTTATAGGATAATATCGCCGGGTTAATGGTCAGGCCGCCCTTTACGTAAATGAAGGTGTAAGGGTTCGTTCCACCTCCGGTCCAGGTCGCGCCGCTGACATTCTCTTCATAAATGCCTATGGAAGAGGTGCTGACTGGCGTGACCGACCATGTTTCGGTTGCCGCCGTAACATTGGTGGGCGGCGTGGGAGTCGCGGTGCTGCCCTGGATTGTGTAGGTAATCGGAAGGTTCGCCGGCGGCGCTGTGCCATAAGTATCTGTCTGGCTGGTTGCCGCAATGGTCAGCAATTGCGTAGGAATATAGCCGCCACTTCCATTGGCGACCTCCACCTGACCGTTAACGTTCGTACCGTTGGTGGTGTTCAGCGTCGGGTTTTGCGGCAGTTCAATCACCTTGCCTGTCGCGTTCAGCGACAATAGCGGCGAATTCGTGCCAACACCTGCGCCAAACGTGATGGTGCCCGTGCCGGAATTAACCGTCAGCGGTGAGGCCGCGAGGTTGGTTTCCTTCACGTAGGGGAGGAGGTGGATGATCGGGTTAAGGTCGTTCCAATTCCCGGCTGTGCCAACAAATTGCAACGCCCACTCATTTGCACCTGATGGCGTCAGGTTCGAACCGTTGTAATTATTTGGTTCGCCGTTCGGATAATTATTCCAGTTGAAGTAGGCGCCGTTGATCGCCGTTCCGCCGAAGCCGTTTGTTGTTGTGGTGCCATTTTGCGTGAAGAAGGCCGTGCCATAGCCTGTGGGAGAGGAAGTGTTCACCACCAGCCCGAGCGGACCCGCGATCCAGTACCAGGTATTATCCAGCGTTGTGGTGTCGGCAGCATTTGGCGTGCCCGTAACCGTATTGGCCACGAGACGCTCAGCACCCAGCCACGCCGGCGAATAATTGGAGGCGAAACTCGCCACCGCGTTAAGCAGCGAGGTGTTTGGCGTTGCCAAATACGTATCCCCGACATTGGCTCCCGTGCCCGAGGCTGCTCCGGTATAGGCTTGGTTCCAGTTATAACTTCCTGAAACAAGCTGGAACGTATTTCCCGAATCCACGGTACCCGCGAAAAGCACATTCCCGTCACTGCCTGTGCCCGTATGCGCGCTATTGATGGTGAATCCTGAAGGGTTGGCGATCACCGTCTGGCCGTAGATATTTACATTGCCACCCGATCCGGCTGCGGAGGTGGTATCCAGCGTCACCATTTGGTTGGCCGCCGAGCCGCCGCCATCCTGCTGGAGTTGCGAGTTCACATACACATCGCCGCCCGCGAGTTGGGTCACGCCGCTGGCGCTCGTGAGTTTCTGATTGGTGCCGAAATTAATGACGCCGCCATTGGTGGTGATATTGGCCGCCAGCATGACGGCGCCGGTGCCCGTTAGTGTGCCGCCGTTATTGCCTGCATACAGGTTAACGTTCAGCGCCCCGCTGGTGCTGGAAATCGGCGCGCCGACATACACGCTGTTTGCCGCCTGCAAGGTTAAAGTTCCACCGCCAGGGCCGGAGGTTTGTAGGATGGGTGAGACCACCCAGACGTCGAACGCGCCGCCATTCGCGAGCCCGGAAGTCTCCACCGTCACGCTGGTGCCGGCATTCAGCGCCGCATCGATCGTCGCGGGGTCGAGATAAGATGTGCTGATGCCCGAGATCACCTGCGGGTTCGTTCCACTCGCCGTGGTGCCGGATGCAGCGGTATTAGACGTAATCTCGACCATTGTCGGGTCCAGCAGCCATTGCCCAGCCGTGCCGTGCGGTGCGGCGGCGCTTACCTTGATGCCGGTTGTATCCAGATTGGCGCCGGAGGTTTCAATCAACCCGCCATTGCCGCCCACGGCGCCGCCCTTGGCCAGCAGCCTGCCCGCCACCTGGGTTTGCGACGCGGCATTGGTTACATCCGACCAAACGCTGATCTGCCCGCCGTTGCCGGTGCCGGTCGCACTGGCATCCAGCACTGCGGTTACGGCGAGCTTGGTGGTCATGGCCTGGGCGATACCGCCGCCGCCATGTATCCCGCCGCCGATGTTGATCTGCCCGCCGCCCGTGGCGCCGGTTGCAAAAATTTTCGCGCCATCCACCACCGCAACGTTCTGCCCGGTGACGACGACATGCCCGCCGGTCCCGCTGGCGGAGGAGGCATCCAGCGTGCCGCCCGCCTGCACCGTGCCGGAATCGCCGCCGAGCAGCGTGATCACCCCGTTGCGCGAGGCAACGCCCTGCGCACTGATCACGCCGGTGTTGTTCACAACCGTTTGCAGCAACGCGCTCTTTGCCTGCGCGCTGAGAATCACGGCGCCGCCCGGCGCCTGGATAACGCCGCCATTACGCGCAGCCGCCTTCAGCGCCGCCGCGCTGACCTGAAACGACACCAGGCTGTTGCCCGCCAGAGTCATGTTCACCGCGCCGCCCGCACCCAGCGCGGTGGTGCCGCCGGGAGTGCTGATGCTGCCCTCGTTATCCACCACAGGGCCGATAAACGCCACCGAACCGCCATTGGCGGCGGTGATGCTGCCTGCATTCACCACGCTGTTTGTGCTGCTGCCGCTGAAATTATACTTCATGGCGGTAAAATCCTGGTCCGAAATGCCCAGCGTCGAGGCGACCAGCCCGCCAACGCTCACCTGCGCCCCGGGAGCAAAATAAATCCCGTTCGGGTTCACCAGGAATACCTGGCCATTGGCGGTGATCTTGCCGTAAATCGCGCTGGCGTCGCTGCCCAGAACGCGGTTCAGCACCACGCTGCTCACCCCCGGCTGGCGGAAATTCACGCTCTCATTCGCCCCAACGCCGAAGCTCTGCCAGTTGATGATCGCGCTGTTGCTCGACTGCGTGACCGTGACCGCCGCGCCGCTCTGCTGAATATTGGCCTGCCCACTCACCACCTGCCCGCCCGTGGGCAGCGCCAACGCCGCCATGGGAGACAGGCTCCCAAGCACAGAGAGCGCCCCAGCCAGCCCGGCAACACCCTTGCTCACGCCACCCTGGCGACTCCGGCGAGACGCCCGGCGTCCGCCACGCCCTGGTCCACAAGCAACCTCGGGTACAGGCACCAGAGCATTGAGAGCGCGACTCCAAACAAGCTTATATACGTGATTCATCGTTGCGCTTCCCAGACAGTTTCACTGAGATTTTGTTTTTAATGGAATTTAGTTAACAATAAGTAATGTATTTTCCGCCTTCGAACTCATCAACCGGAGATATAAACATCGCCGGATCACCGAAGAGCGCGATGGCCTGATCGTTCAGGCCCGTCGCATCAGGTTTCAGTACAATCCGCTCAATCAGCGTGCGCGGCGCCCCCATTGCCTCGGTCAGGCAGCAGCCGCACGAAAGGTCCGGCCGCTTTAACCTGCGCGCCCCGGCAATGCCTGACTTGCGCATTACCCTCCGGCTCCCCACCATTGCAGCACATCATCATCGGATCGGAGTCACGCAGCATGAAGATTGGTTTTCTTGGCCTGGGGCAGATGGGTCATGGCATGGCCGCGAACCTCATAAGGGCCGGGCATGAGGTAACTCTCTATAACCGCACGCCGGGCAAGGCTGCGGGGCTGGATGCGGCGCGCGCCGCTACGCCAGGCGAGGCGGCCCTGGGCAAGGAGGTGGTGTTCACCATGCTCGCCAACGATGCCGCGCTGGAGGCGGTGGTGCACGGGGCCGATGGCGTGCTCGCTCATCTGCCGGCGGGAGCCATCCATGTCTCCTGCAGCACCATCAGCGTGGCGCTGGCCGAGGCGCTGACCGCGGCACACGCAAACGCGGGGCAGCGTTTCGTCTCCGCCCCGGTATTCGGCCGGCCCGATGCCGCCGCCGCTGCCAAGCTGTTCATAGCCGCCGCCGGGGAGAGTGCAGATCTCGCCCGGCTGCAGCCGCTGTTCGGCGTGCTCGCTCAGCGCAGCTTCATCATGAGCGATATGCCCGCGCGGGCCAATCTCGTGAAGCTGAGCGGCAATTTCCTGATCGCCGCGGTCATCGAGGCGCTGGGCGAGGCGCTGGCCCTGGTCGGCAAGGGCGGCGTTGATAAGCACGCCTATCTCGAACTGCTCACCTCCAGCCTGTTCAACGCGCCGGTTTACAAAACCTATGGCAATTTGCTGGTGGAGCAAAAATTCGAGCCGCCTGGCTTCGCCGCCGCGCTGGGACAGAAGGATATCCGCCTCGTGCTCGCGGCGGCGGAGACGTTGAACGTGCCGCTGCCGCTGGCCAGCCTGGTGCGCGACCGCTTCCTCACATTACTGGCAAATGGCGGCGAGGGGCTCGACTGGTCGGCCTTCGGCGCGCTGGCCGCCAAAGATTCGGGGCAGTGACAAACCACCAGCGAACCGTTCTGATTGCCGGTGGCGGCCTGGCTGGGCTGACGTCTGCCTATCTGCTCCACCGCGAGGGGATCGGCTTCGAACTCTTTGAGGCGCGCGACCGGCTGGGAGGGCGGGTGATGTCCCTCGATGCCTCCGGCAACCCGGCGGCCGAAGGCTTCGACCTGGGCCCCTCTTGGTTCTGGCCGCAACTTCAGCCGCGTATGGCCGAATTTGTCGAAGCTCTGGGGCTGACCACCTTTGCCCAGAACAGCGAGGGGGACGTGCTTTTTCACCGCATGTCGCGCGAGGCGCCGCAGCGTTATCGCGGCATGGCGCAGGAAGCGCAGTCAATGCGCCTCGTGGGCGGCACCGGCGCGCTCATTGCAGCCCTGGCCGCCTCGCTGCCGGCACATTGCCTGCATATTGGCGCGCGGGTGACGGCGTTGCACCTGCGCGAGGACGGGGTGGAGGCGGCGCTGAGTAAGCCCGATGGCAACGAGCGCATGGCGCGCGGCGCCTATGCGTTGCTTGCCGCCCCACCGCGCCTCCTGGAGGCGGCCATGTCCTTCTTCCCCGCTCTGCCTCCGGCCACCGCCGGGCTCTGGCGCGCCATCCCCACCTGGATGGCGCCTCATGCCAAATTCCTTGCCCTGTATGACCGGCCGTTCTGGCGCGAGGCCGGACTCTCCGGCACGGCGCAGAGCATGGCCGGGCCAATGATGGAGATTCACGACGCCACGACCGCCTCCGGGCAGGCGGCTTTGTTCGGGTTCCTCGGCGTTCCCACCGCGCAGCGGTCGGTGGCCGGCGAGGCCGCGATCACCGCCGCCTGCGTGCAGCAACTCGCGCTGCTGTTTGGGCCTGAGGCGGGTATGCCGCGCGCCACGCTGTTCAAAGACTGGGCCGCCGACAAGCTGACCGCCACCGCCGCCGACCAGATCGCGGGCGGGCACCCTGCCGCCGGCGTGCACAACTGGGTTGATGGCGCCTGGGCACAACGCCTGCTCCTGGCGGGAAGCGAAACCAGCCCGCTTGAACCTGGCTATCTGGCCGGGGCGGTGGAAGCCGCCATCCGCGCCGTGGCCGAACTCAGGCGCCGGATCAGGGAAGAAAAGGAAGATAACTGATGCCAATGGCCGTATATGATGACTCATCATCGCAGGCTGTTGGTATCGCGCGGCCGGGCGTGGCGCGCGGAACATGTCAATGACGTTGAGACACCCGGGCCGGTTATTTAGCCGTTTTTCTGAGGGCGATTCACGCTTTCGGCTCGCTCGGTTGAACGAACCTCAAACGATCGCACTCTAGAGCCGCCGGACAGCCGCGACGAATTGCCTGATTAGCTCTGGAGATTTTTCTCCCGGGGCGGTTTCGACGCCGGAGGAAACATCCGCGCCGGGGGCGTTGGTCTGGGTCATGGCCGTGATGACGTTGCCGGGGTTCAGGCCGCCGGCCAGTAGCCATAATTTCTGGGTCCGCCAGGTGGAGAGGAGGTTCCAATCCGCCAGAACGGCGTTGCCGCCAGGGCGGGTGGCGCCTGGCGGGGGTTTGGCTTCCACCACATAGCCGTCGGATACTTCGTCAGGGGCGGGGAAATCCGCCGGGGTTGCGACACCCACCGCGCGCCAGACCGGGCGGCCAAAACGGTTGCGCAGCGCGGCGATGGCTTCCACCGGGGCGTGAACCTGCAAAATGTCGAGCGAGACCTGTTGCAGGATTTCATCGATTTCATCGAGACCCGGATTCACGAACAGGCCAACACGAAGCGGCCCGCCCGCGTGCCGGGCCGCGAGCGCCGCCGCCTCGCCGGGCGTGACGTAGCGCGGCGAGGCGGGGAAGAAGACAAAGCCGAGGTAATCAGCGCCGGCCTCAACCACCGCGTCAAACGAGGCGGGGCTGTTGATGCCGCAGATTTTGACCTTACGGCGTAGCGCCATCATTTATGCCGCTTTGCGTTCTTTCAGGAAGGCGAAGAACTCGACACCCTCGCGCAGGCGGCGCTTCATCATGTCCGGGCTGCGGATCATCTCATTGAGAATGGAGAGGATTTTCGACGGCCGGAAATAGAATTTGCGGTAGATGGTTTCCACCGAGTTGAAAATTTCCTGATGGCTCAGATGCGGGTAGTGCAGCGGGGCGATCTGCACGCCGTGCTCATCGATCAGCTCCGCGTGTTCAATGTCGAGCCAGCCTTCCTTAACGGCCTGATTATAGAGGAAGGTCCCGGGATAGGGCGCCGCCAGGGACACCTGGATGGTGTGCGGGTTGATCTCCTTGGCGAATTCCACCGTCTCCTTCAGGGTTTCCTGCGTCTCGCCGGGCAGGCCGACGATGAAGGTGCCGTGAATTTTGATGCCGAGCTTGTGGCAGTCGGCGGTGAAGCGCTTGGCGACGTCTATGCGCATGCCTTTTTTGATGTTGTAGAGAATCTGCTGATTGCCGCTCTCGTAGCCGACAAGGAGCAGGCGCAGGCCGTTCTCTTTCAGTATTTTCAAGGTCTTGTAGGGCACATTCGCCTTGGCGTTGCAGGACCAGGTGACGCCGAGCTTGCCCAGCTCGATCGCGATGGCCTCAGCGCGCGGCAGGTCATCGGTAAACGTGTCGTCGTCAAACATGAACTCTTCAACCTGCGGGAAGAGCTCCTTCGCGCGCTTGATTTCAGCGATCACGTTTTCCACCGAGCGGGTGCGGTATTTATGCCCGCCCACCGTCTGCGGCCACAGGCAGAAGGTGCAATGCGATTTGCAGCCGCGCCCGGTGTAGATGGAGACATACGGGTGCTTGAGGTAGCCGATGAAATAATCCTCGATGCGCAGGTGCTTGGCATAAACCTCGGTGACGAAGGGCAGTTGGTCCATATCGTGCAGGATCGCGCGGTCCTTGTTCTTGATCAGCGCGCCATTGGCATCGCGGTACATGATGCCGTCGACCTCGGCGAAGGGCTTGCCCTCGGCGATTTCCTTGATGGTGAAATCAAACTCGTTACCGGCGACAAAATCGACCACCTTCGCGCGGCTCAGCGATTCCTCGGGCTGCACCGCCACTTTCGCGCCGACGAAGCCGATGATCATGTCCGGGTTTTCCGCCTTGAAGGCTTCGGCCACTTTCACATCGTTGCCGAACGAGGGCGTGGAGGTGTGGATGATCAGCAGGTCATGGGTTTTGGCGTGGGGCAGCACATCGGCCATGGTCAGGCGCGCCGGGGGGGCGTCGATCAATGTGGAATCGGGCAGCAAGGCTGCCGGCTGGGCCAGCCAGGTTGGGAACCAAAAGGATTTGATCTCGCGCCGCGCCTGATAGCGTGAGCCGGCACCACCATCAAAACCGTCAAAGGAGGGCGGCTGCAAAAACAAGGTCTTCAACATGGTTCACTCTTCTCTTTTCAATTCAGCGGTACTTTGCCGGCATCAGCTTGCATTATCTGGCCGCGCCAGTGGACTTTGTCACCTGTAAAACTGGCAACATAAATAACGAAGGAACAAAAATCCCGCACCAGGAAAAGCCACGCATCGCCGGCTTTGGCAAGCCCGAGGGCGGTATCTATGGCGCGCGCCGCCGCATAGCGGATGCTCAGCACGGCCAGGAACAATATCCAGGCCCAGCCCGCCCCGCCGGAAAACACCAGGGCGAGCAGCGCCCAGAACAACGATATCTGCAGCACCGAGGCGGCGTAAGGCAGCGGCACCAGGGCGCGGATGGTGCGCGCCCAGCGCAGCTCATGGCGGAAGAGCACGGCGAAATCATGCTCGGGGACAGTGGTGGCGGGGATCACCTGCGCCAGGGTGAGCTTGTAGCCCCGCGCCACCACGAGCCGGCCCAGCACCTGGTCATCGGCCAGATTATCGGCCACCGCGGCCAGCCCGCCAACCTGCGCCAGCACGGTTTTGGTGAGCGCCATGGTCACGCCCAGGCAATCCTGACGGCCGAGCTTGCGGGCCAGCAGGGCGCCCGGAAGAAAGGTATAGTTGATCTGATTGGCGCCCATCAGCGTCGCCAGATGCGGCGTGCCCGGCAGGCCGGTGTAGAGGGTTGTCACCAGCCCCACGCCCGGCTCAGCCATCGCCGCGACCACGCGGTTGAGAAAATAGGGCGGCACATGGATATCGGCATCCGACATCACCAGCGTCTCGTACCTGGCTTCGGGGTACATGTTGATGAGGTTGGAAACCTTGCGGTTGGAGCCGTGCAGGGTGTCATCCACCACCACGGCGACATCGCGCGCGGGGTAACGGGCGCAGAGTATCTGCACGATCTGCAGCACCGGGTCAGCCGGATTTTGCACGCCGAACACCAGCTGGAACTGGGGATATTCGATGAGAAAGAAGGACTCCAGCGCCAGCTCTGTCAGCGGTTCGACCCCGCAGAGCGGCTTGAGGATGGAGACGGGCGGATAGGCCGCGGGCACCGGCGCCGGGGCTGCGCGGAAGCGGCGGATCAACTCCGTGCCGATGAGCAGCTGCGCCACGCCGATGAGCGCGCAGAGCCCGGCAATCCCGGCAAGAATGTGCAAATTATGGGCCGCTGGGGGTGAGCGCGCCACCGGAGAGCGTGGTGATCTTGCCCTGCAGCGCCGCGATCAGCTTCGAGGCGTCGCCGCCGCTCACCAGCGCGCTGAAGTCTGAGGCATGCACGGCGACCTGGCTGATGGTGCCGTTGAGCAGCACATCGGTGATCTGCCAGCCGGAAGGGCCTTGGGCAACGACATAATCAATCTCGGTCGGCGCGGTGCCGTCGGCGGGAACGATCTGGGTTTCCACGATCTTGTTCGCGCCCAGGGATTTTTCAGTGGGCAGCAGAACGAACTTGGCGCCCTCGCCCTTGAACTGGCTGACGTAGCTGGCCACGGTGAATTGCTCAAACAGCGCCGCCAGCTGCTTCTGTTGCGCCGCCGGCAGGGTGGCCCAGGAGAAGCCAACGGAATTTTGCGTGACCAGGGGCAGGTTGTAGGTCTGCTTCACCACCGGGTCCAGCGCCGCATAGCGGGCGGCGAAACTCTGCCCGGCGCTGCCCGCCTTCATGGTAGCCAGCAACCCGGCGTCCAAGGCGCTCACCGGCGCGGATTCCGGGGTCGCGGCCGGAGCGGCGGCCATCGCGGCCAGCGGGACGCCAAGCGCGAAAACCAGCCCGGCGGTACGAAAAAAATGTTTCATCGGGCTGTTATCGCTGTTCACTGTGCCGGAATTGCGACCAGATCGTGGTGTGCATCCGCACCAAGCGCCGCAATTGCGTGCGCCACGATATCCGCCGTGGTCAGCCCCGCGTCGATCAGCTGCGCCGCCGGGGTGTTGTGGTCGATCAACCGGTCGGGCAGCGTCATCGGGCGGAATTTCAGCCCCGAGTCGAACACGCCGTTCCAGGCGAGGTGATGCCCGACGGCGGCGCTGAAGCCACCGGCGGCGCCGTCCTCAATGGTGATGAGCACCTCATGGTGGCGGGCGAGCTGGTTCACCAGATCGGTATCCAGCGGCTTCATGAAGCGGGCATCGGCGACCGTGGTGGGGAAACCGCGCGCGGTCAGCTCATCGGCGGCGCGCAGGGCGTCGGCCAGGCGTGGACCAAGGGCGAGGATGGCGACCTTGCCGCCCTCGCGCACAATCCGGCCCTTGCCGATCTCCCAAGGCGTGCCGCGCGCGGGCAGGGCGACGCCGAGCCCCTCGCCGCGCGGATAGCGGAAGGCGGAGGGGCGATCGTCGATCGCGGCGGCGGTGGCGACGGCGTGCATCAGCTCGGCTTCATCAGAGGGCGCCATGATGATCATGCGCGGCATCGGCCCGAGGAAGCAGAGATCATAAACACCCGCATGGGTCGCGCCATCGGCACCGACCATGCCGGCGCGGTCCATCGCGAAGCGCACCGGGAGTGATTGCAGCACCACGTCATGCACCAGCTGGTCGTAGCCGCGCTGCAGGAAGGTGGAATAGATCGCGCAGAAGGGCGCCATGCCCTCGGTCGCCATGCCGGCGGCGAAGGTGACGGCGTGCTGCTCGGCGATGCCGACATCGAACATGCGGCCGGGGAATTTGGCCTCGAACTTGTCCAGCCCGGTGCCGGGGGGCATGGCGGCGGTGATGGCGACGATGTTGGGGTTGACCTCGGCCTCGGCGATCAGCGCCTTGGCGAACACGTTGGTGTAGCTCGGCGGGCCGGGAGGGGCCTTGCTCTGCTCGCCGGTGACGACGTTGAACTTGGAGACACCGTGGTATTTGTCCGCCGCCGCCTCGGCCGGGGCGTAGCCCTTGCCCTTTTTCGTGACGACATGCAGCAGCACCGGCTCGTGGCTGTCTGAATCGCGGATGTTGCGCAGCACGGGAAGCAGATGGTCAAGGTTATGGCCGTCCACCGGGCCGACGTAATAGAAGCCCAGCTCCTCGAACAAGGTGCCGCCAGTGAGGATGCCGCGGGCGTATTCCTCGGCGCGGCGGGCGGTACGCTCCAGCGTGCGGGGGAAATGCTTCGCCATTTTCGCGGCAAAGTCGCGCAAGCTCATGAAACTACGGGAAGAAATCAGCTTGGAGAGATACGCGCTCATGGCGCCGACCGGCGGGGCGATCGACATGTCGTTGTCGTTGAGGATGACGATGAGGCGCGATTTCATGGCCCCGGCGTTGTTCATCGCCTCATAGGCCATGCCGGCACTCATCGAGCCGTCGCCGATGACGGCGATGACGTTGCGCGGGTCGGCTTCGTTTTTCAGGTCACGCGCCACGGCCATGCCAAGCCCGGCGGAGATGGAGGTCGAGGAATGGGCGGCCCCGAAGGGATCGTATTCGCTCTCGGAGCGGCGGGTGAAGCCGGAAAGCCCGCCCGGCTGGCGCAGGGTGCGGATACGGTCGCGCCGGCCGGTGAGGATTTTATGCGGGTAGGTCTGGTGGCCGACATCCCAGATCAGGCGGTCCCGCGGGGTCTCGAACACCGCGTGGATGGCGACGGTGAGTTCCACCACGCCGAGCGAAGAGCCCAAATGCCCGCCGGTGACGGAAACCGTGTCGATGGTCTCGGCGCGCAGCTCATCGGCCAGCTGTTTGAGCTGCTCGGCGGAAAGGTTGCGCATGTCGGAGGGGATTTTCACCCGGTCCAGAAGCGGTGTGCGCGGCGGCATCAGATCAATCCTCCGGTACGCCGCGCCAGTGTCATCCGCATTATCCTCTTTATCCTTCACTCAAACCAAATAACCAAAACCTGTGTCAGCAGAAGCACAGCACCCGGTTCACCGTTCATTTACTGCCACATAAGGGACACGCAACCGAATTGCCAGCGCCCCTTAACCCCCCGCAGCCCAGATTTGTTGACCGGCGGAAGAGCAGGTATGAATGATCTCCTTACACTGCTGCTTGCGGAATTGGCAGGCAATGACCTAATGCACCTATCAGAAAGATGAACAGCGTGACAGACCGGCAACAGGATTCTTAAGATGGACGGCTTAAACTCCCCCAAATCGATGCGTGTGATACTGGCGCAGCCCCGCGGCTTCTGCGCCGGGGTGGAGCGCGCGATCGACATCGTGGAACGCGCGCTGATAAAATTCGGCCCGCCGATCTATGTGCGCCATGAAATTGTGCATAACCGCCATGTGGTCGAGGATCTGCGGGCGCGCGGCGCCGTGTTCGTGGATGAGCTGGACGAGGTGCCCGAGGGCGCCATGACCGTGTTCTCCGCCCACGGCGTGGCCCGGAAGGTGGAAAATGCGGCCAAAACCCGTGCGTTGCCGGTGATTGACGCCACCTGCCCGCTGGTCGCCAAGGTGCATGCCGAGGGCCGCCGCTACGCCGGGCAGGGCCGCGAGATTGTGTTGATCGGCCACGCGGGACACGCCGAGGTTGAGGGTACGATCGGCCAGATCGACGGCACCGTGTATCTGGTGCAGACCGTGGACGATGCCGCCGCGCTGCAGGTGCAAACCCCCGAAAAACTATCGTACATCACCCAGACCACCCTCTCGGTGGATGATACACGCGGGATCATCGCGGCTTTGAAGGCACGCTTCCCCGCCATTGTGGGGCCGGATGTGCGCGATATCTGTTATGCCACTCAGAACCGCCAGGAGGCGGTGCATCATCTGGCGGAGCTGGTTGACCTGATCCTCGTGGTGGGCAGCAAAAATTCCTCCAACTCCAAGCGCCTGCAGGAGATCGGCGCGGAATTGGGGCGGCCGAGCTATCTCATCGACGATGCTTCGCATCTGCAGGCGGCGTGGTTCGAAGGGATCCGCAGAGTCGGCCTAACCGCTGGCGCCTCGGCGCCGGAGGTGCTGGTGCAGGGCGTGCTCGAGGGGTTGCGCCAGTTTGGCCAGTTGGAGATTGAGCTGCTGGCGGGTACGCCGGAAGATGTGAAATTCAAATTACCGGCCGAAGTGGCCGAAGTCTAAGGACAGCAAAACATGGTCCCCTTAAGTCAGGCCCTTAAAGTTGGCGCCTATGTGGTGAAGCAGCATATCACCGGCGTGAAACGCTACCCGATGGTGCTGATGCTGGAGCCGCTGTTCCGCTGCAACCTGGCGTGCGCCGGGTGCGGGAAGATCGATTATCCGGCGGATATTCTCAACCAGCGGATTTCGGTGGCGGATGCCATTGAGGCGGCGCGCGAGTGTCCGGCGCCGATTATCGCCATCGCCGGCGGCGAGCCGCTGCTGCACAAGGAGATGCCGCAGATCGTGGAGGCCTATCTGAAGATGGGCAAATACGTGATTCTCTGCACCAATGCGCTGTTGCTGGAGAAGAAGATCGACCAGTACAAGCCGCACAAAAACTTCTGCTGGGACATTCATCTGGATGGCGACAAGCAGATGCATGACAAATCCGTGGACCAGGACGGTGTTTATGAGCGCGCGGTTGAGGCGATCCAGCTCTCCAAGGCCAAGGGGTTCCGCACCAGCATCAACTGCACGCTGTTCGAGGGCGCTGACCCGGACCGGGTTGCCGCGTTCCTCGATACCGTGGCGGATATGGACATTGAGGGCGTGATGACCTCGCCGGGCTATGCCTATGAGCGCGCGCCGGACCAGGAGCACTTCCTCAACCGCACCCGCACCAAGGAGCTGTTCCGGGCCATCTTCAAGCGCGGCGTCGAGAGCAAGAAGCGCGGCAAAAAATGGAAATTCACCCAGAGCCCGCTGTTTCTGGACTTTTTGGCCGGAAACCAGAGCTATGCCTGCACCCCCTGGGGCAACCCGACGCGCAACGTGTTCGGCTGGCAGCGCCCCTGCTATTTGCTGGGCGAAGGCTATGCCAAGACCTACAAGGAGCTGATGGACAGCACCGACTGGGATAAATACGGCGTCGGCAATTACGAAAAATGCTCCGATTGCATGGTGCATTCCGGCTTCGAGGCCACCGCGGTGATGGATTCGGTGAAAAAACCCTGGAAGCTGGCGGCGCTGGCGATCAAGGGCATGAAACTGGACGGCGCGATGGCGCAGGACATTCCGCTGGACAAGGCGCGCAAGGCTGAGTTCGTGTTCTCCAAGCATGTGGAGACGAAAATGGCCGAGATCGACGCGAAAAAGGCGGCGCGAGTCGCGGCCGAGTAAGGTTTGGGTGGGCGATGAGGAAAGCCATCGCCCACCTGACGGCTGCCGACCCGGTGCTGGGGGCGCATATTGCCCGCATCGGGCAGATTAAACGTACCCCGCCGGAATTCACCGAACCCTACCCTGCCCTGCTGTCCGCCGTGGCGCACCAGCAGCTCCACGCCCGCGCCGCCGCCGCCATTCTCGGGCGATTGAAGGCGTTAAGCGATGGCGCCCTGCCCTCCCCCGCGGCCATGCTGGCCCTGCCCGAGGAAGCCCTGCGCGGCTGCGGATTCTCCGCGAGCAAAATGGCGGCGCTGCGCGACATTGCCGCCAAGGCCGCCGGCGGCACCATCCCCTCGCGTGCCCGCGCGCTGCGCCTGACCGATTCCGAGCTGATCGAACGGCTCACGGCGATTCGGGGCGTGGGGCAATGGACTGTTGAAATGCTGCTGATTTTCACGCTGCGCCGGCCGGATGTTTTGCCGGTGGATGATTTTGGCGTGCGCGAGGGTTTTAGGCGCCTGCATGGGCTGGCTGCGCAGCCAAAGCCGAAGGAGTTGGCGCGGCTTGGTGAGGTTTGGGCGCCGTATCGCTCAACAGCCGCGCTATATTTGTGGCGGGCGGCGGATTTACCCAAATAAAAAACGGCGCCCGAAGGCGCCGTTTTCAGTCTCGGAAGCTCGCGCTTACGCGCTCTTCGCCATGATCTCGTCCGCGATATTGCGCGGCACGGGGTCGTAGTGATGGAACTGCATGGTGAAGGACGCGCGGCCCTTGGTCATGGAGCGCAGGTGCGAGATGTAGCCGAACATTTCCTTCAACGGCACATGCGCGCGCACGATGATGGTGGAGCCCGAGGACTCCTGGTTCTGGATCATGCCGCGGCGGCGGTTCAAGTCGCCCACCACGTCGCCCACATGGTCCTGCGGGGTGGTGATTTCGACGTCCATGATCGGCTCGAGGATGATCGGGCTGGCCTTTTTCATACCTTCGCGGAAGCAGGCCTTGGCGGCGATTTCGAAGGCGAGAGCCGACGAGTCGACGTCATGGTACTTGCCGTCGATCAGCGTGTATTTGAAGTCAACCGTGGGGAAGCCCGCGAGCACGCCGGTGTCGGCCTGGTTGCGAATGCCTTTTTCGACGGCCGGGATGTATTCCTTCGGCACGGTGCCGCCAACGACCTTGTTCTCGAAGACCACGCCTTCGTTACGCTCCAGCGGCTCGAAGATGATCTTCACTTCGGCGTACTGGCCTGAACCACCCGACTGCTTCTTGTGGGTGTAGGTTTCGGTGTGCGCCTTGGAGATCGTCTCACGGTAGGCCACCTGCGGCGCGCCGATGTTCGCGTCCACGCCGTATTCGCGGCGCAGGCGGTCAATGATGATTTCCAGATGCAGTTCGCCCATACCGGAGAGGATGGTCTGGCCGGTTTCCTGGTCGGTCTTCAGGCGCAGGCTCGGGTCTTCACCCGCCAGCTTCTGCAGGCCGAGGGTCATTTTCTCGACGCCTTCCTTGGTCTTCGGCTCGACGGAAATGTCGATAACCGGAACCGGGAACGCCATGCGCTCCAGCACCACCGGGTCCTCGGCGGCGGCCAGGGTGTCACCGGTGCCGGTGTCTTTCAGGCCGACGAAGGCGGCGATGTCACCGGCGTGCACTTCCTTGATTTCCGCGCGCTTGTCGGCGTGCATCTGGAACATGCGGCCGATACGCTCGCGGTGGCCCTTGGTGGTGTTCATCACCGTGTCGGAGGATTTCAACGTGCCGGCATAGACGCGCACGAAGGTGAGCGTACCGTATTTGTCGTTGATGATCTTGAACGCGAGGCCGGCGAACGGGGCGCTGGGGTCGGCCTTGATGCGGCGCGCGTTGGGGTCGTCTTCCTGGCCCTCTTCGGGGGCAACGCGGATGCCGGGCACGTCAACCGGGCTCGGCAGGTAGTCAAGCACTGCGTCGAGCAGGGGCTGCACGCCCTTGTTCTTGAAGGCGGTGCCGCACAGCACGGGGCGGAAGGCGCCGGTGATGGTGCCGGCCTTGATGCAGCGCTTCAGGGTCTCGATGGAGACATCGCCCTTGTCGAAATACTCTTCCATCGCCGCGGTATCGACCGAGAGGGCGGTGTCGAGCAGGAGCTGGCGGTATTCGTCAGCCTGCGCCTTGAGGTTCTCGGGGATCGGCTCGTCATGGAATTTCGCGCCCAGATCGCCGCCTTCCCAGATAATGGCTTTCATCTCGACCAGATCGACAACGCCAAGGAACCCGTCCTCAATGCCGATGGGAAGCTGTAGGGGTAGCGCGATAATGTCCAGCTTTTCCTTCAACGTGTTGAAGGCGCGGAAGAAATCGGCGCCGGTGCGGTCCAGCTTGTTGATGAAGATGATGCGCGGCACGTTGTAACGGTCAGCCAGGCGCCAGTTGGTCTCGGACTGCGGCTGCACGCCGGCCACGCCCTCGATGATGAAAATGGCGCCGTCGAGCACGCGCAGCGAACGGTTGACTTCAATGTTGAAGTCAATATGGCCGGGGGTGTCGATGATGTTGATGCGGTGGTCTTTCCACTCGCAGGTCACGGCGGCGGAGGTGATGGTGATGCCGCGCTCACGCTCCTGGTCCATGTAATCGGTCGTGGTGTTGCCATCATGGACTTCACCGATTTTGTGCGACACGCCGGTGTAGTGCAAAATCCGCTCGGTTGTGGTGGTTTTGCCCGCGTCAATATGCGCGGTGATCCCGATATTGCGGATCTTGCCAAGGTCGAAATCAGCCATCAAAGCCTCCACGGGCGAGGAAAAAACAAAAGGGTACGGCGCCACTCATCGAGTAGCGCGCGCTGCCCGGCTTTTGCGGCAGCGCGGCCGGTTTGGCAAGCCCGTTACCTGCATGGCGCGCCCTATATTATAAGAGCCAGGGTTATTTTGCGCCGCAGGGCGAGGGCGGGATGCTCAGATGCGTCAATTTGGCGGCCATGACGAAATCGCCAAAGTCCAGGGCCATGTTGCCGGCCACGCCATCGTCGAAATAGCGCATCTGGTTGCGGAAATCAGGGTTTTCGTCGTCATTTTTGCGCTCGTAGAAGGCGATGTCGACATCTGAGCTGGGGAGGGCGGCCAGCGCCGGGTAGGTGTTGGGCATGGGGCCGTGGTGGCCCAGAATGGCGACGAAGGTGGCCTGGGCGCCGTCAGCGGTGGTGCCGTCGAACAGGGTGGGCGAGATGAATTTTTCCCCCGCCGCACCGGCCGCCAGCAGCGCCTCGGTATGGGCAATGGGGAAGAGCGTGCCCGGCGGCATCCGCAGCGTGGTATTGGCAGGCGTGGTGTAGGCGATGATGCCCGAGCCGTCCGCCGCGGTGTGGGTGGCGGTTCCGGCATCGTCGATCTGCTCCTTGCCGTCATTATCGCTCTCACGCAGGGTGAAGGTCAGGGTTTTGCCGTCCTTGCTCTCCCAGGTGATATAATCGGTGACTGATTTGGTCAGCGTGCCATCCACGCCGCGCAGCAGCAGGGTCATGTGCTGGGTGGTGGCCCAGCCGGTGCAGCCGTCCGCCACATCGAAGCTCAGCTGCCCGGTGGCGCCGGTGATGTCATGCGTGCGGACCTTGGAGAGGCTGAGGGTGTAGAGCGCGTGCTGGCCCGTGAGGCCGGCAGCATCGGCCAGACCAGGGGTGAGCAGGCAGAGGAGCGCGAGGGGAAGTTTCATGGGCGTATAATGACTTGTCCTCGTGGGGCGTCAAACACGTTTGCGCCCCTTGCCCTTACGCAGCGCCGGGTCGTAACCGCCACCGCCCGGCCCCATCGGCACCGGACCGCGGTTTTTTTGCGGGCGGGGAGTTGGCGGCGGCGGGGCGATGCCCAGGACCAGGGCTTCCAGGCGCTTGATCTCGTCGCGCAGGCGGGCGGCTTCCTCAAACTCCAGATCGCCGGCGGCCTTACGCATGCGGGTCTCCAGCGTGGCGATGGTCGCACCCAGGTCTTTGCCGACGAATTCATCGAGGCTGGAGTCCTTAAGCGGCGAGACGGTGACGTAATCCTGCTCGAACACCGAGTGGATGACCTCGCCGATGTTTTTGCGGATGCTCTGCGGGGTGATGCCGTGCGCGGCGTTCCAGGCTGTCTGCTTGGTACGGCGGCGGGCGGTTTCGTCCAGCGCCTGTTTCAGGCTGCGGGTCATCACATCGGCGTAGAGGATCACGCGGCCATCCACATTGCGCGCGGCGCGGCCGATGGTCTGCACCAGCGAGGTGACGGAGCGCAGAAAACCTTCCTTGTCGGCGTCAAGAATGGCGACCAGCATGCATTCGGGAATATCCAGCCCCTCGCGGAGCAGATTGATGCCAACCAGAACATCGTAGGCGCCAAGCCGCAGGTCGCGGATGATCTCGATGCGCTCCAGCGTGTCGATATCAGAGTGCAGGTAGCGCACGCGCACGCCCTGTTCGGTGAGGTATTCGGTGAGGTCCTCGGCCATGCGCTTGGTCAGGGTGGTGACCAGCACGCGCCCGCCCAGGGCCGCGACTTTTTTGCATTCACCGAGCAGATCATCGACCTGATGCTCGACAGGGCGGATTTCCGTCACCGGATCAACCAGGCCGGTGGGGCGGATAATCTGTTCGGCGAACACGCCCTGCGTGCGGTCCAGCTCCCATGGCCCCGGCGTGGCGGAGACGAAGACGGACTGCGGGCGGAATTTTTCCCATTCCTCGAATTTGAGCGGGCGGTTGTCCATGCAGCTGGGCAGGCGGAAGCCGTAATCGGCCAGGGTGGATTTGCGCGAGAAATCGCCTTTGAACATGCCGCCGATCTGCGGCACGGTGACGTGGGATTCATCGACCACCAGCAATGCATTGTCAGGGAGATATTCGAACAAGGTCGGCGGCGGCTCGCCGGCGTTGCGGCCGGAGAGGTAGCGCGAGTAGTTCTCGATACCCTTGCAGGCGCCGGTGGTTTCCATCATTTCAATGTCAAACGTGGTGCGCTGTTGCAGGCGTTCGGCTTCCAGCAGTTTGCCGTCCGCGACGAACTCATCCAGCCGGTCCTTCAACTCGCGCTTGATGCGGGTGATGGCCTGGGTGAGTGTGGGGCGCGGGGTGACG
The DNA here is from genome assembly GCF_030160635.1 of Acidocella aquatica. GTDB lineage: Bacteria > Pseudomonadota > Alphaproteobacteria > Acetobacterales > Acetobacteraceae > Acidocella > Acidocella aquatica. The sequence goes on along the minus strand of NZ_BSOS01000006.1, from coordinate 122,823 downwards.
TAGTGGCTGTTGGCGTAGATGCTGATGGTTTCCAGCAGCGCGGTCTGCTCGCCGGTCAGCGGGTCGAACTCCGAGATCTTCTCGATCTCGTCGCCGAATAACGTGACCCGCCAGGCGCGGTCCTCGTATTGGCTGGGAAAAATGTCCACCACCTCGCCGCGCAGGCGGAACGAGCCGCGGGCGAAGGCGACATCGTTGCGGCGGTATTGCAGGTCAACCAGGGCCTTGGCCAGTGTATCGCGGTCTATGCTGCCGCCGGTCTCGAGCCGCACCACCATCTTGGAATAGGTCTCGACCGAGCCGATGCCGTAGATGCAGGAAACAGATGCAACAATCACCACGTCCGAGCGTTCCAGCAGCGCCTGGGTGGCGGCGTGGCGCATGCGGTCGATCGTCTCGTTGATGGCGGAGTCTTTTTCGATATAGGTGTCCGAGCGGGGGACGTAGGCTTCCGGCTGGTAATAATCGTAATACGAGACGAAATACTCCACCGCATTGTCGGGGAAGAAGGACTTCATTTCCGCGTAAAGTTGCGCCGCCAGGGTTTTGTTGGGCGCCAGCACCAAAGTCGGGCGCTGGATGCGCTCGATCACCTTGGCCATGGTGAAGGTTTTGCCCGAACCGGTGACGCCAAGCAGAACCTGGTCGCGCTCGCCCTCCACAATGCCCGCCACCAACTGCTCGATGGCGGCTGGCTGGTCGCCGCTGGGCTCGAATTCGGAAACCACGCGCAGCGGCTTCAGCGGCGCGCGCGGCGAGGGCTTCTCAGGGATGAAAGTGACCGGAGCGGTGGAGGAAAAGGCGGACATGGCGCAGTATATGGCCCGCGCGCCAGGCAATGGAAGGGGCGGCGGCGGGCGCCGCCCCGCGGCGAACCTACTTCTTGAACAGTGCCTTCATTTCGGTCATCGCCTCGGAAAAGCGATGGTTGAGCTTCTCCATCGCCTCGGAATTGGCCTTCTGGATCAGATCGCCCAGCTCACGGGTGTTGGAAACCGCGTTTTCATAAGCCTGCTTGAGCATGTCCGCCTGCTTGGCGGCACGCGCCGCCGGGGCGTCGCTCACCGAGATATCCTTCAAGGTCTCGGTCAGGCCGCTCATGGTGGACTGCATGATTTCCATATGCCGGCGGGCGACGGCCTGGGCCCCCTCCAGCGCGACGCGGTTAGCTTCCGACAATGCCTCCAGATTACGCTTATGCGCGGCCAGAACGGCTTCCATATCGGGCATCGCGGGTGTCTTCATGTCCTTGAACAGCTTGGTGAAATCAAGGTCTTTCATCGCGGAAGGCAAGGTGAAGGCGGATTCCGGGGTTTTGGGAGTCGGTTTTTCGGCCATGGATCATATCCTTTTCACGTGGGCGGTTGGCCGGACCCCCGGCCTGCCTCAGGCTACCTCAGATGGCGCCTCGGGGGAAGGCAAATCCACGGCGGGCGCTACCTTGGGCGGCGGAGAAAACCGCGCCGCCAGGGCATCGGCCTTGGTCAGCGCCTCGTCCACCGCCGCCATGGTCGCGGCCAGATCCGGGCTGTCATCGCGCAACCAGGCCCGCACGCCATAGCCCCACACCAGCGCGAGGCCGCGCTTGCGCACCTCGCCACGGGCACCAGTGGCGCAGACCCCCGCTGCTTCCAGCAGCCAGCCCATGGAATCCACCGTGGCATGCGCCAGACAGACCGCCAGCGGCGGCGCAAGCGGCAGAAACTTCAGCAGGGCCACCACACCGCCGCGATGCATCTGCAAAAAATCGAACCGGCGCAACATCGTATCAAATAACCGGTCGCGCACCAAACCCTCTGTCAGCGCGCCCTGCAGCGCATAACAATCCGCCAGGGTGCCAAATTTGCGCAAAATATCGCCGCACCCGGAAAAACGCGCCCGCGCCTCGCCCAGATCAAGCCCCGCGCGCAACGCCGCCGCCGCTGGGGAAACCTTGCGCCAGCCTGCCTCCGCGCCCAAGGCAAACGCCGCCGTTACCAAGGCCTGGTCAAAATCTGTTTCAGTCATAACCGGGAATGTAGAAGTGCCAGGGCAGGTTGCCAATGGTTGATTAAGTAAAACAAGGGCGTCTGGCCTTGTTTAGCCCGCTTCAGTCAGCCCGCTCCGGAACATCTCCGCAAGCCCCAGGTAATGGGGCACGGTTTCGTCCCAGCCGGCGCGTTCGGCATCGCTCATCACGCGCGAAAGTTTGGCGGGGCTGCCGATCCAGAGTTCCTGGGGGCCGATGCGTTTGCCGGGGCCGAGCAGGCCGCGCGCACCCAGGAGGCCGGCCTCCTCGACCACCGCGCCGTCGAGCACGGTGGCGCCCATGCCGATGAAGGCGCGGTGGCGCAACTTGCAGGCATGGATGATGGCGCTGTGGCCGATGGTCACGTCCTCACCGATATCGGTGAAGAATTCGCCGTGGTCGACATGGATGACCGTGCCGTCCTGGATGTTGCTGCGGGCGCCGACGATGATGGGGTTGGTGTCAGCCCGGAGCACACAGTTGAACCAGATATTGGCGCCGGGGCCGACGCGCACGTCGCCGATCAGCACGGCGGTGGGGGCGATCCAGGCCGTGGGGTGGATCGTGGGGGCGGCGCCGTTAAGGGCGTAGAGCAGCCCGGAGGGTTTGGCGGCGATGTGGGAGTCGGGCATCAGATATCTCCGAGCATGAGTTTGAGGTTCTGCACGGCGGCACCGGAGGCGCCTTTGCCGAGGTTGTCGAGCCGGGCGATGAGCACGGCATGGTCAAAGGCGCCGTTGGCGCAGACGAAGATTTCGAGCTGGTTGGTATCGTTCAGGGCGTCGGGTTCCAGCGTTCCGCCGTAAATTCCGGGGTGGGTGATGATATCGGGCGCATGGTCGTAATGCTCGCGGTAGGCCTCAGAGATTTCATACGGGGTGGGGCTGCCTGGAAGCTGGTCCAGAAAGAGGGGGATACACACCAGCATGCCCTGCGCGAAATGCCCGACCGAGGGAACAAACAGCGGGCGGCGGGAGAGGCCGGAGAGCACCATGATCTCTGGGATGTGTTTATGCGCGAGACCCAGGCCGTAAAGCTCGAACGCGGGGCCGTTAGTGGCCTCGTGCGAGGCGATCATCACCTTGCCGCCGCCTGAATAACCGGAGACGGCGTTGATGCTGAGGTGCTGGCCGTGCGGCAGCATCCCCGCCTGGATGAGCGGGTGCAGCAGCGCGATGGCGCCGGTGGCGTAGCAGCCGGGGTTGGCAACACGGGTGGCGGCGGCGATTTTGCCGGGTTGGGCGGCATCCAGCTCCGCAAAGCCGTATACCCAGCCAGGGGCGATCCGGTGGGCGGTGCTGGCGTCCAGGATTCGCGCGCCGGGCGGCGCCAGTTCCACAGCCTCGCGCGCCGCGTCATCGGGCAGGCACAGCACGGTGACGTCCGCGCTGGCCATGGCCTCGGCGCGGGCCTTCGGCTCCTTGCGGTGGGCCTCCTCCAAGGTAATCAGCTCAATGCCGGGCATGCCGCGCAGGCGTTGCGCGATGCCCAGACCTGTGGTGCCGGCTTGTCCGTCGATAAAAATACGTGCGCTCATAACCCTCTCTTATCATGGCGTTGCCGCTGTGCTAGGCGGGCGCGTACTAATAACAGGAAACTTTACGCATGTCAGAAACCGCTCCCCCGGCCCAGCCGCAGCCGCCTCTCGCCCTTAATATCCAGTACACGAAGGATCTGTCCTTCGAGGTGCCGAACGCCCCGGCGATTTACACCCAGCTGCGCGCGGCACCGGCCGTGAACATCACCCTCGATGTTCAGGTCAAACGCATTCAGGAAGACCAGAGCGTGTTCGAGGTTGCGCTGGCAATCCGCGCCGAGGGCACCATTCCGCCGGTTACCAACGGCGCCACCGAGGAGAAGCCGGTGGTCGTGTTCATTGCCGACCTCGTGTATGCCGGCGTGTTCACGCTGCATGAGATCCCGGAGAACCAGCAGGAGCCGGTTCTGCTGGTGGAATGCCCGCGCCTGCTGTTCCCCTTCGCCCGCAATATCCTGGCCGATGTCACCCGTGACGGCAGCTTCCCCCCGGTGCTGCTCGGGCCGATCGACTTCGTCGGGCTGTGGCAGTCGCGCCGCGCCCAGGCCGCCGCCGCGGCACCCATCGCGAACGCTTAATCCGCCTCGAAACACGGTTCATGAACGGCGTGCCTCAGGGCGCGCCGTTTTTGTTTGCGCGCCTATGCGGGGACGAAAATTTTCTTCGCGGCTGGGGGCTTGCCCCGCAGGCCGTGCATGAATTCCACCACCGCGCCGGTGTTCCAGTTCGCGGCACCATCAAGCCGCGCCACCATCTGGCCTGCGGCGTTGATGACGATGGTGACAGGAATGCCGTCAGTGTTGAGCACATTCATGTTATCGCCGTTCGGGTCGAGCAGGATGGGCAGATCCGTGATGCCGTGGCTGGTATAGAACGGCGCCACCGCGGCGGCGCCTTCCAGGTCTATCGATATGGGCAAAATCAACGCATCGCTGGCTTTGAGCCTGGGCGCCAGGCTGGCGAAACTGGGCAGCTCCGCGACGCACGGGCCGCACCAGGTGGCCCACAGGTTCACCAGCAGCGGGTGCCCGGCGTAATCCGCCAGCGTTAGGCGTTTGCCCTTGGCGCTGGTGAAAACCATCGGGGGCGCGATGACGGGGGCCATCCGGGTCATCACCTCCGCGGCGTCCGGCAGGTCCGATTCCGCAATTTGGGCCGCGGAAAATTTGCCCCAGCCCGCCGCGGCGGCTAGACCAGCGGCGGCGATGATGGATCGCCGGGACATCAACAATGGACGAACGGGTTTGACGGACAACAGCGAGACTCCAGCGACCAAGAAACTGCAATGGGGTGGCCGGTTTGGTGCCGGACCCGCGGCCGTGATGCAAGCGATTAATGTATCCATCGGGTTTGACTCCCGTTTATGGGCCGAGGACATTGCCGGCAGCCGCGCGCATGCGGCCATGCTGGGCGCGCAAAAAATTCTGACCCCCGAGGATGTTGCCGCCATTGATGCCGGGCTGGCGGACATCGCCGCCGAGATCGGGGCCGGAACATTTAAATTTTCGGACACGCTGGAGGACATTCACACCAACGTGGAAGTGCGGCTGACCGAGCGCATCGGCGAAGCGGCGCGCCGCCTGCACACCGGGCGCAGCCGTAACGACCAGGTGGCGACGGATTTCCGCCTCTGGGTACGCCGCGCAATTGATGATGTGGGCGCGCAGGTGAAGGATCTGATGCTGGCGATGGCCACACGCGCGGCGGAACATGCGGGCAGCGTGATGCCGGGCTTCACGCATCTGCAAACGGCGCAGCCGGTCACCTTCGGGCACCATCTGCTGGCCTATGTGGAGATGCTGGCGCGCGACGCCGGGCGGCTTGAGGATACCCGCCGCCGCCTCAACGAATGCCCGCTGGGCGCGGCGGCGCTGGCGGGAACCTCATTCCCGATTGACCGTTTCGCGACCGCGGCGGCGCTGGGCTTCGCGCGGCCGACCGCGAATTCGCTGGATTCGGTCTCCGACCGCGATTTCGCGCTGGAGTATCTCTCCGCGCTCTCCATTTTGGCGATGCACCTCTCGCGCTTCGCCGAGGAGATCATCATCTGGTGCTCCTCGCCCTACCGGCTGATCTCGCTCTCCGATGCCTTCACCACCGGCTCCTCGATCATGCCGCAGAAGCGCAACCCAGACGCCGCCGAGCTGACACGGGCCAAGACCGGGCGCATTTTCGGCCATCTGCTCGGGCTGCTGACCGTGATGAAGGGCCTGCCGATGGCCTATGCGAAGGACATGCAGGAGGACAAGGAGCCGGTGTTCGACGCGAGCGAGGCCATCTCGCTCTGCCTAGCCGCCACCGCCGGGATGGTGCGCGACCTGACGGCCGACACCGCGCGCATGGCCGATCTGGCGGGCTCGGGCTTCTCCACCGCGACCGACCTCGCCGACTGGCTGGTGCGGGTGCTGAAAATGCCCTTCCGCGACGCCCACCATGTGACCGGGCAGATCGTGCGGCTGGCGGAAGCCAGGGGGGTGGATATCGCGCAACTCACGCTCGAGGAGATGCGCTCAGCCGAACCGCGTATCACGGCGGAGATTTTTGATGTGCTGACCGTCGAGGCCTCAGTGGCCTCGCGCGTGAGTTATGGTGGAACGGCGCCCGCGAATGTGAGCGCGCAGGCGGCAAAATGGCTGGAACAACTTTCATGAAACGAATCACCGTGGCTTTGATGCTTTGTCTGGCGCTCACCGCTTGCGGGCGGCGGGGCGAACCATCCCCGCCCGGCCCGGCCGCGGCCGTGACCTACCCGCACGTCTACCCGGCGCAATAACCATGGCCGATGCAACGCAAGCGGCGGGTCTGCCGGAGCTTCTGGCCGCCCGCCCGGCACTTTCGATGCACGCGCGCGACGGGCTGTGTTTTGAGGGTGTGCCGCTGAACGCCATCGCGGATGCGCATGGTACACCGGTATGGGTCTACGGCGCGGGGAGCATACGCGCGCGCTACGCCGCTCTGACCACGGCGCTGGAGGCGCAAAAGCTGAACGTGCATGTGCATTACGCGGTGAAGGCCAACGACCATCTGGCCGTGCTCAACATTTTCCGGCACCTCGGCGCGGGGGCCGATGTTGTCAGCCTGGGCGAGTTTCTGCGCACCCAGCGCGCCGGAATCGCCGCGGCCGATGTGGTATATTCAGGTGTCGGCAAGGCGCCCGTTGAACTGGCTGAGGCGTTGGGCGCCGGGATCGGGCAGATCAACGTTGAGAGCGCCGAGGAGCTGGAGATGATCTCGGCCATCGCCGGGCGGATGGGCTGCACCGCGAAAGTGGTGCTGCGCATGAACCCGGATGTGGACGCTGGCACGCATGAGAAGATAACCACCGGCCTCGCCGGCAATAAATTCGGCATCGCCGCGCAGGATATTCCCGCCCTGTACGCGCGGGCGGCAAGCCTGCCGGGGGTGGAGCCGGTGGGCATCGCGCTGCACATTGGCAGCCAGATCCTCTCACCCGCCCCTTATGCCGAAGCCTACGCCAAGGCCGCCGCCATGGTGCGCGCATTGCGCACGGCCGGGCTTGCGGTCTCCGTGCTCGACCTCGGCGGCGGCCTGGGGATCGGTTATGGCGATGAGCCCGGCATGCCGCTGGCCGCCTTTGCCGCCACCGTGCGGCGCGAGGTGGGCGCGCTTGGCGTGCGGCTGTTGCTGGAGCCGGGGCGTTATCTGGTAGGCCCGGCGGGGATGCTGCTGAGCAGCGTGATCCTGGAAAAACAGGCCGGGGACAAACGCTTCATCGTGCTGGACGCGGCGATGAACGATCTGATGCGCCCCGCGCTTTACGAAGCCTGGCACGGGATTTTACCGCTGGGCGCGGCGCAGCTGCAAAATCCGGTCTCGCCGGCTGATATCGTCGGCCCGGTGTGCGAAACCGCGGATTGCTTCGCCAAGGACCGCCCGATGCCGCCGATGGCGCCGGGCGCGCGCGTGGCGATATTGGATGCGGGAGCTTACGGCGCGGTGATGAGCAGCAGCTACAACGCCCGGCCGCGCGCCGCCGCCGTGTTGGTGGATGGCGGGCATTTTCACCTCATCACACCCCGGCAGAGCATTGCGCAGCTATGGGAAGATGAGGCCGTGCCCGCCTGAACGCCGGGGTTTTAGAACGCGTTCCAGATGCTTTGAAAAAAGCCCGGCTTCACGTTTGAGTCCTGCGGGGTTGCGCCGGTTGTCGCTGGCTGGCCCAGGGCCTCGTTCTCCTGCAAGCGGCGCTGCTCGGCCCCGGCATCCACGGTCGGCGCGGGCACGGGGCCGCTGCCGGTGAGCTTGGCGACAAAACCGGGCGGCTTGCTGGCGATCAGCGCATTCTGGTTCACCTGCGCGCGGATGTCGCCGCTGGGGGCGGGGCCTGCCTGATCGAGCAGCGCCTGTTCGCCAGGGCTTTGGGTGGTTGGGGCGGAGGTCAACGCGTTGGCGGTGTCCAGCGCATCCGCGCCCTGCTGCGCCGCGTTAACCTGCTGGGGCCGCGGTTCGCCGGGGTTGGGCGGGGGCAATACGCCAAGCTCGGGCGGCAAGGAGAGCGGCGCCTGCGTGCCGACCTGGAAGGCGTCGGGCGGATTGGCTTCCAGCCCGAACGTCTTCTTCATATTGTCGCTACAGCCCGAGAGGACGATAGCGAGGGTAACGGCGCAGGCAGCGGCGGGGATTTTGATTCTCATGGCGTCTTCCTATCGCTGCGCGCCGTTTGGGGCAACTGGCGGGCGTTGAAACAAGCTTTCCAGCATCAAGGCGGCAACCCCGCAGACGATCGCGGCATCCCCCACGTTGAACACATACCAGGACCAGCCGCCGATATGCGCCTGGATGAAGTCCACCACCGCGCCGTAGTGCAAGCGATCCGCTACATTGCCGACTGCCCCGCCGGCAATGGCGCCGGCGGCTAGGCTGGTGAGCCAGTTTTTGCTCCGCCACAGCCAGACAAGCAGGCTGAGAATGACAACGCTGGCAACGGTGGCCAGCAACACTTTAGCCCCCGCGCCCGCGAACATGCCAAAGGTGATTCCGTGGTTCCAGACCAGCACAAAGTTGAGCACCGGCAGCAGCACGAGCACATGGCCATCGGTCAAATGCGCGCCATGCAGCACCCAGTATTTGCTGCCCTGGTCAGCGGTGAGCACCAGGGCGGCGAGGAACAATCCGGCGATGCGCTTGTTCACGCAACGGCCTCGCAGCAGCGGATACACAGCGTGGGGTGAGTGGCGTTATGGCCGACTTCCGGCAAAATCTTCCAGCAACGCTCGCATTTGGCGCCGGGGGCGATCACGGGAAGTTCCATGCTCTCGTCTGATTTTTGAGTTTCAGAAGAGAGTTCGACCTGAGACACGATGACGACATCCGCCCATTCCTCGGCGGACAGGCCGAACGACCATTTTTCGGGGATGCTCAATGCGATTTGCAGCGACGAGCCCACCTTCTTCTCGCGCCGCATCTGCTCGATCGCATTGGTGAAATTGGCCCGCACGGCGCGGATCTTATCCTGCCATTTTTCCGCCAGCGCGTCGTTGCGCCAGATATCCGGCACATCCGGGAACTGCGTTGTATGAACCGACGCCTCCGCGCCAAAGCGCGTGACCCAGGCCTCCTCCGCGGTGAAGGGCAATGCCGGAGCCAGCCAGGCGGTGAGGCACCGGTGCAGAATATCCAGAAAGCTGCGGCAGGCGCGGCGTTTTTCGGAATCCGGGTGGTCGCAATAGAGCGAATCCTTGCGGATATCGAAATAGAACGCCGAAAGGTCGGTGGCGCAGAAATGGTGGATGGCGGGGTATACGCCGGTCCAGTCATGGTCGCGCACGGCACCCTGGATTTTTTGGTTCAACTCCCACAGCCGGTGCAGCAGGAACTTCTCCAGCGCCGGGAATTTTGCTTCCGGCAGTTTTTCCGCCTCGGTGAAACCATCCAGCGAGCCCAGAATCCAGCGCAGCGAATTGCGCAACCGGCGATAAAGCTCCGCCTGCTGCTTGAGGATTTCCGGGCCGATGCGCAGATCCTCGGAGGTGTCGGAGTTCATCACCCACAGGCGCAGAATATCCGCGCCGTATTTGTCGTTCACCTCCTGCGGCGCGGTGACATTGCCGAGCGATTTGGACATTTTGCGCCCCTGCTCGTCGAGCACGAAGCCATCGGTCACCACCGCCTTGAACGGCGCCACGCCGCGTGTGCCCACCGATTCCAGCAACGACGCCTGGAACCAGCCGCGATGCTGGTCCGAGCCTTCGAGATAGATGTCAGCGGGGGTGGGCAGGCCGCGCGCTTCCAGCACGAAGGCGTGGGTGGAGCCGGCTTCGAACCAGACGTCGACGACATCGAACACCTGCTCGTAATCCTCGGCCTTGTACTTATCGCCCAGGAAATCCTGCGCCGGGCGGACATACCAGGCATCGGCGCTTTCGGCCGCGAAAATCTCCACGATGCGGGCCATGACCTCGGCATCGCGCAAAGGCTCGTGCGTGGTCTTGTCAACGAAGATCGCAATCGGCACGCCCCAGGCGCGCTGGCGCGAGATGCACCAGTCAGGGCGCGATTCCACCATGGAGCGGATGCGGTTGCGGCCGATCCCGGGCACGAACTGCGTGGTGTCGATGGCGGCGAGCGCCTTTTCGCGGATCTTGTCCTCGCCGTCCATGCGGATGAACCAGTTCGGCGTGGCGCGGTAGATCAGCGGCGCCTTCGAGCGCCAGCTATGCGGGTAGGAGTGCATGAACTCCGCCCGGTGCAGCAGCGCCCCGGCCGCCTGCAAGGCGTTGCAGACGGGATCAGCCGCTTTGTAAACGTGCAGTCCCGCGAACAACGGCACTGAGGGGTAATAGGTGCCGTCACCCGCCACCGTGTCCGGCACTGCGATGTTATGCGCGCGGCAGAGGAAAAAATCGTCCTCGCCGTGGCCGGGGGCCATGTGGACGATGCCGGTGCCCGCCTCCATGGTCACAAACTCGCCCAGCATCAGCGGCACGGTGAAATCATACCCCGCATCGGCCTTGTGCAGCGGGTGTTTGAACAATTGGCCTTCGAGATCGCGCCCCTGGAACTTGCGCAGCACGCTATGCGCGGTGATGCCGGTTTTTGCCGCGAAATCCTCCAGCAGGCCTTCGGAGACGATGAACTTTTCGCCCGCCACGGCGGCGCTGCCGTCGGCGAGAGCGTCCACCCGCAGCAGCACATAATCAAGCTCATGCCCCACCGCCAGGCCACGGTTACCGGGAATGGTCCAAGGCGTCGTGGTCCAGATGACGATGGCGCAGCCAAGCAGATCAGCCACCTCGGCCGGGGCGCCGCGCGCGATCGTGTCCGCGATGGGGAAGCGGACATAGATCGCGGTATCTTTTTTGTCATAATACTCAACCTCGGCCTCGGCCAGGGCGGTTTTTTCCACCGGGCTCCACATCACCGGGCGCAGGCCGCGATAGAGCGCGCCGTTGAGCAGGAATTTGCCGATTTCGCCCGCGATGCACGCCTCGGACTTAAAATCCATGGTGGCGTAGCGGTTCACCCAGTCCCCGGCGACGCCGAGGCGCTTGAACTCCGCCGCCTGCACATCCAGCCAGTGCTGCGCGTATTCGCGGCACTCGCGGCGGAATTCCAGCACCGGCACCTGGTCCTTATCCAGCTTTTTGGCGCGGTATTTCTCCTCGACCTTCCATTCAATCGGCAGGCCGTGGCAGTCCCACCCGGGGATGTAGTTGGCATCCCGCCCGGACATCTGCTGCGCGCGGTTGATGACATCCTTGTGAATCTTGTTCAGCGCATGGCCGATGTGCAGATTGCCGTTGGCATAGGGAGGGCCGTCATGCAGGATGAACGGTGCGCGCCCCTCCCCGGCTTCGCGCAGTTTCTCCCACAGGCGCATCTCCTCCCAGCGGCGCAGCATCTCCGGCTCGCGGGTTGGCAGCTCCCCGCGCATCGGAAATTCCGTGCGTGGCAGAAATACGGTGGCTTTATAGTCGGGCTTTGCTTCGCTCATGGGGGCTTCGGTCATGGGGTGAGGGGTTTGGCCGGATTTTGATCCCTGTCAAGCATGGCCAGGGCCTGCAGCGCATCCTGGGCGATTTGCGCCTTCAATACCTCGAAGCTGGGGAATTTTTGTTCCTCGCGTAAAAAATGATGCAGCGCCACACTCAGCTCCTCGCCGTAGAGGTTGGCCGCGAAGTCGAACAAATGCACCTCCAGCCGCGATTCCAACCCGCCCACGGTGGGGCGCTGGCCGATATTGGCAACCCCGTTGACCTCCGCCCCGTCCGGCAGCCGCACGGTCACGGCATATACGCCGCGCGCGGGCTCCAGATGGCGGCCAAGCGGAATGTTGGCGGTGGGGAAGCCGATGGTGCGGCCACGCGCATCGCCATGCATCACCTCGCCGCGAATCGTAAAGGGGCGGCCGAGCAGCAGCGCGGCGCGCTCGGGGTAGCCATCCTGCAGCAGGCGGCGGATGCGGCTGGACGAGATCAGCCCCTGCGTGTCACTCACGGGGGGCACGATGCTCAGGCCCATGCCAAAAACCTCCGCCTGGCGGGCCAGCAGCGCCACATCGCCGCCGCGCCGGTGACCGAAGGCAAAATCTCCGCCGCAGGCCAAATGCAGCGCCCCTACCCCCTCATGCAGCACCTCCTGGCAGAATTGCTCGGCGGTGAGGTGGGAGAATTCCGCGTTGAATGGCAGCTCGTAGAGCATCTCCACACCCAGCGCGGCCAGGGCACTGGCACGCTCGCTCGACAATGTGAGGCGGAACGGCGGGTCCTGCGGGCGGAAAAACTCGCGCGGATGCGGCTCGAAGGTTAGCACCGCCAGCGGCGCGCCGGGTCTGGCCGCATGGGCGGCGCGCAGCACCGTGACATGGCCCAGATGCACGCCGTCAAAATTACCCAGGGCCACACAGGCCCCTTTTGCGGAGGCGGGCAGGCCCCGCCAGTCTTTGAAAATCTTCATGACCCTGCAAAAGCCCCAACGCTTGGCCAATGGTCAAGGGTGGGGCAGTATGGCCGCATAAATATAGCCCGAACGGAGTTTTTACCATGCGGTTCATCGGCAGAGTTTTGGGCATGGCCGTGGTGGTCCTGGCGGCCGTCTGGCTCGGGCTTTGGTGGTGGACGGAGAGCCAGATGCAGGACGGCTTCGCCAACTGGGCCGCGCGCATGCAGAACCAGGGCAACATTACCGTGAGCTATGGCCGCATGAACCGGGGTTATTCACCGCTGGCGGCCAGCGTGACGCTGACCAATATGCAGATTACCGTGCAGCCGAACCCGGCCCGGCCGCCCGTCTCCGTCACTTTGCCAAGTTTCGGCATGGAGATCGACGCGGCTGACCCGCAGATATTGCATTACAACCTGCCGGGGCAGATCACCATCAACACGCCGCGCGCCAGCGTCGCCGCCACGTTCGGCAACATCGCCCTGACCCAGCAGATCGACCTCGACGCACTGGCGAACAAAGAAATCGACCCGTTCAAGGCCTCCGATTTTTCAGCCAGCAACATCAATCTTCTGGCCAGCGGCGGCAGCCTGCTGCTGCTGCATATCGACAGCATCAACTCCCATGCCACCATCAACCGCGCGGCCGGTGCCTCCGGCTCGGCCTTAAACTGGACCGATGATTTTAAAGGCATCTCGCTCTCGCCCTTGCTCACCCGCCTGGGCTCGGTGCCCTTTGGCGGCAGTGTCACGGAGCTGGCGGTCAGCATGAACCTCTCCGGCCCGGTTCCCGCCAATTGGGACGCGCTGGTCGAACAATTCAACGCCCTGCCGGCGGCGAACAGGGCGGATCGCGGCAAAATCATGCTGCAGGCGGCGCGTGCCTGGGCGGCCGGGGGTGGGAATGCCAGCGCCAGCCTGAAGCTGGTGGCTGGGCCGAGCACGCTGAATGCGAGCGGCAATGTGAAATTTGACGCCAAGGCGCAGCCCTCGGGCACGGCGGATGTCACCGCGGACCATCTAGACGCATTCTCCGCCGCCATAACCGGCGCGTATCCACAGACGCAGGACAGGATCAGCGCGATCCAGGCGCAGCTCTCACCTTATCTCTCCAGCAGCGATAGCGGTGGGCAGACGTTGGGCATGCATGTGGTTTATGGCGCGGGTACTGTGGCTATTAACGGCGAAAAAGTATCGGACCTGCCGCCGATTGACTGGGATGCGCTGGAAAACCCGCCAGCCCCCACGCCGCAGGCGCCGGGGGATGGCTCCGGCGCCGCGGCTCAGCCGCCGGTGGTATCGGGCGCCCAATAAAGCAGGCGGCGCAACAGGCGGTCCACCAGCACATAAAGCGCGACGGTGAGGGCCGCCAGGATAAACAATGCCGCGAACATCAGTGCTGTCTGGATGCGCGCGTTGGCGTTGAGCATGATGTAGCCCAGGCCCGAGGAGGCCCCGGCCCACTCACCGATGATCGCGCCGATGGGGGCGATGGCGGTGGCCACGCGCAGGCCGGAGGCAAAGGCCGGCAGCGCGGCCGGCAGGCGGATGTGGCGCAGCATCGCGTAGGGGCTGGCATTCATCGTGCGCGCCAGATCCAGCCAGCCGGGCGGCGTGCGGCGCAGGCCGTCAGCAAAATTGGCGGTCACGGGGAAAAAGATCACCAGCATCGCCATGATGATCTTCGCCACCATGCCAAAGCCAAACCACAGCACCATCAACGGCGCCAGCGCGAACACGGGGATTGCCTGGCTGACCACCAGAACCGGCATCAGCCAGCGCTGCAACACGGGGGAGAATACGATTCCCAGCGCCGCGATACCGCCCAGCAGCGTGCCGCAGAGCAGGCCGAGCAGGATTTCCGCCAGCGTGACCAGCGTATTGGCCAGCAACAGGCCACGCTGCGTCCACAACGCCACGGCAACATCACCAGGCGGCGGCAGCATGAAGGGCGGCACGGAAGAATAGCGGGCCGCCAGCCACCATAGGGCGAGGAACACCAGGAAGGTGGTGGCTGGGCGAGCGCCCCTCATGGCGCGGCTGCTTCGGTGAGGGTGCGCATCAGCGCGCCCTGGGTCTGCAGCAGGGCAATATCATCGGCCGCGCGCGGTGGCGGGCCGGGCACGTGCAGCGGCTCACTCAGCCGCGCCGGGGCGCCGGAGAGCACAAACAGCGCATGGCCAAGACGGCAGGCCTCCAGCGGGTCATGCGTGATCAGCAGCACTGTGCGCCCGGCCAGAAGTTCCGCCGCCAGGTTTTGGATTTTGAGCCGGGTGATGCTGTCCAGCGCGGAGAACGGCTCGTCCATCAGCACAATCGGCCGGTCCTCATAAAGCGTGCGGGCCAGCGCCACGCGCTGACGCATGCCGCCCGAGAGGGTCTGCGGCAGCGCATGCGCCTGCGCGCCCAGCCCCACCCGCTCCAGCAGATGCAAGGCCCGCTCAGGCTCCGGCCTGGCGCCCCGCAAGGTGGCGCCAAGCATCACGTTACGCAGCGCGCTGGCCCAGGGCAGCAAAAAATCCTGCTGCGCCATATAGGCGATCCGCCCGGCGAGCGGTGCACGGTCAGTTGCCGCAACGCCGCCTGTGGCGGGCGCTTCCAGCCCGGCGATGATGCGCAGCAGCGTGGTCTTGCCCACCCCGCTCGGCCCCAGCAGCGCGGTGAATTTTTGCGCGGCGATCTCGAAGCTCAACCCCTCGAAAACGGTGACGCCGCCAAAATGAAGCGACAGATCCCGCACCAAAATCCCGGGAGGTGTCTCCACCTTAGGCCTTGATCTCCACCGCGTAGGTATCCAGCGGCAGGGATTTTTTGATGAGTCCGGCGGCGAACATGAAATCGCGGTAGCGGGTGTAGCGCGCGGCATCGAGCTTCGCCGGGTCAGCCGCGAAGGCGCCCGGCAGCGCATGCCAGGAGGCGATGTCGAGTCTGTCGTTCAGGCTCGGATTATCCTTAAGGAACTGCGCCAGCACCGCATCGCCGTGCAGGGCCAGATAATCCGCGCCTTCCTTCACCGCCGCGATGAATTTCGGCAGGGCCGGGTTGTCCAGCGCCTTCAGGTTGGCGAGCATGATCAGCTCGTCGGAGGGCGGCACACCATAATCCTCGGGCAGAAAGATCACCGGGTTCAGCCCGGCCTGGGCCAGTTGAATATCCTCATAGGTGCGGTAGGTGCCGATCACGGCATCCACCGCATGGCTCTGCAACGCGCTGACAAGGTTGAAATTGACGTTGACCAGCGTGACATCGCTCAAAGCCAGGCCAACTGATTTCAGCATGGTGCCGATCAGCACCTCCTCCACCCCGGCGATGGAATAGCCAATCTTTTTACCCTTGAGGTCGTGCAGGGTGGTGATCCCCCGGCCGCCCAGCGCGGTCAGCGTGTTCAGGGGCTTGTCGATCAACGTGCCGATGCGGCGCACGGGCAGGCCCTGGTCCACCAGCAGATAAAGCTGGGTCTGGTAGCTGAGCGCCACATCCGCCTTGCCGGCGGCGAGCAGGCGCGGCGGCAGATCGGGGTCGGTGGGGGCGATCAGCGCCACATCGAGCCCCGCGCGGGCATAGGCGCCAATGTATTTGGCGGCGAACAGCGGCCCATGGTCTGGGTTGACGAACCAATCCAGCAATACCGTGAATTTTTGCGGCATTGCGGCGCGGGCAAGCGGGCCGGCCAGAGCGGCGCTCGCGGTGGCGGCGGACAACAGGGTACGGCGGTGTAGTCTCATATGCACTCCCTTCGCTGGCATTACCCAGACAGGTTCAGCGGGTTTGATCTCAGCCTGCGGATTGCAGGCACCCCGGTTGAGCTGATGTTTTTAGGATTCCACGCGCCGCGTCAAGCCGCCGGACCTGCAATTGCCCTTTTACAGAAATCCAGCATGGACGTATGCTGGCCGCGCTTCTCACTCGGATTGGGAGCCGGCACCATGACACTCGAACAAACAGTCGCGCGGCACTACGCGCACGGATCACTGGAGCGCGACATTTTCGACGCCCTGGCCGCCACGGGAAAAAACCTTAGCCACCTCGTCCCCGCCGATCTTTCGCCCATCGATGAATTCCACATCGGCGGACGACAGGCGACCGTGGACTTCGCCGCCGAGCTGGGGTTCAAGCCGGGGATGCTCCTGCTCGACATCGGCGCGGGGCTGGGCGGCGCGTCGCGCTATTTCGCCCATGAGCAAAGATGCCGGGTGACCGGCATTGATATTACCGAGGACTATGTCCGCGCCGCCAAAACCCTGGCGCGGCATGTGGGGCTGGAGAGCGAGGTGGCCTATCTGCATGGCAGCGCGCTTGATCTGCCGTTCGAATCGGGCAGCTTCGATGGCGCCTATATGCTGCATGCCGGCATGAACATAAGGGAAAAATCACGGCTGTTCGAACAGGTGCGGCGCGTGCTCAAACCCGGAGGCCTGTTCGGCATTTATGATGTGATGCGCGAGGATATCTCGGCGGAGCTGAACTTCCCCCTGCCCTGGGCCGCGACGCCCGAGGCGAGCTTCGTGGAAACCACCGCCACCTACCGGCACCTGCTGGAGGGGGCCGGATTTGTGGTTCGCAAGGAGCGCAACCGGCGTGCATTCGCCATCGCGTTCTTCCAGCAGATGCGCGCGCGCATGGCCCAAAGCGAAGGGCCGCCGCGGCTTGGCCTGCACCAGCTAATGGGCGGGACGGCGCCGCAGAAAATTGCGAACATGATCGATAATCTCGAGCGAAATCTGATCGCGCCGGTGGAGCTGATCAGCGCCGCGGTTTAAACAGTATGATATCTCGTTGCCGCCAACGCGTTCATGCTCTGAAACCAGCGGCGGATCATCGGCGGCACGGCGCATGAGCCGGATCAGCCCCCCGCGGGACAGCCACTGCCCGCGCGTGCTGGATTAATCGTTAAATGTTCTGGACGATTTGCGAGATATATGATGGGAGAAACCGTGGCAGGCTGACTGCGTGAATGTTAGCTTACCCCTCTAATGCCAATAATGAGGGGGAAAAAATGGTCCAGGACTTCAACCAGCAGCATCTTATCGAGAAAGCGGGCGTGCGTATCTGGAAAATGGCCGAGGCTGATCCGCAGCTCAAGGCACTGAAGCCCCTGGAGGATGTGACGCGCAGGATTCAAGAGCCTGACATATCATATCGCGAAATCATCGCCGCGACGCTGAACGGCTACGCCGGCCGCCCCGCCATGGGGTCGCGCGCCTACGAGATCAGGCTGGATGCGCGCACGGGGGAAAGCTTCAGGCATTATCTGCCTGCATTCGAAACCATCAGCTACGCGCAGCTTCACGGGCAGGTTGAGGCCATTGCGAATTTCTGGCGGCACCATCCGCACCATCGCGTCGCCCCGGGGGATATGGTCGCGTTCATCGCCTTCACCGGCGCCGAGATGGCGGCGGTTGATCTGGCCTGCATCTATGCCCAGGCGGTGTGCGTGCCGCTGCAGGCCAATCTGTCCCAGCCGGATATGGAAGAGGTGCTGCGCGATACCGCGCCGGTCACCATGGTTGCGAATATCGACAATCTGGCGCTCGCAACTGATTATGCGTGCAGCCAGAACACGATCCGCAGCCTGATCGTGATCGATTATGATGACCAGATTGATGCTGAACGCCGGTTGCTTGAAGCATCGCGTGAGCGGCTCGCGAAAAATGGCGGCACGGTGAGGTTGACGGCATTCGCCGAAGCGGTCAGCCATGGCGGACAATTCGTGTTCGAGCCGCTGCCGCCTTCGCCGCGCGGCCGCGACAATATCTCGATGATCATGTACACCTCCGGCAGCACGGGCACACCGAAAGGTGCGTTGATCCATGATGCGATCAGCATTCAATTCTGGAGCTGGATGCCGGTTTATGTGCCGACCGTGGCCATGGGCTATGCACCGATGAACCATTTTATGGGCCGCAACATGGTGCATTCCGCCCTTGCGCAGGGCGGCACCGTTTATTTCACGCTGAAGAGCGACATGTCCTCCCTATTCGAGGATATCCGCATCGCGCGCCCCACTTTCATCACCTTCATTCCGCGTGTGTGCGAGCTGGTCTATCAGCACTATCAATCCGAGGTTCAGCGCCGGCTTGCTGCCGGCGAGACGCGCGAAAACGCCGATGAAGCCGTCCGGGAGGAGATGAGAAACTCCTTCCTGGGTGACCGCCTGAACGCCGGTGGCGTTGGCAGCTCGCCCACCGCGCCGGAAGTGCGCCAGTTCATGGCGGAATGTTTCGATATCCCCATCATCGAAGGCTATGGCTGCACGGAAGCGGGCGGCGGCGCGATGACCTGGCTCAACAGGATCGTTCCCCGCGTTGTGCTTGATTACAAGCTCGCCGATGTGCCTGAACTTGGCTATTACACAACGGACCGGCCCTTCCCGCGCGGTGAGCTGCTGGTGAAAACCGCCCTCACGATCAAGGGATATTTCAAGCGACCGGAGGCGAGCGCGGCGATCTTCGACGCGGATGGCTATCTTAAAACCGGCGACGTTATGGAGGAGCAAGAGCCGGGGTATTTGGTCTGGGTCGATCGGCGGAACAATGTCATCAAGCTCTCCCAGGCTGAGTTTGTGGCCATCGGGCCTTTGGAAGCCGTGTTTCTCGCCCAGAGCAAGTTCATAAAACAGATCTACGTTTATGGCAGCTCCCAGCGCTCCTTCCTGCTTGCCGTGGCCGTACCGGCGCTTGAGCTTGCCCAAGCGCGGCTTGGCCACGCGCCGAGCGATTCTGAGCTGAGGGAGCTTGTACTTGGCGACCTCCAGAACGCGGCGCGGGATGCAGGGCTGAAATCTTTCGAGGTGCCGCGCGATGTTTTGATCGAGCGGGAAGCTTTCACCCTTGAAAACGGCCTTCTCTCCAGCGTGCGCAAGCCGTTGCGGCCCAATCTGAAGCGGCGTTACGCCGGCAGGCTTGAGGCCATGTATCAGGAGATTGAACGCCAGCAGCAGGACGAACTCGCATTGCTGCGCGAGGGAGGGGCTGGCCAATCAACGCTTGATCGCGTTGCCGGCGCGTTCAAGGCAAATCTTGGTCTGGCATCGTTTCATGGCGGCAATCACCAGAGCTATGCCGACCTTGGCGGCGACTCATTCGGCGCGGTGAGCCTCACGCTGCTGTTCGAGGAGATGTTCGGAATTTCGGTGCCGGTCAGCATTGTGCTGCATCCCTCGGCCAGCGCCTCGCGCCTGGCTGCCTATATCGACGATGCGCTCAGCAATGCCGGGCCACTGGAACGCTACAAGCAGATCCATCCTGATCCGGAGCGGGTGCGCGCCACCGATTTCAAACTTGACGTGCTGTTAGATGCGGCAACATTGGCCGCCGCGAAGGTCGCCGCGCCGGCTGTCAGTGTCAGCAGGACAGTGCTTCTGACAGGTGCGAACGGCTTTCTTGGCCGGTTTCTGTGCCTGGAATGGCTGGAGCAGCTTGCCAGGATTGACGGTAAGCTCATTTGCATCATCCGTGGCGCGGATGCGCAGGCGGCGCGGGCGCGGCTGGATGAGGCCATCGGCACCTTGGACCACGACCTGGCCGAGCGCTTCCAGACACTTGCTTCCCGCCACCTGGAGATGTTGCCCGGCGATCTCGCGACGCCAAAGCTTGGGCTGAGCGAAGCAAGCTTCGCGCGGCTTGCCTATGAGGTGGATCACATCGTGCATCCCGCCGCGCTGGTGAATCACCGCCTCTCCTACCGGAATCTTTTCGAGCCAAACGTGCTGGGCACGGCGGAACTCATCCGTCTGGCGCTGACGGAGCGGCTCAAACGATTTGACTACATATCCTCTGTCGCGGTGCCGCATATGGGCGCCGACCTCGCGCGCGGCCCGGAGTCGATGGACGTGCGCAAGGGCGCGCCGGAGATGCCGCTGATCGACATGTACGCATCCGGCTACGGGGCGAGCAAATGGGCGGGCGAGGTTATGTTGCGCGAAGCAAATGAAGAATTCGGCCTGCCGGTGAATGTATTCCGTGCCGGCATGATCATGCCTCATGCCCGTTATCTGGGGCAGATCAATGTCACCGACATGTTCACGCGGCTGCTGTTCAGCCTCGTGAAAACGGGGATCGCGCCAAAATCCTTCTACGAGCTTGGCCCGAACGGCGAACGCCAGCCTGCGCATTATGACGGGTTGCCGGTTAATTTCCTCGCGGCGGCGATGCAGCAGATTGGCGCCCGGCCGTATAGTGGTTTCTTCAGCTACAACCTGATCAATGTTCACCACGGCGACGGTTTGTCGCTCGACACGGTGGTGGATTGGGTGGAGAGCGCGGGTTACACCGTAAAGCGGATCAACGATCACGAGGAATGGGCCCGCAGGTTTGAGGATAAATTGCGTAACCTGCCTGATAATGAGCGGCAGAAATCCTCGATGTCGATCCTCGGATACTTCGCGGCGCCGCATCCGCCCAACCCGGTGCCGGTTAGCAGCGCGGACTTTGAGGCCATGGTGAAGACCATCCCGGCCGGGCCGGAGGTGCCTCAACTCAGCGAGGAATATATCCACAAATATCTGAGGGATATGAGCTTGCTGGGGCTGATCGAGCAGCCGAAGGCGAGCGCGGACGTGATGTCTCGCCCTCCGGCTTAATTCCAGCGCTTGCGCGGCGCCAGGAAAGGCATTTAGACTTTTGAGCCAAAAGGCAGGCGGAGCGCCAAACTCATGCACGACCGAAACTGTCTCGAATCATCTCACGCGCAATGTGAGGCCCGGCTTGCCCACCGATAGGCAGGCCAGGCCCCCGGGCCAGCTCAGCGAGGTTTTGCTGCGCGACTTGCGGGTTATTGAGGCCCGTGTCTCGGTTGTCGAGCTTGGCGGCGTGGCGGCCGTGTTTCCAGAGGCCGGGCGTCCGGTGCTGCATGTGGTGCTGGAAGGCTGCGTCTGGCTTGATGCCAGCAGCCAGCAGGCTCCGGCCATACGCCTGGAGAGCGGCGAGACGGCGCTGATGTTCTACGGTGACCAGCACCGCCTGAGTGGCGTCTCCGGGCCGGTGCTGGAGGAAGAGGTCATAATCGATACCCCGCCGCTGGAGGAACCGTGCCATATTGCGGTTGGCAATCTTCCGGTTCTGGCGGTCGTGATGTCGTGTGTGCTGGAACTTGCCTATCTGTCGCCTGCGGCCCGGGCGGTGCGCGCGGCACCGGCGGTTCTGGTTATGTCCAAGACCGGAGCAGCCCCTCATGGCCGGGCGCTGGCCGGTGATCCGAAGCAATGGCATGAGGCCTTGCGCGGGCCGGGCGCATCCGCCTTCGGCAGCATGCTGGCGAGCCTGTGTTTTGTGCACAGCATGCGCGGCATGTACCATGACTCCTGGCAAGACCAGCCGATGGAGGTTCGTGCCCCAAGCACGCGCTGGGTCAATGCGGCGGTTATTCTGCTGCACTCGCGGCCTGACCGGTCCTGGACCGTTGTGAGCCTGGCGCACGCGGTCGGCGTCTCGCGGTCACGTTTTGCGGCGGGGTTCGCGGCCATCATGGGTATGCCGCCTATGGCCTATCTCACCCGGATCCGCATGATGCGAGCGGCCCAACTCATTGAGGCTGAAGACATTCCGTTCTCTGAAATCGCGCGGCGGACTGGTTACCCTGTGCATACCTCGTTCACGCGGGCTTTCGCCGCATTTCATGGTGTGTCCCCGACTGCGTTTTTAGCCCGGTTACGGCAGGCCAAAAGCGGCAAAGACCATGCGGCGCCATTGCCCTGAACGCAGCTGATGGAGAATATTTTTTGTGCGGTGCTGGCGAAAATGCCCCGCTCTCAAGAGTTTTGGATTGAAACCGGGGCCGCCGGATGGCCTTTCGCCCGGATTGACGCCAATGGCGCCACCGCGCGTGCCATCGCGGGATGCCACAACGCGATCTGACCAGGATCGGCGGCAAGACGCTCACTTTTTACTTTAATGCTCACCTTCATGCGTTTAGCCTGAACCTTCCGGTTAAACCTGATCATGCGTTGATCCGGTTGGCCGCGCGGCTTGGCGGGCATACAGGCGATAACGCAACAGGAATATTACCATGCAAGACGTAATGGGCAAAACCTGGGCTTCAAAGCTTATCAGGGTACGCACGTGGCTGCTGGCCGAACGCCTCGACCCGCGGCCGCTGGAGGTGGAGGGGGCATTGGATACGGCACCGCTGGTGCTGCGGCTTCCGCAGGATGGCGCCGCTGTTGTGTTCCGCTACGGGGCTCTGGTGTTGTTCAATGCCAGCGACGCCGTTGAGCAGGCGTTTCTGGACCATCTTGCCCCACTGCTGACCGAGCCGCTGGCAGTCCGCGAAAAGGATGACGCTCGGCTGCGCGTTGATCCCGCGGCCGAGGAGCAGGTCGATACCACGGGCGTCATCGTGATTCGGGAGATGAACATAGAGCGGCTTCAGGCCATTGCCATCGTCTTGGCGAAAAGTGTCATTCTATCACATTACGAGATGCGTCTGGCCACTGTTTTCGACCGGATCGACCCCCTGGCGGCTGATCTCGCGATCAGGGCGCGAAACCGTGGCAGGGGGCGTGAATTGATGCGCCATATCGGCAAGGTTTTGCTGATCCAGCACAAGATGGTCGGCCGTGTTGAAATTGGCGAAAAACCTGAATTGCTCTGGGAGCACCCGGAGCTTGAGCGACTCTACGCCCGGCTTGCCGAGGAGTATGAGCTGCGTGAACGCGACCGCGCGCTTGACCGCAAACTTGATGTTATTTCGGGGACGATGCAGACCCTCCTGGGGCTCGTGCAGAGCGAGAGTAACCTGCGTGTCGAATGGTACATCGTGGCACTTATCGTCGTCGAGCTGTTGCTCGTGATCTATCCACCCGCATTATGGCAGCATTTTTGGCCTTAATTGATGAATTTTGCAGAAGAAGAGGTGACTGACCAAATTCGAACACCTGGATAATCCCCCGGCTTCCGGCCTGCCCCTGGCGGCAGCATCCCGTGCCCTTTGAAGGCAGCGCGGCATAAGCCGTTCATGCGGAAATCGTCAAATAAGTTGTTAATGATCATTATATAATTCATATATTGACTGTCAGCAAAGATACGGGAATAGGATTTATCCGGTGCCCACAGCTGTTTAAAATAAAATTGAAGAAAACAAATACGCGCATTCATGGCCGGATGATTTTACCTACCATGTGAATTATGAGGCCCGGCTTGTTTAAACCAGATAAATTTAGGGAGAAAAAAATGAACGATTACCGCCTACTTATCAACGGGCAACTCACGCCCGGCGCTCTGAACATGGACGTGCTGAATCCAGCAACAGGGGAGATTATCACCCGTTGCCCGCGCGCCGATGCCGCACAGGTTGAAGCTGCCGTGCAGGCGGCGAAAGCTGCGTTCCCCGCGTGGTCCAAACTCACCATTGAAGCCCGCCGCGCCAGACTTTTTGCCATTGCCGCCAGCCTGGAAGCTCGGCTTGAGGAATTCGCCAGGCTGCTGACCACTGAACAAGGAAAGCCTCTCGCTGACGCAACGGGTGAAATCGGCGGCGCGGTTGCCATGCTGCGTATTCTCGGCAGCATGGAACTTCCTACAAAAATCCTGAAAGAAGACGAGCGGGAAAAAATCGTCGAACATCGCACGCCGCTTGGTGTCGTCGCCGCGATCACACCCTGGAATTATCCGATGACCATCCTGATGGTCAAAATCACGCCCGCATTGCTCGCCGGCAATACCGTCGTGGCGAAACCGGCTCCCACGACACCTCTCTCCAGCCTGCGATTTGCCGAAATCTGCAATGAGCACCTCCCCGCTGGCGTGTTCAACATGATTACCGACCTCAACGACCTTGGCGGCCTGCTCACAAAGCACCCGGATGTCGCGAAGATCTCCTTCACCGGCTCCACCGCCACCGGCAAAAAAGTCATGGAAAGTGCTTCCGGTACGCTCAAGCGCGTCACACTTGAACTCGGTGGCAACGATGTCGGCATTGTGCTCGACGACGCCGACCCCAAAGTGGTCGCACCAAAAATTTTCGCCGGCGCCATGATCAACGCCGGCCAGGTGTGCCTGGCGATCAAACGCCTCTACGTTCATGACTCACTCTATGAGGAAATGTGCACCGAACTGGCGACTCTGGCGGATGCCGCCATTGTTGAGGACGGCATGAAGCAAGGTGTCCAGATGGGACCGCTCCAAAACAGAGCGCAGTATGAAAAAGTCAAAGCGTTGATCGAAGACACCCGCAGTGAGGGCACAATTATCGCGGGCGGTGTATTCCCCGAAGGTCCGGGTTATTTTATCCGCCCCACCATTGTCCGCGACATTGGCGATAACGCGCGCCTCGTCCGCGAGGAGCAGTTCGGGCCGGTGCTGCCGGTGCTCCGCTACTCCAGTATCGACGACGCGATCGCCCGCGCCAACGATACAACCTACGGCCTGGGCGGCACGGTCTGGACCGCGAATCCGGAACGCGGCCTTGAAGTCGCGATGAAAATCGACTCAGGTATCGTCTGGGTAAATCAACATTTGAACGTCCACCCTGATGTTCCAGCTGGTGGCGCCAAGCAATCCGGCATGGGGTCGGAACTTGGTCTTGAAGGGCTCGCCGAGTTCACGCAAAATCACATCGTGTACGTCGCCAAATAATTTTTAACATAATCAGATAAAATCGGGGCGCTTCGCGCAAAGAAAGCGTCCTGATTTTTTAGCGAGCTGCTCGCCCTCACCCCGCCCGATCCGTCACCAACACAACACGCCCCGTTGCTTTCCGCTCAGCAAGCAGGCGCATGGCCTCAGCAGCATCTCTCAGCGGAAACACCGCGCTGATGTCGGGACGCAGCAAGCCTTTTGCATACCATCCCAGCATCCTTTCCATCGCCTCGGGGCTGCGCCCAGGTTGGCGGATAATATCCTCGGCCGGCTGAATACCCATCACCACGGCATTTTTAAACAATATCGGCCCGAGCGATACTTTCGGCACGCCCGCGGCAAAACCAACGGAAAGGTAACGCCCCTCCCAGGAAAGCGAGCGCAGTGCCGGTTCAGCATAAGTTCCGCCGACACCATCAAAAATCACATGGTATCCCGATGCGTCGCGGACGGAACTGATCTTGACCTCAACGGGTGATGCGGCGCCAGTGTTTTTTGTATGCGTGAACAATGCCTCCGCCAATTCCTTCTGACCAGCAAGATCAAGCGGCCCCTTGGGATATTGCAATCCCGCATCGGCACCAAAGCGCGCCGCCAACACCAGCTTTTCTTCCGAGGACGCTCCGGCGACAACCCTTGCTCCCAGCGCCTTGCCAATTTGCACCGCCGCCAGACCGGCGCCACCACCGGCTCCCAATACCAGCAGCGTCTCACCGGGCTGCAACTTCGCCCTGTCATGCAAGGCATAATGCGCAGTCATCGACGCGACATAAAATGTCGCGGCGGCACGCATATCCATATCATCAGGAATCCGGAACACTTCATGCTCTTCGAAAATGACTTCCTCGGCATAAGAGCCAGAAATGCACGTTCCCAACACGCGCTGCCCCGGCTTCACAGAAGTAACACCCGGCCCCGTCCGCAACACCACGCCAGCGGCCTCCACGCCAGGAACAATCGGGAAATTCCGCTTCAACTGCGAGCGGCCCTCCACCGCTAACACATCCGTAAAGTTCACGCCCACGGCATGCACTTCAACCAACACCTCCCCAACGCCCGGAACGGGCCGGGCAAGGTCCTCATAGCGAAGCTTCTCTATCGGCCCAAACTCGCGACAAACAATGGCTTTCATTTAAGCATTCCTCCTAGAGTTCAGTGCTGGCGGCGCGGCGTTATGTTTCCAGCGCCAAGGCTTCAGCCAACGACTTTGCCTGGTAGAGATTGAGCCTATCCTGAAAATGGCTGGCGCAGATCATTGCCTCGATATCGCCGCGCGTCCCGTTCAGATAATTGTTACGAAGCCGCGTCTCGTTCACGCCATGCTGGAGGAAAACGATAATCGCATAATAGGCCACAGCATGCGGGTCGCAGGCAATTGCCGGGCCACCGGCCTCGACATAGGTTGCCACAAAATCATCCCAGCCGATAATTCCGCCGGTCATCAGCATCTTGGCCTGCGCCAGATCTTCCGCCGGGTCACCGCGTTTTGCCAGTTCCCAATCGAGCAGGGCCACAACGTGGCCATCGCGCGTCAGCACATTATGCGGCGCGAAATCACCGTGGATCAACGTAACCGGCCGCTCCGGCGGTAGAGGATTCGCAGCCAGCCAGGCAAGGCCAAGATCGAGCCCCAGCGAGAACGCCGGTTTCTCCAGCGCCCGCCACTCGGCGCTCAGTGTTGCGATAATGTCATCACGTGCCTTGGCGATCGCCGGATCGGGTGCGGCCTCCAGCGTGCCGCGATGCAGATCCGCGAGCAGGCGCGCAACTTCCCTCCCGAATTGCGGCCCGATATTCGTGCCCCCCTTCCGGCGGTCCTCATAAAACGGCGAGCCCGCCACCTTGGCATCCTCAACCTGCGTGGTGACGACAAAAGCTCCGCCCAGATGGCTTGCATCCGGCTCGAAAAACAGAGGCTTGGGTACCGGCAGCCCAAGCTGATACACTCGCTCCAAAATCGGGTATTCATCACTCAAGACCGCCTGGGTGATCGCGTTCGGAATATCCAACCGCAACGTCAGCCGCCGCGGCAAAACGCCATTTTCGGGCAGCGTGAAAAGCGCCGTGATTTTTGAAAATCCCCCCGATGCAACAACAAACTCTTCCAGAGGATCATCCGGCAACTGAGGATAGCGCTGCTTCAGATAAGCTGCGAGGCCGGTGCGCAATGCGCTTGCCTTGTCAACCGCCACCTCCGCCTTACGGTTGCCATGTGCGGAAAAACTATCCTCAAAGGCCTGGTTCACCCGCAGCAATGCCCCGGAAGCTTTTTGCATCCATGCGCGCGCTTGCGGATCCTTCGCACGCAGACGCTCTACAAAATCGTCAAAAGCCTCCGGCGCGCAAAGCTGTTTCTGCACGGATGTCATCCGTCGATCCAGCGTCTCGCGAATTTGCCCAGGCTGCTCCAAATCTCGCGTTGCCGCCGCCAAACCAACCGCCGCGACTTCGCCTTCCAGCTCTTCCCATTGCCGCAGGGTTTCCGCCGCAATGGCATTCCCGTCTATAAAATCCGAGGCAATCCGGTCCAGCAACAACAGCAGTATGCCGTTCAACCTGCGCACCCCATCCGATTGCAGATCGCCCATGACCGGCCCAGCGAGCGCCGTGGAGATGGAGGTAATAAAGCGATGCAAATCTTTATCGCGGATCATGGCAGCACACCTGTTGCATGAAGAGAACGCAATTGCGTGATCCGTTCGAAATGCCCCATGCCCTCCTCGCCATTCCATGAATAGCGCGTGGGGCATTCGCAGAACTGGAATCCCTTCCCTGAAAAAGCCATATCCGTGCCTAGCAGTTCATGATTGGGCGACAAATTCGTAGTGGAGAGGGCATGTACCAGCTCTCCGGTAATCACTTCGTATCCCGCGGCCGTCGCCACCACAACCCGAAAATGCCTCTGCGCTGGGTCCGCCAACGGATCAGCCGCCACGCTGGCAAGGGGCGCCGCCTCGCCCTCACCCGCTGGCGCCTCAATAAAACGAACTGTCTCCAGCGGGTTGCCATCGTTGCGGAAGATATAACCACCCTTGATGAAGAACGGTCCAACCCTCGTTCCCATCAGCATCAGCGCCTTGCCACTGGGGAAATACGCATTCACCCACATGCTGCTCACCATCGGGGTATAATCGCGCGGACCAAAGGAGTGATCCCTGTTGCCCGCGCCCTCAAAAGCCAGCGTCTTGCCGGCAACCGTGAGGCTGCCGCCTACCTTGCAGATTTGTTCCCAGTGATGCGACTTTGACTCCTCGCTTGTGTCATCCGCGACAAACACAAAACCTTTGGACAGATCGCTCTTTCCAAGATCCCACATCGGCGCGGCGCCTTCGAACACAAGATCAAATTTCGCCACCTCGGCAATTGCGCTTGGATGCGGGTGGTTAGCCGCGGCAACACGATCGGATTGTTCCAGTAATCCATCGAAGCTAAGTGCCCACCGCCGCATTGGTTCCAGGCAGCGCACGCGCATTGGTCCCGCGCCAGGACCATCCGCGGTGCCGTCCCGCCCCAAATAGCGTCCCACCAGCAGTTTTCCGCCCGGAAGATAAACGCCAATCACCGCGCGCCAGATGTCTGTATCCGTCGGCTCGCGGCCAATATGCAAACTGATGGCATGGTCCGCTTGCCTGTCGAAGCCAAAGAAATAGTAGTACTCGGTCCAATTCGGCTTATCCTCCGCCGGATGCGGAAGCTCGTCGTGTGGATCAACGTCAAACGGGTTCAGCAAAGCAGCATCCAGCATGAAATTATGTCCTTGTCGTTTCCATCATACGGCAGGCGCCCGCCTCCCGTTAAATCAGCAAACCAGTTTCAGGAGACCGCCTTCTTTGCCCAAAGCGCGTCAATCTCCGTCTCGCTCATACCTATCTCCACAAGCACCTCGCGCGTCGACTCACCCAACAGCGGCGCATGCCCGGGCACACCAGTCGATGAACGCGAGAACCGTAGCATCGGGCCAAGCTCGCGCACCTCCCCAGATTGCGGATGAAATGCGCTGCGGATTGTCCCGGCGGCATGCAGGCTGGGATCATTCAAAATTTCCCGCTCATTGTTTTTCAGACATTTTTCAGCCCACACGCCGGCCGCATCCAACGCGCCGAGCAGCTCATCCGCCGGTCTCGCGCGCACCGCGTCCGCAATCAGGTTGGCCTCCCCGGCCCCCCACTGCATCGGCTCGCCGGTCAGGGCGCCGCTCAGCCCCAGCACCTTCGCCAAAGCCGCCCCAGCGGCAGCGCCACGCACGGCAATGGCGATCCAACCATCAGTAGCCTCATAGAGCGCTTCCGCGGGGCCGTAACCAGTCCGCGACGCATTCAATGGCTCTGCACCCTCAAAATGGCCATCAGGCCGCTGCACAAGCTCTGAGAGCAGATAAATACCGGCGCTCACGAGGGCACAGTTAACCGTCGTGCCCTCACCCGTCCTGGCACGATGATACAGCGCCGCAAGCGCGCCGATGGCTCCGAGCAAACCGCCGGCATAATCCACCATGGAAGTCCGGTTCCACAACGGCTCATTGCCCTTGCCGCCCGCCCGGTACTCATGCCCGCACAAGGCCTGCATCACCAGGTCAAACCCAGCGCGTTCCGCCAGCGGACCGCTGCTGCCATAGGCCGGGCTCTCAAGCACGATAAGTTCTGGCTTTTCAGCGTGCAAACTATCCGGATCAATCCCCAGCCGGGCGGAAACGCCGGTCCTGAAATTGCTTGTGACAATGTCAGATTTCGTGCAGAGCATTTTCGCCAGGGCCAGCCCGTCAGGGTGTTTCAGGTCAATTGAAATCGCACGCTTGCCTCGGTTCACCGGCGACCACGACCGGAAAATACTGCGATTCGGGTCGCCCGCCGGGGTTTCAACCTTGATCACCTCCGCACCAAGATCCGCCAGCACCAGCGAAGCGTAGGGCCCGGCGACAAAAGCGCCGAAATCGATGGCGCGCACGCCATCCAAAGGCCGCGGCCCCACCTGTTTAGGCGGCCCGGCGAAGGGGGCTTCGCAGGTCTCGATGACAATCGGCTGACCAACATGGCGCGTACCATCAGCATCCGTGACAATTGTGCCATTATGCCGGATCTGCGGCAGATCCCAGCATGCGCCGGGCGGGAGCACCGGCTCGGCAGGCAGGCCGAGTGCCCAAATTCGCTCCAGCAGCTCCCCACTTGGTTTTTTCGCCACATGCTCGGCCAGAAGATCGATGTTCCCGAAAAAGTTTTTTGGATCATCGGTGGGCTTGGGCATCCCGCTGTCATTGGGCAGCACACTCGGGTCGTCGATCTCCAGTGCCTGATACATGCGGTATTTAGAACCCGCAGCACCGATCACGATATGCACATACACCCCGTCCGCGCAGCGGAAGATCAGCGGGTACGGGTCCTTCGGCATAACAAACTTCGTATTCTCGGTGGGTTTGTCGACATCACACCACAACCCGGCCGCCCAGTTCAACGCCCCTTCAAATAACGACGTCGCGACAACCTGCCCCTTCCCGCTGCCCTCGCGCTCGTAGAGGGCTGCGAATAGCCCCACCAGACCACGGCATGCAGCGCCGTAACTCGCAGGCGCGAAGCTCATAACCAGCGGGCGTTTGGAATAATGTTCATAAGCGAGCCCGGAGCGTGCCTGCACGAGCACATCCGTCGCGGGGCGGCCAGCATATTTGGTTCCAGCCGGATAAGCTTCAATATCCAGAACGATCAAACGCGGATTCTGCGCCGCCAAAGCCGTCGCATCATGTCTTGCCAGGCCGGGGTAATCCTCGCCGCCGGTAATGCAAATGTCCGCCCGGGCAAGCAACCGGTTGAACGCCACCGTGGAGTGTGCGGCCTCATGGTCAAATTTATTGCCACGGCGCCAGACTTCATAGGCTGGATAGATCGTGCCAAACGGATCGGACTGCGCGGGCGTTACCCGGATTATCTCAGCGCCCCATTCACCGAGAAATTTTGAAACCAGTGCGGCCGCCATGCCGGCGCCCAAATCCACGACGACGATATCCTTCAAAATCCGCGGTTCAGAAGCCATGCCATAGACCTTTCTTCAAAGCGATCCTTAACGGCTGCTGACAACCGTTCCAAATGCCGCTGCTTCAAAGTCAGACGGCCCGCACAATACTCGTTACCCGCAATGCCATCCGCAGAAAGCATCGCCAGGACAGAAAACAACTAACCTATTTTGGTCCGCCCCTTGTTTCCATGCCTCACTGGGATTCCACGGCGGGCTTGAACAATGATTGTGGGAGCAGGAAATACGCCAGTGAGGGAACGAGAATCATCGCGCCGAGCATGTTCCATACAAACATGAACGATAGCAGCAATCCCATGTCAGCCTGGAATTTAATCGGGGCGAATACCCAGGTCACCACACCGGCCGCCAAGGTAAACCCGGTCAGCAGCACGACCTTTCCCGTAAACAGAAGCGTACGATGATAAGCGTCCGAAAGGCTCGCCCCTGCCCGCAGTTGTTTAAGGCAAATGCTCAGTACATAGAGAGCATAGTCGACACCTATGCCGACACCAAGCGCAATCACCGGAAGCGTCGCCACTTTGATGCCTATGTGTAACCAGACCATCAGCGCCTGGCTGAGAATTGAGGTGAGGACAAGCGGCAATACCGCGCAGAGCACCGCCCGCCAGGAACGGAAGGTTACAAAGCAGAAGAGAATCACGGCCGCATAAACCAGATAAAGCATCTGATCATTGGCCTGCTTGATGACGATATTGGTCGCGGCTTCAATGCCGGCGTTGCCGCCTGCCAGGGAGATTTTAAAACCGGCCCCCTGGTTAGCCGGGTTTGCGATGAATTTCTGTATGGTCGCGACCACATGGTCCAGTGTCGCCGCTTTATGGTCGACGAGTGAGACGTAGAGCGGCAAAAAGCTACAATCTGGATTCACCAGACGGCTCGGCGCGTAGACGATATAATCGGTCATCGTAAGATCAAGCGCGTCCCATTTAGGCGCATCCTCGGTCAACAGCATCGTGGCCATGGCCGCAAAGGATGCGAGAGACTCCGTGGACTTCACTTCATGCATCTGGTCTAATTGCCATTCCAGACCATCAATTGTTGAAATTGTCTTATAGTCGGTGCATTGCCCCGGCGTCGTATCAATCATTACGACCAGTACATCACTGCCGGTCGAATAATGACTCAGGATATATGCATTATCCTTGTTGTACTGCGAGGCTTGCCGCAACTCCGGTGCGCCCTGGTTCAAATCGCCAACCTGCACACCACGGCCAACATACCAGCCAACGCAACCAAGGATCACCGCCAGAAAAATTGCCATGGTGGCATAGCGGCGCTGGGTAAACAGATCGAGAAAATCCCATAACGGATGTGAGACCCGCCCGCCTTCCTCAGCCATTTCGGTGCGCATGCTGCGCACCGCCGCCTTGCGGCTAACCCCTGTATAGCTCAGCAACATTGGCAGCATTATCAAGTTCGTGAAGATCAGGATACCCACACCCATGCTGGCAATCAGCGCCAACTCGCGAATCGCCTCGATTTTTATGGTCATCAGCACGCCAAAGCTGGCCGCATCACAGGTAAGTGCCGCGAACCCGGCCAGGAACAGCCGCCGGAACGTGTAGCGTGCGGCGACCAGCGGATGCGTGCCACGCCCGATATCCTGCATAACGCCGTTCATTTTCTGCGCGCCATGGCTCATACCAATGGCAAACACCAGGAATGGCACCAGCACCGAATAGGGGTTGAGATCAAAGCCGAGTATCGGCAGTAACCCCATTTGCCAAGTGACGGCCACAAGAGAGGCCGTTACCACCAGCAACGTGCTCCTCACACAGCGCGTATACCAAAACAACGCGCATGTCGCGATCAGAATTGAGACCGCGAAGAAGGCTAGAATTTCGTTGATTCCGTTGATCATATCGCCAACCACCATGGCGAAACCAACAATATGCAGCGTCACTCCCTGGGAGGCATATTCCTTGCGTATGCCATTCAAATCCCGTGCAAGCTCGCCGTAGTTCAACGGTTTTCCCGTGAGATTATCGTTCTCCATCAACGGCACATAAATCATGCTCGACTTGAAATCAGGACTGACGAGTTCGCCGATTTTTCCCGTTTTCGCAATATTCTGCCGGACGATCTCCAACTGCGCGGGACTGCCATCATAATACTGGCTGATTACAGGCCCCCCCTCAAGCCCGTCGGGGGTGACCGCCAGCCAGCGTGTCAGCGGCGTCCAGAGCGAGGTCATATACCCTCTGTCAACGCCCGGCAGAAGGTAGACCTGGTCACTAATCTTCTGCAGGACCGAGAGATAGTGCGCGTCAATGATCGTGCCCTGATTGGCGCTCACCACGATGCGGACAGCATTCCCCTGACTTTGCAGCTCGTCATAGTGCTTAAGAAAATTGACGATAAACGCTTGGTGCGTCGGAATCATCTTCTCGAAGCTTGCATTCAGTTTTATCTGCGTCGCCGAGAAGCCAAAGAACAAAGTTGCCAGGAGGCAGGCCAGTAGAATAATCGGCCGATGATTAAACAACAGTCCTTCCAGAAATGAACCGGACTTTCGATCAAATTGGGAAATATCGGCAATGACGGGCGATGGATCAGTATGAATGGTCACGAAATTCCCCCGTTCTAATTTACGCCGAAATCTTGGGCAGGAACACGCTGCACACCAAGATTTCCGACAAACACGACATCACCATTCGCAGCCTGCACAAGATCAAACAGGCCCATTTTCTGAGGTTCCGGCAAGCGGGTGAAGCTGTGAGCATGATCGCGGGAAACATAGATCACACCCGCTTCACTGACGACGACAATGACGCCCGATGCGAGCGTGCGCGCGGCAAGCAAATTGGCCTCTGATCCAAACGTCTGTACCGTTTGCCAGGTCTTACCGCCATCTTCGCTGCGATACGCCTGCCCCGCGACACCAAACACAAGCACCCCGTTGTTATCGCCTGTTGCAACAGCGCCAAACATGGTCGCATCAGTGGGTGCCGTTACAGCTGGAAAATCATTGCCGCCGTCAGTTGAAATGAAGACATTTCCAGCCTCGCCAGCGATAACAATATACGGCCCGATTTGCTCCACATCATAGAGATTATGGCTGATCGGATCCCCTATATGCAGGCTCCAGTCAGTCCAGGTTTTTCCGCCATCTGTTGTTCTCATCGCCATACGGTAGCCCCCGAAGGCAATCGCGTCATTCGCGCTCAGCGCCAAAACGGTGAGAAATGGCTTATCCGCGCCGGCCGCCATGAATATATTTGCCCGGTGCAATGCACGCTGGGCTACTTCCGAATTCGGGTCTTGCGCAACGGCCTGGTTGGCAGCGTCAAGTGTAAGCTGGTTTGCCTGGATGCCATTGAGCTGCAGTTGCCAAGTGGCGCCAGCGTCAGACGTATGGAGAATCACCCCATAATGCCCCACCGCCCAGCCTTGCGCCGGCGTTGCGAAAGCAACCGCCGTTAGCAGAACGCTAACCGGCACGCGCGCCTGCGTCCAGGTTTTGCCATTGTCATCAGAGTAGATAATCACACCATGTTCACCAACCGCCACAAGCCTGTTACCGGCTTTCGTAATGGCAATCAGCGTTACCTGATCCGGCACCTTGGCTGCCAACGCTGGTGTATCGAGCGGCCGGATACCCGTTGGCACCTGACCGTCAGCCCGCAGCGGCGTCGAGATCAGCATGCACAACAGGCCCAGAATAACAGTAAAATGGCGGCGTATTGGCATTATTATCGTACTCACTTCACCGATCACGAACGCACTAGGCTAAAAAGACAAAAGGTGCGCCCCAAACAAAACCCCTGTTTGAGGCACACCGCTGGTCAGGCTGCCGCTTGGGAGCGGCGCCTCCTTAATACTGACCCGCCGCCGCCATTTGTTGCGGATTGAACGTGCTATCGGGAATTGGCGTCAGCAGGTAGGGCTGGTTATACGGCGGTGAATTCCAGGGGGCCTGCACAGTCACATAATTGCCCGTCTGGAAATTGTAGAACGCCGGCGTTCCCATGGAAACAGCAGGAATATCTGGCCGGTTTTCATTGAAGATATGCACAACGCGAAGCAGATTGCCTTGCGCATCGTAGGAGTCAGTCGCCGCGATGGTCCATGTATCCTCGTCAACATAGAACACACGGTGCGGCAGCACGTTACGCTCACCTGGGTGCAACGTGGCATCAACCACCCATACACGATGCAGTTCCCACCGCACCAGATCCGGATTAATGAAATGGTTCCCATGCGCCTCAAACTGGGTTGCATTCCACAGCTTGTTGTTGTTGTAGGGGATGTACATCTCCTTCTTGCCGAGCGACTTCCAGTCGTACCTGTCCTGCGAACCGTACCAACCGTAGCTTTCGTCATAATTGATAAGGTCGTTGGCCTGCGTTTCCGGCGTGTCATACTGTAGTTCCGGCGCGCGGCGCACACGCCCTTGACCCACCAGATATTCCCAGATCTTGACCGGATTCTCCAGCTGATTCGTCGTGTTCAGCTCCATGTAGATCTGCCCCTTGGACTGCGGCGGGGCAAACACCGGCCCCAGGAAGTTGCGCAGTTGGCCCCTGTGAGGGCCGCTGTCGAAGGAGGCAGCATCACCGCCGGGGAAGTAGTAAGGGCAGGACTGCGTCACCCGGTCACCCGTGGCCAGCACCAACTGGCCATCGATCATTGTATAAATACAGAGATTGCGCGTCTGATACGGGCCGAACCACCGGAAGGAATGGTTTTGAATAATCTGTGCGCCAGCCTCAAGCGGATCGTTCGGGTCGGGGATCGGGAACGGAATGGCGCCGTAAACACCCGAAACGCCAAAGCGCGAACCGCCCGCGGCCGGCACCGCACCCGTCACGTTCTTATACGCGTTGTCATACACTTCCTGCGTGGCAATCGCGGTACGATGGGTCGGATACACATCGATCCGGAAGTCCGGATACTTCTGCATCATCGCCTGCGTGCCGGGTGTCAGCTTGTCTTTGTATTGCTCCATATTGGAGGCATTGATGCTGACAATCTTCGCGTCGCTGGCGAAGTAGTCAGGCAGAATGCCCCATGGGCCGCTGCCCTCAAGCGGCAGATTTTCGCCGGTCCAGGCCGGGATCGAACCATCCGCATTGCCCGCGCGCTCGGCGCCGATCGGGGTTAGTTCACTCTTGAGCCGGTCGGCATCCGCCGTCGTCAGCGCCGCGCGTGCCCTCTGCGGAAGACCAACCCCCGCACTCATCGCCGCCGCGCTGACTGCACCCATCAAACCAAAACTTCTTCTTTTCATGGTTGTTTCTTCCCTGATTCTTAGAATGTATGCGTAAGGTTGAATCCGACATACCCGCGATCGGCCGTTGGATTGAGCGCGTTAGCCTTCCCGAGATAGTCGTAATAGGTCACCTCGGCCGTCCAAGTTTGCTTGTAAATGGCTTGAATACTGACATTTACGTGGCCAACGCCATTGTTTTCGGTTTGGTCGAACTGCGAGCGGTTAAACACGCCCATGCCGAAGCCGATCGGAAAGTTCCACTGAACATTTGGAACCGCAGCAAAGAAGTAGGTCGGGGTAAGCTGAAAGGCAATCTGGCCAGCCGTGGCATCGCGGCCTGGAGCCAACGCAGCCTTGTTTTTTGACACGCCAAGCACGGTGTTTGATACAAATTCGCCCAGGAACGACAAACCACCTGGATCAAGCGGTAACGGTGGCGAAATATACAAAGTTGAAATCTGTTCGTTCAACACGCGGCCGACGGCCCAGGCCGGGGAGCCATTCGCATTACCGGGATAGGCCGAACCACCCAAACCGCTGTCCAAATTCACATTCGGACGATACGAAATTTCTCCCGCGACGTTAGCTGGCCCAATGGTGGTGGAGATCGAAGCACCGTACAACTGCAAGTCACGTGGGTAAACCAGCCAGTAACTGCCCGCATTTACGCCGCCCTGAGGAATTGACGGCCCCTTCGACGGATCTGGTGCACCAACATAGATCTCAGGCGTTTTGGAATCATAGCGCAGCGCATACACGCCAAGATCGAAATTACCAAGCGTCGCCTGTAGGGAGACACCGAACTGGCCGTTACCGATCGGCGGGCGGTTATCCTTGATACGGTAAAGCCCATAAGGACCTCCAACAAGAATCCGCTGCCCACCCTTGTCGAGAATGTCTGCGCTGCTGAAATAAGAGCCTACACCCTGGAAATTATCCGGCGCCCATTCAGACTGATAATAAGCCTGCAGGGTATATACGGTGTTTGGCTGATAGGTTACGACCACCTGCGCGGTCGGCAGGAACACCTGCGAGGCCAGCGCATTCGGGTTGCTCTGCGCGAACTGAATATCAATCGGCGCCATGGCCGCGGAAATACCATCACCGGCGATCAACAGGCTCTGCCCCCAAAGCTGAGTCTGACGGCCAATTTTAACAGTGATTTCCTGCTGGTTATTCGCCCCAAAATACTCCGAGCCATAAACAAAGGCATCCAGAAGCTTGGCATTTTCACCATTCTGATTGCGCGTCGCACTCGTGAAACTCGATGGATCGGTAATCGAAATCGGGTTTAAGGTGGCCGCTGAGTGATCTTGGCCCTTTTGCAGATAAACGGTGTTCAGATAAGCTTCACCGCTGACATGCAAGCCGTAATTGCCGTATTTGACGTCAAAAATCGGGTTAACTTCGAATTCATTCGAAACCATGCCATGCGGAAACTGGCGGTCGCCTTCATCGCCGTTGACATTGGCCAACAACACCTTGGACGGATTATTGACACGAAAAATATTTGAATAACCAACCGTCGTATCGAGGTTGATCTCGAGTTGCTGACCATCATACTGGCCGTTGTAGAAGCTGTACGCATGCGCCGCATGCGGCGCCAAAAGTGTCACGACACCCGCCGCCGTGCCCGCGAGCATCAAGGCGGAGAGGTGCGCATATCGAGATGGAATACTCGACAGCAACCGCTGCTTTAAAATCGTTACATCCTTTGTTTTCATTGAATTTATCCTTCCCAGTTGATCTTGCACGCCACCAGTTTAAAGCTGGCGATTTTTTATTACTCTAGCGCATATCAATAAGCTTTTAGTACCTGTCAGACCTTCAACACTCAAATGAGGCATTGCTCACGCCCACCAAGCAACCCGCAATCTCAGAACATTCCGCGAAAAACGACTGGAAGCCAGCCTAAATGGATCAATACCCCGCCCCTTCAACCTACACCGCGACGGATAAATCCACCCAGCATTTAAGAACGATAATTTTGTCCACGCCTCCCCCTCATAACAACACCACTTATGACGACGGTAACTACAAACTACGGTCTGTGAACTTTTGCCTGAACGACGATAGTACGCAAGTGTTTATTACACTAGATAGAAAGTTGTCAACCATACGGTGGCTTACAATCTCTTTATTTGACCATTTTCTGCCCTTGCTTACCAGCTTTCTCAGCATTGCCGGCAATTCTCTTTTCGTTCCACTAAAACCGGGCGTCACACCGGGGGTCTTCTCCATCCCCGTTGAATTTGTTGGAATTTTTCCGTGAAATTGCTTTGATATCCTTGGTTTTCCTCATTTTATCCGTCTTCGATCCGCTTCCACGGCGATTTCTTGCCCCCACAGGAAACAGATGTTAGGGTGGCCAGAAAATTAGTACACAACCTCATTGTTTGGTTGCCATATATTGCCGCAAAGCGGTTCAGGAGGAGATTCTAGCATGATTTACATCATCGGCGCGAGCCTGGCTGGCGATATGGCGGCGGCGACTCTGCGGCAGGAAGGCTATGCCGGACCGATTCTGCTGATCGGCGATGAGCCTGAAGCCCCCTACGACCGTCCGCCTTTATCAAAGGAAGCGCTGACCGGCGATGCGCCGGAAAGCCGCTTTTATCTGCGCGCCGAGAGTTGGTACGCCGAACAGGGCGTCGAACTCCGGCTGGGCACGCCCGTCACTGCCATCAACCCGGCCGCGCGCACGCTGCAGATCGGCTCCGATGAACCGATTAAATATGAAAAATTGCTGATCACCACGGGCGCGCGCGCGCGCACCCTGCCCGGCATGGAAACCTCCCCGGTGCCGGCCTACGTCGTGAGAACGCTTGCCGACGCGCGGCATCTTCGCGCCGCGCTTCAACCTGGCATACGCGTTGCCATCGTCGGCGCTGGCGTCATCGGCATGGAAGTCGCCGCCAGCGCTTCAACCCGCGGCTGCCATGTCACCGTGGTAGACTTCGCCGGCCGTGTGATGTCGCGTATTCTGCCGCCCGAGCTCTCCGCCTATATGGCGGAACTGCACACGAGCCACGGCGTCAATCTGCTGCTCGATGCCGGCTCCGTCAGCCTCACCCCCACGGGTATCAGCACCACCAAGCGCGGTGATCTTCAAGCTGATCTGATCGTGATCGGCATCGGCGTCGTGCCAAATACCGAGCTCGCCGCCGCGGCCGGACTTGCCTGCCGCGACGGCATCATCGTCGACGAATATTGCCAGACCAGCGACCCGGATATTTACGCCGCGGGTGACGTAACGCGCTATCCCAACCCTTTTGGCAACGGCGACATCCGCAGCGAAAACTGGAAACACGCGCAAAACCAGGCCATCACCGCTGCGCGCAACATGCTGGGCAAACACGAGGCCTATGGCGCCGTGTCAACCATGTGGTCCGACCAATATGACGTAAAGCTGCAAACCGCCGGCGATATCGGCACCGGCATCGCCACGTTGCGTGGTGAGGCCAACAGCCGGAAATTCATGCTCATCTACCAGAACGAAGCCGGAGTCGTGATCGGCGCGCTCGGCATCAATCAGGCCAAGGACATGCGTTTCGCCCAAATTCTCGTCGAGAAACGCGCCGCGGTTAACGCCGCCCTGCTCGCTGATCCAAAACAGGATTTGCGGAAACTCGCGGTATGACCACGCCCGCCGCTGAGAGCCAAGCTCCGCTGCACCTCACCCTCGATGGCAATCTCGCCATCATCGAACTGGATAACCCACCGGTCAACGCACTGTATGACACCATGCGCGAGGGCATCGCCGAGCTTATGCCCCATCTGGAACACAATAAGGCGGTCGCGGGCATACTGTTCGTTGGCGCCGGCCGCGCCTTCTCCGCCGGGGTGGACCTCAAGCGAACCGCCACGCGCACCGAACCGTTCTTTCTGCATGCGGCACTTGACGCCATGGACCGGGTCACAAAACCACTGTTCGCCGCCATCCACGGCGCGGCGCTGGGCGGCGGGCTGGAGCTCGCCCTCACCTGCCATTACCGCCTCGCCGGAGCACAAGCCCGTTTCGGCCTGCCCGAAGTCGAGGTCGGCATCATCCCCGGCGCCTGCGGCACACAGCGCCTGCCCCGCATCATCCCCCTCGCCCGCGCACTGGATGTCGCCGCCTGCGGCGATATCCTCGATACCCCGGAGGCCCTGCGCCTCGGTCTTGTCGATGAGACAACAACCGAAGCTGACTTCCGCGCCGCCGCCATAGCATGGGCCAAAGCCCAAACCGGCAAACTCATCCGCCGCACCCGCGACCACGCGCTCATCGCCAGCCAGGATGCTCAGGCTATCTTCGCCGCCGCCGCGCTGCGCGCCGCACATGAACGCCCTGGAGAAACCGCCCCCCTCAAAGCCATCGCCGCCGTGCGCGCTGGCTATGAACATGGGTTTGATGCCGGTGTTGAAGCCGAACGCCAGCTCGTCAGCGAATGCAAATATTCCGCTGAAGCCAAGGCCATGCGCCATCTGTTCTTCGCCGAACGCGCCGCCGGAAAAGTTGCGGCGCCACCCCAGCGACTCACCGCCCTGGCGCTCAGCGGCTCACACGCCCAAACCCTGGCACCAATCGCCCGTGCCGCCAACATCGAAATCCGGCCGGATGCGGAAATAGCCGTGCATGTCATTGGCTCAAACGAAACCGCGGCTCCCCACGCGCTGACCGTCATCCTGCATGGCAAGGCCAACGGGCTGGTCGAAATCGCCACACAAAAAAATCAGGATGCCGCCGTCCTCGCCGCCATTGCCCGCCTCGTCCGTCCATTGGGCCGCGCCACGGTCATCGGGCGCGGCTGCCAGCTCAGCCAACAACTCCGCGCCGCTGTATCTGGCCCCGTGCAGGCATTTTCACCGCAATTTACCGCGGCACTCTCTGCGACCGGCGAAGCGCTGGTTGCCTCCGGCGCCGCTGCGTCAACCGGAGATATTGACCTGCTCTGCGTCGCAGCACTGGGCTTTCCCCGCCCGCTCGGTGGGCCCATATATCAAAAAAACCTCAGCGCCAGCTGATCAAATCACACCGTCGCGCGCCAGCGTTGCGATTTCTTCCACCGTAAAACCAACTTCCGCCAAAATCGCTTCATTATCCTCCCCCGCGCGCGGCGGACCTTTGTGTATTTCCGCCGGTGTTTTACTCAACTTCGCAGGCGGGCGGATATAGGGCACGGGTTTTGACAAGCCCTCGACCTCGACATGCTGCAGGAATTGCCCAACCACATGCGGGTCGGCCAAGGCCTGTTTGGGCGTTAAAAGCGGCCCGGCCGGAATGTTGAATTTGGCCAGTTGCAGCAGCGCTTCTTCCGTCGTCAGCCGCGACGACCATTCACTCGTCACCGCACTCAATGCATCGCCATGCTCGGCGCGGCTCTCGTCGGATTGATAGCGTGGATCTGCCAGAAACTCCTCCTCACGGCCAATCATCCGGGCAAACCGCTTGAACATCGGGTTGCCAAGCGCGACGATATACACCCAGCCATCCTTGGTCCGCACCAGATCAGCCGGCCCGCCAGACTGCGCACGGTTACCCGTCCCCTCGCGCCCGTAGTGATTGAAATCTTCCTCGATCAAAAAGTAATTACCGACTGTCATTGCGGTTTGCAGCAGATTGGCTTCCACCTTCTGCCCCTCGCCGGTGGCATCGCGATGGCGCAACGCCGCCAGCGCGCCGAACGCACCGATAAAACCGGTGGACATATCCACCCATGCCGCCGCGTTTTTCATCGGCCGGCCAGGATCACCGGAGAGATGTGTCATGCCGCTCATCACTTGCGCGATCGCATCAAACCCCAGCCGGTCGGCATAAGGCCCATCGGCGCCAAAAGTGGTCAGATGCACAAAGATGATATCAGGCTTGGTCGCGCAGAGCCGCTCATAGCCAATGCCCAGCGACGCCACGGAGCGAGGTGGCAAATTCGCAACCACGATATCCGCCGTCTTTAACAATTTTTCAAACACGGCCTTCCCACGCTCGCAAGCAAGATCGAGCGTTATACCACGCTTGTTGCGCCCAACCTGGGTGAAACCAGCACCCCCGTGGAAACCTTCGGCAAAGGGCAGGGGCGTACGGTCTTCACCGCCGCCAGGCGGCTCAATGCGGATTACATCCGCGCCAAGGTCCGCGAGCAATGCCGTCGTCGCCGGGCCAGCGACATAACGCGTGACATCCAGCACCCTTATGCCCTGTAAAATCTTTGCCATATTCAAAACCCTTCGAAGATCAACGGCCCTTGAATGCCGCTTTACGCTTGCCCGTGAATGCCGTGACGCCTTCAACGAAATCATCACTCGCCGCGCAGGCGCCAAACGACTCTGCTTCCAGCTCCATCTGCCGGAGTTGCGAATTGGCCGAAGCCTGATTGAGCAACAGCTTGCTGCGGCCAATGGCAATGCTTGGCCCGGCGCTAAGGCGTTTCGCCAGCGCTTCGGTTTCCGCATCAAGCTCCGCGTTCGGCACCAGGCGATTTGCCAGCCCCGCCTCCAGCGCTTCCTGCGCGTTCAACCGCCCGCCGAGAAGCACCAGTTCCTTCGCCTTGCGCAGCCCCACCGCGCGCGGCAGATGCCAGGTCAGCGCGCCATCCGGGCTGGCACCCAAATGGATATGCGCGAACACGAATAATGCCGTCTCGGAGATCATCACAAAATCCGCCGCCGCAACCCAGCCGATACTGGCCCCCGCCGCCGCACCGCGCACCTTGGCAATCACCGGCTTCGACAAACGTTCAAACACCTCGAAGATCGGCATGGCTGATTTTGCCCGGCGGACAAAATCAGCCTCCCGCTCCGCCGGCAGGGCATTCAGCGCCTCGCCAAACCCCGCAACATCGCCACCGGCCATGAAGTGCTCGCCAGAACCCGCAAGAATCACGCAGCGCACCGCTGAGTCATTCTCAATTTTCAGCAAAAACGCCGCCATGTCGCTCACCATGCCAGCGGTCAGCGCATTACGCGCCTGCGGCCGGTTAAACGTGATCCGGGCAATCGGTCCGTCGATTTGCGTTAATAATTCCGGCTCGCTCATGTCATCCCACCTTTTGTTTGTTTTTTTCCGGCCAGTAGCGCGCCCGCAACAAGCGCTTCAGCAATTTCCCTGTCGGCTCGCGCGGCATGTCAGCCTCGAAATCAACCGAGCGCGGACATTTGTTCGCCGCCAGATGTTCGCGGCAATACGCGATCAATTCCTCCGCCAGCGCCGGACCGGCGACATGCGGCGCGCGCACAGCGACCACGGCCTTCACCTCTTCGCCATATTCCGCATGCGGAATGCCAAACACCGCCACGTCCAGCACCTTCGGATGCGTGGAGAGAAAATTCTCCGCCTCCTGCGGATAGATATTCACACCGCCAACATTGATCACATAATCGCGCCGGTCGGTCAGGAAGAGGTAGCCGTCCTCATCCACATACCCAATATCCCCAAACGTGCCCCAGCCCTCTCGTGTTTTTGCCCGCGCGGTCTTGGCTTCGTCCTTATGATACACAAAGGCGCTGCCGCCCTCGAAATACACATTCCCGGTCTGGCCAACGCCAAGTTCGGCGCCATCCTCTGCCAGAATATGAATTTTCCCACGCGAGGGCCGCCCCACCGACCCCTTTTTGCGCAACCACTCCAACGGCTCGATGGCGCACATGCCGACACTCTCGGACCCGCCATAATATTCGTAAATAATCGGCCCCCACCAGTCGATCATCTGCTCCTTCACCGCCACCGGGCAGGGGG
Source organism: Acidocella aquatica (assembly GCF_030160635.1). Lineage (GTDB taxonomy): Bacteria > Pseudomonadota > Alphaproteobacteria > Acetobacterales > Acetobacteraceae > Acidocella > Acidocella aquatica. Next base: position 78,850 of record NZ_BSOS01000006.1, on the reverse strand, counting down.
CCGCCGAATGAATCGCCACCTTGTGCGACGACAAATCACGCCCCGTCATGCTCTCGCGCAAATGCAGCATGCGCACGAACATGGTTGGCACCCATTGCGAATGCGTCACGCGATATGTCTCAATCGCCGCCAGCGCCGCCGCCGCGTCAAACTTCTCCAGCACCACCACCGTGCCACCAACGGACTGCACCGACATGGTAAATTTCAGCGGCGCGGTATGATAAAGCGGCGCGGTGGAGAGATACACCGTGTGGTTATCAAACCCATAAAGCCGCACCACCGTGGCGGTTACCGCGGGCGGCACATCAATCCCCACCGCCTCCAGGTCAGGTGAAATCCCCTTCGGCCGCCCCGTGGTGCCCGATGAATACACCATCGCCGCCCCGCGCACCTCACCCGCAATCGGCGTGTCAGGCATCCCCGCCACCGCTTCGTCGAACCCGCCCGGCGCACTGGTCACCAGCACCGCTATCTCCGGCCCCAACTCTGCCGCCAGCGCCTCGGCCCGCAACGCCGCCGAGGCAATCACCAGCTTCGCATCACAATCGCGCGCGATATACGCCGCCTCGCCCACCGTCAGGCGCGAGCTGATCGGCACATACAGCAGCCCGGCGTTATGCGCGCCCCAGCATATCTCGAAAAACCGCGCATCATTCTCCAGCCAGAACGCCACCCGGTCCCCCGGCTTCAGCCCGAGCTTGCGGTACAACTGCGCGCACCGGTTCGCCCGCCGGTCCAGTCCGGCAAACGTAATCACCTCCCCGCTCCCGGCCATAATCAGCGCCGGGCGGTCAGGATTGATCGCAAGCTGGTCACGCGGGTGCATGGCCCTACTCTCTCCCGCCCATTTTAACGATTACGATACACCGGCTTGCGTTTTTCCTTGAACGCATCAAGCCCTTCCACAAGGTCATTGGTGGTGATCGCGTATTGCTCAAGCGCCATGGAGAACTCAAAACCATCCACCGCCGCCTTGTGCATCACATGGTTGAGCGAGCGCTTGGTCAGCTGCACCGCCACCGGCGGCAGCGCCGCAATCTTGGCCGCAAGCTTCTCCGCCAGCGGCAGCACTTCCTCGGGTGTGTCCACCAAATCCGTCACCCCTCCCAGCCGGTAAGCCTCTTCCGCGCCAATCGGGTCACCCGTCAGCAGATGCCGCTTCGCCCGCGCCATGCCGAACGCCGCCGGCCACACCAGGCAGCCGCCATCGCCCGCCACCAGCCCCACCTTCACATGCGGATCACCGATGCGCACATTCTTGCTGGCAATGATGATATCGCCCGACAGCGCCAGCGACGTGCCCAACCCGAACACATCGCCCTGCAACGCCACCACCACCGGCACGGTAATCTCCGCCATGCCGTAAATCAGCCGCCGCCCGGTATCATAAGCATCCATCCGGCGATCAAAATCATTGATCAACCGGCGCACCTCATCCAAATCCCCCCCGGCCGAGAACGTCGTGCCGGTCGAGGCAATAATCAGCACCCGCACATCGCCAGGGCGGCGCAGGCTCTCGATCACATGCACCACCTCCTCGGAGGTCACATCATCCATCCGGTTCAATATTTCCGGCCGGGTCAACGTCAACCTGGCAATCGGCCCGTCGACCTCATAGCGGAGCGTTTTATACTCTTTGGCCATCTGGCTTTTCCCTTCCCCCGAATCGTCGCCCGCCTTGCGGCTTGGCTTGCAAGCATGGATGTGTATGATAAAGTAGCGCACATTTTAAGCAAGCGTGCGGAATGAGTTTTTTCAGATCGTGCGCTAGTTAATAATCAAGGGGAAATCCAATCATGCCAAACGCGCGGATGCGATTCGACGGCAAGGTCGCCCTGATCACCGGCGGCAACGCTGGCATCGGCCTCGCGGCCGGCCACGCCTTCGCCGGGCAGGGCGCCAAAGTGATGATCGCCGCCCGCCGCAGCGCCGAGGGCGAGCAGGCCGTCGCCGAAATCCTCCAGGCCGGGGGCGAGGCCGCCTTCGTGGCAACCGACGTTACCAGCTCTGCCTCGGTGCAGGCCATGGTCGCCGCCTGCATCGCCCGCTTTGGCCGCCTCGACGTCGCCTTCAACAACGCCGGCATCCCTGGTGACGTGACCACCGACATCGCCGATGCCGACGAGGACACATTCGAGCGCGTCATGGCCGTCAATGTGCGCGGCGTCTGGCTCTCAATGAAATACGAAATCCCGGAAATTCTCAAAGCCGGCGGCGGCGCCATCGTCAATTGCAGCTCCTTCGCCGGCCTGCGCGGCGGCCCGCGCTCATCCGCCTATTACGCCAGCAAACACGCCGTATTGGGCATGACCAAATCCGTCGCCCTCGAATACGCCGCCCGCAACATCCGCGTGAACGCCGTCTGCCCCGGCCTGATCATGACCGACCTCATCACCAGCGGCTTCGCCAACGCGCAGGAAAAACTCGCCATGCTCACCGCCCGCATCCCCATGCAGCGCGTTGGCTTGCCCGAGGAAGTCGCCAACGCGGTCTTGTGGCTCGCCTCGCCCGAGAGCAGCTTCGTCAACGGCGCCGCCCTCCCGGTCGACGGCGCAACCTCGGTTTAATCAGGAGCCTCCCATGGCGGAAAAACTCTTCAGCATCGTGCACTTCTTCATCAACCCTGGCGAGACCGAGGCTTTTAGGGAAAAAGCCCAGACGTGCATGGCCGCCGCGAAAGTGGACCTCACCGGCACCCAGGCCTATGAATGGTTCATCTCGCCCGACGGCACCCAGGCCTTCGTCATCGAAATCTATGACGGCATCGCCGGTCTCAACCATCACGGCAAAATGGTTGGCAAAACCATGCCCGCCCTGCTCGCGCACGCCAGCTTGAAAATCAAATTCGCCGGGGACATGCCCGCCGATTTATTTACCCAATACACCAAGCGGTTCCCCAACGCGGCGCACGCCGGCCTGCGCTTCCAGGGCAAGCTGCAATCGCCCGCCCCGGGCACCGCGAGCCCAGGGCCAAGCCCCAAAATTTTCGCCGTCGCCCGCTTCTCCATCCACCCCGGCCAGGAAGCCGCCTTCCGCGCTCTCGCTGCGGACTGCTTCGCCCATGTCGCCGCCACCGAACCCGCCACCAGCGGCTACGAATGGTTCCTCAACGAATCCGGCACTGAAGCGCTGGTGCTCGATATTTATGACGACGCCCCGGCCCTGGCTGCCCATATGGCAAATTCCGGCCCTAAAATGTCTAAAATCCTGCCCCTGGTTACCAGCAAGGTACACCTCTTCGGCGCCGTGCCCGCGCCCTTCCTGGCAAAATTCAAACCGGAATTAGGCACAACCTATGGCGGCCCATTATTCCAGGGAATTCTCTAACCGCGCGCCGGCATCTTCCATTCCACCAGGCTACGCCCTATTGTATTTCACCCCCAGCTTTAAGAAAAAGGATCAGCCGTGACTTCAGAGAATTCCGGACAAACACTGGTAAAAGTTTGTCAGATGTCGGACCTTGAAGAAGGCGAAATTTTCCACGCCGAAGTCGCGGGGTCAGGCAATTTCGCGATCTATCTGGTGGAGGGCAAAGTCTACGCCTCCGACAATATCTGCACCCACGGCGCCGCGACTCTCTCCGAGGACGGCTATGTCGAAAAATTCAATGTCATCTGCTCCTGGCATGACGGCGCCTTCGACATCCGCACCGGCGAGCCGGCCGCACTGCCCTGCATGGTCGCGCTAAAAACCTATCCTGTTGAAGTCAAAAATGACGAAGTTTTTCTCACCATTTAACGCCAACGGAGAAGCGTGGCGATAAAAATCGCCGCGCCCGCTCCGCTCAGGCCAAAAATTCCCGCACGGTCTTGATAAAATCCGGCGTACGATCGTGCTGCACCCAATGCCCGGAATGCTCAAAAACATCGAGCCGCGCATTTTTAAAATGCGCCATGCGCCCATCCTGGTCCGGCGGGGTCGCCCAACTATCCGCTCCGTAAACCAACAGCGTTGGGCAGCTAATCCGGCTCCATAAATACGCCAGTTCCGCCGGCGCCAGATCGTTCGGTGGAAACGCCCGCACATAATTATCAAACTTCCAGCTGAACGTGCCATCCTCGTTCTGGCTCACACCATGATACGTCAAATGCCGCGCCTGTGCCTCGGAGAGATGCTTGTTCTCCGCGTGCATGCGCTGAAACGCCTCATCGATGGTCGCATACCGCCTCGGCAACCGCGCCGAGAGCCTGCGCTGCTCATCCAGCCAATCAATCATCCGTGGCACCACCTTCTCCGGCTGTGCCTCCAGCGGCCCATTGGGCATCGAACCCATGCCCTCGATCACCACCAGGCGGCTCACATTTTGCGGATACAACCCCGCATACCGCAGCGAAATATTCCCGCCAAGCGAATGCGCCACGATGGCAAGCGGCGCCAGCTTCAACTGATGGATCAACTGCGCCAGATCATACACATAGGCCGCCATGGAATACTGGCCGTCATTGGTCCAGGCACTATCGCCATGCCCGCGCAAATCCGGCGCGATGACGTGGTAATCCCGGCACAAATCCTGCGCCACCCAGTCCCAGTTACGGCAATGGTCCCGCGAGCCATGCAGCAGAAGCAACGGCGGCGCCTGGGCATTTCCCCAATCGGCATAATGCAGCCGAAGCCGCTGCGAAACATAGATATGCGATGAAGGTCCGGTGGTGGACCGGCCGGTCACAGCTTGCTCCCGCCGGTATATCTGGCCAAATCAAACGCCAGGTCGCGCAACTGTTTGGGAAATGTGTTGTAGCCGATCGCCGCCTTGCGCAAATCCTGATCTTCACCGCTATCAAACGCCAGCTTCGCCGTTCCGGTGTGAATGGCAAGATGCAGCGTCCGCCACAGCGTGAAGAACTGCATCCGCGCCGGGGAGACCGGCCGCCCGCCAGCCGCGATATACACCGCCATGAACTCATCCCAGGGGATCAACTTCTCCACCAGATATTTGCAATACGTTAAATCCTCGGCCGGGTCCCCTGTATGCGAAAACTCCCAGTCCAGCAGCGCTGTCAGATGGTCGCCCTCGCCCATCAGATTATGCAAACCCGCATCGCCATGCACCAGCGCGCGTTCATTGCCGATATCCTTCATCAGCAGCCGCAAATGCGCAAACGCCGCATCCATCAACGGCTCAGGCGGCAGCAGGCGGTAACGGTCATAAAAATGATCAATGAGCGCGCGAACCGGGTGCGCCTCCCGCGCCCAGCGCAGCCGCTCGCTCAAGCCGGATTTATCAATGTCCACCGCATGCAGTTTTGCCAGCGTCGCGGCAAACTCCCGCAAAAATGCCGGCGAGGCATCGCTGGCGAACAACGTCCCCATGGATTTGCCACGGACCTTGCTGAACGCGATGAACTTGCCGCCAATCGCGCTCCGCCGCTCCTCCAGCCACAACGGCTGCGGCACCGGCAAACCCGCCTCCCAAGCAGCGCGAATCACGGGATATTCTTCAACAACCGAAATACCCGCCGACCCCAGCTCGAAATCCTTGCGCACCACAATCTCACGCGGACCATCGGCGGTGGTGAACTCAATTAAAATGGTCGCCTTCGAGCGCCCACCTGGCACCACCGTCACCCGCGTCGCGATAATACCAGGGTCTTCCGGAAAACGCCCGCGCAGATACCCGGTCACATCCTCCGGCGAAATCGAGAGTTCGCCAGCCGAACTCGGCCCGGTTTTCAAAACCCGCAAATTCTCCGCAACCCGGTCTTCCAATGCAACCCGGCGCTTGGCTTCACCAGCGGCGATCGCGGCAATCAAAGCCACCAATTTGCCGTCCCCGCCCTGCGCATGGCCCAACAAATCGGACAGCGCCTGGTTGCGCGCCCGCTCATCGTTAGCAGGCGTCTGCCCCAGCAATCGCCCCATATCATCCCAGAACAACTCCCCCGCATCCCCGCCATCCGCCTCGGCGGCAAGCCGGGTCAGGAGCATATCAATCAGCTCTGCGCGAAACTTGGTCTGCGGCGAGGTGAGTTCAGGCTTCACCTCCTCGCGGAACGCCGCAAGCACGGCCCGTAGCTGCGCGCCCGCGCGGTCATCCAACCCGCTCATACCGGCCGGCCGACGTATGTCGGGAAGAAAAACGGCCGCTCGCGCTCAATATGCCGGTCCAAATATCCACGCAATGCCGTATGCACCCGCTCCACCCCTGGCTGGCCCCTGCGCGCGTGGCAAACCCGCAGCAAATCGTCGAGTAAATACCGCCCGCGAACATTCAGCGCCGACAACACCGCAACCGCCGGATACCCCTGCGCCGACTCCGCCACATCCGCGGCAAACCCCGCCAGCGCCTTGGCCAATACATCACCATTGCTGGCCATTTCCCCAGCCAGGCTCAACCCGCCCGCCCCTTCCAGCACTGCCGCCAGGTCACGGTTATCCTCATACAGCATCGGCCCTTCCACAGGCGTGCGCGCCTGCAGATGGTTCAAAATCACGTCGACACTACGCAGCGCACTCGCCGCCCATTGGTCGCTCACCACCGGCGACACTTTTTCCCGCAGCGCCAACTGCATCGCTTCGAGCATCTGCTCAACGGATGGTTTCATCGTCTCTCTCCTTAAGCCGCGGCGTTTTCAGGGCGGTACGGGCTCTTGCGCCAACGCTCGACAATCGCCGCCGCCTCGTCAATCGGCTTGCCGATCATCATGCCCAACAGCTGCTCGAACAATTTCACGCGCCCATAGCCCAGGTTCAACCGCGCCACGCTCTTGTCGGAGCCGTCCAGAAAGCTGCGCAGCCCGTTGTTGAGCGTCGGCACCGCTTTCCACACCTCCCACACCCGGTAAAAATCCAGGCTCGACTGATCAATCGAGAACCCCGCCGCCGCCTCATAATGCGCGATCGTCGCCTTCGCATCGCCGAGCGTCAGCATGCCCTGAGACATCGCCCAATCCTGCGCCGGGTCACCCGCGAACGCCAACTCCCAATCGCTCAGCGCCGCAACCTTGTCGTCCTTCCAAATCTCCTCGCCCATGCCGTTATTGCCTTTGCATAACGAAATCCGCGCAGCGCTCGTCGGCAGATTTTCCTCCAGCCAATAGGCCGCCTCGGTCACCAGCGGCATCGGATCAGTGCGCGCGCCACGCCATATGCCGGTCCAACGCTCAAAATCATGCCGCGAGGCCAGTGCTGGAGACTCCGGCATTTCCACAAACGCGGTAAACCCGTTGGCCTCTAAATCCAGCGTATGCAGCGCCGCCAGCTTTTCGGCATGGTCAAAGGCAACCCGCTGCCGCCGCGCCGCCGCTGCCGCACCCTCATCGTACAGCCCCGGAATCTCATTGGAGCCATCAACCATCCGCCGCACCATCACCGGCCGGCCCCCGGTCACCTCCGGCGCCTGCTCAAACCACAACGGCTCGGCCACCGGCACCACGGTCTTGAACAGCCGCGACATAATCTTCCACTCATATTCCAACGGCACCGGGCAAATCGGCCCGCCCTTGGAATCAGTCCGGAAAATATAGCTCCCCTCGGCATTCCCCTCCTTGGTCCAAACCAAATAGGTCTGCCGCGAAATTCCTGGAAACGTCTGCTTCACCTTAACCACCTGCGTATCAATACCCAGGTGCTTCTGAAAATAGCTTTGCAGCGATGCTTCATTGATCATTTTTGGCCCTTAAGCTGAACTAAATCGCCAATGACAAACATCGGCATATAGGCGGAGCCGGTCACGCCGTTAATCTCGCAAACCGCCATTTGCTCACGGTGCTTGGTCTTGCCGCGCGTGCCATCGGGGAAGCCTATCAACTCAGGGTCGGAGATGTCATAAACCTCCGTCTCGATCATCAACTCCTTGCTGCGATACACGCCCTGGCCCTTGCCATCGTTAAACCCGCTGTCAAACCCGCCGCCACGATACACCCAGGGCCGCCCAACAGACTTTGCCCGCAGCGTCCACGTCTCGCCATTCGCCAGGCCGAGATCCAGCCCCATGGTATCAAACACCCTCGTGCCGGGTTTGAACACCACGTCATGCGTAATGCTGGTCACGGCGATCTCCTCGCCGTCCGCCCCGCACACCGCGCCCTCGGTATAAATCCGCTTGCCGTCGCCCGCTTCAATCAACTGGATACTGCCGCCCTGCGTGCCATTGAAAAACCCCGCATGCACGAGAAAAAGCCCCTTGCCGCCAGTCCGCGACGCCGACGCCACGCCCCCACCCACGGCGGTCCCCGTCTGGGGTTCAAACCCGCCAACCCCAGGGCGCACACCCCAGCTATGGTCGCGCCAGCCGAACCAATCGGCGGCATCAAAACGCTCACCCTCAACTTCAATCCAGCCACTGATTTTCGCCAGCTGGTTATAGCGCAGATAATCCGTATGCAGCCGGCCATCCATACGGTCGTTATGCGGGTGCTCAAGGCGCGCCGGCAGCACCGCGCGATAGGTAATATCCATCGCCAGCGGGTAGTCCACACCCGCCTCCAGCACAAACCGCAACTCCTTGAACGGCTCCACCACGGTCAGCGAAAGCGGCCCGAGCTGCGCCCGGCTCTCCGTCAACGGCCGCAATTGCTTGGTGAACCGCACATTATACTGCTTGGCCGAACGCGCCTGGACCATCATAAAGCCCTCGGCCACGTTCATATTCTTGAAATAGGTGATTCCGGCAAGAAAAGCCGCCTCGCCATCCGGGCGGAACCCGCCCATCAACTGCCGGTCATAAAAGCGATGATCCGTGGTATTCACGTGATCAAACGTCAACGGGGCCTGATGATGCAGGCTTTCATCGAGATCCGTCAGCATCGCTTTCTCCCATTGTTTCGCGGTGCGGTGAAGCGGGCCGGGCGCCAGTCTCTACCTTTGCGCAATTTGTATATGGAGTCTTGTCTGGGGGGTCAATATCTGATATACCTCCATATAATGCACTAGCTTTCTTATTTATCTGAAACATGTACAGCACAGCCGATTCTGGGCTGCATCGCAAAACAGCGCGGAATTTCTCCGCCCAGGCATAAATTTGGCCCTATCGCCTCCCACCGCGAACCTAGAATTATGTGCAAGCACACTACTTTCATTCGGCGGCAATCCCGGCTATACTTGTGTATCACCGTCACACAACGGCACCACAACCAACTCTAATCCAGGTTCCACGATTAGACTTACTTTAAAGGCTTCGCGAAATGTCAGGTAAAAAAATAACTCTTAAACCTGGACAATTCCGTTTGGGTTTTCTGGTCCACGACGTTTCACGCCTTCGGCGTACCGTCATCGACAATGCGCTCAAACCCTTGGGCATCACCCGTTCACAATGGTGGGTGTTGGCCAACCTTTCCCGCCACGACGGCGAGCCGACCATGCAAACTGAACTTGCCAAAGTTCTGGACATCGGCAAGGTCGCCCTGGGTGGCCTACTCGACCGGCTGGAAGCCAACGGCTACGTCGCCCGTAAGGCCGACCCCACGGATCGCCGCGCCAAGCGGATCGAGATGACCCCCGCCGGCCGCTCCCTCCTGAGCCTGATGCAGGAACGCGCCACCAGCCTCAATCAAGAAACCATGCGCGGCATGACGAACGATGAAATCCTGTTGGCCGAAGATATTTTGCACCGGATGAAACTACGCCTCATCGAAATGAACAACCAGACAAAGCAAACCGCCGAGGATAAAAGCGATGCACCCGAGTCGCTGCTTTTAACCGACCAGCCATGAGCATCTGCCTTCATTCAGCAGAGATTCGTTAAGGTGTCTCTACGCTAACATGGCCGGCTTGGCGGGAAATCGAACATACTCAAGGCACGCAACTCATAATCGCCGCCTCGTCAGCCACGCTCAACTCTTCATCGGCCGCCCCCTTGTCCGGCGGATACGCGCCCCGTAGAAAATTGTCGGGCCAGCATGCTCCGGAGACAAAATCACAACCAGAAAGGACCCGAGAAATTGGAAGCAATTTTCGACGCATGGCGCGTACGGTCACCCTTTTACAATGAAACCCATGAAGAAATTTCCCATCTTGTCCGCCGGTTCATCCAAAAGGAAGTCCTGCCCAATCTCGACCACTGGGAAGCGACCTGCGACACCCCGCGCGAACTGAACCGCAAAGCTGGAGAGGCCGGGATTACCGGGCTCGGATTTCCCGAACAATACGGTGGAACCTCGGAAGGCATCGATATTTTCCATAACCTCGTCTGCGCCGAGGAACTCGCCCTCGCAGGCGCCGGCGGCATCCATTCGGTTTTAATGACCCATTTCGTGGCATTGCCACCTGTTCTTGCCATGGGGTCCGAAGAAATGAAGCAGCGCATCGCACCGGCCGTGCTGCGCGGCGAGAAAATCATGGCACTTGGCATCACCGAACCCTCGGGCGGCTCGGACGTTGCGCGCCTCAAAACCACAGCCGTCCGGCGCGGCGGGAAATACATTGTCAATGGCTCCAAAATGTTCATCAGCAACGGCATGCGTGCCGACTACTACGTCGTCGCCGTTCGCACCGGCGGTGAGGGCATGAAGGGAATTTCCCTGCTTTTAATTGAAAAAGGCTCGCCTGGGTTCACCCAGACCAAGCTCGACAAAATGGGCTGGCATTGCTCTGACACCGCGGCGCTCTACTTCGACGACGTAGAGGTGCCTGTTGAAAACCTGATCGGTCCCGAAAATGGCGGCTTCATCAAGATCCTCGAAAATTTCAACGCCGAACGGCTCGTCGCCGCGCAAAGTTGCTGCGGCCAGGCCAGGGTCTGCCTCACCGAAGCCGCTGAATGGGCAAAACAGCGCTATACTTTCGGCAAGAGACTCACCGAACATCAAGTGATTCGCGTCAAACTAGCCGACATGCAACGTCACATCGATACAACACAGGCCTTTGTCGACCTTTGCGCCTGGCGTTTCCGGGAAGGCAAAATCAACGCCGCCGATTTCGCACTCTTAAAAGTACAAGCAACACGCACCTTCGAACGCGTCGCCCGCGAAGCCGCACAAGTCCTCGGTGGCGCCTCCTACATCCGCGGCACCAAAACCGAACGCCTCTACCGCGAAGTCCGCGTCTATGCCATCGGCGGGGGCTCCGAAGAAATTCTCCTGGACCTCGCAGGCCGTCAACTCGGTTACTGCTAGGTCTTTTGTTTTTTAGCAACCGAACGCAACGGCCAGTCTAAACCTTTCAGTGCAGACTGGCCGCGTATCAATCCGAGATTGTCGGCATCAAGCCGCCAGCGCCGGCGAGCCCTTGTTCAGTTCCGCCAGAAGCTTTTGCTTCTCCACTTCAAATTGCTTAACATGGCCATCCTTGATCACGCCATAGCCACGGATGATCTCGGGCAACTCAGCAATCCGTGTTACCAAATTCTGTGTCGCCGGCGTCAACTGCTCCAGCACATTGGTGATAAGGTCACGGTATTCGCCAATTAACCGGCGCTCCATCCGGCGCTCCGCCGTCCGCCCGAATACATCAAGCGCCCCGCCGCGCAAACCCTTCAGTTTTGCCATCACCTTCAGCACGTTAAACATCCAACCCCCGATGGCGATCTTCTGCGGTTCACCACCAGGCTTGCGCGCCTTGGCGATCAACGGCGGCGCCATGTTGAACTCAAGCTTGAAGTCACCTTCAAATTGCTGCTGCAACCGCTTAATGAAATCACCGTTGGTATAAAGGCGCGCAACTTCATATTCGTCCTTGTAAGACATCAGCTTGCTCAGATAGCGCGCCACCGAGGCCGTCACCTTCAGTTCGCCACCCGGCACACCCACCAATTCAGCCTCACGCACCTTGCTAACAAAGTCGCTATATTGCTTTGCCCAACCAGCGTTCTGGTAATCAGTCAGGTGCCTCACGCGCCGTTCGATCAACGCATCCAGTGTCTGTGACACCGGCTCCGCCAATTCCTCAACGCCGCATTTCTCCAGATACTCTTCCAGCATCGGCTCATCATGCGCGGCCAGCCGGCCCCAGTTGAACACCTGCAAAGTTGCCTTCACCTGCGAGCCGTTAAGCTTGATCGCTTCTTCGATCGCCGCGACCGAAAGCGGCACCAGCCCCTTCTGCACCGCGAACCCGAACATGAACATGTTCGTCGTAATACTGTCACCCATCAACCGCGTCGCGATTGATGTCGCCGGCCGCTCCGCCAGATTTTCCGCCCCAACAATTCCCCGCAACACATCAAGTTGTGTTTGTGGATTCAACTGAATCGCATTGTTGGACTGAAACTGCGCCGTCGGCACAATATCACTATTCACCACGATCTTCGTATCCGGCGACACCATGTCCAGCGTCTGCGCGCTCGCAGTCACGACCAGATCGCAACCCAGCACCAAATCGGCCGAACCAGCCCAAAGCCGCGGCGCATGCAACGCATCCGGCGAGTTGGCGATACGGATATGGCTAAGCACCGAACCGCCTTTCTGCGCCATCCCCGTCATGTCCATCACGCTGGACCCCTTATTGTCGAGATGCGCTGCCATGCCGGCAATCGCCGCCACAGTCAGCACGCCCGTCCCGCCAATACCGGTGAGCACGATATTATAAACCGGCTTCTCCGCCGGAGCGCCTGGCTCCGGCAGTGTCTTGAACAGATCAGCCAGTTCCGCGTCCTTGAACACCGCACCAAACTTACGCACCGAGCCGCCCAGCACACTCACAAACGATGGGCAGAAGCCATCCTGGCATGAGAAATCCTTGTTGCAGCTAGACTGATCAATCTTGCGCTTGCGGCCGAACTCGGTATCAACCGGCTGCACACTCACACAGTTCGATTTTTTGCTGCAATCGCCACAGCCTTCACAGACATCTTGGTTGATGAACAAGCGCTTCGCCGGGTCGGGAAAGGTCTTGCGCTTGCGCCGGCGGCGCTTCTCCGCAGCACAGGTCTGATCATAAATCAGGCCGGAAACACCAGGGAGTTTCTGCATCTCGCGCTGCACGTCCTCCAGGTCGCGCCGGTGCCGGATGGTTGTTCCCGGCGGCCAGATCACATCCGCGGGATATTTATCCGGCTCGTCGGTGACAATCACAATCGGCTTCACGCCTTCCCAATACACCTGGTTAGCCATCGCCTCGACGCTCAACTTGCCATCGACCGGCTGTCCACCCGTCATCGCCACCGCATCATTATACAGCAGCTTGTAGGTCATGTTCGCGCCGGATGCGACAGCCGCACGAATGGCCAGAATACCTGAATGAAAATATGTACCATCACCCAAATTCTGGAATGCGTGCGGCACATCAACAAAAGAATGCAGCCCCGCCCACAACGATCCCTCGCCGCCCATCTGCACCGCCCATTCGGTCGGCCTGTCAGGCATAAACATCGCCGCCAGCCCGTGGCAGCCAACACCCGCAAACGTCAGACTGCCATCAACCGTGCGCGTCGAGGTATTATGCGGGCAACCCGAGCAAAAAAACGCCGTCCGCACCAGACCCGTTTGCTTGATCGGCTGCACATTGCTGCGCCGCTCACGAATCCGCGCAATGCGCTCTTTGAGCCGGTCATCCGCCAGGCCCAGCGCCTCAATCCGTCGGCTCAGCACGTCGATCAGCAGATGTACCGAAGTCTCACCGAAATCAGGTACCAGACGTTCACCCCTGTCGTCCTTCTTGCCCGTCACCTGCGGCCGGCGCGCTGCTTCGGTATGGTAAAGCAGCGTGATCAGCTGATCCTCGATAAACGCACTCTTCTCCTCGACAACCAGAATCTCCTTGTGGTCAAGCGCGAAGTGCGTGGCAACATTCGGCTCCACCGGAAAAATCATGCCGAGCTTGAGCAGCCGGATACCCAGCGCCCGCGCGCGGTTCTCGTCGATATCCAACTCGTTCAACGCCTCGCGCACATCCTGATACGGCTTACCCGCGGTCACAATGCCAAGCTCGCGGCGTTCGCTGTCGAGGATGATCTTGTCAAGATTATTGGCGCGCGCAAAAGCCTGCGCGGCCGGCAACTTAAATTCCACCAACCGCCGCTCAATCGGCAAAGGTGCAATATCCCCCTTCATCTTATTAATGCCACCCGGCGGCATCTGAAAATCCGCCGGTAAAATAATGCGCGAACGCTCCGGGTTAACGTCAATCGTAGAGGTCAGCTCGATGGTATCCGTAACCACCTTGAACCCTGTCCACACCCCCGCATAACGCGACAGGCCAAACCCATACAAGCCAAAATCCAGATATTCCTGCGTATTGGACGGATAGAGAATCGGCATCAATGCCGCACGCCATACCGGATCAGACGAAGTCGCTGTTACCGTGGACTTACCGCCAACATCGTCGGCGCCAACCACCAACACACCGCCATTCTTGGCCGAACCCTCCAGATTACCCTGGCGCAACACTTCAAACGCCCGGTCAACCCCCAGATTCTTGGCATACCAGATTGAAAAAATACCGTCGTATTTTGCCTCTTTGTAATAACTCAACCATTGCGTGCCACGAATCGTGGACGCCGCCATCTCCTCGTTCACCCCCGGCTGGAAGCGGATATGATTGTCTTTCAAATAATCGGCTGCGGCCCATAGATTGGTGTCGTAAACACCAATGGGCGAGCCACGATATCCGGTGATATACCCGGCTGTATTTAACCCTGCAGCCGCATCGCGCTGGCGCTGCATAATCGGCAGACGCACCAGCGCCTGGTTAGACGAAATATAGACCCGTCCATGATCCTGTGTAAATTTATCGTCGAGCTTTACAGCCGTCTTAACCATGTCCTGTCCTCGTCATCACAATTTCCCAGGTCAATTCACCCGGAGAGATTAATCCATGTATTTTATCGCGATAATGCCAGGCGTCTTCATAAACAATGCCAACGCGTTGCCGCCGCCAACGCGCTCCTGGTCCGCCGCATCAACGCCTGTCGCTGCGATAAAGCCGCGCAGATTGGTCTGGCCGATTTCGGTCGGCCCATCCGTTCCCGCAACAATCCGATCAGCCCCCAACCGCGCGATCAGATAGCCGAGATACTCCGGGCTGAATACGACAGTATCGTACCAAAATCGCCGCGCATATTCGAGCGGCGGGATTTTTATCGCCACACGCATATCCGCGAATTTTTCCCAAACCAAGGTCATGCGGTCAATCACCGCCCCAATGGTTCCGCCGCCATGGCTAAAAACCAACTTTAACTCTGGAAATTTCCCCAGAATATCCGTGGAAATAAACGAGGCCAGAGCCAGCGCATTTTCCTGCGGGATACCTAAAACGGCCTCCAGCAGCGGCGGTCCCGCCACCTTGCCCAAAATATCTGGCTTAATCCCATGCACAAACACCAACAGTCCGGCCTTTTCCGCCGCTGCGAACACCAGATGAAACTCGGACGAAGCAATCGACTTTCCGTTGACATGGCTGCCCACAAAAATGCCCACCATCCCCGGCATCCGCGCGACATCAGCAACCTGCCTAATCGCCGCTTCAGGATTCTGCAGCGCCACCGCGCCAAACCCCTTCAACCGCAGCGGCGCCTGCGCCACCATCGCAGCGCAGGCTTCATTCATTGCATCAGTCAACACAACCGCCGCCGCCGCATCAAGCCAGTAGGACAACGTTTCCGGCAACGGGGATATCACCTGCATATCAAGCCCAGCCGCATCCATCACCGCAAGGCGCCTGGGAACATCCCAGTAGATATCATCAAACGCCCGGAACTTCCGCGCACCGGTAAACATCGTGCCATGCCCTTGGCCATCCAGTTCCAGCCGGGGCCAGGCCGGCTCCTCAATTCCCTGCGGTAATTCAGGGAAAGAACCCGGAATGAAATGGCTATGGAAATCAATCAGCATTCAGAGCGCCTGTATAATCGGCGGCATTTTGCTGAAATGTTCCCGATCCGGCACCGCCTGCCACAGGTCAAGATTTTCCGGCAACGACGACATCCGTCTTGGCTCGCGCGCGCCCGCCTCGGGGAACTGCTCCATGCCCAGCGTGTATTCCCACACAAAATAGTCCGGATCGTACAGATACAGATGAATGCTGCCTGATGTCGGATGCCGGCCAATGCCAAACTGAATCTTCACATCAAACTGCTTAGCGCGGTTCAGCAATTTTCCAATATCGTCGATTTCATCAACCATAAACGCCACATGGTGAAACACCGGCTTAGGCGAGGGAAACTGCAGCGGCGCAAAGCTATGATGGTTCGGATTCGGGAACGCCCGCAGCAACGAGGCGAACCACCCTTCCATATAGTCCGACACCAGGAAGCCCATGTTTTCGACCATATAGTCGTTCATCTTCTTGCAGTCGGGCACCACAAGCCCATAATGCTTCCCGCCCTGGAACTTGGTCAGCCGATTCTGCCGCGGTGATGTCAAATACGTCATCCGCGCATAATATTCCCAGGTCGTGCCGAGCACCGGTTCAATCATCCGGAAGGCTCGCTCCAATTTCAAATCCGCGCTCTCGCCAGCACCCAGCCACACCGGGTTCAAACCGAGCCCTTGATAATGCCTGAACGCCCGGTCAAGATCCTCCTCCGTCTCAAGCTCCCAGGAGCTGCGTACAAACGCGGGGCTCGCGGCTGGGGTCAGGATAATATCATGATGCGACGTCCCAGAGCGGAAAAACCGCGCCCCGTTTGGCCCCTCGCCAACACAGTCAAGCCCAAACACGTCTGTTGCAAATTTCGTTGATTTTTCAACATCAATTACATTCAATGCAACGTAGCCAAGCCTTCTATAGCGGAAATTTACGGCCATTTTTTTTGCCCCACCATCAGAGTTATAAAATAATTGTCAGACGGCCTTGGTTATAAAGGCTGTTCAGATCAAGAATGATCCGCTTGCGATGAATTTTAAGTGTCCCACCTTCATTCACGATCGTATACCAGGCCTCGCCCATAAACACGGTGCTGGTATCTTCCTTGGTCCGGTAAACTGCGATATTCGCACGCAGCCGCGTCCCGCCATCCTCCTCACCCACAATACGCACATTCGTCACCAGATGGCGCGTCTTTGAGCGTGGAAACTCCGCATGGGCACTCTTTTTCATAAGCCTGTTGGCGCGGCCACGAATTCTGTCGATATGATCTGAGATTAAAAACAGACTGTTTGCCGCATTGGACGCTACAGGATCGGGCGATGCCGGCGACGTCACTTCATACAGCGCGCCTTCAGTATACAACGCCGCCCATTCCGGCATCCGCCAGTCATCGAGTAATTCAGCTTCATGGAACAAAAAGTCTTCGGCTTCGGTCCGTGTCAATATAGATGGCATACAATTAATTCCCTCCTTGCAGCCTAATTTTTTATTCAGGCCGGATACTTACCGGTATCGTGCCATTCGCTCTTTTGGTCCTCAATCCACTCTGCCCAAGGCAAAACCTTGTCATGTCTCCAAGGTCTCAATGCCCCGCATGATCAAATCCCATTGTGTCCAATAAGCCTGCATCTGAATTTCATCATCCGGAGCACCAGCAATCGTCCGCCGATCCCCGCCTGGCGCCATGCCTTTGGAAATTTCATTCCACTCAATAGGCGTATGTTCAAGCGCTGTCTGACATATCTCCAACATTTCAATATCGTCGGGCGAGCCAAACCCCGCCGGCCCCAGAAACGACACGAAATTATCCAGGCGCATAGCTCGCAGTGCCGGACTTTCATCATTCGGCCCCAAGGCCCAGGCGGTTATCCGCATCATATCCGGCCCTTCCGGCTCAACATAACGCACCGTGGTCGAGAGAATATCGTTGATCACCAGATTCGGGAAAATCACCAGATTCTTCTGCGTCTCCGCAATATAGTCCGCTCGTTCCTTACCAAACCGCTCAACCAGCCGCGCGTATTTCGCTTCGATCTCCGGCTTTAACGCCGCCCCCATCGAGGGTAGCCATTGCGCCACAGGGCGGCCGGTCGGCACATAGGAATCCAGCACCGCGTGCCCCATCCCCAGGCCGCGCACCGCGCCACGCGTGTTATAACTCGCAATGGTTTCATCCACGACATGCGCGGCCGAGGTCCCCGCATACTGGTCACGTAAATGGTCAAAGAACGAGGCATGAACGGGCAAGAGATGATACCCATCATAGCTGTTCTCGGCCATGAACTTATAGTTGGCGCGCACGCTGTAGCTATGCTCACCTGCCAGAATAATCTGCTTGTCTTCGGTCTGGTCGCAGATCGCGTCGATCGCATCGCGCGCGCCCGCCAGATAATCATGCAGGCTGATCGCCTTCTGATTATAATTCAGGAAATAGAAATCCCGGTAATGCTCCAGCCGCGGCACCGGCAGCAAATCCAGATGGCCATCGGCGTTCAGGTTTTCCACATAACCGCTGCTGGCATTCTGCGAGACCAGCTTGCCTTCGGAATTGAACACCCAGCCATGATACGGACAAGCAAAAGTCCTCGCATTTCCATTATGCTCCCGGCAAATCTTCGCGCCGCGATGCGTGCAGCTATTATAGAATGCCGCCACCTGGTCGTTACGGTCTCTGATAAAAATGATATCGCGACCACCCACCCGGCGCGAGGCAAAATCGCCTTTTTTCTTCAACTCCGTGCCATGCCCGAGGTACAGCCAGCATTTCTCGAAAATTAGCTTTTTTTCCCGCTCGAATACTTCCCGGCTCTTGTATGCGGCGCGGTTCACCCGAAAGGACCCCTTCTCCGCGTTCGCCTGGACCAAGGCAGCCTGTAGCGAATTATCCAATGGCATGATTTTCATTCCCCGCCGCAATTTGCGCCCCTCAAAGAGGCAAATTAATAGTTGCGTATAATAAGCTAGAGCATATTACCGCACGTCAACCCCCATAGCAAGCAATGGAAGCCACCCGCGCCAACTTCACATCTTCAGCACTATTTTTCCGAGCACATGCCCGCCCTGGCTCGCCACATGCGCCTTCGCCACCTCGGCCAATGGCAGCACCTCACCCACCACCGGGCGCAGCTTGCCCGCTTCCACCAGTGCGGCGATCTCACGCAGTTGCGCCGCATCCGGCCGTACCCGTATTTTCAAAATCCGCACGCCCGCCGCTTCCGCCGGCTTGGCATCATCCGCCCCGCCACCCAGCCGGATCATCGAACCACCCGCCCGCACCAGCGGCCACAACGCAAACGCAGCACTATTGCCCACGCAATCGAGCAGAATATCCACATCCTTGGCCACCACATCCACAGGCGACGCCCGGAAGTCCACCACCAAATCGGCTCCCAGCCCACGCACAAGCGCCGCATTTTTCGCCGAAGCACTCGCCGTCACCCGCGCTCCCGCCGCCTTGGCCAGTTGCACGGCCATGGTGCCAACACCGCCGGAGGCATTATGCACCAACACATGCTTGCCCTTCAGCTCGCGCCCATCCTCGGCCAAAGCCTGCCACGCGGTCAGCGCCACCAGCGGCAGCGCCGCCGCCGCCTCAAAGCTCAACCCCACAGGCTTGCGCGCCACAATCGCGGCATTCACCGCCACATATTCGGCATACGCCCCCACCAGCCCGATCAACGCGAACACTTCCTCGCCCACGGCCCAGCCGCTCACGCCCTCGCCAACCGCCACCACCGTGCCTGCAATATCGCCCCCCAGCACCAGCGGCATGGGAAAATCCATCATCGCCCGCGTTGCCCCGCTGCGGATCTTCCAATCCACCGGGTTGACGCTGCTCGCCGCCACCTTCACCAGCAACTGCCCTGGCCCCGCCACCGGCGCCGCGGCGTCTTCATAAACCAGCTGCTCGGGTCCGCCGTAATCGTGAATGCTAACGCGCTTCATGGATTTTCCTCCGTAATATCTATGGATTCAGCCAGGTATCGCGGTCGATCCCGGCATTGTAGCGCGCCGCCGCCAATATGTGGCGCACCCCGTCCTCCACCGTCGCCGGGTCGCGCGAGGCCTCGGTAATCGGCCCATGCGTCCAGCCACCCGCCACCGAGTAGCCAAAGCCCCAGGCCTCAAACACCCGCCCGGTCACATCACGCGCGGCCGGGCTGGCCAGCCATGTCACCAGTGCGGCAATCCATTCTGGGTCGCGCCGCAACAGCGCCTCGCCGGAAACCTCGCGTAAATTCTCCGTCATGCGCGTCTGCGCACGCGGCGCGATCGCATTCACCGTCACGCCAATCCGCGCCAGCTCACGCGCAATCACGATGGTGAACGAGGCAATCCCGCCCTTCGCCGCCGCATAATTCGCCTGGCCAATGTTGCCAAACAGCCCGGAGCCGGAGCTGGTGTTGATAATCCGCGCATCGCGCTGCCGCCCTGCCTTGCTCTCCGTGCGCCAATAATTCGCCGCGTGGTGCGCGGGCGCAAACGTGCCCTTCAAATGCACCTTGATGACCGCATCCCAGTCATCCTCGGTCATATTCACCATCATGCGGTCACGCAGAATGCCGGCATTGTTGATCAGGATGTCCAGATGCCCAAACTGGTCCACCGCGCCCTGCACCATCGCATGCGCCTGCGCCCAGTCGGACACGTCAGAGCCGTTCACAATCGCCTCGCCGCCCTTGGCAACGATCTCGTTCACCACTTCCTGCGCCGGTGACAAATCCGCCCCCACGCCGTTCGCGGCGGCGCCCAGATCGTTAACCACGACCTTCGCCCCCTGCGAGGCCAGCATCAGCGCATAGGCACGGCCCACACCGCGCCCGCCGCCTGTCACAATCGCCACCCGCCCGTCGCAAATCCCCATATCGCGGCCTCCCCTGCCTACCCCGCAACTGCCTGCCGCAGTTTGCAAGGATATGTATAATACAGTTGCACACTAATTAGATCTCGGATTATAACCCGCCTCGCCAAGTGTCAACTTATTCCCCACCATGGCGCACGCGCGCCAAACCACGCGGCAGTCTTGGAATTTCAGCAAAAAGCCCGGAGGAACGGCAAAATTGTCCGAACAAGATTTCGAAAAAATGCCGCTGACCCCGTATGATGAATACCCGGTCCACGCCACCGCCTACCCCATGAGCTACATCCCAGCGTCAGACCCCGCGTGGGACGACGGCTACTACTACGGCGTCTACGACCTCGAGAGCGGCGTCTTCCTCATCAACGGCATGCGCATCGCCCCCAACAGCAACATGATCGGCGGCCACAGCTCGCTCAACATCAACGGCGTGCAGCGCACCCTGCGCCTCAGCCGCATCTGGCGCGATGATTTCAGCGTGTCGATCGGGCCGCTCCGCTACGAGTTCATCGAGCCCCTGCGCACCACCCGCATGGTGCTGGAGCCCAACGAATCGGGCATGAGCTACGATGTCACCTGGCGCGGCCTCGCCCCGCCGCATCTCTCCGCGCACCACCGCGCCACCCGCAACGGCCGCTACACCACCGACCAAAGCCGCTTCAACCAGGTCGGCACCGCCACCGGCTGGATCGAGATCGACGGCCGGCGCTACGAACTCCCCGAAAACGCCCCCTGGGGCGGCGTGCGCGACCGCTCCTGGGGTCTGTACGAAAGCCGCCCGCCGCTGGCCGCCGCCGCGCATTACCTTCCCCCCGCCCCGCCGCCCGCCATTCCCCGCGCGCTGCGCTTCTCCTGCTTCCTGGAAGGCGATGGATTCTCCTCCTATTTCCACCTGCACGAAGGCCCGGACGGTGAAAACGTCTACCTCAACGACGCCTTCGGCACCCCTTTCGAAGGCTGGATCAATTTCGGCTGGGACGGCCCGGCCCTGCCCCTCACCGCCGCCAAACACCAACTCACCTGGCGCCCCGGCACCCGCTCCATGACCGGCGGCACCCTCACCCTCACCGACGCCAACGGCGGAAAATGGCTGCTGGACATGCACGTCCCCCACCCGCCGCACGTCCTCGGCCAGGTCGGCTACCACGTCGGCGCCTGGCGCGACGGCGGCACCATCCACACCTACCACGGCGCCAGCCCGGCCCTGGAATGGGACGAGTTCGATTTCTCCACCCAGCCCTGCGACCACATTTTTCCGGGCAACGGCGAGACTCGTAAGGTTTTCGGCGTCGAGCATCTGGCCAATGTCACCGTCACCGCCCCCAACGGCAAAATCAGCAAAGGCCGCGCCCAGATCGAAATCTTCCTAAACGGCCGCTACAGCCCCTATGGCTTCGAAGCCCAGTCCGTCCACGGCGGCCTCACCGGCCGCGGCATCGCATGAGCCAGCCCCTCACCCCAGAGGAAATCACCCAGGCCTATTTCGCCGCCTGGGCCACGCACGACCTCAACACCATCATGCGCCACCTCGGCCCGGACTGCGTCTTCATCAACGGCACCATCAACACCACCACCGGCGCTCCCGCCATCCGCGCCCTGTTCGCGCAATATTTCACCGCTTATGACGCCTTCCGATTTGACGTGCTCAGCCTCGCCACCGCCGCCGACGGCCGCACCGTGCTCAACGAACGCCTGGATTACATGTGGAAAGACGGCAAACGCCTGGAAATCCCCTGCGCCGGCGCCGTCACCGTGGAAAACGGGCTTATCACATCCATCCGCGACTATTTCGACCTCGCCGCCGTCAACGCCCAGCGCGGCGGCCCACCGCCCGCAAGTTGACCCCATACGTTGACATGGTTCGCTTGTTTACTATACCTCAACCAACCTAACCCCCACCTGGGAGCCCGTCAGATCACATGATCCCGAGATATATCTACACTGAAGAACATGAACAGTTCCGTGACTCCGTCAAAAAATTCATCGCCGCGGAAGTCACCCCCTATCACCGCCAGTGGGAAAAAGACGGCAAGGTCTCGCGCGAAGTCTGGCTGAAAGCCGGCGCCAACGGCTTCCTCTGCTCCAACGCCCCGGAAGAATACGGCGGCGCTGGCGTGGACTTCAAATACAACGCCATCTTCACCGAGGAACTCGGCCGCGCGGGCATCACCGGCCCCGGCTTTGGCGTCCACTCGGACATGGCCGCCGCCTACATCCTCAACTTCGGCAGCGAAGAACAAAAAAAGCAGTGGCTGCCCAAAATGGCCTCCGGCGAAGTCATCGCCGCCCTTGGCCTCACCGAACCCGGCGCCGGCTCCGACCTCAAAGCCATCCGCACCACCGCCATCCGTGACGGCGAGGACTACGTCATCAACGGCCAAAAAGTCTACATCTCCAACGGCCAGCTTTGCGACATCGTTATCCTCGCCTGCAAAACCGACCCCGCCGCCGGTGCCAAGGGCATGACCTTCATCATCGTCGAGACCACCCGCAAGGGTTTCGAGCGCGGCCGCAACCTCGAAAAACTCGGCCTGAAGGCGCAGGATACCTCCGAGCTGTTCTTCACCGATGTGCGTGTCCCCGTCACCAACCGCATCGGCGCCGAGGGCAAGGGCTTCGCCATCGCCATGCACAACCTCGCCGAGGAACGCCTCTCCATCGCCGTCTCCGCCATCGGCGCCTGCGAGGGCATCCTTGAATACACCGTCGCCTACACCAAGGAACGCAAGGTTTTTGGCCAGACCGTCTCCGACTTCCAGAACACCAAATTCAAAATCGCCGAGCTCGCCGCGCAAACCCAGGCCCTGCGCGTCTTCGTCGACCGCTGCGTCGAGCTGGCCGTCGAGAAGAAACTCGACTCCACCGAAGCCGCCATGGCCAAAATGCTGGCCGGCGAGTTACAATGCAAAGTCGCCGACGAATGCCTGCAATTCTACGGCGGCTACGGCTACATGATGGAATACCAGATCGCGCACGCCTACCTCGACGCCCGCATCCGCAAAATCGCCGGTGGCTCGTCGGAAGTCATGCGCGACATCATCAGCCGCAAAGTCTTCGCCTGATACCGCGCGGGTCAGGAAGGAGGCACCACCCTGACCCGCGTGCCTACCTATCGGGAGTGAAACAACATGGAATACATCGCCGTCATCGGCGCCAGCGGTGAAGTCGGCCGCGGCATCACCTCCGTCCTGCTCACCCACGGCTTCAAGGTCGCCGCCATCGGCCAAAATGCCAGCCGCCTGGCCACCCTCGCCGCGGAACTCGGTGACCCGGCTAACTTGCGCACCATAACCGGCTCGCTCAAAACCGACGCCACCGCGCAAATCCTGCTCGAATCCCTCCGCGACACCTTCCCCCGCATTGACGGCGTCGTCGTCTCCGTCAACGGCCCGCGCGCCACCGCCGATGTCCTCAGCCACTCCTCCAATGACTTCGCCGCCCTCATCGCCCAGGATCTCGTCACCCATTTCACCGCCGCGCGCTGCTTCATCCCCGCCATCGCGCCCGGTGGCGTCTACCTCGCCATCGGCGGCGGCTCGGCCGATTTCATCCTCGAAGGCGGCGTCCACCTCTCCGCCGCCCAGGCCGGCCTGCGCATGCTCTACCGCGGCATCGCCCACGAACTGGACGGCCAGCCGATCACCCTTAAAGAACTCACCATCGCCTCGGTCGTCAACAGTGTCAGCACCCGCGCCGACGCCCACCCGCTCTGGGTGACCGAGACTGAAATCGGCGAACAAGTCGCCGCCATGCTCACCGACCCCGCCGCCTTCCCCGGCACCATCTGGCGCATGACGCGCCGCGACAACACCGGCCACCCCGGCCTCTCCGGCGAAGGCCCAACCCGCGTCCAGGGCTTCAAACAAGGCCCCGCCATCCTCTAAAAGCCCAACGGAGCACCCAGCATGCCCGCCTACTGCCTGTTCCTCGTCAAATCCGTCCACGACCGCACCAAACTCGTGGAATACTGGGCCACCGCCAAATCCTCCTTCGCCGGCTACAACGTCAAAATGCTCAGCGCCTACAAAGATTTCGAAATTGTCGAAGGCGACGAAGAATTCCAAGCCGTCGTCATCGCCGAATTCGACACCTACGAAAACGCCAAAACCTGGTACAACAGCGCCGCCTACGCCCCCTTCAAAAAACTCCGCCACGAAGGTGCGAACTTCCTAACCATCTTCGTCGACGGCGGCGGTAACGTGCCGGTGGAACAAAGACTTCTGCCGGTTAGCGGGAAGTAAGCAAGGCCAGGGGCTTTGCCCCTTGGCCTTACTGACTCTCCCTTACCAGCCGAGGTCTTTAATCTCACCCTCGCTCAGCCCCCAGTCGCGGAAGGCGGCAAGACCGCCGCTGTCGTCCGTTGGGGGGGGCGCGGCGATGGCGCCGGGGGTCCGGCTGAACCTGGGCGCGGGCATGGGTTGTTGCACACCACCGGGAGCCGCGAAGCTTTGGCGGGCCAGGTTATGCGGGTAATTTGCGGCTTCGTCGGGGGTCAGCACGGGGGTCACGCAGGCATCGGTGCCGTCGTAGATGGCTTCCCATTCCTTACGGGTTTTACTCTTGAAAATTTCAGCGAAGCGCAGCTTCATCGCCGGCCAGGCCGCGCGATCGTGCTGCAGGGGGAGGCCGCTGGTGTCCACCCCAAGTCCTTTGATCAGCAGCGCATAGAATTGTGGTTCAATTGAACCCACAGCCATGTAGCCACCGTCAGCGGTCTCGTACACGTTATAAAATGGCGCCCCGCCGTCCAGCAGATTCTCCCCCCGCGCGCCCGGCCAGCGGTTCATCGCGCGGTAGCCATGGATCATCGCGGCCAGCAGTGCGGTGCCTTCCTCCATGGCGGCATCGACAATCTGCCCTTTGCCCGAGCGTCCGGCCTCCAACAGCGCACAGGTAATCCCGTAGGCCATCATCATGCCACCACCGCCCATATCCGCCACCATATTCAAATTCGGGTGCGGCGGCTCCCCGGCTTTGCCACACATATGCAGGCTGCCGGAAATCGCGAAGTAGTTGATATCGTGCCCGGCCATATGCGCCATCGGCCCGGTCTGCCCCCAACCCGTCATGCGCGCATACACCAGCTTCGGGTTGCGCGCCTGGCAAGGTTCCGGCCCCACGCCCAGTTTCTCCATCACACCGGGGCGATACCCCTCCAGCAGCACATCGGCCTCTTCCACCAGCCGCAGCACCGTGTCCACACCGCGCGCATCTTTCAGATTGATGGTAATCGCCCGCCGCCCCCGGTGCAGCACATTTTTCACCGGATCAATCGGCGGCACATTCGGCGGCGCCCCGGCGCGTTCAATCCGCAACACATCAGCCCCCATATCCGCCAGCATCATCGCGCAGAACGGCCCCGGGCCAACACTGGCAATCTCCAGCACGCGGAATCCCTTCAACGGCCCCGACCTCTCCAGCATTCTATTCCCCCCAAGCCGATCTCAATTACTACGCTAGCGCACTTTACACATCCATGTTAATCGCAAAAACCATTAGAGCAATATCCGCCGCCCCGAAATTATCCGATTACGGACCCGCGGAAGAAGTTCGGCATAAAAATCACGTCGCGGCCCGCGCGCCGCCTACATCGAGGGGGGTTACAAAAATGGCCAATGAGGATTTCCCGGCGGGTATCGCCTTCGTCACCGGCGGGAGCGGCGGCATCGGCGGCGCCATTGTCGAGGCATTCGCCCGCGCCGGTTCGGATGTCGTGTTCACCTACCGCAACGGTGTTGAACGCGCGCAGGCGGTCGCCGAGCGCGCCGCCAAACACGGCGTCAAGGTCGAGATGCGCCAGGTCAAACTTGAAGACCCCGCCTCGCTGGATGCCGTGTTAACCGAAATCGCCACGAGCGGCCGCAAAATCCACAGCTTCGTTTACGCCTCTGGCCCCACCGTCAATGTTGGCTACGTCAGCGACCTCACGGTCGAAAACTGGCGCAACATTTTCGAGCATGACACCATCGCCTGCTTCAGTTTCGTCAAGGCGGCGCTGGCCTTCCTCAAGGCCCACCCAATCAGCGCCAAATCCGCAGGCTCCATCACCGCCATCACCTCCTCGCAAAAATTCCGCCCCGAGGTCCGCGGCGTCCTCTCCGCCGCGCCAAAAGCCGCGGTCGAGGCCCTCTTTTTCGCCACCGCGAAGGAAAACGCCCGCTTCAAAATCCGCGCCAACGTCATCCAGTCCGGCTGGGTCATGGCGGGGCAAATCTCAGACGGCATCGAGGGGCAGTTGAACGAGGAAGCCCTGAAATCCATCGTCGCCCAAATTCCGCTCAAGCGCCTGGGCACCCCCACCGAGGTCGCCGAAGGCGTCGTCTTCGTCTCCTCCGAGCGCGCCAGCTTCATCACCGGCGCCACCCTGGTCATCGACGGCGGCATGCATCTTTAAAACATCAACGGAGGCACCATGCTAACTATCTACGGAACCAAACAAAGCCGCGCCGGGCGGTGCCTATGGGCGCTGGAGGAGTTCGGGCTCGCCTACCAGCACAACCCGGTAACCCCCCACACCGGCGGCACCCGCACCGCGGCCTATCTCAAGCTCAACCCGCTCGGCAAAGTCCCCACCCTGACTGATGGTGACTTCATACTCACCGAGTCGGTCGCCATCTGCTATTATCTCGCCTCTCTTCAGCCCACGCCGCTCTGGCCCGATGACCTGCAAGCCCGCGCCCGCATCTATCAATGGTCAAGCTGGGCCACCACGGAGCTGGAGTTCCACCTTACCATGTGGATTCGCGAAAAACGCGGCAATGCCGATGCCGCGCTTATGACCAAATACCTCGAAAATGCAGCCGTATCCCTCACCCCGCTGGAGCGCCACCTCGCCGCCAGCGCATACGCCGCCGGCGCCACCTTCACCATCGGTGACATTAACGCCGCCTCCGCGCTCGCCATGGGAGCAGCCTTGCTGGACATGTCAGCCTTCCCCGCCGCCAAATCCTGGCTCGACAAATGCCTCGCCCGCCCCGCCTGGCAAAAAGTCCAAACCCTCGGCTGACCCGCTCCACCCGCGCCTCTCATGCTCACCGGCATTTCGCTGCCTTACGCGGGCGGCCTCCAACCGGCTGATTAGGACACGCGCCGCCGCCAGTCCATCACAAAAGAACACTACCTAACTATGAGTTGATGTATGTATTATTGACCCATTTTGTATGCTGGTGTATGAATTTTACGCCCGAAAAACAAAACCGCGGAAATCGCCGGATGAACGACCCCCCTGGCGGTAAAGCCGTCCACGCCACCGCCTAATTGAACCTTATTTTTAGGGAACCAACGCCAATGCCCGACGTCATCGTTTCCGAACAGCCCGAGGATTTGCTGGTTAATGGCATGATCGAGGTTTTCGACCCCGCCACGGGTGAGAAAATCGGCGCCGTCCCCGGCTGCGGTGAAGCCGAAATCAACGCCGCCGTGCGGGCTGCGCGCGTCAGCTTCGACTCTGGTATCTGGAGCGGCCTCAGCGGCGCGGCCAAAGCCCGTATCCTCTGGCGCGCGGCTGATCTCATCGAGGCCCGCCTCGATGAACTCGTCACCCTGGAGACCCGCAACAACGGCATGCCCCTCCCCCTCGCCCAATACACCATCCGCAACGGCGCGGAGACCTTCCGTTACAACGCCGGCTGGTGCACCAAAATCCACGGCCTCACCGCCGACGTCGTCACCGACGGCGCCATCGGCGGCGGCCGCACCGAATACCACGCCTATACCCGCAAGGAGCCGATGGGTGTGGCCGGTCTCATCACCCCCTGGAACGTCCCCATCGGCATGGCCTGCGCCAAGCTCGCCCCGGCGCTGGCCGCAGGGTGCAGCGTCATCATCAAACCCGCCGAGGAAACTCCGCTCACCACCATCAAAATCGTCGAAATCCTGCATGAGGCCGGAATCCCCGCGGGCGTCGTCAACCTCGTCACCGGCTACGGCCACACCGCCGGCGCCGCCCTCGCCGCCCACCCGGACGTCAACAAAATCGCCTTCACCGGCTCCACCGAGGTCGGCAAGCTCATCGTCAAGGCCGCCACCGGCAATCTCAAAAAAGTCACCCTGGAACTCGGCGGCAAATCGCCCATCCTGATTTTTGACGACGCCGATCTCAGCAAGGCCATCCCCGGCGCCGCCATGGGCATTTTCGCCAACTCCGGCCAGGCCTGCATCGTCGGCTCACGCCTCTTCGTCCACCGCAAGGTGTATGACCAGGTGGTCGCCGGCATTTCCGCCATCGCCCAATCCATGGTGCTCGGCAGCGGTCTCGACCCCTCCACCCATCTCGGCCCGCTCATCACCGCCAAGCAGGCCGGCCGGGTCATGTCCTACATCGAGGATGGCCGTGCGGAAGGTGCGCAAATCGTCACCGGCGGCCACCGCGTGGAGCGTCCCGGCTATTTCGTCGAACCCACAATCATCACCAACGTGCGTGAGGACATGCGCCTCTTCCGCGAGGAAATCTTTGGACCCGTCCTCGCCATCATGGCGTTTGACGACGAGGCCGAGGCACTGCGTATCGCCAACGACACCTCCTACGGCCTGGCCGCAGGCGTCTGGACCCGCGACATCGGCCGCGCCCACCGCCTCGCCAAAAAACTCCAGGCCGGCACCGTCTGGCTCAACTGCCAGCTCGCCAACGACCTCAGCATGCCTTTTGGCGGCTACAAGCAATCCGGCTGGGGCCGCGAGAATGGTTACGAAGGCGTCGATGCCTTCCTGCAAACCAAATCCGTCTTCGCCGAACTCTAAAATCAAAAACCAGGGAACAGCCGATGCAAATCCAGGCCGCCGTCGCGCGTGAAATCCACGGCAAGCTCTCCGTTGAAACCGTCAACCTCGCCAGCCCCACCGCTGACGAAATCCTGGTCAGGCTCGCCGCCACCGGCGTCTGCCACACTGACCAGGCCATCATCGAACAGATCATGCCACTCCCCTTGCCGCTCGTGCTCGGTCATGAAGGTGCGGGCATCGTCGAGGAAGTTGGCGCCAACGTCAAAGGCATCGCGGTGGGTGACCACGTCGTCCTCACCTTCGCCAGCTGCGGCCACTGCCACCAATGCGCGGACCACCACCCCTCCTATTGCGACCACTACGCCCCGCTCAACTTCGGCACCCGCCGCCCCGACGGCACCCCCACCATCACCGACGCCTCCGGTAGCGCCATCGGCGGCGCCTTCTTCGCGCAATCCTCCTTCGCCACCCACGCGCTGGCCTCCCAGAGCAACGTGGTCAAAGTCCGCAAAGATGCCCCGCTGGAACTCCTCGGGCCGCTCGGCTGCGGCCTCTCCACCGGCGCTGGCACCATCTTCAACGTCGCCAAACCCACGCCGGACACCACCATCGCCATCTTCGGCACCGGCGCGCTGGGCTGCGCCGCCATCATGGCCGCCAAATCGCTCGGCGTGAAACGCATCATTGCGATCGACCGCGTCGCCAGCCGTCTGGAACTTGCCCGCAAACTCGGCGCGTCGGACACCGTCGATACCTCCCGGCAAAACCTCGCCGACGCCCTTAAAGCGCTGGGCGGCGTGGACTTCGCGATGGACACCTCCGGCGTGCCCAAACTCATCGAAGCCGCCGTCGCCGCCCTCAAAGTCCGCGGCACCTGCGCCGTGCTGGGTGCCAGCTCGGAGTCTGACCTTCACCTCAGCGTCCTGCCCCTCATCTCCGGCCGCTCCATCCGCGGCGTCACCAACGGCGATTGCGACCCGCAGGAGCTCATCCCAAAACTGGTTGACATGTACCTGGCCGGCACCTTCCCTTTCGACCAGCTCTGCGCCTTCTACTCACTGGCTGAAATCAACCAGGCCTTCGCCGACTCCCAGTCTGGCAAAACCATCAAACCGATCATCCGTTTCTGAATCATTCAACCAAAGCCTGCCACAAGACGAAAAGGGTAAACGCCGTATGACAACCAACGCGCTGGTCAAGGAACTGGAAGACTTCATGGTCTCACGGGTCATCCCCGCTGAGCCCACCATCCACCACCAGCTGGCGGCCGCGAAAAACCGCTGGACCTACCCGCAGGTCATGCGCGAGCTGCGCGCCGAGGCCAAGGCGCGCGGCCTTTGGCTGTTCCCGCTGCCCGAGCGCCTCGGCGGCAAGGGGCTCAGCCTTACCGAATACGCCCCGCTGGCCGAACGCATGAACTGGTCCAACTACGGCCCGGACATTTTCAACTGCTATTCCGGCACCATCTCGAACGCCACCATCCTGGACCAGACCGCCAGCGCCGAGCTGAAAGACCGCTACCTCTCCCGCCTGCTGGCCGGTGATGCCCGCTCCTGCATCAGCATCACCGAGCGCGACGTTCCCTCCTCCGACCCCACCGACCTTAAATTCGCCGTCACCCGCAACGGCGATGACTATGTGCTGAACGGCGTGAAATCCTGGGCCACCGGTGCGGCCATGGAAGAATGCGAATTCATCCTCCTGCTCGGCGCCACCGCGCCAGAAGCCGCCCGCCATGCGCGCCACTCCCTCATCCTCGTCCCCGCCAATGCGCCCGGCCTCACCAAGGGCCGCATCGAGACCGTGATGGGTTTCGATGACGCCCCCTACGGCCATTGCGACCTCATTTTCGACAACGTGCGCGTCCCCGTCACCAACCGCCTCGGCAACGAGGGCGAAGGCTTTGCCCTGGTCCAAACCACGCTCGGCGTCGGCCGCATCCAGCTCGGCATGGGCTGCGTCGGCGCCGCCGAGCGCGCCTTGCAGGAAATGTGCAGCTGGGTGGAAACCCGCGTCATCGGCGGCCGCCCGCTGGTGGAACGCGGCGTCGTCATGGATGCCATCGCCCGCTCGCGCATCGAAATTGACCAGGCCCGCGCCTTCCTCGTCTACACCGCCAATCTCGTCCAGACCCAGGGCATCAAGGCCGCCCGCTCTGAAGTCTCCCAGGCCAAGGTCCTCGCCCCCGAAATGGCCGTACGGGTCATCGACCGCGCCATGCAGTTCCACGGCGGCGCCGGCTTCAGCTATGACACGCCGCTCGCTGAAATGTGGGCGCACCAGCGCACCGTGCGAATTGGCGAAGGCGCTGACGAAGTCCACCGCGAACTGGTCGGCAAATTCGAACTCACCCGCCAGCGCGCCTTCCGCGCCGCCAGCAAGCCCGCCGCACAATAACTCAAAGCTTCAAAAGCCAACCAAACCGGCGGCGTCCCGCCGGGCATGAACAGGGGAAATGGGTATGAGTCTTCTCACAAGCGCCACAGAGAGCGTCTACGGCGAAGATCTGGAAATGTTCCGCGACACCTTGCGCGCGTTCTACCGCCGCGAAGTCGAGCCGAACGTCAAAAACTTCGAGGTCGACGGCGTCGGCCATGACATCTGGCGCAAGGCTGGCGCCGCCGGCCTGCTCGGCACCTGCGTTCCCGAGGAATACGGCGGCGCTGGCGATAAGGGCCTCTCCATCGTCATCGGCGCCGAGGAACTCGGCTACTCCCCCGCCGGCGCCTCGGCCGGTGCCTTCCTTGGCACAGATATCTGCACCCTCTTCCTCGCCAGCCACGGCACGGAAGAACAAAAACAACGCTGGTTCCCCACCATCATCTCCGGCGACACCGTGCAATGCATGGGCATGACCGAACCAGAATCGGGCAGCGATGCCGTCGCCATCCGCACCACGGCCGTGCGCGACGGCGGCGACTACGTCATCAACGGCTCCAAATGCTTCATCTCCAACGGCGCCAAGGCCGACCTGCTCTACATCATCGCCAAAACCGACCCCGCCGCCCGCGCCAAGGGCATGAGCATCATCCTTGTCCCCACCGGCACCCCCGGCCTTACCCAGCGCCGCATGAAGACCATGGGCTACGCCGGCGGCGACACTGGCGAGATCTTTCTCGACAACGTCCGCGTCCCCACCGCCAACCTCCTCGGGCCAGAAGGCGGCGCGCTGCGCATCTTCCAGACCCAGATGGCGCTCGATCGCATGCAGGTCTGCTCACGCTCGCTCGGCGCCGCCAACCAGGCTTTTGAGATGACTCTGGAATATGTCCGCAACCGCAAAATCTTCGGCCAGCGTATCATCGACTTCCAGAATACCCAGTTCAAACTAGCCGAAATCGAAACCGACCTTGCCATCGGCCGCGCCTACATGGACGATCTGGTGCGCAAATACCAAAAAGGCACGTTTGACGACCGCGACGGCTGGCGCGCCAAAATCTGGTTCCCCGAAATGGAGTTCCGCACCCTGGACACCTGCGTGCAGCTCTGGGGCGGCAACGGCTGGATGGACTCAAACCCGATCTCGCGCATGTTCACCGCCGCGCGCGTCCAACGCATCTATGCTGGCGCCACCGAGCTGCAAAAATCCCTGATGGGCCGTGCCTATATCAAGTAATACCCGCCCCCGCCCCACATGAGCCAGAGCGCGATGATGGCAAAATCATCGCGCTCTTTTCATAACATCCATTACGCCGCCGGTGCCCTGCCAGCCGCGCTCCGCCTGGCCGCCAAAACTTCCCCTCAACGTGGTCCTTGCTTTATGTTACCGTTTAGGAGAGTTTAACGCGAAATCCTGGGGCAGCTCACCGCCCCCGGATCATTGATGCAGGGATGAAATATGAGCGCCACCATAGACATCCTCTCGATCACGACGCCGCTCCCCGCCACCTCTTTCGGGGTATCGGGCATCAGCGGCGAGGAAGAGCTGAACCGCCCCTTCAGCTATACGGTGAGCCTGCACTCGGGAACCGCCCTGCTCGACCCCAACAGCCTGCTGGACCAGCCGGTCACCATCACGCTGGCCAACCCCGAGGGGCATGGCCGCTATATCAGCGGCATCGTCTCCTCGGTCCGCCAGATGCCCTATGCTTCAAATGCTCTATGGCGCTACCAGCTCACCGTCGTCCCCAAGCTCTGGTTCCTCGGGCAGACGCAGGATTGCCGTTTCTACCAAAAAATGACCGTGCCAGACATCATGGCGGTGATTTTCGGGAAATTCAACGTCACCTACACCTCGAAGCTGCAAAACACCTACACCGCGCGCGACTATACCGTACAATTCAACGAATCCTACCTCGATTTCGTTCAGCGCATGCTGGAAGACGAGGGGATTTTCTATTTTTTCACGCATGATGCCAGCGGCCACACGCTGATACTGGCCGACAGCAACACCGCGTTTCAGCCGATCACCCTGCCCTCGGTCATCCTGGATCAAACCGGCCAGGGCTTCGGCACGATGAACACCTGGGAACAAACTGACAGCACAGCCATCGGCTCCGTCCGTGTCGATGACTACCGCATGGATACCAACAGCCTGGCCCCCGGCGCGATCACGGGAACCGAGACCACCGTGCTCAAGGCCAGCGCGGCAAACCAGCGCACGCATTACACCTGGCCGGCGGTGCGCGGCACCACGCAGGATGCCCAGGCGCGCGCCAAATGGCGCATGCTCGCGGCCGAGGCGGCGGCGCAGACGCTGAGCGGCAGCGGCCAGATGCCGCATTTCATCTCCGGGGGTAAGTTCTCACTCACCAACGATCCGCTCAACAACGGCGATCCCAGCGACTATATCATCCATTCGGTCTCCTATCAGGTGAGCGACACCTCAGACGGCTCCAGCGGCAGCGGCGGCAGCTCCATTGCCATGAGCTGCCGGGCCATCCCCGCGGCAACGCCCTACCGCGCCGAGCCCACGGTCGCGCCGCCCATCATGTCCGGGCTCTATTCGGCCAAAGTGATCGGGGCTTCGAGCGAGGAGATCTACACCGATACCGATGATTTTGGCCGCATCCAGGTGCAGTTCCCCGCCGACAACCAGGGCGACATCACCACCGAGAAAACCCTCTGGGTGCGGGTTGTGCAATCATGGGCGGGCAATAACTGGGGCATGCAGTTTATTCCGCGTATCGGCATGGAGGTTGCCATTGCCTTCATGGAAGGTGACGTCAATCACCCCGTGGCAGTCGGCTGCCTCTACAACAGCGACAATTCGCCAACCTTCGCCGCCGCCGATAAAAACAAAAGCGGCCTGCGCACGCATTCAACCAAAGGCGGCGGCACCAGCAATTTCAACGAACTTTCATTCGACGACACAATGGGCAGCGAGGTTTTCTTCCTGCACGCCGAGAAAGATTACAAACTGGAAGTCGAACACGACCAGACCCTGACAATCCAGAACGACCGCAATCTCACCGTCACCAAGGACGAAACGGTCAAAATCGACGGCAAAAAAACCGACACGGTCAAAGGCGACCATACCCTCACGGTCAGCGAGGGCAATCTCTCCACCACGGTCAGCCAGGGCAATGAATCCCTCACCGTGAGTACCGGCTCCATCTCGCACACAGCCGGGCAATCCATCACACTTCAGGTCGGCGGCAACACGCTGGTCATCAATACCTCCGGCATTACCCTCACCGTCGGCGCCAACTCGGTTCAACTCTCTGAATCCGGCGTCACCATCAACGGCATCCAGGTCAACATCACCGGCCAGGCCTCAACCGGCGTCACCGGTACCGGCATGCTGAATCTGACCGGCGGCCTGGTGAACATCAATTCATGACGATAGCAGTTTGAGGACGCCATGAGTGCCACAAAAACCAACAAGCTCTCCGCCGCCGAAGTCTCCAGCGTGCTGCAACGCTGCAGCCTGCCGCCCGAGGCCGAGGTGCTGACCGCGGGCCTGGGCGATCTCATGAGCATCATCCAATCCCTGGCCAACGCCGGCTTTCTGATCGAGGCCACCCGCGTGTTCGCTCATGCGCTGCCCAAACGCGAGGCCGTGTGGTGGGCCTGCATGTGCGCAACCCACACCCCCGCCGCGCAAATCCCCCCGCAGGACATAAAGATGCGCGAACTCGCCGAAACCTGGGTGCGCCAGCAAAGCGACGAGGTCCGCCGGGCCGGCATGGAGGAAGCCAAACGCGCCGGCTTCAAAAGCCCGGAATCCTGGGCCGCCGTCGCCGCGTTCTGGAGCGGCGATTCGGTTACGCCCCTCAACACGCCCCCCGTTCCCGCCCCGCCGCATCTCACCGGCGTCGCCGTCGCTGGCGCGGTGGCGCTGGCTTCCGTGCGCGGCGAGCCCAACCGCCAGCGGCAACGCCTTGCGCTGTTCCTGCAGTCGGCCCAAGATATCGCCGGCGGCGGCCCAGGCCGGCTGCCCGTGGAGGCGGCATGACCCTCACACTCAGCGTTCTACGATGCCCTGACACCGTTCCCCCGGAAACCAAGCGCATCACGGGCGGCGAGCTGCGCATCGGCCGCGGTCACGATAACGACTGGATCATGCCGGACCCCGAGCGCATGCTCTCCAAAAAACATTGCGTCATCGCCTACCGCAACGGCGGCTGGGCAATCGCCGACACCAGCACCAACGGCACCTTCCTCAACAACGAGCCTGACCCCATCGGCCAGGGCCAGATCCGCAATCTTGCTGATGGCGACCGCATCCGGCTCGGCGCCTACGAGATCGAGGTGCGCATCGCCGAGGAACAGGGCTTTGGCGCCGCGCCCGGTTTCGGCGCCAAATCATCATCCCCGTTCGACGACCCTTTCGGTGACGACGTCTTTGCCCAAAAACCAGCACCCGCCGAGACCTTCACCTCATCGGCCTTCGGCAACGACCCGCTGTTCGGTGGCCCGCCGCCGCGCAATTCGGTCACCATGCCCAACCAGTTCGACCCCCTGGCCCCGGCATCGGACGATGATTTCTTCAGCGCGCCGACACAGCCCGATCATTCGCAATCCTTCAGCGATGCGTTCAAGCCGCCCCCGGTCAAGCAACAGTTGCTGCCCGATGACGACTGGGACCTCGGCTTTCCCGCCGCTGCGCCCAGCCAGCCGCCAGCACCACCGCCGCCGCCTGAGCGCATGTTCACCTCACTTGATACCGGCCCTGACAGCGGCTTTGGCGGCAGCGCGTCTCCCTTCGCCGAGCCTGCCGCGCCGCCCGCGCCAATACCCGCAGCGCCGCCGCAACCCAACCCGTTCGAGGAAGACCCCTTCGCACCTAAGGCTCAGCCCCAGGCCCAGCCTCCGGCACAGCCCCCGCAGGCGCCCCCCGCCGCGCCGGTCATCACCCTGGCGCAGCCCATTGCGTCAGCTACGCCAGATGCAGCGCTCACCGCCTTCCTCGAAGGTGCCGGGATGCACGGCGCGCGGCCGGAGAATGCCGAGAGCACCATGCGCGCCATCGGCGCCGCCTTCCGCGCCACCGTCTCGGGCATCCGCCAGGCGCTCATCGCCCGCGCCGAAATCAAAGGCGGCTTCCGCATCGAGCAGACCATGATCCGCTCGCGCGGCAACAACCCCCTGAAATTCTCCGCCGATGACGACGACGCGCTGAGCGCCCTGCTCGGCATCGGCCGCCGGATCGACATGAAGCCCGAGGCCGCCGTCGCCGATGCTCTGCGCGACATGCGCCTGCACGAACTGGCAACCATGGCCGCCATGCAGGATGCAGTGCGCGCCCTGCTGGCGCAGCTCGACCCAGCCCGCCTGCGCGCCGAAGCCGATGAACAAGGCGGCCTCGCCGTGCTGCCCACACAAAAAAAGGCCCGTGCTTTCGAGGCATACGAGAAACTTCACGATAGCGTCACACGCGCGCTCGCCGATGATTTCGACAGCGTATTCGGCAAAACCTTCGCCCGCGCCTACGAGACTGCTCTGCGGGACATCAGCGCCAGGGAGCCATCATGAAAAAGCTCATCGCCGGCCTGCTTCTCCTGGCGCTGGCCGGTTGCGCCGCGCCGCCACCCCCACCGGCGGTTTTGTCGCTCACCATCACCGGCAGCGCCGGGCAGAACCCTGACCCCGCCGGTCACGGCACCGCCGTGGCCATCCGGCTCTACCAGCTAACCGCCACCGGCAAGTTTCAATCCACCGATGTCTATTCCCTGATGAACCAGGAATCCACTGTACTCGGCACCGATGAAGCCGGCGCCTCCGAACAGATTTTGCTCGCGCCCGGACAAAGCCTGAGCGAAACACGCAGCCTGAAACCAACCGTCACCTCGCTCGGCGTGGCGGTTCTCTTCCGCGACATCAACCATTCCACCTGGAAACTGGTGGCGCCTCTCGCCCCCAGCGGCACCACCGCTTTGACCTTGCGAATAAATGGATTAACCGCGACACTGCAATAAGTAATGAATTGACCGGCTGAACGGTAAATTTAAGGGGATTTGAACTTTATGCGAGGCCGCCCGTGAGCTGGACCAACCGCGTTGTATGGCAGGAGGGGATGTTCCTCCGCTCGCAGCATTTCCAACAGCAGGATCGCTGGCTGGAAGCCTTCGTGCGCGGCCGTGTCGCGGCGCTGCGGCCCCATCCCTGGGGGCTGACGCAGATCACGCTCGATAAAGACCTGCTCGGCACCGGGCGCTTTGCCATCGCCGCCGCCGCCGGCGTGTTCGAGGATGGCACACCCTTCTCCCTCCCCGGCGAGACCGAACACCCCGCCCCCTTCGAGGTGCCCGACAACACGCGCGGCGTGCTGATCCATCTGGCCCTGCCAATCCGCCAGAACGGCGCTGTGGAAATCGCCGCCGCCGATGGCAGCGCCGAGGGCCGCTACAAGGCGCAATCCTTCGAAGCCTACGACACCCATTCCAGCTCACCCCAGGCCGCCGAACTGCTCGTCGGGCGGCTCAAGCTGCGCTACCTGCTCGATACCGACGACCGCGGCGGTTATCTTTGCATCCCCCTCGCCCGCATCATGGAGGTCTCCTCCGACAAGCGCGTAACCCTGGATGACAACTGGCTACCACCCGCGCTGGTCTGCAATGCCGTCCCGCCGCTGGCCGGGCTGATCACCGAATTCGCCGGCATGATCAACCAGCGCGGCGAGGCGCTGGCGGCGCGGGTGAACGCGCCGGGCGCGCGCGGCGTCGCCGAGGTCGCTGATTTCATGCTGCTGCAGGCCATCAACCGCTGGCAGGCGCTGCTGCAGCACTGGGCCGACGCCGCCAACATCCACCCCGAGACACTCTACGCCGCCTACGTTGAAATGGCCGCTGAGTTCGCCACCTTCACCGATGCGAACCGCCGCCCCAACGCCTACCCCGGCTACCGCCACGAGGATCTGCAGCGCAGCTTCGCCCCGGTCATCGCCGATCTGCGGCGTTCGCTCTCCTCGGTCATCGAACAAAACGCGG
Organism: Acidocella aquatica; assembly: GCF_030160635.1. GTDB lineage: Bacteria > Pseudomonadota > Alphaproteobacteria > Acetobacterales > Acetobacteraceae > Acidocella > Acidocella aquatica. The sequence continues at coordinate 40,219 of NZ_BSOS01000006.1, read as the reverse complement.
TGGCGATCCCGTTGCAGGAGCGCCGTCACGGCGTGCATGTCGGCCCCATCAACGACCGCAACGTGCTGCGCGCGGCCAATTTCGTGCTCAGCGTCCAGGCCGATGTCCCCACCGAAACCTTGCGCCGTCTGTTCCCCGCGCAGGTCAAAATCGGCGCGGTCGAGCATATTCGCGAGCTGGTGAACGTCGCGTTGCCCGGCATCGCCGTGCGGCCGATGCCTGTCGCCCCCCGGCAGATCCCCTTTTACGCCGGGGCCACCTATTTCGAGCTGGACCGCAACAGCCCCCATTGGCAGCAGATGCAAACCTCCGGCGGCTTCGCCATTCATGTTTCCGGCGAATTCCCCAACCTGCGCATGGAACTTTGGGCGATCAAAGGCTGAGCTTTTAAAACGTAAACGCGTGCATCGACGAGGATTGTAAGACGATGACCGATAATCCCTTCTCCGAACCGGAAGATTCCGACCGCACGATCATCCGCCCGATGCCCGGCGGCAAAAAACCCGCGGCCCCCGCAGCGCCACCACCCGGCGCCTCACCGTTTGATGCGCCAGCCGCCCCCTATGCGGCGCAACAGCCCGCCGCGCCGCAATACGCGCCCCAGCCCGCCCCCCGCGCGGCCAGCGACGCGCCGGAGAGCATCGGCATGGGCGGCTCGCCGCTCATCGCCGCCGCCGGCCCGCTGCTGCAATTGCTGGCCCGGCTGCGCAACACCCTGAACGCACCCGACTCCGGCGACCTGCGCGAACGCGCGGCCCGCGAGATCCGCCGGTTCGAGGAGGCCGCCCGCGCCCAGAACATCCCGATGGAACAGCTCCGCCCCGCCCATTACGCATTGTGCGCCAGCCTGGATGATGTGGTGCTTGCCACTCCCTGGGGCAGCCAGGGCGCCTGGGCCGCGCGCTCCATGGTCTCCACCTTCCACCAGGAAGTGCGCAGCGGCGAAAGGTTTTTCGACGTACTGACCCAGTTGCGCCAAAACCCCGGCAACTTCCTCCCCGTTCTGGAGCTGATGTATTTCTGCCTCTCGCTCGGCTACATGGGCCGCTACCGGCTCTCGCCCCGCGGCCCCGCTGAAATCGACAAATTGCGTGAGGATACCTACGCCGTCATCCGCCGCCTCCGCCCCGCCGGCGAAGCCGCCCTCTCGCCGCACTGGCAAGGTGTCACCGCCCCCTACCGGCCCAGCCGCTTCTCCGTTCCCGTCTGGCTGGCCGGCGTCGCCGCTCTCGGCGTCCTCGCAATCCTCTACGGCGCCTTCCTGTTGTCTCTCGGCCGCCAGTCGGACGCCCAGTTCGAAGCCGCCGTCACTGCCCCGCCCAGCGCCCTGCCCGCCATCGTGCGCGCGCAGCCGGTGGTGGCGCCGGTTGAACCCGCCGCCCCCGGCCCCACCATCCTCGACCGCATCAGCGGCTTCCTCTCGCCCGAGATCGCCGCCGGCAAGGTCAGCGTGCTCGGCACCGTCAACACGCCGGTCGTGCGCATCAACAACCAGGGCCTCTTCGGCAGCGGCAGCGCCGTGGTTGAGGATGACGATGTGCCCCTGCTGCAAAAAATCGGCACGGCCCTGGGCCGCGAGACCGGCACGGTGGTGGTCACCGGCTACACTGACAACCAGCCGATCCACACCCTGCAATTCCCCTCCAATTTCGAACTCTCCACCGCCCGCGCGCAGGCCGCCGCCGCGATCATGGACCAGACCATCGGCGATCAGAGCCGCATCACCGCGAAAGGCATGGGCGCCGCCGACCCCGTCGCGCCGAACGGCACCGCGGCCGGCCGGGCACAAAACCGCCGCATCGAAATCGTGCTTAACCACGCCATCCAGAACTGAGCGAACCCATGAGCAAAGTCTTGAGTTTTCTTGCCTCCCGCTGGTTCCTCAGCTTCATCGGCGCCGCCGTGCTGGCGGCGCTGGTCTGGTTCTTCGCGCCATTCGTCGCGGCGCTGGCCGGGTGGGTCATCCGCCTTGTCATCATACTGGTCATTTTCGCCGTCTGGCTTGGCATCAACCTGCTGCTCAGCCGCCGCCGCGCCATGCGTGAGGCCCAGCTGGCGGCAGGCGTCGCCGCCACCGGCCCCGCCGCGCGGGACACCGCCGCCGCCGAGGAACTCGCGGCCATGGGCGAGAAGCTCAAAACCTCGCTGGCGCTGCTGCGCAAGGCGCGCGGCACCAAAGGCTACATCTATGAGCAGCCCTGGTACGTCATCATCGGCCCGCCGGGCGCCGGCAAAACCACGGCCCTGCTCAACGCCGGCCTCAAATTCCCGCTCGCGGCAGAGCTTGGCCAGGGCGCGGTCGCCGGGGTCGGCGGCACGCGGCTGTGCGACTGGTGGTTCACCGAGGACGCGGTGCTGATCGACACCGCCGGCCGCTACACCACCCAGGATTCCGATGCCAGCGTCGATAAGGCCGGATGGGAAGGCTTCCTCGACCTGCTCAAGCGCACCCGCGAGCGCCAGGCCCTCAACGGCGTCATGGTCGCCATCTCCCTGGCCGACATCGCCTCCGCCCCGCGCGAGGAGCGCTTGGCCCATGCGCGCGCCATCCGCAAGCGCATCAAGGAGATCACCGAGCGCCTGAACCTGAAGCTGCCGGTCTACGCACTGCTCACCAAGGCCGACCTTCTGGCCGGCTTCACCGAATTCTTCGACAATCTGGACGCTGAAAAACGCGGCCAGGTCTGGGGTGTCACCTTCCCGGCGGAAGGCGGCGGCCAATCCGGTCCCGCCGGTGCCTTCGCCGGCGAATTCAGCGCCCTGGCCGCAAGGCTGGACGAACGCCTGATCGACCTGCTGCAAGGCGAGCGCAGCCCGGACCGCCGCGCCCTCATCGCCGGTTTCCCCGCCCAGGTCGCCAGCCTGGCCGCGCCACTGAACGAGTTCATGCAGGAAGCCTTCGGCGGCTCCTCACTCGACCCCGCCCCCTATCTGCGCGGCGTTTACATGACCTCCGGCACCCAGGAAGGCACTCCGATCGACCGCCTCACCGGCGCCCTCGCCCGCGCCTTCGGCATTGACCAACGCCGTGCGCCAAGCCTGCGCGCCGCCTCCGGACGCAGCTATTTCCTCAGCCGCCTGCTGCGCGATGTCATTTTCAACGAGGCGATGCTGGGTAGCGCCAACCCAGCCGCCACGCGCAAACGCCTCATGCTGCGCGCCGGAGGCTTCGCCGCCGTCGGGATGGTGTTTCTCGGCCTGCTCGCCGGCCTGGTGGTCAGCCGCGCGCATAACGCCAGCGCCATCGCCGCCAGCAACGCGGCACTGGCCACCTACACCACGACCGCCCAGGCTCTGCCGCTGAACCCGGTGCAGGACCCCAACATGCTCACCATCCTGCCCATGCTGGACCAGGCACGAGACATGCCCTTCAGCCAGGGTGACACCAGCGCCCACGGCGGCATGGGTTTCGGGCTGAACCAGAGCGGCAAGCTCCGCGCGGGCGCCTCCGCGCTCTATCACAACGCGCTCGACAACGCGATGCTGCCCCGGCTGATCCTCCAGCTCGAATCCGAAATGCGCGGCGGCTTCGACCGGCCGGAGTTCCTCTATCAGGCCACCCGCGTCTACCTGATGCTGGGCGGCCAGGGCCCGCTCGACAAAACCCTCGTCGAAGCCTGGATGAAACTGGATTGGCAACGGCTCTACCCCGGCCTCGCCGCTCAGCCGGTGCGCGATGACCTGATGCAGCACCTCGTCGCCCTGCTTGGCGCCCCGCTGCCGCCGGTCCCGCTGGACGGCGCGCTGGTGGAATCCGCGCGCGCCACCTTCAGCCGCGTCTCCGTGGCCGAGCGCGTCTATTCGCGCATCCGTGACTCCGCCGCCGCCGCGCAAATGGCGCCCTGGGTTCCAGGCGATGCCATGGGCGCCGCCGGCGCCGGGCTGTTCACCCGCGCCTCCGGCAAACCGCTGACCGAGGGCGTCCCCGGCTTCTACACCCCCACCGGCTTCCACCTCGTGCTGCTGCCCGCCCTCACCCACGCCGCGCAGGATGTGGCGAATGAAAGCTGGGTGCTCGGCACCACGCAACAGGTCGACCCCAACAGCCCTGACATGCTCAACCTCGAACAAAACGTCATCAAGCTCTACGAACAGGATTACGAGACCCAGTGGAACGCCATGCTGGGTGACCTCAACCTCGCCCCCGCCAGCAACATTGGCCAGGCAACGCAGAACCTCTATGTGCTTTCATCCCCGCAATCGCCAATGCAAAAGCTGCTGAGCAGCATCGTCACCCAACTCCAGCTCTCCAAAGCCCCGGCCCTGCCTGCCGGCGCGCAGGCCGCCGCCACCAAGGCCCTGCCCGGCGCCTCGGCGGTCAGCGCCGAAACCGCGGCTCTGCAAGGCCTGATGACCCCCGCCGCCACCGGCGCCGCCCCCGCGCTGCCGGGCGCGGAGGTTGATGCCTATTACGCACCGCTGATCAACTACGTCGGCACCGGCACCGGCGCGCCGATTTCGCTCACCCTCAACCTGATGAACAGCCTGCAGCAACAACTGGCGCAGCTTGCCGCCAGCGTTCCCGGCAGCGGCGCGCCAGCCGCCCCGGCCGCCGGGGGCGACCCCGCATCCCTGCTCCAGGGCGAGGCCGTGAACGATCCGCAGCCCGTCTCGCGCTGGCTGCAAACGCTGGTCGCCAACGCCAATGCCCTGCGCGGCGGCAGCGCCGCCCAGGCGGCGGCGGCGGCCTTCAACGGTGCCGGTGGCCCCGGCCAGCTTTGCGTACAGGCCGTCGCCGGGCGCTACCCGTTCGTGCCATCCTCCAGCACCGACATCCCCCTGGGCGATTTCTCGCACCTCTTTGCCCCCAACGGCATGATCGACACCTTCTTCTCCCAGCAGGTGCGCCAGTTCGTTGACATGTCAGGTCCCACCTGGCGTATTCAGGCGGTCAACGGTGTCACCCCGCCGATCAGCCAGGGCGCCCTGGCTGAATTCCAGCGGGCCGAAAACATCAAGCAACTCTTCTTCGCCTCCAGCGCGCAACCCGCGGTGCAGTTCAGCATCACCCCCACCTCTCTCGATGCCGGCGCCGCCCAGGTCTCCATCGAACTCGGCGCCCTCACGGTCAGCTACGCCCACGGCCCGCCGGTCCCCACGCAGATTTCCTGGCCGGGAACCGACGGGATGCAAACCGCCCGCCTCATCATCACCCCGGCCGCTGGCGGCAACCCGGTTGAGATCGACGCCTCCGGCCCCTGGGCCCTCTTCCGCCTGTTTGCACAGGGCAGCCTGACCGAGGCCGGCTCCTCCGACCAATATACGCTCACCTTCAACCAGGGCGGCCACACCGCCAGCTTCAGCATCAGCGCCAACTCCGTGCTCAACCCCTTCGCCCCCGGCGTCCTCACCGATTTCCGTTGCCCGAGCCTGCACGGATGAGATGATGGGAAATTTCCGCCCCGCCAGCACCGGCTTTTTCGGCAAGCTGCCCGCCAAGGGCGATTTTGTCCGCGCCAACCTGCCGGAGGATTTCATCGCCCCGCTCGACACCTGGTGCCGTGAATGCCTCGCCGCCTCCCGCCAGGCATTGGGCGAGAGCTGGGAAACCGCCTGGATGACCGCGCCCATCTGGCGCTTTCTCCTCCCCCCCGGCGCCTGCGGCGCTCAGGCCGTGCTCGGCGTCTGGCTCCCCAGCGTTGACAAAGCCGGCCGTCACTACCCCTTCATCCTCTGCGCCCTGGCCCCCTCAACCACCGAGCTTGAAACCGGCGGCCTTTGGGCCGATGCCGCCGAGGCAGCGGGATTATCCGGGATCGTCGAGGACACCCCCCACGGCACCATCGCCCGCATCCTGCAAATGCCCGTGGCGGACAGCACCCTGCCGGCACCCGGCTGGTGGACCGAGGGCAGCCCTCTCGTCAAACCCCGGCGGTTCGAAATTTCCGGCCTGCTGCCGCCCGGCCAGTCCGGCGCGATGTTGCGTGACCCAGAACCGGCGGAGTCCTGAACCATCATGTCCACAACCAGATCCTGGGCCATGACCGACACCGGCGCCGTCCGCAAACATAACGAGGACAACATGCTCTCCCGGCCGGACCTCGGCCTCTGGGTCGTCGCCGACGGCGCCGGCGGGCACGATTCCGGCGAAGTCGCCTCCGGCATGATCGTCGATGAACTCGCGCGCCTGCCAGCACATCTCACCAGCTCCGAATTATTGTCCGAAGTGCGGCTCACGATCAGCAGCGTTCACGCTGCCCTGCGCGCGCAAGCCGCCCAGCGCGGCGGCCATAGCATGATCGCCTCCACCTTTGTCGCGCTGATCATCCGCGACCGGCATTTCGCCTGCCTCTGGGCCGGTGACTCCCGCGCCTACCTGCTGCGCGGCGGCGTGCTCCAACAAATCAGCCGCGACCACAGCCTGGTGCAGGAGCTGGTCGACAGCGGCAACCTCGCCCCCGAGGACGCCGAACGCCACCCCCATGCCAACGTCATCACCCGCGCCGTCGGCTCAGACTCCGACACGCTGGACCTCGACAAGGTAATCGGCCAGACCGAACCCGGCGACAGGTTTTTGCTCTGCAGCGACGGCCTGAGCAAAACCTTGTCCGAAGCCGAAATCACCCAACTGCTCGGCGCGCCAGACGGCGTTCCGCCGCCGGAACTGCTCATCGCGGCGGCGTTGGCGCATCGGGTGAATGATAATGTGACGGCCGTTGTGGTGGAAGTTTTTTAAAATATCGAGTCGCCACATAAGGAAAACCGGCTCAAAACATAACCGGCCTGCTCTATCCGCGGCTCCAGAGCGCGATCACATGAAGTTGCCCCGCATGAGCGGGCCAAAACGTGAATCGTCCTCAGAAAAATGGCTGGAGAATGATCAAACTTAGAGCATTCAGCGAATAGATGAATACTCTAAGTTTGTGTTTGAGCGCGCAATTTCATACGTTTAGCTTGAACGCTCTGCGTCAATCCAAACGCATATTGCTCTATAGCGACCACGCCCTAGTAATCTATCCGCGGCGGCAGACCAAACATCTTACGGAACGTGTTCTCCGTCATTAATTCATCCGCGTAGATGCCAAGGCCGGTTGTCCAGAGCTCCTCGACATTATCCTTACGTGTCCCGGTCACATGATGAAGTGAGTGGATCAACTCGTGCGCAAGCACGATAAACGAGGATGTTGCCTCACCCTTGCCTGTTATAATCTGCGCATTCGTATATTTCATGATCGAGACGGTGCCGGTACCATTGCCTGCCGCCATGATATCCACAGCTTCGGCGCAACTGCCACCAGCGATATGAAACGGACAGTCCTGGATATTATGTGAAGCTGCCGTGGAAGCCGTCAGGGATTTTTCCATCCCCCTGCCCGTGAAGGCCATTTTGTAGCCTGACTGGGTGAAGGCCACCGATGTTGGCACCATCACCACATTAATGCCTTTACTGAATTTGATGGCCTTGACCTCAGCGCTGGCATTCCCAAGGGCTGACCGGCTACGAGGTCTTGCATCAGCAATTTGCTTAAGGAGTTCCCGGCCGACTTCTCTTGTCGCGATGCGCCTGAGGTCCTCAACAACCTGAGACACAAAAAACGGTTTTGCAGAGGGATCATACTGCACGGCAAAGCCCGGGAATTCGGGTAATTTTTTACTAACGGTACCCATCACGACACCCCTTTGCTTTAATCGGCTTCAATCTTACGATCAGGTTGATGAAACACGAGAAAACCGGCGCTTTCGCGCCGGCCGCTCTCGATTGGAATCAGCTCATGACCTGCGTTGCAAGGTCGTAGGTGACAGGGAACGCGGTACCGGCGGTGCCGTCCGAATTCTGCGGAATGATCTTGGTTTCGATCTTGGTAAAGTTGAGCGAAATCGACTCCGAGGGTTTGTCCCCGCCGCTGCTGATACTGTAGCCGGAGAGCATCACGTCCGAGAGCGTGTACTCCAGATAGGTTACGCCGCCGCCGCCATCGGTCCGCACGAACGAGATCACCGCGGTCGCCTTACCAGCGCCGCTATAGGCTTCCTTGATCAGATTTCCTGAGGCCTCGTCGAGGACCTTCGTCAACACGATTTCCGACACGCTGGGCGTCGAGGCTTCACGGTTGCTCGACCCGCCAGTTGGCGAACCAACACCACGGCCAATACCGAACTGAAAGGAATTAACCTCGAACTGTTTTTCATAGCCTTTTGTGGTCACACCGCCGTCGATCGCTGGGGAGGTGTATTTTACATAGATCGCCATAATTTAGACTCCTCGTGGTTTTAAGTGAAAATGTTCAGCTAAGCTCGTACTGGAACGCCCCTTCCGGGCCGATCCCGACAGACACATGCGAGATCGCATCCCCCGCCGCCAGGCGGCTCAGCACCTCGGACGACAATTCAGGCAATAATGTGCGCGAAAGAATATTCTCGACATTTCGTGCCCCTGACGAAGATTCCTTGCAGCGCGCCGCAATCACGTCCACCAATTCCGGCGCATAGGCAAATGTTGCCTTATAACCATCCCGCACACGCTTGACAATTTTGTTAAGTTGCAGCCGCACGATCTGCTTGATGACATCTTCCGACAGCGGGAAGTAGGGTACGATCGTCACCCGCCCCAAAAACGCCGGCTTGAAATATTTCATCAACTCCGGCCGCAACGCTTCCGCCAGTTGCGCGGCATCGGGCGCGGTCTCCGGATCGGCGAACAATTTGTCGATCAGCTCGGTTCCGGCGTTGGAGGTCATGATCAGCACGGTGTTCTTAAAGTCGATGTCCCGGCCTTCACCGTCCTTCATATTGCCCTTGTCGAACACCTGGAAGAACACATCCTGCACACCGGGATGCGCCTTTTCCATCTCATCCAGCAAAATCACCGAATAAGGCCGCCGCCGCACCGCCTCGGTGAGGATACCGCCCTCGCCATAGCCCACATAACCCGGCGGGCTGCCCATCAACAGCGAGACCTTATGTTCTTCCTTGAACTCGGTCATGTTGATGGTCGTAAGATTTTGCTCGCCGCCATACAGCAGGTTTGCCAATGTCAGTGCGGTCTCGGTCTTGCCCGTGCCCGACGTTCCAACCATCAAAAACACCCCGATCGGCTTGCGCGGATCAGTCAGTTTCGCCCGCGAGGTACGGATCGACTGCGCCACCGCCTCCAGCGCATGCGGCTGGCCAACAATGCGCTCCTCCATCGCCGTCTTCAGGTTCAGCACTGTATTTATCTCGTTGGACTGCATCCGCCCAGCCGGAATGCCGGTCCAGCTTTCCACAATCTCCGCCACCGCCTGGCCATCCACCACCGGAAAGATCAGCGGCGTCTCGCCCTGCAACGTCTTCAAATCTTCATGCAGTCTATTCAGCCGGTTCCGCAATTCGCCCTTGTCCTCGGCGTTTTCTTTATCCTCTATCTGGCCGCGCACGCCGGCAATTTCCGCCGCCAGCTTCTTTTCTTCCTCAAAACGAACCTCCAGCGCAGCAAGATCAACCTGCGCCCTGGCCTTTTCTTCGCTAATCTCGGCCACCCGCGCCTCATGCGCGCCGCCGGTCGCCATCTCACGATCCAAAATCCCAAGCTCGGTATCAATCAGATCAATCCGCCGCCGCAAATCCTCAATCGGAGCCGGCACAGCGGCCTGGCTCATCGCCACACGCGCACAGGCGGTATCGATCAGGCTGATCGCCTTATCAGGCAGTTGGCGGCTTGGAATGAACCGCGCGGAGAGCCGCACGGCCTCCGAAAGCGCCTCATCGAGAATGCGCACCTTGTGGTGCTTCTCCAGCGTATCCGTCAGACCCCGGATCATCGCAATCGCCATCGGCTCAGATGGTTCCTCAACCTTCACGACCTGGAAGCGCCGCGTCAGGGCTGCGTCCTTCTCGAAATATTTCTTATATTCCGCCCAGGTCGTCGCCGCGATCGTGCGCAACTCGCCGCGGGCCAGCGCCGGTTTCAGCAAGTTCGCGGCATCGTTCTGCCCCGCCTGCCCACCGGCGCCAATCAGCGTATGCGCCTCGTCGATAAAAACAATAATCGGCTTCGGGCTTGCCTTGACCTCGTCGATCACCGACTTCAGCCGCTGCTCGAATTCGCCTTTCATCCCGGCGCCCGCTTGCAGCAAGGCCAGGTCGAGCGTGCGCAACGTCACGTTCTTCATCGACTCCGGCACATCGCCCTCGGCGATCTTCAGCGCCAGCCCCTCGACAACCGCGGTCTTGCCCACGCCCGCCTCGCCGGTCAAAATCGGATTATTCTGCCGCCGCCGGGTTAAAATATCGATCGCCTGCCGTATCTCAAAATCCCGGCCCAAAATCGGGTCGATCTTGCCAGCCCTCGCCCGCGCGGTCAGGTCGTAAGTATACAAATCCAACGCCCCGGTTCCCGCCGGCCGCGCCATTCCATCCGCGCCCGCGCCATTAGGCCCCGGACCATCAACCACCGCCGGCGCACTCTGCGCCTCAATGCTGTTGGCGGTAATCACCGCCATGTCGCGTTTCAAAATATCCGGTTGAATCTTCAGCAATTGCCCTGAAGCTTCCCGCGCGCGGCGCGCCAGCGTCTCATCCGCCAGCAGCGCCCAGAGCAAATGGCCGGACCGCACGCGCGACAAGCCCTGCTCAACCGAAGCCAGCAACCAGGCCTGCTTGCCCAGGTCAACAATTTCCGGCGAAAGTGCGGGCGCCCGCGCGTTGCCGGTTTTCATTTTATCAAGGCCACGGTTCAGATCACTCAAAAACCGGCCATGGTCGATATCATATTGGCGAAATATCGCCGCGATATCGGTGTCCGTCCCCTCCGCCAGCTTGATCAGCCAGTGCTCGATCTCAACGTTATAATGCGTCCGCGACAATGTCAGCCCGGCAGCCGCCTCCAATGCGCGGCGGCAATGATCGTCCAACCGGTTGATCAAAGATTTAAGATCAATTGCGACCATTTACCCCCCTTGCCTGCTGACGAAATCATATCAAATCGGCACAGCTAATTTATTTCCGGCGCAACAAACTTATGGCGGAGAAACACACTTCTCCCCATGGTAGTATCGATACCTTGAGCAAACCAAAACTGTCCAGTCATCGCTTGAGGCGCCAGGACGGGAGGATTGTTACACTAACTTTAACGATTGTGGCAACTGGATAAAGCCGTTACAATCTTTCTGGTATCTGGGGATGAAGTAATGGCCATAGAAGGGTTGGATCTCGAATCGTTGCTCGCGCCGATTAGCGAGAGCGCTCCCGCCGGGAATGATGTCAGAACCGACTTCTCCCCAACGTCCAGCTATTTCCGGCTGCGCGACGCCCGGGCCGAAGCCCGGGCCGCCGAACGCGCGGCTGACGCCAACCCCGGCGGCGACACCGCCCCGCCTGAAAGCTGGCGCAACGTCCGCACCCTGGCGTTAAAAATCCTGACCGAACAAGCCAAGGATCTTGAAGCCGCCGCCTGGCTGACCGAGGCCCTGGTCCGCAGCGATGGCCTCGCCGGCCTCGCCTTTGGCGCCAGCCTGATCGGCGGCCTGGTCGAGCGCTACTGGGACAATCTTTACCCCATGCCCGATGAAGACGGCATAGAAACCCGCATCTCTCCGGTAACGGGCCTGAACGGCGAAGGCGGCGACGGCACCCTCAGCCAGCCGCTCCTCAAATTGCCGCTGTTCAACGATGCCAATGGCCAACCGGTGATGCTTTTTCAGTATGAGCAATCCGCCGAACTCGAGACCATCGCCGACCCCAAACGTGTCGAAGCGCGCATCAATGCCGGCGTTATCCCTTATGACAAAATGAAGAACGCTGCCCGCGCGGTCCCTGCGGGCGTTTATGCGGCCCTGCGGCGGGATCTTGAGGCCGCCCAGGCCGCCTGGACCGCCATGGGTGAACAATTTGAGAAAGCCGCCGGAGCCGACAGCCCCCCGACCCGCAGAATCAGCGAAACGCTGGACAAGGTCGCGGCCATCGTCAACCGTTACGGCCCGCCCCCCGCCGCCACCAACGAGAACACACCAGACGAGACCGCCACCGCGCAATCAGAAACAGCCGATACCGGCACCGCGGGCGCCCCGGCAAAAGCCAAACGCGCCGTCACCCGTGAGGATGCTCTTGCCAGCCTGACTGAAATCGCCGACTATTTCCGCCGTACTGAACCGCAGTCTCCTTTGGCCTACACAATCGACGAAGCCATCCGCCGTGGCCGGTTGACCTGGCCGGAACTGATCGCCGAATTAGTGAAGGACGACCAGGTTCGGATCAATATTCTTACCAGCCTTGGCATCAAGACTGGGGATTAACCTGGCAAATTGTCAGCGCGCCTGTTCGACCGGGAAACCCGGCGGCGTTTTAGGGGAATAATCGCTTTGGCCTGATGGCCGTTGCCCTGACCGCACCGCCGGATATTTCCTACGTTAAATTGACTGTAAGCCTTTTCAGGAGACAAAAAATGAGTGGCAGCGTACACAGCAAATTAAACCGCGTCCGCAAACCCCGCGTTCATATCACATATGAAGTGGAAACCGACGGCGCACAGATTGTGCGTGAATTGCCTTTCGTGGTCGGCGTCATGGGCGATTTTTCCGGCGACCCCACCCAGCCGCTGCGGCCGATGGCCGATCGCAAGTTCACCCAGATCGACCGCGACAATTTCAACGACGTCATGGCCCGTATGAACCCCGGCCTGAACATCAAGGTTGACAACACCCTCGCCGACGACGGCAGCGAAATGGCCCTGAACCTTAAGTTCAGCTCAATGGATGATTTCGACCCCGCCCGCATCGTCGAACAGGTCCCGGCGTTGAAATCCCTGCTGGAAACACGCAACAAGCTGCGTGACCTGATGAGCAAGGCCGACCGTTCCGACGAGCTGGAAGGCCTGTTGGAAAAAGTGCTGCAAAACAACGATGAGCTGAAGGCGCTTTCCAGCGAGCTTGGCCTCGACAAGAAGGAGGGCTGAACCATGTCTGGAACCCAAACCAATCCCCAAGGCGGCGCGGCAACCACCACCACCGAAGGCGTCAGCTTTCTCGATCAGGTTGTCTCCGCAACCAAGCAGACCGAGCCTGACCGCGCGCAAGACCTGGTCAAAAACCTGGTCGAGCAGGCCCTGGCCGGCACCATCAGCTTCGACAAAAACCTGACCCGCACGATCGACAAGGCCATCGCCGCGATCGACCAGAAAATGTCGGCGCAACTGAACGCGGTGATGCACAATGAGAAGTTCCTGAAACTGGAAGGCAGCTGGCGCGGCCTGCACCATCTGGTGATGAACTCCGAGACCGGCACCAGCCTCAAGATCAAGGTGCTGAACATGACCAAGCGCGAGTTGAACCGCGACCTGACCAAGGCCGTCGAGTTCGACCAGAGCCAGCTGTTCAAAAAAATCTACGAGAACGAGTTCGGCACCCCCGGCGGCGAACCCTACGGCTCGTTGATCGGCGACTATGAGTGGGTCAACCACCCTGACGACATCGAATCCCTGCGCCTGGTCTCCAATGTCGCCGCCGCCTCCTTCGCGCCGTTCATCTCCGCCGCCGGCGCTGGCATGTTCGGCTTCGACGATTGGACCGAACTGACCAAACCGCGCGATCTGGCAAAGATTTTCGACACCGCCGAATACACCAAATGGCGCGGTTTCCGCGACACTGAAGACGCCCGCTTCGTCTCGCTCGTCATGCCGCGCGTGCTCGCCCGCGTCCCCTACGGCGCGGCCACCAAGCCGGTTGACGAATTCGGCTACGAGGAAGCCCCCTACGACGCCACCGGCGCCGCCCAGGCGCTCAACCACCAAAACTATTGCTGGATGAACGCCGCCTACACCATGGGTGTGCGCATGACCACCAGCTTCGCTGAATCGGGCTTCTGCGTCGCCATTCGCGGCGCCGAGGGCGGCGGCAAGGTCGAGAACCTGCCGACGCATCTCTTTCAGTCCGACGATGGCGACATGGACGGCAAATGCCCGACCGAAATCGGCATCACCGACCGCCGCGAGTTTGAGCTGTCCAACCTTGGCTTCCTGCCGCTCTGCCACTACAAAAACACCGACTACGCCGTTTTCTTCGGCGCGCAGACCGTACAGAAGCCAAAGAAATACGACCGCCCGGACGCCACGGCGAACGCCGCCATTTCGGCACGCCTGCCCTACATCATGGCCTCCAGCCGCTTCGCGCACTTCCTCAAGGTCATGGCGCGCGACAAAATCGGCAGCTTCATGGAAGCCCCTGAGTGCGAAAAATGGCTCAACCGGTGGATCAACAACTACGTCAGCGGCAACCCCGATGCCGGACCGGAAACCAAGGCCAAATACCCGCTGCGCGAAGCCAAAATCGAGGTGAAGGAAATCCCCGGCAAACCCGGGTCCTACAACGCCGTGGCCTATCTGCGGCCCTGGCTGCAAATGGAAGAACTCACGACCAGCATGCGCATGGTCGCGCGTATTCCGCAAAAGGCCTGAATCCGCTCCCAGCCGCGCGTCCCGGCGGGGCGCGCGGTCAGGATGGAGAGAGCATGACCAGCGATGACGAGGATCCCGACGCAACAATCATCAGGGTAGTGGCGCGGACAACGCCCGCCCCGCCCACACCTGCGCCCGCAACCGCCGCCCCACCCTCGCCGCCGCCCCAGGCCCCGCCCACGGAGGAACCTGCGGCAACCGAACCACCCGCCCCGCCCCCGCCCCCGCTGCCGCCATTGCGTGAAGCCGTGCTGCGCGGCGCCTATTTTACCAGCGCCCACGCCGAAACAGCCGAACGTCTCGCCAGCCTCATCGCCGGCCAGGCCGATACGCTGCACGCCTGGTTCGGCTCCGCGGCCGCATCTTCCCTTGCCCGCGACCCGGCAACCCTCATCGCCCTGCTCACCCGCGACATCGCGGCGATTGACACCCTGATCTCCCGCCAGCTCGACAGCATCCTGCACCACCCGCGCCTGCGCCGCCTGGAGGGCAGCTGGCGGGGCCTCGCCTGGCTCACCTCGCGCCTCAACATCACCGGCCGGACCAAGCTGCGCATCCTCAACGTCTCCTGGGCGGAAATCTGCCGCGACCTTGAGCGCGCCGCCGAGTTTGACCAGAGCCAGCTCTTCCGCTCCATCTACGAAGACGAATTCGGCATCGCCGGCGGCGAACCCTATGGCCTGCTGATCGCCGATCACGAGGTCCGCCACCGTCCCGGTCCCGGCGCTCTCACTGACGATATCTCCGCCCTCACCTCACTGGCCAGCGTCGCCGCCGCCGCTTTCGCCCCCATCGTCGTCGGCGCCTCCCCCGCCCTGCTGGGCGTCGATGAGTTCGCCGAGCTGAGCGGCGTGGCCGACCCTGCATCCGTCCTGTCCTCCGCTGAATACCAGCGATGGAAACGCCTCTCCACGCTTGAGGACGCGCGCTTTCTCGCCGTCGCCCTGCCGCGCACCCTGGCCCGCCTGCCTTGGGAGGAAGCCCTCGACCGCCACCGCGGCTTTCGCTACCGCGAAACAATCCTCACCGCCTCCGACCGCGTCTTCAGCAATGCCGGGTATCTGGTGGCCGCCTGCGTCATCCGCGCATTCGAGGACTACTCCTGGCCCGCCGACATGCGCGGCTACGACATCGACCGGCTCGGCGGCGGTATCATTGAGGATCTGCCCGAGCCCTGGTTCACCACCGACCCCCCAGGCGGCCTCGACCGCCCGGCGGTCGAACTCATGCTGACCGACCGCCAGGAGCGCGCCCTCGTCGCCGCCGGGCTACTACCGGTCAGCTCCCTGCCGTTTGGCGGCCAGGCACTCGTGGGCGCCGCCCGCAGCCTGCAAGCCGCGGCCACCCGCTACGCCGGCCCCAACGCCGCCGCCGCGGCCGCCAACGCCCAGCTCTCGGCCCAGCTCAACAGCATGGTCTGCGTCTCACGCTTCGCCCATTATGTTAAAATCATGGGGCGCGACATGGTCGGCTCCCTCAAAACCAGCAGCGAAATCCAACGCATTCTACAAAACTGGCTCATGCAGTTCGCCAACGCCAACACCAGCGCCGGGCCTGAAACCATGGCCCGCTACCCGCTGCGCAGCGCTGCCGTCACCGTCACTGAATCCCCTGGAAAACCGGGGGTTTTTGGCTGTATCGTGCAATTGCAACCGCATTTCCAACTCGACGATGTCACGGCATCGTTCCGTCTGATGACGGAGCTCTCCGCTCCCGGCAAACATTAAGCTTCATAACCCAACGCGTCATTGCAGGAATAGGACATCGAACATGGCAGAAACCGATCTTCAGGCCGCCGGCCTCTTGCGCGCCGGTAAACTCACCGAGGCTATCACCGCCGCCAACGCCGCGGTGAAGCAGACGCCAACCGATCTTGGCGCCCGCGTCCTGCTGGCGGAACTGCTCCTCTTCAGCGGCAATCTGGAGCGCGCTGACATCATCCTCGATGCCGCCAGCCAGATCGACCCCACGGCGCTGATCGTGGTCTCCGAATTCCGGCAGCTGCTGCGCGCCGAAACCGCCCGCCGCCAGCTCTACCGCGACGGCCGGGTGCCCGAGTTCCTCGGCGAGCCCGAGGCAACCGAGCGCGCCTCCCTGGCCGCCTTCGTCTCCCTGCGCGCAGGCGACACGGCAAATGCAAAAGCCATGGCCGATCAGGCCGAAACCCTGCGCCCACGCGCCCCCGGCACCGCCGGCAACACCGTGTTCGATGACTTCCGCGACGCTGACGACATGCTCCCCGGCTTCATCGAAACCCTGACCACCACCGGTAAATATTACTGGATTCCCCTCTCGCGCATCGAATCAATGGCCTTCCACCCGCCCAAACGCCCGCGCGACCTGGCCTGGCGCCGCTGCTCGATGAGCGTCCTCAACGGCCCGGACGGCGATGTCTACATCCCCGTCACCTATTTCGCCGAGACGGAGACCACCGACGACGCCCACCGCCTGGGCCGCGCCACCTCCTGGAGCGAGGACCCCGCCAGCCCCGTGCGCGGTAACGGGCAGCGCGTCTTCCTCATGGGTGAGGAAGCCGTCGGAATCATGGACCTGGATGTACTTGAATTCAACAAATGAACCCGTTCCCCCACCATAACACCGCAACCCCATGAGCGATGAAACCTTAAACCGCGCATCCGGCGCCAATATCTTCCTGGACCGGATGCGCGATTCCGGCGCCAGGGTGAAGCTATCGGTGCTCGACCGCCTGCTCGACGACGCCCCCGAAATGGAGCGCGACCGGCCCCTTTCCGCCACCGACGCGCTCACCGTGCTGCGCCGGGCCGTCCGGCGCGACCTGGAAGCCCTGCTGAACGCGCGCCGCCGCTTCGCCTCCATTCCGCAGGCCTACCCCGAGCTTGCCAATTCCAGCTTCAGCTTCGGCCTGCCCGACTACACCTCCGGCGCCATGAGCGAGATCTCCTCGCGCGAGGTCTTGCGCAAGGAGATTGAACGCTGCATCCGCCAGTTCGAACCGCGCCTGGTGCAGGTCAGCGTCATCATGCTGAAACCCAAAGATGATCTGGACACCACATTGCATTTCCGTATCGAGGCCCTGCTGCATGCCGACCCCGCCCCCGAACCGATCAGTTTCGATACCGTGGTGAACGCCGCGACCACCGACATCGAAGTCTCGGGAGGTCTTGGTGGCTGACACTCTGCTCCCCTATTTCAACCAGGAACTCGTCGCGGTCCGCCAGCTCGCGGCCGAATTCGCCAAGGCCCACCCCAAAATCGCCGGCCGGCTGCGCCTCAGCCCGGATGCGGTGGACGACCCCCACGTCGCCCGCCTGCTCGACGGCGTGGCCTTCCTCTCCGCGCGCGCGCAGGCCCGCCTGGATGATGAATTCCCCGAGCTGACCGACACCCTCCTCGGCGTGCTCTACCCGCATTACCTGGCGCCGTTTCCCTCCTGCGCCATCGCCAAATTCACCCCCAAACCCGATCTGCAGACAATGGTTGAAGTCCAACCCGGCTTCGCGATCGACACCGAAGCCGTCCGCGGCCAATCCTGCCGCTACCGCACCACGAGCAAACTCACCTTGTGGCCCATACGCATCGAATCCGCCCGCCTCATGGGTTTGCCCTTCACCGCCCCGGCGAACACCCTGGCCAACGGCGCCACGGCGGTGTTGCGCCTGGTGCTCACCACGGTGAACCCCGAGGTCAAGTTCAGCGCCCTGGGCATGGACCAGCTTCGTCTCTTCCTCTGCGGCAGCCCCGCAACCTCGCTCCCCTTGTTCGAGCTTCTGGCCGGGCACACGCTGGGCGTCGCCCTGGCCGACACCCCCAACGACCCCGCGCCCATCCTGCTGCCCAAAACCGCGATCAGCGATGCCGGCTTCGCCCCGGAGGACGCGCTCCTCCCCTGGCCCGCGCGCAGTTTTTCCGGCTTCCGCCTGCTCAGCGAATATTTCGCCTTTCCCCAAAAATTCATGTTCCTGGATATCTCCGGGCTGGCCGCGAAAACCCTGCTGCATGACTCCAACAGGCTGGAGATCTTCATCTACCTTAACCGCACCTCCGGCGAGCTGGAACGCGCGGTGAACGCCGAGGTGTTCGAACTTGGCTGCACCCCGGTCGTCAACCTGTTCTCCCAGCGCTGCGAGCCCATCAACCTCGACCACACCACCATCGAATACCGCGTCCTGCCAGACGCGCGCCGCTCCAGCGTCATGGAGGTCTGGGGCGTCACCAGCGTGACCGAAGTCCGGCAGGACACCACAACCCGCCCCTGGAAACCCTTTTACCGGCTGAGCGAAACCACCCCCTCGGCCAACAGCGAGGGCGGCTCCTTCCACGAGATCCGCCGCCCCGCCAACCCCTCGATTGGCGGCGGCGATACCTTCCTCGCCACCTTCGACACCGGCTTCGACCCAGCGCAAAATGCCGGCAGCGTCCTGGCCGTTGAAGCCCTTTGCCTCAACCGCGACCTCCCCTCCGAGCTGCCCTTCGGCGGCGGCCATCCCACGCTCAAAGCCCTCAACCCGCACACCGGCCTCGCCGCCATCGCCTGCATCACCCCGCCGACCAACACGTTGCGGCCCGAGCTGCGCGCGCGCGGCGCCTGGCGGCTCATCTCGCATCTCTCGCTGGGCCATCTCTCGGTAACCGGCGGCGGCGCAGGTGCCGCCGCGCTGAAAGAGGTGCTCCGCCTCTATGACCTGCGCGACACCGCCGAAACCAGGGCCGCGCTGGAGGCCCTGCTGGCGGTCAACGCCAAGCCCGGCACGGCCCGCGTGCCCGGCTCGCGCCTGGGCGCCTTCTGCCGCGGGCTCGACGTCGAACTGGAGTTCGAGCCGCGCGCCTTCCAGGGCGCCGGGTTATATCTTCTCAGCTCCGTGCTGGAACGCTTTCTCGCCCTGCACGCCAGCGTCAACTCCTTCGTGCGCACCACGGTCAAGCTGCGCGGCAAGGTGGACCCTGAAATCCGCTTCCCCGCGCGCGCCGGCGCCCGCGTGCTGCTGTAACCAGGCCCCGCCCATGGCTGAGAAATCTCCACTCGAGCGCCTCAAATCCCTGCCGCAGGCCTTCAAGTTTGACGCCGCGGTGCGGCTGCTTCTGGCCGCCTCCAAATCCTCGCCCCACCAGACCGATAAAATCGCCTTCATCGCGGCACCTCTGCTCTCGCAACCCGCCGCCGAGGTCACAACCGCCGAACCACCGGCCGGGGGCAAGCGCGCCCAGCTGACCACACCGCTGATCGGCCTCATCGGCCCCTCGGGCGTGATGCCCCGCTGGTACACCGAACTCGTCGCCCAGGCCGCCCGCGCCAAATCCCGCGGCATCGTGGATTTTTTCGACCTGCTGGCGCAACGCTTCATCACCGCCTTCGCCCGCGCCGGCATCAAATACCGGCTGCACCGCTCAGCCGAGACCGCCTTGCTGGAAAATTCACCGGAGGAGCCCATCGGCGCCGCCCTGCTCGCCTTCACCGGCTTCGGCACCGCCCATCTGGCCGACCGCCTCCCCGCCGGAGCCGATGTCCTGCGCCATTATGCGGGGTTTTTCGCCGCCCACCCTCGTTCGGCCGACCGCCTGGCATCCATGGTCTCCGATTATCTCGGCCGCCGCGTGGACATCATCGAATTCGCCGGTGCCTGGCTAACCCTGCCGCCCGACCAGCAAAGCCGCCTGCCGCGCGGGCGGCTGCCCGGCGCCTATCACGAGCTGGGGGTCAACGCCGCCATCGGCACCCGCGCATGGGACCAACAGGCCCGCTTCATCGTCCGCGTCGGGCCGCTGCACCGCGCCGCTTTCGAGGCCCTGCTGCCAGACCAAAAAACTCTGCCCGCCCTGGTCTCCCTGATCCGCGCCTATGCCGGCTGGGAGGCTGACTTCGCCGTCAATCTTGTCCTCGCCGCACCCGAAATCCCCCCCCTGCATCTCGCTGGCCCCAGCGCCGGAGCGGCACCAAGGCTTGGCTGGACCACCTGGCTCCCCTCGCCAAGCGCCGCCATCCGCGGCCAGGAAAGCGCCGATGAAGCCATCTTCAGCGCCACGCTGGTAGAAGCCCTGCAACCATGACCCCAAGCCGGGCGCGGCCCTAAATTATATCCCTCGTTCCCAAACCGTGCTAATACACAACCTAAATTTCAAGGAGCATCGACCATGCGAAATCCATCCTTCCGCGCGGCCCTGGCGGGCGCCCTGCTCGCCACAACCGCCCTCTGCGGCGCCGCGTCCGCGCAGACCAACCCCTCCGCCCAGCAGATCATCAACCAGTTGAAGCCAAGCGGCATGCTGAGCGACACCACCCGCGGCATCAAGCCCCTGCCTCCCGGCCCCAGCGGCACCGTGGCACCGGCCATGCCCGTCACCCCCGCCGCGAGCTCGATGAGCAACATGAGCATGGCCCCCGCCGCCACGCCCGCCACCCCCACGCAAGCCGCCACGGCTACGGCCCCCTCCACCAATCTGGACATTCAGTTCGGCTCCGGGTCAGCCAGCCTGACCCCCGAGGCCACCGCCGCGCTCGACCAGCTCGGCAAGGCGCTGACCAGCGCCGATCTGGCCGCCTATAACTTCAAAATCGTCGGCCATACCGACACCACCGGCGATGCCGCCACCAACCAGACCCTCTCCGAGCAGCGCGCCGCCGCGGTGAAATCCTATCTCGAAACCAAATTCGGGGTAGCCGATACCCGGCTGCAGAGCGAAGGCGTCGGCGAGTCCGACCTCCTGGTTCCCACCCCGCCCAACACGCCCGACCAGCGCAACCGGCGCGTCCAGATCATCAATCTCGGCCAATAGACTGATCGTTGCGTGAAGTGAGCAAACCCGGAACCCATGACGATGACACCATCGTCATGGTCCGGGGTGTTACGGTTCAGCACGTAACGTCCGGTGGCCCCCGGCCCCGGCACAACCCGCGCCGCGCGAGACTTTTCATGGCTGGCGCCGCCGTTTTGTCGCTGCTGACAATCGGCGCCGCCTGGGCCATCCTCAGCCGCCCCGCCGCCATCCCCATCGACATTGAAACCGAAGCGCAGATCGACGCTACCCAGCCGTGCCACATCCAGGTCTCCTACTTCGCGCCCGACCACGCCATCGTGGTCATCGACTTCCCAAGCCTGCTCACCCAGGGCCTGGCGCTCGACCGCGTCGCCGCGCTAACCGAAAAAGCCGGCCTCCCGCGCGACCGGCTCCTTGATGATACCGCCTTGCGCACAGCCATCGCCAGCCACGGCGATACCGTCGAGAGTTACTACTACGGCCATGACTATCCAGCCGCCGACCTCGCGGAATTCTTCCAGCTCGCGGCCCAGGAAAACATCCGGCTCAACCCGCAGGAGCGTTGGCTCAAAACCCTGCTCACCCAACTCGGCTGGTTAAAACCCGGCGCCAACGGGGCGATCATCACACTGCCCGCGGCCGGCGGCGCGGTAACGCCGGAGATGCGCGCGGTCATCCTGCACCACGAAATCTCGCACGGCGCTTTCTACACAAATCCCGCCTACCGCCAATATGCGGTGTCCTTCTGGTACAGCCTGACAGCAGCCGACCGCGACGCCTTCACAAGCTTCCTCGGCCGCCAGGGCTACGACACAAACAACACCATGCTGATGCTGAACGAAACCCAGGCCTACCTGATCTTCACCAGGGATCCGCGCTTTTTTAACGCTGATGCCGTCGGCATGACGCAAGCGGAGATCGGCCAGCTGCGCGCGGGCTATATCGCCGGGATGCCCAATTTCTGGCTAACCCCGATGGCCAACGCCCCCCTGCCGTCAACCGCGGCCGCAACCGCCTGTCTCGCCGCCAACTGAAACGGCAGCTGGGCACAACGCACCGCCTATTTCGGCAGCGTCACAACCGGCAACGCGGCCACCGCCACTTTCGCCCCCGATGACGCCGCATTCTGCAATGCGGCTCGCAATGCAGGCAGATAATCGCTGGCATTTTCATCCTGCGGCCGCAACTTCGTGAACAGCGGCACCGATGAGGCAATGGAGATGATCATATCCGTGCCATAAGGCGCACTCACCTGCCAGCTCGCCCCGCCATGGCTCGGGTCCCCCAGCGTCTTCGCAGACCCTGCCGCCAGCACCGTCTGAGCATCCGTCGGCGTCGGATACAAATGCAGCACGCTGCCGTCGCTGGAGAAATAATCGGTTTCCAAATACCCGGCATAACCCGGCATCTTCTCCGCCACGGTAATCAGATCGCCGTCATGCAGCGTGGTCTTGCCGCCTGCCAGACTGAGGCCCAACACCGCCCCCACTCCCGCATACAGCGGATGATAGGGGCGAATGGCGTTCAGCGCATCGCAATAGGGCCCGTCGATGGTCTGCGTGTCATTGGTCAGCATCCCCGCATCCGGCAAGGATTGCACAGCCCCATTCAACGCCGCCTGCGGCGCTCCCGCCCCGGCCAGGCCGGAGATCTCCGGCGCCGCGCCGCTATCGTTGCCATTCAGCAGGGTACACGGCAGCGAGCCCAATATCGAGGTGAACGCCGCTTCACGCTGCGCCTGCGTCATTGGCGGAGCAGCGGGTTGCGCGGCAGGCGCGCTAGCCGGCGCCGCCGTGGTCTGCGCCGGCCGGCTTGCGTTGTGCCCGCCCAACAAAAAATACGCCCCGCCGCCCAACAGCGCCACGGCCACCGCCGCGCCGCCGCCGATCAACGCCAGATTACCGCCTTTTTTCTGGGGCGCGGCGGTCTGCTGCGGCATCGCCCTGGCGGGTGCCGCCACCTGCGCCGCCGGGCGGCTGGGCGCGACCATCGTGGCCTCGCCATCGCCAAAATCCGCAATCCCCAGGCCAAACCCCCCGGCCTCCACCGCCGCCTTGGCCTCGAACGCCTCGCGCAACGCCCTGGCAAAATCATTCGCGGTGGCAAAACGGTCTTCCGGCCGTTTCGCCATCGCCTTTTTCACCACCGCATCAAACGCATGCGGCACGGTGACCGATAACGCCGAGGGCGGCGGCGGCTCGGTATTGAGCACCTTGTGCATAATCGCCGTCAGCCCGCCCTCGAACGGTTTTTCTCCGGTCAGCAGCTGATAAAGCATCACGCCGGAGGAATAGATATCGGTGCGCGAATCCACTGTCTGGCCCATGAACTGTTCGGGCGACATATACGAGGGTGTCCCCAGCATGGTGCCCGCCTGCGTCATGCTGCTGCTCTCGATCCGCGCAATCCCGAAATCGGCGATCTTCACCTCGCCCGCCTTCGTCAACATCACATTCGCGGGCTTGATATCGCGGTGTACAACGCCGCGGTCATGGCTGAACTGCAGCCCGGCCATCAACGCTTCCATGATCCGCACGATCTCGGCCAGCTCGAAGCGCTCTTTTTTATCCACGACATGTTTCAGCGTCGTGCCGTCAACAAACTCCATCACGATATAGGCGATTTCCGGCGTCTCGCCGTAATCGAACACGCCGACGATATTGGGATGCGTCAACCGCCCGGCGGCCTGCGCCTCACGCTTGAAGCGCGCCAGCTCCTCCTGCGCTTCCACATCCTCAGGGTCGGGCAGCCGCACGGTCTTGATCGCCACCCGCCGGGCAATAACCGGATCAAACCCCTCATACACCGTGCCCATGGCGCCTTTGCCAAGCACCTGCCGCAGTTCATATTTTCCAAGCATATCGGCCATAAACGCTTATAGTCCGGTCTGTGGCGAACCGGATAGAGCCGACTCCCGCAAATCGGCGGCATTGCCGCCGTCGCCGATCACCGAAAACGCCGCCCAATAAAACGGGTCCGCGATCTCCGCCGGAAACCCCTTCCCCGCCCCGGCGATCAACGCCAGCTGTGCCGCCCGCACACTGCCCGCCACGCCGCCATCCGCCCCCGCATGAATCCGGCTCAACGTGTCAGCCACCAGATACGCCGACACCTGGTCGTTCACCGACCATTGCGTCACCATCATCGCCCGCGCGCCTGCGTAGAAGAAGCTGCGCGCCAGGCCCGAGAGCGCCTCGCCGCCATTCGTTCCGCCCCCGGTGTTGCAGGCCGAGAGCAGCACCAGATCGGCATCCAGATGCAGCCCCGTCACATCGCTGGTGGTCAGCAGCGCATCATCCGCCGTGGCCGCACCCGGCGGCGCCGATGTCACAATCGCGGGCTGGCTCTGGCACGGCAGATCCGTCGGCAGCAGCGCATGCGTGGCAAAATGCAGAATTCTGAAATTCTTCAGGTCCGCCTTTTCCACATTCGGCACCGTAAAATTCGTACCCAACAGCTCATCGCCCGGCCCGGCGCCAAAAATCGCGCCCGCCGCCTGCAGCTCGAGCTTCGCGTACGGCAAATTCGGCAAATTCGCGAACAGCGCCGCGCTATCCTGGCAAGCCGCCACGTTATACGTCCCCTGCGCCTGCGCCAGCGTCACCGGCCTGAAATCGCCAAACCCGAACCATGGCTTCGCCGCCGCCGAAGTTCCCGCCACTTTCCTCAATGAAACGAAATTCGCCGCGGCCGGCACATAAGCCAGCGTGGTCTCGCGGACCAGCCAGGGCGCGTTCTCCAGGTCAGTGGCGCTAGCCGGCCCGGTGGGCAATAATGCGAACGGCAGCGCCAGCAGCGGGCCGGAGGGTGCGACCACCAACTCATGCACATTCTTCATATCATCCGCGAACGGCCCCACCGTCGCTTGATAGATCGCCGCCGCATCCGCCATATCAAACGCCGGCAGCCCCGCCTGCGTCGGCTCGATACTGTCGCGCACGGCGGAAACCAGCGTGGCCATGCTGAAATCATTGGTCTGGCTGCGTGCCACCCGCATCGCGCCGTCATGCAGAAAAAACAGCCAGCTATGGTCCGGCCCCGCCGTAATTCCCAAAAACGCCTCATCAGGCCGCAACAAGGCCAACACCGCCTTGGCCGGCACCACCTGCTGCACCAACTGCCCGAAATTCGGCGCCGCCGCCTGTTCCGCCAGCGTCGCCTGCTGCAAATCCACATTGGCCCCGGCGATTTTCTTGTCCAGCGCGGTCAAAGCCGCCGTGGCGCCCGCCCCCGTCGTGTGTGCCAACTCGTCGCGCTGCTGATACAGGCTCACCAGAGCCGCCTGCGCATCCTGCTGCGCGCGGATCGCCGACGCCACTTTCGGGTCGGACGAACTCGTCGAAAGCCGTGCCGCCGCCTCGGCAATTTCCTGCGCCGTCACACTGCCCTGCGCCAGCTCGGCGGCGGCAAACATCTCGCCGTAAAGCGCCTGCGCATCCGGCTGATCCCCAGCCGCCACCGCCGCGAACACATCCAGGCACGGCGTGATCAGCCTCGCCGAGGTTCCGAGCTGCAACTTCGTCAACAGGCTAATACCGCTGCGGCAGGCCGCCAGCGCCGCCTTGTCATCTTTCCCGTCATGCAACGCCGCGGCCTGCAACAGCGCCGTCTCCGCCACCGGCCGCGAGCCCGGTATCGCGGTTGCAAAATCCGTTGCCGCCCCCTGCAGATAATCCACCGCGCTGCCGGTCTGCCCCTGCGCCACCGCCAGCGTTGCGCTGGTCCGGTTCAGTCTCCCGCTCAGCATCGGCGGCGCGATATCATTGGCCAGCGCAATCCGGTTCGCCGTCGCCATCGCCTTGGCGCTCCCGGCCTTGTCGCCGCTGGCATCAAGCGCGATGGCCTGATAACGCCACGTTTCAATCACCCCCAGCAGCGCGCTTTGCATCACCGGGGTATTCAACGTCGCCTGCTCCGCCAGCAGGCCACTTATGCCTGGCTGCGCGCTCACGCTGAACAACGCTTCATTGGTCTTTGCCGCAGGCTGCGCCTGCAACAACTCCGGCGGCAGCAGCGCCGCGTAGAGCGCCTCCGCCTGACGCAGCAAATCCAGCGCCTGCGCCGGGTGGTTCTGGTTCAACTGGTCCAGCCCCTCATAATGCAACAGCCTCGCCTGCGCGGTCGGGTCACTCGCCCGCGGCGCCAGCTTCGCCACCGCCGCAAACATATTCGCCGCCTGCGGATATTGCGCCTGGTCCGAAAGGTTCAGCGCCAGTTCCAGCATCGGCGCCACCGTGCCCGGATTATCCGCGCCGATTTTCTTCTGCTGCAACGCCAGCGCGGCACGATACGCAATCACCGCGGCGGGGAAATCCTCCGCCTGGTTGGCCTTGGTCCCCAGCGCCATCAGCGCCTCGTAATGGCCGATATCGCCGGAGCTGAACGCCTGCGCCGCCAGCCGCTGCGCCAATATCTGGTCAGACGCCGCCACCGTTGCCTGCCCGGCCTCGCTCGCCGCGATCTTGCCGCTCATCACGCCCATCGCCCGCTGCATCGGCGGCAGCGCTGGCAACACGCCATCGGCATAATACACATTGCCGTTAATCACGCTCGCCACCGCCACATGCGGCCACCCGCCAAAACGCTGTGTACAGGCCAGCACCTCGGCAGGCACGCCATCCAAAATCGTCGCCGGCGTGGGCGCATTGCAGGCATAGCTGCCCTCCAGTGAGGCCCGCCATGTGCTGGTCGCAGCCAGCGCCGCCAAATCCCCCGCCGCCGCCGGGCCGCCATTGCGCACATGCGCGCTCGGCTGGTCCCATGATCCGCAATAAACATCGGCGCTATCGCCGCTGCGCTGGATCGTGCAACTCTCCCCCGCGGTATTCTGCCCAACCGGCAGGCTGGCAGCCGCACTCGCGCCACCGCCCGGATTATCATAGGCCGACACCGGCGGCCTGGCGCAACTTGCCAGGGCCAGCCCCATCATCATTGCCAACCCGGCCTTGACCAATTTCACCCGCTTACCGGTCATCTGCTGCCTGCCTTCAAAAATCGCGTGTCGCAATGCCGGGAAGCTGGACACCATGGTCAAGCCGCTTGCGCTTGCGCGGCGAGATATCAAAATTCTCCAGCGGATTGCCCTCGGGCAGCATCTCGATCGGCAAAATCGTACAATTCACCGAACCGATCGGGCACGTATTAAACCGGTAACCCGGCTGCGGGAACGGAAAGGCCGTGCCGCCGCCCGCCGCCGTCGGCCCTGGAATACCGGCGATCGTCCCATTCAGATTAACCGAGAGCGCGCTCAAAACCTCGAGATGCTGAAGATTGACATTGCCCGTCACCACACCGGCCGCCCCCGCCGCCAACACCAGATCCAAACTCGGCGCATACAGGCTCCCGCCGGTATTCGCCGCGAAATTCATGGTCCCGCTGGGCTGCGTATAGAGAAAGAGCGTGGCTGGCTGGCTCGCATTGTTCAGGTAGGTCAGCGCATTCGGCCCTGAATTAACCAGGAAGGTTCCCGTCTGCAAAATCGATGCCGCACTTCCGTTCGAGCTTATCACCGAGTCAAGCGGCGATGGCGCCGTTGCCGTGCTCGAGGCAATGGTCCCCGTTATGAACAACCCGCCCGTGGCGCTCCCCGCCAGGGTGATCGGCCCTTGCGCCGTGATCGTCACGGTATTGGCGACAACCGGCCCCACAATCGTCAACGCCCCGGCATTTGCCAGCGCGAACAGGCTGTCATGCATGATAAAGCTGCCCAGCGTGCCGATATTCGTATACGCGCCGAATGAAGCCAGGGTCCCAGCCGAGCCCACCAGCGTCGCCGCGCTCAGTGCGCCCGCCGCATGCGTAATGCTGTTGGCCGCGATCAAATCCACCTCATTGGCTATCGCCGTCGTGCCAGACAGGCTCATGCTCCCGCCGGCCGAAAGCGTGGCGGTCTGCGCGCTCACGCTGCCCGCGCTCTGGATCACACTCCCCCCGGCGGTCACATACAGCGCGTTCGCGATCTGCGCATTGCCGGTTTCCGTGAAATTCCCCGTGGTGGAGAGTGTCGCGTTATTCGCGCTCACCGGCCCGGCGATGCCGCCAACGCCCGCCGCGCTGATATCACCGCTGGCCGTCACACTGCCCAGCGCGCCAATCAGGTTCGCATCCGGCAGCGTCAGCGACGCAGCAGCCGCATTCAGCAACGCGGCGGAAACAATGCCGCTGCCCTGCGTGATGGCCCCGCCCGCATCCAGGCTGAGCATGTTCCCGGCATTTATATTCCCCTCAAGCGTCATCGCCCCGGTATCGTTGAGCAGCACATTGCCCCCCGCCGCGAACGCGCCAAGCACGGGTATCGCATTGCCCGCCCCGCCAAACAGCGCATTGCCGCCGATGGTGCCGCCATCGCTGGTCAGCGCCGCCGCCGTAATCGCGCCGCCCGTCTGCGTGATATTGCCCGTATCGAGCAGCGCCAGCGTCCCCCCCAGGCTCACCGGCCCCGCTAACGTCAGGTCCGTGGCGTTGTTCAGGGTCAACCCGCCAGTGGCGGCGAAAGCACCCAGCGTGTTGACCAGATTGCCCGCTGTATTCAACACGGCATCGCCCGCGATCGTCGTGCCACCGCTACTCAGCGTCGCCGCCCTCACCTGGCCACCCGCGCCCTCACTCACCCCGGCGCTGCTCGCAAGCTGCAACAATCCGGTTGAAATCCCGCCATCCACCGCAATACCGGCCGCCGAGAGCGCGATATTCGCGGCGCTGAACGGCCCGGTCACACTTAGCGGGCCAGTGTCAACCAGCCTCACATCGCCGCTCGCGGCAAACCCGGCGATCGTGCGCAACGCATTCCCAGCCAAGGCCATATCCACGCCCCCGGCAATCGTCCCCCCATTGCTGCTCAGCGTCGCGGCGCTGATCGTACCGGCGCTCTGCGTAACCCCGCTGCTACTCGCCAAAGCCAACAGGCCGGGCGTGGTAACGTCACCTGCAAAGGTCAGCCCGGCCGCATCAAGCGTGATATCCGCCCCCGCCACACTCCCGGCCACGCTCAATGCCCTGGCATCGTTCACCAGCACATCCCCGCTGGCCATGAACCCGCCCAAAGTGCCAATGGTATTGGCCCCGCCCAGCAGCGCGGCGCCAGTAATCGTGGCGCCCCCGGTGGTCAGGCTTGGCGCGTCAATCGCGCCGCCGCCGGTCTCGACCACCCCGGCCCCGCTGTTCAGCGTCACCGCCGAGGCGGCGTTGACAACACTGGCCAGCGTCAGCCCAGCAGCATTCAAGGTGATATTGCCCGCGCTCAGGGCCCCGTTCACCAGCAATGGCGTCTGGCTGCTCAGTGCCAGATCGCCCCCCGAGAGCGAAAAAGCCCCCAGCGTCCCGATCACATTATTGCCCAGCGCCATATTCACCGGCCCGCTGATCGCACCGCCCGCCAGCAATGTGCCAACGCTCAGCGACTCCCCGGAGGAGGTGGTCACCCCGTTCGTGCTCGCCAGCTCCAGCGCCCCCGGAACCGCCAGCGTGCCATTAAACGTCACGCCATTGCCGCTCAACAACAACGCGCCCGCCGCCACGCTCACCGCGCCATCGGCGGCAATGCTGCCCGTGGTGCTGATATCCACCAGCGATGTCGAACCGCTGACCGCGCCCAGCAGCGCCCCGCTCAGGTCCAACCCCGCCGCCGTGCCGCCCAGATCAATCGCCGTGCCACTGGTGTAAGGCGCAATCGCCACGGTTCCCCCGGGCGCCACAAGGCTGGCGCCGCTGGAGGTGATGGAATTCGCGGCGAGGCTGATCGTGCCGCCTGAACCCACCGCCAGCGTACCGTTAATCGCCAGGCTGCTGGCACTGGTCGAACCATCGCTCAACGCAATATTGCGGGCGGTCACCGGCCCGTCCACCACCAGCGCCGCGGCGTCAACAAGGTTGAAATTCCCCGCATCCGCAAAACCGCCCAGCGTAAACACCAAATTCAGCGATCCGTTCAGCGCCACATCGCCGCCAATCGTCGTCCCGCCGCTGCTCAACGTGCCGACATACAACTCACCCGTGCTGGGCTGAGTAATATTACCGCCGCTCGCCAGATTCAGCGTGTTCGCCTCCAGCCCGCCATCCAGCGCCAGGCTGCTCCCGCTCATATCAATCACTTTGCCGATCAAAATCCCGGTCTGGGTAATCGGCCCGGCGGCATCCAGCACGAGCGCCGGGTTGGAGAGAATCAGCAGCCCTTCAGTGTAGATACTTCCCGCGCCAAAACTGCCCGCGCTGCCGATGACAAGCGTCCCGGCCGGGTCCAGCCCACTTAACAGCAGGCTGGAGAGTTCCAGCCCGCCCGCCGCCGTGCCACCCACATCAACCACCCCACCGGCGATATAGGGCGCGATATCAATGGTCCCGCCGCTGCCCACGCTCACCGCGCCGCCCGTCGCTTCAAGCAGCCCGTCAGCCACCAGCGCCACCTGCCCGCCCGTCGCCCGCAACAACCCGCCCAGCGTCACCGTACCGTTATCAACCAGCGTCACCGCATTGGCCTGCACCGGCCCCGCCACCGTCAAACTTCCCGCATTGTCCAGGACCAAATTCCCCGCCGCGAGCAGATTGCCCAGCGTGCCGATGCTGTTTCCATTGGTCAGCAACACATCGCCGCCAATCGTCGTGCCGCCGCTGCCCAACGTCCCCACATTCAGCGTGCCGCCGGTGATCTCGCTCACCGCCCCGCCATCCTGCAGCGTCAACAACCCCGGCGTTTGCACCACACCGGCAATATCCAGCGCGCCGCTATCAGCCAGCAGAATATTCCCCAGCGCCGCAAATGCGCCCAGCGTGCCGATATTGTTGCTGTTGCCCAGCGACACCGCACCGCCAATCGTCGTGCCGCCGCTGCTCAGCGTGCCGGTATTCAACGCGCCGCCTGCGACTTCGCTGATGCCGCCGCTGCCCGCCTCCAGCGCCAGCCCGTTGGTCACCGAGACAGGCCCCGCCAAAACCAGCGTTCCGGCGCTCAGAGTCGCGCCCGGCGCAACCACCGTGCCCGCCACATTCAGAGACCCGGCATCGCTCACGGCCAGAACATGCGTACCGCTCAGCGTCATATTCCCCAGCGTGCCGATACTGTTGCCATTGGTCAGCAACACATCGCCGCCAAAAATTCCAACGCCGCTCAGCGTGCCCACGTTCAGCGTGCCGCCAGTGATCTCGCTCACCGTCCCGCCATCCTGCAGCTTGAGTTGCCCCGGCGTTTGCACCACACCGGCAATATTCAGCGCGGTGCTGTCCGCCAGCAGAATATTCCCCGCCGCCGCGAACGCCCCCAGCGTGCCGATATTATTGCCATTGCCCAGCGACACCGCACCGCCAATCGTCGTGCCGCCGCTGCTCAGCGTGCCGGTATTCAGCGTACCGCCCGCTGCCTCGCTGATGCCGCCGCTGCCCGCCTCCAGCGCCAAGCCGTTGGTCACCAACACCGGCCCCGCCAAAACCAGCGTTCCGGCGCTCAGAGTCGCGGCCGGCGCAACTACCGTGCCCGCCACATTCAGAGACCCGGCATCGCTCACGGCCAGAACATGCGTGCCGCTCAGCGTCATATTCCCCAGCGTGCCGATGCTGTTACCATTGGTCAGCAACACATCGCCGCCAAAAGTCCCAACGCCGCTCAGCGTGCCCACGTTCAGCGTGCCGCCAGTGATCTCGCTCACCGTCCCGCCATCCTGCAGCTTGAGTTGCCCCGGCGTTTGCACCACACCGGCAATATTCAGCGCGGTGCTGTCCGCCAGCAGGATATTCCCCGCCGCCGCGAACGCCCCCAGCGTGCCGATATTATTGCCATTGCCCAGCGACACCGCCCCGCCAATCGCCGTGCCGCCGCTGCTCAGCGTCCCCACGTTCAGCGTGCCGCCACTCGCTTCGCTCACCGCCCCGCCATCCTGCAGCGTCAACAACCCCGGCGTTTGCACCACACCGGCAATATCCAGCGCGGTGCTGTCAGCCAGCAGAATATCCCCCGCCGCCGCGAACGCCCCCAGCGTGCCGATATTATTGCCATTTCCCAGCGACACCGCCCCGCCAATCGTCGTGCCGCCGCTGCCCAGCCTGCCGACGTTCAGCGTGCCACCCGCGACTTCGCTCACCGCGCCGCTGCTCTCCAGAATCATATCTGCCGCGCTCACCGTGCCCGCCACATTCAGCGATCCGGTATCGGCAAAGGTCAGCGTCCCGGCGCCGCCCAAGGTGAACACGCCCAGCGAGGTCACACTGTTCGCCCCGCCCAGCATATCGTTACCGCTATTCGCCGCGCCGCTCACCAGCGAAGCCGTAGCGATAACGCCTCCGGTGGTTTCACTGATCCCGCCGCCGCTCTCCAACGCCACCAGCGCCGTCCCCACAACCGGCGCACCGATATCAATCAAGGTCTTGGCGCCAGGATCCAGCAACGCAATGCTTCCGGCCGTCAGCCCCGCCCCCACCAACAGCGTCCCAGCCGCATCGATCTCCAAGGAACCAACCGTATCAATTGACGCACCGATGGTCACATCGCCGCCCGAACTCAACGTCAGAACCGAGGCCCCGGTCAGGTTGACCGCGCTCGCCACATCCACCAGCTTGTTCGCGCTCAGCACGATGGAGCCGGCCAGGCTTACCAGCGAAGCCGGATCGATATAAGTCGTCTGCCCGCTGCTGGTTCCCGAACTGCTCACGATCAGCGTCTGCGGGTCGAGCAATATCTCGCCGGGCTGGCCATTGAGCGCGGTATCAACCACCGTGCCGCCCAGCGAAATCACCCCGTCGCTGGAAATCTCGACCATTCCGCCATTGCCGCCCTGCGGCCCGCCCTGCGCCGAAATCGCCCCGGCAAAATTCGTCGCCTGCGAACTCAGCAGCGTCACCCTGCCGCCATTGCCGCTGCCCGTGGCATCGGCCTTCACCACCGCGCCAGCCGCCACCACCACCGCCGCCGCGCGCGGCGCCGTTGTATCCACGGCTCCCGCCGTGGCCCGTTGCAAATCCGTGCCCAACGCCACCACGCCGCCGCCCGCATCGCCCGAGGCGTTGATCACCGCTCCCGGCGCCACGCTCACCGTGCCTGTCGTCAACACCTCGACCGCGCCGCCCTTGCTTCCGGCCTGCGTCCCTTGCGCCAGAAGATTCCCGGCGATCTGAATATCACCGCCCACCCCCTGGATGGAAATCGTCCCCGTATTCGCCCCCACCGTATTCGTGCGGATCGTCCCGCCAGCGTTGATCAGCTGCGTCACCAGCGCGTCAGCATCCTGCGCCGTGAGTGTAACCTTGCCGCCATCGGCCAGAATCAACCCGCTGTTGGTCACCAGCGCCGGCACCAGCCTGCCGCCCACATCCACCGCGCGCACCGCCTGCGTTACATCCAGCGAGACCAGCCGGTCGCCGTACAAATCGAGCGTGAACGCACTCGCCCCGGCCAGCACCACCTGGCCCAGCTGCGCCGTTATCACCCCGTTATTGGCCACCTGCGGCGCCACCAGCCCCACCAGCCCCGCCTGGCGCGCGGTTAACGCCCCATCATTGATAATTTTCGCCCCCGGATTCGGCGCCCCGGAAAACACCAGTTTCCCCGCCATGAAATCCTTGGTCGCCACGTTGGAGGTCGAGACGACAATGCTCTCCGCATTCACCTGCGAGCCTTTGGTGAACACCACCCCGGACTGATTGACCAGCACGATCTGCCCGTTGGCGTTGATCTTCCCGGCGATCACCGAAGGCTCGGGCGTCACCACCCGGTTCAGCGCAATCGCGCTGGAGGAGGGCTGATTGAACTGCACCGTCGCCGCGCTGCCCACGTTGAAGCTCTGCCAGTTGATCGCGGTAAGCTGGCTGCCCTGGTCAATCGTGGTGCTGCCCGTGCCTTGCGTAATGGTGGCGCTGCCGCCCACCACCACGCCGCCCTGCGGGGTCGTTGCGGGCGCCAGCGCCGTCTGTGCCCGCAATGCGCCCGGAACAAACAGAATCGCCGTCAGCGCCGTTGTCGCCAGCCAAGCCGCGCGCGCAATGCGCCCGTTCGCCCCAGCCCCTGCCAACCGCTGTGTTTTGCGTTCCATCACACCCTCTCACATCGCGCTTTCATATCGCGCGCATATCCAACGCCGCGGCGACGGCAACATTCAATAACGGGCCGTAACACCCCAATAGACCACGGTCTCCGCCAACGGCCTCAGCTTGGTCGCCGCCGGCTCCAGCCGCGTCGTCAGGCGTTCCGTCACCTCGCCGTCCATCTCCAGATACCGGGTCAGCCCCATCCGCACCCCGCCGCCCACAGACCTGACCCGATGTTCAAGGTCGGTGTGCAGGTTCGACCAGGTCTCACCCCAATCATAAAACCCATAAAACTGCGTCCCCAGGTCAATGTCCCGGCTGAGCACCGAAAAATCATACCCGGTGTTGAGCTGCAGTTCCGCCGTCGCATACAGGGCTTTGTCGCCCACCACCTGGCCGGAATAAAACCCGCGGGTGAACCGGTTGCCACCGAGATAAAACTCCTCCTCCGAGGGCAAAATTTCGCTGGCATACTGCCCCCCCGCCTCTGTGCGCAGCGCCACCGTGGCGCCGGTAAACGGCGAGAACAACGTCTGCGTCCGGCTGATCGAGCCGCCCACCTTCCAAAAATCAAACTTCTCCTCGCTGCGCCCGGCCGGCGGCGCTGTCCTTCCATCCGGCGAGGCGCCAAAATACGGAACTCCCTCCGACACCTGCAGGTTCAGCACACTCAGCGCATCGCGCGCATTGCCCGCCCATAAATCCTGCCAGGCATATTGCCCCCCCAGCCGCGCCACCCGCAGGCTGTCATAACTGGTCGGAATCCCCGCTATGCTGATTGCATCCTCGACGCCATCAAAATGCAGCATCAGATTCAACGCCTGATTGCGCCGCAGAATCAGCGGATAACTCGCCATCGCGCCGAACACTGTGATGGAACTCTGATAATGCACCGTGCCCAGCACGCCATTGGGGTTCGCCCGCCCGGCGCCACCATAAAATTTCAACCGCAGGCCATCATTACCAACAAAAAAACTCTCCGCGATCTGGCCAAAATTATCGGTGCCGACGTCGGTATGAAACATTGAAATCTCGGTCTGGTCGCCCTGCGCGGTCATGCTGTTCAGATCAGCCACCGCCAGCCCTTCCACCGGCCCCGCCGCCTTGAAGCCGCGATTATCCGCCGTCACCACCCCGGAGACACTCTGCTTGCTCACCTCCGCCACCAGGGTCAGCGCGCCCGGGTCATCACTGCCTGATTGCAGCACCGCATGCACTGAAACCCCCGGCACCTGCTGCGCCAGCAGCAACCACCGCTCCAGTGACGCCTCGCGCAACGGCCGCTCCGTGGTCAGATGGTCGAGAAACCGCAGCACCATCGTCCCGGCCGGGCCGATATCCTGCGAGAGCTTCACCTCCACGATCCGCCCCTCGGTGACAATGAACCGCACATTGCCCGCCGCATCGATATCGAGCGAAACAGTCGTCAGGATAAATCCATGGCTGCGGTACAAATCCAGCAACGCCCGCCGCGCCGCCGCAATTTTCTGCAACGTGACGCTCTGCCCCGCCAGCCCGCCGGTCAATCCGTCCAACCGCGCCTGCGGGAAGGCCGTCGCCCCGATGATCGTGACCGAACGGACCTGGATCACCGCGCTGGGCAGCGCCCCTTCCGCCGCCGGCGCCTGAAAACTCGGCAGCCCCGCCCCCAGCTGCGGCGGGCTCTGCGGCACGATATGCGGCAACGGCGATGCCTGGGGAAAACTCGGCACAGCGCTCTGCGCCGCCGCCTTATGCGCACCAGCCAACATCAGCAACAGGGCGCCAGCAGCCAGTCTAACGGCTTCAGGAACGCGCAAAGGAAGACCGTCCGTTTCTCGCATCCACCCCACCCGTCACATAAATTCAGCCCAAAGCCACTTCGGCCTTATGCACTTCCGATTTTTAACACTCTCTACATGTTCTCCTGTATATCAGGTGACGCCCCTGATTGAAAATGATATTGTTACAATATGGCATTTCCCGCAGCCCGCCTCACTGACATGCACGTCTGCCCGATGGTGACGGTCCTGGTGCCGCATGTCGGCGGCCCGATCACCGCGCCGGGCGCCCCCACCGTCCTCATCGGCGGCCTCCCCGCCGCCTGCCTCGGCGATATCGTCACCTGCGTCGGCCCGCCGGATTCCATCGTCAAAGGCTCCGCAACCGTCCTGATCGGCGGCCGTCCCGCCGCGCGCATGCTCGACTCCTGCGCCCACGGCGGCTCGATCGTATTAGGTTGTTTCACCGTATTGATCGGCGGCTAAGCTCAGCCGCGGAAACCGGCCGAAAACCAGCCAGACGCACCGCGGGCGGAATTGAACCACCCCTCGCTAACCCGCAACAACGCCACCCCGGCCTGCCAAACACGCTGATCCACGGCAGAGAGCCGCCGCGCGGCTCCTGACCATGCCGCCGATCAGGCTCCCCGCATTGCCGCGATGCGGTTTGTGCCTATCTCTACCGCGCAATTTCATGCTTCTTCCCGATGATGCCCAAGACTGACGAATTACTCTTTGCGCTGAAAACCTTCGCCGGCGCGATGACGGCGCTATGGATTTCGCTGTGGCTGGGGCTTGAGAATCCCTATTGGGCGATGGCGACCGCCTTCATCGTCGCGCAACCGCTCACCGGGGCCATGCGCTCCAAGGCCGTATACCGTTTCATCGGCACGCTGGTCGGCGCCACCGCCGCTGTGGCCATCATCCCCAATCTGGTCAACGCGCCGCTGCTGGCCAGTCTGGCGATGGCGCTCTGGGTCGGCTTCTGCCTCTATCTCTCCCTGCTGGACCGCACGCCGCGCGCCTATATGTTCATGCTGGCGGGCTACACGGCCGGGATCATCGGCTTTCCTAGCGTCGCCGCCCCCGGGCTCATCTTCGAAACAGCCCTCACCCGCGTTGAGGAAATCTACATCGGCATCGCCTGCACCACGGTGGTCGGCACCGTGATATTTCCGCGCGGGCTGGGGCCGGTGCTGGCCCGGCGCGTGGCCGGCTGGGTGCGCCCGGGCATTGACTGGGCAACGGCGGCGCTCGAGGGCCGCGGCGACGCCCCGGAGGTTCATGCCGCGCGGCGCAAGCTGGCCGTGGAGGCGACCGATGTGGCGATGATGACGACACAGCTCGCCTACGACACCTCGAACCTGCAATCGGCCGTGCCCTATATCGCCCAGCTGCGGATCTACATGCTGAGCATGATGCCGGTGCTCAGCTCCATCGGCGACCGCGTGGCCCAGCTGCGCCGCCACGGCGGCATCACCCCGGCGCTGGAAAAAGTGCTGGATGCCACAGCCGCCTGGATCCAGATCGGCGGGCCGGAAGATGCTGACGCCCTGCACGGCCAGATCAACGCGCTGGAGGATGCCGATCTCTCCTGGACCGGGCTGCTGCGCGCCAGCCTCGCCATGCGGCTCGGCGAGCTGGTGAGCATCATCCGCCATGAGCGCGCCATCCGCCGCCATGTGTTCGAGGGCGACGTGGCGCCGCAGAGCGCCGCGATAAAGGCGGAGTTCATCGCCGTGGCGGCGCAGCTGCGCGACCACGGGCTGGCGCTCTTCTCCGCCCTCTCCACCGCATTGGCGATTTTGCTGGTCTGCGCGGTCTGGATCGTCACCGCCTGGCCCGCCGGCGCCGGGGCGGCCGTGATGGTCGCCGTCGCCGGCTCGTTTTTCGCGGCGCAGGACGACCCCGCCCCCGCCATCGCCCAGATGAGCCGCAACGCGGTGATCGCCACCCTGGGGTCGGGTTTCTACACCTTTTTGGTGCTGCCGCGCATGGAGACCTTCGCCGAGCTGGTGCTGGTGCTGCTGCCCGCCGGGCTCATCATCGGCATCCTCGTCTCCCGCCCGGCCACTTTTGGCACCGGCATGCTGCTGGGCGCCATCGGCTCCACCAATCTGGCGCTGGACAACACCTATTCCGGCAATTTCGCCACCTATCTCAACAACACCGCCGCCTTGCTGCTCGGCATCACCTCCGCGCTGGTGGTGACCCGGCTGATCCGCTCCGTGGGCGCGGCCTGGAGCGCGCGGCGCGTCATCAAGGCCGGCTGGCGCGACATCGCCGCCGCCGCCGGGGCCAGCGAGCCGGGCGACCCCGCCGTGCTCAGCGGGCGGATGCTGGACCGCTTCGGCCTGCTGGTGCCAAGGCTCGCTTCAATTCCCGCCGGGACGGACATCGCCACCGCCGACGTGCTGCAAGACCTGCGCGTGGGGCTGAACGTGATCGGCCTGCAACGCTGCATGTCCACGCTCTCTCCGCAGGCGCAGGCGCAGAGCGCCGCCGTGCTGGAAGGTGTCGCCGCGCACTACCGGGGCAACCCGCTGGCCCCGCCGCCGCCCGGCCTGCTCACCGCCATTGATGCCGCGACACATGCCGCCGCATTTGATACCCATGTGCACAAGGAGGCGCTGATGATGTTATCGGGACTGCGCAGCGTGCTGTTCGCCCCCGCCCCGCCGCCCGCGCTGGCGGGGTGGACCAGCCCATGATCGGCGAGATCGACTTTTACGGCGTGCTGATGCCCCCTTTGCTGGTGTGGCTCGGCATCGCCCTGCTGCTCTCCACCCTGCTGCGCGCGGCAATCAAGCGCCTTGGCCTCTACCGCTTCGTCTGGCACCGCCCCCTGTTTGACCTGGCGCTGCTGATTGTGCTGCTGGGCTGCGTCAGCCTGGTTATGAACCGCTTTTTCTAGAAACGGATCCCCATGAACACCGTATCGTTTCCGCTCCGCTTCCTCGTGACCCTGGTGATCGTGCTGATCGCCGCCGTGATCGGCTGGCAGCTCTGGATTTATTACATGGAAGACCCCTGGACCCGCGATGGCCGCGTCCGCGCCGACACCGTGGCCCTGGCGCCCGATGTCTCCGGCCCGGTGGTGCAGGTCTTCGTGCAGGACAACCAAGTGGTGAAGGCGGGGGATAAACTGTTCCAGATCGACCCCACGCGCTTTACCATCGCACTGGCCCAGGCGCAGGCGCAAATGCTGAAAGCCAAGGCCGCGATGGAGGATGCGCAGCGCACCGCCAGCCGCTATGCCGCCGTCTCCAACAACGCCGTCTCCAGCCTGACGCGCGATACCGCCGGCACCGCCGCGATGGAGGCCGCCGCCGACTACCAGCAGGCACAGGCCAACGAGGCGGTGGCGCAGCTCAACCTGCAACGCAGCACGGTGCTCGCCACCGTGAACGGCGTGGTCACCAATTTCTCGATGCAGCCGGGCGATTTCGTGAGCGCGGGCACGCCCGACGTGGCGATCGTGGATACCGATTCCCTCTATGTGGACGGCTATTTCGAGGAGACCAAGCTGCGCCACATCGCGGTGGGCGACAAGGCCACCGTAACACTGCTGGGCGGCGGCCCGGCGATCAGCGGCCATGTCACCGGGTTGGCGGCGGGCATCAGCGATGCCGAGCGCGGCCCCAGCCCGACCCTGCTGGCCAATGTGAACCCAACCTTCACCTGGGTGCGCCTGGCGCAGCGCGTGCCGGTGCGCATCGCGCTCGACCATGTTCCCCCCGGCACCCCGCTGGTGGCGGGGTTGACCTGCACCGTGGCCATAAACCAGCAATAACGCCATGAAGACTCTGCTGATCGTCTTCCACTCCCTCACCGGCGGCACCCGGCAGATGGCCCAGGCCGCTGCCGCCGGTGCGCGGGCGGAGAGCGGGCTGCGCGTATTGTTGCAGAGTGCGGTGGCAACCAAGCCTGAAGATGTGCTGGCGGCGGACGGCTATATCTTCGCCACGCCGGAGAATCTCGCCGCCATGTCCGGCATGATGAAGGATTTCTTCGACCGCAGCTATTACCCCGCGCTGGAACGCATCAACGGCCGCCCCTACGCCACGCTGATCTGTGCCGGCAGCGACGGCCAGAACGCGGCGCGCCAGATTGAACGCATCGCCACCGGCTGGCGGCTGAAAGCTGTGGCGGACCCGCTGATCATCTGCACCCACGCGCAAACGCCCGAAGCGATCCTGGCGCCAAAAACCATCAGCGCCGCCGCGCTGGCACGCTGCCGGGAACTTGGCGCCTCGCTGGGCGCCGGGCTGGCGATGGGAATTTTCTAGCCGCTATTATTCACGAAGCTGTTTTGGTTTGATTTCTTTGGCCATCCCTGCACAACCGC
>NZ_BSOS01000005.1 GCF_030160635.1 Acidocella aquatica | reverse complement strand
CACATTCTTCTCCGCCATTTGCATCGCAGCCGCAGTCGCCTTCTACCTCAAAGAATGAGTCCTGACTCTAGCTTATGTTTTACGATCAATTTCATTGGTTTCGCTTGAATCGGGTGATTCAAGCTAAACCAATATTGATCTAATCACTGGCTGATCCGGGCAGTGCCGCCGCGGCCAAGGTCCGCAGCACCGCCGGGTCGATTGTGAAACTCTGCTGACCGGTGGGGATCGAAATCCCCTCCTCTGAAAAGCGCTTGTAGACCCGGGCATAAAACTCCCGCCGCACGGCCCAGTGCTGGCCGGGGCCGGTGCGGATCTGCCCGGTGATGACCAGGCCGTTGGCGCCGAACTGGTCCAGCCCAAAAAGCTGAAAATCGTCGCGGATCATCGCGCCCCAGGCGGGTTCGGCGCGCATCGCCTGGGCGATATCCTTCAGCACGGCAAAAACCCGGTTCAGATTTTCCTGATAGCCAACATCGATCGAAATCTGCGCGTAGCCGAAATCGCGCGTCATATTGGTGACTGTGGTGACGGCGGAGAAGGGGATGATGTTGTTCGAGCCGTCGCTGCCGCGCAGACGGATGGTGCGGATGGAGAGGCGCTCGACCGTGCCGGTCATCCCGGCGAGGGACACATAGTCACCCACCTGCATGGCGTCCTCCAGCAGCAGGAACAGGCCGGTGATGATGTCCTGCACCAGCTTCTGGCTGCCAAAGCCGATCGCGATGCCGAGCACGCCGGCGCCGGCCAGCAGCGGCGCGGCGTTGACGCCGATTTTA
The DNA here is from genome assembly GCF_030160635.1 of Acidocella aquatica. Lineage (GTDB taxonomy): Bacteria > Pseudomonadota > Alphaproteobacteria > Acetobacterales > Acetobacteraceae > Acidocella > Acidocella aquatica. The sequence continues at coordinate 194,107 of NZ_BSOS01000005.1, read as the reverse complement.
GAGAGGCAGATGAGCCCGGCGACCAGAAAGATGGAAACACCGATGGTGGCCTTGAGCATCGGCAGCAGGGTGCGCAGGCGCGAGGCCTGACGGGTGCGCCCCGTTACGGAAAATCGCTCAATCCGCCCGGCGAGGATGAGATTGGCGCATTCCCATAAAATCAGGGCGGCGGCGATGGTGATGATGATGGAAATGCCAGCGTTGATGAGACTGACGCTGATCGGGTTGGTGAGCAGCCAGCCAAGCGCGTTGACGCCCCAGCCCTGCAGCACAAGAACGATGACCGCGATGGCGATGCCGGCACGTATGAGCACGCGGATGAGCGGGTTGTAGGCGCGCGCGCGCGCGAACAGGGCCGGGTGGGCCGCTTCGGAAGAATCGGGGAAGGCACGCTCCAGCAAGAATGAGCTGCCGCTCCAGGCGATCCGCCCGAGTACCAGGGCGGCGAGGCAGACCAGGACCGCGCGCAAGAGCACGCCAAAGGCATTCTGCACGCCTCCGGCCCAGGCGACCCACAAGGCGAGAATGTAGAACAGCGCCGGATAGTGCCAGATGCGCCCCATCCGCCGGCGGAAACCGGCGAAAGCATTGGTTGCCTCGGGCGGACCAGCGATCCACCGCCCCACCAGATGGCGGCTGTTCCAGATGGCAATGGCGATTTCGATATGGATGACCAGCGCGATGAGCCGGATCAGCACCATGGCGCCAGGCTGGGCGAGCCCCAGCAGCTGGGCGATTGAGACGACGGCGTAGCCGAAAAAGCCGGTGGCGAGCAGCGCCATCGCCTGGCGCATCAACGAGGTGGCGCGGCGGCCCGGCATGGCGACAAGCCGCAGGCTGGGGGCGCCGGGGGCAACGAGAGCGGCCAGCACCTCAAAGAGGAAGCGCGCAAGCAGATAGACATTGGCAATGCCAGCGACCGCCAGATGTGCCGGGCGCTCGCTGGCAAGGCCGCTTGCCAGCAGCGCCGCCACGGTTAGCGCAAAGCCAAACAGCGGCAGCAGCCGAAGGCCGGAATAAAGCATCGCGAACAGGCCGCGCCGCCCCCAGGCGCGCAGCGAGACACGCCGCCCGGGGAGTTTTTCGCTCCCCCCCGCCTCGGCATCGGCCAGCCCCCGCTCCTCCTCATCCTCGGAGAGAACCGCGGCGGGTGGCGGCACGGAGCGGCTGATCAGCCCGCTGCGGGGCCGCGCGAGAAGTAAGCGCAGGGCAAGCTCCACGAGGAGAGCGGGCAGAATTGTGACGCCCAGCCCCTCGGCAATGCTGAGAAGATGCGCGCGGCGCACCGGGGCCTTGGGAAAGCTTTGCAGCCAGTCCCACACCGGCGTGAGCTGCGTGGATTGCTGGATGGCATTGAGAAAATCGCCGAAGGTCCCCGCCGCTTCACTCCCGAGGGTGTTGGCAAGGGAGAAGCCAAACGAGGTGGTGCCGAACGGGGCGGGCGTATTTGCATCAAGGTCCGCCGGGCTGGACGCGGCGGCGGTGAGAGCGGCCAGGGGCGAGCCGGGAATAATGGCGCTGGCCGGCTTCGCGGGCGCGGGCGCGGCGGCGGCCGGGGTGGCCTGTGGCTCGGGCGCGGCCTGGCTGAAGGCCGGGGCGCCGCACGCCAGGGCAAGGAGAAGGGCAAAAAGAGGAGAAATGCGCATGCTGTGAGCCAGAACGGGTAATGGTGGCAGAGTCAACCGGAGGCACCACATGTCAGCGGTATGCAGAATGCCCTGGCCGGGTTTATATGGGAGCCATGAGAGATTTTATTATTGTTTTGCTGGCTGCCGATATGCTGGCGGTGGTCGTGGTCATGCTGATCGGCGCCATCGGCATGGTCGATGCCAACCGTGATCCACGCACCTCCAACAAACTGATGCGGCTGCGGGTGATCCTGCAAGGTGTCGCCATTGCGCTGGTCGTGCTCCTGATGGCCACCGGGGTCTAAACCTTCCTGACGCCAAACTTCGCGAGTGTCAGGCTTCGCGAGTATCAGGCTTCGCGGATAATGTCGCGCACGGCATCAGCATCGGGTGCGGCGAGCGCGGCCACGGCCATGTCGTCGCATTGCGTCTGGCTCACGGCGCGGATGGCGCGCTTGACGCGGGGAATGGCGTTGCCATGCATGGAAAGCTGGCGGATGCCCAGGCCAAGCAACAGCGGCGCGGCCTGGTGGCGGCTGGCCAGCTCGCCGCAAAGCGAGACGGAAATTTTAGCCTCCGCCGCCGCCCGTGCCGTCATGCTGATAAGGTTAAGGACAACCGGCTCCAGAGGATCGTAAAGCTTGCTGCCCACCGGCAGGCCGCGATCGGCGGCCAGCGTATACATCGTGAGGTCGTTGGTGCCGATGGCAAAAAAATCGGCATATTTTGCCAATTGGCGCGCGGCCAGGGCGGCGGCCGGGGTTTCCACCATAATGCCGAGCGGCGGCTTTTGCGCGGCCATGCGCACGCCCTTGCGCTTGAGCCGCTTCCATACACGGTCATAAATTTCGCGGGTGGCAAGAATTTCGGCGGCCAGCGAGACCATGGGCAGCATAATGCGCACCGGCCCCGCGGCGCCGGCACGCAAAATGGCCGCGAGCTGGGTTTCCAGCAATGCCGGATGGCGCAGCAACAGGCGAATGCCGCGCAGCCCGAGCGCCGGGTTTGGCTCATCGTGAAGCGGCATATAGGCGCTGAGCGCCTCGATTTCCTTATCCGACCCCCAGTCGAGCACGCGAATGGTCACCGGGTCGCCGTCCATCGCTTCGACGATATTCTGGTAGATTTCGGTCTGGGTATCCTCATCGGGGAGTATCTCGCGGTTCATGAAGATGAATTCGCTGCGCAACAGGCCGATGCCATGCGCGCCGGATTCCGCGATCATCGGCAGTTCAAAAGGTAGTTCGAGGTTTGCTTGCAGGCTGACCGCGGTGCCATCGCGCGTGGCGGCGGGCAGGCGTTGCAGGCGGGTAAGCGCGCGGCGGGTACGGGTGATGGCGGCGAGCTTCTGCCGCGCGGCATCCAGGCTGGGCTGGCTCGGGTTGAGGGTGATGGTGCCGGTGTCGCCGTCGATAATGGCGAGGCTGCCGGGGGCGGCGGCTGAGAGCACACCGGCGGCGCCAAGCACCGCGGGCAGGCCGAGCGCGCGCAGCATAACAGCCGTGTGGCCGTCCGCGCCGCCTTCCTCGGTGATGATCCCTGCGAAGTTCGCGGGCTGGATGAGTGCCGCGTCAGCCGGGCGCAGGTCGCTGGCGGCGAGAATGCAGCCCTGGGGCAGACCGGCGAAGCTGCGGAAGGGTTGGCGGGTGAGGTTACGCAGGATGCGGCGGCCGATCTCGCGCACCTCCTCGGCGCGGCGGGCGCGGCCCTGGCGGTCCGAGCCGGTCAAGGACAATATCGCCTCGGCCTGCGCCTCGGACTCCGCGTGAACCGCGGCTTCGGCGGCGATCAGCCCATCCTGCACCCGCGCCTTGATGCCGCGCATCAGCCGCGAGGGGCCGAGCATGTGCAGATAGGCATCGATCAGCGGCGCGATCTCGGTCTGGCTATGTTCGGGCAACCCGGCCAAACGCGCCTTCAGCTTACCCAACTGGTGGCGCGAGCGGGCCAGCGCTTCCTCCAACCGGGCCATTTCCGCCGCCGTATCCGCCGCCGCGATTTTTTTATGGGCGATGACGAGCGCCGGTTCGCCGGTCTCGTGCACCGGGCCGATGCCGATGCCAGGCGAGACCGGATGGCCGGTGAAGCGCTGTTCGGCGCGGTTAGTCAGTTTCATGAAAGCCGGCCTCGATCAGCGCGGCGATGGCGTCCAGGGCCTCCCTCGCGTCGAACCCCTCCGCGATGAGGCGCACCTTGCTGCCCTGGCCGGCACCCAGCATCATCAACCCCATGATGGAGCGGGCGGAGACGCTCTGGCCATCCTTGGCGACATCGACCGAGGCGCTGAAACGCTCCGCCAAGGTGACCAGCTTGGCCGCCGCGCGCGCGTGCAGGCCGCGCCGGTTGACGATGCCGACATCCATTGTAATCGCAGCGCTGTTCTCGCTCATGCCTACTCCGCGGCGCGCGGGGTGGTGGTGGGGCTCTGAATTTCATGGCCCGAGCAGATGTATTTGCGCCCCGCGTCCTCCGCGCAGCGCACAGCCTCGGCCAATGTCTGCGTGCCGCGGATTTTCGCCAGCTTCACCAGCATGGGCAGGTTCACGCCGCCGATGATCTCAACACCCGGCTGGCTCAGCATGGACATGGCGAGGTTGCTGGGGGTGCCGCCAAACATGTCGGTCAACAGAATGACGCCATCGCCGGAATTGACCTCATCCAGCCGGCGGGCGATTTCGGCGCGCTGACTCTCGAATTCAGCATCCGATTCGACACATACGGTCGCGACGTTTTTCTGCTTGCCGACAACGTGTTCCATGGCATCGCGCAGGGCGACGGCCAGCGCGCCATGGGTAACAAGAACCAGACCGATCATATTGAGAGACTCATTCCTTGGCGTGCGATTTCTGGTTGGCGCGTGCGGCTTCAAACTTCGCGGCTTCGCGGTGGGTAACGCTGACGCGCCACCCCGCTCGGCCCAAACTGCTCTTCAGCTTTTCAATCATATACACTGATCTGTGTTGCCCGCCGGTACATCCGATACAGATTGTTGCATATTTTTTTCCTTCCTGCACGAATCTCGGCAATAAAAATTCAACCATGTCCTTGATATGGTTAAAATAAGTAGCAAAATCAGGGTCCTGCTCGATAAAGCTGCCAATTTCAGGGTCGAGGCCGCTGAGCGGGCGCAGGGCGGGGTCGTAATGCGGGTTGCGCAAAAATCGAGCATCGAAAACAAGGTCCGCCTCAGGCGGGAGGCCGCCGGGATAAGCAAAGGAGACCAGGGAAATCGCCATCGGCGGAGCCCCGGCGCCGAAATTCTGTTCAACGATGGCCCGCAGGCGCGCCAGTGGAAGGTTCGAGGTATCAATCCGCAGGTCCGCCGCCTGCACAAGCGGGGCGGTAAGCGCGCGCTCCAGCGCGATTCCCTCCGCCACCGGGCCTGATTGCGCGAGCGGGTGGCGGCGGCGGGTCTCGGAGTAGCGGCGCAGCAGCACATCCTGGGTTGCGGTGGCAAACACCAGGGAGGGGGCGAGCGCCGGATGCACGCGCAGACGGGCAAGGGTTTCCAGCACCGCCTCGGAGGAAAAACCGCGCGAGCGGGCATCAACCCCGATGGCGAGGTTTTTCTCGGCCCGGCTGGCAAGCTCCTCCAGGGTGGCGAGGGGCGGGTTGTCGATGGTCTCGAAGCCGAGGTCTTCCAGGGCGCGCAAAATGGCGTTTTTGCCCGCCCCGGAGAAGCCGGTGACAAGCACGATGCTGAGTTTTTGGGCGCCGCCGCTCATGGCGCGAAGCTGCCCGCAACCTGGGTCAGGCGGCCGCAGGCGGCTTCCAGCGCCAGAACGGCGCGGGCAACGGCGGAGGGCTGAGCGGGATCGATGATGACAAGCGGCAGGCCGAGTTGCACATGGGTTTGCGGCTCCGGCAGGCGCGCGGGCGGCGCCCCAAGGCTGATAACCAGGCGCAGCGGCGCGCTGGCCAGATGCGGCAGATGGAAAATACCCAGCCCCCGCACCTCCAGCAGCCCGGCCAGCGCCGCCGGAGCGCTGGCGATCCCGTTCCAGATCACCACCTGATCATCGGCCACGAGGCTGAAACCATCGTGGATCAGCCGCAGCAAGAAGTCGGATTTGCCCGCCCCCGGAGGACCGAGGAGCAGAATGGCGTCGTAACCGTCCGGGCCGGGCCGGGCGGCGCAAGAGGCGTGCATGCGCATGATGGTGAGAATGTGGCAAGTTTTGTTCGAAAGCGAAAGGGCTTGCCGCTTCAGGGTTGTTCGGCCTCCTCGGCCACCAGCTCCTTTTTGGAGAGTTTTCCGACCATGGTTCGCGGCAGGGTCTCGCGGATTTCAACCGACCTTGGCATTTCAATTTTGTTCAGCCGCTCTTGCAGAAATTCCAGAATTTGCGCGCCGGTGGCCTGTTTGCCGGGACGCAGGGTAACGAAAAGCTTCGGCGCCTGGCCGCGGTATTGGTCGGGCACGCCGATGGCGATGGCGTCCTGCACGGCGGGATGCTGATAGGCGGCTTCCTCGATTGTGCGCGGATACACGTTGTAGCCGCCGCAGATGATGATGTCCTTGATGCGGTCAACGATGAAGAGATAACCCTCCTCGTCGAGATAGCCGATGTCGCCGGTGCGAAAGGCGCCGCCGGTGAACACCTGGGCTTCTTCGCGCTGATGGTAGTAACCGGGCATCACCTGCGGCCCGCGCGCGCAAATCTCGCCGCGCGCGCCTTGCGGCAGGATCACGTCCGGGTTTTCAGGGTCGCGGATCTCGATGGTGGTGCCTTGCAGCGCGCGCCCGACGCTGCCGCGCTTGCTGGCACCCGGCAGGTTTAAGGCGAGCACCGGCGAGGTTTCCGAAAGCCCATAGCCTTCCAGGATATGACAATGGGAAATGCGCTCGAAACGGTCCTGCACTTCCGCGGAAAGCGGGGCGCCGCCAGAGACGCAGAATTTGATAAAGCTCAGATCGGCTTTGCCCGATGCCTCGGCGGCATTGCTGATGGCGGTGAAGAGCGTGGGCACGCCAGGCAAAATGGTCGGGCGGCGATGATAGATGGTGCGCATCAGCAGTTTCAGGTCGAGCCGCGGCAGCAGTATGATTTCAGCGCCGATGCTCAACGACAGGTTCATCACGGCCGTCATCGCAAAAACATGAAAAAACGGCAGGATCGCCAGCATCCGCTCCTCGCCGGGGATGATGCCCGGAAGTACCGCCAGCACCTGGCGGACATTGACGCTGATATTGGTGTGGGTGAGCTGGGCGGCCTTTGGCTTACCCGTGGTGCCGCCGGTGAATTGCAGCACCGCGATATGGCGCGTTGGGTCGATCGCAACGGGGGCGGGCTGCGCGGGGCCTGAGGTCAACCGCTCAAATGTTACATAGGGCGCGTGATCGGGAACGCGCGCCAGCTCCTTGCGCTTGAACAGCCGGAACGCAATGGCTTTAAGCGGCGTGAGGAGGGGGCCCATCGGGCAGATGATAACGCGCTTGAACAGGCCGCTCGCCGCGAGCTTGCCGATTTTGTCCTGGATGAGGGCGAGATCCATGGAAACCATGATGCTGACATCGGTTTCGCGGGCCTGCGCCTCGATCTCGGGCAAGGTGTAGAGCGGGTTGAAATTAACCACCGTGCCGCCGGCCTTGAGGATGGCATGGTACATGATGACGGAATATGGGCAGTTGGGCAGGCAGAGGCCAACATTCACACCCGGCCTGACACCCAGCTTCTGCAGGCCGGCGGCGGCACGGTTGGTAAGCTGGCCGAGTTGCTCATAGCTCCAGCGGCGGCCGAGGAAATCAAGCGCCGGCCTGGGGCCGAATCTGCGCACGGCATCATCGAGCATGGCAAAGGCTGGCTCATGGGGCGGCTCAAAACCCGGTACCGGCCGCGGCGTGCTCAAACCGTCCATGTCTTCCCCCTCATAATGATGCTGAGGAGAGCCGATATTCCGGGAACAGGATCATTCAGCACCGGAAATCACGCCGCTCAGCCTTCAGGCTGCCCGTTGGGCTTAACCTGATATATGGCCGGGGTAGCGGTGTTTTTAACTGATTGCAACAAAACAACGGGGCCCAAAGGCCCCGTTAAAACTGCGCCCGGCCCGTTTGGCCAGTATGAAACCGGCGCTGTGGCTCAGACGGCTTTAAGATTGATCGCGGCGGCCTTGCCACGTTCCATCGCGATGTCGAACGTGACCTTCTGGCCCTCGTTCAGGCCGCGCAGGCCCGCGGACTGCACGGCGGTAATGTGGACGAACACGTCCTTGCCGCCATCCTGGGGAACAATAAAACCATATCCTTTGGTGGTGTTGAACCACTTAACAGTGCCGGTAGCCATTACTCGTCGTCGCTCCTTAACATTGGCCCGCCGCGCGCCTGCCGCGCGGATTGAGGGACAACCGGGTTCTGGTTAATCTTGTATGCGTCCGGTCGCCGGGGTCGCGTTCCCAAGTCAAGCCAAAGTCGATTGCCATCAAATCTCGCGCAGAAACCTTTGGTATTGTCAACGACTTCCTCATACCTGGGCCTGAGGACATGTCCTGAAACCCGTATTTTCGCATGGCGGCGGCCGGTGATGTGCTAAAATTTGGGACAGGCTTTCGGACCCTGTGGATTCTTGGCATAACGGCATAAGCCTATAATAAATTACGGAGGGTCGAACATGTCAGATGCGGATGTTGTACCGGTAAAACCAGAGATTGCGGCGGCCGCCCTGATACCACGGGCGCGCTATGACGAAATGACCGCCCGCGCCGCCGCGGCGCCTGATGAATTCTGGGCGGAAGAGTGCAAGCGCATCGACTGGATGAAGGCGCCCACCAAGATCAAAAATACCAATTTCACCGGGGATGTCTCGATCAAATGGTTCGAGGACGGCACGCTGAACGCCGCCGCCAACTGCCTGGACCGGCATCTGGCCGAACGCGGCGATCAGGTCGCGATCATCTGGGAAGGCGATGACCCGAATGACTCCAAGAAGGTAACCTACCGGGAGTTGCACGAGCAGGTCTGCCGCCTGGCCAATGCGCTGAGCGCCCAGGGTGTTAAAAAAGGCGATGTGGTGACCGTGTATCTGCCGATGATCGTGGAAGCAGCGGTGGCGCTGCTCGCCTGCGCGCGGATCGGCGCGATCCACTCCGTGGTGTTCGGCGGGTTCTCGCCCGACTCTCTGGCCAACCGGATTCAGGACTGCAACTCAGTCGCGCTCATCACCGCCGATGAAGGCCGCCGCGGCGGGCGCAAGGTGGCGCTGAAGCTGAACGCCGATGAGGCGCTGAAGAGCTGCCCGACGGTGAAAAACGTGATCGTGGTGAAGGCCACCGGCGGCGATGTGGCGATGCAGGCCGGGCGCGACGTATGGTATGAAGATGTGACCGCCGCCGCCTCGCCCGCCCACACCCCGGCCGAGATGAACGCCGAGGACCCGCTGTTCATCCTCTACACCTCCGGCTCCACCGGCAAGCCCAAGGGCGTGCTGCACACCACCGGCGGCTACATGGTGTGGGCGAGCTTCACGCATCAATATGTGTTCGACTATCACCCCGGCGAGGTCTACTGGTGCACCGCCGATGTCGGCTGGGTAACCGGGCATACTTATATCGTCTACGGGCCGCTGGCCAATGGCGCCACCACGCTGATGTTCGAGGGCATCCCCAACTACCCGGACACCTCGCGCTTCTGGCAGGTCGTCGACAAGCATCAGGTGAATATCTTCTACACCGCGCCGACCGCCATCCGCGCCTTGATGCGCGACGGCGAAGGCCCGGTGCACAAAACCTCGCGCAAATCTCTGCGAATTCTGGGTTCGGTGGGCGAGCCCATCAACCCCGAGGCGTGGAACTGGTATTACCGCGTGGTCGGCGAGAACCGCTGCCCGATCGTGGATACCTGGTGGCAGACGGAGACCGGCGGCATTCTCATCTCGCCGCTGCCCGGCGCCATCGCGCAGAAGCCGGGTTCGGCGACGCTGCCGCTGCCGGGCGTGTTTCCCATTCTGGTGGACGGCGAAGGCCAGCGCCTGCACGGCGCGACCGAGGGCAACCTCTGCATCGCCGATTCCTGGCCGGGGCAGATGCGCTCGCTCTACGGCGACCACGCCCGTTTCGTGCAGACCTATTTCTCCACCTTCAAGGGCCTGTATTTCACCGGCGACGGCGCGCGCCGCGATGCCGACGGCTATTTCTGGATCACCGGGCGGGTTGATGACGTCATTAACGTCTCCGGCCACCGCATGGGCACCGCGGAGGTGGAATCCGCCCTCGTGCTGCACCCCAAAGTCGCGGAAGCGGCCGTGGTTGGCTTCCCGCACGAGATCAAGGGCCAGGGCATCTATGCCTATGTAACCCTGGTGGCCGATGCGGAGCCGACCGAGGCGCTGCGCAAGGAGCTTGTTGCCTGGGTGCGTAAGGAGATCGGGCCGATTGCGGCACCGGATGTGATCCAATGGGCGCCGGGCCTGCCGAAAACCCGCTCGGGCAAAATCATGCGCCGGATTTTACGCAAGATTGCCGCGAACGAAACCGACAGCCTGGGCGATACCTCCACCCTGGCTGATCCGGGCGTGGTGACTGATCTGGTGGATAACCGCGCGGGTTGAAACTCCATTGCTGTGTCCAGACCTCCCTGGACACAGCACCCCCCGATGCCACCAAAAAACTAAGAATCAATCTGATTGTAGTTGATTTTTGCAAACCGATCGGACTCTTTAGAGAGTTCGCTCCAATTAAAATCGTATTTTTCTTCATCACTCCAATCAGCAGGAAATCTAATCCTGAAGAACGAGCCAATTGCTGGCCCCATGTCATAATAATCAACATCGCGCACACTTAAAAAACCAACTGATGCTGAAAAATCATCTGTCTTAAACTGCGATGAGATAAGCGCAAGTAACCCCGCCACGGCGTCAATTAAATTCTCGAGATTTGCTTCTTTAAATTTTTCGAGACGATCATGCTTACTGTTATTGTATGCTTGATACCAAACTGGGGTTTTTCCCTCAATCCAACTGTGAAATGGTTTTAAAATTCTTTTCTCGCCGTTCCATATAGGTAAGCTAACTTCATAAGAAGAAAGATGATGGGTTTTATTAACTTTTTTATAGACGCGAATGTTGTAGATTTGGCCATATTTATTCTTTTCTGGAATAAATAAATTTTCTGCCAAAATCGCTTTGAAATTTGCTTCGATTTCAATACATGTCCTCATCAGCAATTCATGTATACGATATGAATACGCCTTTAAGCTCGATTCACTTGGCTCAATATATTCAAATATTTTTTCTAAATCTCTTTGAATAATCATAAAGGCTCTTAGATAATGAACCGGTGCTTTTGCATAATTCTCATCTCTAATATAGGCTATTTCATTATATCCAGAATTATGGCTCTCTTTCATCGCGCGGTAATTTCTGTGGTACGGCTTCTGTACACCCATCTGTCCGCTCCATATCCTTATACATTACGGACAAAATATGTCCCTAATACATCCATCTGATATATTATAGTCATCCAGCGTTATCCTGGCCGCCTACTTCGTCCCAAAAAGCCGGTCGCCGGCGTCGCCCAGGCCGGGGTGGATGTAGGCGTGATCGTCCAGCTCGCGGTCCACCGCGGCGGCGAACACCGGCACGTCAGGGTGCGCGGCCTCGAACCACGCCAGGCCCTCGGGTGCTGCGAGCAGACAGACGAATTTGAGTCTCCTTGCGCCGGCCTCCTTCAACATGGTCACGGCGGCGGCCGCGGAGTGGCCGGTGGCGAGCATCGGGTCAACCACGATGCACAGGCGCTCGGCCATGCCCTCAGGCACCTTAAAATAATATTTCACCGGCTCATGCGTCGCCGGGTCGCGGTAGAGCCCAACATGGCCAATCCGCGCGGAGGGCACCAGATCCAGAATACCGTCCAGAATCCCCTCCCCGGCCCGCAGCACCGAGATGAAACAGAGTTTTTTGCCCGAGACCTGCACCGCCTGCATTCTCTCCAGCGGCGTCTCGATGGTGATGGGCTCCAGCGGCAGGTCGCGCAGCACCTCATAGCCGAGCAGCAACGCGATTTCGCGGCAGAGGCGGCGGAACTCGCCGGTGGTGGTCTCCTTGCGGCGCAGCAAGGTCAATTTATGCTGCACCAGCGGGTGGTCGATCACAGTTACCATTTGCTCACCCTTCGGCTTTTGGCAGTCTGATCACGAAGCGCGCGCCGATGATGGCGCCTTCCTCGTTGCGCCGGTTCTCGGCCGAGATGCGGCCCAGATGCGCCTCGACGATCTGGCGGGAGATGGAGAGGCCAAGGCCGGAATGGCTGCCGAACTGCTCGCTCTGCGGCCGCTCGGAATAAAAACGGTCAAAAATACCGTCCAGCTTGGCATCGGGGATGCCGGGGCCTTCATCCTCCACCGCCAGCTCCACCATGCCGCCGGTCTCACGCCCGCGCAGCCAGATTTTGCCGTTGGGCGGGCTGAAGGAGATGGCGTTGCCGATGAGGTTGCGCAGCACCTGGACCAGCCGGTTTTCCGCCCCGCGCACGAAAAGCCCGACGGCGGGGGCATCGACCACCACATAGGGGCCGTTATCCTTGCGGGTGGCGTCGTGGATTTCGGACAGCGTGGCGAGAATGCGCGCAAGGTCGACAATTTCCATCTTGCTGCGCGACAGCTCGGAATCCAGCCGCGAGGAGTCTGAGATATCAGTAATCAGCCGGTCCAGCCGGGCGACATCCTGGGTGATGATGGCGAGCAGCCGGGCGGCGCGGGTGGGGTCTTCGACCCGGCTCAGGGTCTCGATCGCGGAGCGGATGGAGGACAGCGGATTTTTGATCTCGTGGCTGACATCGGCGGCGAATTGCTCGATGGCGTCCATCCGCGCCCAGAGGGCCTTGGCCGAGCCATCCAGCGCGCGGGCCAGGGTGCCGATCTCGTCGTTGCGCCCAGTGATGCTCTCCGGCAGCGCCTGGGTGCGCGCGCGCCCCTCACGCATCAGCGCCGCGGCCCCCGCCAGACGGAGGATCGGGCTTGCGATGGTGCGGGCGAGGTAGAACGAGACAATGACAGTCAGCCCCAGCGCCAGGGCAAACAGGCCGAGAATGGAAATCCGCACCGCCAGCACGGCGCGGTCCACCTCATCGGCCTCCCGCGTCAGCAGCACGGTGCCCACACTCTGCTGGCTACGCTCGATCGGCTCGGCGACCGTGATGAGCAGCTGGCCCTGGCTATCGCGCCGCACGAAGGGAGGTGATTCCTGATTCGGACCGGCGCTGGTGAGTTGCAGCGCCTGGCGGGCATCAGGCTGCCAGCCCAAAGTCGCGGGGTTTTCCCCCGCGCCTGAGCCTAAAAGTCCGGTTTCGTCGACCTGCCCCGCCACGGAACCCAATAAATGGTCGTAGATGAAGCCGATCACGCGGGGGAAAAAGCCCGGCGGCGGCGGGGCGGAAAGCGGTTCGGTGACAATCGCGCCGCCAGGGCCGGGATGGACGCGCGAATTGGCGATCAGCTCGCCGTCAGGCCCGTAGATCAGCGCCTGCGCGTTGGGGGTTGGCTCGGTCAGCTGGTAGAGCAGCGGCTGCGCCAGATCGGGGTTGATGGTGGCGCCGCTGCTGTTTTCCTGCACGGCGGTTTGCGCGACCGCGCTGGCGTAAATGCGCGCCTGTTCACGCAAGGCGGCGACTTCGGCGCTGAGCAGTCCTTGCTGATACTGGTCCAGATAAAACAGCGCCATGAAGATCAGCGCCACGGGGAGCAGGTTAACCAGCAGGATGTCGCGCAGCAGGCGCGAGAGGCGGGGTTTTTGATTGGTCATGGGGCGGCCGGAGCGGTCGTGTGCAAATTCAGGCTTCCTTGTAGCGGTAGCCGATCCCGTAGAGCGTCTCGATCTGGTCGAATTCGCCGTCCTCGTTGCGGAATTTTTTGCGCAGGCGCTTCACATGGCTGTCGATGGTGCGGTCATCGACGTAAACATTTTCGCCATAGGCGGCGTCGATCAACTGGTCGCGCGACTTCACCATGCCGGGGCGCTGGGCCAGGGCCTTCACCAGCAAAAACTCGGTGACGGTGAGCTGAATGTCCTTGCCCTTCCAGAGGCACTGGTGCTTGGTTTCGTCCAGCGTGAGGTTGCCCCGGGTTATAACGCTGGCCGGAGCAGCGCCCGACCCCTCGGCCTTGGAGGCCTCGTTGCGGCGCAGCAGGGCGCGGATACGCTCCAGCAGCAGCCGCTGGCTGAAGGGCTTGGTGATGTAATCATCCGCGCCAAGGCGCAGGCCCATCAGCTCGTCCAGCTCATCGTCCTTGCTGGTGAGAAAGATCACCGGCATCGCCGTGCGGACACGCAGTTTCTGCAGCAGCTCCATGCCATCCATGCGGGGCATTTTAATATCCAGCACCGCCAGATCGGCCGGTTTGGCGAGAAGGGCCTGCAGGGCCGACTCTCCATCGGTGAAAGTCCGCACGTCGAACCCCTCCTGCTCCAGCGTCATGGAGACGGAGGTAAGGATGTTGCGATCGTCATCGACCAGGGCGATTGTGTGTTTCATCTGTTGGGACTCATATTTGCGGACATAAGTGTCAAGTGCATCGTGGGAGTGACCGGATTATGGCGGCAAATCAAGAGCGGAATTTTTACTCAGAGGCGGCGGGCCTGCTCACGGCCGCGCGCAGCGCCACGCTGGCCACCACAACCGCCGCCGGACTGCCCCACGCCGCCCTTGTGACACCGGCGCTGGATGCGGAGGGCGGCCCCATCCTGCTGCTCTCTGATCTCGCGGCGCATACCAAAAACCTGCGCGCCAACCCGGCCTGCGCCCTGCTGGTAACCGGCGCGGCCGTGGATGAAAACCCGCAAACGGCGCCCCGGCTGCTGCTCAGCGGCACGGCGCGGATCACCACCGATCCCGCATCCCGCGAACGCTTCCTGCGCGCGCACCCCTACGCCAGCCAATATGCCGGGTTCGCGGATTTTCACCTCTGGCGGGTCGTGGTGAACGATGCCCATTATGTCGGCGGGTTTGCCGCGGCGTCTCGGTTACGTCTCGCTGCATTGCAGCATGAAATTAATCGCATTTTTGAGAACGCTTCCGGTTGATACGAGGGGTCCGGCTGCTTATGAAGGAACAGATTTCCAGCCGCAGAGGAACGATTTGACCGTGACCCACATGACTGATTTCGCCAATCTCAGGGACGCTGTCCCCCTCGCTGGCACCGGTGTGCGCGTCGCCTCCGCCCTGCACGCCAACCTGACAGCCCCGGCGCTGGTGACGCATTCCCTGCGCAAAAACGAGGGCCGGCTCTCGGCCGACGGCGCGCTTATCGTGCGCACCGGCGTGCATACCGGCCGCTCCGTCGGGGATAAATTTGTCGTCGATGAACCCTCCACCACCGGAAATGTGTGGTGGGGCAAGATCAACCAAAAACTGCCTGTCGATAAATTCGCGATCCTGAAATCGCGCGTACAGGCATATCTGCAGGGCCGCGAACTGTTCACGCAGGACCTCTACGCCGGCGCCGACCCGGCCAACCGCATCAGCATCCGCCTGGTCACAACCGGCGCCTGGCACGCAATGTTCGCGCGCAACATGTTCATCCGCCCGCCGGCGGAAGACCTTGCCGGGTTCGTGCCTGATTACGTGATTCTGCACGCGCCGGATTTCGAGGCCGACCCGCTCATCGATGGGGTGAATTCCTCCTCCGCCATCGTGCTCTCGTTCGCGGAAAAAATGATCGTCATCGCCGGCACGCAATATGCGGGCGAAATCAAGAAATCGATCTTCACGGTGATGAACTGGATCCTGCCGGAGCGCGATGTGCTGCCGATGCACTGCTCCGCCAACATCGGCCCTCAGGAAGACGCCGCATTGTTCTTCGGCCTGTCAGGCACCGGCAAAACCACCCTCTCCTCCGACCCGACCCGCCGCCTGATCGGCGATGACGAGCATGGCTGGGGGCCGGATGGCGTGTTCAACTTCGAAGGCGGCTGCTACGCGAAGGTCATCGATCTCAGCCAGAAGAACGAGCCGGAAATCTGGGCCGCCACGCACCGTTTCGGCACTGTGCTGGAAAATGTCGTCGCCGACCCGCAGGGCCGCCTGGACCTGAGCGACCAGACCTACACCGAGAACACCCGCGCTTGCTACCCGGTGGAATTCATCCCCAATGTGGAACTCTCCGGCCGGGGCGGAACGCCCAAAAACGTCATCATGCTCACCGCCGATGCCTTCGGCGTGCTGCCGCCGATCTCCCGGCTCAACCCGGCGCAGGCGATGTATCACTTCCTCTCCGGCTACACCGCGCGTGTCGCCGGGACGGAGAAGGGCCTCGGCTCCGAGCCCCAGGCCACCTTCTCGACCTGTTTCGGCTCGCCCTTCCTGCCGCGCCACCCGCAGGTCTACGGCAAGCTGCTGCAGGCCCTCATCGCCAAAACCGGCGCCTCCTGCTGGCTGGTGAACACCGGCTGGACCGGCGGGGCCTATGGCGTGGGCAAGCGCATGTCCATCACCCATACCCGCGCCCTGCTGCGCGCCGCCCTGGCCGGGGAGCTGGATAACATCGAGTATCGCACCGATCCGTTCTTTGGGCTGCAAATCCCCGTGCATGTAAACAACGTGCCGGACGAAGTGCTCGACCCGCGCTCCGCCTGGGCCGACCGCGCCGCCTATGACGCCGCGGCGAAGGGGCTGGTGCAGCGCTTCGTTGATAATTTTGCCACGTTTGCAGACCTGGTCGACGAAGATGTGAAGGCCGCCGCGATCCGCGCCGCCGCTTAACCTGCCCCCTGGCGCCGCCCTACAAATCGTAAGGCGGTGCCTTCGCGTAGCGCGGCAGGCTGTCAGTTGTGGCAAACCATGCCAGACGCTCGCAATCCCAGCCATGAACGGTGGGGTGAATGGCGTTGGGGGTGTCCAGCGTTCCCAAGGTGATCCCCACCGACCGGCCTTCCCGGTCGGTCATATACAGCGGCGTGCCGCAGTTGGGGCAGAACCAGCGGGTTGAATGGGCCGATGAGCCATAGGCTTTGGCCTGGCCGCGCGTAACGCGGAAGTTTGACGGCGCCACCTGAATCCAGGCCAGCACCGGGGCGCCGCTGGATTTTTGGCATTGGCGGCAGTGGCAATAATCGGCAACCTCGCCGCCCGCGCACGAAAATTCGTAGGCGATTGCGCTGCAAAGACAAGCCCCCGTAAGCAGCATCTGCTAAACTCCTGACCGGTTTCACTTCATGGCAAGCACCAGCGCTGACCGCGATTTTACTGGCCATGTTTAACACACCGCAGCTGCACAGGAGAGCAAATGTCCAATAACCTGAAGTTCTACATCGATGGCGCCTGGGTTGACCCGGTGGTGCCCAACCGCATCACCGTCATCGACCCTTCAACCGGGCAGCCCTATACCGAGATTTCCGGCGGCAGCGTTGCCGATGTGAACAAGGCCGTGGCGGCGGCGCGGGCGGCTTTCCACTCGTTCTCGCACACCACACCCAAGGAACGGCTGGAGCTGCTGAAAACCTGCCTGGCGATTTATGAGCGCCGGATGGGTGAGATCGCGGATGCCTGCGCGCATGAAATGGGCGCGCCTATCGGCTTTGCCCGCGACGCGCAGGCTGTCGCCGGGCAGGCGCATTTTGCCGCGCTGATTAAGACGCTGCCGAATTTCGAGTGGAGCGAGAAGCGCGGCACCACGCTGGTGGTGAAGGAACCCCTCGGCGTCGTCGGCCTGATCACCCCCTGGAACTGGCCGCTGAACCAGATCGTCTCAAAGGTCGCCCCCGCGATCGCGGCCGGCAACACGATGGTGCTGAAACCCAGCGAGATCGCGCCGATCAACGCGATCATCTTCGCCGAGATCATGCATGAGGCCGGGGTGCCAAAAGGCGTGTTCAACATGGTCAACGGCGATGGCCCCTCAGTCGGCCAGAAGCTCGCCGAACATCCCGATGTGGATATGATGTCCTTCACCGGCTCCACCCGCGCGGGGATTCTGGTGGCCAAGGCCGCGGCTGATACGGTCAAGCGCGTGGCGCAGGAGCTGGGCGGAAAATCCGCCAACATTCTGCTGCCCGATGTCGATCTGGACTCCGCCGTGCGCCAGGGTATCGGCGCCTGCTTCATCAACAGCGGCCAATCCTGCGATGCGGCGACGCGCATGCTGGTGCCGCGCATGATGCACGATGAGGCGATGGCCATCGCCGCCGATGAAGCCTCCAAGCAGACGGTCGGTCCGGCTTTTGGCAACAGCACGGTGCTGGGGCCGCTGGTCAGCCAGGTTCAGTTTGACAAGGTACAGCGCCTCATCAAGGCGGGTATCGACGAGGGAGCAACGCTGGCAACAGGCGGGCTGGGCCGCCCCGATGGCCTGAGCGGCGGTTATTTCGTCAAACCCACCGTGTTCGGCAATGTCACGCGCAACATGACCATCGCGCGCGAGGAAATCTTTGGCCCCGTGCTCTCGATCCTGCCGTATGACACGCTGGACGAGGCAATCGAGATCGCCAACGATACGGTCTATGGTCTGGCGGCCTATGTGCAGAGCAAGGACCTGGAAAAGGCCCGCGCGGTGGCGCGCGAGATGCGTGCCGGCAGCGTGTATATCAACTACCCCGAATGGGATTTGTTCGCGCCCTTCGGCGGCTACAAACAATCCGGCAACGGCCGCGAATATGTGGACTTCGGCCTGAATGACATGCTGGAGATCAAGGGCATGATCGGTTACGGCGAGTAGAGCGCGATCGTTTGAGGTTCGCTCGCCTGAGCGCGCCGAAAGCGTGAATCGCCCTCAGAAAAATGTCTGGGGCCTGATCGCACTTAAAGCGATCAGACTTGGCTAAAACGGTTCGGCCGAGCCTCCCAGAGGCTTGGCCGGACCGCTGGAGTTGTAACTTGTTCCCGGCGGCGAAGACACTTGCGGCGCGGCAGGGATGACCGGTTGCGGCGCCACGGCTGGCAACGGCGGCGCCGGCGGGGTCTGTTTTATCGCCAGCGCGGGTTGCCGCACCTTGTCGCGGAGCGCCTGCGCCAGTTCGCCCGCGGCAAAGCCTCTGTTATAGCCCTGCAACTCCGCCTGCTGCAAAGCCGCGGAGGATGGCACGGATGACGGCGTATTCATTTGGGCTTGCTGGCCCGGTGGAAGAGAACAGCCGGAGAGCACCGCCGCCATGGCCACCGGCAACAGCGCGGCGCGCAACCCCGGATAGCCACGGCAAATTGACATCGTATCGAATTTCTTACTCATTAACATACCATAACCCAGCGGCGGGCGAACGTCATCTAACAGGCTAATGTTCTGAACCAAGCGTGATGCCAAAAGCCTGCGATGATGAGCCATAATCCAAGGCGCTTGGTATAAGGAGCTGCCGCCATGAAAAATTTGCCGTTGCCGAAAGTCTACCAGCTGATCGAGCCAGGGCCGGTGGTATTGCTGACAACCGCGCGCAAGGGGCTGGCCAATGTCATGACGATGTCATGGCATATGATGATTGAGTTCGAGCCGCCGCTCATCTCCTGCGTGGTGAGCAGCGCCAACCACAGCTTCGCCGCGCTGCGGGCAACCAAACAATGCGTGATCGCCATTCCGGGCGTGGCCCTGGCTCCCAAAGTGGTGAAAATCGGCAATTGCTCCGGCCGGGACACTGATAAATTCACCAAATTCGGCCTGACGCCGGTGCCAGCCTCGCAGGTGGAAGCGCCGCTAATCGCGCAATGCCTCGCCAATCTGGAGTGCCGCGTGATCGATACCAAACTCGTGACCAAATATAACATGTTCATTCTGGAGGTGGTGAAGGCCTGGGTTGATCCCGCGCAAACGGATCGCCGGACCATCCATCACCAGGGTTACGGCAAATTCGCCGTGGATGGCGAGGTGCTGAAACTGCCTTCAAAGATGCGATGACATACGCGGCGAATCGGTGCTAGCCTGCGCGCGCATAACACGGTTTCCAGTCATTCCAGGAGTGCATCATGAGCCAGCATAAAATCGCTGTGATTGTCGGCAGCCTTCGCCAGGATTCGTTCAACCGTAAACTTGCCACCGGCATCGCCCGGATGGCGCCACCCGATTTTTCCTTCAACCCGGTGCGGATCGATGATCTGCCGCTCTACAACCAGGATGACGACGCCAATCAGGCCGCCAGCGTGAAACGCCTGAAGGCGGAGATCGCGGGCTCAGCCGGGGTTTTGTTTGTCACGGCGGAATACAACCGCTCGATCCCCGGCGTGCTCAAAAACGCCATTGACAATGCCTCGCGCCCCTACGGCCAGAGCGCCTGGGCGGGGAAACCGGCGGCTGTGCTCGGCGTCTCGATCGGCGCGATCGGCACCGCGCTGGCGCAGCAGCATCTGCGCAATGTGCTGGCCTACCTTGACATGCCGACGCTGGGCGGGCCGGAAGTGTTCATCCAGGCGAAGGATGGGCTGTTTGACGATGCGGGGAATATCGGGCCAGGCAGCCAGGCGTTTTTGCAGGGATGGATGGATAAATTCACCGGCTGGGTGAAATTGCACGCCTGAGCCTAGCCCTCCTTCACCGCGCCGATGAGGAATTCAATATTCCCCTCCGGCCCGGTGATCGGGCTTTTCTCCACACCCAGCACCCGCCAGCCGGGGAGCGATTCCCACCAGGACCGGATTTTCGCGCAGACCGCGGCGTGAATCTCCGGGTCCCGCACAACCCCGCCCTTGCCGACATGCTCCGGCCCGGCCTCGAACTGCGGCTTGATCAGCGCCACCGCGAACGCCCCCGGCGCGCACAAAGCGAGACCGGCGGGCAGCACAATCTGCAACCCGATGAAACTGGCATCACAAACCAGCGCGCCGATGGGCTCGGGGATGATCTGCGCGGTGAGGTGGCGGGCGTTGGTTTTCTCCAGCACGGTGACACGCGGGTCAGACCGGAGTTTCCACGCCAACTGGCCGTGGCCGACGTCCACCGCGTAGACATGTCTGGCGCCATGGGTGAGCAGCACATCGGTGAAGCCGCCGGTGGAGGCGCCGACATCCAGGCATGTCCGGCCTGCAGGGTCGAAGCTGAAATGGCTAAGCCCATGCGCCAGCTTCACCCCGCCGCGCGAGACCCAGGGATGGTCCTGGCCTTTCACGGAAAGGGCGGCATCCTCGGGCAACAGATCACCGGCTTTCTGCACCCGCGCGGTGCCGGCATAAACCAGCCCGGCCATGATGAGCGCCTGCGCCTTGGCGCGCGACTCCACCAGCCCGGTGGCGACGAGCATAAGGTCGGCGCGCTGCCTGGCCATGAGCGGCCCCGCCCCGGCGCTAGCTCTTTCGTGTCACCGTGAAGCGCGCGAGTTCCTGCAACAGCGCGCCACGCTCGCCAAAACTCTCCAGATACCCCGCCGCCTGCTCGGCCAGCAGCTCGGCATGCGCCTTCGCCTGTTCCAGCCCCAGCACGGAGACCATGGTGGCCTTGCCCTGCGCCGCGTCCTTGCCCGCTGTCTTGCCCAGCTCCTCGGCGGAGGCGGTTTCGTCCAGCACATCGTCGTATATCTGGAAGGCGCCGCCCAGATCGCGGCCATAGGCGGCGATAAAATGCCGCTGCGGCTGCGAGGCACGGCCCAGAATCGCACCGGCCTCGGCGCTGAACTGGATCAGCCGCCCGGTTTTGAGCGCCTGCAAGCGGGTGATCTCCGGCCCTGAGAGTTTTTTGCCCTCGCTCGCCATGTCGATCATCTGCCCGCCGACCATGCCGCGCGCGCCCGAGGCATGGGCCAGCGCCAGCACCAGCTCGCAACGCGCCTCGGCGTCGGCATGGGTGTCTTCCTCTGCCAGCACCTCGAAGGCGCGGGTCTGCAACGCATCGCCAGCGAGAATGGCGGTGGCTTCGTCAAATTGTTTATGGCAGCTCGGCATGCCCCGGCGTAGATCGTCATCGTCCATCGCCGGCAGGTCGTCATGCACCAAGGAGTAGGCATGCAGCATTTCCACCGCCGCCGCCACGCGCGCCGCGCAGGTGCGGTTCACCGTGAACAGCTGCGCCGTCTCCATCACCAGAAACGCGCGCATCCGCTTGCCGCCGTTGAGCACCGCATAGCGCATCGCCTCGACGACGCGGGCCTCCGCGCCCTCGGGCACGGGGAGCAGCGCGTCGAGCTGGGCTTCCACCACGCGGGAGGTTTCGGCCAGAGCCTCGGCCAGGGCGTTGGGGTTGCGCACAATATCAGACGCCATCGGTCAATCCTCGGATTTAAGGGCAAGAGTGCCATCGGCACGGGCGACGATTGCCTGCACGCGCGCCTCGGCCTCCGCCAGTTTGGCTTCACAGTGTTTTTTAAGCGCCGCGCCGCGCTCATAGGCGGTAATCGCGTCTTCCAGTTTTTGCTGGCCGGACTCCAGGCCGCGGACAATGGCCTCCAGGGCCGCCAGCGCATCCTCGAAGGACATTGCCGAAATATCGTTTTTTGCCGTCATGGTTTTGCTGCCTACAGGTTCACTTGAAAATTCACAACCGCATCAGCGCGCGCACATGGGCAGCGGTGCTGGCGGCCAGGGCGGTGAGGTCGTAGCCGCCTTCCAGCAATGAGATAACACGGCCGGGGCAATGCGTGCCGGAGAGTTCCATCAGCGCGCGCGTCACCCAGGCGAAATCCGCCTCGCGCAGGCGAAGCTGCGCCAGCGGGTCGGCCACATGCGCGTCGAACCCGGCCGAGATGATCAACAGCTCCGGGCGGAAGGAGGCTACGGCGGGGATGATCCCGCCCTCCCACGCGGCGCGGAACTCAGGCCCGCCGGAGCCGGGCGCGAGGGGGACATTCATGATGTTGCCAGCCACCCCCTGCTCACGCACCATGCCGGTGCCGGGGAAACACGGGTACTGATGCGAGGAGCCATAAAACAGTTCGGGGTCGGGGCCGAAAATATCCTGCGTGCCGTTACCGTGATGCACATCGAAATCCACCACCGCGATCCGCCTGAGCCCCCAGCGCGCGCGGGCATGATACGCCGCCACCGCCGCATTGTTGAAAAAACAAAACCCCATGGCGCGGTCCCGCTCCGCGTGATGGCCCGGCGGGCGCATCGCCACGAAGGCGGCGTTGGCCCAGCCCTCCATCACCGCGTCCACCGCCGCCATCGCGCCGCCCGCCGCGCGCAGGGCGGCTTCCAGCGTGCCGGGGGCAAACACCGTATCGCCGTCGATATAGGTGGTTTTATCGGGCGGCAGCGCCAGCATGGCCGCGACATATTCCGCCGAATGCGCTGGCTGTAATGCCTCAATCGGGGCCTTCGGCGCGATTTCGCGCAGCAGCGGCGCAAACTCCGGCACCTCCAGCGCCCGCAGCACGGCGCGCAGCCGCTCGGCGCATTCGGGGTGGTCCTGCCCGGTATCATGCGCCAATGCCGCCGGGTGCGTGAACAACGCGACGCTCACGGCACGGCGGCTTTCACCTTAACCGAGAAGCTGAACACGCCGCCGCTCTCGCTCGCGGCCACCAGCGCGTGGCCGGAAGTTTTGCAAAAATCCTTGAAATCGGCCACCGCTTGCGGGTCCGTCGCCAATATCCGCAGCTTCTCGCCCGCCGCCATGCCACGCAGCATCCGCGCAGCGCGCAACACCGGCAGCGGCGACTTCTGAAACTGCGCATCAATCACACGCTCTCTCATGGTTTTGAGAATGCGCGCCCGGACGGTCTTGAGCAAGACCGGGATTCATCCGACATAGGCGTATGAGCTATCGCATCGGCATCGACCTCGGCGGCACAAAAACCGAAATTCTGGTCCTCGGGCCTGGGGGCAACGAAATCCTGCGCCGCCGCACCGCCACGCCCGCGGGCTATGCGCAAGCCCTGGATACCATCGCAAGCCTCGTGCACCAGGCCGAAGCGGAAATCGGCGCCGCCGCCAGCGTGGGCATCGGCATCCCCGGCAGCATCAGCCCCGCGACCGGGCTGGTGAAAAACGCCAACTCCAATGCCCTGAACGGCCACAAGTTTGACCGTGACCTCGGCGCCCTGCTCCACCGGGAAATCCGCGTCGCCAACGACGCCAACTGCTTTGCCCTCTCCGAGGCCACCGACGGTGCCGGGGCCGGGGCGAAGATCGTGTTTGGCGTGATCCTGGGCACCGGCTGCGGCGGCGGCATTGTGGTGAACGGGCAGATTCTCGAAGGCCGCCACCGCCTCGCCGGCGAGTGGGGGCATATCCCCCTGCCCTGGCCGCGCATGGACGAAATGCCCCTGCGCCCCTGCTGGTGCGGTCTCAGCGGCTGCCTGGAAACCTACCTCGCAGGCCCCGCCCTCGCCTTTGAATGCGACGGCCCCGGCGCCAGCGATGCCTCGGCCATCCCCGCGCGCGCCGCCAATGGCGAGGCAAAAGCCATCGCGGCGCTCGCCATCCATGCCAACCGCCTGGCCCGCGCGCTCGCCGTCATCACCAATGTCCTCGACCCTGACACCATCGTGCTCGGCGGCGGCCTCTCCAACCTGCCCAACCTCGCCACCACCCTCCCCTCCCTCATGCAGCCCTATATCTTCTCCGACACCTGCACCCCCAACATCCGCCGCAACCTGCATGGCGACTCCTCGGGCGTGCGCGGCGCCGCCTGGCTCTGGCCCAGATAAATGCCCGCCATTTGCCGCGACTGCGATGCGCAGGTGTCCGGGGCGGTATGCGAGGCCTGCGGCAGCGCGCGGGTGGTGCGGCATGAGGAGCTGTTCAGCCTGGCGATCGCGCATATTGATTGCGATGCGTTTTTCGCCAGCGTGGAGAAGCGCGACCGGCCGGAACTGCGCGATCTGCCGGTGATCGTGGGCGGCGGCGCGCGCGGGGTGGTGAGCACCTGCTGCTATGTGGCCCGGTTATATGGGGTGCGCAGCGCGATGCCGATGTTCAAGGCGCGCGAACTATGCCCAAAGGCCGTGGTGATCGCGCCTGACATGAAAAAATATGCGGCGGCCTCGGCGCAGGTGCGGCGGTTGATGGAGGCGCTGACACCGCTGGTGCAGATGCTCTCGGTGGACGAGGCGGCGCTGGATCTGGCGGGAACCCAGGCGCTGCACCATGCGCCGCCCGCGGTCGTACTCAACCGCCTTGCCCGGCAGGTGGAGGCGCAGATGGGCATCACCGTTTCCATCGGCCTCGCGCGCAACCGGCTGCTGGCCAAGCTGGCGGCGGAGCGGGGCAAGCCGCGCGGCTTCACCGTGTTTGGCGCGGAGGCGGCGGCGGTGCTGGCGCCCGAGCCGGTGGGGCTGCTGCCCGGTGTCGGCCCCGCGCAGGTGCGGCGGTTGCAGGCACTGGGGGTTTTTCGCGTGGGGCAGCTGGCATCGCTGGATGAGCGCACCGCGGTGCAGAAACTCGGGGATGAAGGCCCCGCCCTGGTGGCCCGCGCGCGCGGCGAGGATTCAAGGCCGGTGCGGCTTGAGCGGGAGAGCAAGTCAATAAGTGCCGAGACCACGTTCGCCACTGATTTAAGCGCGCGGCCGGAGCTGGAGGCCGCGCTGTGGAACTTGTGCGAGAGACTGGGCCGCCGCCTGCGCGGCGAGGCCCTGGCGGCGGCGGGCATTGTGCTGAAACTGAAGACCGCCAGTTTTGCCAGCCGCACCCGCAGCCAGCGGCTGGCGAACCCGACGCAATTGCCGGAGACCATCTTCGAGGCGGCGCGCACCCTGCTGGCACGCGAGGTGGACGGCACGGCCTTCCGCCTGATCGGCATCGGCGCGGCGCCGCTGGTGGCCGAAGCGCTGGCTGATAAAGGTGATCTGGCCGATGCCGGCGCGGCGCGGCGCCGGGCGCGGCAAAGCGCCATCAACCATCTGCGCGACCGCTTCGGGCAATCGGCCGTGCAGCGCGGCCGTGGCTTTCCCAAAACACCAGGAACCAAGTAAAGCATCCGTATGAACGAAAAAACCAGTGCCAGCCGCCAGAACTTCCGTGAAGCCATGTCCCGCCTGGGGGCCGCGGTCAATATCATCACCACCACGGGGCCGGACGGCGATGCCGGGTTCACCGCCTCGGCGGTGTGCAGCGTGACCGACGACCCGCCGACCCTGCTGGTCTGCGTGAACAAAAACGCCAGCCAGCACGATGCGATTCTAGCGGCCGGTTTTTTATGCGTGAACGTGCTGACGCATGAGCATCAGGAATTGTCGCCGATGTTCGCGGGCGTTGGCAATGTGCCTATGGCCGAGCGCTTCGCGCAGACGAAATGGCTGCGCCTGGATACCGGCGCGCCGGTGCTGGAGAGCGCCACCGCCGCCTTCGACTGCAAGATCGACCAGGTTGTGGAGGTTGGCACGCATAGCGTGATCTTCTGCGCCGTGCGGGCCATACATCTGGGAGACACCGCCTCGGGCCTGATCTATCATGGCCGGGCCTATCACAAGGTTAACCCCGGGAAGGGCTGAGCCCCTATTTCCGCTCGGTTTCCGCCTCCAGCCCCAGCATCTGCGCCAGCCGGTCCAACCGGCGCAGCACCGCGTCTCCCGCGAAAACGCCGTTGGCTTCGGCCAGCCCCAAAATCAAACGGTCCGGCGCGATGGTGAGGCTGGTTCCGGCTAACAGCTGCGGGGTACCGGCCGAGAGCGTGTAGGCCAGACGCAGCGCGATGCCCAAGGTCTCCGCGCGGCGGGTTGCGTGCATATCCAGCAGGCTGCGCGCGGGCGCGAGGAATGCGGCATCCGGCGGCGCCTCATAGCGCAGCGCCATGGTCAGCGCGAGAAAGGCGCGGGCGTGATGGTCCAGCCCGATGCCCGCCTGGCGCAACACGCGCAAAAACGCCTGCTCGGCGCGGTATTCCGGGTGTTCATGGCTGCCGATGTCGGAGAGCCAGCATGCGGCCTCGCGCAGGCGGCGCTGCGGGCCGGTCTCGCCGGGGAAGAGCGGATTGGTCCAGCTTATGAGTTCGGGCGGCAGTTTGGCATCGCGCATTGTGCCGCGCGTGAGGTCGCGCCCGGCGGCAAGCAGCGGGTCTTCATCACGGATTTCCGGCGGCATCAGCCGGGCGAACCAGCCTTCACGCAACCCGTTGGCTGAAAACACCACGCGGTTAACGCCCGAGCTGCGCAACAGCCGCCGCAGAATCACCGCCGCATAGGGCAGATCCTCAATCCGCCGGCGCGGCACGCCGGGCATCCGTTCAATCAGCTTGCGGCCTGCCTCGGAGACGACACCAGCCAGATCGCGCGCCTCTTCACGGCCGATGGTGTAGTGATGCACCATGTTCAGCGGGTAGCCGGTCTGGGCGATATGAATCCGCGCCAGCGCCCGGAAGGCGCCGCCGGAGAGGTATAAATCCCGCCCCGCCGCATCGCCGATAAAGGGCGTGCGCTCCAATTCCGCGGTCATGATCGCGCGGGCCTTCAACAGGTCGCCGCCGGAGCGGTCGGCAAGGCGGATCACGCCGACCGGGATCGTCGCCGCCTGGCCGACGCGCCCGGATTCGAGCCGCACCAGCTCAAGCGAGCCGCCGCCCAGGTCTGCCAGCACACCATCCGCGCCCGGAATGCCGCAGAGCACGCCCTCGGCCGAAAGCGCAGCCTCCTGCTCGCCCGAGAGCACATTGATCCGCATATCCGGCAGCCGCCGGGTCATCAGCTTGACGAATTCAGCGCCATTTTCAGCATCGCGCACAGCCGAGGTCGCCAGCACATCAAACGGGCTGGCCCCCATGGCGCGCGCGATGGCGGCGTAGCGGCGCAGCACCGTCCCGGTCTGCTCCAGCGCAGCCTCGTCGAGCCGGCCGGTTTTGGTCATGCCCTTGGCAAGGCGGATGACGGCTTTTTCGTTAAAAATCTGGACCGGATTGCGCGCCTCGCCCTCATAGATGACCAGACGGACGGAGTTGGACCCAAGGTCGACCACCGCGCGGCGCGATAATCCGGAGGGGATGGCGTATTGGGCGGGGGTCATCTCGTTCATGGCTCCTGTCTCGCAGATTTAGACATTCCGGTTAAGTCACACTTCCATGAAAAACCGGCGGTCCTGGAGTGCTTAGAGCGTGATTGCCTCACGTCAATCACGCTCTACCTTATGTTTTACGATCAATTTCATTGGTTTAGCTTGAATCGGGTGACTCAAGCTAAACCAATATTGATCTAGCGCAGTTGCGGGTTGTCGAAGAGGGGGTTGCGCCAGCGGTGCATGGCCCGGCTCAGCGCCTCCGCCAGCTCACGCTTTTGCGCCTCGCCCAAGGCCCGGGCGACCTCGAAGCTCTTCCCCCGCGAGGAAAACAACAATTTCGGCACGGTGCCGGGGCGTTCCTCCAGCACCACGTTCAACCAGTCCGGCGGCACCGAGAAGCTGGTGCTGCGGCCGTGGACATCCATGCGCGTGACCGCCAGCTGGTCGTCACGAAGGCTGATCGTCTCGCTCGCCCGCGCCGCGCGCATGTTGAGCCAGAACAGGCTGACCGCCAGAAACATGCCGGCGATGTTGAAGCCGATGACAGGCCAGGCGCCCAGATGCGCCATTTCGCTGGTCATGAACAACGAAACCGCGATCATCCCGCCCATCACCATGAACATGGCGCGATACGAGAGGCTGCGATGGGGTTTGATCACGGCCTCGAAAATCAGATTTTTGCTCCCCGCACTGGCGGTCTCGGCGTCCATACCGCATAAATCGTATCGACATGGCCGCGAGCAAGAGAAAAAATCAGCGCATGATGAAACGGGCGGACATCCGGGCGTTTTTGGAGGCGATTTCCGGCGGCAATGCCAACCCGCGCACCGAGCTGGACTACGCCACCCCCTACCAGCTGCTGGTCGCGGTCGTGCTCTCGGCCCAGGCCACTGATGTCTCGGTCAACCGCGTGACCAGAACCCTGTTTGCCGATGCCCCCACCCCGCAGGCGATGGTGGCGCTGGGCGAGGCTGCCATCGCGCAGCGGATTAAATCCATCGGCCTGTGGCAGGCCAAGGCAAAAAACGTGGCCATGCTCTCGCACCTGCTGCTGGAGCGCCATGGCGGCGAGGTGCCGGGCGATCGCGCGGCGCTGGAGGCGCTGCCCGGCGTGGGCCGCAAGACCGCGAACGTGGTGCTGAACGAGGTTTTCGGTCAGCCTGCAATGGCGGTGGACACGCATATCTTCCGCCTCGGCAACCGCACCGGCCTGGCGCCGGGCAGCACCCCGCGCGCCGTGGAGGACGCATTGCTGAAGCGCATCCCCAAGGACATGCTCAAGCCCGCGCATCTCTGGCTGATTTTGCACGGGCGCTACGTTTGCAAGGCCCGCACGCCGGAATGCTGGCGCTGCCCCGGCGCTGCCTATTGCACCTATGGCGAGAAAACCATCAAAGCCTGATCGTCTCGCCGCAATCCAGCGTGAAGAACAAATCCTCCGCAATCCCCGCTTCCTCCCGCGCCGCGGCCAGGTCCTGCTCCGGCGCGCCGATCGCCTCGGCGGTGAGCTGGAACGTGCCAAAATGCATGCCGATGGCCCGCTTCGCCTCCAGCGCCGCGAAGGCCTGCACAGCGTCCTGCGGGTTCATATGCACCGGCCCCATGAACCAGCGCGGCTCGTAGGCGCCGATCGGCAGCAAGGCCAGATCCGGCGCACCCAGGCGGGCGCGGATTTCAGTGAAGAATTTGGTCGCTCCAGTATCCCCGGCGAAATAGATTCTCCGGCCCTGATGCTCAATGAACATCCCGCCCCAGAGGGTTGTGTTGCGGTCATACAAGGTGCGGGCGGCAAAATGCCGGGCCGGCGTTACAGTCAGCACCGCCTCGCCATGGGTGTGGCTCTGCCACCAATCCAGCTCCACCGCGCCGGGGATTCCCTTTTTGTGCAGAAACGCGGCGTTGCCGAGCGTGGTCACGATATGAACCTTCGGGAATCGCGCGCGCAGTTTGCGCAGCGAGATGATATCCATATGGTCGTAATGATTATGCGACAGCAAAATCAGGTCGACATGCGGCAGATGATGCAGCGCGACCCCCGGCGCGCGGACACGCTTTGGCCCGGCGAATTGCGAGGGCGAGCAACGCGCGGAAAACACCGGATCGGTGAGAATGTTCAACCCGGGCAGGTGGATCAGAAACGTGCTGTGGCCGATAAAGCTGATGGCCGGCGGCTCAACCGAGGGAACAGGATGGTGATTGTTCTCAATATGCTTGGGCCAGGTGGCCCAGGTCTCCGGGTTTCTGCGCAGCCGCGCGCGCAAGATCGTGAAAAAATTCAGCCGCCGGCCGTTGGCGGCGCGGGCCGTGGGCTCGGGGTTGAAGAAAAGCTTGCCGTCATAATGGTCTGAGATGGGATAGGACATTACGTTTATCTGGTGCGCGTCCGGCGGATTAAAACCAGCCCCCTGCTTCAATGCATCAATCTGCGCATCGCGGCATCCAGCCCCTCAAGCGTCAGCCCGTACATGCGCTCTTCCATCAATGCGCGGATCATGCGGGTCGACTGCGTATAGTTCCAGTGCTGCTCGCCCACCGGGTTGAGCCAGACGGCTTTTGGATAGGCCGCGATAATGCGGGTCAGCCAGGTCTGGCCGCTCTCGGCATTCCAGGATGAAATCCCCCCGCCCGGCTGCATGATCTCATACGGGCTCATCGCCGCATCGCCGACGAACACAAGTTTCCAGGTGTGGTCATAAGTATTCAGCACATCGCTGGTCGCCACCGCGTCCTGCCCGCGCATGCGGGCGTCCTTCCACAGCATCTCATACGGGCAGTTATGAAAATACAAATGCTTGAGATGTTTGAACTCTGACCCGGCGGCCGTGAAGAGTTGCTCCGAGAGGGCGATGTGATCGTCCATCGAGCCGCCGATATCGAGCAGGAGAAGAATTTTCACCGCATTATGCCGCTCGGGCACCATTTTCAGGTCCAGATACCCGGCATTGCGCGCGGTGGAGGTGATGGTGCCGGAAAGGTCGAGCTCATCGGCCGCCCCCTCGCGCGCGAAACGGCGCAGGCGGCGCAAGGCGACTTTCATATTGCGCGTACCAAGCTCAACATCGCCCGCGAGGTTTTTGAAACTACGTTGGTCCCAGACCTTCACCGCCGAACGGTTGCGCCCGGACTCCTGGCCGATACGCACCCCCTCGGGGTTATAGCCGTAAGCGCCAAAGGGCGAGGTGCCGGCCGTGCCGATCCATTTGTTGCCGCCCTGATGCCGGCCTTTCTGTTCCGCCAGCCGCTGCCTCAAGGTTTCCATCAGCTTCTCGAAGCCGCCCATCGCCTCGATCTCGGCTTTTTCCTCCGGGGTGAGGTTTTTCTCCACCAGTTTGCGCAGCCACTCCTCCGGGATTTCCTGCACCGGCACACCATCGGGCGCCACCGGTTGCGGTTGCAGAATCCCCTTGAAGCTCTCGGCGAAAACGCGGTCGAATTTATCGAGAAACCGCTCATCCTTCACCCAGGTGGCGCGGGCGAGATAGTAGAAATGGTCGACATCGTAATCAGCCAGCCCGGCCTGCATCGCCTCCTGCAAGGTTAAAAACTCGCGGAGCGAGACTTTAACGCCCGCCGCGCGCAGGGCCAGGAAAAACGCGAGGAACATGGCTCAGCTCGTGCCCCGGCGGTTCAGGAACGCCAGGCGCTCAAACAGATGCACATCCTGCTCGTTTTTCAGCAGCGCGCCGTGCAGCGGGGGAATGAGCTTGGCCGTATTGCGCTCGCGCAACAACTCGGGACCGATCTCCTCGGCTAGAAGCAGCTTCAACCAATCCAGAAACTCCGAGGTGCTGGGCCGCTTCTTCAGGCCGGGAACCTCGCGCAGCTCGAAGAACGAGGTCAGCGCCTCGCGCAGGAGCAGATTGCTGATGCCGGGATAATGCACATCCACAATGCGCTGCATCGTCTCGCGGTCAGGGAATTTGATGTAGTGGAAGAAGCAGCGGCGCAGAAACGCGTCCGGCAGTTCCTTCTCGTTATTGGAGGTGATGATGATGATCGGGCGCTGCTTCGCCTTGATCGTCTGGCGCGTCTCGTAGACAAAAAACTCCATGCGGTCGAGTTCGAGCAGCAGATCGTTGGGGAATTCGATATCCGCCTTGTCGATCTCATCGATCAGCAGGACAGGCGCGTTCTCGGCGTCGAAGGCATCCCATAATTTGCCGCGGATGATGTAGTTGGCGATATCATGCACGCGCGCATCACCGAGCTGAGAATCGCGCAGGCGCGAAACCGCATCGTACTCATAGAGCCCCTGCTGCGCCTTGGTGGTGGATTTCACATGCCAGGAGATCAGCGGCTTGCCCAGCGCGGTGGCGATCTCCTGCGCCAGAACCGTTTTGCCGGTGCCGGGCTCGCCCTTGATGAGCAGCGGCCTTTGCAGCGCCACGGCGGCGTTGACCGCGACCTTCAGGTCATCGGTGGCGACGAATGTATCAGTACCTTCAAAGCGCATGTCTCGTCCTTGCCGTTTTGTCGTCCTTATCTTCGCCCGGTGTCCCGCTACGTCAAGGATACGGCAACCGCTTATTTCTTCGCCTCGAATTTATACGGGCTGGCGCTGGTGGTCAGCGGATCGATGCTGAGGCGGTGCGCAAGGGGCGGAAACGCGCGCGAGCGGCAGTCCTGGCGATCGCACAACCGGCAGGAGAGGCCAATGCCCACCGCGGCGGTGGCGAGATCCAGCCCGTCGCCATAAACCACTTCTCCGGCGTGGCTGATATCGCACCCCATGGCGACAACCCGCACCGGCGGCGGCTCGCCCCAGCGCGCCGGGCGGCCGGTGATGGCGCGCGCGAAACAGAGAAAGGTTTCCGTGGCCGACAGCTGCGCCACCTGCACGCGGATGGTCCCCGGCGTGGCGAAGGCGGAATGGACGATCCAGCGCGGGCAGGTGCCGCCAAAGCGCATGAAGGGAAAACCGGCCGCCGAGAAGCGCTTGCTGACATTGCCCGCCGGGTCCACCCGCAGGAAGAAGAACGGCACCCCCCGCGCGCCATTGCGCTGCAAGGTGGAGAGCCGGTGGCAGGCCTGCTCGTAGCTCACGCCAAAACGCGCCGCGATGGCGTCCACATCGTAGCGCAGATGCCGCGCGGTCTCCAAAAACGCATCATAGGGCATCAGGATGGCGCCGGTAATGTAGTTGAGCAGCCCAATGCGCAGCAGCTCGGTGGCATCGCGCGACGACGGATTGGCGGCCTTGATGATCGGGTCGATCGCGTCACGCGCTTCCAGCAGGGCAAGCTGGAACGCCATCTGGAACCCCCGGCTCTCGCGCGGCAGATCCTCCGAGAGCGTGAGCAGCCGGGCCTTGGCGTCAAACACCCGCAGCGCGCCGGGGAGCGGCTGCACACGCACGATCAGCCCATGCACCTGGCGCAACCGCTCGGCCAGAGCGTGGCTGCTGCCGATGGTCTGCGCGTTCAGGGTCGCGTTGATGGCCTCGGCGGCGGCTTCAAGCGCCGGAAAATGGTTTTCATGGTCATGGAAAAAATCCCGCACCTCTTCGTTCGGCAGCATGATCTTGCGCCCCGAAGGCAAGGTGATGCCCAATGACTCCTCGCGTGCCCCGGCCAGGGCGCGGTGCAGCGCCAGAATCGCGCGCGCGCCATTGGGCGCGGCGGCGAGGGCCTGAATCTCAGCCTCGGGCACCGGTTCTATGGCCAGTTGCGGGTCGGCGAACACCTCGCGCAACGCCACCTCGAACTCACGCTCCTGCACGCCTGAGAGCGCCGCGAGGTCAACGTGCAAAATATCCGTCAGCTTGAACAGCAACGAAGCCGTGACATTGCGCTGGTCATGCTCGACGAGGTTAAGGTAGCTCGTTGAGATACCTAGTTTTTGTGCCAGTCCCTGCTGCGAATAGCCTTGCTCCATGCGCAGGCGGCGGATGGTTTTACCAATGGCGGTCTTTGACATGATTTACATATAGCAAATTTTTACAGTAAAGTTGAAGACTTATTTCGAGGGTGCCCGGTGATTTTGCGCTATGCATCGCGGTGCAATGTAAATTATTAACTGTGTTACGCCAAACCACCGCGTACCCAGGAGACCCGCCATGCAGACCCAGACCACCACCGCCAGAACCTCCATCGAAACCATGCAGGGCCACGATTATGATGATGGCCTGGTGCACTCCCACGGCTGGGCCCGCGAGTCCCGCGAGCGCAAGGCCACGGTGACGTTTCACGATTACGACGACGGCCTGGTTCATGCCCACGCCTGGGCCATGTCGTCCCCCGAACGCTGAATAATTCCCTCCCTCAGGTCACTTTCGCCTCATGCGGGCTTGACCTGAGGGCCGAATCGCCTTCAAATAAGATCAATAATTCAATAAACCGCGCATAAGCGCCGCCTGTTCAGGAAACGTCCACGAACACCCCTGGGTCATAATGCCCAGGGTTTTTTATTGTTCATTTTTTTAGGCTTCGCCCGGCTCGAAAACCGTGCCAACCTCCCCCCATGTCCGCCCGGCCATTCACCCTTAATCCAGACCTGCTGCTCCGGGCCTACCGGCTGGGGCTGTTCCCCATGGCGGAGTCGCGCAGCAGCAAAACACTGCACTGGCTCGACCCGGAGGCACGCGGGGTGCTGCCGCTGGATAAATTTCATTTGCCCCGCAGCCTGATGAAAACCCTGCGCAGCGGCAAATTCACCGTCACGGCTGACGCTGACTTCCCCGGCACCATCGCCGCCTGCGCCGCCGCGCGGGAAAACCGGCCGGAGACCTGGATCAACCAGGAGATCGAGCGGCTGTTCATCGAGCTGTTCCACCTCGGCTTCGCCCATAGCGTGGAGACCTGGGAGAACGGCAAACTGGCCGGCGGGCTTTATGGCGCCTGCCTGGGCGGCGCTTTTTTCGGCGAGAGCATGTTCTCCACCGCGACGGATGCCTCCAAGGTGGCGCTGGTGCATCTGCTCGCGCGGCTGCGCCTGGGCGGGTTCACGCTGCTCGACACACAGTTCATCACCGCGCATCTGGCCCGCTTCGGCGCGATGGAAATCCCCCGCGCGGCGTATCATGCCTTGCTGGCGCAAGCGGTGGAAATTCCGGCGCACTTCACCGCCAGCCCTGATCCTGCCGTATTGCTGCGCGAGATAGAGGCCATGAGGAAAGAATCACCATGAGAATTTTACCCTTCGTATTGCCCGCATTGCTGGCCGCGGCCCCCGCCCTGGCGACACCCGCGTTTCTGCCCACCCGCGATGTCGCCATCACCTATGAGCTGGATGCGCCCGGCCGCGCGGCCCAGAATTATCAATTGAACTACGACGCGGCGCAGGAGCTGGCGCGGGTCGAAAACCCCGCCCAGGGCGTCTATATCCTGGCGAACCTGCCCTCGGGCCAGGCGCAGGTGGTGGTCCCCGCCTTGCACGCCATTGTGCAGGCACCTGATTTCTCGGCCCTGACGCAGGAAATCTCCACCGCCGGCGGCGCCCAGTTCACCCCGCTGGGCTCAGGGCATTATGCTGGCATGGCCTGCCAGAAATATCTGGTACTCAACGCCCAGGGCTCCGGCACCGCCTGCATCACGCCCGATGGCGTAGTGCTGCATTTCGCCGGGCATGACGCGCATGGTTCAGCCGAGGTGACCGCGCTTTCCGTCGCCTACGCCCCGCAACCGGCGCAGGAATTTGCGCTGCCCGACGGATTTTCCGACGTGACACTCCCCCCAGGGGCGCTGCAGGCGCTGCTACAGCCGCAATAATTCTGCGAAATCGCCGGCGGCCGCACCGGCGATGCGGAATTTCTTATCCCGCGCGGTGGTTCCAGCCTCCTGGGTAATGGCCGCGGGCTTGATGTGCAGCCAATCAGCCAGAGCCTGAATAATCGCCTCGTTGGCCCGCCCATCCTCGGGCGGGGCGGCGACGGAAATCCGCAGCCGCGCTTGCGGCCAGCCAGGGCTTGGAGCGGCGGCGATCACCGGGCCGATTTTAACCCGCTTCGCACCAGGATGCGCCTTCACCGCCACGACCAGCCCGGCCGCCGTTTCAAGCCAGAAGCGCAACGCCCGGCCTATTGGCCCGCGACAAAGCGCTCCAGCCAGTGGATCGTGTAATCGCCATCGATGAACTCCGGCGCCTGCAAAATCTTCTCGTGCAGGGGAATCGTGGTCTTGATGCCGGTGATGACAAACTCCCGCAACGCGCGGCGCATGCGGGCAATCGCCTCGTCGCGCGTGCGCCCATAGCTGATCAGCTTGGCGATCAGGCTGTCATAATGCGGCGGCACGCGATAACCGGCGTAGAGCGCCGAGTCGACGCGCACGCCAAGCCCGCCGGGCGGGTGATACATCACCACCGTTCCGGGCGATGGCGCAAAGGTTTCCGGGTCCTCGGCGGTGATCCGGCACTCGATGGCATGGCCCGCGAGGTGGATATCCTTCTGGCCGTAGCCCAGCGGCTCCCCGGCGGCGATGCGGATCTGCTCATGCACCAGATCCAGCCCCGAGATCATCTCCGAAACCGGATGCTCCACCTGCAAACGGGTGTTCATCTCGATGAAGGAGAACTGCTCGTCCTGGTACAAAAATTCCAGCGTTCCGGCGTTGCGGTAGCCGATTTTCTTCAGCGCCCTGGTCACCGTGGCCCCGAGCTCGTCGCGCTGCGCGGTGGTGATGGCCGGGCTGCCCGCCTCTTCCAGCACCTTCTGGTGGCGGCGTTGCAGCGAGCAGTCCCGCTCGCCGATATGCACCACGGCGCCGTGATTATCGGCCAGAATCTGCAGCTCGATATGGCGCGGCTTGTCCAGATATTTTTCCATGTAGACGGCATTGTTGCCAAACGCCGCCCCCGCCTCGGCGCGGGCCTCATGGAAGGCCGCCGCCAGCTCATCGGCGCTGTAGGCCACTTTCATGCCCCGCCCGCCGCCGCCGGCCGCGGCCTTGATCAGCACCGGGAATTTGATCTTCTCGGCAATCGCATGGGCTTCCTCAAGCGTCGCGATCTCGCCGGGCGAGCCTGGGACCAGCGGCACGCCAAGTTCCATCATCGTGGTCTTGGCGGTGATCTTGTCGCCCATCATACGGATATGCGCCGCCGTGGGGCCGATGAAGACCAGGTTATGCGCCTCGACCATCTCGGCGAAGGCCGCGTTCTCGGAGAGAAACCCATAGCCGGGGTGAATCGCCTCGGCGCCGGTGATCAACGCCGCGGAAATGATCGCCGGCATGTTGAGATAGGAGTCGCGCGCCAGCGGCGGGCCGATGCACACGCTCTCATCGGCGAGGCGGACATGCATGGCGTCGGTATCAGCGGTGGAATGAACCGCAACGGTGGCGATGCCGAGTTCCCGGCAGGCCCGCTGGATGCGCAGCGCGATTTCGCCGCGATTGGCGATGAGGATCTTTTTGAACATGCTATTGGCTGATCATTCGATAATCAGCAGGGGCTCGTCGAACTCGACCGGCGCTCCCGGGGCCACGAAAATCTGCTTGATGGTGCCCGCGCGCGGCGCCTTGATCTGGTTGAAGGTCTTCATCGCCTCGATCAACAGCAGCGTAGCCCCCGCCTCAACCGTCTGGCCGACGCTCACATAAGGGGCGGCGCCAGGCTCGGCGGAGAGATACGCAACACCCACCATCGGGCTTTTCACAACGCCTGGATGCTTGGCCGGATCAGCCTTGTGCTCGGCGGCGGGCTCGGGTGCTGGGGCATGAACCGGGGCATGCGCCACAGCCGGAGCGGCAATCACCTGGGCATGCACCTGCGGCGGGGTCCGCACCAGACGGACCTTGCGGTCGCCCTCGGCCAGCTCGATTTCCGAAAGGCCGGTGTCGCTGAGCAGCTCTGCCAGCTCGCGCAGGGTTTTGGGATCGAAGGAAAGGCTCATTGATCTTCTTCCAGAATGTCCGAGAGGGCGATGAGTGCCAGCCTATAGCCTGCAAAACCAAGACCGCAAATGACCCCGTCTGCAGCACGCGACACATATGAATGGTGGCGGAAGCTCTCACGCTTGTGGATGTTGGAGAGATGCACCTCGATCACCGGAATGTCGAGGGCGAGAATCGCGTCCATCAACGCGACGGAGGTATGCGAATACCCGGCCGGATTGATGATGAGCCCGGCCGCGCGGGCCCGCGCCTCATGCACCCAGGAGATCAGCTCCCCCTCCAGGTTGCTTTGCCGGATATCAACGGCGATGCCGAGCCCCTCCGCGGTTTCCGCGCACAGGGTTTCCAGGTCATCCAGCGTGCCGGTGCCATAGACTTCCGGCTCGCGGGTGCCCAGCAGATTAAGATTCGGACCGTTCAATACGAAGATAAGTGGTGTCGTCATTTTATCCCCGCTAGCACACCCAAATCGTAGCCGCCAAATTTTACGCGGCGGCGGCCTTGCGAGGGGGGGCTGCGCAGCCGATAATGCGCGCATGAGTGTGACCGCGGAAAATATGTGCGTGACAGTAAATGGCGAAACGCTGGCCTTTACGCCGGGTTTGACCGTGGCCGGGCTGATCGCGCAACTGGGGTTGGATACGCGCAAAGTGGCGGTGGAGCGCAATCTTGAGATCGTGCCCCGCTCAACCTATGCGGATGTGCGCCTGACCCCCGGCGATGCTCTTGAAATTGTTCATTTTATTGGTGGCGGTTAAATGGATTCTTATGTAGGTACGGGCGATGAATGGACCGTGGCGGGGCGCAAATTTGCCTCCCGTCTGGTGGTCGGCACCGGAAAATACAAGGATCTGCCCACCACCGCCGCGGCGATCGAGGCGTCCGGCGCGGAGATGGTGACGGTCGCGGTGCGGCGCGTGAACCTCTCGGACCGCAACGCGCCGATGCTACAGGATTATGTAAGCCCGCAGCGATACACTTATTTACCCAATACCGCCGGCTGCTTCACGGCCGACGAAGCGGTGCGCACCCTGCGCCTGGCGCGCGAGGCGGGAGGCTGGAATCTGGTGAAACTCGAGGTCCTCGGCCCGGCCCCCACGCTCTACCCTGACATGCCAGCCACCTTCGAAGCCGCCAAAGCCCTGATCAAGGACGGTTTCGAGGTCATGGTGTATTGCTCGGACGACCCGATCGCCGCGAAACGGCTGGAGGAGATGGGCTGCGTCGCCATCATGCCGCTGGGTGCGCCGATCGGCTCCGGGCTCGGCGTACAGAACCCGCTGATGATCCAGATGATCATCGAACAGGCAAAAGTGCCGGTGTTGGTGGATGCCGGAGTCGGCACCGCGTATGACGCCACCTTCGCCATGGAGCTTGGCTGCGATGCCGTGCTGGTGAATTCGGCCATCGCCATGGCCAATGACCCGGTGCTGATGGCGCGTGCGATGAAGGCGGGCGTGGAAGCCGGGCGTTTGGCCTTCCGCGCCGGGCGCATCCCGCGCCGTGGCTTCGCCAGCGCCTCCAGCCCGATGACGGGGCTGATCGGATAAATTTTCCCGTCAAAACAAAGGACTAGAGGATAATCGACATGGTCCCGGGGTTGGAGAGCACCCAAAGGTCGAGAAATATCCGTTTCCGCTGAATTTTCAGGGCGCCATTTTGCCGCGCCAGGGTGAAGAGAACATAGCCGGGGAGAATGGCAACCCCCTCGTTGTCGCGCCGCGTGCGGGTGACCAGCATGTTCACCTTGAAGGTGATGACATCGCCATCGACGGCGATATTGCGCAGATGCGTGTAGTTATGGCGTGTCTGCGAGCGCACCGGCGCCTCGGCATGGGCGGTTGGCTTGCCCATGCGGATAACCCGCTGCTCCAGGCGGAAGCGGTCGTCGCTGAGCAGGTAGAGCACCTGGTTGTGTGAGAGGCGGTCTCCCCTTGGCGTGTCCAGCGGGCCTACTTCGTAGAGCAGCTCGCCCTCCGCCCACAGGCCAAGCCAGCTGGTGAGTTGCCAGTCATCGGCATAATCCGCCTCCAGGTAGAGCAGCTGCTCGATCTCTTGCCTCAGGGATGCTTCGCTCATGGCGTGTTGCGGCCTTTCAAACTGCTCATTCAGAGTCGTTAATCACCCGACATCATTTTATCCCACTGCAGCCAGTAGGCGCGCATCTGCATTTCATCGTCATACACGGCGGTGGAATTCTGCGGGGTTTCATCGGGCGTCATGCCTTTGGAGAAATCATTCCACGCGACATTGGTGGTCTCGTAGCCGGTTTGTGCCCATTCCAGCATGGAGACATCATCGGGCGTGGCAAAACCGCCTGGCCCGAGGAAGGAGAGGATGTTCTCCATGCGGATTTCGCGCAGTTTCGGGTGTTCATCCTTGGGGGCGATCGTCCAGGCGCGCACGCGCATGCGGTTGTGCGAGAGGGGGATGATGGTGCGCGCCAGGATGGTCTGCTGGTCGTTGATGACGGAATTGGGGAAGATGACCATGTTGCTGTTCATGTCGCAGACATTGGCGCCAAGCTCCTCGCCCAGCCGGCCGATGACCTCGTTGCGCTTGGCCTCCAGTAACAGGCGCGCCTCCTCGCCCCAATGGGGCAGCCATTGCGCGACCGGCCGGCCGGAGAGCACCGGAATTTCAAACGCGCCGTGGCCGTTGCCGAGTGTCATCACCGTGCCGCCCAGTTTTGGGTCCAGATTCGAGCCTTTGAGTATCTCCTTTACGTAATCGAGATATGTCGCGTGCGTCTGCATCAGGTGGTAGCCGTCATAGCTGTTTTCGCAGAGCAGTTTGTAGTTGGCGCTGATGTCGTATTCATGCACCCCGGCGATCATCTCAAAGCCCGCGGTGGTTTGCAGGGCCATGCGGTCCAGCCGCGCGCCGGCACCCTGCAGGTAGTCATCCAGCGGGCCTGCATTCTCATCAAAATTCACGAAGTAGAAACCGGCGCGTTGCGCGGCATTTTTAATGCGTTGCAGGCGTACAGCGCCCTCGCCGCGTTGCAGATAGGCGGCGGGATAACCGGCATCGGCCTTCGTGGAGCCGGTGGAGGCGAGGTAGCCGTCGTTTTTATAAACCCAGCCGTGATAAGGGCAGACGAAGACGCTGGCCTTGCCCTCCTTATGCTTGCACACGGCGGGGCCGCGATGCATGCAACTGTTGAAAAACACATTCACATTGCCGGCGCTGTCGCGGTTGAAGATCAGTTCGCGGTCGATCACGCGGCGGGTGACGAAATCGCCCGGTTTGGCGATTTCCGTTTCATGGCCAAGGACGATCCAGGATTTGTAGAGGATTTTTTGTTTTTCCTCGGCGAAAACCTCCGGCGAGGCATAGGCGTCGCGGTGAACGCGAAAGATGTGGTTCTGTGGATCGTACTGCAGGAAACGCGATTGATGTTGACCGATTCTGCTCATGATACCAGCTCTTTCAGATATGGCGCTACGCTCCGGCCAGGGCGGATTGCGCCTGGCCGCGCGATTTTTGCCAGGCATTCCATTGGGCTTCGTATTTCCGCATGAATTTCGGGTATTCCCGGTAGAGGCGCTGCGGGCTGAGGCGGCCGGTGCGCGTCATGAAGTCAAACGCCAGGGTGATGGCGTCCATATTGTCCATCTTCGCGGCGAC
Organism: Acidocella aquatica; assembly: GCF_030160635.1. Taxonomy (GTDB): domain Bacteria; phylum Pseudomonadota; class Alphaproteobacteria; order Acetobacterales; family Acetobacteraceae; genus Acidocella; species Acidocella aquatica. Next base: position 153,252 of record NZ_BSOS01000005.1, on the reverse strand, counting down.
CTGCTCATACCATTCGTAGCTTTTCTCCATTGCGTCCACCAGCTTCGCGGTCTCGGGGGTGTGGCGGCGCTGATATTCAGCCAGCGCGCGGGGCAGGTTGTCCGGGTTGTCCGCCAGGGCGCCGATGAGGGCGATGGCGTCTTCCATGGCGATGCGGGTGCCCGAGCCGATGGAGGGGTGCGGGCTGTGCAAAGCGTCGCCAATGAGCACGCGATGGCCAACCGACCAGTGTTTGCAGCGGATCACGGGCAGGCTGACCCAGTCCGAGCGGTTGCTGAGCAGAGGGTGGCCCTCCAGCTCGGCGGCAAAAATCTCCTGGGAAAAATCCATACGCTGCGCCGCGGTCATGCGGTTGAGGCCGGAGCGGGTCCAGGCATCAGCGTCGCATTCGGCGACGAAGGTGCTCATGGTCTGCGAATGCGGGTAGGCCGCGGCCCAGAAATGGCCGTGCGGCGTGGTGCGGAAGGAGAGAATGGGGCTGGGGAATTGCCGGGTGGTGCCATACCACGCCATGCGGTTGGTCAGATACCAGGTGGAGCTGCCGAACTGGCCCTCATAGGCGCGCCGGACCACGGAGTTGACGCCATCGGCGCCGACAATCAGCTCAGCGTCCAGCACGTCTGGGTTTTCGATGCGCGATTCATAATGCACCGGGATACCGCGCGCCTGGCAAAGGTCCTGCAAGGTGTTGAGGAGCTTGATGCGGGCGATGGCGCCGCCATAAGCGCCGCCCTCGATGAAGACGGCATCGCCGTTGTGGGAGAACACGCGGTCGCGGGTGATGCGCGACGCGGCCATGATGGCGTCGGCGGCCTCGGGGTCGGCATCGCGGAAGCGGTCCAGGCCGCCCTCGGCCAGGATGATGCCAAAGCCGAAGGTGGCGCCGGCGGGGTTTTGCTCAAACACCTCGACCGCCGCGCGGGGAAAGCGGCGGCGGGCCAGAAGCGCGAAAAACAAGCCGGAAGGGCCGCCGCCGATGACGGCAATTTTCTTCATGTCAGGGTTCGTTCTCAAGGATGATGCGATCATTGGTGTATTCCACCAACCGGCCGCGAATCCCGCCCGAGAGCGCTGAGTTCCATAAAGCCACGCGCAGGCCAAGGGCTTTGCGCTGCAGGGCCAGCGTGCCGGCCGCCTGGATTCGCCAGTAGCCATGGCGCGGCGGCGCGAGCGTGACCCCGGCCATCCCCCGCGCGGCTTCCACCAGCGGGCTGAACTCGGCGAGGTCGGCGACGAAAATGGTGACGCTCATGGGGCGGCTCCCAGAAGCGCCTCCAGCGCGGCGCCCTTGGCCTGATAGATTGCCTCCACATGCTGCAATCTGCCCAGCCCTGCGCTCAGGCGGCGCTGTTCCTCCTCGATGGCGGCCCGCATCGTCAACTCGGCGTCGGCGATGTCGAGCGGGAGGATCGGCCGCACCTGGGTGCCGATTTCGATGAAGTAGCCATTGGGGTCGCGGAAATAGATCGACTCCACGATCTCATGCTCGATTTGGTACATGATGGGCACGCCCCGGCCCTCCAGCCGGTCGCGCCAGGCCAGAAGTTCGGCGCGGCTCTCGACCCTCCAGGCGGTGTGGGTGGCGTCGCTGTCATATCGGGGGTGGTGGATGAGATGCTCCGGCTGGCTGGTGCCCAGGTAATAGAAAAAGGCGATGGTGCTGGCGTTGCCGCTGTCAAAGAAGAAATGCAGGAAATCGGGATGGTTATCAGCCCCCCAGCCGCGCGCCGAGACGCAGTGGATGAGCGGCAGCCCCATGGTGTCGCGGTAGAATTCCACGGTCTCCTTGAGCTTCCAGGTGGGGCGGGCCGTGTGGTGCACCCCGTTTAATCGCAAACTCTCCGCCACCGCACTCTCCCCTGCCCGGCCGATGCCCCGCCCGCCAGCCCCGCGGACAGGCGCCGCCGCTCCCGGCAAAGCCAGTTCCGTCCAATACGTCCAATAATCGACACTTTCGTCAGGCTTTGTCAAGGTTCATGTGCTGGGAGGGATGGCGGGGGCGGCCCTCGTTAACTTGAACTCAAAATGCGCGGCTCACCATTCTCAAAACCCCCGAACATGGCTATTCCTCATACAAGAGGTATGACCGGCGGCTCACTGACCAATTTTTTTCTTAAAAGGCTGTTTTATACAAAATATACGCTCGAAAATTTTAGTAACCCGATCTTGGCAAGGGATGTCTTGGTGAGCGATCTAATGCAGATGTTTTCATTTTTAAGAGAGATTTCTCCTGATGCTTCTGCCGGATTTCCAAAGCGCACCCAAAAAACCATATTCTCGATCGGGACGCTGGTTACAAAAAATGAAGAATATGAAGCTGCGCTGAAAAGTTTTCTGGAAGCAGGATTTGGTCCAGAAGATTGTGAGTATCTGTATATTAACAACGTCAATACAAACCAAGCCTCGGCCTATCATGGCTTAAATTGTCTGCTCGATGCCGCTCAAGGTGACTACGTCATTTTATGTCATCAAGATATACGGCTGTCTTTCGATAATCGGCACATTCTTGAAGCACGATTATCAGAACTTGACATGATCGACCAAAATTGGGGCCTTGCGGGGAATGCCGGAGGGGTGGCATTAAATTCATTATCCATGCGGATTACCGATATTTATGGAGAGAACCAAAGTATCGGGACATTTCCCAGGAAGGTGATGTCTTTGGACGAAAATTTTATCCTCGTCAGAAGGCGCGCGCGGTTAGGCTTTTCGAATGATTTATCCGGCTTTCATTTCTATGGAACGGATATCTGCCTTAATGCGAATATCATGGGATATAACGCATACGTTATAAATTTTCATTTACGCCATTTAGGCAGAGGCCAAATGGGCGCAGATTTTCATTCCGCGCGGCGCGCGTTTGAAAAGAAATGGAATCATGCGCTTCGCCCCCGGTTGTTGCAGACAACTTGCGCGCAAATTATTGTTGGATACCAGTGCAGGCCCGATCGACGCATCATCGTTTTTCGAATAAAAAGTTTACTGAAACGAATAGAAAAAACTTTTGGCCATCTTATGAAAAGCCTCATGCGGCAAAGCTAATAACCCGCTGCACCACGATAATGGATTTTGGACGATGATGAACTCCAGCGAAAATTGGCCTGAACAAGACCTCGAATGGCTCGGCAAATGCCCCGCCTGCGGCGGTGAACACCGCTCGCAGCTTTTTGCCGGACTCCGCGACCTCGCCTTTCAGGTCGCGCCTGGAACCTGGACGATGTGGCGTTGCCTTGGCTGCGAGGCAGCCTATCTCGACCCCCGGCCAAGTGAAAACTCGATCGGCCGCGCCTACCAGAATTATTACACCCATAAGCAACCCCGCAGCGCGATTTCAGACCGCCGCAAGCGGATAAAAATCCGCCGGCAGATGGGCTACTACAACGCGCATTATGGCTATGATTTTCCCGGGGCATGGCCGTTCGGCAAATTCATTTTCAAGCTTGACCATGCGAAGGCTTCAAGAGCCGACTACGCCATCAGGCATCTTCCCGCACCATCACGCAAGGATGCGATGGTGCTGGATATCGGATGCGGCAACGGCAGCTTTTTGTTGACGGCACGCGATCTGGGATATGCCGCGGTGGGGCTTGAGCCTGACGGAGATGCTGTAAAGCGCGGGCTCGCGGCGGGGTTGGATGTGCGATTAGGCCTCTTGCCTGACTCCGGCCTTCCGAAGAGTTCGTTCGATTATATCTTTCTCAATCACGTCTTCGAGCATTTGCACAGGCCGCGAGAGGCAGCCGCCGAGATTCTCAGCCTGTTGCGGCCCGGCGGGCGTGTTTGGCTGTCCCAGCCAAATCTGAATGCCATCGGCCTCTCACTGTTCGGCGAATTTTGGCGCGGCTTGGAAACACCACGGCATTTATGTTTATACACATGCAAAAGCCTGACCCGGGTTTTGCATGAAGCAGGCTTCATCGATATCAAAATGCTTCCCGCAGAGGCGGTGGCTGAATCGTATTTCCGGCAAAGCCTGGCAATGCAACAGGGTCTAAACCCGCAGCAAACAGAATCGCCGCCAGGGTGGGAAATAGACGGAAAAAAACAGGCGCGCGCCGCGGATAAAGCCGCTTTTCGTACCCCGGAACGGGGGGAAAGCCTTGCCATGACCGCGAGGCGGCCAGGGTAATTCGTTCAACCACCCAACCTCAAATTTTTACGCGAGCAATTGCCGTAGCCGCCCGTCCCAGTTGTGGTCTTGCTTGATGCGCGAAATCAGATTTTCATCAATGGTTGGCGCATTCAATGCCTTTGCGAGTTCAGCTTCTGGCTGGGGATGCACCATCGTATAGGTGGAAACAAGCGTTGAAGCATCACCAAGTTCCGTAATGGCGGCGTTTTGCGATGTCACGACGCGGCAACCGGCGGCGATGCTGGTAATAACACGATCGTTAAACCCATGGTCCCAATTCGGGGAAAAATCGAGAAGGACCTTATAATCGGCAAAAAGATCGGCCAGAAAATCATGCCGCACCGGCTTTGCCGAATATGTTATGTTTGGCCGGTCTCCGAGTATTTTCTGCCACCCGGCGCCAATGATATCAATTTTCAGAGATTTAATCGAATCAACGATCTGAATACGGCGGCGGCGTTTCTCTGAAGCGTCGATCGCCGTAAGGAGGCTGATGATCCGGGGATCATACATTTCCTGAAACGGTATCTGCATAAAATTTTTAACCGATATGGCGACGTTTGAATGTATCTCATCATTCATGACATGTTTCGCCAAACTTGCCTTACGGCGTCCGTCCAGTCCAAAGGGATCGAGAATATCAATTATTTCCTGAAGAGTTTGCGATGCATGGACATTCAATTCCTGCCCGATGTTCGCCAGAACCACAATTTCCGATCGCTTCTCGTCATCGGGATTATCACGATTTTGCCTGCCATCTTCGCGGTTAAAATTTCCCGCAAATGGGAAATATATGCACCTGTCTCCGATCCAGCTCTCAACGAATTTCATATATGAGCGGTCAGGAAACAGGCAATATAACCGCTCGGAGTGCCGGACCTTATTAAAATAATCACGCGTTTTCGATGTTGAATCAAAATCATAGATAATCGGGTCCAGAACCCAGAAATAAATGTCTGATTCGAAATAATCAACAATCGGCATTCCATTGCATTTGTACCTGAGCGGTACCGACCCCATCAGAAAAACCTGATCAAAAAATCTTCTATGAAAAAAGCCCAGTTTCCTCCTTTGGCTTTTGTCACTCAGGTTCAATATCGTAACATCGATATCATTCGCGATGAGCCCGCTGGCAAGTGATCCGGCCAGGGAGATTACCGTATTGCTGGAATGCGACCAGGCCAGAATAAGAGCCCTCTTGCCGCCTTCAACGAGGTATGATTTGCGTTGCCGCCATTTGTAATAACACGCCATGAGTCCGGACATTATATAATCGTCCCCGTGACTTGTTCAGCGCGAAAGCCCGCTGCGCGCGCCGCATGGTTGAAAAGACGTTCCAGGGCATGTTCGAGCGCGCCGTTGCCGCGTCCTGCATCGGAAGTTTGGAAAGCCGCAGACAGTTGCAAACGCCGAAGTGGCTCCAGAGCTTGCGGCCTTGCCCAGAACATCGTGCCTTCGAAAAAATCAAACGTATCGCCTTGAATGGGGGCGCCCATGCGCGCCGCAATTTCTTCCACCACTGGGCGATTGTTCCCAAGCAGATCGCGCGGCGCCGCGCTGTCTGAAACAATGAAGAAACGGGCGGGCCCGGCAATTCCGATTTTTGGATCATCCTGAAACAATCGGATGATTTTATGTAGCTGAGCGCCGGTGGCGATGAGGTCAAGGAATGTTGCGCGGCGCCAGATGTCGCCAAAAATCAGCACGCGGCCATGGCTGACCGATTTTTTGCCATGGATTTTGCAGACGAAATCAAATCCGTCGAAGGCGCCCTCCTCAAGGAGCAACAGAAAGGGGCGCACGTCGCGGCCGGAATTCTCGACGATTCGGACGATGGCGCCAGGAAAGGCGGCGGTCACGCGGCTGGTTAAGTCTTTATTTTCACTCGTAATTGTCAGGAACAACGTGAAGGGCAGGCTCCACCGCCCGAGCAAGGTTGCAATCTCTGACCATAAATCAGCGTAGTGGAGGTGCAGCGCCACGGCGATGCGCGGGGTGGGGGTGATGGTGGCGGGCGCGCCAGCGGGTGCGGCTGGCGGCCAGCCCGTTATCAGCTCCGGGTGCTCGCGCATGATATCCCCATCCGGCGGCGTTTGGGAGATGCGGGCGAAGCGCACATGTTTGCAATATGTTTTGTATTGCCGCTTGCTCCCGGCCGGAAAAATCTTCACACCGTCAAAATTCAACACGCCCAGGCTCAGAGTTTTAAAGCGCCGGCGGAGGCGTGCCAGCATCGCCGTGCCCCGGCCAACACGCTCAAGCGCCGCCTCACCCGGGGCAAACGAGAGGGTCACGCCGGTCTGCTCCGGGTCCACGAAAAAATTTAACCCCAGGCCCACGGGGAGGAGCCACTCACGCGGTTGCGCGCCCGCCTTCTGTAGCCCGATTTTCAGGTAGCCGCGCGATTGAGCGGCCGCGAAGGGGCGCAAGAGATAAACGCCGCGCAGGGGGGCGGGGGGCTGGTGGGGGTCAGGTGCCATGGTGTTGCCTTCCTCGCGGCAAAATGGTGCGCGCGGTTGTCATAATGCAACGCCCATGACCGCACCAGCCGCGCGGCGGATCAGGCCGGGGTTATAATCCCGGCGTAGAGCGATTTGCCGGTCATATCCACCAGGGCATATTGCAGCTTGCCGGCGGTGATATGCAGGGTCATGAAACCATGCGCCCCGGAGGCGAAGCCGCCGCGAATGGCCGCGCGGGGGGTGTAGGTCTGCGAACCGGCGCCGGTGACGACATAGGTGGTGCCGTTCATCGCGACTGATTGCAGGCAATGGTCATGCCCGCAAATGTAGAGCGGCACATCATGCTTCATCAGCACCGGGTCGAGCCGCGCGATGAGGTCAGGCTGATCGTGATCCTCGCCGTCGCCATCGTCCAGCGCGGTGTAGATGGGGTGATGGCCGACAACGATTTTCCAATGCGCGGTGGAGGCGCCCAGGGCGCTATCCAGCCAGTCGAGCTGGGCCTGAGAATCCTGGCCTTCGATTTTCACCTTCGAGCCGAGGTATTTTTTGATGAACGGCGAAGTGTCCAGATAGAAGAAATCAGCGCGCGCGCCATCCGGCAGGGTCTGCGTTTCCATGTAATAGCGCGCGGGCAGCTGCCAGCGGTGGCTCCTGGCGCTGTAGTCAAGCTGCGCCTGCACGTTGCCGCGGTAGTCATGGTTGCCGAGAATGACCTTCCAGGGGCTCTGAAGCGATGGGGCGGTGTAGATCTTCTCGAAAGAACTCTCCCACTGCGGGTCATCGACGGCGGTGACACCGTCCTCATAAAAATTATCGCCGACCGAGACGGTGAATTTGGCGCCTATGGCGGCGGCCGTTTTGCCCATCTGCACGGCGACGGCGCGCTGATCGTCATGCCCATTGCGGCCCCAGTCGCCGATGAGCACGCAGTTGAGGGCTGCCGGGTCCGCCAGCGCGGGCCCCACGCCGAACGCCGAGCCCGCCCCCAGGGCAACCGAGGAGGAAATAAACCGCCGGCGTGTAAGCAACATCAAACAACCTCTCAGAATCTCCGACCCGTCTAGCAAACCCGCCAGCGTCTCGTCTGCTACAATTCAATGACAGCCTCAGGCCCGCATCGCCTCGATTTTGTCCCAGATGGCCGCGGCGAGATTAACACCGTCAAAGCGGGAGATTTGTTGCAGGCCGGTTGGGGAGGTGACGTTAATTTCGGTGAGGTAGCCGCCGATGACATCGATGCCGGTGAAAAGCAGACCTTCCCGTTTCAGCGTGGGCGCGATGCGGGCGCAGATTTCCCGCTCGCGGGGGGTGAGTTTGGTGGGTTCCGGGCGGCCGCCGGCGTGCATGTTGGAGCGGCTGTCGCCCTCGGCGGGGACTCGGTTGAGGGCGCCCAAAGGTTCGCCGTCAATCAGGATGATGCGTTTGTCGCCCTGGCGGACAGCCGGCTCGTAGCGCTGGACCATCAGCGGCTCGCGGGAGGCGGCGAAGAACATGTCCAGCAGGGAGCCGAGGTTTTCATCGTCCGACTTGAGGCGGAAGACGCCGATGCCGCCATTGCCGAACAGCGGCTTGACGATGATGTCGCCATGCAGCTTGCGGAAATCCTTGATCGCCCCCCGGTCCCAGGCGATGAGGGTGGGGGGCATCAGGTCTGGAAAATGGGTCACCAGCAGCTTCTCAGGAGCGTTGCGCACGGCGGCGGGGTTGTTCACCACCAGGGTTTTGGGGTGGATGTGCTCCAGCAGATGCGTGGCGGTGATATAGGCCATGTCGAACGGCGGGTCCTGGCGCATCAGCACCACGTCCATCTCCGCCAGGTTCACGGTTTTTTCGGGGCCGAATTCATAGTGTTTGCCGGCGACGTTTTGGACCGTGACAGGCCGCACGCGGGCCTGGAGCGTGGCGCCATTCAGCCACATGTGGTGGACTTCATAGTGCCAGAGCGCATGGCCGCGCTTTTGCGCTTCCAGCATCAAGGCAAAACTGGAGTCGCCCGTGATATCGATGCTGTGCATCGGGTCCATCTGCACTGCGATTTTCAAGCCGGCCATGTGATCCTCAATTCTCTGTTGAGGACAACCTATCAGGAGGCGGCGGGGGGCTCCAGTGCCGCGGCTGTGGTGGGGTGTTCCAGGCTGAGTGTGCACCGGGTGGCATCTCCATTATCGGGCACGGCGGTGGCGACATGGGGAATACCGGACGCATCGGGGTAGAGGATGAGATTGAGGCCGCAGACCGGGGAATGGTAGAGCCAGACCTGAGCCGGGCCATCGACCCGGAGCAGCGCCGGGTGGCCAAAAGCGGCATCAAGCGTCGCGGGGGTGGCGCCAACCAGATTGCCGGCGCTGAGCAAGGGGACGGTTGACCCGCTTTGCGCGGTTTGGCCAGGCACATCAGCGCAGCCCGCAAGCAATATGACACCGCACGCCGCGCCAAGAAGTCTAAATCTGATCCGCTGCGCCATGCGATTCCCGGAAGCTGAAGCCCGCTTGTCTATAACAAATGCATAATACTTTAACAGGACGATTCGGCGCATTCGGGCATAGTTTTTTCCGCGAAGCACAAATTTTTTTCGCCACAATCAAATCAGCGCGCCGCCTTATTCGTGCCTTGGTCGCAAGCCAACTTGTTCACATGGATGATTGATCCATGATCCTGACGACGGAGAATAAAAATGCCCGTGAATATGCTGAAGACCGAAGCTGACCTGCGCCATGCCGTGATTGACCGGTTGATCGCGGCTTCATTGAGCAACGGCAAACCAAGCCTTGAGGCGACGATCGAGCGTTGGCGCCGGATGAGCATTCCGGCAACTGACGCGGCTAAAACCGAGATCAAGGCCTCCTGAGCGGAGCGCGCTAATTTGCCGGGAAGACCGTGACCGGCACCGCCTGGTAGAACGCCGGGAAGGTTGTTTGCAGTGCCCGCACCTTGGGAATGTCGTTGATGGCGATGTAGGGGTAATGCGGGTGGCGAACCAAAAAATCCTGATGATACGCCTCGGCCTGGTAGAAGGGCATGGCCGGAGCCAGCCGGACCACGATAGGGGCCGGGAAAATATGCGCCTTCGTGAGTTGATCGAGATAAAGGCTGGCGATTTTTTGCTGTTCGGGTGAGGCGTACCAAATCTCCGAACGATACTGCGTTCCGCTATCCGGCCCCTGGTAGTTCAGCTCCGTGGGGTCCGACGCGACGGCGAAGTCAATTTGCAGGATTTTACCGTAGGAGATGATTTTCGGATTGAAAATAATCTGTACGGATTCGGCATGTCCGGTCAGGCCGGTGCTGACGGTCTCGTATTGCGCGGTGCCGGCGCCGCCGCCTGTATAGCCGGAATAAACATGAATAACGCCCCTCACATGCTCAAACACACCCTGCATCCCCCAGAAGCAGCCGCCTGAAAGCGTCGCGGTTTCAACCCCGGCGGGGTTTGGCGGGTCATAGGCGGGAGGCGGCACCGCCGGGCTGGCAAAAGCAGCCCCGGCGATCGCCTGGGCAAGACCAACGGCGAGGAAGGCCGGGAAGAGGCGCCAAGGATGGCGGCTTGTTCGTGATCCTGACATGGAAACCTGCTTTATCTTGGGGTCTGGACGATTGGCACTTATATAGTGTGCCAAGGCCGCAATGTGGGAAAATTCCGCCCGGCCCGCGCCATAAAGTAGGAGATAAGCATGACCTTGCCTGTTGAGCCCAGTTTTCCCGTCAGCCACACGGAAGCCGAGTGGCGTGAGATTCTTAGCCCGGAGCAGTATGAGGTTTTGCGTGGCCACGGCACCGAGCGCCCTGGCAGTTGCGCGCTGAACCAGGAGAAGCGGGCGGGCCGGTTTTCCTGCGCGGGGTGTGGGCAGGATTTGTTCGTTGCGGTTACGAAGTTTGAAAGCGGCACCGGCTGGCCCAGTTTTAACGACCCGGTTCCCGGCGCGGTGGCGACCTCGGTTGACCGCAAATACGGTATGATAAGGATTGAGGCACATTGCAGCCGTTGCGGCGGGCATCTTGGCCATGTGTTTGAGGATGGCCCGGCGCCGACCGGGTTACGCTATTGCATTAATGGCGTGGCGCTGAATTTTACGCCGGAGGGGTGACGATGTCCGCTGGGCGTTCACGTATCTGCCGATTACCTGGCCCTACCGAACCAATCTGATCGGGTATTCACCCAGGCAATAAAAAACCTGCGAGGCTTGCGCCGCGCAGGTTTTTTTGAGCCCGGAAGCTTAAATTCAGGTGATCACGATGCTATTGGCGCCAGTGGAGCCAGCCACTGTGGTAAGCGAGGCGGCCGTCACGCCGGAGAGTTTGATGGTCGAACCATCGGTCAGGGTAATGACAGCGCCGCTGAAGCCAGGGGCGGTCGAATCGGCCATCGAGAAGATGCCCAGTGTATTGGTCGAACCGTATATGGTATCGTTCAGGTAGATCGAGCTGTTGGCCGAGCTGAAATCCGTGATCAGATAGTTGCTCGTACCGTTAACGGTGGTCGCGGCGTTGCTCACGAAGATATACAAATTGTTCGTGCCGGAAACGCTTGAGTTCGAGCCGGTCAGCGTGCTGCTGGAGGAGCTGCCCAGAATGAAGGCCTGCTGCCCGCTGCCCGCGGTGGACACAACGGCGTTGGCAACCACCGCACCCGTGCTGCCGGTATATGCCAGGCCAAGCTGGAAGGTGTTGTTCGATGAAGTGGCACTGCCGATAAGAGTTTCGCTGCCCTGATAGGCGAACATCAAGTTACCAACTGATGAATTGCCCTGGAGGTAGTCACCCGCGCCAGCTGCCTGCAGGGTCACCGCGCCGGAACCGCCAACCAGCGAGTTGCTGCCCGCGCGGCCGCCGACATAGTAACCACCACCCGCGCCGCCGTAAGCCGTCACGGAGTTAGGAGCGAACTTCCCGACGCCATAGTTGCCGGAAAAGACGGTTGCGGCATTGGAGCTGTTATTGATGAAGTCCAGCGTACCGCCAGCGTTCTGGGCGAACTGCACGGCGACGGTGGAGGAGTCGTTCGCGTTAACGGTCGTGGCGCCGCCATAAACATAGACAGTCGCCGTCGAATTGCCATCAGCGGTAACGGTATCGAAAGCCGCGCCGACGTTAACAGTGTCCTTGCCGGCGCCCGCCTGGGACGTGCCGCCGCCCGAAAGCACGATGTCGTAGGACGAATTCGGATTAACGTTCGTGCCGTAGGCGCTGATAACATCTCTGCCGCCAGCGGCGAAAATGGAATCCGCCGCACCCGTGGTGCCACCATTTGTATCCGTATACACAACGTTGCTGGTGGCGCCGAACAGAGCCAGGGACGTATTCCCGTTGCCGGTAACCACCGACCTGCCGGGAACTTCCACGAGCAGGTTCGTCACGTTAGCGGCAACAGCCAGACCCGGGTAAGGCGCGGCGTTAACCGTCGAAATACCGCCGACCGAGTCAGTGTTCGTGAATTCCTCGAAAAACTTACCGCTGGAGCCGGAAACGGTATAAACTGAACCAGCCGTGAGATCGTTGTTGATCAGGCCGACAACCGGGGTTCCGCCCGGAACGGAGCTGGAAATTGAGCTGCTGATACCGTTGAGGTATGCCTGCAGAAGGCTGTTGACGCCGCTGCCCGCACCCACGGGGCTGAAGGCTGACGGAACGGTAACGATACCAACCGCCAAATTGGGGGACCCGCCGACTGTTAAGCCTACTGTACTTGAAACGACTGCTGACATAACACTACCCCTGATTTAATCACTTCGAAATTTTCTTACCGCTGCAGTGCAGCGCTGGCAAGTACAATCTTTAGTTAATTTCTATGACAACTCCATTACGCTAATCACTTTTTCGAGAAGATACACCTTCGAAACCGTAAATTTAGCACAACCTAACGATGTTTATTTTTGGATATTATTTTATTTTTAAAAATTAAGCACAAGTTTATGTACATTGTCTCTTCGAATCGTTCCGGCACCCGGAAAAACGGCCGCCTCGGCCCGGCGGCCAGCGGCCATGCTTGACAGTACCGGCGCCAAGCCCGCATCAGCCACGGTATGAGCCGCCGGTCAAACGAATCGCGTCTGTCATGAACGATCCCGCGGCCAAGCGCCCCGACAAGCTCGTCAGCCTCGAAGTTGCCCGTTTTGCCGCGGCCCTTTGTGTCGGGACCGACCATATTGTCAGCTTCACCGCCTCGCTCAGCCCCAATCCGGTGCTTGGTGGATTTGATCTGCCGCCGATCACCTCGGTATTGTTCTTCTTCGTGCTCAGCGGGTTCGTGATCTATACCGCGCACCGGCAGGATTTTGGGCAATTGAACCGGCTGCCCCGGTTCGCATGGCGGCGGTTCTGGCGCATCTACCCGGTTTATTGGCTCTCGCTCGCCATTCCGCTGTTTTTTTTATGGCCCACCTGCACCCCCGGTTATCTGGCGCAGATATTCACCCTCGCCCCATTCACCCGCAACAACAGCTTCCGCGAACTGATCCCGCCGGCCTGGAGCCTGCGTTTTGAAATCGCGTTCTATCTGATGTTCGCGCTGGCCCTGCTCCCGCGCGTGGGGCGCTATATTCTTGGCGCATGGATATTTCTTGCCGCCTGGCATGTGTACCAGCCGATGAAGCCCATGGGCTTCATCCTACGGCTGCCCCATGCGGTGGCATGGCATTTTTTTGGCGTGCACGAGATCATGTTCTTTGCCGGGCTAGGGGCGGGTGCTACCTTTTTCCGGCTGCGGTTGCACCATCGCTGGCTGTGGTTGCTCCTGGGCGGGGCAAGCGCCGCCCTCATGCTGCTTACACAGATGGATGCCTGGGGTTTTGCCTACCCAAGCCTGGAGCGCACGCCGCTGGTCGCCGCCAGCTTTGCCGCAATCATCGTCAGCCTGGCGGCGTTGGAGCGTGGCGGGCATCTGCGCCTGAACCAACGCCTCACCCGGCTTGGCGCCATGTCATACCCGTTTTATATCATCCACCCCTCGGTCCTGTTTCTGGGCAGCGCGTTCATCTATGAGCACCCGGGCGACAAGCATATGTTCAGCCCCCTCACCGTATTCGTGGCTTTCATGGCCGCATCGCTCATCGCGAGTGCGCTGGTTACGTTTTTATATGACCGGCCGTTGCAGCGCCTTGCGCGCCGGATATCGCCCTAACCTCTACTCGCCGGACATTTCGCGCCGCCTGCGGTCCAGCTCCTCGTTATAGCGGCGCAAGGCATATTGCTCGGTCAGCAGCCCCAGCACATTGCGGGTGTCCGGCCCGTCCAGCACGGCCAGCGCATCGGCTTCCGCCGCCTCGAAGGCCGCCAGTGCTTCCTTCACCGTCATCGCGGGCAGCAGGAAATGTTCCTGATGGTGCAAAATATCGCGCACCGTGCGCCCTTCGCCGGTAATCGCGAAGGCCTCCGCCGGATAGGCAATGCCGGCGTAGGCGGCCTCGGCGTCGGTCACGATCACGCGCTGGGTGGAGCCAAGCGGCACCTCGGCGCGAAACGACACCAGGGTCATGCCTTGATGCACCATCGCCGTGGCGCGGCGCATCATGCGCCCGACGGTGAGGGACTGGATCCAGCCGACATCCACGGCGCTGCGGATTTGTTCGCCGCGCAGGTGGAAGCGCCAGGTGGCGAAGGAGTAGCCAAACAGGCGGCGCACGGTTATCGCCGAGACGATGGAGGCGGCCAGCACCGCCATGGTGACGCCAAAGTTCTGCGTACTCTCCAGCGCCAGAAAGGTCATCGTCATCGGCCCGCCGACAACAGCCACGGCCAGGGCGCTCATGCCGACCACGGCATAGAAGCCGCTCGGCATGGGGGTGACAAAGGGCAGCACGGTGAGCACCCCGGCAAAAACCTTGCCGAACAGCGCGCCCAGAAACAGCGAGGCGAAAAACAGGCCGCCGCGAAAGCCCGAACCGATGGAAAATGCCGAGGCGACCGATTTTATGAGCAGAAACCCAAGCACGGCGAGAAACGGATAGGCGATGTTGATGTCGGCATGCAGAGCGGAATGGCCCGAGGACATGGCTTTAGGCGTGATGCAGCCAAGCAGGCCGGCCACCGCCCCGCCCAGAACGGGGCGCGCCCAGAGCGGAATGCCCGAGCGGCGGAACAAGCCCTCAATGGCGGTGACACCGCGCATGATGGCAATGCCGGCCAGTCCACAGGCTACCCCCTCGACCAACACGGCGGCATAGGCGGCGTTTGGCACATCGGCCGGCAGGGTCACCAGCAAGGGCGCGGTGCCACCGGAGATGATCTGCACCGTGAGCGTGCCCGCCAGGGCGGCGATCACCACGAAGGGCAGCGTCGCAATCGAATATATGCCGATGATCAGCTCGATGCCGTAAAAGGCGCCGCACAAGGGGGCGTTGAAGGCGCCGCCGATGGCCGCGGCCGTGCCGCAGCCGACCAGCACCCGCAAATCATTACGCCGCAGCCGGAAACTGCGCCCCAGCCGGGAGGCGATGCCAGCACCCAGCTGGGCATAGCCCGCCTCCATGCCGACCGAGGCGCCCACGCCGTTGGACCAGGCGGTCTGCGCCGCCACGATCAGGCTGTCATTGAGCGAAACCCGCCCGCCGTAGAGCGCGTTGGCCTCCACCGGGTCCACCAGATTACGCGGGCGCAGGCGGGCCAGCGCCCACATGCTGACACCCAGAACCGTGCCGCCCAGCACCGGCACCAGAAAAGCCCGCAGCGGCGCGATGTGCACGGATTCCGAAAGCCCCTGCCCCGAGGGCAGCGCGAACAGCCGCTCGTGCATGATCTGCGTGATGGCGTTGATAATGACCACGCCCACCCCGCTGAGCACCCCTACGGCGGCCGACAAAATCGCCAGCCATATCTCGTCGGCGCGCACCAGCGCGCGCAATATCTGCGGCGCGTGCATCACCCAGTCGCCAATTGGCCGTAGTGACGGCGGTTTCGTTGTTTGCTGGCTCACATCCCCCTGTTGCCACGGTCCCGCCTCGGCTAACAAGCGCCATGCCGAATGAAATTTTGCCTCCCCCACTCCGCGAGGTCATAAAAACCTACGATCTGCGGGCGGATAAATCGCTGGGGCAGCATTTTTTGCTCGACCCGAACCTGCTGGCCAGCATCGCGGCGCGGGCGGAGCCGCTGGCGGGGGTCAATGTCATCGAGATCGGCCCCGGGCCTGGCGGGCTGACCCGCGCGCTGCTGGCAACCGGGGCGCGCCATGTCACCGCCATTGAATTTGACCCGCGCGCGGTGGCCGCGATCAAAGCCCTGGCGGAATCCGCACAGGGCCGGCTCACGATTCTCCAGGCCGATGCGATGAAGGCCGATCTGCCCGCGCTGGTGCCGGCACCGCGCGCCATCGTCGCCAACCTGCCCTACAATATCGGCACGCCGCTGTTGATCTCATGGCTGATGCAGGCGGCGCAATATCAGTCGTTCACGCTGATGTTCCAGCTCGAGGTGGCGCAACGCATCTGCGCCGCGCCCAACACCCCGGCCTACGGGCGGATCTCCGTGTTGGCGCAATGGCTGTGCGATGTGGCGATCGTCATGCAGATTCCGGCCAGCGCCTTCGCGCCGCCGCCAAAGGTGGACTCCGCCCTGATCCGGCTGGTGCCAAAACCCAATCAGCCGCCGAGGCGCCAGATCCAGGCCATGGAGAAGCTTACCGCCGCCGCCTTTGGCCAGCGGCGCAAAATGCTGCGCGGGGCGTTAAAGGGGATCGGCGGCATCGCACTTCTGGACGCAGCGGGCATAGACCCGGCCCGGCGCGCCGAAACGCTCAGCGTTGAGGAGTTCGAGCAATTGATGATGGCGATTTTAAAGCAGGGCTGAAGCCCGCCTGTTGCCGCGGCGTGACCGGCGCCCGCCTTAAACACAGATTATTGCAGGTTGCGGTTCGGAGCGTCGGTGCTGACAGGCTGAACGCTGGGAGCTTCCGCGACTTCGCTGCCCTGGCCGTTGGCTGCAATAACCGTGCTGGCCGCCGGTTTGTTGTAAATGAAGCCATAGGTCGGGTAGGCGGCGCCCCAGGTGCTGCTGTCGCCCAGTTCCACCTGAACCTGGGACCAGTCGTTATTCGGGGATACGTCCTGCATCGTGACATCATTGGTGATGGTGCCGCGGACCCAGTTGGCCTGGGTGACGAGGATGGTGCGGCTGTCGATAACGCCGGTGACAACGGCGACATGGCCGAGCGGCATGCGGCCGATGGCGCGGAAGTTCAGCACCGCGCCTTCAACCGGGGTATCGCCCCGCGCGTAACGGCCGGCCGCCTCGGCCCACCAGAGAAAGGCGTTGCCGGTCAGGTCGATATGCGAAACTTCGCGCGCATAGGGGACGCATTGCAGGCCCGAATGATGATAGCGCGCGACGCGGTTGTGGGCGTAATGCGGATGGTATGCCGCGGTTTTCAGATGGGCCGAGGTGTAATGGTGGCGGCTGGCAAGGCGGACATGGCTGCGCAGGTGGCTATGGGCCGAGGCTATGTGCGGCGCGGTGTGATGAACATAATGATGGGTGGTTGCGTGAGCAGCGGTGGTGCCGAGGAACGATGCGCCGGCCAGTGCCGCGCCGAGCAGAATCAAGCGGGCTTTTGCCCCAAATCCGCTGAACTTGCTTTTGCCGGCCATCAAATACTCCGCCCCAGATTGCCGTTGCGCCAATATGTCATGCTAAGGGGCTACGGGTGGAATGCGTTAAGCGCAATACGAAATTGCGGCAAAAATGCAACATAGTGACAAAATCGTCATTTGCCGATGATGAGCGGAAACAAGTTAAGACAACATTCCTATTTGAGTTTTTGGTTATGTTTTTTTCGTCCCATGAAATACGGCCGCCCGTTTCAAGAGGCGGCCGCGACTCCATGATCGAAGCGTAACCGCTTCAATCTTATAACAAAAAAACTGATTTGCGGTTTAACGGCAGGCGGTGATCATGATCTCGACCAGATAGCCGGGGTCGGCCAGAACAGCCTGCACGCAGGCGCGGACGGGCGCGGCGCCTTCGGGCAGCCAGGCGGTCCAGACTTTATTCATGGCTTCGCGGTCTGCCATATTCTTGAGCCAGATATGCGCCTGGAGCAGGCGGGTATTATCCGTACCATGAATTTCCAACAGGGAATCGATCTGCGCCAGAACATCCTTGGTCTGGGCTGTGATGTCCTGGCTCGGATCGGAAGCGACCACGCCCTGGGTGTAGACAAAGCCATGGTACTCCAGGGCCTTGGACAGGACCGGATTGGCATCGGTGCGGATTATGCGGCTCATGATAGGTTCCTTTTTTCAAAAAATTCAGGGGTTGATGATGTGCGGCACCACGGCCGGGGCGCCGTTCAGCCCATCGGGGCCGCTGTTGCCGCCGTTGCGCTCGCAATCGCTTATCTGGCTTTGGCGGTCATGCTCGGCGCCAAGCTTCTCGCCATCGAACACGTGCGTCGGCATCGCGCCGTATAGCAGCCCGTTCTGCGAGGGGCGGGCCTGCTCATCGAGCGTGCTGGCGTTATAGGCGGCATCGGCCTGGGCGGTGCAGGCCGCATCGTCGGCCTGCTGGGCCTGGCTTTCCGGCTGGACTGGCGCGCAGGCGGCGAGCGCGCCGCAGGCCAGAACGGCCATCAGGAATTTCATCATATGTTTGCACCCCGGGCTTGTGTGTGGGGCAATAGAGCGCGCAGGGCCGTTTCGTCAAAACCCCCGGCCGTATTGAGCGGCACCAGGGCGGCGGCGCGCAGCAGTTGCGGGTGGATCTCAATGCCCTCGCCGCCCCGCGCCAGCCAGGGGCGCACCCAGGCGGCATCGGCCAGCAGCGCCACCAGGGCCAGCAGGCGCAGGCAGAGGGAAACGCCGTGCGGCGTATCCAGCCCCGCGGTTTGCTCCACCGCGACGGCCCAGGCGGCGGCGTCAGCGTCGGCCAGTATCAACTCCACCGGCGGGGCGGGCGGGGCCAGAAAGCGAAAACCGCGTGCCGGTGCCCTCTTCAACCGGCCATGCGCCGCCTCCAGCGCCTGCTCCAGGTCGCGCTTGCTCACCGCCGGGAGCGAGGAGGCCGGCTGGCCGAGCTGGTGCAGCACCTCGCCAGCCGGGCCGATCAGGGTTTCAACCGGCAAGGTCGAGCATGATCTTGCCGATATGCGTGCTGCTTTCCATCAGCGCATGAGCGGCGGGGGCGTCTTCCAGGGAGAACACCTTGTCTATGACGGGGACAACCTTGCCCGCCTCCAGCCACGGCCAGACCTTGCGCTTCAACGCGGCGGCGATGGCGGTTTTTTCCTCCGTGGTGCGCGGGCGCATGGTCGAGCCGGTATAGGTGAGGCGCTTGGTCATGATCGGCAGCAGGTCCAGCCCCTCCGCCTTGCTGCCCTGCATGAAGGCAACCTGCAAAAGCCGCCCGCGCAGGGCCAGGCATTTGAAATTGCGCTGCGTGTAGGGGGCGCCCACGATATCGAGCACCACATCGACGCCGCGATTATCGGTCAGGGTGGCGATGATCTCGACGAAATCCTGGGTGCGGTAGTTGATGGCGGTGGCGCCGAACGCCTCGATGGCGGCGCATTTTTCCGCCGAGCCGGCGGTGGCGAAAACCTTGGCGCCGCTCGCCAGGGCAAGCTGGATGGCGGTGAGGCCGATGCCCGAGGTGCCGCCATGAACCAGCAGGGTCTCGCCCGCGCTGAGATGCCCCATGTCAAACAAATTGGCCCAGACGGTGAAATAATTCTCCGGCAGGGCGGCGGCCTGCAACGCGGTGAAGCCGTGCGGCCAGGGCAGGCATTGCCCGGCGGGCACCGCGACATATTCGGCGTAGGCGCCGCCGTTGCACAAGGCCGTGACCTTGTGGCCGGGGTAGAAGCCGCTGGCCATCGCCCCCAGCGCCACAACCTCGCCAGCCGCCTCGAGCCCCAGAATCGGGCTGGCGCCGGGCGGCGGCGGGTACAGCCCCTTGCGCTGCTGCACATCCGGCCGGTTAACCCCGGCGGCGGCGACGCGGATGAGTACATCGCCGGGCCCGGGCACGGGCAGCGCGCAGCGGCCGATGCGCATAACCTCCGGCCCGCCGGGGGCGGCAATTTCGATATAGCGCATGCTGTCGGGAAGTTGGGTCATCTGCATCACCTTGCCGGGTTTGGTGCCAAATGCGAGTTTAGCGGCGATGTCATACCTCACCCGCCGATTTCTGCTCGCCAGCCTCTCTACCAGCCTCATAGCAGGCCGCGCCAGAGCCGCCGCGCCGCAGGCACAGCCCCCTGCCCCGGCGGTGACCGGCGTTGTGCTGCCGCTCTCGGGCGATCTCTCGTTGATCGGGGATGAATGCCTGCGCGGCATACATCTCGCCGCCGGGGCGGTGAACGCGGCGGGCGGCATCGCGGGGAAAGAAGTGGCGCTGGTGGCGGCGGATGCCGTGGACCAAAGCCATGTGGCGGCGGCGGTGAACGGGGTGATTGGCGGCGGCCACGCCGGAGTCGTGCTGGGCACCGGGGCTTCGGCGCTCTCCTACCCTGGCTCGGCGGCGGCTGAATTGGCGCAGGTGCCTTATATTGAGCTCAACGCCCCGGCCGATGGCCTCACCGCGCGCGGGTTCAAATTCCTGCTCCGCACCGGGCCTACGACCAGCATGATCGGGGGGCTGGCGGTGGGCGCCATCCAGAGCCGGTTCGCGGGGCGCAAAATTGGCCTGCTGTTCAATACCGGCGCCACCGGCGGGGCGATTGCGGCAGGGGTGATCGCGGCGCTCGGCAACGCGAAAATCCCCGTGCTGCTGGCCATCGGCTACCCGGAGGATGTGACCGATCTGTATGACCCGGTTGGCCGGTTCATGCGCGCGGGGGTGGAGCTGGTGCTGCATGCGGGCGGACCGGCGGATGTGCTTGGGTTTTATCTCGCCATGCAGGAGCAGGGCTGGCGGCCTGGCGCGGTGATCGGCTGCGGCAATGGCTATATGCTGCGCGAAACGGCCGATGCGCTGGGCGCGGCGTTCGATGGCACGCTGGTCATCGGCGCGCCGTTTTATCCCGCGGCGGCGGCGCCGATCGCGCAGGCGTATCAGGCGAAATACGGCACCCCGCCGCGCGGCGCGGACAGCCTGACCGCCTATGTTGGCGCGAAACTGGTGTTCGACACGCTGAACGCCCAGGGCGGCAGCGCGGACAAATTGCTCGACGTGCTGCGCAAGGTGGATATTCCGGCCGGCGGCCTGGCCAACGGGTTCGGCGTGGCGTTTGATGCCAGCGGGCAGAATACGCGGAGCTTCGTGACGCTGCAGCGCTGGCGCGGTTCACAGCTCACGCCGGTATGATGCTGGCCCGGCGGCTTGGGTTGCTGGCGGTTTTTCTGGCACTGGCCGCCTGCGCCGGGCCACGGATGGCCTCGCCCAGCCATTTTGGCACCCCCACGCCGCTCACCTGCGTGCCTTATGCGCGCGAGGTCTCGGGCATTCAGCTCGATGGCGACGCCTATGAGTGGTGGGGCGAGGCCGATGGTGTGTATCCGCGCAGCCAGAGGCCCGCGCGCGGCGCTGTTCTGGTGTTCGCGCCGCATGGCCGCATGGATGTGGGGCATCTGGCGGTGGTCACGGCGGTGCGCGGGCCGCGCAACATTCTGGTCACGCAATCCAACTGGCTGCCGCACCGCATCGAGCACGGCCAGCCGGTGGTTGATGTTTCAGCGCGCAATGACTGGACACGGGTGCGGGTGTGGTATGAGCCGGCGCACCAGCTGGGCCGCAAGGTGTATCCCACCTATGGGTTTATCCTGCCGAATTAATCAGATAGGGCCTTAACTCATGATGCGCGGTGCCTTTACGGTTGGGATGTGGACGATGGCGAGCCGCGTCCTGGGCTTCGCCCGGGATATTCTCATCGCCGCGATTCTTGGCACCGGGCCGGTGGCCGATGCGTTCTTCGTGGCGCTGCGGCTGCCCAATCTGTTCCGGCGGCTGTTTGGCGAAGGGGCGTTCAACGCCGCTTTCGTGCCCTCCATCTCCAGCATCCTGCACACCGAGGGCGTGGCGGCGGCCGCCGGGTTCGCCGAGGAGGCGACGGCGGTGATGATCTTCTGGCTGGGCGGCATCACGGCCGCGGGCGAGATTTTCACGCCCTGGCTGTTGTATGTGCTCGCCCCGGGGTTTTCAGGGAATCACGCCAAATTTGAGCTGGCGGTGGCGCTGACGCGGATCATGTTCCCGTATCTGTTCTTCGTTTGCCTCACGGCGCTGTTCTCGGGCGTGCTCAACGCCATGAACCGTTTTGCCGCCGCCGCCGCAGCGCCGGTGCTCTTCAACGTGTTTTCCATCGCCTTCATGCTGGGCTTGAGCCGCTACACGCCCAACCCGGGCTATGCGCTGGCCTGGGGGGTCACGGTTTCGGGCATCGCGCAGCTTTTTCTGCTCATCTGGGCGGCGCGCCGGGCGGGGATACGCATCACCGTGCCACGGCCCAGGCTGACACCGCGCATCAGGACATTGTTCCGCCGCATGGCGCCGGGGCTGGTGGGGGCGGGGGTGACGCAGCTCAATGTCTCCATCGACATCATCATCGGCACGCTGCTGCCGGCGGGGTCGGTCTCTGTATTGTATTACGCCGACCGGGTGAACCAGTTGCCGCTGGGGGTGATCGGCACCGCCGCCGGAACGGCGCTGCTCCCCGCGATCACCCGCCACATCGCCCTGCGCGAGGAGGGGGCGGCGCTGAACGCGCTCAACCGGGCGCTGGAAGGGGTGCTCATGCTCACCCTGCCCGCCGCCATCGGGCTTTCAGTCGCGGGGCGGCAGGTGATGGATGTGCTCTTCGTGCGCGGCGCGTTTTCGCAGCATACCGCGCTGCTGGCGGGGAATTCGCTGGCGGCCTTCGCGCTCGGCCTGCCGGTGTTCGCGCTGGTGAAGGTGCTCACCCCCGGGTTTTTCGCGCGCGGGGATACTGTGACGCCATTGAAGATCGGCGTGGCGGCGGTGGTGTTGAACCTGTGCATGAACCTGCTGTTCATGCATCCGCTCAAGGCCGTGGGCCCGGCGCTGGCCACCAGCCTGTCATCGGCCTTCAACGCCGCCGTGCTGCTCTTCCTGCTGCACCGGCGGGGGCATTTCGCGCTCGATGCCGCCGCCCGGCGCCGGGTGCCGCGCCTCATGCTGGCCGGGGCGATCATGGCCGGCGCGCTTTTCGCGATGGAGGTTTTTGTGCTCCCTCACGGCAAGACGACCATTCCGCAATTTTTACTGCTCACACTGGCGGGCGGCGTTGCCTATGGCGGTTCGGGGATTCTGCTGCGCGCGTTTGATCTCTCGGAGCTGGCGGCATTGCTGAAGCGGCGGCGCCCGAAACCCGCCCCCGGTTGACCGGGGCAAAAAACCGCGCGACGTAGCCGCCATGGCACGCATATTCTCCGGCATTCAGCCCACTGGCATCGCGCATCTCGGCAACTACCTCGGCGCCGTGCAAAACTGGGTCAAACTACAGGACAGCAACGAATGCGTGTTCTGCCTCGTCGACCTGCACGCCATCACGGTGGCGCAGAATCCTGTTCTGCTGCGCGACCAAACGCGGCTGAACGCGGCGATATTGATCGCCTGCGGCATCGACCCGGATAAGCACATCCTCTTCCACCAATCCGCCGTGCACGCGCATGCGCGCCTGGCCTGGATTTTCAACTGCGTCGCGCGCTTCGGCTGGCTCAGCCGGATGACGCAGTTCAAGGACAAAGCCGGTAAAGACCGCGAGGCGGTTTCCACCGGGCTGTTCGTCTACCCGAATTTGATGGCCGCCGATATTCACGCCTACCACGCCACGCAGGTGCCGGTGGGCGATGACCAGCGCCAGCATCTGGAGTTGGCAAACGACATCGCCGAGAAATTCAACCATGATTTCGGCGTGGAATTTTTTCCGCGCATCGAGCCGCTGATTTTACCCGAGACCGCGCGGGTGATGAGCCTGCGCGACGGCGCCAAAAAAATGTCCAAATCCGACACCTCGGACCAGAGCCGGATCAACCTGACCGACGATGTGGATACCATCGCCCTGAAAATCCGCCGCGCCAAAACCGACCCCGAGCCTTTGCCGGAAACCGCCGAGGGGCTGGCCGGGCGGGCGGAGGCGGCGAACCTGGTGGGTATCTACGCCGCCATGACCGGGCAGAAAACCGCCGCCGTATTGGCCGAATTCGCAGGCTCGGGCTTTGGCCCGTTCAAGGAAAAACTGGTGGAGGCGCTCATCGCGCATCTGGCGCCGATCAATGCCCGGGCGCAGGAGCTTCTGGCCGAACCCGCGCATCTCGACCAGATATTGCAGGCAGGCGCGCGCCGCGCCGCCGCCATCGCCAACCCGATCGTCGACGAGGCGGAACGGCTGGTCGGGTTTTTAGCCCGCGGATAAAACTCCCCCCGGTGACAAAGCATCACCGGGGATTTTGTTTCACACCCGCTCGAAAATCGCGGCGATGCCCTGGCCGCCGCCGATGCACATGGTGACAAGCGCATAGCGGGTCTGGGTGCGTTGCAGCTCGTAAAGGGCCTTGATGGTGATGATGGCGCCCGAGGCGCCGACCGGATGCCCCAGGGCGACGGCGCCGCCGTTGGGGTTAACTTTTTCCGGCGGGAAGCCGAGGTCATGAGCGACGGCGCAGGCCTGGGCGGCGAAGGCTTCATTGGCCTCGATCACGTCGATATCGGCGATGGTGAGCCCGGCTTTTTTCAGCGCGATCTGCGAAGCGGGGATGGGGCCGAGGCCCATGACTCCGGGCTCCACGCCGGCATGGCCGTATGCGACCAGGCGGGCGAGCGGCTTGGCGTTGCGGCGGGCAACCTCGGCGCCGGAGGCCAGGACCACGGCGGCCGCGCCGTCGTTAAGCGAGGAGGCATTGCCGGGGGTGACAGTGCCGCCCTTCTGGAAGGCTGGTTTCAGGCCGCCCAGGCTCTCCATGCTGGTCTCGCTACGCGGATGCTCATCGGTCTCGAACAGGGTGACACCTTTGCGCGAGGCGAGTTCCACCGGGGTGATCTGGGCTTTGAAACGGCCCTCGGCGATGGCGAGCGCGGCGCGGCGGTGGGATTCCACTGCGAATGCATCCTGCATCTCACGGGTGAGACCATAGCGGGTGGCGACGGTTTCAGCGGTGATGCCCATATGGCCGCCGCCAAAGGGGTCGTTGAGGGTGCCGACCACCATGTCGATGATCTGACCGTCGCCAAGGCGCGCGCCCCAGCGGCCGGAGGGCAGCAGATAGCCGCCACGGCTCATGGATTCAGCCCCGCCAGCGACGGCCAGCGAGGAGTCCCCCAGCATGATGCCCTGCGCGGCGGAGATGATGGCCTGCAGGCCCGAGCCGCAAAGGCGGTTGACGTTCATCGCCGGGGTGCCCACCGGGACCCCCGCATCCAGCGAGGAGACGCGCGAGAGGTAGGTGTCGCGCGGTTCGGTGTAGATGACCGTGCCCATCACCACGTTCTGGATTTCAGCCGCTTCGGCGCCAGCCTTGGCGATGGCGGCGCGGATCGCGATTTCACCCAGCTTGGTTGGCGGAATGTCCTTCAGGCTTTTGCCGAAATCGCCGATGGCGGTGCGCTGGCCGGAAAGGATGAAAACGTCTTGCATTTATGGTTTCCCTTTTTGGACGGTTGTTCTGGTATAAGTTAAGCAAAAACTGCGCGCTAAGGTAAACCTGGGGGAAAGGCTAGATTTCCACCCCGCTCAGCTGCGCCGCATAGTGGCGCCAGCGGCCCGAGGCGTTTTGATACAACGGCTGGCGCACCTGCGCCCAGCTGGCGGTGCGCACTGCCCGGGCACTCTGGTGGAAATCCAGGCATTGCGCCTCCCAGTCCAGCCCGAGGAAGCTGATGAGGCGCCGCGATTCAGCCTCCGGCGCCGCCAGCAGGGCGTCGTAGGAGAGCGTCATGTGGCGCAGCTTCAGCACGCTCTGCCAGTGGCGGGTGAGGCGCTCAACCTCGCGCAGGCGGAAGGCGCAGTCCTGCAAGTCAGTGTCGTAGGCCAGCGGCTGCGCGAAATGCTGGAAGAAGCAGGAGAGGATGGTGTCGCGCGGGTCTCGGGCGCAGAAGATGATGCGCGCCTGGGGGAACAGGGCCGAGATAAGGCCAAGCTGGAAAATATTGTCGGGCATTTTGTCGATGATGCGCGCGGCGGTTCCGGCCTTGCTCTGCTGGGTGCGCAGATAGGTCTCGGCCTCGGTGCGCAGGGCGGCGGGGGTCCAGGCCGGAGATGGCGCCCAGCCGATGCGCGCGGCGGCCGCGCCGATGCCAAGACACTCGCCCGCGCCGAAAACCTGCGAATGGCTGGCCGCGATCTGCTCAAACAGGGTGGACCCGGCGCGCGGCATGCCCACGATGAAGACCGGGGCCTCGGAAGGGCTGCCGGTGCCGCCTTGCGCCACAAAAAACGCGGGGCTGAAGGTGGAGGCCAGTTTATCAACGTCCTGGACTAGCCGGGCGCGCTCGAAGCCTATGCCGGCCTGGGCCTGCCGGGCGCGCAGCAGGGCGTTGGCGGCGGCGAAATGGTTGAAGGCGGCCTCATACTGCCCGGCCTTGTCCTCCTGGCGGCCGAGGGTGAAGAGAATCTCCAGCTTTTCATCGGGCGGCAGCCGCGGGTCGGCGGCGCAGGCCAGCAGGGCGGCGGTTTCGGCCTGCGTGGGGGTGTCGCAGCGGATCGCGGCGAGGTGGCGCTGCGCCTCCCCGAAGCCCGGCCGCAAGGCGGTGGCGCGTTTGAGCGCGGCTTCGGCGTCCGGCAGTTCACCCAGCATCGCCAGCGCCAGCCCCAGGTCTTTCCACGCCTCGGCCCAGTTGGGTTCGGCGGTGAGCGCCTGGCGGAAATTATCAGCGGCCTCGCGCTCGCGCTCGGCCCGGCGCAGCGCCAGCCCCAGGCCGTGATGCGCCGCCGCGAATCCGGGGTTCAGGGCCAGGGTGTTGCGGTAGCAGGCGATGGCGGTATCAACCTGCCCCGTGAGGCGGCAGGCGTTGCCCAGGGTGTAATGCGCGAGAAAATTGCGCGGGTGCAGCGCGGTGAGGTGATTCAGCAGCGCCAGCGCGTCACGGGCCTGGCCCCGGCTCAGGATCAACTCGCCGAGCAGCCGCATGGCGTCAAAATGCCCGGGCTCCTGATGCAACACTTCACGGTACGCGGTTTCCGCCGCCGCCAGATTGCCCGCCTGATGCGCGCGAACCCCCTGCGCGAGCAGCGCCGCGCTGTTGGACGGATTGGTCTTGGCGAGGCGGCGGCGCTCCTGGCGGTTCATGGGCTAGAATACATCCTTGGCGGCGCGCAGGCGGCCGAGGCTGGCGGCGTCGGCTGAGCGCAAAAACGGGTTGCATTCGCGCTCGCTTGCCAGGGTGACCGGAACGGTGGCCTGCCCGGCCTCGCGCAGCGCGTTCACCGCCGCCGCGCGGGCGCGCAGCGCTGCGTTGTCAGAGTCTACCGCCAGCGCGAATTTGGCGTTGGACTGGGTGTATTCATGGCCGCAGCAGATCAACGTCTCCCCCGGCAGCGCGGCGAATTTTTGCAGCGATGTGAACATGTCCTCCGCCGTGCCCTCGAACAACCGGCCACAGCCCAGGCTGAACAGCGTGTCGCCGGGGAGCAAGATGCCGCCATCGGCGATGTAATAGGCGATATGGCCCAGCGTGTGGCCAGGAACCGCGATGACGCGCAATTTCGCGGCGCCGAAATCGACAAGGTCGCCCTCGCGCACCGCGATATCGAGCTTGGGCAGCCGGTGCGAATCAGCCGCGTGGCCTACCACCACCGGATGGTAGCGCGCCACGAGCGCCGGCACACCGTCAATATGGTCGCCGTGATGATGCGTGAGAAAAATATAATCCAGCCGACCCCCGGCCGCCTCCACCGCGGCAAGAGCCGGTTCGGCCGCCGCCGGGTCGACGATGGCCACCTTGCCGGTGCCCGACTCCCGCAGCAGCCAGGAATAATTATCGGTCAGCATGGGGATGCGCGTTGCCGTCACTGTCACCTGTGTCACTCCTTGGTGTTTGCGCGTATATATAGGGCCAATGGCGACCGATACGCGAGATGCGGCCGGATTTTATGCCACCGCGCTGGGACAGATGACAGCCGCCCTGCTGCGGCGGAAGCTGCTTGCGCTATGGCCGGACTGCACCGGGATGTCGGTGCTGGGGCTTGGCTACACTGGGCCTTATCTGCATTTGTGGCGCGAACAGGCGCGGCGGTGCATCGCTGTATCGCCGCCGCAACTGGGGCTGGCCCCGTGGCCTGCCGGACGGGCCAACCTCGCGTGCAGCGCGGAGGAGGATGCCCTGCCCTTCCCCGACCTGATGTTTGACCGGATCCTCCTCGTGCATGGGCTGGAGCAGGCCGGCAACGCACGGCGCTGCCTGCGCGAGGTGTGGCGGCTGCTGAAGGATGACGGGCAGCTGATCATCGTGGCGCCCAACCGGCGCGGGCTTTGGGCCTATGCGGAGAGCACGCCCTTCGGCCATGGCCAGCCGTATTCGGAGGCCCAGATCACCCGGCTGCTGCAAGGGCTGTTTTTCCGCGTCGAAGCCGAGGAAACCTGCCTGTTCGCCCCGCCGCTGAACTGGGGACCGGCGCTGCGGGTATTTAATATGTGCGAGCGCACCGGGCGCCTGCTGGCGCCGCAATTCGCCGGGCTGCACGTCGTGGCGGCGAGCAAGGATCTGCACGGGCTTATTCCCGCGCGGCACCGGGCCGCGGGCCGCCGGGTGCTGGTGGATGCGGGCCGTTAGGGTCTTCAGCGAATGGCTGAATCAGCCTCTTATCAATTAAGCGCAATCGTTTGAGGTTCGCTCGCCTGAGCGAGCCGAAAGCGTTTATCGGTAGATTGGGCGGAAGAGGGCTTATGGAGCGTAACGGCCAGGCAGGCTATTTGTTTGCCTTGGCTCGTAACTGGCGCAATGTCTCGCGTTCGATTTCGGCCGATACCTCTGTCTGTGCGGTAATAGCCATAATCATGGCAACCAGCCAGCCGATTAATGTCCAGCCAAAAAGCAAGTTGACCATAAAGACAGCCCCGCCGTTCGTGGCATTGCGGTTGCCTGAGATAATGCAGGGAAGAAAATAGAGAAGGAAGCCTAGAATGGCTAAAATCAACAACATAAAACTGCCCATGACGCCCCCCTTATGGGAAGACGATAGTAAGAATTGACCCGGAATTGCAAGAGATAGGTACTTCGCGTGTACGGAGAGATCGCCCTCAGAAAAACAGCCAGAGCCTGATCGCGCTCAAAGTGATCCGGCTCTGGTTAAAGCGCGGATTGCAGCGGGTGAATCACCGGCAGGTTCTGGGGGCTGGCGGAGGTGAAATCAGGCAAAACCCGCTGCAGCAACAGCAGCAACAGCAGCAACACCAGCAGCCAGCCCATGAACCCGCCCAGCCAACGCAGCGCGAACACCGAGACGGCAACCAGAATGACCAGGAAAACATAAAGTTGATACGATGGGGGTATCCCCAGCCTGGACAGAAAACTGGATGCCGCATCGTTAACCCAGCCGGCGCAATTGAGGAGCACCTCACAGAAGGAGAAAACACTGCTCAGAACAGACTGAAGCGCATTGCCCACTTTTTGCCTCCGTTGTGGAACTATAGCGCAACGATCTAAAATCTCCAGAACTTTCGGCTATTCCAGGCGTTCCACCTCACGCAGCGCGGGAAAAAGCTTCATCCAGAGCAGCGCCACCAGAACCGTGCCCACCCCGCCAAGCGCCGCCGCGGGAACCGCGCCGAACAATGCCGCGGTCATCCCGCTCTCAAACTCGCCCAGCAAGTTGGAGGCGTTGATGAACAAATAGTTCACCGCCCCCACCCGCCCGCGCATGTCATCAGGCGTCGCCAACTGCACCAGCGAGAGGCGGATGATGACGCTGATGGTATCGGCCGCCCCCATAACCGCCAGCGCGAACAGCGAAAACACCAGCCAGCGCGAGAGCGCGAACGCCACGGTGGCGATGCCGAATATGATGACCGCCTGGAACATGCGCATGCCGACGCGGCGGGTGATGGGAAAGCGCGCCAGAAACGCCGTCATGAGCAACGCGCCCACCGCCGGTGCACCGCGCAACACGCCAAGCCCCCAGGGGCCGGTGTGCAAAATATCATGGGCATAAATCGGCAGCAGCGCGGTCGCCCCGCCGAGCAGCACGGCGAACAGGTCCAGCGAGATGGTCCCCAGAATCGCCGGGTTGCGGCGCACGAACCCCACGCCCGCGAACACCGCCCGAAAATCAGGCGGCGCCTTGGCCTCCACCTTGCGCTCCAGTGTAATCGCCCCGTTCAGCGCGCCGCTCACCAGCCAGCATACCGCCATCACCACATAGGGCACGCCAGGGCTGAGCGCGTATAGTAACCCGCCCACCGCCGGCCCGCTGATCATCGCGCACTGGAACACCCCGGTGGTCAGCGCCGAGGCTTTCTGCAGCAATCCCACCGGCACCACGCCAGGCAACAACGCGCTTACCGCCGGACTCTCGAACGAGCGCGCCCCGCCCAGCACCGCCACGGCGGCAAAAATCTCCGGCACGCTCAGCCAGCCGGCAAAGCTGCCCCAGGCCAGAACCACCGCCACCAGGCCCTCGGCACTCTGGCAAATCTGCGCCACGCGCCGGCGCTCATACTTGTCAGCCGCGTGGCCGCCGAAAAATGACAGACCCGCCAGCGCCAAAAACTGCACCAGCCCGACCATCCCGAGGTCGAAGGCGCTATGGGTGAGCGCGTAAACCTGCCAGCCCACCGCCACCGCGGCGATCTGGTAAGCAAAACTGGACATGCCCCTCGCCATGAAAAACAGCCGGAACGGCTTATGGCGCAACAACGCCGCTGCCTTGGGGGACGGCACGGTAATGGGGCCAGAGGTCATGCGCCGGCTATGCCAGAGCCATAAGGGAGCCGCAAACCAGCCCCTGCCTTGCGTTGCCCCCCCTTTGGTTTTACTTCACCGTTCACTTTTCAATTTGGAGATTGTTGCGATGTCTTTCAGGGTTGCGGTTGTTGGTGCCACCGGTGCGGTCGGGCGCGAAATCCTCAAAACCCTTGCCGAGCGGAATTTTCCGGTCTCCGAGGTCGCCGCCCTGGCCTCGGGCCGCTCCGCCGGCTCGCAGGTGTCCTTCGGGGAGGATAAAATCCTCACCGTGAAAAACCTTGAGACCTTCGACTTCACGGGCTGGGACATCGGCCTGTTCTCGCCGGGCGCCTCGATCTCGGCAATTCACGCCCCGCGCGCGGGCGCGGCGGGTTGCGTCGTCATCGACAATACCTCGCAGTTCCGTATGGACCCTGATGTGCCGCTGGTTGTGCCGGAAGTGAACCCGGAGGCGATCACCCAGTTCCGTAAGCGCAACATCATCGCCAACCCCAACTGCTCGACCATCCAGATGGTCGTGGCCCTCAAGCCCCTGCACGATAAATTTAAGATCAAGCGTGTTGTCGTCGCCACCTACCAGTCGGTTTCCGGCGCCGGGAAAGAGGGCATGGACGAGCTTCTGGCCAACACCAAGGTGCATTATGTGCACGACAAGAACCCGCCGCAGATCTTCCAGAAAGACATTGCCTTCAATGTCATCCCGCAGATCGACGTGTTCATGGATGATGGCGCCACCAAGGAGGAATGGAAGATGGTGGTCGAGACGCAAAAAATTCTCGATCCGGCCATTCAGGTCATCGCCACCTGCGTGCGCGTGCCGGTGTTCATCGGGCATTCGGAGGCTGTTTATGTCGAGTTCGAAAACCCGGTGAGCGTGAACGAGGCCCGCGCGGCCCTGCGCGCCGCACCCGGCGTGGAGGTGCACGACCAGCGCGTCGATGGCGGCTACATCACCCCCATCGAATGCAAGGGCGAGGACGCGGTATTCGTCTCGCGCATCCGCAAGGACCCCACCGTGCCCCATGGCCTGGCCTTCTGGTGCGTGTCTGACAATTTGCGCAAGGGAGCCGCGCTGAACGCGGTGCAGATCGCCGAGGCGCTGGTCGCGCAAAAACTTCTGGCCTGCCAGGCCGGTTAGGGTATTCAGCAAATCGCCAAATACCCTAATTTCATGTTTGAGCGAATAAATTCATGCGGCTAGCTTGAACGCCCTGCGTCAAGCCAGAGCCTGATCGCTCTAAGTGCGATCAGGCTCTGGCTATTTTTCTGAGGGCGATTCACGCTTTCGGCTCGCTCGGTTGAGCGAACCTCAAACGATCGCACTCTGGCGCACAGCCCAAAACGAGCGATGCTCGGAGCCGGTCTCACATCCGTAGGCGTGAAACAAAGCCCGGCGCCGCGAGCGCAATGCCGCGGGCGGCAATCATGGCTTTCGCTTGGTCTGGAACGTCTGAAATCATCCCATCCACCCGAAGCTCGATCATGCGCTGAATATCGTCGGGATCATTGACCGTCCAAGGAATCACAGCAAGGCCCAGGCGCCGCGCTTCCGCTATATCGGCTTCAGTGATGGTCTTATGGTCGGGCGCCCATATAACAGCCCCAGTACTTGCCACGGTGCGCGGCACGCTACCTGGCTTTTCCGGTTCGTGCGCATCAAGTCTGCTATCACCGAACCAAAGACGGGCTTGGCACACCGTATTCGCGTCCGTCAGACAGCCGCGCCGCAGAGATGGCGCGCGTCGTGCCGCCACATCCAACACCCTCCAATCAAACGCGATAAGCCCGGCATTCTCGCTCGACTTCGCGGCGCCTAAAACGCGCGATACCTGTTCGACCAATTCCGACGGTGTGTGAGTTATATCGGGCCGGTCAGGTGCGGTCTTGATCTCCACAAGCAGATCAAGCGATGCACATGTTGTCAAAACCTTGGCAAGCGTTGGAATCCGCTCCCCATCCTGCGCTTGTTGGCCTGGGTACCGGCGGGCATAAGCCGAACCGGGGCGCAATCGTCCGACATCGTAGGTGGCCAATTGCTGATAGGTGAGGGCTCTGATCAACGGCGCATCCGCGCCGGCATAGACGCCGCTCTCATTACGGGCGATGTCAGGATGCAGCCGCGCATCGTGGTGGACGACTGGGACATTATCCGCCGTCATGCCGACATCAAACTCAACTCCCGTCAAGCCCAGACATGAAGCCAGGCGAAATCCCGCCAGCGTGTTCTCTGGCGCCAAACCTCGCGCGCCGCGATGCCCAAAAACCGCAATCATGTTTCGCATGTTCAGTCTTTCACCAGAATTGATACCGGTGAGACCGAACATAATCACGATGCCTCGCCTCAAAAAGAGATGCTTCTCTGGAATGACGGCCTGCTGCGCCCGGCGCGCCGCCAAACAGCCCGGCGGCACCTTCCGCAAGTTGCCCCTTCCAGGTCGTGATTTGGTTCGGGTGAACATCGTAAAGCTGCGCCAATTCAGCCAACGTCTTCTCGCCCTTCCAAGCGGCTAACGCCACTTTGGCCTTGAAAGCCAGGGCGTGGTTATGGCGGGTACGCTTCGTAAGCTGCTCTACTGTTCTGCGGCATCATCGCCGGGTTCAGGCAGAAATTCCACTTATCCCGGCGTCTGAATTTCGCGTGCCACCTCTCTTCGCGCTGCCTCCGCCTCGGCGATGTCCGCACTGTGATATGCCCCTGACAAAAGCGCCACCCAAAATATGCCAAAGTAGTGCTAGTGGTCAAAATCTCACACATGATTCCCAGCAGTGCGTCGATAAGGCTGTCGGTCGAAGGCCCGGTTCCGAACTGGAAGCCAACGATGGGAATCGCCCCCTTGCCGCCCAACGCGGCGTCCGCTTCTGGGCATCGTCGTCAAGGGAGCCCGCGACCAAAAAAGCAGCCGTCGCAAAAGACGGGTTTGACTGATGAACCTGGCGGTATCCGAGAGTCTCCAACTTGATCGGGCTCCGATTGAGGCCCATACAACGGCGCTATCGAAGCCGTTTAGGGAGGACGCTATGATCCATCACGTTTCGATTCCCGCACTCGACGTGAGCCATGTCGCCAAGGTGCTGACAGAACTGGCCGGCTGGCAGGCGCGGCCATTCCTCGGTCCTTGTCCCGGCTCGGTCATGATGCTCGCTGAGGACGGGCACGGGACGGCGATGGAGATCTACCCCGACGGCACTACCATGTCGCCGGGCCAGAGCGACGGCCAGATCGTCTTCGGCCGCAACGAGAGCCCGGCGGTCTTCCCGTTCCACGTCCTGTTGTCGCTGGACACAGACCGCGCCACTGTGCAGCGCATCGGTGATCGCGAGGGCTGGCGCACGCTGAACTGCTGGCGCGGACCGCCCGGGCACCCGGCGTTCGAGCTGATCGAGTTTTGGATTGAGAACCGGGTGATGATCGAGATTGCCACCCCAGACATGCTGGCAAACTATGTGAGAAGCGCCACCGCAGCCGCCCACGACGAAGCCCTGGAGCGGATGGCAAGCGCGCGGGTTTCCGCCGAGGGCCCAACGGCTCCCGCCTGAGGCCAAGGCGGCGATGGCGGAGCACTAATTTTAGTGTTCAAAGCTAGAGCGAAGGACGGTCGTGGGCGGGTACCAAGTGTCAGATCCTATCCACTAGAGTGCGATCGTTTGAGGTTCGCTCAACCGAGCGAGCCGAAAGCGTGAAACGCCCTCAGAAATACGGCTAGAGCCTGATCGCACTTAAAGCGATCAGGCTCTAAAGTCCGGGATCAAACACCAATGGACACATCGCGAGACATGCTATTACGGCCGGAGATTCCAGAAAAACTGGACCGGTGTGGTCAGACCCGTTACGCTTTTGCTGAAAGCAATCGGTTCGAAAAATTGGCCGAGAATTCCGACTGTTGCATCTTGCAGTACATCTGCTTGCACCTGAGCGGCTTTGGCCTGCTGGTCGGCCAGGGTCGTGGCCGCCGTAAACGCCACGCGGTCCTTTTCAAGTTTCGGATCGTCCGGCCAGCCTACCCAACCCGTTTTGGGATCACCGGAATAGGCGATCGCCTGCGGGGAGGAGATGTCATCAGCAATCCACCAGGTATCGAATATGTTCCACCCGTTTTCGGTCCCGCGGTTGTTGCGGCGCTTCAGCATCTCGTCCCAGGTCATATTCTCGACCTCGACCTTCATGCCAAGATCTTTCAGCATCTTGACAGTGACGTTTGTAAAAGCCGCGAGAACCGGGATATCCACCGGGTCGAGCACGACCACCGGCATTCCCTTGTAACCAGCGTTTTCGAGGGCGTAGCGCGCGGCCTGCGGGTTGGTCAGCTTCATAATCCAGTTGCCGGAGTCGGTCGCGTATGTCGTGCCGCAGGGATAGATGGAATAACAGGTGCGCCACCAGCGCGGGTCATTGCCGAACGCTGCCTCCATGTAGGTGGTCTGGTTGATGGCCTCGAGCACTGCAAGCCGGATGGCAGGGTTATCGAAGGGCGGGATGGCTGCGTTGAAGCGGAGCATGCCAACCGCGCCCGGCGGTGATGTCGGTTCGACAATAATGCTCTGGTCTGCTTCGAGCATCGGCAGGACGCTCATCGGCGGCGATTCATCATATTGCACATACCCATCGATCAGCGCCTTGGCCGCGGCTTTGGGGTCGGCATAGTGAATAAGATCGATCTCGTCAGCCTGCGCGATCTTTGCGCCCGCGGCGAGCGAAGGCGTATCCGAGCGAGGCTTGTAATAAGGATTCTTCACATACACGGCTTTTTCGCCAGGCACCCAGTCCTTCATCACGAACATGTAGGGGCCGGAGCCGGTCGGGTCGGTAATGGATGTGTATGGGCTTGTCTCGGCAATGCGTTTGGGCATCATGAACGGCACGTTCGATGACAATTTCGCTAGTGCATCCAGCAAAGTATCGTCCGGGGCTTTGAGCTGTATCTCAATCGTTTTGCTGTCCGGCGCGGTCAGGCTTGCGATATCTTCGAACAACTGCTGCCCGGTACCATCGCGTTTACCCCAGCGTTCAAGCGAGGCCACGCAATCGGCGGCCTCAACATTGGTGCCATCGCTCCATTTCAACCCATCGCGCAGCACGAATATCCATGTCTTCTGGTCCGGGGACACCGTCCAGTGGCCGACCATCTGTGGTTGTGGCTGGAAGTTCTTGTCCATTGCTAACAGAGTGTCATACACTAGGTAGCCATGTGTTCGATCAATATAGGCGGTGGTGGTGATGGGATCGAGCGTTTCCAGCCCTACATGCACAGCGACCCGCAAAATGGAAGGTGTTGGTTTTAATTGAGGCCCCGCCTGCGCGGCGGAAGGCGCGAGGACCCCAATTGCCAAAGGCGAGAAGATGGTTGCTGACAGAGCCAGCTTTCTCAGTTTCCTTAAAAGCATCGAAGACTCCTTATTTTTCAGCCTTTAGGCCGACAAAGTGCAGCGATCAGTTTAATTTCGCGTCCTAATGATCTTTATATTAACGACACTACCAACAAATATTTGTTTTTGGCATTGATGCAAATCAATGAACGAAGTACTGTTTGTTGGGTTATTAATATTACTCTCAATGCCTTAAAGAAGCAAAGAACAATTCGCTTGTGTCCGGGTGAGAAGTTAAAATAAGTCTTTTTTACATTTATTTGTTAACAGGTCTCAAAATTGAGTACAATTTAACGTACGGGAGGGACATAGATGGATGCCCACCTTACTGCCAAGTCCGTTGATCCTGCCGTTATCGCAGATGCGGAGCATGCGTCTACCGTGGCGGCACTGCCTGCTTCCGGATTGCGCTTTTATGGCGATGAATTTGTGTTCGACACCAAATCGGGAATGTTTTTCCGGCTGAGTGCGGTTGCTAGTTTTATTCTCCGTTCGATTGTCGGTGGCGTCAGCATTGCCGATCTGCCGGCGGCGATGCAGCAACGTTATGGTATCGATCATGCGATGGCAGCGAGAGATGTTCAATTGTTTCTGAACGAATTGGTTGCCCTCGATCCGTTGGATCAGTTTGTCCATGACAAAGCCAATCCCCATTAACGCGGTATCCGTCGCGGTTACGGGGTTGCATCGAGGCGACAATCCGCAGCCTGGAGCCGCGGTGATTGCGAGTTTGCGGCGGCGGTTTCCCGGTGTCAGGATCATCGGATTTTCTTATGACCCGATGGAAAGCACGATCTATTGCCGGGACAACAGTCATCTCGATGCGGTTTATTTGATGCCGTATCCAAGGGCCGGCGCTCGGGCGCTCATGGAGCGTCTGGAAAGCATTCTTGAGAAAGAGAAGATTGATTTCATCATTCCGTGTCTCGATTCCGAAATTATGAATTATATTGAGCTGCAAGGGGTTCTTGCGCATCGCGGGATCAAGATGATGTTGCCGGGTAAGGCGGCTTTTTTGCGGCGCCGCAAGGATGCGCTTTCGCTCCTTTGCCACCGGATTGATATCCCCACGCCGAAAACGAGAATGGCGCATGATGCAGTGGAATTGGCCAGATTTGCGGAGCAGATCGGGTATCCGATCTATGTGAAAGGGATATATTATGAGGCGCATCTGGCAGCCACGGAAGCAGAGCTCTACGCCGCTTTTAAGGATATTGCCGAGATGTGGGGGCTGCCCGTGATGGTGCAGGAGATGGTGGTCGGCGAGGAATATGACGTTGTCGGCCTGGGAGATGGCCGAGGCGGCATCATCGGTAGTTGTTCCATCCGGAAAATGCTGCGCACATCGGCGGGTAAGGGGTTTGCTGGTGTGGTCGTGGCGGATACGCGGATCGACGATCTTGCCCGCCGGTTTATCCGCGCGCTCCGCTGGGCAGGGCCCTTTGAGCTGGAACTCATCAAGGCGCCGGGGCAGCGGCATCTTGTTTTTGAGATGAATCCAAGATTTCCGGCCTGGGTGGATTTCCCCTCGCAACTTGGCTGCAATCTGCCCGCCTGTTTGCTGGAATGGCTGATGGAGACGGAGCAAACCCCGCTTGCGCCCTGCGAGCCGGGGCGGATGTTCATTCGCCATTGTGTTGATGTGCTGGGTGATATTGCCGATCTTGCGGAATTAGCCAGCACCGGAGAACGGACCGGTTCGTCGCTTTTTAACTTTTCCAGGAGGCTATGATGGATCGTTCTTACATTCCTCCCGTCATCAGCGGAGAACTTGGACGCAACGCCCCGCATGTAGCTGAGGACCGTAATTTTTATGCGCGTGGGCCGCGGGCACCGTCGCTGTTCCAAATCGACGGGCTGCCGGTCGTGGGGCTGATCGAGGAGTTCGGTTCGCCGCTCTTTGTCTTTTCCGAATACGACATCCGGACCAAGGCCAAGCGGATTCGCGAGGCATTCAGGAGCCGTTATCAAAAGACCAGCTTCGCGTGGTCGCTGAAGACGAATTATCTCGGTGCCATCTGTAAAATTTTGCAAAGCGAGGGGTGGATCGCGGAAGTGGTTTCGCAATTCGAGTACGAAAAGGCGCGGCAGATTGGCTTTGAGGGTAATGAGATCGTCTTCAACGGCCCCTACAAACCGCGCGCGGCGATGAAGACGGCGATTGAAGAAGGCGCGCTGATCCAGATCGACAACTGGGACGAGTTGAGCCTGGCCGAGGAACTGGTGGCGCAACATGGCAAGGTCGTGGATATCGGGCTACGCGTGTGGCTTGATCCCGAGATCAAGCCTGTGTGGTCGAAATTCGGCTTTGCTTTGGAAAATGGCGAGGCTGAGCGCGCGGCGGCGCGGATTCTCGAGAATCCGAATCTGCAACTGCATACGTTGCACTGCCATATTGGCACCTACATTCTTGCCCCCAACGCCTATGCTGTTACGGCGAAAAAATTGTTGCACCTTCGGGATGCATTGCGGGCCAGATACCATTATCTGGTGCCATGTCTGAATTTGGGTGGTGGCTTCCCCTCGCATAGCCTGTTGCACGGTTTCGCCGGGCCTGCGGAGCAGGTGGTGCCGCCGATAGAGGCGTTCGCGACGGCGATCACCGATGTTTTGCGTGAGTTGCCGCCCGGCGAGCAGCCGTTACTGCGGCTTGAAACCGGGCGTTATCTGGTGGATGAGGCCGGCTATCTGCTGAGCACAGTCATCGCCGTGAAGGGCGTAAACCGACCGGCGCTCACCGATGGCGGGTTGTCAGCGCGCGCCTATAAAGAACGCATGATCCTTAATGAGGATTCACGCATTGGCTATGTCGTCGATGCCGGCATCAACCTGCTGTATACGAGCGCATGGTATCAGTTCGAGATTTTGCCGGCACGGACGATTGACGCGCCGCCGGTGACGTCGCGTATTTACGGCTCGTTGTGCATGGCCATCGACGTGATCCGGGATCATGTCGATCTTCCACCGCTGGAGACAGGCGATATTCTCACGATCCATCCCGTGGGCGCCTATAACGTCACACAATGGATGCAGTTCATCCAATATCGCCCCGCGTTGGTGCTGATCAGCAACGACGGCAAGGCTGATATCATCCGTGCCCGCGAGACGCTTGAGGATATTAGCGGTCCGGAGAGGATGCCGGAGCATCTGACCAGATAATGAGCGAACAGGAAAATTCTAATACCCTGCGCGGCGGTTGCTTGGAGTTTCCGGCCAAGCCAATGCGCCGCGCTGGAGATTTGTTGCTCGCCAGGGTAGGTGGCGCACTAGGGTTGGCGTTTTTGATCGGCGATTCCAGGCTCGGCATTCTGCTCTGGGTGGCGGTTACCGCCGGGCATGTGCGCAGCCTGATCTTTGGGCTGTTCGGGCTTTGGGTGGGCGATATCACTGGCCGCCTAATCGGGGTGCTGGATAGGCCCGCGCTGGGCGGTGGCGTGCGGGCCAATGCAATTCTCGGCGCGGTTGCGGTCGCGTGGCTCACCTCTGGCTCCTACACGCCATTGGAAACTGAGATCGTGCTCGCCACGCTGGCGGCAAGCGCGGCCGGCCTTATTACCGCCGCGCTGATGCGCGCGCTTGCCGAAACGCTGCTCCCGCCGATGGTGCTTGGTTTCAGCATTGTCGCGGGAATTTTGTTCACGCTGTTCCCGCTCTGGGTGCAGAGTGCGTCGAGCACGCTGTTGGTCTGGCCGGCCCCCGTGAATGCTTGGGCGGATGCGCAGATTTTCATCCGTTCGCTGGGCTCGCTGGTGTTCTCGCCGACATTGGAGGTCGGGATTATCGTCGGCCTCGCCTTGCTGTTGTGGTCGCGGATAATTGTTTTCACCGGGTTTGCCGGGTGGCTGGCCGGCGCACTCACTTCCATACAATTGCAGGGGCTGTCGGTGCCGTTCTACTGGCAACCGGCGTCATATAACTTCTTTATTGCGGGTATGGCGTTGGGGGCGGCGTATTTCCTGCCGGGCTGGCCGAGCCTTGGCCTGGCGGTTGTTGGCGGCATGGGGGCGGCTGTGCTGGCGGCACTAATCCAGCATATGGAGCCAGCCTGGGCGTTTCTGCCACTACCGGCGATTGGAATAATCTGGATTTGCCTGACGGCATTCACCCTGACCAAGGACGAGGCGTTGATCAGGCGCAATGAGCGGCACAACATACCGCCCGAACAAGCCTGGGCATATGCGGTCGACCATGTACGCCGGTTTGGCAGCCATGAGCCGTTGCTTGTTGTGCCTTTGACCGGGGCTGTGCAGATCACACAAGGCTTCAATGGCCGGTTGAGCCATTCCGGGGCTTGGCGTTATGCGCTTGATTTCCAGAGGCCGCCCGGCGAGTCGATCTGGGAGGCGCTTGTTACCGCGCCAACTTCCGGTACGGTCGAGCGGGTGAGGGACAATATCCCCGATAACGAGCTCGGGGTTTGCAACTATGCGGAAAACTGGGGGAATTATGTCCTGCTGCGCATGGATCAGGGCGGTTGGGTGCTGCTCGCACATCTTAAGCAATCCAGCATCGCGGTAATAGCCGGCACGCGTGTGGAGCTGGGGGCTTATCTGGGTAAGGTGGGGAATTCAGGCCGCTCGCCGGTGCCGCATCTGCATTTGCAGGTGCAGAATTCACCCCATATGGGCGCGCCGGCCAGCCCGTTCCGCCTGGCCAATTACGAGACGCGGCTTGCCGAGCGCGGCATTGGCAGTTTCTGGCGGGAATCAGGCGTGCCGCAAGAACAGACAGTTCTTGCCGCCTCCTGGCCGGAACCGGAAACTTATCAGATATTGACGAGCTTAGCGCCGGGCTCGGCCGTGTGGACCGTCGCCGTGACCGGCAGGCTGCCGTCGCGCTTCCGCCAACCCAACAGACGCGGAAAAATCGAGCACATCACCACGCGGCTGGATATGGAGGGGCAGCATATCCTCACTTCCTGTTTCGGTGGCGGCCTTGTTCTTCATCTTGACCCTGACGCGTGGCGTATACGTGAGCTTCACAAGCTGCGCGCCCCGCTGCTGCGCTTGCTGGCCCTGGCCATTCCCTCCATTCCCTATGCCGCCAGAAGCGCCATGGAATGGTACGAACCGGCGCTGGCTTGGGCCTTTGTGGCGAATTCCTTCAGCCTCTCACTCTGGCCCTATAGGCGGCTGCCCCTACCCGAGATGCGATGCATGTGCCTGGAGACGCCCAACACTGAGACGCGCACGCTGGTGGTGGAGAGTATCCCGGTCAGGCAGTCATCTTTGCTGCCCACCAAGATTACCTGCACATTCCAGCGTTTGCGCGGACCGGTGAAGGTGGAGGCCGTGTTCGAGACGGGCAGCGTTATTTACACGCAACTCTCCTTTGAGCCCGGGCTCCCATTCTGAGGCGGCTCAATCCTGACGGATGTCAGGCGTGAGCTGAGCGTTGAAAAAGGCAAGCATGCGCGCCTCGCTATCTTGGGCTGCCTGCGGGTCATAGCCGACCCAATGGCCCTGATAGAGTTGCTTGGGGATGTTGATGTCGAATGAATGCACGGCATCAGGGTAGGTGATTTCGGCAATGTCCGCGCCAGTGCTTTTGATACGCGTGCATTGGCTGGCGGACACCCAGTTATCGGCGCCGCCGTTAAAGATCAGCAGAGGTGAGGCGAGGTCCACGGGGCGCTGAGAATATACGCCGCACCACGGGTAATAGGCCACCACGCCACGGAAAGCGCCGGGGCCATTGAGAGATTTCAGGTCGCTGGCGTCCGCGGCTTCCAGCGCCACGCTGCCACCGTTGCTTTGGCCCATCAGAAAAATGTCCTGCGGTTGGACGAAGGGTTGCGCGCGTAGATAACGCATAGCATCGAAGGCATCATGGGCGCGGTAGACGAGCGCTTGCCGGAGTTGCGCATTGCTGGCGCACATCTCGTCGCCCGATAGGTTGCGCGGTCCGAAACTGTCCACATCCAGAACCACATAGCCGTGCTCGCTGAGGTATTCCGAGAGCAGGTCAAGCGAATACAGCACCGCCGGTTGCCAGCCGCCACAGCCATGCATAACCACGACGGCGGGAAATGGCCCATTGCCGAGCGGCTTGTTCAACTCCGCAGTGAGTGTGACCTCATTTGCCGTAAAGGGGTCGGAAGCCTGAAAGCCAACTTGTTCCTGCGCCTGGGCAGGTCCACTGAGACCGCAAAACAACACTGCCGCAGCGGCAAGCGCCACGGATAAAATCCGCACGGTTTTCATTTTAGCTCCCAGAAGTGCCTCAGCGACAGCTTAGAAAATTCTTTGCACTTAAAGTTGACTAAATTACGATTTCCAAAAAATTAAGTTTTATTAATTAAACTATTTTGGCCGTTAATTTCGATTCGCCAACTATTATTTTCCCATATCGTCGCAACACGCTTCAACCCAGACTTCAAAGCCAAGTATCAAGCCATAATCGCCGCCGGAAAACCCGCAAAAGCCGCAATAACCGCCATCATGCGAAAACGCGCCGTCCACGCAAATGCACGACTCAAAGCAGGGCGAAACTGGGCGCCGAAAGCCGCTTGACCACAACGGATACTCCAAGCTTGGCTTTGCTACCGAATATTGGCCCACCGCCATCATTCAACATACGCTCACCTTTGCGCGATTGTTTGAGGCTCATTCACCCGAGCGTGCCAAAATGTTGCTCGCCCTCAGGAAAACTGGTTTTTAAAGGTGCGCCGCTGCCGGGAGTCCAGGGGTGAAACCCCCTGGACCTACTATCCCTTAACCCTGCCGTTCCAGCATCAACTGCTTGACCTTGCCGATCGCCTTGGCCGGGTTCAGGCCTTTGGGGCAGGTTTGGGTGCAGTTCATGATGGTGTGGCAGCGGTAGAGTTTGAACGGGTCTTCCAGCGCGTCGAGGCGCTGGCCGGTGTGTTCGTCGCGGCTATCGGCGATCCAGCGATAGGCGGCCATGAGCACGGCCGGGCCGAGATAGCGATCGCCATTCCACCAGTAGCTGGGGCAGGAGGTGGAGCAGCAGAAGCAGAGGATGCATTCCCACAGCCCATCGATTTCGGCGCGTTCCTCCTTGCTCTGGCGGCGTTCGCCATCGGGCGGGGGGGCGGAGTCTGATTGCAGCCAGGGCTCGACGGAGCGGTATTGCGCATAGGCGAGGCTGAGGTCGGGCACCAGGTCTTTGACCACCGGCATATGCGGCAGCGGGCTGATGGCGACGGCGCCCTTCACATCATCAATCGGCTTGAGGCAGGCCAGGGTGTTGGTGCCGTCGATATTCATGGCGCAGGAGCCGCAGATGCCTTCGCGGCAGGAGCGGCGGAAGGTCAGCGAGCTATCGACCTCGTTTTTGATCTTGATGATAGCGTCGAGCACCATCGGGCCGCAGGCGTCGAGGTCGATCTCATAGGTATCGGTGACCGGATTTTTCCCGTCATCGGGGTTCCAGCGATAAATCTTGAATTCCTTGACGCGCTTGGCGCCGGCCGGGGCCTTGTAGGTTTTGCCGGTGCCGACCTTGGAATTCGCAGGAAGCGTAAATTCTGCCATGTTCGTGACCCCTTAATATACGCGCTTCTTGGGCGGGAATACGGAAACTTCATTGGTGAGGGTTTGCATTTTCACCGGACGGTATTCCAGTTTCACCGCACCCTTGTCGTCGCAATATGAAATCGTGTGCTTCATCCAGTTCGCATCATCGCGATCCGGGAAGTCGTCATGCGCCTGGGCGCCACGGCTTTCCTTGCGGGCTTCGGCGCTGACCATGGTGGTCATCGCGTTGCCCATGAGGTTGTCGAGCTCCAGCGCTTCCATGAGGTCGGAGTTCCACACCAGGCTGCGGTCGGAGACATGCATATCCTCAAGCCCGCCCCAGAGCTTCGTCATCTTCTCCACGCCCTCGGTCAGGCTCTTGGAGTTACGGAACACGGCGGCGTGGCCCTGCATGGTCCGCTGCAGCGTATCGCGCAGCGTGGCGACGGTGGTGCCGCCCTTGGCGTGGCGGGTTTTATCAAACCGGGCCAGCGAGGCCTCACCCGCACCGGCGGGCAGTGGCGCCTGGCTGGCGCCTGGCTTCACGATCTCGGCGGCGCGGTGGGCGGCGGCGCGGCCGAACACCACGAGGTCGAGCAGGGAGTTGGTACCAAGCCGGTTGGCGCCATGCACGGAGACGCAAGCAGCCTCGCCCACGGCCATCAAGCCAGGGACCACGGCATCAGGGTTGGAGGCCGTGGGGCGCAGCACTTCGGTGCGGTAATTGGTCGGGATGCCGCCCATGTTATAATGCACGGTCGGCAGCACGGGGATGGCTTCCTTGGTCACATCCACGCCTGCGAACACGCGCGCGGTCTCCGAGATGCCGGGCAGGCGCTCATGCAGGATATCCGCGCCCAGATGCTCCAGATGCAGCAGGATATGGTCTTTGTTCGGGCCCACGCCACGGCCTTCGTTGATCTCGACCGTCATCGAGCGCGACACCACATCGCGCGAGGCGAGGTCTTTCGCGGTCGGCGCGTAGCGTTCCATGAAGCGCTCGCCCTCGGAATTGGTGAGGTAGCCGCCTTCGCCGCGGGCACCCTCGGTGATGAGGCAGCCGGCGGGGAAAATGCCGGTCGGGTGGAACTGCACGAATTCCATATCCTGCACCGGCAGCCCGGCGCGGATGACCATGCCGCCGCCATCGCCCGTGCAGGTGTGGGCGGAGGTGCAGGAGAGGAAGGCGCGGCCATAACCGCCGGTCGCCAGCACAACCTGCTGCGCACGGAAGCGGTGGATGGTGCCGTCCTCAAGGTTCCAGGCCATCACGCCCCGGCAGGCGCCTTCGGAGTCCATGATCAGGTCGAGCGCGAAATATTCGACGAAGAACTCGACCTCGTGCTTCAAGCTCTGCTGGTACAGGGTATGCAGCATGGCATGGCCGGTGCGGTCAGCCGCGGCGCAGGCGCGCATCGCCGGTTCCTTGCCGTATTCCTTCATATGGCCGCCGAACGGGCGCTGATAGATCTTGCCGTCCTCGGTGCGCGAGAAGGGCATGCCGTAATGCTCCAGCTCATAGATCGCGGGCACCGCCTCGCGGCACATGTATTCGATCGCATCCTGGTCGCCCAGCCAGTCCGACCCTTTTACGGTGTCGTACATGTGCCAGCGCCAATCGTCCTCGCCCATGTTGCCCAGCGCGGCGGAAATGCCGCCCTGCGCCGCCACCGTGTGCGAGCGGGTGGGGAAGACCT
Organism: Acidocella aquatica; assembly: GCF_030160635.1. Lineage (GTDB taxonomy): Bacteria > Pseudomonadota > Alphaproteobacteria > Acetobacterales > Acetobacteraceae > Acidocella > Acidocella aquatica. The sequence continues at coordinate 108,335 of NZ_BSOS01000005.1, read as the reverse complement.
TGGTGATGCAGGCGGTTTTGAGGCCGGCGGCGCCCATGCCAAGCGTGGTGCGCAGGCCGGAACCACCCGCGCCAACGACCACGACATCATAGGTGTGGTCAATAACATTATAGGCGCCGAGTGAAGGTTTTGAAAACGCGTTCATGAGGGCAAAATCCGTTTTGCTTAAAAGGCGAGTTTAAGGACAGACACCGCGCAGGCCAGGGCGAGCACAACAATGCCCCCCTTGACCACCAGGAGTGTCACCATCCGCTTGGCGTCGCTGCGCACATAATCCTCGATCACCACCTGCATGCCGAGGCTGAGGTGGGAGAACAGCGCCGCGATCAGGCAGAGGAACAGCACCGTGTTCCACGGCTCGCCGATATAGGCGGCCATCTGCGCGCGGCCGGCGCCCGCAAGCATCAGCACCGAGAGCACAAAGTAGAGCGAGAGCGGCAGCAGCGCCATCGCGGTGACGCGCTGCGTCCACCAATGGTGCAGGCCGGATTTGGCGGCGCCAAGGCCGCGCGCGCGGCCGAGCTGGCTGCGCATGATATCAATGGAAGGCGCGCTGTCTTTGTTCATGTCATTCACCACACCAAAAAGCCGACAATCCAGAACGCCACCGTGAGAACCACTGCCCCGGCGATCACCATGCGGCCGTTGCGGTGCATGGCTTCAAGCTCGAACCCGCGGCCGGTATCCCAGAACAGGTGCCGGATGCCGTTGCAGAAATGGTAGAACAGGGCGAACGTAAAGCCCATGAGGACCAGCACCCCGATCCAGGAGGCAAGAAGCGCCTGCACGACGGAGAAAGCTTCATCCCCCGCGGCGGCGCTGACCAGCCAGGCGGTGAGCAGCAGCGTGCCGGCCCCCAGGGCGATGCCGGTGGCACGATGGAAAATGGAGGTGGCGGAGGACATTTGCATCATATTATAGGCCTGCAAATGCGGGGAGAGCGGCCGGCGCACCAGCTTGCCCTCCGTGTTACGCCCTACCATCAGGGCTTCGCGGACATCCTTCATGGAAAACCTCTCTCAACGGGTCATTCAGGTTCTTTTATGCTGCAGTTGCTTAGTCCCCGGATTTCGCAGGGTCAACGTACCAATTCGTGAACAGGCAAATGGTTAGATACGCTGCCACGTCATGGCTTAAGGCGTGGCTAACAGGCGAAACAATTTCACCTGGCGTGAGCACGAATCCTCCAGCGCCAGGCTGGTCGGCACCTCGTAGCGGGCCAGCAGCTCGCCCTCGTCCGGCGCGTATTTGCGCCCCGGATCCGCGATGACCACCACCGCCGCCGCCGCGCAGCGGCGCAGCCAGGGCAAAATATGCCTTGTCATCGGCGCTTCATAGCAGACATCTCCGCACAGAATGACATCCCAGCGGCAATCCGCGCCCACGATATCCCCCTGCAGCACATTCACCGCCAAGCCATTTTCCGCCGCGTTCAAGCTGATGGCCGCCCCGGCCAGCGGGTCGATCTCAGCGGCATCCACCTGCGCGGCGCCAGCCCTGCGCGCCGCCAGCGCCGCGAGGCCGCAACCGGCGGCAAAATCGAGCACGCGCAAGCCGCGCACCAGCTCTGGATGATCGGTGATATGGCGGGCCAGCGCCTCGGAACCCGGCCAGGCAAAGGCCCAAAAGGGCGGCGCCATGCCGTGGTGTTGCAAAAATTCTTCACTCGCCTGCCACAGCGGCGTGATCTCGCAAGCAAGATAAATCTTTATGCCCGGAACCAGCCGGGAAGCCCCCAGCGCCGTGTTGGCGCGGATAAATCCGGCGAAGCCGCGGCCGCCAAACTCAGGCAAGCTGGCGGAATTTCTTCTCCGGCTGCTTGGCATAGGGGTCGGTATGCACGCGATGCGTCTCCGAGAGTTCCGCCAGTTTCTTTTCCATACCGGTCTGCTCACCCGTGGCGCGGGCCCAGCGGGCGGCCACAGGCCAGAGAATCAGGGTCAACTGCATGAAAAGAGCCGTAATTCCCGCGAAAACGCGCCCCTCGGTGAAAAAGGCGGTGCATGGCATCAGAGCGCTCGACTTCGGTGAAATCATGGAGAGATTCCTAAAATAGGCATCACAACTCTAAAATGTGTGCCCCCCCCCGAACCATGCGTCAAGGATATTTATTTTTCAAAACAGACCGAAGAATATCGCCAAACCAAATAAATTCATTAAAATTTAACAAGCTTATAATTTATAATTATAATCTCGTTTATTGGAACAATCTGATGCCAGATTCTCGGGAAATTACGCACAAAGCACCGTAAACCATTAAGTTTTTAGTATAATATTTTTTTCCTGGCGTTGCCAAAATACTACGAAACCAGCCCTGATTCGGCGCGTAACGCGCGGCCAAAGCGGAACAAACGCGCCTCGCCGCTCGTTTTACGCAGAGGCCAGCTCGGCGCGCGCCTTATTTCAGCCGACGATGTCTTCCGGCTCAGGCCGGTCGGGCTTCTGCACCTCCAACTGGGCCACGCGGGTCTCCAGCGCCTCCACCTGGGCCTTGGCGCGGCGCGCAAGCTCGGCCATCGCCTCGAACTCGTCGCGCTTCACCAGATCCAACCGGCGCACCGCCTCATCAACCCGCGCGCGCACCAGCGAGGCCATTTCCTCGCGCAGCCCGGCGAGAGCGGAAATCGCGCCACCGGCAACACCGGCGATATCGTCAAAAAATTTAGGGCGTTCGTTCATGGCGGTGGGCCTTCTCTACAGTGGTGCATCTGCATATAAGCACCCGCATGATATTGGTCACGGGTGGCGCGGGATTTATTGGCTCCAACTTGCACGCGGCGCTGCGCGCCAACGGCCAGGAGTGTATCATTGCTGACTGGCTGGGCCACGAGGCCAAGTGGCGCAACCTGCGCCACACCCCGCCCTTGCAGGTGATCGCGCCGGAAAACCTGGCGGAATTCCTCAGCCGGTCCCCTGAACTGACCGCCATCGTGCATCTCGGCGCAATCTCGGAGACCACCGCGACCGATGGCGATCTGGTCTGGAAAACCAACGTGGAACTCAGCCAATACCTCTGGCACTGGTGCGCCGCGCATGGCACGCGCTTCATCTACGCCTCATCGGCCGCCACCTACGGCAATGGCGCCGCCGGGTTTGAGGATGACATGTCCATCCCCGCCCTGCAAAAACTCCAGCCGCTCAACCTCTACGGCTGGAGCAAGCACGCCTTCGACCTCTGGGTGGCCGGGCAGGTCGCGGCCGGCGCCCCCGCCCCGCCCGCCTGGGCCGGGGTGAAGTTCTTCAACGTCTACGGCCCCAACGAGTACCACAAGGGCAAGATGATCTCGGTGGTGAAGGTCAAACACGATGAAATCGCCGCCGGCGGCCCGGTGCGGCTGTTCAAAGCTGACCAGCCGGGCATGGCCGACGGCGCGCAGCAGCGCGACTTTATCTATATTGACGATGTGATCGCGGCGCTGACCTTCCTGCTCGCCGCGCCAAAAATCTCCGGCCTGTATAATCTGGGCACCGGTCTGGCACGCACCTATGCCGACCTCGCCCGCGCGGTCTGCGCCGCCCATAACGTGCCGCCCAGCATTGAATATATCGACATGCCGGCCAACCTGCGCGGGCAATACCAATCCTTCACCCAGGCTCCGATGCACCGGCTGCGCGCCGCCGGGTTCAACCACCAGTTTCACACGCTGGAACAGGGGGTGGGCGCCTATATTCAGGACTTCCTCCTTCAAGGGGACATGTACCGCTGATGATTTTCACCTGGCCCCATTTCAGCCCCGTGCTGTTCAGCATCGGCCCGCTGGCCGTGCATTATTACGCCCTTGCCTACATCACCGGGCTGCTGGGCGGCTGGTGGCTGGCGCAGCGGCTGGTTAAACTCTCGCCCTTCGCCGCCACGCAGCAACAGGTGGACGATTTTCTTACCTGGGCGGTGCTCGGCGTGCTGCTCGGCGGGCGGCTCGGCTATGTGCTGTTCTACCAGCTCTATCAGGAGCCGCTCTCCTACCTGCTGGCGCATCCCATCCAGATCATCGCGGTCTGGCAGGGCGGCATGAGCTCGCATGGCGGGTTCATCGGCGTGGCCATCGCCATCATCTGGTTCTGCCGGAAACACGGGCTCAATATGTTCGCCTTCGCCGACCGCATCGCCACCGTCGTGCCCATCGGGCTGTTTCTTGGCCGCTGCGCCAATTTCATCAATGGCGAACTATGGGGCCGGGTTGCCACGCACTGGTTCCCGCTGCTCATCATCTACCCCGAATCAGCCAGCGTGGACCCCACGAACGCCCTCAGGCCGCGCTACCCCTCGGAGCTGATCGAGGCTCTGCTCGAAGGCGTGGTGCTGTTCCTCATCATGATCCTGGCCGTCCGCTCGGACAAATGGCGCCAGCGGCCGGGCATGCTCACCGGGCTGTTCCTCATCTGCTACGCCATCGCGCGCATCATCTCCGAGTGTTTCCGCGAGCCGGACTATTTCCTCGGCTTTCTCCCCTTCGGCACCACCATGGGCCAGATCCTCTCCCTCCCCGTGCTTTTCGCCGGGCTGGTGATGCTGGTCTGGGCCGCCCGCCAGACCCCGCGTGCAGCCTGAACGTTTCGACCATTTCATGGCGCGGGCGAATGCCGCCTATTACGCCACGCATGACTTCTCCCAGGATTTCACCACCGCGCCGGAGCTGACCCAGGTTTTCGGTGAGCTGCTGGGCGCCTGGGCCAAAACCGTGTGGGCCATGATGGGCGCGCCGGAGGGCATCATGCTGGCCGAGGCCGGGCCGGGGCGCGGCGTGCTGATGGCCGATGCAATGCGCGTCTGGCCTGCCGCCAATGTGCATCTGCTGGAGACCTCGCCCCGCCTGCGCGCGCAGCAGGCGGCCCGCGTGCCCCGCGCCACCTGGCATGAGTCATTGGCCACCATCCCGCCCGGGCCGCTGATATTGCTGGCCAATGAATTTCTGGACGCCCTGCCCGTGCGCCAGTTCGTCCGCCGCCCCACCGGCTGGGTGGAACGCCATGTGAGCCACGGCGCCTATGTGGAAATCCCCACCGATTATCCGCTCCCTGATGACCCCGAGGGCAGCGTGCGCGAGGTGAACGAGGCGGCGTTGGATTTCTGCGCCGCCCTGGCGGTCCGCGGCGCCATCGCCTTGTTTATCGACTATGGCCCCGCCCAATCCGCTCCCGGCGAGAGCGTGCAGGCCATCGCCGGGGGTAAATACGCCGATCCCCTGACCACCCCCGGCACCGCCGATCTCACCGCGCATGTTGATTTCGCGGCCATCAAGGCGCGTCACAACGCACAGGGGCCGGTGAAGCAGAACGAATTTCTCACAGCCCTCGGCCTGTTCCAGCGCAGTGACGCCCTCGCCCGCAAAAACCCCGCGCGGGCCGAGGCGCTGAAGCTGGCGGCCCGGCGCCTCACCGCGCCGGAGGCCATGGGCAGCCTGTTCAAATGCCTCGCCCTTTGCCCTAAGGGTTTCCCCACCCTGCCAGGATTCGAATAATGGATTTTCTCACCGGCGGCCTGCCAGCCCGCCACGGCTTCTTCACCCGCAACGGCGGCGTCTCCACCGGGGCTTACACCAGCCTGAACTGCAGCTTCTCCGGCGCTGACGAGGTGGCCAACATCCGCGAAAACCGCGCCCGCGTGGCCCGCACCCTGGATGTGGCGCCCGATTCCCTGCTCGGCCTCAAACAGGTCCATGGCACCGAGGTCATCACCGTCACCACCCCCTGGGCCATCGGCGCCGGGCCGGCGGCTGACGCACTGGTCACCAACCGCCCCGGCCTCGCCCTTGGCGTCATCACCGCCGATTGCGCGCCCGTGCTCTTCGCCGATGCCACCGGGCGCATCATCGGCGCCGCCCATGCCGGCTGGCGCGGCGCGTTCCTGGGTGTTCTGGAGGTGACCGTGGAGGCCATGCGCGCGCTGGGCGCAGAGGGCATCCACGCCGCCATCGGCCCCTGCATCCACCAAAAAAGCTATGAGGTGAGCGCCGATCTGCGCACGCCCCTCATCGAGGATGACGCCGCCGCCGCGCGCTTCTTCACGCCCGGACGCCTGGAACGCTGGCAGTTCGACCTGCCCGGCTATTGCGCCGCCCGCCTCAAAGCCGCGGGCGTGGCCACCGATATATTGCCCAACGACACCTGCGCGGAGGAAGAAAATTTCTTCTCCTACCGCCGCAAAACCCTGCGCCATGAGGCCGCCACCGGGCATCAGATCTCCGTGATCCGCACATGATAAAACGATTGGCCGTGTTACTGCCCCTGGCGCTGGCCGCCTGCGGCACCCTGCCTGAACCGTTTTACGGCAATCCCGGGCCGGAGGGCGCGCGCCTGTCCATCCCGCCGGCGCCGGTGCTCATGGTGCCGCCCCCCGCCGCCGCCTCGCTGCTGGATGCCAAATCCGCCCCCATTTATGCCAAGGACCTCGCCGCCGCGCTGGTGAATTATGACATCCCGAGCATCGCGGGGGCGCCCATGAAGGGCGGCTGGCTGCTCACCACCTCGGCCAGCCGCAACGGCGATACCATCACCCCCGCCTATGTCATCACCGGGCCGGACGGCAAAACCTACGGCAACCAGAACGGCGCCCCCATCGCCGCCGCCGCCTGGAGCCAGGGCGACCCCGCCGCCCTCAACAATGCCGCCACCACCGATGCGCAGGCGCTCTCCAAAACGCTCACCGCCATCAACGCGCGCATCCAGGGCAGCAACCCGCAATCGCTGGAAAACCGCCCGCCGCGGATTTTTATTGGCCCCGTCACCGGCGCGCCGGGCGATGGCAACCACTCCCTGCCGCTCAACCTCGGGCGCGACCTGCCCGGCCCTGACGATGTGGTGGTGACCAACCCGGCCCAGGCGGATTTCACCGTCACCGGCAATATCGTGGTGACACCAGGGCAAAACGGCCAGGTCATGGTTGAGCTGGACTGGAGCGTGCAGGACGCCAACCACCGCAAAATCGGCCAGGTCACGCAGCTGCACCCGCTCGCCCTGGCGGACATCACCCCCTACTGGGGCGATGTCGCCGCCGCCGCCGCGACCGAGGCCGCGACCGGCATCCAGCAGGTGATCGCCAACGCGGTGCTGAAAAAGGGCAGCTAACCCAGCGTTGCGGGCCGCCCGGGCTTAGATCAATATTGGTTTAGCTTGAATCGCCAGATTCAAACTAAACCAATGAAATTGATCGCAAAGTAAGGGTAGAGCGTGATTGACGTAAGGCAATCACGCTCTAAGCCGGCACGCCCTTGCTGGTCGAATACTCAAAATGCAGCGCCACATCGGGATACACAATCGGGTGGATCGCATGCGCCGCCACCGCGCCCTCGGCAAACCCCTGCAAAATAAGCTTCAGCTTGCCCGGATAGGTCACGATATCCCCCACGCCGAAAATCCCCGGCACCGTGGTTTCCATCCGCGCCGGGTTCACCACCACATGGTTGCGCTCCAGCTGAAACGCCCAGTCCGCCAGCGGCCCCAGCTCCATCGCCAGGCCAAAAAACGGCAGCAGCACATCCGCCCCAATCAGCCGCGTGGCGCCGTCCAGATCAGCCACTTCCACCGCCTCCAGCACCCCGGCCGCGCCGTGCAGCGCGTGCAGCTGATAGGGGATCACCATGTCGATCTCGCCGCGCGCCGCCGCCGCATCCAGCTGCGCCGCACTTTCGGGCGCCGCGCGGAATTTTGGCCGGCGGTGGATGACATGGATACTCTCGGCAATGCCGTTGAGCGCCAGCGCCCAGTCCACCGCCGAGTCGCCCCCGCCGGCGATCACCACGCGCTTGCCCCGCAGCGCCTCGCGGCGCTTCACATAATATTGCACCGCCCCGGTGGCCTCATAGGCGGGCAGACCCTCCAGCGGCGGGCGGTTGGGGCCAAAGGCTCCGGCCCCGGCCGCGACGATCACCGCTTTGGCCGCGATTTCATCGCCCGCATCGGTGGTGAGGGTAAACGCCCCCTGGCTGCCATGCAGTTTTTCCACCCGCCGCCCGAGCAGCCGTTGCGGCGCGAAGGGCGCAATCTGCTGCTCGAGCCGGGCGATCAACTCAGACGCCTCAATGCCGGGGTGGGCCGGAATGTCGTAAATCGGCTTCTCCGGGTAGAGCGCGGCGCATTGCCCGCCGGTCTCGCCCAGAGCGTCAATCAACACGCAGGACATTTTGAGCATCCCGCACTCAAACACCGCAAACAGCCCGGCCGGGCCAGCACCGATGATCGCAACATCCGTTGTCAGCTTTTCCATGCCCTGGCTTTGCCGCACCGCCCTTCCACAATCAAGCGCATGCCCTAAAAAGAGTGCCATGCAGATCTTCCTCCCCGATGAAGCCGCGACCATCGCCCTGGCCCAGGAACTCGCCGCCCGGGCGCGCGCCGGGGATGTTTTGCTGCTCTGCGGCCCGCTGGGCGCCGGGAAAACCAGCTTCGCCCGCGCGTTCATCCGCGCGTTGACCGGCGAGCCGGACCTCACCGTCCCCTCCCCCACCTTCACCCTGGTGCAGCAATACGAGGCCCGGGGGACCACCATCTGGCATTATGACCTGTGGCGCCTGCAGGACCATCATGCGCTGGAGGAGCTGGGGTGGGAGGAAGCGCTGGATGGCATCGTCATCGTGGAATGGCCCGACCGGCTGGGGCCGCTGACACCGCCGCGCGCCCTGCGGCTGAGCTTCTCGCATGAAGGCACGGGCCGAAGCGCCGAGCTGGCGGAGGATACACCATGAGGCTCGGCGCGTTCACGGCGGAAGCGGCGTTTTTGCCGGCGCTGGCGAAACGCTGGCTGGAGACGGGCGGCGACTCGGCCGATGGGCTGATCCTGCTGCCCAGCCGCCGCGCGGCGCAGGCGCTGGCCGGGGCGTTTCTGGAACAAAACCAGGGCAAGGCGCTGTTGCTGCCGCGCATCGTCGCCCTTGGCGCCATCGATGAAGCCGGGCTCACGCTGGCCGGGGCGCTGGACCTGCCACCCGCAATCCCCCCCATGCAGCGCCAGGCGGTTTTGGCGCGGCTGATTTTGCGCATGAACGGACAAGACGGCGCGCCGCAAAAGCTCCATGCCGCCTGGCAGCTTGCCGCCGAGCTGGCGGGGCTGTTGGACGAAGCGGCCTATGCCGAGGTTGATCTCGCCGCCACCCTGCCCAATGTGGTCGCCGCGGAGCTCGCCAGCCATTGGCAGACCACCTTGAAATTTCTGGAGATCATCACCCATCTCTGGCCGGGGATTGTGGCCGGGATGGGCGGGATGGACCCGGCGGCGCGGCTGGTGGCGCTGTTGGACGCGCAAACCGCCGCCTGGGGGGAAAATCCGCCGCCGCACCGGGTATGGATGGTCGCCGCCGAGGGCAACCCGGCGATCGGGCGGCTGGCCCGGCGGGTGGCGGGCCTGCCGGAGGGGCTGCTGCTTCTGCCGGGCTATGATTTTGAGCTGAGCGAGGCCGCCTGGGAGGCGCTGGATGACAGCCACGCCCAAGGCGGCATCGCCCGGCTGCTGGCGGAAATCGGCGCGCGCCCTGCCGAGGTAACGCGCCTGCCTGCCCCGGCATCGCCCGTGCCGGCCGGGCGCAGCCTGGTGTTTTCGCGCGCATTGCTCCCGGCGGCCTGCCTGGAGGCGTGGCAGAATACGGCGGCGTTTCAGCTCGCGGGGTTGAGCCGGCTGGAGGCGCAGGAGGAAGCGCAGAACGCCACCGCGATCGCGATGATCCTGCGCGACGCGCTGGAGGTGCCCGGGCGCACGGCCGCGTTGATAACGCCTGACCGGGGGCTGGCGGCGCGCGTGACCGCGGCGCTGAAACGCTTTGGCATCACCGCCGACGACAGCGCCGGGGAGCCGCTCTCACAGACCCCGCCCGCGATTTTTCTGCGCCTGCTGGCCCGTGCGGTGGTGAGCGGATTTGCCCCGCTGCCGCTGCTGGCGCTGCTGAAACATCCGCTGGCGGCGGCGGGGTTGCCGCCGGAAATGTGCCGCGCACACGCGCGCAATCTCGAAATCCACGCTTTGCGCGGGGCGCGGCCGGGTCCGGGGTTCGATGACATAAAATTCCGCCTGGAGCAGGCAAAGCTTCCCGCGGTGATCGTGTTTCTGGAGCGGCTGGAGGCAATGCTGCGCCCGGCGGGTTTGCCCGAACGCAGTAACCCCGCGCAGGTGCTGCGCCACCTGCTCACCGTGGCCGAGGCGCTGTGCGCGACGCCGGAGGAACCCGGCGCCGCGCGGTTATGGCCGGGCGAGGCGGGGATCGCACTTTCAGAAATCTTTTTGCAGGCGCTGGAGGTTTTTGAGGACCTGCCGGACATCGCGGGCAGCGAGGCGGCCGACCTGCTCGATGCGCTGTTGAGCGGCGCGGTGGTGCGCAAACCACGCACCAAGGACGGGCATCCGCGCGTGGCGATATGGGGTTTGCAGGAAGCGGCGCTGCAGAGCGTGGATGTGGCGGTGCTGGGCGGGCTGGTAGAGGGTGTATGGCCCGCGCCGGCGGAGCCTGGGCCATGGCTGAGCCGCCCGATGCGCCGCGCCGCGAAACTACCCTCGCCGGAACAGAAAATCGGCATGGCGGCACACGGGTTTTTCTCATTGGCCACATGTTGCGAGACCGTGGTGTTGGCCGCCCCGGCGCGGCGCGAGCGCGCCCCGGCGGTGCCCGCGCGCTGGCTGACGCGCTTGCAGGCGATGTTGCATGGCCAGGGATTGCCGGCGCATCCCGCTGCGTCATGGTCGTTGCAGCTTGACCAGCCCGTGCGGCTGGAGCGGCGCGAGAGGCCATATCCGCGCCCCCCCGCGGCGGCGCGGCCCACGCGGTTGAGCATTTCGGATTTCGCGACGCTGATGGCCGATCCATATGCGATTTATGCCAGAAAAATTCTTCGGATTCACGAAATTGACCCGCTTGACGAGGAGAGCGACCAAAGCCTGTTCGGTGAGATCGTGCATAAGGGCTTGGAAGAGTTCTATGATATTCCGGAGAATTTCGCGGCACCGGACGCACGGGCGCGGCTGGTGAGCGCATTGCAGAACGCCATGCGCGAGAGACGCCCGCGCGCGGCGCTGGACCATTGGTGGATGGCGCGGCTGGCGCGCATCGCGGACTGGGTGCTGGAGAGCGAGCGCGCGCGGCGGGGCGCGCATGGCGCGCCAGTTGATCTGGCTTCGGAGGTGAAGGCGGAGCTGGCCGTTCCGGGCGGCTTTGTGTTGAGCGGGCGGGCCGACCGGATTGAAAAACGTGTGGATGGAACAGTATCCATTCTGGATTACAAAACCGGCGCGGCGCCGGCCAGCCCGGAGGTGGAAGCCGGGAGCGCGCCGCAGTTGCCGCTTGAGGCGGTAATGGCGCAGGCCGGATGCTTTGGTGACGAATTCAGCGGCGAGGTGGCGCAACTCGCCTACTGGAAAATTTCCGGACGGCACGAGGCGGGCGAGGTGCGCGAGGTGAAACCGAAAAAGCCCAGGGTGCTGCGCGAGATGATCGAGGATGCGGCGCACGCGCTGCCCCAGACGTTCGCAAAATTCGCGGATGAAAAAACGCCGTATCTGGCAAGCCCGCACCCCAAACGGGTGAATAAATACGATGTCTACGCCGGTGTTTCCCGCCGCGCGGAATGGGCCGGGGAGGATGACGCCAATGACGGTGATTGAAATTGCCAACGCGCAGCAGCGCGAAGCCTCCGACCCTAAAATATCGGCCTTTGTCGCGGCTTCGGCGGGAAGCGGCAAGACCAAACTGCTGACCGACAGGCTGTTGCGTTTGATGCTGGCGGGAAGCGCGCCGGATAAGATATTGTGCCTGACCTACACCAAGGCGGCGGCGGCGGAAATGACAATCCGGCTGAACAAGCGCCTGGGCGATTGGGTGGTGATGGATAAGCCTGATCTGGAAGCGGCGTTGCGCGCGCTGGATGTGACGGTGAACCATGCCAATTTGACTCTGGCGCGCAAGCTCTTCGCCGATGTGCTGGATTTGCCGGGTGGCATGCGCATCGAGACGATCCATGCCTTCTGCCAGTCGCTGTTGCGGCGCTTTCCGCTGGAGGCGGGGCTTTCGCCGCATTTTGAGGTGGCTGACGAGGTGGAGGAAGGGCGGCGGCTGCGCGAGGCGCGCGAAGTGGTGCTGGCGCAGGCGGGGCACGAGGGCGCGGTCCATGCGCTGGCGGCGGAGACCGACGAGACGACGTTTGCGGCACTGACGCAAAAATTTGCGCAAGGGCCTGGCGCCGTTCTGCATGGGCGAGAACCGGGCGCCATTGCCGGGATGCAGCGTGCCGCGCTGGGCGCGGGGGATGAGAGCGAGGAGATGTTGCGCGCGCAGGCCGTGGTGTTGCCGCGCGAGGAAAAGCTGCGCGCGGGGCTGAAGCTGTTGGCCGAACGCGGCACGCCAAAGCTTGGGCAAGGCTGGGCGCACCGGGCGCTGGACTGGCTGGCGCAACCGCACGCGGCGCGCGCGGCGAATTGGGATGACTGGCTGGCTGTGCATTTTACCGGAAATGGCAAAGGCACGCAGAACAAGCTGCATAATTTTTTCGGCAAGGGGCTGGCGGCGCAAGAGGCTGAAATCCGCGATGTGATTAATGCCGAGTGCCGCCGCATCGAGGCGGCGCAGGAGCAAATCAACGCGGCCAGGCTGGCGGCGCTGAATGCAAATCTGGTGCAGCTGGTGGCGCCAATCGTTAAGGACGATGCGGCGCAGAAGCAGATGGCGGCGCATTTGAGCTATGCCGATTTGGTGCGCCATACCGAGAAATTATTCGAAGACCCCGGCGCCACCTGGATTCTTTATAAGCTGGACGGCGGCATCGAGCATTTGCTGCTCGACGAGGTGCAGGATACCGCGCCGGCGCAATGGGAGATCGCCGCGAAGATCGCCGATGAATTTTTTGCCGGGGCGGGGGCGCGCGAGGGCGGACGGACGATTTTCGCGGTGGGCGATGCGAAACAGTCGATCTTCTCGTTCCAGGGCGCGGATCTGGAAAGTTTTACAGTGTATCAGGCGAAGTTTCGCGAAAAGGTGAAGGCGGCGGGGCAGCGCTGGGTGGATGGAAAACTCTCCGTCTCCTTCCGCTCCGCGGCGCCCGTGCTGGCGCTGGTGGATGCGGTGTTTGCCTCCGGCCCGGCGCGGGCGGGGGTGTGCCAGGGCACGGAGGTGCTCAAACACGAGGTGAGCCGCGCGGGGCAGGCCGGATGGGTGGAATTATGGCCGCTGAGCGAGGCGGCGCCCCCGGCGGAGCTGCCGCCCTGGGCAGTGCCGGAGGATTATGAGGGCGCGGAGTCGGCCCGGGGGCTGCTGGCCCGCCAGATTGTGCTGGAAATTAAAAAACGTCTGGATGGCGGCGAGATTTTGCAAAGCCGGGGCCGCGCGGTGCGGCCGGGGGATTTTTTGATCCTGGTGCGCAGGCGCGATGCGCTGGTGAGCGCCATCACCCGCGAGTGCAAGGCGCGCGGGGTGCCGGTGGCGGGGCTGGACCGCATGGTGCTGACCGAGCAGCTGGCGGTGAGCGACCTGCTGGCGCTGTGCGATGCGCTGCTGCTGGGCGATGACGATCTGGCCTTCGCGCAATATCTGGTCTCGCCGCTGGGGGGCTTGAGCGATGAGAGCCTGATGGCGCTGGCGATGGGCCGCCGGGGGAGCCTGCTGGCGGCGCTGTATGCGCGCCATGGTGAGCGGGCGGAGTGGGCGGCGGCGAAAGCGTTTTTCGAGACATTGCGCGGCAAGGTGGATTTTCTCTCGCCGTTTGCACTGTTGAGCGAAGCCCTGGGCACGCTTGGCGGGCGGAGCCGGATTTTGCGCCGCCTCGGGCCCGAGGCCGCGGAGCCGGTGGATGAGCTTTTGAGCGAGGCGCTGAAATTTACCCAGAGTGAGCCAGGCGCTTTGCAGATATTCGTGCATCAGCTGCGCCAGGCCGGGGCGCAGATCAAGCGCGAGGCGGATGCGGGCGGCGATGTCGTGCGGATCATGACCGTGCACGGGGCGAAAGGCTTGCAGGCGCCGCTTGTGATTCTGCCTGATACCACGGCGCTGCCCACCGGCGCGCAGAAGGAGAGTTTGTTCTGGCTGCCGGTGCCGGGGCAGCCGGATATGAGCGTGCCGATTTTCTGCCCCCGCACCGCGCTACGCTCCGAGGCGGTGGCCAGCGCCGCCGCGCGCGCCGCCGCCGCGCAAGGTGAGGAATATAACCGCCTGCTCTATGTCGCGCTCACGCGCGCCGAGGATGGGCTGATTATATGCGGCGCCAAGGGGCGGAACAATGTGGCGGAGGCGAGCTGGTATGAGTTGGTACGGGCCGGCTTCGCGCGGTTGCCCGAGGTGGCGCAGCTGGGCGGGCGGCTGGTTCATGCCTGCGCGCAGACCGCAAGGCCGGATGACAAGGCGGCGCATAAGCTAACGCATGAAGCGGCTCTGCCCGCCTGGGCGGGCGCGGCGCCGGGCTGGGTGGCATCGCCGCCGGGGGCCGAGACGACGCGGCCCGAGCGCCTGGCGCCAAGCCGGGGGGTGGAGGATATCACCCGGCAGGCGCTGGCGGCCAGTCCGCTGGGGGCTGGCGTGGCGCAGGCCCGCGCGGCGCGCGCGGCGGCGATGGCGCGCGGCCAGGCGGTGCATGCGCTGTTGCAGCATCTGCCGGAGCTGCCCCCGCCAGCGCGCGCGGCGGCGGCGGCGCGGTTCATTGCCAGCGTGCCGGAGCTGGCGGGCGGCGCGGCGGAAACCTACGATTCGGTGCTGGCGATTTTACAAAACCCGGCGCTGGCGGCGCTGTTCGGGCCAGGCAGCCGGGCGGAGGTGCCGCTCGCGGGCGTGATTGGGGATGTGGAAATCGGCGGTCTGGTAGACCGTCTGGCGGTGACGGAGCAGCGGGTGATCATCGCCGATTACAAGACCGACCGCGCCCCGCCGGACACGGCAGAGCTGATTCCCCCAGGTTATCTGCGGCAATTAGCGGCCTACCGGGCGATATTGGCGCAGATCTATCCGCGCCATGCCGTGGTGTGTTTGCTGATATGGACCCAGAGCGCGGTGGCGATGCAGGTGCCGGACGCGATGCTGGACGCGCATGCCCCGGCTTGATTAGGGCGGGTTTCGCCGCCATGTTCTCCCCCAACCAACTTTAGGAAGATATCATGAGCAAGGCTGTTACCGACGAGACCTTCGATGCGGATGTGCTGAAATCCGGCGCCCCGGTGCTGGTGGATTTCTGGGCCGAATGGTGCGGCCCGTGCCGGACGATCGCGCCCTCGCTCGAGGAGCTGAGCAAGGAATATGAGGGCAAGCTTGAGATCGTGAAGGTGAACATCGACGAGAACCCGATGACCCCCTCGCAGTTTGGCGTGCGCGGCATCCCCACGCTGCTGATCTTCAAGGACGGCAAGGTGGCGGCCAGCCAGGTGGGCGCGGCGCCGAAATCGGCGCTGAAGGCGTGGATCGAGAAGAGCCTGTAGCATGACGCAGGGCGTGCCGGGCGAGACGCCGCCGGCCGGGGTGCCGATGATCCGCACCATCGCTATGCCGGCCGACTCCAACCCGGATGGCGATATTTTCGGCGGCTGGCTGATGAGCCAGATGGATCTGGCGGCC
Organism: Acidocella aquatica; assembly: GCF_030160635.1. GTDB lineage: Bacteria > Pseudomonadota > Alphaproteobacteria > Acetobacterales > Acetobacteraceae > Acidocella > Acidocella aquatica. The sequence goes on along the minus strand of NZ_BSOS01000005.1, from coordinate 92,829 downwards.
GGCAATCTGGCGGCGCGGGTGGCGCGCGGGCGCTGCGTGACGGTCTCGGCCGATGCGATGAGCTTTCTGCGTCCGGTGAAAATCGGCGATGAGGTGAGCGTTTATTGCGAGCTGCTCTCCACCGGGCGGACCTCGCTGAAAATAAACGTAGAAGCCTGGCGGCGGCGGCGCAACACGCATGAGGAATACCGCGTGACCAAGGCGGTGTTCACCTTCGTGGCTATCGATGCCGAGGGCAAGCCGCGCCCGTTCAGTCCGCCAGAAACACCGTAGCTGCGCTGGGGGCCGAGGAATCCAGCCCCGTGCCCAGTATGTAGCCGAGAATATCAGCGCTGGGCGTGGCCCGCTCCAGGTCACGCGGGATCATGTGATAATCCGGCGGGTAATAGGCCAGGGTGACCGGGGCGCCCGGCGGCAGCGCGCGCCAGCAGCGGCGCATCGCCGCCTTGGGGATCAGCTGGTCATGCCCGCCGTAGAGTATAAGCGTCGGCTGGCGGAAGTTGGCGCAGGCGGCCTGGGCCTGGGCCATGAGGCTGGTGAGCCCGGTGATGCTGCGCACATTTGGCGCGCGGATGGTGAGCGGGTCTTCCCCGAAGGCGATGAGGGCTGCGGTATTGTCGCTGGCGCGGACACTGACCGCGCGGCCGGTGAGGCGCATCTGCGGCGCCACCGCGTCGGCCATGAACAACGCGGTGCGATAAAGCATACCCACCCGCCAGACGGCCGGGGCGGAGAGGACATAGGCATCCACCGGCGGCGGGTTGTTTGAGGCGCCGAGCAGCAGGCCGATGCCGCCGCCCATGCTCTCGCCCATGAGCACCAGCCGGGTATGCGGATATTTTTCGTGCAGCTGCACCGCCATGGCGCGCGCTTCATCAACCAGCGTGGCGGTGCCCGGCCAGGCGCCGCGGTTGGCGGTGGCGCCGAAGCCTGATTGGTCCGGCGCATAGAGCGCGATGCCCCGCGCGTTGAGGGTTTGCGCCAGCAACACCCAGGCATCGCGGCTGTCGGTATAGCCATGCAGCGCCAGGACCACGGCTTTGAGCGGCCCTTGAGCGGGGTAGAGCCGGTAGGGCAGACGCGCGCCGTCCGGCAGGGTGAAGACGCCGCTGGTGATGATCGGGTGGTTTGCGGACGCCTTGGGCACGCCGTAGGGGAGCGCCGCGCAGCCGGACAGGCTCAACGCCAGCAGCAGGGGCCAGAGCTTGGGGTTACGCATGAATGAAGCTATCATCGCGCGGTATCCAACACAGCAAGGCAAGACCCATGGACAGCGCCACAACCAAGACCCCGGCCGAAATCATCCACGTTAAAACCCATGCCGTCTCCTGCGATGGCGGCGTTGGGCCGCTCGGCCACCCCAAGGTGTATCTGAAGATCACCGGAACACAAATCATATGCCCCTATTGCTCGCGCCTCTTCGTGCTGGCGCCGGGCGCGCGGGATGACGGGCACTGAAAGCCCGGCGCATGAGGCTCGTACTCGTCGACGGCTCGGGGTTCATCTTCCGGGCGTTCCACGCGATCCCGGACATGACGCGGCCGGACGGTGTGCATGTGAACGCGGTGTTCGGCTTCTGCAACATGATCGCGCGGCTGATGAAGGAGCATACCGGCTCGCATCTGGCGGTTATTTTCGATGCCGGGCGGATGACGTTCCGCAACCGGATGTATGAGCCCTATAAGGCGCACCGGCCGGAGGCGCCGCCGGAGCTGGTGCCCCAGTTCGCGCTCATCCGCGAGGCGGCGCGGGCTTTTGGCTTGCCCAGCATCGAGCTGGATGACTGGGAAGCTGACGATCTGATCGCGGCTTATGCGAAGGCGGCGCTCCAGGCGGGGGGGGAGGCGGTGATCGTGTCGTCCGACAAGGATTTGATGCAGCTGATCCGCCCCGGCGTGACCATGCTCGACCCGATGAAGAACGTGCCCATCGGCGAGGCGGAGGTCGCGGCCAAATTCGGCGTGACGCCCGATAAGGTGATCGAGGTGCAGGCGCTGATCGGCGATGCGGTGGATAATGTGCCGGGGGTGCGCGGGATCGGGCCAAAAGGGGCGGCGGAGCTGATCGGGCAGTATGGCACGCTGGAAGCCGTGCTGGAGGCTGCCAAATCCGGCGCGATGAAGCCCGGCAAGCGGCGCGACATGCTCGTGGAGTTTGCCGATAATGCGCGGATTTCCAAGGAGCTGGTGAAGCTGCGCGATGATGCGCCATTGCCCGAGCCGGTTGAGGACCTGGCCTTGCGCCATTGGGACGATGCGGTGCTCTCGGCGTTTCTCGACACCAATAATTTCAAAAGCATCAAGCAGCGGCTGGCCCTGAGCGATGCGCCGCGCGCCGAGGCGGCGGCACCCAAAGCCGAGGCGGCGGCATTTGGCGGTTATGAGACCATAACCTCGATGGCGGCGCTGACGGCGCTGATCGAGGCGGCGCGGCAGGCCGGGTTTGTCGCCGTCGATGTGCAGACAGATGACCGCAACTCGCTGCATGGGAATTTGCTGGGCATCGCGCTGGCGGTGGCGCCCGGGCGGGCGGGCTATGTGCCGCTGGGGCATAATCTGGGGTTGGAGGATACGCCGCAATTGTTGTGGCCCGATGCGCTGGGCGCGCTTGGCGCATTGTTCACCGATGTGGCGGTGCTGAAGATTTTTCATGACGCGAAGTATAATCTGGAAGTTTTAACGCGCGCCGGGGTGGCGCAGGTGGCGCCGCTGGATGATGTGATGCTGATCTCCTACGCGCAGGACGCGGGAAATTTCAGCCATGACCGCGAAACACTCGCGCGCAAACATCTGGCCCATGAGCTGAAGAGTTTCGATTCGGTGGCGGGCAGCGGGCGGGCGCGGCTGAGTTTCGCCAACGTGCCGCTGGCCGGGGCAAGCGCCTTTGCCGCCGAGGCCGCGGATGTGACCCTGCGGCTGTGGGCGATGCTGAAGCCGCTGCTGCGGGTGAACAAATCCCTGGCGCTGTATGAGCTGGTGGAAAAAAAACTAATCCCGGTGCTCACCGCCATGGAGCTGCATGGCGTGATGGTGGACCGCGCGGACCTGCGCGCGATGTCGGTGGAGTTTGAAGGCCGGATGGCGGAGATCGAGACCGATATCCAACGGCTGGCAGGGCAGGAATTCAACGTCGGCAGCCCCAAGCAGCTGGGCGAGATTTTGTTCGAGCGCATGGGCCTGCCAGGCGGCAAGCGCGGTAAGGCGGGCGCGTGGGGGACGGATTCATCCGTGCTGGAAGGCCTGGCCGAACAAGGGATCGAGGTGGCGCAACGGGTGATGGACTGGCGGCAGCTGGCAAAGCTGAAGTCAACCTATGCCGATGCGCTGATCGGCCAGGCGGATGAAAACGGGCGGGTGCATACCAGCTTCCAGATGGCGGTGGCGGCGACCGGGCGGCTGTCTTCAACCGACCCGAATTTGCAGAACATACCTATCAGAACCGTGGAAGGCGCGCGCATCCGCAAGACGTTCATCGCGGCGCCGGGGTGCAGCCTGGTCTCGGCGGATTATTCGCAGATTGAGCTGCGGCTGCTGGCGCATGTCGCGGATATCGCGGCGCTGAAGGAGAGTTTCGCCAGGGGCGAGGATATCCACGCACGCACCGCCTCGGAAGTGTTCGGCGTGCCGATGGCGGGAATGGATGCGGCCACCCGCCGCCGCGCGAAGGCGATCAACTTCGGGATCATCTACGGAATTTCCGCATTCGGGCTGGGCCGGCAGTTGGGCGTGGGCGCCGGCGAGGCGAAAGCCTATATCGATGCATATTTCAAGCGCTATCCAGAAATCCGCGCGTATATGGAAGCCACGAAAGAGGAGGCGCGGAGCCAGGGCTATGTGCTGACACCGTTCGGGCGGCGCTGCTGGGTGCCGCGCATAAAGGACAAAATGCCGCAATTGCGCGCCTATGCGGAGCGGCAGGCGATCAACGCGCCGTTGCAGGGCGGGGCTGCCGACATCATCAAGCAGGCGATGGTGAAATTGCCGAAGGCGATGGCGCGGGCCGGACTTTCGGCAACGCTGATCCTGCAGGTGCATGACGAGTTGCTGTTGGAGGCACCTGACGATGAGGCCCGCGCGGCGGCTGAGCTGGCGCGCGAGGTGATGCAGGGCGCCGCCGAAATTTCCGTGCCGCTGACAGTGGAAACGGGGATCGGCAAGAACTGGGGGGATGCGCATTGAACCCCGATGCCATCCAGAAAATGCTGAACGAGGCCGTGGCCGCGGGCGAGGCGCCCGGCGTGGCGGCGGCGGTGAGCGATGCGCGCGGAGCGGTGTTTGAGGGTGCGGCGGGCGTGACCGCGCTGGGCGGTGAACAAAAGATGGATGCGGACACGTTGTTCTGGATCGCCTCGATGACCAAGCCAGTGACCTCGCTGGCGGCGATGCAGCTGGTGGAGCGGGGGCTGCTGGATTTGGATGCGCCGGTGGGGGATTTGCTGCCGGAGTTGAAAAATCCACAGATTCTGGAAGGCGGAAAACTGCGCCCCGCGCGCAAGCCGATCACGCTAAAACATCTGCTCACGCATACGGCGGGGTTCTCCTACGCCTTCGCCAGCGCGGAATATGCCGCTTATCTGGCGGCGCAACCCAACCCGCCGGCCTTTGGCACGCGCGCGGCGCTGGATGCGCCGTTGCTCTTTGAGCCGGGGGAGCGCTGGGAATACGGGCTGGGCGTGGACTGGGCGGGGCTGGCGGTGGAGGCGGCCTCCGGGTTGAGCCTGGAGGCGTATTTTCAGAAGCACATCTTTGGCCCTCTGGGGATGGCCAGCACCAGTTTTCTCCCCACGGCGGAGCAACTGGCCCGCCGCGCCGCGCTGCATCAGCGCCAGACGGATGGCAGCCTGGCGGCTCAGCCCGCTGCCCCGCTGGCGGTGCCCGAGGTGTTCTCCGGCGGCGGCGGGCTGTTTTCCACCCTGCGCGACTACCAGAAATTCATGCGCGTGTTCCTGAACCACGGCGCGGGCATCATCGCGCCCGGGACTGTCACCAATATGTCACGCAACCATATCGGAGGGTTGCGGGCCGGGTATCTCCCCTCTGCGAATCCAGCATTGTTCGTGGGGGCGGATGTGAATCCGGGGCAGCATAACCAGTGGGGGCTGGGTTTCATCATCTATCCGGGGAAGGGAAGGTTCGGCCGCAATGCAGGGAGTTTTGGCTGGGCGGGAATGGCGAACACTTATTTCTGGGTGGACCCGGTGGTTAACCGGGCGGCAGTCATTATGATGCAGATATTGCCCTCAGGCGACGCCGGCGCGATGAAAACCCTCATCGGCTTCGAGCGCGCCGTGTATGCCGCGCTGCGATAACCGGCTATAGATTTTCCGCCACATTCTGGGAACCTAGACATGAATGCCACCGCCGCGACCGTCACGAAAACCAAGGTAACAGCATTGCCGGGGGACGGTATCGGCCCCGAGGTGATGGCCGCCACGATGCGGATTCTGGAGGCCGCCAACGCCCCGGTTGAATGGGAAATGGCCGAGGGCGGGGCCGAGGTCTTCAAAAAAGGCATCATCACCGGCGTGCCGCGCGAAACGCTGGACAGCATCGCCCGCAACGGCCTGGCGCTGAAAAGCCCGCTGGAGACGCCGGTGGGCTACGGCGGCAAATCCGCCAACGTGACGCTGCGCAAGCATTTCGAGCTTTATGCGAACATCCGCCCGGTGCGCGAGCTGCCCGGCATCACCACGCCTTATACCGGCCGTGGGATCGACATGGTGATCGTGCGCGAGAACGTGGAGGATGTTTACGCCGGCATCGAGCATATGCAGACCACCACGGTAGCGCAGTGCCTCAAACTGATGACCGCCCCTGGTTGCGAGCGCATCATCCGCGCCGCCTACGGGCTGGCGCTGGCGGAAGAGCGCAAAAAGGTGACCACCGCGACCAAGGCGAACATCATGAAGCTCACCGAAGGGCTGATGAAGCGGGTCGCTGAAATGGTCGCGCCGGAGTTTCCAAGCCTCAAGTCCGACCATATTATTATTGACAATTGCGCACACCAGCTGGTCGTCAAGCCCGAAGCGTTCGATGTGATCGTCACCTCCAACATGAATGGCGACATCATCTCCGACCTCGCGGCCGGGCTGGTGGGCGGGCTGGGCATCGCCCCCTCCTCCAACCTGGGCGACCACGCCGCCATGTTCGAGGCCGTGCATGGCTCGGCGCCCGATATCGCGGGCAAGGGGCTGGCCAACCCGACCGCGCTGCTCTCCGCCGCGATCATGCTGCTGCGCCATATCGGCGCGTTCGACGTGGCCGCAACGGTGGAGCAGGCGCTGTTCATCACCCTGGCCGAGGGCAAAAACCTCACGGGTGATCTCTCGCCGCGCGGGCACGGCGTGGGCACGCAGGCCTATACCGACCAGATCATCGCCAATCTGGGCCGCGCCTCCAACCTGCCCTCGCGCAGCTACAAAAAACTGGAGCTGAAGACCTGGCCGGAACTCACCGCGCATAGTGAACCCGGCACGCGCGAGCTGGTGGGCATCGATGTGTTCCTGGAAACCGATCTCGGCGCCGAGGAGCTGGGCAAGGCGCTGGAAGCCATCGCGCAGGACAGCCCCTTCGTGCTGAACGGCGTTTCCAACCGCGGCGTGCAGGTGTACCCGCCCAACGAGGGGCAGCAGACCTTCCTGGTCGACCATTTCGCCAGCCGCTTCATGTTCAAAAAACCGATCCCGCTCTCGGCCTCAAAATCCGAGGGCCAGCCGGAGATCAGCTATCTGGTGCAGCGCATCGGCGCGAAATTCACCTGGATGCATATCGAGAAGCTGCAACGCTTTGACGGCAAGGATGCCTTCGAGCGGCCGCAGGGCGCCTAAATACAAGCCAAAACCTTGGCTGGACCGTCTTCCGCGCAAGGGAGACGGTCCATTTGTTTCTGGGTTCCGGCCTTTATCCCGCTGCCGGGTTCAGCTAAAGCGGGGCATGAACGAGATCATCCCCAATTCTTTGCGTAATGGCCCGGATGGGCGCGGGCGGTTTGGCGAATTTGGCGGGCGCTTTGTCGCCGAAACGCTGATGCCGCTGATTTTGGAGCTTGAGGCGGCGTATGAGGCGGCCAAGGCCGACCCCTCGTTCCAGACCGAGCTGGATTATTACTTAAAACATTACGTCGGGCGGCCGAGCGCGCTCTGGTTCGCCGAACGGCTGACCAAGGAGCTTGGCGGCGCGAAAATCTACTTCAAGCGCGACGAGCTGAACCACACCGGCGCGCACAAGATCAACAACTGCCTGGGCCAGATTCTGCTGGCGCGGCGGATGGGCAAGACGCGGATCATCGCGGAGACAGGCGCCGGGCAGCACGGCGTGGCGACCGCGACGGTGTGCGCGCTCTTTGGCCTGCCCTGCACAGTCTACATGGGCGCGGTGGACGTGGAGCGGCAAAAGCCGAACGTGTTCCGCATGAAGCTGCTGGGCGCGGAGGTTATCCCCGTAAGCTCCGGCGCGGGGACACTGAAGGACGCCATGAACGATGCCATGCGCGACTGGGTGGCAAACGTGAGCGACACTTTTTATATTATCGGGACCGCCGCGGGGCCTCACCCCTACCCGGCCATGGTGCGCGATTTTCAGTGCGTCATCGGCAATGAGGCGAAGGCGCAGATGCAGGAGGCTGAAGGCAGGCTGCCCGATGTCGCGATCGCGGCCATCGGCGGCGGAAGCAACGCCATCGGGCTGTTCCACCCGTTCCTCGATGATGCCGGGGTGCGGCTGATCGGCGTGGAGGCGGCGGGGCATGGGCTGGATTCGGGCGAGCATGCCGCCAGCCTGAGCCGCGGGCGCCCTGGCGTGCTGCACGGCAACCGCACCTATTTGCTGCAAAACGAGGACGGGCAGATCCAGGAGGCGCATTCGATTTCCGCCGGGCTGGATTATCCCGGCATCGGGCCGGAGCATAGCTGGCTGCATGACATCGGCCGCGTGGAATATGTGGCGGTAACGGATAAGGAGGCGTTGGCCGCCTTCCAGCTCTGCACGCGCACCGAGGGGATCATCCCCGCCCTGGAGCCGAGCCACGCGCTCGCGCATGTCGCCAAGATCGCAGGCGGGATGAGCAAGGATGAAATTGTGCTGATGAACCTGTGCGGGCGGGGGGATAAGGATATCTTCGCCGTCGCGCAGCACCTGGGGGTGGAGCTGTGAGCCGGATCGCGGGCGTATTCGCCAACCTGCGCGCGCAGGGCCGGGCGGCGCTGATCCCCTTTGTGGAAGCCTATGACCCCAACCGCGAAACCTCGCTGGCGCTATTGCGCGGCATGGCGGAAAACGGCGCCGATATCATCGAAATCGGCGTGCCGTTCACCGACCCGATGGCCGACGGGCCGACGATTCAGGCAGCCGGGCGCCGCGCGCTGGAGGCTGGCGCGAGCCTGGCCGGGGTGCTGGGGCTGGTGCGTGAATTCCGCGCCGGCAATGCGCATACGCCGCTGGTGCTGATGGGCTATCTCAACCCCATCCTCTCCTACGGGGTGGCGCGGTTCTGCGCCGATGCCGCAACCGCCGGGGTGGATGGGCTGATCGTGGTCGATCTGCCGACCGAGGAGGCGGATTTGCTGCTGCCAGATGCCGCGAAAAACGAACTGGACGTAATCCGGCTGATCGCGCCGACGACATCGGACGCGCGCCTGCCGCTGGTTCTGGCCGGGTCATCAGGGTTTGTTTATTATGTGAGCATCACCGGGATCACCGGCACGCGCACGGCCTCGGCGGCTGATCTGGCGCGCGATATTCCGCGCATCCGCGCCGTGACCAACCTGCCCATCGCGGTCGGCTTTGGCGTGCGTACGCCAGAACAGGCGGCCGTGGTGGCGCAATATGCCGACGCGGCGATTGTGGCCTCGGCGCTGATCGAAAAACTATGCAAGAGCGATGTCGAGACTGTGCTGAAGGATGTGGCGGCGCTGTCGGCTGGCATTCGCGGCGCCGGGAAGGCGCACGCGCCAACTTTATAATATAGAGCGCAACCGGTTCAGAGCCGGGGTGGAATCGCAAGGCGATTCCACCCCGGAGCTAGCCGTTTTTCTGAGGGCGATTCACGCTTTCGGCTCGCTCGGTTGAGCGAACCTCAAACGATCGCACTCTAATGCTCCTCGCCGCCGCCATGCTCATGGCCGCCCCCGTGCTCGCCCCAGCCGCCCCCGCCCCAGCCATAGGCGCCATAACCGCCATCCGGGCCGTACCAGACACAACCAGCGAGGCCGAGGATGAGAACAAATAGCAATGCAGGAGCGGCGCGGGAAATTTTCATGATTTGAATCTGGTCCCGGCCCCAGGCCATAACAACGCGCAATCGATGGCGATAAAGTTAACTTATCCCCATCCGCGGTGATTTCCACAGGCCAGGCCCGCCGGTTGCCGCTCTTGACCAGACAGCCGGGATGCGCGCTCATCGGGGATAAGATAAAACCCAGAGGAGATAATTATGCGAAAAGGCAAAATCAGCTTCGCCGCCGGATTGCTGCTGGCTGCCGGTATTTTTGCGGCACCGCAGGCGCGGGCGCAGATATCTGGAATGTTGCAAGGCGCCATGGGCGGCGGCCAGAACGAGCCCGCCACCCCCGGTCTTGGCGGCATGGGCGGGATGGGCAGCATGGGTGGCGCCGGAATGGGTGGAATGGGCATGCCATCACTCGGGGCGGCACCGCCGGCCAATATCGCTGGTATTCTGCAGTATTGTATCCAGAACAATTATCTGGGCGGCGGGGCTTCCCAATCCTCGGCTTCGTCGGTTCAACAGTCGCTGCTGAGCAAATACACCGGCTCCTCGAGCGACCCTTCGTCCAACAGCGGATTTACCTCCGGCAGCAACGGCATTTTGGATACCGGCAACGGCAACTCGATGCCCCTGGGCGGCAGCGGCTTAAAGGCACAGTTAACGCAAAAAATCTGCGACCAGATTTTGCAGCGCGCGCAATCAATGCTCTGATACCAATGGCCCCAATGGCCCCAATGGCCTATGTGATGATGACTCATCATCGTAGGCTGTTGATATTGCGCCCGGGTGGCGCAGGGGCAGAAGGTTCCAGCTGCGTGAAACGCCGCCATCATGCGAAAACGCGCCGTCCTCAACACCGCCCTACTCAAAGCAGGGCGGTGTTGGGTGCTAAATACGCTGGACCATCCCGGAGACTCTAATTCTGGCCGTTACTATCCGGCCAATGCTTCGGATGCTGGCCGTCGCCTTGATCGAGCGGTTGCGGCGGCGGCGGTGCTTTCTGGCCCTGCCAGCCGCCACCCGGAGGCGGCGGAGGAGGCGCGCCGCCATTGTCGCGCTGCTGGCCCTGCCAGCCGCCACCCGGCGGCGGCGGAGGAGGCGCGCCGCCGTTGTCGCGCTGCTGGCCCTGCCAGCCATCGCCCGGCGGCGGCGGCGGACGGCCGCCGTTGTTTCTGTCACCCCCGTCGTGATGTTCATCATGGTCGCCATAACCACCGCCAACGCCGATGACTATGCCCGGCGGCGGCGCATAAACGGGGGCGGGCTGATAATACTCAGGCTGCGGCGCATACCCCCCGCTGTAATAGCCATTGCCGCCATAGCCGCCTTCACCGCTATAAACGCAACCGGTGAGGCCGAGGGAAAGTACTGTGGAGAGGAGGATTTTTTTCATGATGAAAATTTCCTACGCCAGCAACGTGGCATCATTACGGCGCCAGACTAGCGCAAACCCCAGGCATAAAAAACAGAATTCTCCCAGCCGGGCTTGCCATAGCGCAGGGGCCGGCCATCCGCGGTGATGACATGGCCGCCGGCGGCTTCCAGCACGGCCTGCGGGGCGGCGGTGTCCCATTCCATGGTGCGGCCAAGGCGCGGGTAAAAATCCGCGGCCCCTTCGGCCAGGCGCAGGAACTTGAGCGCGGAGCCAATATTGGTGAGCGCCGCCACCTTATATTGCGCCAGGAGTGCCGCCAGCGCCGGGTCATCGGCGTAATGGCGCGAGGCGAACACGGTGAGGCCCTCGGGCGGCGGGCGGCGGGCGTGGATTTGCACGGTCTCGCCGCCGCGCCGCCGCCAGGCCCCCAGCCCCACCAGGCCGTAGTGGATCTCACCCAACGCCGGCGAGCCGACAGCGCCCAAAACCGGCGCGCCATCGCGGATGAGGCCGATGTTGACGGCGAATTCCCTCCGCCCGGCTGCGAATTCGCGGGTGCCGTCCAGCGGGTCGACCAGCCAGTATTGGGATGTTGGCGCGGTGATGCGCCCGGCGGCAACTTCTTCCTCCGCGATGACCGGGATGTGCGGCGCCGCGGCGCGCAGGCCCGCGACGATGATCGCCTCGGCCTGGGTATCCGCCACCGTGACCGGGGTCTCGTCGGATTTCGCATTGACGGTGAAACCCGCATCGCGGACTTCCAGGATTTTGGCGGCGGCCTGGGCCGTCAGGGAGACGGCGAGGTCGAGGAGGCGTTTATCGTTCATGCGCCCAGGTGTAGCCCTGGCACGGGTGCTGGCCAAGCAGCGCAAAAGAGTTATGGTCAGGGCAGATTGCATGACAAGGGGAGCCGAAATGCTGGATATCGCGTTTGCCAAAGCCGTGTTGCCGAAAACGGGCGTCGTGGTGGTGCCGCTGGCGGAGGGAGCGGCTCTGAGCGGGCTGGCGCTGGCGCTGGACAAGGTCTTTTCCGGCGCGCTGAAGCGGGCGATGGAGGCAGGCGAATTCACCGGCAAAAAGGGCAGCCAGGCGAGCCTGCTGGCGCCCAAAGCCGGGTTTAAGCGCGTGCTGCTGCTGGGCACCGGCAAGGCCGATGCGTTCAACGCCCGCCGGGCCGAGGAGTTGGGCGGGGCGATTGCCGCCTCGCTCGCCAAGGAGGCCGAGGCCGTGGTGCTGGGCGAGGCGCTTGACCCCACGCTGGCCGCGCATATCGGCCTGGGGGCGCGGCTGCGGGCTTATAAATTCGAAAAATACCGCACCACGCTGAAGGATGACGAGAAGGCGAAATTTGCCAAACTGACCATTCTCGCCGCGGATGCCGTAAAATCCCGCGCGGCCTATGCGCCGCTGGCCGCCGTGGCCGATGGTGTGGAGCTGACGCGCGATCTGGTGACCGAACCCGCCAATGTTCTCTACCCGGCGGAGTTTGCCGAGCGGCTGGAGGGGCTGAAGAAGCTGGGCGTGAAGGTCGAGGTGTTCGACCGCAAAGACCTGGAGAAGCTGGGCTTCGGCTCGATGCTGAGCGTGAGCTGGGGCAGCGCGCGCGAGCCGCGCATGGTGGTGATGCAATGGCTGGGGGCCTCAGGCGGCGTGAGCGCGGATGGCAAGAAGCCGAAAAAGGCGAAGGAGCCGATTGCCTTCATCGGCAAGGGCGTCACCTTCGATACCGGTGGAATTTCGATAAAGCCCGCCGCCGGCATGGAAGATATGAAATGGGACATGGCCGGCGCTGGCGCCGTCGCCGGGCTCATGGCGGCATTGGCCGGGCGCAAGGCGCGGGTGGATGCGGTCGGGCTGGTCGGGCTGGTGGAGAACATGCCCTCGGGCAGCGCCGTGCGGCCCGGTGACGTGGTGAAGAGTTATTCAGGCCAGACCATCGAAATTTTGAACACCGACGCTGAAGGGCGGCTCGTGCTGGCCGATGTGCTCTACTACGCGCAGGAGCGTTTCGCCCCGAAATACATGATTGATCTGGCAACCCTGACGGGGGCCATCATCGTCGGGCTGGGGCATGAATATGCCGGTTTGTTCAGCAACAGCGACGAGCTTTGCGAAAAGCTGATCGCGGCGGGCCGGGCGACCGGCGAGGAATTATGGCGCATGCCGCTGGCCGCCCCCGGCGAGAGCTATGACAAAAACCTGAAATCCGCGATTGCCGACATACAGAATATCGGCGGCGGGCGGGCCGGCGGCTCGATTACCGCCGCGCAATTTTTGCAACGCTTCGTGAACGGCAAACCCTGGGCGCATCTTGATATCGCGGGGATGGCCTGGGCCGCGAAGGACCAGCCCACCACCCCCAAGGGCGCCACCGCCTACGGTGTGCGCCTGCTCGACCGGCTGGTGGCCGACCATTTCGAGGGTTAACACAGCGGCGCGAGGGCGATCTGGCGGCCCGAACCGGTGACGGTGGCGATCGGGCCGCCCTCGGCGCCGGTGAGCATCACCATGTCGCCCACGGCGATCAGGTCCGCCGCATCGGCGAAAAACCCGGCCTGGCGGACCCGGGCCAGGGTCTCGGCCTTGTAGTGCCACAGGGTGAAGCCATTGGCATAGGCGAGGACGGAGAGGTTGCGCAGCGTGAAAGCCATGGGCGATATTCCTTTGTGCCTTGTGGTGGTTACTTAAGGTTGTGTTTCATTAAGGTTTATATTCCTATTGCTAGAACAAAGCAAGAACAACATGCTTCCGATGAGCGTTTTTTCACATGAAAAAGGGATAAAATTCCTATTTCGCCATTGGTTTCCCAACAAACATGTGTAAGCTTCTGAAGTTACAACATTGGCAATTTTTGAATGCGGCACGAGGATATCTGGCGCGCGATTGATACAATGGCCGCTGAGCACGGGCTCTCGCCTTCCGGCCTCGCGCGCAAGGCCGGGCTGGACCCGACCAGTTTCAACCTCTCCAAACGCCGGACCGGGGATGGCAGGGTCCGCTGGCCCTCCACCGAGAGTCTGGCGAAAGTGTTCCTCGCGACCGGCGCCAAGCTTGAGGATTTTACCGCCCTGGTGATGGGCGCGCGGGCAATGCCCGAGGCGCGGCCGAGAGCGCGCAACAAAATCCCGCTGATCGGCATGGCCCAGGCCGGGGCGGAAGGGTTTTTCGACGATGGCGGCTACCCGGCGGGCGCCGGGTGGGATGAGGTGGAACTGCCAAGCACGGCGGATGCCAATGCCTATGCGCTCTCCATCTCTGGTGATTCGATGCAGCCAGTCTACCGCGAGGGCGATTCCATCATCGTCTCCCCCGCCGCCCCGGTGCGGGTGGGCGACCGGGTGGTAGCGCGCACGGCGGCAGGGGCGGTGATGGCAAAACTGCTCTCGCGCCGCACCGCCAGCCGCATAGAGCTGACAAGCCTGAACCCCGCCTATCCTGACCTGCATTTTGCCACGCAGGAAATTTTGTGGATGCACCGGATCGTCTGGGCAAGTCAGTAGCAGGCGCAGGTTTTCATTTCAAAATTGTTAAAATGCGGCTAATTGTTGCGGAAGATGGGCCAGTGAGCGGTTCGGATTTTATAAAAGGCGGTGAGGATGCTCCGTTATCTTCTTATGACTGGCTTATTGGCGGTGGCGGCAGGCCAGGCCCGCGCCGCTGACTGGTACGAGGTAAACGCCAGCAACACCAAATGCCTCGATATGGCGGTCGCCGCCCCGGCGGACGGCATCGGTTATCTGGCAACCCCGGAGGGGACACAGGCCGCTTACCAGGGAATCGGGGAAACCGTGACCTCAACCCGGGTTAGCGACGCAAACGGCGCGTCAATCGTGGTGATGCACATCATCGATTCAAACGGCGACCGGTTCCTGAACTTCACCTTTTATCCGTCCCTGGCTGATTGCCAGTATGTGCTGGCGCAATCGGGAACGCATTAAATTTTCCCGTGGCCGGGCTGCCTCAGTGCCCTATGGGCAGGCCCTCGGTCACGGCGTAGCCGGCCTCGGCGGGAATGCGCACGCGCGGGCCGCGCTCGGTCTGCAGCATCACCGGCTGGGTAACATAGGCCGGGCGCATGCGCGCGGCATCAATCGCCGCCTGGGCGTTGGCGCTTTCGGCCAGGCGTTGCAGGTTCAGCTTGGTGGGAAAGGCGATCATGCGCGGGCCGGAGAGCGGGAGTTCAACCGCCGCGGCGGGGGTGAGCCATTCCAGGCTCACGGTCTCCACACCGTCGCACACAGCATCGTGCCCCTCTGGCGCATGGCAGACATAGAAGCGCGTATCGAACCGCTTGGGCACGCCGATGGGGGTGATCCAATGCGCGAACGGGGTGAGCGCATCCAACCGGAGCTTGCCGCCGCTGACGCTGATCATCTCAAAAAAGCCAAGTGCCGGGTTAACATCCTGCGCTGACACAGTGGCGAGCAGAACCGCCGCCTCCTCGAACATCTCCCGGCAGGCGGCAACGCGCGCGGCGCGCTCGGCGGCGTCCAGGCCCTCCCCGCCCTGCAGATAGGGCAGCCAGTCCTCCGCCCAGTCGGCCTTCTCGACCACGCCGCCGGGAAACACCATGGCCGATCCATGAAACGCCTTCGCATGGCGCTCGACCATCAACACCTGGAACGGATCGTCACGCACCAGGAGCACGGTGGCGGCCTGCCGGACGGGGACGGAATCCTTGCTGGTCATGTCGCTCTCTGGTTCCCTCAAAAAATCCGGATATTTTTATACACCGCGAAAAGCCCCGGTTCATCGGCGCCCGGCTCACCCGCGATTGAACCCGCGCGCCCCGCCATGTCAAGGCGCTGAAATGCGGCTCAAACCAAAAGCGCACCGGCCGTTGCGGAGCATTTCAGGCTGATTTGTCCGAGACCAGCCGGTGATATGTCCGCCGGTGATAAATCAACCCGGACGTTGCGGGGCCCAGATGAATCGCCTGGACCAGGCCGAATATCACGCTATGCGATCCCACCTCCAGCACCTGGCTGATCCGGCAATCAAGCGCGGCGGCGGCACTCTCCAGCACCGGCGCGCCGGTGGCCAGCCGGAGCCAGCTGGCGCGCGCGAAACGTTCCGGCATCGGCAAATCAGGCTGGCCCGCGAAAATCGCCGCCATGTCCTCATCCGCGGGCGCCAGGATATTGACGCAGAGCACCCCGGATTTTTGGAAAATGTCATGCTGCCGGCTGGCACGGTTCATACAAACCAAAACCGTGGCCGGGTCATCGGTGACACTGCAGACAGCCGAGGCCGTGAAGCCCGTATCACCCAGCGGCCCGGTGGTGGTGATGATATTCACCGCCGCCCCCAGGCGGGACATGGCCTCACGAAAACGAGTGCGGGATTCAATCATGGCTATATCCTGACATAATCATCGAGGCGGCTAATGGGGAACAAACAGAAACGCATCGGCCGGGGCAAAGCCAAGCCGCACCGCATCGCCCACACCGGCCGGCGGGCCCATGAACATCTGCCGCGGCGTGCGGACCATGATCTCCTGCCCCCAGCCCGTAAGCACCGTATGGGCCATCACATCCCCCAGAAACGCCGCATCCGTCACATGCCCGCCAATCCCCTCAGCCTCCGCCGTGAGCCGGATATGCTCGGGGCGCAGCATGATCTGGGCCTTGCCCGTCTGCGTGCGGCCCATGAGCGGCACGCCAGAGAGGGTCGACCCATCAGGGCAGCGCACGTCCCCTATATTGTTGCGATTCTCGAGCACCTCGATATCGATGAAATTTGAATTGCCGATGAACCCAGCGGCAAAGGCGCTGGCCGGGCGCTGGTATAAATCCTCGCCGGTGCCAATCTGCTCGATCCCGCCATGGTTGAAGAGAACAATCCGGTCCGACAGGCGCAGCGCCTCTTCCTGGTCATGCGTGACATAGATGACGGTAACACCGGTTTCCGCATGAATCCGCTTGATTTCACTCTGCAGGTCCTCGCGCAGCTTTTTATCGAGTGCCGAGAGCGGCTCATCCATCAGCAAAATCTGCGGATCATAGGCAAGCGCGCGGGCCAGGGCGACGCGCTGCTGCTGCCCGCCCGAAAGCTGCGCCGGCTTGCGATCGCGCATCGCGCTCAGATGCACCAGCCGCAACATCTCATCCACCTTGGCCGCGATCTCGGCCTTCGGCCGCCTGCGCACACGCAGCGGAAACGCGATATTCTCCGCCACGGTGAGATGCGGAAACAATGTGTAGCGCTGAAACACCATGCCGATATCGCGATGGTTCGGCGGCACCCCGAGCAGCGAGCGGCCATTGAGCAACACCTCCCCGGCGCTGGGCTCGATGAAGCCCGCGACCACATAGAGCGTGGTGCTCTTGCCCGACCCCGAGGGCCCGAGAAACGTAACGAATTCGCCGCGCGGAATTTGCAGCGAGACACCATCAATCGCGGTGAAGCTGTCAAAATTCTTGCGGATATTGCGCAGTTCGAGAAACGCTTGGGTCATCGTGCGGATTCCTTTTGGAACAGAGCGGCAAGTCCCATCAGCAGGGCGGTCGCCAGAACAAGCAAGGAAGAGACAACGGCGATATCGGGCGAGAGATCCTGCCTGAGTTCCCCCAGCATGCGCACCGGCAGGGTTTGCAGCGTCGGGCTGGCCATGAAGATCGCCACCACCACCTCATCCCACGAGGTGAGGAACGAGAACAGCGCCGCGCCGAACAGGCCGTGGCGAATCGCCGGCAGAATCACGCGCACGCGCGCCTCCCACAATCCCGCGCCACAGAGCATGGCGGCATCCTCAAGCGATTTATCAGTCTGCTCCAGCGCGCCGGTGATGGCGACAACCGAGAACGGCAGGGCGAGCACAAGATGCGCGATGACAAAACCGGCGAAACTGCCCGCGATGTGCAGCCACAAAAAGGCCGAATAAAGCGCGATGCCGAGCACGATGCTGGGCAGGATCATCGGCGTGAGGAAAAACCCCCGCAGGATCTCCCGGCCCCGGAACTGCCCCCTGGTGATGGCAAAACCACAGAGCAGGCCAAGCAACACCGAAAGTACCGTGACACAGCTCCCCACCTCCAGGCTGGTGATGAAGGAGGCCAGCCAGTCAGGATCGTGGAACACCTGCGCGTACCATTGCAATGTCCACCCCGGCGGCGGAAATTGCAGCCAGGGCGAGGAATCGAACGAGAGGGCGATGAGCAGAACGAGCGGGGCCAGCAGAAACAGGGTGCAGGCCCCCGCCGTCGCGCAGAGCAGCCAGCGCATCCAGCCCAGCCGTGCGAAATCCATCAGCATGCGTCAGCCCTCCTTGCCGCGGCGGGGCGAAAAATAGCGAATCTGCACCGCGTAGAGTGATAGTGTGAGAACCAGCAGCAGGAACGAGGCCGCCCCCGCCAGACCCCAGTTGAGCAGTGTCTGCACCAGCTGCGCGATAAGCTCGGCCAGCATCATATCCTGCGCGCCGCCCAGCAGCGATGGCGTGATGTAATAGCCGAGCGACATGACGAAGATGATAAGCCCGCCAGCCGCCAGCCCGGGTGCCAGCAGCGGCAGAAAAACCTGCGTGAACGCCTGCACCCGCGAGGCGCCGCAGAGCGAGGCCGCCTGAAACAGGCTGGCATCCAGCGCCGCCAGCGGGCCGCGCAGCGAGAGCACCATGAAGGGCAGCATGATATACACCATGCCGATCACCACCCCCGCCATGGTGCCGAACAGCGGCAGCGGATTTTGAATGATCCCGGTCCAGATCAGGAAATTATTGATAATCCCGGTATCCTGCAGCAACACCATCCAGGCATAGGTGCGCGCCAGCAGGTTCGTCCACATTGAGAGGATGACGATGCCGAACACCAATTGCGACCAGAAACGCGGCGCCACGGCGAGAAACCACGCCAGCGGCAGGCCGAGCAGAGCGCTGATGCCTGTCACCAGTCCCGCCACGGCAAACGTATTGAACAACACATTGGCGTAGGTGCTGGTGGCGAGCAGCGCCGCATAATTCTGGAGGCCCCATTGCGGCTGGGTGAGGCTGCGCAGCAGCAGCGCCAAAACCGGCAGCATGAAACAGAGCAGCAAAAAGGCAAGGCCCGGAACCGCGGGCGCGAAGCCATTGCGCAGCCGGCGCGGCGCGGGTGGTGGCGGGGCGGCTTGCGCCGCCCTCACCCCCTTCACGGCTATTGCGTCTGCCATGCGTACCAGCGCGCCGCGATCTCGTCGCGATGAGCCGCCCAATACTGCATGTTGAGGTCAATATGCGTGGCCGCGTGCGCATCCGGCAGCGCGGCATAGGCCGCCTTGTCCAGCAGCGGCAGCGACCCCTTGTTGATCGGCGCATACCCCGTATCAGTGGCGAACTGCGCCTGCGGCCCGGCGCTGGTGGCAAAGGCGATAAATTTCTGTGCCGCCGCGGTGTCCGGCGCGCCCTTGGGGATCACCAGCATGTCGCCGGTGGTCAGGTTCTGGTCCCAGCTCATCGCAACCGGCGCGCCTTCCTGCTCCAGCGCCTGCACGCGCCCGTTCCACACCAGGCCGATCGGCGCCTGGCCCGAAGCGAGCAACTGTTGCGACTGCGCCCCCGTGCCCCACCAGACGATATCCTTCTTGATGGTGTCCAGCTTGCGGAAGGCGCGGTTCAGGTCAAGCGGGTAGAGCTTGTCCGGCGCCACGCCGTCAGCGAGCAAGGCGGCTTCCAGCACCCCGGCGGCCGACCATTTATAGAAGCAGCGCTTGCCGGGGAATTTCTTGATGTCAAACAGATCCTGCAGCGTCTTCGGCTGCGCGCCGTGGAATGCGTTGGTGCGGTAGCCGATGACGAACGAATAATAAAACGACCCCGCCGCATCGGGCGTGAGGAAGCGCGGGTCGATGCTCGCGGTCTCGGCCGGGGTGAGGGTGAGCGGGGTCAGCAGCCCATCCTGCGCGGCGCGCACGGCGAAGTCATATTCAACATCCACCACATCCCACGAGACATTGCCGCTCTGCACCATGGCCTTGAACTTGCCATAATCGGTCGGCCCGTCCTGCACCACGGCAATGCCGGTTTTGGCGGTGAACGGAACAGCCCAATCCTTCTTCTGCGCATCCTGCGTCGTTCCGCCCCAGCTGGTGAACACCATGCTGTTTTGCGCATGCGCTGAAAGCGCGGTCCCCAGAGCCATAAGCACGCCCAAACCTAAAACACGTCTCATTATTACGCCTCCTTGTTGATTAGTTCAGGCACCGCGCCCGGGCTTGCACCGGGCAACGGCCAAAATGCAGCCGGGCGCAGGATTTTCGTATCCATCGTCTCGATCAGCGCCTGGATTTTGGGGATAAACGCAAGCCAGCGCGCATCGCGCATCAGCGCGGCCCGGCGGGTTTCACGTTCATCAAGGCTGGAATAGGCCCAGAGATGCACCACCTCGTTTTGCGGCCCGATCTCGGTGGCATAATACCCGGCCAACTGGCCCAGATGCGCCACCTGGATCGCGATGCCCTCCTCCTCCACCAGCTTGAGATAGGCGGGAACCATGCCTGTCTTCAGCCGGTAGGTGCGCATCTCATAATACGGCATTTCAGAAGACATTTTGCATTTTCCTCAACGCATCACAAATGGGTCGGGCAGCGGCGCATCGGAGAGGTTGAGCCATACCGATTTTGTGCGCGTATAATCGAGGATGGCTTCCGCCCCGCCCTCGCGCCCCAGCCCGCTCTCGCCAAAACCGCCAAACGGCACCATCGGCGAGATCGCGCGGTAGGTGTTGACCCAAACCACCCCGGCGCGGACACTTCGCACAAGCCGGTGCGCGCGGGCGAGGTCGCGGGTGAACACCCCGGCGGCAAGCCCGAACTTGCTGTCATTGGCGATCGCAATCGCCTCCTCCTCGGTGTCGAACGCCAGCACGCTCAGCACGGGCGCGAAAAACTCCTCGCGCACACATGGCAGATCGGAATTTTCGCAATACAGAATGGTCGGCGCGAAATAGAAGCCCCCGCCAAACCCATCGGGCACGCTTCCGCCGCACAGCAATTGCGCCCCCTGCGCAACGCTCTCGCGCACGAGGGCAAGCGCGCGGCTCTGCTGGCGCCTGGTGGCCAGCGGCCCCATCTGTGTCCCCGTATCATCGGGCGCGCCGATGCGGATGGCGGCGGCCTTCTCGCACAGCCGGGCCAGCAGCGGCGCCAGCAGCGGGCGCTGCACCAGCAGGCGCGACCCCGCCACGCAGCTCTGCCCGCTGGCCGCGAAAATTCCCGAGATAACGGCGTTGCAGACATTATCCAGATCGGCATCCGCGAAGGCGATGACCGGCGATTTGCCGCCCAGCTCAAGCGTTACATAGGCCAGATTATCCGCCGTGTTGCGCACGATGTGGCGCGCCGTTTCCGGCCCGCCGGTAAAGGCGACGCGCGCCACCAGCGGATGGCTGGTGAGCACCTGGCCGCAATCGGCGCCCGTGCCGGTGATGATATTCACAACACCGGGCGGAAACCCGGCCTCATGCACCAGCCGCGCAAATTCAAGCAGCGGGGCGGGCGCGTCCTCGGCGGCCTTCAACACCACCGTGCAGCCCGCCGCCAGCGCCGGGCCAAGCTTCACCGCGGAGAGAAAAAGCTGCGAATTCCAGGGCACCAGCGCGGCGACAACGCCAATGGGCTCGCGGCGGAGAAACACCTCCATATCCGGCTTGTCCACCGGCACATGCTGCCCCGCGAACTTATCCGCCAGCCCGGCGTAATAATGGTAATATTGCGCGATATAGGCGATCTGCCCGCCGGTTTCGCGGATGATCTTGCCGGTGTCGCGGGTTTCCAGCGCGGCGAGGCGCGGCGCCGCCTCGCTCAGCAAATCGCCCAACCGGCGCAGCAACCCCCCGCGCGCCGAGGCGGTGAGCCCCGCCCAGGCAGGGGCATGCAGCGCATCATGCGCGGCGCGCACGGCACGGTCCACATCCGCCGGGCCGGCGGCGGGCATCAAGGCCCAGGGCTGCCCGCTCGCCGGGTCGAGACTCTCAAAGCTGCTGGCCCCCTCCTCGAACACACCGTTGATATATTGGAGGAATCGCTGCATCGGCCTTATTCCGCGGCGGCTTGCTGGGTGGTGGCGGCAAAATGCGGCATCACCTGCTCGATGAAGCGCGTGAGCGAGGCCTTCTTGCGCGCGAAGCTCATGCCGCTGTCGATCCACAGGCTATACTGGTCATAACCCAGCGCCTCATAAGCTTTCAGCCGCGCCACCACCTCATCCGCCGTGCCGATCACCAGCGCCTTGCGCACGGCATCCGGCGCGTATTGCGGCATAGCGGCCATTTCCTCGGGCGAGAGCTCCTCCATCAACCCTTCCGTGATGGGTTTCCTGTTCTGGAACCAGGCGCCGAAATAGCAGTAGAACCGGCTCATCTCCTCGGCGCCGCGCACGGTATCAGCCGCATCGGCCGCCACATAGGTATGTTGCAGCAGCATGATGCGCGGGCGCTCCCTCTCCGGATGGTTGGCGCAGGCCGCGTTGAACCGCTCCATGAGGCTCCCCACCTCGCCATCGCCCGCGGCCAGCGGCGTCACCTGCACATTCCACCCATGGGCCACGGCGAATTCATGCGAATTAGGGTCCCGCGCGGCAACCCAGATCGGCGGACCACCCGCCTGCACTGGCTTGGGCACGGCGCTGGTTCTGGGAAATTTCCAGAACTGGCCATCATGCTCGTAATCCCCCGCGAACAGTTTCTCCACCGCCGGCACCAGCTCGCGCATCCGCAGACCGGCCCCCATCGCATCCAGCCCGGGGAGCAGCCGCTCATACTCAAAACTATAGGCCCCGCGCGCAATGCCAAGATCAAGCCGCCCGCCGGTCGCCACGTCGGTCATCGCGGCCTCGCCCGCAAGCTTGATCGGATGCCAGAACGGCGCGATCACCGTGCCCGTACCAAGCCGGATCGTCGAGGTTTTTGCCGCCAGATACGCGATCTGGATGAACGGATTCGGCGAGATGGTGAACTCCATGCCGTGATGCTCGCCGATCCACGCGGCCTCCATGCCGCCAGCCTCCGCCAGACAGACCAGCTCCTCAAGCTCGCGAAACAGCTCGGTATGGCTCTGCCCGGGGGTCAGGCGTTCCATATGGACAAAGAGAGAGAATTTCATGTCAGAGGCTCCGTGCGTTTCAGAGTTTTATTTGGGTGGCGCATCATTGCGCGGCCTGCGTCAGCGAAAGCGATGAGAGAAAATGGGTGAGAGCGGCATTGACCACGCCAGGAGACGTAAGGCTCATCATATGCCGCTCGCCGGGCAGCGCCACGGCGCTGCCAAAAGGCGCCTCGCGCGCCATCTCGCGCGACATCTCAGCCGAGGAATTATGGTCCTCCTCGCCGGTGAGGAACAACGCCGGCACCGCAAGCTGCCGCAGCCGCCCGGCATGCGCCGCATCCGCGCTGGCGAACAAAGCGTAGGCGCGGGCATAGCCAACCGCGTCAACCGCGGCGAGCGACGCGCCCACCCAGGCGGTATTCTCAAGCTGCCCCGGCGGCACCGGCGCGCCGAACCAGCGGTCAAGCGCCGCCTGGCGCCACGACATATCGGCAATGCCCCCGCCCCGCAGCAGCGCCGCGCGCTGGACCACGGCCTCGCGCTGGGCCGGCGTACGGCAATAAACAGCATTC
Organism: Acidocella aquatica; assembly: GCF_030160635.1. GTDB lineage: Bacteria > Pseudomonadota > Alphaproteobacteria > Acetobacterales > Acetobacteraceae > Acidocella > Acidocella aquatica. The sequence continues at coordinate 69,642 of NZ_BSOS01000005.1, read as the reverse complement.
ATCGCCACCACGGCCCCGGCACGGGCCGGGTGGCTAAGGGCAAACTCGAGGGCGATCAGCGCCCCCATCGAATGCCCGGCGACACAGACCTGAAAAATCCCGAGACCATCCAGCAGATCGCGCAGCTGGTTGCTATAATCAGCCAGGGTGGGATGCTCCGGCGGCAACGGGCTGCCGCCATGGCCCAGCGTGTCATAGGCGATCACATCCCAATGTTCGGCCAGCGCCGTCAGTTGCGGCGCCCAGAACCCGGCATGCATGCCAACACCATGGATCAGCACAAGCACCGGCCCGCGTCCCGTCCGGTAATAGCTGGTGCCGTTCACCCGGCCGAGCTTGAAACCATCAAGCATTCAGATCGCCCAGTTCGGCAAGGTCCTGATAGCGGTCACCGATGCGGTGATGCGGCCGCCCGCCGATGGACGCGCCCAAGGCAACCAATATCTCATCCGGCGCCGGGGCATCATCGATGCTGAACTGCACGGTCAGATAATGCGAACGCATGCCCTCGTCGTTCTTGTGCATGAGCGGGATCTGGATGGAAGCGCCAGGCCCGCCGCGCGTATTGGTGAAGGCGAGGTAAGATTTAGCCCCCACCGCGCGGCGGTAATGGTTGCCAAAACGCAGGGTGTGGATCAGGGCCGACGCATGCTCGACCTCGCCCCCGGTGCCCACGATAGCACTTTTGCCATAACCCTCCACAGCCTCACCGCCGCCAGCCAGCTCCAAAATCCGCCCGGTGAGCAGGGCGCCGAGCTGCGGCGCGATCTCACGGATCTCCGGCGCCAGATCCTCAACAAACCCCCGCCCGGCCCAGGGATTGGCCAGCACGGCCGCAACCCCGAACAAGCGGAACGGCGCCGCGGCCAGGCGGCCGCCCTCGCTGTGGACATCCTCGGTATATGTGACAATTTTCCGTAAATTGAGGGGCACGCTCAGGCTCCTATTTTATCTTGCAATGTTATGGTATACCATAATCTCACGACAATCCGGATGTAAAGCCAAAAAGTGACCGGCAGTGATATTTGTTAATTTTGGATTATACCCGGCAACGGATAAAGGGAGGTAACATCGGGTATGGATAACAACACGGACGCCCTGCTCGTAGACCGCTCGGCCAAAACCCTGCGCCAGCTCGCGCTGGAGAAGCTGCGCACCGCCATATTGGAGCTTAAATTCCAGCCCGGCGAACGCCTGGTGGAACGCGCCCTGTGCGAGCGCCTGGGGGTCAGCCGCAGCGTCGTGCGCGAAGTGCTGCGCCACCTGGAATCGGAGGGGCTCGTGGAGGGCATTCCCGGCCATGGCCCGGCTGTCGCCCGCCCCGACCCCGGAAAAATCTCCCAGATCTATGAGCTGCGTTCGATCCTCGAAGCCATGGCCGCGAAATACTGCGCCGCCCAGGCCACGCAGGCCGACATCACCCGCATGCGCCAGGCGCTTGATGCCGTGCGCGCGGGCTATGCGGCGGGCAGCTTCGCCGCCGTGCTGGCCGCCACGACCTTATTCTACGAGACAATGTTCCTCGCCGCCGGCCGGGATGTCGCATGGGATGTCGTGACCTCCCTGAACGGGCGGATCACCCATCTGCGCGCCACCACCATCGCCACGCCCGGCCGCGACAAGGACGGGGCAGGCGAAATGCAGGCGATTCTCGATGCCATCGAAGCCCGCGACGGCGCCGCCGCGCAAGCAGCCTCGGCCGCGCATCTGCACAATGCCCTGCAACTGGCCCTGGTCCAGGCGCGGAAGCGAAACTGACGCAACAGGAGCACCGGCCTGCCCGCAGCCCATGCGTTAGATCAATCTTGGTTTAGCTTGAATCGGGTGATTCAGGCTAAACCAAGATTGATCTAACGATTCATCAACACCGGCAGCGTCGCGTTCTCCAGCACATGCCGCGTCACCCCGCCCAGAATCAACTGCCGCAACCGCGAGGTCGTCGAATACGCGCCCATGGTCATCATATCCGCCCCAAACTCCACCGCCCCCGCCAGCAGCCCGGCCCCCACCACGCGGTTGCGCGGATAAAACGTCCGTATTTCCGCCGTCACCCCATGGTGGGAAATATATTCCGCCACCTCCACAGCACTCGGGCCAGGGCGGAAATATTCCGGCGAGTGCAAAATGCACACCGCCTCCGCCTGCCGCACAAAGGGCATCGCCGAGGCCAGCGCCGAGGCCGCGAACGCGGTCCCGTTCCAGGCGATGGCAATGCGCTTGCCAATGCTCTCCGGCGGCACCACGGGCGCCAGCAACACCGGGCGCCCGGAATCAAATATCACCGCATGCAGCGCATCCGCCGCCGCCACATCCTCCCCGGCCAGCGGGTGCGGCACAATCGTCAGGTCCGAGAGCCGCGCCCTATGCGCAACCACCTGGTCCTCGCGCCCGGTCATGGTGGTGAAACTCGCGCTGGGCTCATTGCGCCCCGGCAGCGCATCGCCCACGGTCACCACCTGCTCCTCGGTCACCGCATAAAACAATTCGCGCAGGCTGGCCGCCCGCGAGCCGCTTTCGCGCTCGGTGGCGCTCATCATCTCCTCGATCATCGCCCCCGACAGCCCTTCCCCGGCAATCGGCACGATCTCGCGTGAATCCGCGCTGATATAGAGCACCTCCAGATGCGCGTTCCACATCTTGGCCAGCATCAACCCCGCATGCAGCGCCGCCTCGGCCGAGGCCGAGCTACTGACCGGAAGCAGGAATTTGCGGACCGACATCGAAGCCTCCTTGGATAATTAGTTTTGTATATATACTAATTTCTACTCAACAGCCAGAAACGCGATGTCGCGCGGCCGGTGCGTCAGGTGTTCTCCCCCATCCACCGTAATCACAGTCCCGGTCAGCGAGGGGGTTTGCAAAATAAACACCGCCGCGCGGGCAATATCCTCCGGCACCGCCCCCCGGCGCAGCGGATTCTCCCGCCACGCCCGTTCAAACCTCTCCGCTGACTGTTTTGGCCCCGGCAGCGTCAGCCCCGGAGAAATGCCGCAGACCCTGATATTGGGCGCCAGGCTCAGCGCCATCATCTCCGTCGCCGCCGCCAGCGCCGCCTTGGCCAGGGTGTAGGAGAAAAAATCCGGGTTCAGATTGCTCAACTTCTGGTCGAGCATATTGATAATCACGCCGCCCTCGGGCCGCTGCGCCGCAAACGCCTGCGCCAGCAGCACCGGCGCAACCAAATTCGGCCCCAGATGCGCCGCCATCTGCGCCGCCGAGGTGCTGCCCACCGTATCGAACACAAACCGCGACGCATTATTGATCAGGCCGCCAAGCGGCCCCGCCTCCGCCACCAGCCGCGCCGGCACCTCCGGGTCCGCCAGATCGCCCAGCACCACCCGCGCCCCCAGCTCCGCGGCCAACGCATCAGCCTCCTCCCCGGAGCTGTGAGCATGGATCATCACGGGATACCCCGCCGCCGCCAGCGCCCTGGCCATCGCGGCGCCCAATCGTTTCGCGCCACCGGTAATTAAAATCGGATTCATGAGGATGTGTATATTTAGCCTCGCCGCGCCCTACAACATGTCCCGCAGCCGGAAATATGTGGTCGCCAGCAACAGCGCCGGCACCCGCAACGCCCGCCCGCCCGGAAAGCGCGCATGCGGAATCGCCGCGAACACATCAAAGCGCTCCGCCTGCCCCGCGATCGCCTCGGCCACCAGTTTGCCCGCCAGCCCGGTCAGCGCCACGCCATGCCCCGAAAACCCCTGGCAAAATAAAATATTATCCGCCAGCCGGCCAAAATGCGGCGCCCGGCTCTGGGTGATGTCCACATTCCCGCCCCACAGATACTCAACGCGCGCCCCCGCCAGCTGCGGAAACACCCGCAACGCCCGCTTCAGCATGGAATGCTTCAACGATGGCGGCGGCAGCGTCGAGTATGAAACCCGCCCGCCGAACAGCATCCGCTCATCGGCCGAGCGGCGGAAATAATCGAGCACAAAGTTCAAATCCGCCACCGCCTCATTGCCGGGGATCATCTCGCGCACATCCGCGCGCGGCTCGGTGGCCATGATATATGTGCCCACCGGCATGATGTATCCGGCCAGCGGGCGCATCAAATCGCCCAGATACGCCCCCCCGGCGGTCAGCAGAAACCCCGCCTGGACCACCCCGCGCGGCGTATGCACCCGCACCGTTCTGCCCGGCTCCACTTTGGTCACCCGCGTCTGCGAAAACAATTGCGCCCCCGCCGCCTGCGCCGCCGCCGCCAGCCCCAGCGTATAGTTCAACGGGTGAATATGCCCCGAAACCCCATCCTCCAGCGCCGCCAGATATTTCGGGCTGGCGAGGCGCGCCCGCAAATCCGCCCCGCGCAAAATCCGCCCCACCGGCGCCCCCAGCTCGGCCAGCTCCTCTTGCGTCTCCTCCAGCTCGCGCACCTGCCGGGGCTTCATCGCCGCATGCAGATACCCCCGCACCGGATCGCACGGGATGGCGAACCGCGCGATCTGCTCATGCAGCAGCGCAACGCCCTCCATTGACATATCCCAGAGGCTTTTCGCGCGCTGCGCCCCCACCAGCGCCTTTATCTTGCCCTGCCCGGCGGCAAACCCGGGCAGCGCCTGCCCGCCGTTGCGCCCCGAGGCCCCCCAGCCGATATGCTCCGCCTCCAGCAGCGCGACCTTATAGCCCCGCTCCGCCAGATGCAGCGCCGCCGAAACCCCGGTGATCCCGCCGCCGATGATGGCCACATCGGCCGTGAGATCCCCCTCCAGCGGGCCTGTGCTCAGTTCGACGCGTTTCGTCGCTTCATAATAATTGCCAAGGGTCATCGCCGGTCCCGTACCTGCCTGAAATGAATAGATTCCAGCCGATACTGTCCCCCCCGCGGCCAGAGAGCAAGACACCTCTCACAACCCGGAATTCGTTGTTTTTTCGTAATGTACCCGCACAAATTGGGGTGCAAGCGAAAAATTTAATAATACTAACAACAAGTTATAACGAAATCGCACGCCCTGCTTCACGTGAAGCACCCCCCGCACACCACGCTGGTCTTCCCGCCAATCGTACGCTAGCCTACCCGCCAAGGCTCGTCACAATCGCGGGATGCCAATGACAACTGAGATTTGGGACAAAACCGTTGACCTGCTGATCGTAGGCAGCGGCGCGGGGTCCTTCCCCGCAGCACTCCTGGCCAGGGATCATGGCCTGGAGCCCTTGATCGTCGAAAAATGCGACAAAATCGGCGGCACCACCGCCATCTCCGGCGGCGTGCTCTGGATTCCCGGCAACCACCTCATGGCCCGCGCCGGCATCGCCGATTCACATGAGCGCGCCAGGGAATATCTCGACGCCGCGATCTGGCACGACGGCCCCGCCACCACCCCCGCCCGCCGCGAGGCTTTTCTCCGCCACGGCCCCGAAGCCATCGAATACCTCGAACGCAAGGGCATGAAACTCAAACGCCCGAAACTCTGGCCCGACTATCACAGCGACCTTCCCGGCGCCGAACAAACCAGCCGCTCCCTCCTCGCCGAACTCTTCGACCTCAACGAGCTCGGCCCCTGGAAAACCCGGCTGGCCCTCTCCAAAATGCCGCCCGTGCGCTTCACCATGGATGAATTGAGCAGCCTCATCCTGGTCAAACGCCTCTGGTCCTCGCGCCTCGCCGCCCTGCGCCTTGCCCTGCGCATGCTGCGCATGAAATTCACCGGCCAGGACCTGCGCGGCGGCGGAGCCGCCTGGCAGGGGCGGATGCTGCAAATCGCCGTGCGCGAAAACATCCCCATCTGGACGGAGACGCCCGTCATCAGGCTTCTCACCGATCAAGGCCGCGTCATCGGCGCCGAGGCAACGCACCAGGGCCGCACCATGCGCATCCACGCCCGGCGCGGGGTCCTGCTCAACTCCGGCGGTTTCGCCCGCAACGCGGCGATGCGCGCGCAATATGGCCGCCAGCCCGTCTACCCGCAAACCACCAACGCCGGCCCCGGCGACACCGGGGAAATGATCGAGGCTGGCATCAGCCTCGGCGCCGCGGTGGACTGCATGGACGAAGCATTATGGGGCGTCTCCTCGCTCACCCCCGGCGAACAGCTCCCCCCCGGCGCCACCGCCGCCGACGGCACGCCCCTGCCCTTCGGGCATCATTTTGACATCAGCCTGCCCCATGCCATCATGGTCGACCAAAACGGAATGCGCTTCACCAATGAGGCCGCCTCCTACATGGAAGTTGGCCAAAACCTCTACCGGCGCCACGCCGAAACCGGAAAAGGCATCCCAGCCTGGGCGATCATCGAGAGCCGCCACCGCGAGCGTTATCCATGGGGCAGCGCCGCTGGAAAAACCCCAAAAAACTGGCTCAGCAGCGGCTACATGAAAAAGGCCGCCACGCTCGATGCCCTCGCGCGCGAATGCGGCATCGACCCCATCGGCCTGCGCGCCACCGTCAACCGCTTCAACGGCTTCTGCCGCGACGGCATTGATGCTGATTTCGCGCGCGGCGCCAAGGCTTTTGACAACAGCCACGGCGACCCCACCGTAACGCCCAACCCCAACCTCGGCGCCATCGAAAATCCGCCCTTCTACGCCGTCGCCATCTACCCCGGCGATGTCAGCACCTGGGGCGGGCTGGTGACCGACGAACACGCCCGCGTGCTGCAACCGGGCGGCACCCCCATCAAGGGCCTCTACGCCACCGGCACGGCCACCGCCTCGCTCTGCGGGCGCACCTACCCCGGCGCCGGCGCCTCCATCGGCCCGGCGCTCACCTTCGGCTATATCGCGGCGCTGCACATCGTGGCTGACCAGGAATTATCAGGAGAGAGCGGGTAATTGCGCAAGACCATCCCTATGACGTTGGGCGCTGAACCTAAGACGGCTTGGACGCAACGGCGGCACTCTAGAGTGCGATCGTTTGAGGTTCGCTCAACCGAGCGAGCCGAAAGCGTGAATCGCCCTCAGAAAAACGGCTAGAGCCTGATCGCACTTAATGCGATCAGGCTCTAGGAATTCGGCGCGAAAACCAGCAGCTTCAGGCTTCCCGGCGCGAAGGCGTAGTCAGGCGCGCCGCCCGGGTGCCGGGGCGGACCGGCGGATACGACTTTCGCCGTCACCAGAAAAATCCGCCCGGAGGTCTCATCAACCGCCAGCGTGCGCGCGCCCGGCGCCGTTTGCACAGCGGGGAGCGTCACGAATTTCGTTGGTGAAACCTCGGAGATCACGGAGAGCGTGCCGTCCCGGTTGCTGGAGAACGCCAGTTTGCGGGCGGGGTCGAAATCCGCGGAATCCGTCCCTTTGCCGATCGGCAGGGTCGCCAAAATCGCGCCGGTATCGCCGTTCACCACCGCCATCACCGCATTGGCGCAGGAGGAAAACAGCACATGGTTCACCGTGTCGATCGCAAGGCCCACCGGCCCCTCGCAACCGGGCAGCGGCCAGCGCGCGGTTATGGCGTCGGTCTTGGTGCTGATGCGCACCAGCTCGTTCTTGTCGTTGATGTTGACGTAGATCGAACCGGCCTGATCGCTTACCTGGGATTCCGGCGAGCCGCCGAGCGGAATGGTGGAGAGCGCCGTGTCATGGGTGGCGTCCACCGCCAGCAGGGCATTGGCATCGCCGCCAACGGTGAAAACCTGATTGCTCGGCCGATCGAACACCATGCCGTCGGCATCTTCCAGCGCCGGAATGGTCTTGCTCACCGCCAGAGTTTTTAGGCTGAACACGCTGATCGTCCGCGTTTTGCTGCTATCGGCAAAACCAAAGCCTGATGCTGTATCAATCGCGACGCCATGGCTGCCCGAAAGCCCGGTGACATGGCCGATGACGCCGCCTGTGCCGGCGCTCACCACGGTCAGCTCCGTGCCGTGCGAGATATAGACGCGGTTCGAGGCGGCATCGAAATGCAGATAATCCCATTTGATCCCGCCGCCCAGCGGCACGGTTTGCACCAGGTGATAAAGCGGCGCAGCCTGCGCGGCGGCGGGGGCCATGGAAACCAGCGCGGCGAAGAGTCCGGAGCAAAATAATTTTTTCATGCCCTGCCCTTAATCGGCGATTCCGAGCGCGGCAAATGACGTTTTAAAGTCAATGCCCGCGCTTCAGGGGTTTTGGCTGAAATCGCCCTTAAAGTGCGATCGTTTGAGGTTCGCTCAATCGAGCGAGCCGAAAGCGTGAATCGCCCTCAGAAAAACAGCCAGAGCCTGATCGCACTTAAAGCGATCAGGCTCTGGCTCAGATGCCGATGAATTGCGCGACCTCATCAAGCGGCGCGCGGGAGGTGAGGAGCTGGTTGGCGGGCTGCGCCGGGTCGGCGTAGCCGATGGACATGCCGCAAAAAACCATGCGCTCGGGCGGCAGGTTGAAAAATTGCGCGATGGTGCGCGGGTAGAGCGCCCAGCACTCCTGGGCGCAGCTGTCCAGCCCCTCGGCGCGCAGCAGCAGCATGATGGTTTGCAGGATCATGCCCAGATCCGACCATTGCGGCGGGCCCATCAGGCGGTCCACGGTGCAGAACAGCGCAAGCGGGGCGCCGAAGAAGGCGAAGTTGCGGGAAAACCAGCGGCGGCGGGCGGGTTTGTCGTCGCGCGGGATGCCGAGGCGGGCGTAGAGCGCCTCGCCCACTGCGAAACGGCGTTCGGTGTAGGGCGGCACCAGGGCGGGCGGGTAGACGTGGTATTCAGGCTCTTCGCGCAGGGTTTTATCATCCAACCGCTCCTGCATCAGCGCCTTGAAGTTTTGCAGCGGTTCGCCGCCGAGGATGTGCAGATGCCAGGGTTGCAGATTGCCGCCGGAGGGGGCGCGGGTGGCGGCGGCGATGATTTTGCGGATCAGCGCCGGGGGCACCTCGCGCTCCAGAAAGCCGCGTGTGGAGTGGCGGCTGGCGACGGCGTCTTCAACATTCATGCCTATTTTCCTACAGTTTTCGCGATGCGTGGAGCGAAGGGGCGGGGCGCTCAGAAGCGCATCGGCAGTTCGAGATAGGTGTTGTAGATATAATCACGATGATCGAGCAGCCGCGGGCCGGCGGCGGCGAGGATGTCAGGGTCTTGCTCGTGGTAGCCTGCGTGCATCTCCGGCGTAGTGGGGCATTGCGCGAGGGGCAGCGGTTTGACCATCGCGGCGAAGCAGGCTGAGTAGATGTCCACCGCGCTGAGCTGGTTGGCGATGTAGTAGCGGCTGCCGAGGGATTTCTGTTGCTCCAGACGGGCGGAGAGCATCGCCAGAATGTCAATAAGGCGCTGGCGGACGCGGGTGATTTCGGTGCCGGGGTCATATTTGGCGCACATGCGCGCGAAGCTTTCGCGGCCCAGGGTGCCTGCCTCGGTCTGCATGAAGGCTCTCCAGCCCTCGAAAAACATCAGGCGGCGGTTCCAGCCGTAGCCGTCCTCGCCGCAGATTTCGTGGGCGAGGCCGAACATAGTTGCGCGGTCTGCTTCGTTTGACGGGATGAGCGGCGGCGCGGGCGCGAGGCGCTCGGCCAGGAGCAGGATTTCTGCCCAGCCGGTGCGCGGGCGCTCATTTTCCCAGATGGCGACAGGGGCGTTGTTGACGCCAACCCAGGCTGCGAGTTCGGCGTTTTCCTGCCCGCCATCTTGCGCGACATGCACGACGGGGATTTTTTTGACGTGCATGATGCTCTTGGCGGCCTCGCCCCAGGGGCCGGGAATGCCGCGCGTGGTGACGAGGCGCAACCCGCCGCAGTGTTTCGCGGTCTCCAGTTCGGTGTAATAGCTCATGTGAAAACTTCCCTCTGGCTGCTTCAATTCCTGGCTCTGGTTGATTCAGCGGTCTGGCCGAACAGGTGTTTTTTGGCGTCTTCGGACATGACGGATTGGGCCAGATAGGGCGCTGCGATTTCATAAGCGCGGATGACCGCCGGGCGGGCGGCAAGAAGTGCTGACCAGCGCGCGATGTTGGGGAAATCATCAAGGTTCTGGCTGTGCATTTTGTGGAACACGACCCAAGGGTAGATCGCCATGTCGGCAAGGCCATAGTCCGCGCCCGCGACGTAGGGGCGCCCGGCCAGCCGGCGGTTGAGCACCGCGTAGAGCCGGGCGGTTTCAGTGATGTAGCGGTTGATGGCGTAGGGTAGTTTCTCCGGCGCGGAATGGCTGAAGTGATGCGCCTGGCCGGCCATCGGCCCGAGGGCGGACATCTGCCACATCAGCCATTGCAACATCTCCGCCTCACCCGCCGGGGTGGATGGCCAGAACCGGCCGGTTTTGCGCGCGAGGTAGAGCAGGATGGCGCCGGATTCGAAAACGGAGACCGGGCCGCCGCCGCCCAGGGGGGTGGTGTCAACAATTGCGGGCATGCGGTTATTGGGCGAGATCGCGAGGAATGATGCGTTGAACTGCTCGCCCTGCATGATGTTGACCGGCGCCAGCTCGTATCCGGTTCGGGTTTCTTCAAGAAATATAAGAACTTTTTGGCCGTTCGGGCTGGGCCAGTAATGAAATTGGATCATGCCGCCAGCTCCCTTCAGCGTTTCAGGCGGTTGCGGTGTTCGGTGACCAGGAGTTCGAGCTGGGTTTCCAGGGCGCGGGCAGCTTCAGCGCCGAGCACCTGGGCGATGTCCTGGACTTGCCGCACCGCGGCGGCGGCCAGGGGGGCGCGCGCGCCACGGCCCTTTTCAGTGAGGTGGACCATGATGACCCGGCCATCCTCAGGGTTGCGCCTGCGCTCGATGAAGCCCGCGCGCTCCAGCCGCTTCAGCGACTGGCCGACCGTGGCCTTGCCGATGTCCAGTCGCTCCGAGATTTCGACCTGCGAGAGCGGTTCGTTGCGCCAGAGCTCGCGCAGCACATAGGCCTGCGCGGGGGCGACGCCGGTGGCGGCGACGCGGGTGTGGTAGTCGGTGGCCATAAGCCGGGCGAGTTGCTGGATGAGATAAGGAGCCGTGCGGCGCGAGGGAAAATCAGGGAGGTCATAGATGTCGCGCTGCGGTATGCGCTCTGTTTTCGCCATGGTGTTTCACTCCCCCTTGCTGCCTCTGGCACCAAACATAAACGGCCGCCACCGGCGGGCAATGGCTAAAGCGGCGGCGGAGATAAAATTTATTACCTAGCATACTATTATTTTTCCCGATCAGCCGGGCTGGGGATTGGGATGGCGGCGGGGAATGAAATATAGTAAGCGCGCTGACTATCGAGGAGGAAAAAAACATGCCCGACACCACAGCGCAACCCGTGAGCTTCGCCGACCCGGCGGTGCAGCTCTGCCCGTTCGCCGCCTATGACCGCCTGCGCGAGCGCACGCCCGTTTATAAAGACCCGTTGACCGGCAATTATGTGCTGACGCGCTACGAGGATGTGCGCAAGGCGCTGATGAATGTGAAGGCGCTGCGCAACCGCACCGGGCTGAACACCACGCGCGAGAGCAGCGTGATGGAAGAGGTGAACCGCATGTATGCCGAGCGCGGCTGGCTGCCGATGGATACGCTGGTGAGCAATGATCCGCCGGAACACCGCATCTACCGCACGCTGGTGGATAAGGTGTTCACCTCGGTGCGCGTGGCCGGGCTGGAGCCGCGGATCGGGGAGATTATAGCTACGCTGATCGGCGAGATGCCCGCGCAAACCGAGATTGAGTTTTTGGCGGCGTTCGCCATCAGGCTCCCGATGTTCGTGATCGCCGAGCAGCTTGGCATCGCCAAGGAGGACATGGCGGATTTCAAGATATGGTCGGATGTGTCAGTGGAATCGGTGAGCCCGCTGATTACGCCGGAGCGCGAGATCGAGATCGCCAGCCATCTCATCGACATGCAGAATTATCTGGCGCGCGTGATCGAACAGGTGCGCAAGACACCTAATGAGACGCTGATCAGCCATCTGGCGAATACCGAGACAGATGGGCGGCGGCTGGAAGTGCGGGAGCTGCTGGGGATTCTGCACCAACTGCTGATCGCGGGAAACGAGACCACGACAACAACGCTGGCCAGCGGCATGAAAGTGTTGATCGAACAGCCGGAACTGGCGGAAACACTGCACGCGCGGCCGGAGCTGGTGAAGCCGTTCGTGGAGGAGGTGTTGCGTACACGCTCGCCGGTGCAAACACTCTTCCGCAAGGCCGCCGAGGATGTGGAAATTCAGGGCGTGATCATCCCCGCGGGCTCGATCGTCGAAGTCCGCTACGGCGCGGCCAACCGCGACCCGGCGCAATACGCACGGCCGGAGATCATCAACCTGGAGCGGGCCAATGCGCAATCGCACCTGGCGTTTGGCGCCGGGCCGCATTTGTGCATCGGCAACCAGCTCGCGCGCGGTGAATTGCGCCTCGCGTTTCAGGCACTGACAAAAAACCTGAAAAACTTCCGCGCCACACGCGGTGACGCCAGCTACCGGTGGATGACCAGCTACATCGCCCACGGCCCCGACCGGATCTACATGGCCTTTGATAAACGCTGACTGGGACTGGGAGTTTTAAGAAAGCAAGGTCAAGGGGCTCTGCCCCTTGAAACCCCGCGAAGGGCCGCGCCCTTCGATCGGCATTAGTGAGGGTCTTGGGGGCAAAGCCCCTTGGCCTCACTTTCTAAACTTCCAGCCCCAGTCAGCGCTCATCTAGGCTGGGTAGGTGTCGATGAGGGCTTGGGCGCCGCGGATGAAGTTGGGGATGTGGAGGTAGGGCAGGACGGTTAATTTGAGGTCGTTGACGAGGCCGTCGTTGAAGCGCGAGGCGAAGATATTGGCGGCGGTGGCGTTGCGCATGAAGGCCCAGATTTGGAAGTAGTGCAGGGTTTTTGCGTCGACCTCGCGCCCGCCGGCGGCGTGGTAGCGGGCCATGAAGCGCTCCCAGTCGAGTGAGGCGCCTACGGTGACTTTGACGTAGCCGAGTTCTTCGGCGGGGTCGCCGAGGTGGGCGAATTCCCAATCGAGCAGGCAGCTCATTTTGCCTTCGTGGAAGAGGAAGTTGTGGAAGCCGATGTCACCGTGGAGGAGGCTGGGTTTGCCGGTGCGGTGGGGCACGTTTTCGAGCAGCCAGCCGTAGATGGCGGTGATGGCGGGCGAAGGCATGTGGGATTCGGCGAGGTAGAAGCTGTACCAGTTGGCGATGTAGCGGGTGATGCAGGCGGTGAGGTCCATGTCCCACAGATCGGTCTGGATGGAATCGGTGAGGTTGCCGAGTTCGCGCAGGGGTTCGAGGTTGTGGAGTTTGGCCATTTCATCGGCCAAAGCGTCGGCGAGGCCGGCGGGGATTTCGGTGCTGGCGCCGAAAAAATTGCCGCCGATGACGCCTTCGGATTTGCGCATGATGATGAAATCTCCGCCGGGGAGGAGGCGGTGTTCTGTGTCGAGCCAGAGGGCGTCGGGGGCGGGGAAACCGCGCTCAAAGGCGGCGCGGATGACGGGGTATTCGCGCACGATCAAATGGCAGTCGTTATCGAGTCCGGCGTTTTCACCGAGGTCGCGGCGCATGACGAATTCGCCGGAGAGGGCTTGGCCCTTGGTGGCGAAGATGGTGGTTTGCTTGCCAAAGCCGCCGGCGAGCGGGGTGAGGCTGGTGACTTCGAGGGTTGGTTCGTTGAAGCGGTCGCGCAGGTAGGCGGTGAGGGTCTCGGCGGTGATGTCAACTTCCTTTGTGGCGCCTTCGGTTTTATGCACCGGGGCGTCCATTTGGCGGGTGAGGTCACCGGCTTCCCAGGCGGAGAAAATGCGGGTGGCTTGCTGGCGGGTGGCGGGCGAGACTGGTGCGCTGTTAAGGGCGGCGACCAGCGCCTCGGTGGCGGCCAGGGCCTCGCGCCACAGGGCTTCCAGCGCGCCCAGGCCGGTCTCTTCATCAGCGGTGGCGATGAGGGCGCGCACGGCGTGCAGTTCCGGGGCGGCATGGGTGCCAAGGTGGGGGGCGGCGGCTTCCACCGCGGCCTCCAGCCCGGCGAATTGCGCGCGCAGGGCGGTGGTGTCACCGGACTGGCGGGCCTGCATGAGGCGCAGCGCATGGGCGATGGCCTGCGCGCCGGACCCATCGGTGCCGGAATCGGCAATCAGGGGGCGGAGTTTATCAAATTCCTTGACCAGCGCATCAAGGACCCGGTTGGCGGGGATCAGCATGGGGTTCTCTCCGGTGTGTCTTTGCTCCTTGACCGTCTGGAACAAAGTTAGCTAGCATACTGCCTTCTGGGGCACGATCTGACAAGATGAAACCCGGCGGCGTTGGGAGTTGAAATGACAAAAGTGACTGTGGCGCTACCGCCGCTGGATGCGGGCCGGAGCGTGATTGTTGAGGTTGCCGGGCAGCGGGTGCTGATTTGCCGCACCGCCGGGGGGCTGCATGCGATGGATGAACAATGCCCGCACCAGCAACTTTCAATGGAGGGGGCGCGGGTGCGCCACAATAGCGTGATGTGCCCGCACCATGGGGCGCGGTTCAGCCTGGAGGATGGGCGCTCGCTCTCGCCGCTGACGGCGAAGGGGCTGAAATTTTTTCCCTGCACGGAGCATGGGGATCATCTGGGGATTGAGATATGACACGCGAGACGGCAAGTTTGCGCGACGGCGCCTGGAAGGAAAGCAGCTACCGGGGCGAGGCGGTTGATTTTTCGGCCGTGGCGGCGGGCGATGATTATCTGCATCTGCCCGCGCCGGATGCGCATTTCACCGCCATCGAGACGAATTTGTATGGGTTTAATATTCCCGAGGCGGATATTCACTGCAACATCTATGTGCTGTGGCATCATGCGCTGAATACCATGTCGGTGCATATTTTCGTGTATCGCGGGGCGAGGATTCTCGCGCATCAGTTGGAGGCTGATTATTTTCTGGAGCATTTGTATCTGCCGGCGGTGAGGGATAACGCCGACTGGACCGTGCAGATGGGCGGGTGCCGCGTGCGGATGAAGGTGGTTCGGCCGCTGGAGGAGGTGCATATGTGGTTCGACGATCCGGCGCGCGGGTTTGCGCTGGACTTGAACTGCACCGGCGCGATGCCGCCGGTGGGCCGCCCGGGAGGCAAGCATTTCACGCAGCTGATGAAAACGTCAGGCCAGGTCACGCTGGATGGTGAGGCTTATGTTATCAACGGGTTTTATATGCGCGACCGCTCCTGGGGGTATAATCGCCCGGAACAGGCCGAGCGCACCCCGCCCTACCGGTGGATGACGGGGTGGTTTGGCGATGATTGCGGGTTTGTGGTGGCGTGGCTGGATACTGGCATGCTGGAGGGCCGTGAATTCGGGCCGCACTGGAACGAGGTGGTGGCGGGGCCGGAGGCGAGCGGGGCGAACAAATGGGAGTCCGGCGGCAAGACGCCGAGCCTTAATCTTCGCAGTGGCTGGATTGCGCGCGCGGGCAGGCCGGTGCCGGTGGTGAGGATGGATGTGCGCACGTTGTTCGCCGAGGGCAGCCGGTTGCTGGTGAAGGGCATTGAGCTGGAGATTGAGGATGCGCAAGGGAGCGTGCATCGGATTACCGGTACGACTCGTTCGATGATTCCAAAAATGTATTGGCAGAACCTGCTGGTTTACATGCACTTCATGTCGCTGGAATATGACGGGCGGCGCGGCGATGGTGATTTGATGGACAGCTACGCGACCCACCATATCCGCAGTTTCGGGCTTTAGAGTGCGATCGCTTGAGGTTCGCTCAACCGAGCGAGCCGAAAGCGTGAATCGCCCTCAGAAAAACGGCTAGAGCCGGATCGCACTTAAAGCGATCAGGCTCTAGTGCGATCGCTTGAGGTTCGCTCAACCGAGCGAGCCGAAAGCGTGAATCGCCCTCAGCAAAGATGCGCGCGCGATGATTTTTATAGGGTGCCGCGCAGGATCGTCTCGCCGCCGTCGACGGTGAGGACCTGGCCGGTGATGTGGCGGGCGGCATCGCAAGCGAGGAAGGCGATGGCGGCGGCGATGTCCTCTGGTTCGGCGATGCGCTGCATGGGGGTGCGTGATTGCACTGATTTGATGAATGCGGGGTCGGCGGCCAGGGCGCGGATCATATCCGTGCGGGTGGTGCCGGGAGCGACGGCGTTGATGCGCAGGTTTTTTGGTCCCCACTCCACGGCGAGCTGGCGCGTGAGCTGCTCGAGGGCGGCTTTGGAGATGCCGTAGGCGCCGGAGTTGGGCATGGCGAACCGGCCGTTGATGGAGGAGACGAAGACCATGGCGCCGCCGCCCTGTTGGGCGATGACGGGGAGCGCGAAACGGGCGAGGTGCCAGGCGGCGGTGAGGTTGGTGTTGATGACCTTGGTCCAGCTTTCCTCGGCCAGGCTGCTGACTGGCGAGAACACGGGGTTGACCGCCGCATTGGCGACCGCGATGTCCAGGCGGCCGAGGCGGTTTTGTGTTTCTTCAATCAGGCGCTGGCAATCTTGCGCGCTGCCGGCATGCGCGGGGATGGCGATGGCGTGGCCGCCGCTGGTGATGATCTCGCCGCACACGGCGGCGCAGGCTTCGGGCTTGCGCGAGGAGATGACGACGGTGGCGCCGCGTTTTGCCAGGAGTTGCGCGGTGGCGCGGCCGATGCCGCGGGTGGAGCCGGTGACGATGGCGACCTTGCCGCCGAAGCTGAAATGATCTCCGGCGGCGGGCATGGTTCAGGCCTTGAAGGCGCCGAGGGTGTCGACATCATCCATGGCGGTGGCGATGCGTTTGATGAACTCGATGGTGATGTCACGCGGTTGCATGTCCGGCAGGCCGGGCGGCGGGCAGAGGGTGACGGTCCACCAGGCGAGGGCGGAGACGATCTGCTGGCGGTAGCTGGTCCAGGCTTCGTCAAAGGTGATTTTCGGGCCGCCGGCGCGGTGCATTTCGTCAAGGTAGAGGGCCAGTAGGTCACGCTCCCACAAGCGGCGGTTTTCCACCGTGAGCGCGCAGGTGATGGCGTAGGCGACGTCGCGGCCCCAATGCGCGCGGCCGCAGCATTGCCAGTCGCTCAGGCCCATTTCGCCGTTGCCGGCGACGTACCAGTTTTTTAAATGCACATCGCCGTGCGAGAGGGTGTTGGGCAGGCGGTCGCCTTCATCAACGGCGGCGATGGTGGCGTCCCAGATTTCGGCGTGGCGCGCGTAGAGACGTGCGGGGATGACTTCCTGGGCGGCGAGGAAGCCGGCATCGGTGCCAGCGCGCAGGCCGAACTTCATGGAGTTGCCGAAGAACTCCTTGAATGTGGGGAACACGCCGAGGCGGCGGCTCAAGATTTCATGGCCGTAGCAGGCGCCGTGCAGCTTGCCGAGCAGGCGCATCTGGCTTTCGGCGCGCGCGCGGGTCATATCGGTGTTGTGGTTGCAGAATTCGGTGACGGTGTCGCTGATGTCACCCAGCATGATCATGGAATTGTAGGTTTCCTCATCGAACCTGGCGAAGTAGGAAACCGGGGCCTCGATGGGCAGCAGCGGGCGGATCTGGTTGTAGAAATTCGCCTCGCAGATGCCGCCGCCGGAGACGCCGAGGACGATGCGGTTGGCGAGGTCGTGCGTCGCCTTGCAGAAAATGGCGGTGGGCAGTTTGGCGTGGGTGCCTTCGTGATTGTATTTGATGTGCAGGCGGCGGCGGTTGGAGGAGCCATTGTCCACCGGGCCGAGTTTAACCTCGACCACCTCGGCGCCGCGGACGTTGCCGCAGAGCACGGCGGTGAGCCAGCGCGGGGTGATTTCCTGGAAGGAGAGCGGCAGGTCGTCCGCGGTCACGGCTTCGCGGGCGAGCTGATGCTCCAACTCGTATGCGGCTTTGATTGTCTCAACGATATCGGTCATGGCGTCATTTCCCGTTGGTGGTTCAAGCGGCCACGATTGCGCGCGCGGTGGCTGCGATGTCCGCGGCGGTGGGCACGAAGGCGTTTTCCAGAGGTTTGGAGAACGGCACCGGGCTGAAGGCGCCGCCGAGGCGCTTCACCGGGGCTTTCAGCCTGCCCCACAGCTCCTCGGAAATGACCGAGGCGATTTCAGCGCCGATGCCAAACTGCTTGACGGCCTCATGCACGATGATGGCGCGGCCGGTTTTTTCGGCCGAGGCGAGCACGGTGGCGCGGTCCCACGGCGAGATGGTGCGCAGGTCGACGATTTCGAGCGAAATGCCGTCCTTGGCGAGGGTTTTGGCGGCGGCGAGGGCTTCGGTGACCATGCGCGAGTGGGCAACGATGGTGATGTCCGTTCCTTCGAGAGCGACCTTGGCCTTGCCGATGGGCACATGCTGGCCGGTGACGGGGCCGGGGGTCCAGTAGCTCGGCAGGTTCTCGATGAAGATCACCGGGTCGTTGTCCTCGATGGCGGAGCGCATCAGGCCGTAGGCGTCATCAGGGTTGGAGGGGGCGACGACTTTCAGGCCGGGGGTGTGGGCGAACCAGGCCTCGGTGTAGTCAGAATGCTGGCCGCCGGTGGAGAAGCCGGCGCCGGTCATGGTGCGGATGACGATGGGGACGCTGGTTTGCCCGCCGGACATGAAGCGCAGCTTGGCGGCGTGGTTGACGATCATGTCCATCGGGACGGCCATGAAGTTCATCAGCATGATCTCGGCGACCGGGCGGTAACCGCCGACGGAAGCGCCGATGGCCGCGCCGATGATCGCCTGTTCGGAAATTGGCGTGGATTTTACACGGCCGGTGCCGAATTTGGTGGAGAGGCCCTTGGTGACGCCCATGACGCCGCCTTCCTCCTTGTCGCCGACTTCCTCGCCGAGGAGGATGACTTTGGGGTCGGCTTCCATGGCATCGTTGAGCGCCAGATTGATCGCCTGGATGAGGTTTAGTTGTTTGATTTCGGTCATTGGCTGATCCTCACGCAATTTCTTCGGCGAACACGTCGCGTTTCAGTTCGATGATCTCGGGGAAAGGCGCCGTGTTGGCGGCTGCCACGGCGGCGTCGATCTCGGCGTCGATGGCGGCTTCGATCGCGGCCAGGGCGGCCTCGGTGCTGATGCCAGCCGCGATCAGCCGGGCGCGCAGGGCGGGCACCGGGTCAACCGCCTTGGCGGCTTCCAGCTCGGCCTTGGGGATGTAGGGGGCGGCATCGCCGATGAGATGGCCGTTGAAACGGAAGGTCAGGGCCTCGATCAGGGTTGGGCCTTCGCCGGCGCGGGCGCGCTCGATGGCGATTTTCGCGGCGCCGTACATCTCGTCGGGGTCGTTGCCGTTTACCGTAACGCCGGGCATGCCGTAGGCGGCGGCGCGGCTGGAGAGTTTTTCGATGAGGGTGGAGTCGGCGAAGCTGGTGTGCTCGGCGTAGAGGTTGTTCTGGCACACGAAAATGACCGGGAGCTTCCACAGCGCGGCGAGGTTCAGCGACTCATGGAAGGCGCCGATGTTGGCGGCGCCGTCACCAAAATTGGCGACCGAGACGCGGCCTTTGCCGTCCAGCTTGGCGGCCCAGCCGAGGCCGGTGGCGATCGGCATGGAGGAGCCGACGATGCCGGTGGTGACCATCATGCCCTTGGCCGGGTGCGTGAGGTGCATCGGGCCGCCCTTGCCTTTGCAGGTGCCCGTGGCCTTGCCGGCCAGCTCGGCCCAGAGTTCACCCAGCGGGAAGCCTTTGGCCAGCATGTCATGAATACCGCGATAGATGGTGCAGATGTAATCATCGTCATCAAGGCTCACGGAAATGGCGGAGGGGATGATCTCCTGCCCGCGCGGCGAATAATACGGCGTGACCAGCTTGCCGGCCATCATCTGCTTTATGATACGCTCGTCATTTTGCTTGATGAGCGTTGCTTTTTTATAGATTTCCAGGAGCGTGGCCGCATCCGGTCTGGGGTAGTTGGACATGTTCTTCTCTCCCGAATTCGTGGACGGTCGTTACAGGCGGTTGTTCAGCGCGGCGAGGATGGAAACACCGCTTTGCGCTTTTCGATGAAGGCGGTCACACCTTCCTCAAAATCTGGTTCGCCGACGGAGGCGATGATGGCCTGGCGCTCGGCCTCGAGCTGTTCGGCGGCCGGGCGCAGCAGGGAGCCGGCCAGCAGGCGCTTGGCGCGGCGGATGACATCGCGCGGCCCCATGGCGAAACGATGCGCGGCTTTCAGGGCCTCCTCCTGCAGTTCAGCCGCTGGGACCAGACGGCTCACCAGGCCCAGGCGCAGGGCTTCATCGGCCTTTACGGTTCCGGCTGTCAATATCAGCTCGGCGGCCTTGCGCTCGCCCACGGCGCGGGGCAGCAGAACGCTGATGCCGCCATCCGGCGGCAGGCCGATGCGCTGGTGGACGAAGACGAAATTCACGGTCTCATCGGCCAGAACCAGATCGGCGCCCAGGGCGTAGGTCATCCCCGCGCCTGCGACCGCGCCCTGGCAGGCGGTGACGATGGGCAGGTCGAGAGAGATGAAGGCCTCGATGGCGATGGCGACGCGGCCGAGTCTGGCGCCGTAATCGGCGCGGCGCGCCTCGGGGGACTGTTTGAGGGTTTCCATGAAGCCGCGCACATCGCCGCCGGCGGAGAACATGCGGCCCTCGCCGCGAATGAGCATGGCGCGCACGCCAGGGTCAGCGGCAAGGGAGCGGAACAGCTCGGTCAGCAGGGGGATTGCCTCGGACTTCAGGGAGTTGCCATGGGCCGGACGGTTGAAGGTGAGGATGAGAACACCGCCATCCCGTTCGGTTATAAAGCCAACACCATCGTCACTCATGCGTGTTTCCTGTTAGTGGTCTCCTGGCCCGGCCGGTGCCCCCGGTTTTTGCCAACGAGTTGTTCGAATATCGTATGCTTACTAACTACAACACCAGGACGCAGAGTCAAGCGTGCGGACAGCCGGCGTGGCGGTTGTGGTTAAATGGCACATGATATGTCAGCATATTTTAAGCTAACACCTAACTTAAAGCGATTTTGTGCAGGAGAATCAACGATTATAAAACTAGTCCACTAGACAATTATAAGCGCTTGTCTGTTTCTGGTTGCGTCAAACGGCGGGTTAACGCATGATTGTCTGTAACGAGGTTCAATCGTCTTTGGGAGCATGAGAGCGAGTATGTCGTCCGCCGTCAACAAAACCAAGCCAGCCGTGAAGCGGCCCTCTCCCAAACCGTTCAAGTTCGGTTATCTGGTGCATGACGTTTCGCGCATCCGCCGCACAGTGATGGACCAGGTCATGCGGCCGCTGGGCATAACCCGCTCGCAATGGACGGTGCTGACCGCGCTGGCGCGCGGCGGCAATGACGGCATGATGCAGGTGGATCTGGCGCGGCTGCTGGAGGTGGGCAAGGTGACCGTGGGCGGGCTGGTGGACCGGCTGGAGGCGACCGGCCATGTGGAGCGCCGCCCCGACCCCACCGACCGGCGGGTGAAGCGGGTGTTCATCACCGAGCAGGGATTTGAGGTCATTCAGAAAATGATTGCGATTTCGGTGAAGGTCAACGAACGCATCCTGCGCAATATCACGCCTGAGCAGCAGCGGGTGACCGAGGACGTGCTCTATACGGTGAAGCAGAACCTCAAGGAAATCGTCGCCGAAACCGCGCAGAGCGGGCGGACCGAGGAGTTTGGCAGCCAGCTCCTGGATATGGATGTCGGCAACCGGATCAGCGATCTGCCATAAGATTAAATCCGGCTTCAGGCGGGGGGCAATCCTGGAAGGCTGGGGAAGCCGGTATAGACGCGGCTGCCCAGGGCTGCGCGGGCCTTGGCTGCGCGGGCGGCGAGCTCCGGCGAGGGGTGCAGAGCGGCGTAAGCCGTGAGCCGGGGGATGAGCGGGGTGTAGCAGGCCGTGATCGCGGCGCTCGCGGGCCAGGGCGGCGGCGCCTGCTGGTTCAGCGCCGCCAGGGCCGCCAACGCTGCGTTATGGTCGGACACACGATACAGCGCGATATAGTGCGAGTCTGGATTGGGCGGCAGCATCTGGTGCGCGGCGGCGCGGGAGATGCGGCCGGACTCGAAACCTGGCAGCCGGGTGATCTGGGGCAGGCGGTGATCGGCGTACCAGTTCGCGAAATCCTCAGCCCCGGCGCTGGCGGCGATGCGCTCGATTATGACATCGCCGTAGACTTTCGGCCCGGCGGCGCGTTTGCGGGCGGCGAAAGGCTCATAATAGGCCTCGCGGAAATCCTCGAAGCTGAAGGCATCGCTGATCGGCATGGCGGGGGTGAAGACCTCGGCATGGCCATCGGTGAAGCCCTGATGTTCGTCAGCCTCGTAGACGGCCAGATAGCGGTGCTCCAGCGGCGCGGCGCCGGGGAGTTGCCCGGGCGCCAGGGCGAAGCGTTGCGCGGCAATGGCGCCCGGGCTGCCACGCAGCACATCCCACAGGTGAACATAGCTGTACCATTCGTTGAACTCATCGTCGCGGCCGCCGCGCGGGTTAGAGAGGACGATCAGCAGTTGTTTCATGGTTTTCCCCGTGAATGGCGCAACACCGCGTCCGCGCGCGGGTTGGCTATGTGTGGCAATATGCTAAAATATGATAGTATTGCGTACTACTACGCGCAAGCGGGGAAGCATGAGAGGGAGACGCCCATGAGCACGGCGACGCACACAGAGGTTCCGGTTACGGTCATGGGCGATCAGCTCGGATTGGCGTTTCCGCCCACCATCGAGAGGTTGCGCGAGCAGGGCGTTGGATTTTTAACCGCCGCGTTTCATGCCAGCGGGGTATTGCCGGCGGATAACCAGGTGACGGCGATTACCGGGTGGACGGAATTTTTTGGCGGCGGCATGGGGCGCAAGCTGTTGCTCTCGGTTGCGTACGCGCGCCCCGATCCGGCGTTGAGGAACGATTTGTTCGTGAAATTTCCACGTGATTTCGGCGACCCGCTGCGCGCGCTGTTCGGGCCGCTGATGGAGCCGGAGATCAGGTTTTCGCTGCTCTCGCGCCAGGAGGGATTCCCCATTGCGGTGCCGCGCTGTTATTTCGCGGATTATAACGCGCAGACGGCCAGCGGGATTTTGATTACCGAGCGCATTGCCTATGGCACGGGGGGAATCGAGCCTTGCCACGATAAATGCCTGGATTATGAGCTGGGCGACCCGCTGGCGCATTATCAGGCGTTGACGGAAACCATGGCGCGGCTGGCGGCGTATCATAAAGCCGGGAAATTCGGGGCGGAGGCGGCGCGGCAGTTTCCGTTCGACCCGGATAAAATCGATATCGGCAGCCGGATTCCCTACACCCCGGAGCAATTGCATGGGAAACTGGACAAGCTGCGGGCGTTTGCCGCCGCCGCGCCGCAATTGTTTCAGGATGGGCTGGAGGGCGAGGCGTTTTTGGCGGCGTTTTGCGCGCAGGCGCCGCTGGTGCTGGCGCATGAGCTGGAGATCCGGCGCTATTTGAACGCGCAAAGTGATTATATCGCGCTCTGCCACTGGAACATGAACCTCGACAACGCCTGGTTCTGGGCGGATGCCGAGGGGGTGCATGCGGGGTTGCTGGACTGGGGCAGCGTGGGGCAGATGAACCTGGCGCAGGCGTTCTACGGCATGACCTGCGCGGCGGAAACAGGGTTTTTGAACACCCACCGGCGCGGATTGATGGAGCGGTTTGCCGCCTCCTACCGCGCCCATGGCGGCCCGCAGATTGACGCGGAAGAACTCCGCTTCATGGTGAAACTCGCCGTCGCCGTGCTGGGCATCGCGTGGATTCTTGATGCGCCCGCGCTGGTGGAGGGCGAGATCGCGGACTACGCCGCGCTGACCGGCCGGTCTGACCCCAGACTGAAAAACAATTTTCTCGCCCGCGCGCAGCTGCAGCTGCTCATCGTGTTCCTCAACGAATGGCGGGAGGAGGATATCGGCGGCGCGTTGCGGGCGTTCATCGCCCGGACTCAGGAGAGCGAGGCGAGCGCCGCCACGCTGTAGGGGAGCAGGGCGGCTTCGGCGTGGCCGCGGATTTTCAGAGCCCATTGCGGGTCCGCGAGGAGGGCGCGGCCGATGGCGGCGAGGTGGAAGTCGCCACGGCCGAGCATCTCGATCAGCCGGTCGAGTCGCGATTGCGCGGCGGGTTCGGGGGAGAACATGGTTTGCAGCATCTCCTGTTCCAGCCCGATGGAGCCGACGGTGATGGCGGGTTTGCCGGTGAGTTTCTGCGCCCAGCCGGCCAGGTTGAGGTCACTGCCGGGGAATTCGGCCTCCCAGAAGCGGCGTTGCGAGGCGTGGAAAATATCGACGCCGGCATCGGCCAGAGGTTCGAGGAAGGAGGCCAGCTCCTGCGGGGTTTGCGCGAGTTTGGCGGTGTAATCCTGTAGTTTCCATTGGGAGAAACGCAGGATGATGGGGAAGTTTGGGCCAACCAGGGCACGGCAGGCGCGGATCATCTCCACGCCGAAGCGGGCGCGTTCGGCGAGGGTGGCGCCGCCCCAGCCGTCGGTGCGTTTGTTGGTTTCGTGCCAGAAGAACTGGTCGACCATATAGCCGTGCGCGCCGTGGATCTCGACGCCATCAAAACCGAGGGTTTTGGCGGTGAGCGCGCCCTGGGCGTAGGCCTCGATGAGGGCTTCGATCTGGGCGCCGGTCATCCCCTCGCCTATTTTTTCGCCGGGCATGACATAGCCGGACGGGCTGACCTTTAAGCTAAGGTCTTCGACCACGGCTTCGTAGAGGTTTTCCAGGACCGGGCGGCGGGTGAGGCCGGTGTGCCAGAGCTGGGGCATGATCTTGCCGCCCGCGGCGTGGACTTGCGCCACCACATGGCGCCAGCCGGAGAGCGCGTCGTCACCATAAAAACGGGGGGCGTTTTCCTCATTGGCGGCAGCGTGGTGGGGGATCCAGGTGCCTTCGGTGATGATCAGGCCCGCGCCGCCTTCAGCACGGCGGCGGTAATAGGCCGCGACATCGGCACCCGGCACGCCGCCGGGGGAAAAGCAACGGGTCATCGGCGCCATGACGATTCGGTTGGCCAGGTGCAGCGGGCCGTGGCTGAACGGCTGGAACAGGCTGGACAGGTCAAGGGCGGCGGTTTGTGACATTTGCTTTTCCTCTCGGCGGGGGGATCAGTCTTCCGGGGCGATGGTGACGCGCAGGCCCTCCAGGGCATCGGTGAGCGGCACCTGGCAGGAGAGGCGCGAGGCGGCGGAGCGGTGGGAGGTGCTCTCCAGCAGCTCATCTTCATCGGCGCTCATCGGCGGCAGGTTTGCCGCGAAGGCGGGGTCAACGAAGACGTGGCAGGTGGCGCAGGAGCAGCAGCCGCCGCACAGGGCGAGCAGGTCATCAAACCCGGCGTCGCGGATCGCCTCCATCAGGGACACGCCGGTTTTGGCGGTGATTTCGGACTCGGCGCCCGCGCGGTTCACGATGGTCAGTTTCGGCATGAAGTCTCTCTCCTTTGTCTTTGAGGATCGTCGTCTAGATCCCGGTAAAATTGGGGCGGCGCTTTTCCACGAAGGCGGTGATGCCTTCGCGGTAGTCGGAGGTGTGTTTGCACAGCCCCTCATAGGCCGCGCCCGCCTCGAATACAGAGGTGAGCAGGTTACGCAAGCCGATATTGGCGGTGATCTTGGTATAACGGACCGCCGTCTGGGCACCGCGGGCCAGGCGCTCGGCGTATTTTTCGGCATAGCCGCCAAAATCGGCGGCGGGAATGGCGAAGGTGATGAGGCCGAGGCGTTCGGCCTCGATGGCGTCCAGGGCGTCGCCGGTCATCAGATAGTGCTTGGCCTTGGCGTAGCCGATGAGCTGAGGCCAGATCAGGGCGCCGCCGTCACCCGCCGAGAGGCCGACCTTGACATGAGGGTCGGCGAAACGGGCGGTGTCCACCGCGATCACCACGTCGCACAACAGGGCGATGGAGGCGCCAAAGCCCATGGCGTCGCCGTTAACGCGGGCGATGACGGGCTTCGCGCAGTCGAGCAGGCCGTGCACGATGCGCTTCATGGTGCGGCTCTCGGTGACGAAGGGCGCCAGGCCCTCCTGCAGTTCACTGTGCAGCCAGGTGAGGTCACCGCCGGCGCAGAACACCTTGCCGGCGCCGGTCAGCACGATCACGTCGCTTTCGGTGTCGTCGGCGGCGTCGTAGAAGACGCGGGCCATTTCCTCGTGGAGCTGATGCGTCACCACGTTCAGTTTTTCCGGCAGGTTGATGGTGATGGTCAGGACACGGCCCGACCGGGCGAAATGCAGCGTCTGATATTTACTCTGGTCCATTGCCTGACTCCCTTGATCTCTTATAGTCAGCTAACGCACTACTTCCATGAATTCAACCTGCCGGAAAGGCCAGCCCATGTTCTTTGTGATCCTCGCCAGCGACCGCCCCGGCGCGCTGGAACTGCGCCTGGCCCACCGCCAGCGGCATATCGACTACTGGAACAGCCTGCCGGGCGTGGTGCGGATTGGCGGCGCCATGCTGAGCGATGACACTGGCGAGGCCACGCCCAAGGGCAGCGCCTTTATCATCGAGGCCGGGAGCCTGGAGGCTGCCAGGGCGTTGCTCGCCGCCGACCCCTTCACCACCGAGGGGGTTTTTGGCGGCGATGCGCGCATCGAGGTGCTGCGGCCGGGGATTGGCGACTGGAAGCCGGGTTAGCCGATAAAGATCAGTTTTTTGCCGGTGTTGGTGCCCGCGAAGAGAATTTCCAGCGAACCGGCGGCGTGCTCGATGCCGTTGCTGATGTCTTCGTCGTGTTCGAGTCCGTGATTTTGCATCAGGGCGGAGAGATGGCCGATGGCTTCGTTGAAGCGGGCGATGTGGTCAAAAATATAGAAGCCGGACCAGGTTAGGACGCGGGTGAGGATTTCGCGTTCGTTGCGCAGGCCGGTGGGGGGCGGGTTCCAGCTGGCGGTGGCGGCGGTGCCGCATTGGATGATGCGGCCGTATTTGGCGAGGGCGCGGATGGCGGTGTCAAGGATGGGGCCGCCGGTGTTGTCAAAATAGGTGTTGAAGCCGCCGGGCTGGGCCTGCGCGAGCGTTTGGGCCAGATCGCCGGTTTTGTAGTTGAAGGCGGCGTTGTAGCCGAAGCGGGTGATGCAGCGCTCGATTTTTTCGGCGCTGCCGGTGAGGCCGGTGACATGGGCGCCGCGGTGGCGGGCGATCTGGCCGACGACGCTGCCAACGGCGCCGGCGGCGGTGGAGACCAGAACGGCCTGGCCGGGGGAGACCGGGGCGAGGTCGTTAAGGGCGAGCCAGGCGGTGACGCCGGGCATGCCGAGCACGCCGGCGTAGGTGGAGACCGGGGCGCGGGGTGTGGGGATGTGGGAGAGCAGCTCTGCCTGGGTGGCCAGGGCGTAGTCCTGCCAGCCGAGGAAGCCGTAGACGATGTCTCCGGTGTTGATCGCGGCATCGCGGCTTTCCACCACCACGCCAACGGCGAGCGCGCGCAAGGGGGCGCCAAGCGGGGTGAGGGCCGGGTTGGCGGCCCAGCCGCGCTGCACGGGGTCAGCCGAGAGGTAGAGGTTGCGCACCAGGAACTGGCCTTCGGCCGGTTTGGCGGCCGGGACGGTTCGAAGCGCGAAATCGGTGGCCAGGGGAATACCGGCGGGGCGGCTGGCCAGCACGATCTGGCGGTTGGCGTCCGGCGTGCTGTGGGCGGGGATGAAGTTGGTCACGATAGGCTCCTCGGTATGGATTTCTGGCGTTTGGGAAAGATAATCCGATTGTCCATTATAGTTTGCTTGTCTACTATCGGCTAAAACGGCGGTGCCTCAGCGTCAAGCAGGGCACCGGCAACGCAAAATGGAGGATGTTGACATGGCGGATGGATTTGGCGGCCGGGCGATTATCGTGACCGGGGCTTCCAGCGGGATTGGGCGCTCGATTGCGGTGGAGCTGGGGCGCGGCGGGGCGGAGCTTTGGCTGGTGGGGCGCGCGGCCGGGGAATTGGCGGAGACGGCGCGGCTGATCGCGCAGGCGGGCGGGCCGGCGGCGCATGCGGCGGTGGTTGATCTGCGCCAGCGCGGGGCGCTGGCGGCGCTGGTGAAAGAGGTGGGGGCCGCGCATCCGCATTTGTTCGCGCTGGTGAACAATGCCGGGGTGATGCATCCCGAGCCGATTATGAGCGGCACGATGGAGCGCTGGCAGGCGATGTTCGATGTGAATGTGCTGGCGATGCTGGAGGGCTGCAAGGCGGCGGTAGAGGTGATGCGGGCTCATGGCAAGCCGGGGCATCTGGTGAACATCGGCTCGGTGCAGGCGCGTTTTGAAGTGCCGGGGGTTTACGGCATTACCAAGCAGGCGGTGGAGGCGATTGGCGTGAGCCTGCGCGAGGAGCTGGAGCAGGATGATATTCGCGTGGCGACGGTGATACCCGGCGGGTTTGCCACCCAGCTGGCGCGCGGGTTCGCGCCGGAGCAACTCGCCGCCATTGCGGGGAATTTCAAGGCGCGGGGCGTTGAGTTTGGCGGGCCGGGGACGGAGCGGCTGGTCTCTGATCCGCAGCACATCGCCAATATGGTGCGCTATATTTTGCAGCAGCCGATCGATATCAACATTCAGGAAGTCATCGTGCGGCCGCCGGTGAGCACCAAGGCCTGAAATACGCAACGAAGGAGACACACATGCGCTGCTTGCTGCTGTATTATTCACTCACCGGCCAGGCGGCGCGGGCGGTGGACCTCGCCGCGCAAGCCTGTGCGCAACAGGGCTGGGAAGCCGTTGCGTGCCGGATGGATTTTGCCAGCCCCGGCGAACGGCCGGCCCGGCCGCTGGGGATTGCCGGGTCCAAAAAATGGACGCAGGGGGCGCAACGGGGGATGACGCTGCCGCTGGTGTATGAACCTGCCGCGGCGGTGGGCGAGGCGTATGATCTGGTGTTGATTTTCAGCAATACCTGGGGCGGCAGCCCCAGCGTGCCGGTGCGCTCGTTCCTGGAGAGCGGCGAGGCGAGGCGTCTGCTCGCGGGCAAGCCGTTTGGCGTGTTCGTGATCTGCCGCCGGTTGTTCGAGAAAAACCTGGCGCTGACGCGCAGCCTGGGCGAAGCGGCGGGCGGGCGGTTTCTGGGCGGGGAGGCGTTCATGCATCCGGGCGGGCAGATCGGCAGCCTGATCCAGACGGTGACGTATATCAACCGCGCCGGGCCGCCGCTGCGCCGGTTTCTGGGGTTTCCGCTGCCCGCCTACGGGCTTTCAGACGAGGCGCTGGCGCGCGTGCCGGTATTCACGCGCGCGCTGCTGGAGAGGGTTTAACCGGCTACTGCTGCGCGGGGTCGGCGCCGAAGGAGACCACGGTGAGGCCGCCGTCGGAGAATAATTCGCTGGCGGTCATGTAGCTGGAGTCCTCGGAGGCGAGGAAGACGACGACCGAGCCGATCTCGCTGGGCTTGCCCATGCGGCCCATGGGGATGGCGTTGATGAGCGAGCGGACCTGGGGGATGTCGGCCGGTTTGGCGCCGCCGTTGCCGAGCAGCATTTCGGTTTCGTGCGCGCCGGGGTGGATGGAGTTGACGCGGATGTTGTAGCCGCGCTGCGCGCAGTGGACGGCGGTGGATTTGGTGAGGTTGGCCAGGGCGGATTTGCTGGCGCCGTAGAGGCTGGTGAGGGGCAGCACCATCTGGGTTGAGTTGGAGGCCATGTTGATGATGGAACCGCCGCCGCTGGCGCGCATGGCGGGGATGACCGCCTTCATGCCCAGGAAGGGGCCGATCAGGTTGACTTCGAGGATGGCGCGGAACTGCTCGGCGGTGGCGTCCTCAATGGTCACGGGGGCGTTGATGCCGGCGTTGTTGACCAGAATATCGAGCCGGCCGTGGCGCGCCACCACGCCGGAGACGAGCGCCGCCCAGTTGGCGGTGTCGCGCACGTCAAGATGAACGTATTCGGCTTTGCGGCCCTCGGCGTTTAGTTTCGCGGCGCGGGCGGCGCCGGCTTCATCGAGCATGTCGGCGATGACGACAACGGCGCCTTCAGCCGCCAGCGCATCCACCGCCGCGCCGCCGAGACCCCGCGCGCCACCGGTGACGATGGCGGTTTTACCTTCAAGACGGCCCATGGTTTCCTCCAAATGATATTGTTTCGGATGTCGCGTGTTTACATTCAGCAAGCCTGCCTATCGCGGACGCGCGATGACGGCGCGTTAGTCATGGTCAAACGATCATGGTGAAACGCTGGGCTGGCTCTGGCCATTCAGCCTGGGGCCAGGGGTGAAGCCCAGGTATACGGAGGTGATGCCGCGATGAAGCAGGCCCGGCCAGTAGTTGGTGTCACTTTTTTCGGGTATGACGCGCAAGTTTTGCAGGCGCGCGAAGAGTTTGGGGAAGGCGATCTGCATTTCCTTGCGGGCCAGCATCTGGCCGAGGCAGCGGTGGATGTTGGCGCCGCCGAAGGATTGATGCAGCCGCGCGTTGCGGCGGTGGATGTCGAACTGGTCGGGGTTTTCGAATCGGCTTTCGTCGCGGTTTCCGGCATCAAAACGCAGCAGCAGTTGGCCGCCTTTCGGGATGGCCACGCCGCCAAGCTCGGTATCACGCGTGGCGATGCGCCAGAGCGAGGTGGCGGGGGTCTCAAAGCGCAGCAATTCCTCGATGGCGTTGCTGATAAGGCTTGGGTCGGCCTTGATCTGGGCGAGCTGGTCAGGGTTGTTGAGCAGCCGCACGATGCCGCTCATCAGGGTGTTGCGCGTTGTCTCGTTGCCGGCGACGGCGATCTCGAAGGCCAGGGGGGCGATTTCTTCATCCGTCAATGGTTCGAAGCCTTCGACGCGGACGTTGATGAGATAGGAGATCAGGTCGTCGGCGGGGACCGCGCGGCGGGCGCGGATGGTGGCGCGGATGAAGCGGCGGAATTCCAGAATGTCGTTGGCGGCGGCAAGTTCTTCCGCGTGCGTGCCCATGCGGCTGACGATGCGGATGACAGAGTCCGACCATTTGCGCACCAGCGCGTATTTGTCGCGCGGGAGGCCGAGAATGTCAGCGATAACGTAGGTGGGCAGGAGAATGGCGAATTCGTTGACGAAATCAACTTCGCCGCGCTCGATGAAATCATCGATCAGATCATCGACGATGCGGGCGATGATATCGTGCATGTTGGCGATGCGGCCCATGGCGAAGACGGCATTGACCAGGGAGCGGTAGCGCTTGTGTTCCGGGTCGTCGGAGATGAGCAGCAGCGCGGGTTGCACCCATTCCTGCGCGAGGATGGCATCAACCTCCGGGTTGCCGCCGTCGCCCATCAAAAGATGGCCAACCTGGCTGGAGAAATCCTCGGCGCGCTTGGAGGCTTCCTCGATCAGCGCGTAGCTGGTGACGAGATAGATGTCGCGGCCTTTGTCATCGGTGACGCGCGCCACCGGCGCGCTCTCACGCAAGGATTTCAGAAATGCATGTGGCTCGGAGAGAATTTCCGGCCGGAAAATCGATGATGGATCAACATTCGCCATATCGTTCATGGGGTGCTCCTGTGTTATGCCGCCAGGATGGATCGCGCGATGATGCCACGCTGGATTTCATTCGTGCCGCCGAAAATCGACCAGCAACGGCCGTAGAGGTAGTGATGCGCCATCAGGCTGGCGCGTTGCGCCGGAGAGGGGGTGATGCCCGCGCCCAGATGCAGATCAGCCGGGTCGTGCGCGGCGCCGAGCGGGCCTTCGAGTTCGAGGGCGATTTCGGAGAGGAGCTGGAGGATCTCGGTGCCGCGGATTTTGAGGACCGAGGCGTGCGGACCTTCCTTGGAGCCGCCGCCAGCCCACATTTTCACGTATTCCTGCTCCAGCGCGCATAAAGTGGTGAGCTGGATTTCAGCGTTGGCGAGTTTTTGCCGGAACAGGATTTTACTGGTTTCGGAAACGGTTGGAGATACCTCGATTTTTGCGAAGATTTCCTTGATTTCAGCGAGCAGTTTCAGCTTCGGCCCCGTGTCGGCGATGGCGACGCGCTCGTTGGAGAGCAGGAATTTGGCGATCGGCCAGCCGCCCCCCTCCCCGCCCACCAGGTTTTCCACCGGCACGCGCACGTCATCGAGAAACACCTGGTTGGTGTGGTGCTGACCGTCGATGGTGACGATGGGGCGGATATCGATGCCCGGCGTTTTCATGTCGATCAGCAAAAACGAAATGCCGCGCTGGGGTTTTGCCTCGCGGTCGGTGCGGACGAGGCAGTGCATCCAGTCGGCCCAATGCGCCTCGGTGGTCCACATTTTGGTGCCGTTGACGATGTAGTGGCCGCCATCGCGCACCGCCGTGGTTTTCAGCGAGGCGAGGTCGGAACCGGAGTTGGGTTCGGAATAGCCCTGGCACCACCAGACATCGGAGGAGAGGATGCCCGGCAGGTGGCGGGCCTGCTGCTCCGGCGTGCCGAAATTATACAGCACGGGGCCGACCATGTTGACGCCATAGGGGATGATGAAGGGGGCGTCGTTGAGGGCGGTTTCCTGAATGAACACCAGCTGCTTTTGCAAATCCCAGCCGGCGCCGCCGGCGGCCTGGGGCCAGGCGGCGGCGAACCAGCCTTTGTTGCGCAGGATTTTTTGCCAGCGGACGAAATCATCCTTGCCGTATTCCAGGCCGAGGCGGCCTTTGCGGGCGATGTCGGCGGGGAGGTGTTGGCGCACGAAGCCGCGCACCTCGGCGCGGAAGGCGGCGAGATCGGGGCTTTCATCAAGCAGCATGAGATGCTCCCTCGTTCAGGCTGGCAAAACGCGCGCGGTGGACATCGGCGCTGCCCAGCTCGGCGCGGATGGCGGCGAGACGGCGCATGTAGTGGCTGATGTTCAGCTCGTCGGAGACGCCCATGCCGCCGTGCATCTGCACCGCCTCGTGGCCGATTTTGCGCCCGGCGTCATCCGCCACGGTTTTGGCGGCGCTGGCGAGGGCGAAACGGCCGGGAGCTGCGGCATCGATCGCGGTGATGGTGCGGGCGGCGAGGATGCGGGTTTCCTCGGCGGCGGCGAACATGTCCGCCGCGCGGTGCTGCAGGGCCTGGAAGCTGGCCAGGGGGAAGCCGAATTGTTTGCGGGTGTTGAGATAGGCGAAGGTCGCGGTGTTGAGCGCGTCGGCGATGCCCGAGACCTCGGCTGCCAGACCGGCGTGGGACCAGAGCAGGGCATCGGCCAGGGCATCGGCGCCGGCCAGATATCGCGCCGGGGTGTTGGTGAAGGTGAGTGTCGCGGCGGCGGCGGCGTCGAGCAGGCGGAAGGCCTCGCGCTGCACGCCCTGGGCATCGGCCTCGGCCAGGAAGCAGGCGGGGGCGCCGTTGAGCGTGGCGGTGACGATGAAGCCATGCGCGAGGTCAGCGTGGCGGACAGCCTGCTTGTTGCCGTTCAGCACGAAACCATCGCCTTGCGGCTGGGCCTGCGTGGCCGGTGGCGCAAAGGGGTCAAAACCTTCCATATGGGCGAAGGCCAGGATGCGTTCACCGGCGATCAGCTCAACCAGCTGGTCAGCTTCGCCCGCTGCCAGCAGCACGCGGCCGCAGACGGTGCTGGCGAGCAGGGGTTCGACCACGAGGCTCTGCCCGGCGCGCTCCATGATGACCGCGAGGTCGCGCATGGAGCCGCCGAAACCGCCGAATTCTTCAGGGAAGGCCGCGCCCAGCACGCCTTGTTCGGCGAGGAGCGGCCATAGCGCCAGGCGGTCCGGCGCTGGACCTTCGAGGCGGTGGCGGCGGGCCTCGAACTCGTTCTCGCTGGCGAGCAGGCGGGTGAGCATGTCAGCCAGCATGGTTTGCGCCTCGGTGACGGCGAAGCTCATCAGCGGTCTCCCTCCTGGGCCAGGAAGCTCAGGCGGACGGCGCCGCGCTGGATTTTGCCCGCCGCCGTGCGCGGCAGGGTGACGCCAAACTCAATCCGGCGGGGGATTTTATAGGCGGCGAGCGAGACGCGCGCGAAGGCGATCAACGCCTCGGCCGTGGCCGTGTGGCCGGGGCGCAGCTCCACCGCGGCGGTGACGCCCTCACCCCATTTTTCGTGCGGCAGGCCGAACACCGCGCAATCCTGCACCGCCGGGTGTTGGCGCAACACGGCTTCAACCTCGGCCGGGTAGACATTTTCACCGCCCGTCACGATCATGTCCTTGATGCGGTCGGTGAGAAAAACATAGCCCTCGGCGTTGAGCAGGCCGCCATCGCCGGAGCGGTACCAGCCGTCCTTCATCACCTCGGCGGTGGCATCCGGGCGGTTCCAGTATTCGATGAACAGGCTCGGCCCCTTCACCCAGATTTCGCCGGGCTGCTCGATGTTGAGCAGCGTGCCGTCAGGCCCGCGGATTTCGATGGTGATGCCCGGCAGCGGCTTGCCGACCGAGCGCAGCAGGCGCGGGCGGGAGAGGTCATGGTCACGCGGTTCCAGCAAGGTGATGCTGCCGGTGGCCTCGGTCATGCCGTAATATTGCAGGAAACGGCAGCCGATATTTTCAAGCGAGCGCTCCAGAAGGGCGGCGTCCATGGCGGCGGCGCCGTAGTGGATGCCGCGCAGCGAGGGCGCGCGGATGCCACGGTGGTTCATCTCCTCGATGAGGGCGCGCACCAGGGTTGGCACGATGAAGGTGCGGGTGATGCTGTGCGCGACGATGAGGTCGAGGATCGCGGCGGGGGTGGCGTCGGCGGTGATGACCACGCTCTGGCCGCGCACCAGGCCGCACAGCACCCAGGACATGCCGCCGATGTGGAAGCTGGGCAGCGGCGAGAGCAGGGTCTCGTCGTCCCGCCAGTCATCAAACGCCGGGCAGACGAGTTCGGCCAGGCGTTGCGCGCCCATGGCGTGCTGGCTGGTGAGCACGCCTTTGGGCTTGCCGGTGGTGCCGCTGGTGTAGAGTTGCAGGCTGGGGGCGTGCGGGTCCAGGGTTTTACGCGGGGCGGGGGTGGCGGCTGCGAGTTTGGCGCGCAGGCCATCGGCGCCATCGGCGTCCACGACGATGCGAGTCAGGCCCCTGGTATCGGCCTCGGCCAGCATGGGCAGGAACTCGGTGTCGGCGAGCAGGAGCGTGGCCTGGCTGTCTTCCAGCACGTAGCGGGTTTCCACCGCCGTGTTGCGCCAGTTCACCGGCACCAGCACGATGCCCGCGCGGTAGGCGCCGAACAGCACGATGAAGAACAGGTCGCAGTTTTTGCCGATATAGGCGACGCGCGCGCCGGGGCCGGCGCCGGCTTCGCGAAAGAGCGTGACCATGGCGTTGGCGGCGCGGTCCAGCCCGGCGTAGTCCCACTGCCAGTCTTTGAAGATCAGCGCGGTGCGCGAAGGGGTGCGCGCCGCGAACAGGCTTGGGTAGTCCTGCGGCAGCACCATGGCGGACAGATCCATTGGCAACCCCGCCGCACGGGCCGCAAGCGTTTCAGATACTGACATTATCCCTGACCTTGGCCTGTTTTATTTCACGTCACGCGAAAAGATTTTCCGCCGCCAGCCGCGTGCCGATCGCCTTCACGAACCGCGCCGCATCGGCGCCGTTGATGACGCGATGGTCGTAGCTGAGCGAGAGCGGCAGCATCTTGCGCCAGACGATGCCGCCATCCGCCGCCGGGGCGGGGCGAAGCTGGATGGCGGTGGCGCCCAGAATGGCGACGTCCGGCGCGTTGATGATGGGGGTGAAGGCGGTGCCGCCGATATGGCCCAGCGAGGAGACGCACATGGAGCTGCCTGACATCTCCGCCATGGAGAGGCCCTTGGTGCGCGCCTTTTCGGCCAGCGCGGTGAGGGCGCCAGCCAGTTCGGCCAGGGATTTTTCGGGCACGCCGCGAATGACCGGGACGACCAAGCCTTTGGGGGTGTCAACGGCGACGCCGATGTTGATGTATTTTTTCAGCACCAGGGATTTGCCGTCAGCGCCCAGCGAGGCGTTGAACTGCGGAAAATCGGCCAGCAGCTGCGCCACGGCGCGGGCCAGCAGCACCACCGGGGTCAGCTTCACCCCAGGGTTGGCCGCGTTCCAGGCGGTGCGGCGGGTCTCGGTCTCGGTGACGTCAACTTCATCATGATGCGTGACATGCGGAATCGTGACCCAGTTGCGGCCGAGAAAGGCGCCGGTGAGTTGCTGGATGCGCGAAAGCGGCTTGATCTCGACTTCGCCGAATTCCGAAAAATCGGCTTCCGGCAATGGCGCCAGAGCTGCCAGCAGGCTGGGGACATCGGGCATGCCTAGACGATCTCGCCCAGCACAGTGCCAACCTCATAGGTTTCGCCCGGCTGCTTGATGATGCGCAGCGTGCCGGAGGCCGGCGCTTCGACTTCCTGCGTCGACTTGTCGCTTTCCAGGGCGAACAGCGGCTCACCCTCCTTCACGGTGGCCCCGTCGGCGGCCAGCCATTCGGCCAGCACGCCCTCGTTCATCGAAAAGCCCAGTTTCGGCAGCAAAATCTCAGTCGCCATCAGCTCATCTCCATTAAAGTCAATCACAGTTACGGCGTACCGGAGTTTCCGGTCCGCCGTATTGGTTCGCGTGGGCTTGTAAGGCCTTCACTCCGCGATCTTGCGGTCCAGCATGTCATGAAAGGCCTGGATGCGGCTCTCCTGATACAGGCCGAGGGTGGCGCTTGCCTGCGGGTCGCGCGTTGAGTGCAGGCCAAGCTGCACCAGCGGCAGGTTGGAGAGGTCCTGGTCAAAAATCGTCGACATGATGCCCATGGCCGGGACCGAGGCGATCGGCGTGTCGAAGTCGATGTCGACGATTTCGGACGCCGGGGGGCGCTGGCCGTTGGCCGGGATGGGGAGCGTGAGACGGGTCTCCATCACGCATTCGTCGGGATTATCACCATAGGGGGTGAACTGATAGGTGAGCGGCAGACCTTCGCCGAACCAGGGCCAGAAATTGGGGAACATGAAATACTGCGTCGCGTCCAGCATGTAGGAATCCGAGCAGCTGGAGAAATCAACGCCCAGCGCCGCGCCCATCATCTGGCGGCGCCACTCGGCCACTTCCGCGCGGCCGGTTTCGGCGGATTTGATTTTTGGCAGCTCCACGCCGGGGAACATCAGCGCGAAGGTTTTCAAGGATTCCTCGGCGGCCAGCAAACGCGAGGCGTCATCGCCCAGATGCCCGCTTGGCACCGCGGAGGGGGTAATGGAGCGGCTGACCTGGGATTTGCCGTCGTCCCAGATGTCATAGCTGGTCGTGGTGTCACCGTTATAGGTCATGATCTGGGGATGTGTTTCGATGACGTGATAGGCCTCGAAAAACGCTTCCTGCGCCTGTTTCCAGTTACAGCGCATTTTTTTACGGAAACCGACATAGGTGAAGCGGTCAGTGCTCTCGCGCGGGCCGAAATGTTTCGGCAACACGCCCAGCGCGTCTTCCAGCGGGCCGGCATCCGGGTCTGGGTTGATGAAGATGAACCCGCCCCAGGTGCCGATTTTGGCCTCGGGCAGATGATATTCCTCATCCGTCACCGAGGGGAAATCCCAGCGGCTGGGGATGTTCTTCACCGAGCCGTCGACATTCCATTCCCAGGCGTGGAACGGGCATTTGATCGTGGGGGCAGAGGTGGCGGTGTGGCACAGCCGGGTGCCGCGATGTTTGCAGGCGTTCTCCAGCGCGCGGAACTCGTTGGGGCCGGAGCGGATGATAATGTAGGAAAGCTCACCGGCATCATAGGGCTTGCGGTCGCCGACCTGGGGTAGATCTTCCTCGCGGCCGACCACCTGCCAGCATTTTTTCCAGACCTTCTCTTTTTCGAGCTTGGCGAAGTCACGGTCAAAATAACGATTGAAGGGGATTTTTTTCGGCGGGGCGAGGAAGTTGCCGGTCTCGCGCAGGGCTGGCTCCACCGGTTTGGAGTCGTGCAGCAGCAGGTCCTTGGTCAGCGGGCTTGCAGCGGTGGCAAATCCGTCCTGAATTTTACTGAAATCGACGCCCATGGCCTTAACGCTCCTTTTAAGTTTTTGTTTTGCGCGGGGTTTGCCTGCCCGCATGGTTTTTAGTTGTCTGACTTACCATTTTTTCCCGCGCGAAAAAAGTTAACCTTACGGCAGGTCACGCAACCGCCGGTCCATACCAGAATATCAACCACGCCAGACAGTGCCGCCATGCGCAAACATTTACGGAAGGCTAGCTTATGGTATGCTTGCGGTCAAGTTGCCTGGCCCGCGGCGCCGCAATTAACTATCGTCGCGGCCCCTGGCCCCAGAAGGCAGGCTCGATCAACTCGCTCTCGCGGCGGAGCTGTTCGGCCATGTAGGTGCGGATGGCGGCGCGGAGCTGCTGATAATCCGCCGCCGCGCCATGAACATCGCGGATTTCCTGCAGCCGCGCCAGAGCGGTTTCCAGCGCGCCGCGCAGGCCGCTTGCCTGCTGCCCGGCCAGCGTGAGGGTGGGATATTGGCCTTCCGCCAGTGGTTTGGGTTCCAGCGCCGGGTCCAGCGCGGCCACGGCTGCGGCTTCGCCAATGCCCGCGAGATAGGTGCGGATATGGGTGAGCAGGGCGCGCAGGGCGGCGATGTCGTCGTAGAGCACCTGCCCTTCCCGCTCCAGCCGCAGCCGGGCCAGCCGCAGCAGATGGCTGATGGTGGCGGCGGCGCTGCGCTCGGTTGTGCCGGTCAGGGTTGGGCGGATGACGGTGTCGAACGTGCCTTCGATGGTGCGCAGCATGTCTTCGGCGGTTGGCAGGATCATTGGCGTTGCCTCACAGCGTATCGACGGTGTGGTTGAGTTCGGGATAAAGCTCTCCCGGCAGGGACGGCAGCAGGCCCATGGCGGCGGCCAGACCGCGTTTGACGACGTGCAGCACCTCCGTGCCGGTCCAGACCTGGCGGATATGCGCGATCTCGGCGTGTTCATGCGCGTTGATGGCGGCGTTGCGCA
This sequence comes from Acidocella aquatica, assembly GCF_030160635.1. Taxonomy (GTDB): domain Bacteria; phylum Pseudomonadota; class Alphaproteobacteria; order Acetobacterales; family Acetobacteraceae; genus Acidocella; species Acidocella aquatica. Next base: position 31,208 of record NZ_BSOS01000005.1, on the reverse strand, counting down.
TCATCACCAGGCGGTTGAGCGAGCGGATCATCTGGTAGTCGCGCACCGATTCCGGGGTGATGGTGAAGCCGCTGACCTCGCGGTAATAGTCCAGCGCCTGTTCCAGACCCCAGATCTGCTGGCCGCCGCGCTGGATGGGGTCGCAGAAGTTCTGGCAGAAGGCGAAGTCGCTGGCGGGATCGCTGATGGAGACTTCCTCCCAGTCGCTGAGCGCGACCAGTTTGCCTTCGCGGAAGACTTCCTCGCCAAGCCCGTTGGTGCCCTTACAGAGGCAGATGCGCGAGGCGAGCGGCGCGCGGTCGAGCAGCCATTCGCAGGTTTCCCAAAAGATGGGGATCGGCTCGCCGGGTTTTTCGGCCATGAGCCGCTTGGCGCCGCGAATATAGGCCGCCGCCGCGTCGGCCTCGCCGGCGGGGGGGACCAGCCGCTCGGCAAAGCCCAGCTTGCGCCAGTCCACCGCATGGACCTGCGCCAGGGCCTTGATGTGCTCCTTGGCGACGGCGATGCGCAGGCCGTCATATTCTGGGTCGGGGTCGGAATAATGCTCGATGTTCCAGCTGCCTTCGATTTTTTCGCGCAGGTAGAAGGGACGGTCCGTCCAGGCGGGGTCATCCTCCCAGAACAGGGCGCGGGCCACCGGCAGGCCGGCGCCGCCGAGGCGCTCGTAGATGAAATATTCCTGGTCGAGGGGGGTGGGGTCGACGCTGCCGCCGGGGTGGTCGGTGCGCAGGACGATGTCAGTCTGGGTGCCGGTGGACTCCACGAGGTAGCTGCCAAACCAGGTCTGGCGCGAGGAGCCGCGGGTGAATTTTTCCAGGCTCAGACCGGTCACCCTCTCGCCCAGACGGTGAGTCAGGTAGCGGCCGAGCCATTCGCTGGTAAAACCCATTGCTATTTCCTCGCCTGCGCGCCGCTTTGCGCGGCCGTTATTCGAACCCGTAGGGATGGTAGGCGCCGTTGATGAACATTTCCACCTGGGCGGCGCCATGGCTGATGCTGCCGTCCGGCGCGTGGGTGGTGACCCGCGCCAGGTATTCCGGGCCGTGGATCATCTGGCCTTTGCGGGTGCCCTCGCCAAAGGTGTTGGCGGCGGCCTCGCCTTGGACGACGTAGGGGGTGAAGACGAACGGCTGTTGCGAAAAGTCGAAGGAATCCCACTCGAGTGCGAGTTCCTCGGCGCCGTGGTAGGTGAAGAAGGTGCCGCCGTCTTTCCAGCTGCCGGGGTGGTAGCCCATGGTCTGCACCACCCAGGGCGGGGCGGCGGCCTCGAAAATCTGCTTCCAGGCGCCGCCTTGAATGTCAGTCAGGGACAGCGTGGCACGCTTGAGGATGCGGGTGCCGGGCTGGAATTCGATCTCGTGGCGGCCGGAGGCCAGCGCGATGGGCGGGTGATCCCAGCCGCGATGAATGCTGCCGCCGAAGGGCGTGCCGAAAACATCGTTGAATTTGGCCTGGGTGCCGTTGGCATCCTCGTGCAGGTGGAAGAAGCCGCTGTAGGGGTCGGTGCGGAAGCAGGTCCAGAAGCGGAGCGAGCGCTGGGGGCCGTTGTCGGCCTCGCGCGGGGGCAGCACCGAGGCGAGGGGCGAGAGGGGCGGACGGTCAGCGTAGAGGCCCCAGCTGTGGTCGCGCGCGCCGCTCCAGCGCTCGGGGGTGACCTCCCATTTTTGCGCGCCGAGGGCCAGCGTGCCGCTGACCTTGCCGGGCTGGGAATAGCGCGACTGGTCGGTGGAGCGGCGGCCGCGATGCGTGGCGACGTGGTGTTCCTCGAGGAAGGCGGGGGATGTGCCCTCCCACAGCAAATTGAAGGTCATGCCGCTGGCGTTTTCCTCCAGCACCAGGCGGATGGTTTTTAAAGGCTCGACGAATTCGATGCGCCAGGGGCCGATCCTCAGAGAGAAATCCCGCCGCCAGACGCGGTTGAAGCGCAAGGTGGTCTGGTGGCCGCGCACGTTCAGCAGCGCGTAGCCGCCGATCATGTCGGTGTTTGGGTTGACCCGCGCGCCGGTGGCCAGGAACACGCCGTCATCAGGGCTGAAGGCGCCGAAATAGTAGCCGTCATCCCAGTTGTAGTCAGTGGAGGGGATGTAGCTGAAGGGATGCGGCGCCTGATGGACGGGAAATTCATCGTATGGTGTGAGTTGCATTTTATACCTCTCCCGCCCGCAGGCGCCGCTTTGATGGGGTTACGGGTTGAGCCAGGTGTTGGGGTCGATACCGGCGTTGGCGCGGGCGTATTTGGCGATTTCGGTGATGCGCGGGCCAAGCTCGGTGGGGTCGAGGCTCGCCTCGGTGTGCGGGCCGTGCTGCCAGCTTTCCATCACCGCGTAGCCGTTGCCCCAGGCCTCGAACACGCGGCCGCTGATGTGCTTGGATTCAGGGCTGGCCAGCCAGGTGACGAGGGCGGCGATCCATTCCGGCTTGCGGCGCTCCAGCTGTTCGGGGGTCCACTCGCGCAAGCCCTCGGTCATGCGGGTGTTGGCGCGCGGGGCGATGGCGTTGACCGTGACGCCGATGCGGGCAAGCTCGCGCGCGGCGACGATGGACATGGTGGCGATGCCGGCCTTGGCGGCGGCGTAGTTGGTCTGGCCGATGTTGGCGAACAGCGCCGAATGCGAGGTGGTGTTGATGACGCGGGCATCAACCGGGTGACCGGCCTTGGAGCGGGTGCGCCAGTAGTTGGCGGCGTGGTGCAGCGGGGCGAAGGTGCCTTTCATGTGGACACGGACCACGGCGTCCCATTCATCCTCGGTCATGTTCACCAGCATGCGGTCGCGCAGGATGCCGGCGTTGTTGATGAGGATGTCGAGGCCGCCGAACGTGTCAATGGCTTGCTGAACCATCTCCTGGGCGCCTTTCCAGTCGGCGACGTCGGAGGTGTTGACCGCCGCCTGGCCGCCGGCCGCCTGGATGGTGGCGACGACTTCCTGCGCCGGGGTCTGGTCAGCGCCAGCACCCGCCGCTGACGAGCCAAGGTCGTTCACCAGGACCTTGGCGCCGTGCTGCGCCAGCATGATGGCATAGGCGCGGCCGACGCCGCGGCCGGAACCGGTTACGATGGCCACGCGGCCTTCCAATAAACTCATGTCAATTTCCTCCTGAAGCTTGCGCCATCATAATGCCGGAAAATGATAAGGCAATATGCCGTACGCAAACTTACGTTTAATTGGGCCGATTAAACAGTCTGCCGCGCGCCGCTGGCGGCGGAACGCTCAATGGCCGCGACCATGAGGTGCCGCCGGACCGCATGGCTGAAATCGGCGCAGAGGGACGTGCCCTCGCGCAGGTCGCGCGCCAGCTGGGCGTAGACTTCCGCCACGTTTACCGCCGGCCCCTGGCGCAGCGGGCTGTGATAATAGCTCTCGGGCACCGGCAGCGGCTGCATGGCCGGTGCCTCGGCATTCGCGCCCTCCAGGGTGAGATCAAAAATCTGCGCATGGCCGCCCGCCGCGCTGAACCGCAGATCGCCGCGCGCGCCGTTGATTTCCCACAGCAGCCCGGTGCCCTTGGTCATGCCGCCGATATAATGCGCGCTCAGCACCGCGCCGGATTCCAGCGTCGCGGTCAATGCCACCTGGTCTGGCGCGGTCATCGGCAGCACCGCGCCGGTTTCGACCTGGATTTGCGAGTTGCGGCGGTTGGCGAGCAGGCCCGAGACCTCCCTCACCTCGCCCAGCACATGGCAAAGCGCGTCGAGCGTGTGGGATACTGGAATTGTCAGCATGGTGGCGCCGTTTTTGAGGTCGGCGGTGTAGGCGTTCGGCGCGTCGACATATTCGCCCCAGGCCATGCCGGTGCCAAGCAGGCTGGTGGAGAGCACATCGCCAATATAGCCCTGCGCGATGAGATCACGCGCGTACACAACCGGCGGCGCCATGCGCGCCTGCAGGCCGATGATGCCGCGCAGGCCCTTTGCCTTCGCCAGCGCCGCCATTTCTTCCGCTTCCGCCAGGCCATTGCCCAGGGGCCATTCGCAATACACATGCTTGCCCGCGTTCAGCGCCGCCAGCACCAGCTCCTTATGGTGCGGGACCTTCACCGTCACCGCCACCACATCAACATCCGGGGAGTTTACCAGCGCTTGGTGATTGTTAAACGCGCGGGCGATGCCGTAGCGCGCCGCCGCCGCGTCCGCGCTCTCCTGCCGCGTGGTGCTCACCGCGGTGATTTCGTAATCAGGCAGGGCCTGCAGGGCGGGGATATGCGCGATGGCCGCCCAGCTGCGGTCCGGCTGCACGCCGATGATTCCAACCCTGATTTTATTGCTGGCCATGGTTTTTCCTCTTTGCTTGTTGCGTCAAAATGATCTGATACATACGATATACGCGTTCACGGTTTTTGTCATGGCGGCAAACGCACCATAATTCCACTACAAAGGGCATTACGATGACTGAAAAATTCTCAAGTCTCAGCATCGAGAACAGCATTGCCACGCTCACCCTCGCGCGCCCGGAGCGCATGAATGCACTGCATCCGGCGGCGCATTATGAACTCGCCGGCGTGTTCGACGCGCTGGCGCGGGATGCCTCGCTGCGCGCGGTTATCCTCACCGGCAGCGGCAAAGCCTTTTGCACCGGCTACGACCTGAAGGATAATCTGGAAACCGGAAAAATCGACCTGCCGCCCTCGGGGTTTGGCGGTCTTACCTTCCGCGATGATTATCCGCTGCCGCTGATCGCCGCGGTGAATGGCCCCGCGTTCGGCGGCGGTTTTGAACTCGCGCTGGCCTGCGACCTGATTATCGCCGCCGATGACGCGCTCTTCGCGCTGCCGGAACCAAAAGTCGGCTGGGCGGCGCTGGGCGGCGGGCTGCAACGCCTGCCGCGCGCAATTGGCACCAAACGGGCGATGTCGATGATCCTCACCGGCCGGAGCGTGACCGCCGCGGAGGGCGAACACCTCGGCTTTGTCAACCAGATTGTGCCGGGTGCCGATCTGCTCGCGGCCGCCAAGGCATGGGCGGCGCAAATCGCCGAATGCGCGCCTCTGGCCATACGGTGCAGCAAACAGGTTGCCTACGCCAGCCTCAACCAACCCAGCTTCGCCGCGATGATGGACCTCGCCTCCTACAGCACCGCGGCACCGCTGTTTGAGAGCGAGGACGCCGCCGAAGGCAAGCGCGCCTTCGCGCAGCGGCGCAAGCCGAACTGGCAGGGGCGTTAAGGGGGGAGGCAGGCCAGGCCAAGGGGCGCTGCCCCTTGGCCTGGCCTGCCTCCCCCCTTTCAATGGCCCGCCAGTTTGCCATTGCCTTTCGGGAACAGCCTGGGTGGCAGCAGGAAGTAGGCGAGTGAGGGGAGCAGGACCATGGCGCCCAGCATGTTCCATAGGAACATGAAGGAGAGCAGCAGGCCCATGTCAGCCTGGAATTTGATGGGGGCGAAGACCCAGGTGACGACGCCGGCGGCGAGGGTGAAGCCGGTGAGCAGCACGACCTTGCCGGTGAACAACAGGGTGCGGTGGTAAGCCTGGGAGAGCGTGGCGCCGTCGCGGAGTTGTTTGATGACGATGCCCAGGACGTAGAGTGCGTAATCCACGCCGATGCCAACACCCAGCGCCATGACCGGCAGTGTTGCGACCTTGATGCCGATGCCGAGCCAGACCATGAGCGCCTGCGCGAGGATGGAGGTGAGCACGAGCGGCAGCACGGCGCAGAGCACCGCGCGCCAGGAGCGGAAGACGATGAAGCAGAACAGGATGACGGTGCTGTAGACCAGCAGCAGCATCATGTGATTGGCCTGCTCGATGACGATGTTGGTTGCCGCCTCGATACCCGCGTTGCCGCCGGCCAGGGAGATTTTGAAGTCAGGCCCCTGGTTATGTGGATTGGCGATGAATGCCTGGATTTTGGAGATCACCGCATCCAGGGTTTTCGCTTTGTGATCGGTCAGCGAGACATAGAGCGGCACGAAGGTGCAGTCGAAATTGGCCTGGGTTGCCGAGAGGTGCTCCGTGAAGTCGCCCAGGAAGGCCTGGTTTTTTACCAGCTCGTACCATTTTGGCGAGTTTTCGGTGATCAGCATGGTGAGCTGCGAGGCGAACGAGCCGAGGGAGCTGGTGGATTGCACCTGCGGCATCTGGTCGAGCTGCCATTCGAGATTGCTCAAGGTGGAGAGCGTGGAATAGGCGATGCAGTCACCGGGCGGCGTATCGACCATTACCACCAGCGTATCGCTGCTCGTGGTGTAATGCTTGATGATGTAGGCGTTGTCCTGGTTGTACTGCGAGCTTTGCCGCAGCTCCGGGGCGCCTTTGTTGAGATCGCCGACCTGGACGTTGCGCCCGACATAAAGCCCGACCACGCCGAGCACGCCGGCGAGCGCGATGGCGAGGATGGCGTAGCGTTTGGTGGTGAATTTATCGAGGAGGTTCCAGAGCCAGTTATCCACCCGCTCGGTAGCCGTGCCCTCATTGCGCAGGCTGCGGATCGCGGCGGATTTGCTGACGCCGGTGTAGCTCAGCGTCATCGGCAGCATGATGAGGTTGGTGAAGATCAGGATGCCGACACCGATGCTGGCGAGCAGGGCGAGTTCGCGGATCGCCTCGATGCGGATGGTCAGCAGCACGGCGAAGCTGGAGGCGTCGCAAACGAGTGCCGCGAAGCCGGCGAGGAAGAGGCGGCGGAAGGTGTAGCGCGCGGCCACCAGAGGATGCGCGCCGCGGCCGATGTCCTGCATCACGCCGTTCATTTTTTGCGCACCGTGACTCATGCCGATGGCAAAAACCAGGAACGGCACGAGCACTGAATAAGGCGTCAGCTCAAAGCCCAGCAGCGGCAGAAAGCCCATTTGCCACACGACCGCGACAAGGGAGGCGGCCACCACCAGCAGCGTGCTGCGCACGCAGCGGGTGAACCAGAACAGCATGCCGGTGGCGATAAGTGCTGAAACGGCGAAGAATATCAGGATTTTGCCGATGCTGTTGATCATGTCGCCGACCACCATGGCGAAACCGATGATGTGCAGCGTGATGCCCTGGGTGGCGTATTGCGCGCGGATCTGGTTCAGCTCCGTCGCCAGCTTGCCGTAGTCGAGTTTTTCGCCGGTCAGCCCGTCATATTGCAACAGCGGTACGTACATCATGCTCGAGGTGTAGTCATTGCTCACCAGCTCGCCGACGCGCCCGGTTTTGGCGATATTCTGCGCCACCACGGCGAGTTGCGCGGGGCTGCCGTCATATTGCCCGTCTATCACCGGGCCGCTCGAAAGACCGTCGCTGACCACCGCCACCCAGCGGGTTGCCGGTGTCCACAGCGAGGTCATATAGGCGCGGTCAACATTGGGGAGCAGGTAGATCTTGTCGTTGATCTCCTTCAGCATTTCGAGGTAGTGCGCGTTGATGATGGTGCCCTGGTCCGCCTGAACGGCGATCCGGATCGCATTCCCCTGAGATTGCAGATCGTCGTAATGTTTATAGAAATTCTGGATGAAGGGTTGATGCGTCGGGATCATCTTCTCGAAGCTGGCGTTCAGCTTCACATGCATCGCCTCGAAGCCAAAAAACAGCGTTGCCAGCAGGCACATCAGCAGAATAACCGGGCGGTTGTTGAACAGCAGACGTTCCACCAGCGACCCGGAGCCGTGGTCGAAGTCTACGATCTCCGAGATGGCAGGCGCGTGATCGTCGATATTGGAGGCCAAGATTCTGTTCCCGCTCAGCTATTTAAGATTTTTTCGGATAGGCGGGTCACACCCGCGCCACCGACGATGATCAATTCATCCCCCGCCGCTTCCTCGATGTCGAAGAAGGGCAGCGTTGTTACACCGGGGACGGCCGTGAAGGTCGCGCCGTTGTCTGTGCTTTTGAACAACGCGCCCGCCTCGGTGATGAGAACGACCGTGCCCGAACGCAGCACGCGCCCGGAGGTGATGTCATCCTGCGACGCCAGCGCGATCGTGGTCCAGCTCTTGCCGCCGTCGGTGGAGCGCAGGCAGGCGCCGGCGACGCCGAAGACGACCAGCGAGCCGTCCCGCGCGCCCAGAATGCCGAACAATGTGACCGATGTGGTCGGCGCGAGCGGCAGGAAGGTGTTGCCGGCATCGGTGGAGCAGAATACCAGCCCCTGTTCGCCACACAAATAATAATCCGCCCCGATCACCGCGGCGCCATAGATATTGTGGCTGTATTTGTCATAGATATGCAGGCTCCAATCCGCCCAGGTCTTGCCGCCGTCGGTCGTCACCATGGTCATGCGGTAGGCGCCGAAGACCATGACATGTTGCGGGCTCAGCACCAGCATGGAGAGAAATGGTTTGTCGGGGCCTTCGTCCATGAAATGCGCCGCGCGCGCCACCGCCAGCGGGGCGCAGGGGCATGTGCTCGATGCCACCGAGGGGTCTTGCGCGGCCTGCAAGGTAAGTTGATTGGCCTGGAGGCCGTTGAGCTGCATCGTCCAGGTCTTGCCGCCATCGGCCGTGACGAGGATGGCGCCGAAATGACCGGCGGCCCAGCCCAGCTGAGGCGTGGCGAAGGCGACGCAGGTGAGTGTCACGTTGACCGGCACCTGGCCCTGGGTCCAGCTCACCCCGTCATCGTCGGAATAGATGATGACGCCATGCTCGCCCACGGCAACCAGACGGTTCCCGGCACGGGTGATGGCGACCAGCAGCACTGAAGCCGGTGATTTTACCAGGATCGAGGGGGTATCCAGCGCATCAACGCCTGTGAGGGCGGCGGCCTGCGCGGTGAGCGGCAACAGCGCGATGAGCCCGGCTGCGGCGGCTGTTGCCAACATGGCCCGGCGATTCAGAAAACTTTTAGAGCCGTCCATGCATATATCCTATCAACTCCGGAACACGCATCGCCGCTTTCCATCCTCATTATATAAAGCCGGTGGTGCATCCTCAACGAAGCCTTGCTGAAGCTGCACCACCGATGGAAGTCTACTCTGCCTCGCCACCGATCCAAAATTCCGGCCGGCGGCAAGGCATTTTAGGGAACCCTTAGTACTGCGCCGAGGCTGCCATGTTGTTCGGGTCGAACACGGAGTCCTGGATGTTGTCGACGAAGATCAGCGTCGGCTTCTTCGCCTGGTTCCAGTGGCCCGCAACCGTCACATAGTCGTCGGTCTGCAGGTTGTGGATGGAGTTATTGCCGAACACCACGCCGGGCAGATCCGGGCGGCAGTTGTTATACAGCAGGTTCACCTTGAAGAGGTTGTTGTTGGCGTCCCACATGTCGCCCACGCCGACGGACCAGGTGTCTTCGTCATGGTAGTAGCGGCGGCGCGCCAGCACGTTGCGCTCGCCGGGGTGCAGGGTGGCTTCCACCACCCAGCAGCGGTGCAGTTCCCAGCGGACCAGATCGGGATCGAGGAAGTGATCCAGATGCGCGGCGGGAGCCGGGCCCGCGTAGAGCGCGTTGTTGTTGTAGGGGATGTACATCTCCTTTTTGCCGAGGAGCTTCCAGTCATAACGCTCAAGCGAGCCGTTGAAGCCGAAGTATTCATCATACCCGGCGACACCGTTGGACTGCGGGCTTGGCGTGTCGAAGGAGACTTCCGGCGCGCGGCGGACGCGGCCCTGGCCGTTGAGCAGCTCCCATGCGGACTGGGCGTTTTTATAAGGGTTGGAATACTGCCACACGATGATCGCCTGGCCGATGAGATTTGCCGGACCGGTGTATGGGTCGTCCTGAATCTCCAGGCGGCCATCGAAGGTCGCCAGCGAGCCGTTGGGATCGTAATACGGGAATTTGAAGCTGCTGTGATCGGCGTAGGCCATCGACTTCTGCCCGTTGGTCACAGACCAGCTCTGGTAATCGACCATGAAGCAGAAGCCGTGCCAGTCAGCCGAGTGATTCCACATGACCTGCGCACCGGCGGTGAGCGGGTTGGTGGTGTCGGGGATCGGGAAGGGGACGCCGCCATAGGCGCCCTGGAAGCCGAAACGCCCGCCCACCGGGTCCTGGGCGGTGAAGCTCGCCCCGGTTACGTTTTTGGTGATGTTGTCGTAAACATATTGCGGCGCGGCGGCGGTGCGGTGGGTTGGGTAGACTTTGATCTTGAAGCCATATTTGGTCATCATCGCCTTCACGCCCTCGGAGAGGCGGTCGGCATGGTCGGCCATGTTGCTGGCATCGATCACCACGACCGGCTGTTCGTCTGGGAAGAGTTCGGGGATGTAGTCATTTTTGTTCAGCCCTGCCGGCAGGGTGGTCATGCCACCCGTCCAGGCGGGAATGCTGCCATCAGCATTGCCGGCGCGCTCGGCGCCGGTGGGGGTGAGCGTGGTGGTCAGCAGCGAAGGATCAGCCGCGGCTGCCCGCGCGGGTGCCGTGCCAACCTTCAACGCCGCCAGGCTGGTACCCGCGAGTAAACCAAAAGTACGTCTTTTCATTTTCTTGAACTCCCGGCGTCTTAGAATGTGTGTTGAAGATTGAGCGCGACGAAGCCACGGTCAGCCAACGCGTTGTTCACCGGATCAGGCTTGCCCAGATAACCCTGATAGGCGAGCGTTGCGATCCAGTTGACCTTGTAGGTGGCGGTCACGCCGGCGTTGAACGAACCCGTGCCGTGGTACAACCCGCCATCGACCGCGGAGCGGCCCAGGAAGTTGTAGATGATGCCCATCGGGAAGGTGATCTGCAGGTTCGGCAGAACGTCGTTATAGGTCGGCGTCAGCGAGAGATCGAACGCGCCGGCAGTGGCCTGACGGCCGGTGGCCAGCTGTGTTCCACCGGGGAAAGCCGCCCAGCGGTTTTTGGTGACATTGATCAGATGGTTCAGGATTGCTTCACCGGTGATCGTGACGCCGCCTGGATCAAGTGGAATGGCCGGGGTGACGTAGAGTTCGGAAATCTGCGCGTCCCAGGTGTTGCCGACGGGGTAGCCCGGATTGCCGTTGGTATTCTGGCCCGGCAATATGTAGAAAACGCCGCTATTGTTGGCGACCAGCGGCTGATTTTCACGCACCGAGAACTCGCCCGCGACATTGGTGGGCCCGACGTTGGTGGAGAAGCTCACGCCCTGAAGCCAGGTATCGCGCGGATAGACGAGGTTGTAGGTGCCGATGGAAACCGCACCATGGCCGCCGGGCACAAGAGCCGGCGCGGAATAGGGGGCAATGCCGACCTCGGGCGCCTTGGCGTCGAAGCGTTCGCCGTAGACCCCCAGATCCCAGTTGCCGACTTCCTGCTCGAAGGCGAGGCCGAACTGGCCGTTCTGGTGTTCGGGGTTGCCGTCCTTGGTGCGCGTCAGGCCATAAAGCGGCGCGAAGGCGAGGAAGCTGCCGCCCTTGTCGAGGATGTTGGTGGAATTGAAATAGGCGCCCTCACCCTGCAGAAAATCATGCTCCCATTCAAACTGATAATAGGCCTGAATGGTGGTGCCGGGGCGCGGCTGGTAGGTAAGCACCGCCTGGCCAACGGGCATGAACACCTGCTGCGCCTGCGGATTGATGGTGTTCTGCGCGGCGATGACGTTGATCGGCGCCTGGCCGCCGGAAATGCCGTCGGTCGGGAAGTACAGGCTCTGACCCCAGAACAGCGTCTGGCGGCCGAACTTGAACTGAATGGTCTGATCATCGGCGAAGGTGTGTTGGGCAAAGATGAACGCATCGAGAACCTGCGCGTTCATGCCATCCACGTTGCGCGTGGCGGAGGTGAAATCATTCTGCTTGGGCACGAAAATGGCGTTGGAGTAGCCCGGCTGGTTATTCTGGTTGGTGCCGAGATACGGGGTGTTGAGGTAAAGCTGGGCGCTGAAATGCGCGCCGTAGTTGCCGTCGCGGATGTCGAGCACCGGCACCGCCTCGAACAGATTTCCGACCATGCCGTGTTTGAAGTTGTTGTCGCCGTCGCTGCCGAGCAACACCTTCGAGGGGTTACTCACGCGGTATTGGCCGGTGTAGGAAACCGTCGTGGTCAGGTTGATTTCCATGTTGTTGCCGTAGTCGGTGCCGTCATAGAGGTTCAGCGCCTTTGCCTGATGCGGCGCGGCGGCCATCAGCAATGCGCCGGCACCCGCGAGCCCAAGCCCGGTACGGCCGATTGTGGCAAGCAATCTCTGCCTTAATGTGTTGCGGTCAGACATCTTGTTCATTTTACCTTCCCTTTTTGTTGTCGAAGCCACCCAATGACCAAGTGCCGGTTTTTTTGTTCCCAGCCAGCCCCTTGGCCACACAGTCGTTTGTCTTCCCCTGCCCTTCGCTCTTTCTTCCATTTTGATCATTTGGAAACGAGTTCAAAAAATCAGGTCCTTGCTTCACACACGGCACCGGAAAATGATCGTGCATTATATACCGTGTGTCAACGTACTACATCCGCATGCATATCCTTTTTCGCGTAATCCTCCCGCGCTTTGGCGTTTGTGTGACCATTAGCGCGCGCGGCGCGAGTCATCAAGATTAGGTATATAAGCGTACCGTAGTCTTGCAAGCTATTTATTCCATTCTCCGGCATTGGTCAACATCTATCCCCTTCTCTCACCAAGTTCCGGCGGGCGGCCTGCGGCCGCGACCCCGGAGACTCAGCTTCACCTGTCGCCCAGCACCTTGCCTGAGCCATAGGCACGGGTGCCGCCCGGCAGTTCGTCAGGATAGGGCATGCGGGTGAGCTGCGCGCCGCCGTTAACCTGCAGATTAAGCCCCGTGACATAAGACGGGCCGGCCAGGAACAGCACGGCGTTGGCAAAATCTTCCGGGTAGCCGATCCGGCCCAATGGCACCTCGCGGGCGTAGGCTTCCTCGAATCCGGGAATGGCGAATGCCTCGCGCGACATGTCGGATTTGATCGCGCCCGGCAAAATCGCGTTCACGCGGATGTTCCTCGCGCCATATTCCAGCGCCGCGTATTGCACCAGGCAGTTTGTCCCGGCCTTGGCCGCGGCGTAGGCGGCGTGGGGCAGCACGGGGTGGGTGGCGCTCATGGAGGAGACCAGCACGATTGAGCCGTTTTGCCCGATACCCGCAGCCATGTGCTTCACGAAATAGAAATTGCCGAACAGGTTGACCCGCACCGCCGCGTCCAGCTGCGCCTGTTGCAGATCGGCGATCATGCCCATCACCGGCAACCCGGCGGCGTTCACGGCGATGTCGATTTTGCCGTTATGTTCCAGAGCTTTGGCGGCCAGCGCGGCAACCTGCGCTTCGTCTCCCGCGTCGCAGGCCAGGGCGGCGCCGCCGATGCGGGCGGCCAGCACCCGCAGCGGCGCGAAACTGCGCGCGCCCACGAACACTTTGGCGCCATTGCGCGCCAGCGCCTCGGCCACGGCCCAGCCGGTGCCGCCTTCAGCCGAGGCGCCGAGCACAACGGCGACCTTGCCGGCCAGGTCAACGCTGAAGCCCTCAAAATTCGGAAGTTCCATGCCTGCGTCTCCGTTGTTGCTCTGGTTCATTTTCAGTCCGGCGCGCCGGGCAGGAACTCGCTGAACACGCCAAGTGTCATCCCACCGTCGACCGTAAGCTCCGCGCCGCAGGCGTAGGAGGCATCATCACTGGCCAGATAGAGGCTGGCGCGGGCGACTTCGGCAGGCTCGCCAATGCGGCGGATCGGCTGGTTCTGGTAGTATTTGTTCAGCTCCTCGGGAGAGGCGTCCATGATGTTGCCCATCTTGGTGTTGATGCCGCCGGGAAAGACCGCGTTCACGCGCACGCCGCGCGCGCCCAGCTCCATCGCCGCGGTTTTGGTGAGGCCGCGCAGCGCCCATTTGCTGGCGGAATAGGCGGCCAGCCCGTTCATCCCCCACAGCGCGGAGGTGGAGCAGATGTTCACGATCGCGCCTTTGCCCGCCGCCACCATGGCCGGTGCCAGGGTTTTGATGCCAAGCCAGGAGCCGATCAGGTTGATGTTCAGCACGCGCTGAAAGTCAGCCTTGGTCAGCTCGGTGATCGAGGCCGCATGCACAACGCCGGCATTGTTGACCAGAATATCCGGCGCGCCCCATTTGGCCGTGACCGCGGCCTGAAGGGATGCCCAGCCGTCCTCGTCGGAGGTATCGAGCGCTACGAACATCGCGGCGGCGCCCAGGGTGCGGGCCAGGGCCTCGCCTTCGGCCGCCAGCACATCGGCAATGACCACGCGCGCGCCGTGCTCCACGAACAGACGGGCCGTTGCCTCGCCCTGCCCGCGGGCGGCGCCGGTGATCACCGCCACGCGGCCGCTTAGTTTTTTGCTCATGGTTTCCTCCGTTTTGCCTGCCCGGGTTTATGGAATCACGTCCGGTTTCGTACATATAATTTATCAGTTGCTAGCTAACTATATTTCCCGGCAATCCGCAAGCGGAGATTGGCGTTCCGCAATTTGCATTTTCAACTCTTGCCCGGCGGCTAACGGAGGTCTAGCGTACCGTATATAAGCGACCTTAAGCAAACAGCGGGGACACCATGGCCAACGATACCGACTGGAACAGCAACCTTGGCGGCGGCTTTGGCACGCACCAGGCGGTTGACGAATTATTCCACGGCACCGGCGGGCCGGAAGACTCGCTCACCGAGACGTGGTTCTGGAACTTTCATGTGCCGGAAGCCGCGATCAACTGCTACGCCTATTGCTGGGTACATCCCAACCTTAAAGTCGTCACCGGCGGGTTGTTCATCTACCAGGGGATCAAGACCAGCCATCTCGGCTGCGAGGTGTTCGAGATGCGCGACTATATGTCGAGCGCCGTGGTCGGCGCGGGCGATGATATCGCGCTGCCCAACGGGCTGCGGGTGCGGGCGCTGAAACCGCTGGAGCATCTGCGGCTCACCTTTGACGACCCCAGCCGGCAGAGCGCCGTGGATGTGGAGCTGAAGGCCGCTGGCGTGCCGGTCATGCGCGCCAACAACAAGCATTTCGAGCAGGTGATGCATGTCACCGGGCGGCTGTTGCTGCGTGGCAAGGAATATGCCGTGGACTGCCACGCGGTGCGCGACCGCTCCTGGGCCGAGCCACGCCCGGAAAGCCATGCGCCGGTGCCGCCCTATACCTGGGTGACCGGCACGTTCGGCGCCGATTTCGCCTTTAATGTGGGCGCGCATGACGATCCGGGCCGCAACCCGGACTGGGCCGGGCGCATGCAGGCCCCTGCCCGCATTTTCAACGACGGCTGGGTGGTGGTGAAGGGCGAGCAGCGCCGCATTGTGAGCGCGAGCAAGATCACGCGGCGCGAATTTCCGCTCTGCCGCCCGCTGAACCATGAATATGAGTTCACGGACAGCGCGGGCGAGGTCTACCGGATGACCGGCAGGATCATCGCGCAGACCGCCTGGTCGGGCTGGTCCAACATGAACTGCCACCTCGGGCTGGTGGAATGGGACTGGAACGGGCGCAAGGGTTATGGCGACTCGCAGGAAGTGCAGTGGAACGAATACGTCTACCGGATGACGCAGCCATGAAAACGGTGAAAATCATCGCTGGGCTCGTGTTCCTGATTATGTGCGGCAATGTGCTGAACGTCAGCCTCAACAGCGGCATGGGACACGGGGTTGGGTTCGACACGTTTCTCGCGGGGGCGCGCGACCCCTGGCAGACTTTCATCAACAACGATCTGGTGATGGGGCTGGTGCTTACCATGTCGTGGGTGATTTTCCGTGAACGAGGCGGGCGGGTGCTGAATACCGTCGCCTGGGTGTGGATGGCAGCCTGGTGGGGGAATATCGTCATCGCGGCTTATGTGTTGCGCGCCGCGTATCAGGCCGATAGTGACTGGTCCCGCTTCTTCCTCGGCCGCCACGCGCCCGGCGCCACCGCCCCGGCGCCAATGCGCCTGCCCGCGCTGATGCGCGCGCTTTGCGGCCTGGGTGCTGCCGCCGCGGCTGTTTATCTCGCGCTGGGGCTGCGCCAGTCCGGCGGGGCGCTTGTGCCCGTGCTTGGCTATGCGCTCGGCTTCCTGCCCGTCATCCTCTCGCTGGCGCTGCTGGCCCTGCCGCGCCGCGCGGCCTGATCATTTTGCCGCAGCCGGGCGATCACTGGCCGCCGGCGGCGGGTATCAGTTATAGCGGGCCAGCATGAATGGAAACCAGCTGATTACATGACCTCGATCAACGAAGCCCCCCTGCCCTGGACTGAACAGAATGTCCTCGCCCTGCTGGACCTCGAGCCGGCCGGTGGCGACGTGTTCATAAGCCGCTATAACCAGATCAACCTCAACGGCCACCTGTTTGGCGGCCAGGTTCTGGGACAGGCGGCGGCCGCGGCGGCGGCAACCGTTACCGGTCTCACCATGCACTCGCTGCACGCCTACTTCCTGCGCGCGGGCACCGTCGGCGCGCGCGTGGCCTTCGCGGTGGAACGCGCGCGCGACGGCCGCCGGTTCGCCACCCGCCGCGTTATCGCCACGCAAAACGGCAAAACCATTTTTGTGCTGAGCTGCTCGTTCTTCCACCCGCAGCCGGGCTTCGAACACCAGACCGCTGCCCCCGCCGCGCCGCCGCCTGAGGAATTGGAAAGCCTCGCCGATATCGCCCGGGCCAGCGGCGTCGAACTGCCGACCGGCCTCACCCGGCTGTCGCACACCTACCCCATCGAGGTCCGCCCGGTGGCTGGCCGCGCTGTGATGCAACGCGCGGACGCCCCGCGCATACGCTTCTGGGTTCGCGTGCCCAGCGCCGCCAGCACGGATAACCCACAGGCGCACCAGCAGGTTCTCGCTTACCTCTCGGACTACTTCCTGATCGCGGCGGCCCTCGCCCCGCACCGCTCGGTCTTCCTTGACGAACATTTCGAGGTCGCCAGCCTGGACCACGCCATGTGGTTCCACCGCCCCGCCCGCGCCGACGAATGGCTGCTCTACGACACCGAAAGCCCCAACGCGCGTAACGGCGTCAACCTCTCCCGCGGCCTCATCTACGACCGCCAGGGCAATCTCATCGCCTCCACCGCCCAGGAGGGCCTGCAAACGCCTCGCGGCTGAACTGAGATGATAGGAGGAAGTGAGGCCAAGGGGCGGCGCCCCCTGGCCTTGCCTCCCTTTACCAGCTCCCGTTCACACGAAGACGGCGTTGATGGCGCCGGAGGCGGGGTGCACTTGGGAGGGGCCGGCTGGGTAGATGTCGAACACGCTGCGCGCACCTTCCCAGGGGCTGTAGACTTCCATGACCATTGGCTTGCTGGAGCAGCTGAGGAGGTGGGTGACGGCGGTTTTAAAGCCTTCGGACTGGCGGACCATGGCGACGATTTCCTCGCTTTTCCATGATTCGATGGCGACGAACTCGTTTTCATCGCGGCCCCAGCCATAGAAGACGAAGTTGGTGACTTCGGCCATCTGGTCCGCGGCACCTTGCCACAATGCGTTGAAGGCGGCGATGAATTCCTCGCGTTTTTCGGGCTTTACGCTCCAGCGGGAGACAAAGGCGTTGGCGTGGGTGACAATAGGCGCGGGCATGGGGTTTCTCCTTGGGTATGAGCAGTCAGAGCGGGGTTTTATCCGCCGGGACGCCCGTTTCAGGCGTTTGTTGTGGTGGGCATGATGATAATACGCATAATTACGACTGGCTAGATGCAAGCGGGCGCGGTAGGATGACCGCCAAGAAATAAAGCCCCACGGAGACGCTGATGCTCGATATTCAAAACAAAACCGCGTTCATCACCGGTGCCGCTGGCGGTATCGGCCTGGGCATCGCCAGGGCCCTGGCGCGGGAGGGGGCGCGGGTTGTGCTCGCGGATATCGACACCGCCGAGGTGGAAAAATCCGCGGCCGCCCTGGCGGCGGACGGCGCGCAAACCCTGGCGCTGAGTTTTGATGTGGCCGACCCGGCCGCCTGGCCCCGCGCGAAGGCACAAGCGGAGCAGGTTTTCGGCCCGGTGCGTATCCTCTGCAACAATGCCGGGGTGTTCGCCGCCGGCGGGCCGGTGGAGGATATCGACCCGCAGACCTGGCGCTGGCTGTTTGGCATCAATCTGGACGCGCATCTGCACGCGCTGCGCATCTTTTTGCCGGAAATGCGCGCCAGCGGCGAGGAGGCGCATATCGTCAACACCGTCTCCATGGCCGGGCTGCTCGCCACCGCGCAGACCGCCGCCTATAGCGCCTCGAAATTCGCGGCCCTGGCCCTGGCGCAGAGCCTGCGGGCGGAGCTGGAAGGCAGCCGCATCGGCATTTCGGTGCTTTGCCCCGGCTATGCCGCCACGCGGCTGGCCGCCACCTCGCAACAGCATTTACCCGATGCGAGCCGCGATGCCACGGACACCGCCGCTTTTGCCGCCGCGCTGGCGAAGGGCATGGCGCCGGATGAGATCGGTGCCAGCGTGGCGCGGGCGGTTAAATCCGGCGAATTCTATATTTTCACGCATCCTGAATTCCGCGAGGTGATTGAAGGCATTCAGCACGAACAGCTCGCCGCGTTTGGCGCCCCGGCCTGAAGTCATCGAACCGTCATAATTTCTCTAGGTCTGTCCTGGTAGAAAGTCATTTATCAGTTTTCTGACTCCCGGCTCAGGATTGCCCTATGAAGAGACGTGACCTGCTTACCGCCGCCGCGCCGCTTGGCTTGGCGGGGCTGCCCTCCGGCCGGCGTTTCATCGCCATGGCGCAGGTTGCCGCGGCGCCGGGCAGTAGTCTTGGGCTCGCCTCGGTCCCCAATCTGCGCGACCTCGGCGGCTATGCGGCGCCTCAAGGAAACGTGCGCCGCGGTCTTGTCTACCGCTCGGAAAAACTGGATCCTGTTGCGGCCCAGGATATACCGAAACTGGCGGCGCTGGACCTTGCCCAGGTGTTCGACCTGCGCACCCAGCCCGAACGCGCACAACGGCCTGACGAATTGCCCCCCGGCACGGCGGAGATCTGGCTCAATGTGCTGGCAGACGCCAAGGGGGGCATCCCCGCCAACATCACCACGCTGCTGGCCACGCCAAAGCAGGCCAATGCGGCGCTGGGCAACGGCAAGATGGCCGCGTTCGGGGTGCAGACCTACCGGCAGTTCGTCATGCTGCCGAGCGCGCGCCAATCATACCGCGCCTTGTTCCTGGCGCTGAGCGATGGCGCGGGGCCGCAACTGTTCCATTGCACCGCGGGCAAGGACCGCACCGGCTGGGCCGCCGCCGCGCTGCTCACCTTGCTCGGGGTGCCGGTGGATACGGTGTATCAGGATTATTTGCGGACCAACGAGTATATTCTCCCCGAATATCAGGCCTATATCACGCGCTTCACCGATCAGGGCGGCGACCCGGCGATCGCCCGCGACCTGTTTGGCGCCAGAGCTGAATATTTGCATGCCGCCTTCAACACGGCCACCACGGCTTTCGGCGGCATGACGGGTTATTTCGAGAACGGCCTCGGGCTGGACCACGCCACGCAACAGCGTCTGCGCGCACGCCTGTTGGTAAGTTAACCCAGGCCAAGCCCCTTGTTCTGTAACAGGGTGCGCTTCAGCTCGCGGCGGAACTGTGATTCGTCTTGCGCGGCATTTGAGAACCGGCCGATAAATGGGCGCATCACCACGGAAATCGCGATCGAGCCGGTGAGGGAAAAGAAGAAGAAATCAGGATCTATCGGTTCGGCCATCGGTTCGGGCGGCGCCGTGCGGATCAATGGCAGGAAAAAATCATGCACCGGGCGGATCAGCCGTTCGTAGAAATACTCGAACCGTTCGCCCTGCTGCGCCACTTCCTTGACCAGGAACATCGAAAGCTGCGGGGTATCGCAGACCAGGTCGATCAATTGCTCCATGACATTGTGCAGCGCCGGGCCGTGCTCGGCGATTTCCGGCAATTCGCGCAGGAATCTGGCGGCCAGATCGTCAACCACCGCCTTCCATAGTTCCAGCTTGGAGCCATACCGGTGGGCGATGAGGGAGACGTCGATGCCGGCCTCCACCGCGATCTGGCGCAGGTTGGCGCCCTCGAAGCCATGGTGCGCGAAGGCCGCCAGCGCCGCCGGCAAGATCTGGTCCGAACGCAGCGCCGCCGCCTTGGCCGGACGCCCGCGCCGTTTTGTTTCCTTCACCGGCGCCAAATCGCTCTCTCCCTTATGCATCGGCTGATAATATCGCTTGACACTGAATACGCCACCCGGATAAATAAACAAGCGTTGAATTAATGCCGGGGCTGTACCCGGACGGCGACCCAAAGGCGCTGATTGCGGGAGAAACAAAGTGAGCGGAACATATGATATTCTTGTCGTCGGCGGCGGCAGCAACTCGCTGACAGCGGCGGCCTATATGGCCAAGGCGGGGAAAAAAGTTCTGGTGCTGGAAAAAAACAGCCAGTGCGGGGGTGGGGTGGTGTCCATCAACATCGCGCCCGGTTTCACGCATGACCCGCACGCGACCGGGCTGGTTGCCTGTCTGCCCAACCCCGCGATCAGCCATGGTGAACTGCCTCTGGCCAAGCATGGCTATGAGCTGGTGCCCTTTGAGGCCAGTTTCGCCAGCGTATTCGAGGACGGTACCGGCCTGATCAGCTACCAGAGCCTGGATAAAACCTGTGAGGCCATCGCGCATTTCTCCACCCGCGATGCGGAAACCTACCGTAAGATCGCCACCGATGCGATGGCGCTGCTGCCGCTGCTCTCGCGCAGCATGGCCGCCCCGCCACTGCCCTTCGGCGGCTTTGTGGCCATGCTGGAGCAAAGCCCCAGCGGCCGCCGCCTCGTCACCTCGCTGCTCAGCAGCGTTTATGATGTGCTGGAAGAT
This sequence comes from Acidocella aquatica, assembly GCF_030160635.1. Classification (GTDB taxonomy): domain Bacteria; phylum Pseudomonadota; class Alphaproteobacteria; order Acetobacterales; family Acetobacteraceae; genus Acidocella; species Acidocella aquatica. Next base: position 10,665 of record NZ_BSOS01000005.1, on the reverse strand, counting down.
AATTTCGAGAGCATCGAGCTGAAGCTGCACTTCATGAAGTGGTGTGGCGAGATGATGATGAACCCGGAAACCAAGGGCACCGGCATCACCTTTCATATGTTGCTCGGCATGTCGCACAGCTATGAGGCTGGTTGCGTAAAGGGCGGGAGCAAGAACCTCACCAACGCGCTGATCGGCTCGCTGCAGGAATTCGGCGGCGAGGTGCGCACCAATGCCGAGGTCAAACGCGTCATCGTCTCGGGCGGACGCGCCACCGGCGTGGAAATGATGGATGGTGAAATCCTCACCGCGCGCGACGCGGTGATCGCCAGCATCCACCCCTGGCGCCTGGGCGACTATATCACGGGCATCCCGGAAGATATCATCAAGGCCGCGCGCCAGACCAAGCTCAGTGACCACGGCGCCATCAACCAGCAGATTGCCCTGACCCATGCGCCGGAATACAAGGCCGGGCCGCAGTATAAGGACGTGCTCTGCGTCGAGCTGATGCACAAGGATGTGCGCGCCTGCCGCGAGCAGTTCCATAACTACATCATGGGCGGCATGAACCTGGACCAGCTGAGCCCGCTGGTGATCGTTAACACCAACAAAGATCCATCGCGCGCACCGGCTGGGCAGGCGGCGATGTATCTGTATCATTTCGGGCCGCGCGAATGGGCCAATGGCGGGATCGAGGCCTGGGCCGAGCGGCAGGCGGAAGTGGCGGACGCGGTGTGGAACGAGACCAAGAAATACTGCACGAACTTGGATGACAGCAACATCATCGCCCGCCATGTGGAAACGCCGCTGACGCATCATCGCCACTCCAACAGCATGATGCTGGGCGATATTTTTGGCATCGGCGGATCGGCCGCGACGATTTTGGGCCGCCGCCCGATCCCCGAACTGGCGCGCTACCGCGTGCCGGGGGTGGAGGGGCTGTATCTCTCCGGTCCGTTCATGCATCCCGGCGGGGCGGTGACACTTGGCGGGCGGGCGACCGCCGTTGCCTTGTTCCAGGACCTTAAGATCGACCTCAAACGCGGCTTTATCGCCATCTAACCCGGAGACGGATCATGAAACTCAAAACCAGCGATGGCATGGAACTGATGGAAGTCTCGGGCTTTAGCCGCGAGGAAGGTAATTTGATTATTGAAGGCACGATCATGGGGGCGATGCCGGTGCATGCCGTGTTGACGCCCGACCAGCTGCGCGCGGCGCTCAAGCTGCTCGACTTCAAGACCGTGTTGTTCGCGGCCGGCATGCTGTTTCGCAAGACCAAGGCAGCGCCGCCCGCGCAGCCGCCGTTCTGATGCACGGCGCCAGACGCCGCCGTTATATCGTAACTTTATATACCATATGCCTTGATCCTTTCTCCTTGGCCGGTTAGCCTGCGCGCGGATATGACCGGAGGAAGCAATGACCCAGAGCGCGAACGAGGCGAAACTGCAACTGGTGCTGGACCGCCAGGAAATTGAGCAAATTCTCAGCCTGTATTGCCGCGCGATCGACCGGCTGGACGCCGAGCTGCTCAAATCGATCTACCACCCGGACGGCACCGACGATCATGGCGTGTTCTCAGGCCCGGCGCATGAATTCGCCGATATGATCATGGTCAGCCTGGCCGAGGTTCTCATCGACGGCATGCATACCGTCACGCATTCGGCCATTGAGATCGAGGGCAATTTTGCCACCGCCGAGAGCTATTATCAGGCGTATCAGCTATGCCACGGCGGGCTTGATGCCGTGACCGGATTTTTTGGCCCCGCCTATGCCGAGGCGCAGGTGGCCAAGGGCACGATCGACTCTCCCCAGGATTATATCTGCGGCGGGCGGTATATCGACCTGTTCGAGAAGCGCGACGGCAAATGGAAGATTCTGCGCCGAAGGATCACCAATGAGTGGAATATCTGCCAGCCCTCCACGCGCATTACGCAGCAAGGCCATCTCGCGCATTTTAACCTGCCCGGCCGGCGTGACCGGCAGGACCCGGTGTATATGAACGTGTTGCCAAAAACGCCCTGAATATAGGTCGTATACATACCGGTTGCGAGCATACCATTTGATCCAGATCAATGACCGGCTCCTCTCCTGAAGCCAGATTGTTTGCCGCCATCTCACGCGCGTCACGGCGGTGCCGCAAAAAATCATCAGGAGCCGGCTATGGATAATGTGCAAAAAGAGTTTAACGAGTTTCAGCGCGGGCTAGGCACCGCGCTCGCGCCCAACTGGCGCGATCTGGCCGCCGCGGATTCAAAGCCGCTACCGCCAACGCTGCGCGGCGAGTCCGCGCCCAACCTCGGCACGGCGAAAATTCCGCCGCAGCGTTATACTTCGCAGGCGTTTCATGACCAGGAGGTTGAGAAGGTCTGGAAGCGGACCTGGCAGGTTGCCTGCCGCGAGGAAGAAGTGCCCAACGCGGGCGACCATTTCGTCTACCGTGTCGCCAATATGAATTTTCTGATTGTGCGCAACACGCCAAGCACGTTCAAGGCATTCTGGAATGTGTGCCTGCACCGCGGCCGCTGCCTCGTGGACCATGACGGCAAGGAGGCCAAGCATTTCAAATGCGGGTATCATTCCTGGACCTGGGATATTAACGGCAAGCTCGCCTACTATCCCGGCGCGTGGGATTTCCCGGATGTCGACCCGGAGAAATATTCCCTGCGCGAGGTTCTGGTGGATACCTGGGGCGGGTTTATTTTCATCAACCCGGACAAGAACGCGGCGCCGCTGGCCAGGCACCTCGGCTCCATGCCGGAGCATTTCAAGAACTGGCCGCTGGATAAGCGATTTGCCATCTGGCATGTGCAAAAGCGCATCAACGCCAACTGGAAGGTGACGATGGAGGCTTTTCTGGAAGCATACCATCTGATGCAGACGCATCCGCAGGCACTGCCCTCGGTGGGGGAGCATGCCACGCAATATGATGTTTACGACGAGGGCAGCTCGTTCTTCAGCCGGTCGATCACCCCGGTCGGCATTCCCAGCAACCATTTCAAGGGTGGCACCGCTTTAAGCGCCATTGAGCATGTCTGGGCTCTGGTGAATGCGCTGCGCGCCGATGAGGCGAATACGCTGCCGCCGGAGATCACCGACCGTGCCTCGATTGCGCAATGGCGGCGGCAATTCATGAAGGATCTGACGCACGCGGATTACGCCAAGCTCTCGGACGCTGAGATGCTGGACTCCATACAATATTGGCTGTTCCCGAATTTCTGCCCCTGGTATGGCGAAGGTCTGCCGCTCACCTATGTGTTCCGGCCGGATTCCAGCTCGCCCGAGACGTCATATTTCGATATCTGGATGCTGATCCGCTCGCCCGACGAAGGCGCGCGGCCGCCGGCGCCGCAGATGATCAAACTCGGGCCGGATGACAAATTCGAGAAAGTCATCGGCGCGATGGGCAATATTTTTGACCAGGATGATGAGAACATGCCCTTCGTGCAAAAGGGCATGCACACCTGGCCGGGTGATCCTGAAGGGATGACACTCGGCCGCTACCAGGAGAGCCGTATCCGATTCTTCCATCAGGTGCTGATGAAGGTTCTTGGTTAGAGCAATATCCGATCAGATGGAGTCATTTGATCGGATAAATTTGCATACCAAAACAAAGAGCTGGGCCGCCGTGAATTTATCCGGCTACCGCGGCGGCACCAGCCCGTACAGCAGCAGGCTGACGATATGTTCGGCGATGTCTTCAGGCGTTGCCAGCATGCTGCGCACGTTAGGCAAGATCGCCTGGATGCCTTTAAGGTTGGTGAAGCCGAACAGCAACGCCAGCATCGAGGCCACGGCTTCATCGGTATTGGCCGCGGGGACCAGCTGGTGCAGCAGGTCTTTTGTGAGGTCGAGTGATTTCCTGAACAGATCCTCATCGATCAGGTTCGGCGTGCTGGGGCGCGGGTCGAGCAGTTCGCGCTTCAGCAGCAATCCGAAACTCCTGTCCAGGATCATGTTATTGGTGAACCAGGCGACCAGCCTCGTCAATTTCCTCCGGGGCGGTTCGGTGGAGTCCAATATGTCCTTCGGCGGGGTCGATTTATCGGCGAAGGCGCGTTTGATCGCCGCGGCGTAAAGGGCCTCCTTGCTCGGGAAGTGGTGGTAGAGCGCGCCGATCGCCACTCCGGCCGCGGCGGCAAGCTGGCTGGTGCTCACCGCGTCGAACCCATGCCGGGCAAACAGCTCTTCGGCGGCGGCGAGGATCTTGTTTTCAGTGAGGGGGCCATCGCGCCGGCGCACCGGCCGCCCCTCCCCCACCGCTTTGCCTGTCTTATGCGTGACTGTCATCAAGCGATATTAAGACCCCAGCGTCATTTTCACCAGCAGGGCATCCAGCCAGGACGCGGGCAGCCAATGGCCGAGGGCGACCGTGAGCTTGGCGTCCATCCCGGCGGCATAGCGCGCCTTGGGCCGCTTGGGGCCGATTGCGGCGCGCACCGCCACGCGGGCCACATCGCCGGGGCGCGAGGCAAAGCGCAGCGCCTTGGCCGCCAGGGTTTTGTAGCCGCGCAGCAGGGGGCCGTAATGCGCCGCATCCGTCTCGCTCAGCGCGGCCAGAGCCTGGTCCACCAGGGCGGGCTGGGCAGCGGCCATCGGGGTATTTACCCCGCCCGGTTCGATCAGGCTCACCGTGATCCCGCTGGTGCGCAGCTCCAGGCGCAGCGTGTCGGCCAGGCCCTCAAGCGCGTGCTTGGAGGCTGAATAGGCCCCCAGCATCGGCGCCGCGACGCGCCCGGCCATCGAGCTGAACAGCACGATCCGCCCCGGTTTGCGCCGCAGCGCCGGGATCATGCCCTGCACGAATTGCATTGTGCTGAAGACGTTGATGGCAAACAGCCGCTCGATATCAACGCGCTTGATCAGCTCCACAGGCGATACCGGCTGCATCGCGGCGCAGAACACCACGGCGTCCAACGGTCCGGGCACCAGTTGCGCCACCTGGGCAGCCGCTGCCGCCACGGAGTCCGTGTCCAGCAGGTCGCAGGTAAAACTCTGCGCGCACAGAGACGAGACGATCGCCTGCTGTTCGGCGTTCTGCACCACGGCGAGCACGCGCGCCTGCCCCTGCAGCTGGCGGACAATTTCCAGGCCGATGCCACCCGCGGCGCCCACCACCACAACCGTCCGCTCAAATCCCTGGTTCATGTCACTCCATCCTTAAATTGTCAGTATGTTTCAATATGCAGCCGGCCCGCGGCTTTCAGTTCGGCGCCGATTTTATCCCATGGCAACCCGTGTTGCGCGCAGATGGCGGCGAATGCCTCGAGAACCCCGGCCTCCATGCCTTTGAGCCCGCACAGATAGATGTAGCTGTTGCCATCCACCAGCATTTGCGCGACCAGCTCGTGCCGCAACCCGAGCAGCTGCTGCACATATTGCTTTCGCTGCCCGGGTACGCGCGAGAATGCCAGATTTAAATCCAGGAACCCCTGCGCCAGCGCCGCAAGTTCAGCGTGATACGGCAGCTCGCCGGGGGTGCGCCCGCCATAGAACAACGCCTGCCGGCCAGGCCCGGCGCGGCCCAGGCGCCGCTCCAGCATCGCGCGCATCGGGGCGATCCCGGTTCCGGTGGCGATCATCAATAAATTCGCGGCGGGGTCATCGGGCATCAGGAAGCTGGCGCCATACGGCCCCACCACTTCAACCTTGCCGCCCGCGCGCAGGCCGCAGACAAAATTGGAGCACACGCCAACATGTGGTGCGCCCTCATGGTCTTCCAGCACGCGCTTCACTGTCAGCGCGATCCTGCCCGCCACCCCGGCCTCGCCGGTGCGCGGACTGGCCACGGAGTAGAGCCGCATGATGTGCGGGCGCCCCTGGGCATCTGCCCCGGGTGGAATAATGCCCACGGACTGACCTTCCAGAAACGGAAAATCCGCCCCCGCGTCCAGCACAACATGGCGAATTTCGCTCGGGCTTTCCGCCACGGTCAGGCGCAGGCTTTCCACCACCTCCGCCAGAAGCGGGTGTTCACGCGTAAAGATATTCTCCCGCGCCAGCGCCGCCGAGGCAGGCGCGCCGCGCCCCGCTGGCGAGGGCACAGCCGCCGCCAGCCCCAGTTCCAACGGCGGCGGCAGCTCGGTCCAGCCGTATTGCTCGGCAACCGAATAGGCCCGCGCCACGGGCAGCCAATTGTCGATTGCCCCGGTCGGGCAGCCTGGCAGGCAATCCAGGCAGCCGTTGCAGATTTCAGCATTCACCACGTAATTGACGGAATCATTGGTAATCGCGCCGGTGGTGCAGGCGCTTTCGCAGGTGTCGCAGCGGATGCACAGCGCGGGGTCGATCAGATGCTGTCTGATCGCTCCCGCGGGCAGGTCTATCGCCGCGGTTTGGCTAGCCATTCCCCACGCTCTCCGCCGCCGCCGCGCTGCCGGCCAGGCGGCCGAACACCATGGCGTTGCAGATGCCCATGCCGCCGCCGGAATAACGCTTGCCGACGGTGCAGCCCAGCACTTCGCCCGCCGCGTAGAGGCCGGGGATCAGCCTGCCGTGCTGGTCGAGCACCTGGGCCTTTTCATTCACGTTCAGCCCCGCGCCGGTCTGGCCGATCACGCTGGCGCGCACTTCGCGGGCGTAGAACGGCCCGGTACGCACGGGGAAGCGTTTCGGCATTTCCTTGAAGAACTGTGAATCCCGGTTCTGGTCGCAATCGGCGTTGTATTTTCCGATGGTGGTCTCCAGTGTCAGCGGGTCGACGCCGATCTTGCCCGCGAGTTCGGCGATTGTACCGGCCTTGAAAATTTTGCCATTGGCGATGCTGGCGCGCAGCAGGCTGTATTCCCAGGTCGGCATCGCCGCGCCGCTATGGTAGGGATCGGCAAAACGCAGGTCCTGGCTGGCTTCCTCCAAAGTTGGTTCGTCGAACACCGCATAGGCGCGGCGCTCGTGCTGGCTGTTGAGCAGGTAGCCGGAGACCGCGTAGGGCGCGGATTCGTCCATGAAGCGGAAGCCGTTGGTGTTCACCAGCATGATCCAGGGGGGAAGAAACGCCTCGATCCATTTACCCAGGCCGCTCGTCGGCAGCAGCAGGCCGGTGTCCTTGCCGACAATCGCCGCGCCGATGCTCTGGCCGAGCTTGATGCCATCGCCCAGGATGAACGGCGCCGCGTAATGCACGGCATAGGTCCAGTCACCATGCGCCGCCGCCGTGGGAAAAAATTCACGGATCATCTCCGGGCTGTTGCCAAATCCGCCGGTGGTGATGATCACCGCCCCCGCGCGCAGCTCCGTGCCATCGGCGCTCACGCCAACCACGCGGCCGTTCTCGATCAGTAATTTGTCCACCCGCGTGCCGTAGGCGACCTCAACGCCTTCCGCGCCAGCCGTATTGATCAGCGCGTCAGCCAGGCCGATGCTGGGGTGGCCGCGCGGCACTTCCTCGACGCCTGAGCAGACCAGATAATCCGGCGGAAACACCACGCCCAGCGTGCGCAGCCACTCCAGCGCCGGGCCGCTCTGCTCGCACATGATGCGCATACTCTGCGGGTTGGCCTCCCAGCCCGCCAGCGTCATCACATAATGGAACATGGCATCCGGCGTGTCGTTGGCGATGCCGGCCTCGCGCTGCGTGCTGGTGCCCGCCGCATAAAGCACCGCGGCGGAATGCGCGGTGGCGCCGCCCAGTTTGGTGTCGGCCTCCAGCACCATGACGCTCGCCCCCGCCCGCCGGGCCATGATGCCCGCGGCCAGACCCGCGCCGCCGCCGCCGATGATGATGATGTCAAAATCCTTGGTCATATCGCATTTCCCCATTTTGATTTTTCCGGCGGGTAGCCACCGGTACGCCTACGCATGATTTTATAGCATACTGTATCGAGCCCGCCAGCGCCCGGGATGGCATTTCAGCGGTTAAATCTCTTCCATCACGAACGCGGATTTTGGGTTGCCGCAATCGGGACATTCCCAATCCTCGGGCACGTCCTCCCAGCGTGTGCCGGGGGCGATGCCGTGCTCGGGCATGCCGGCGGCTTCATCATAGATAAAGCCGCAGAACAGGCAGACGTATTTTTTCATCGGGGAGGTTCCTCTCAGACGGTTTTCCAGGTTAACGGCAAATATTGCACGCGGTTCGCCTTGCCCGGCAACGAGATGGGCGTCTCCCCTGCCTTGACCTCGAAATCCGGGATGCGTTTCAGCCATTCCGTGAGGAACACGCGCAGCTCGGTGCGGGCCAGGAAGGAGCCGATGCACTGGTGCGGGCCACGGCCGAACACCAGGCTCTTTTTGTCCGCGCGGTCGAAATCCACTGTCATCGCGTTGGGGAAATGCCTCTCATCGACCCCGGCGAAGCTGGTGGCGGTCAGCACGATATCGCCTTTTTTGATGGTGATGCCTTTGTATTCCACGTCTCGCGCGGCGACGCGGGCGACATTGGCGATGTGGTGGCGGCGCATCATCTCCTCGATGGCGGGGTTGAGGATCGCGGGCTCCTCGATCAGCCGCCGCCGATGGGCGGGGTTGTTGGCCAGGAACAGGGTGATGAAGCCGAGCATGCTGGCCACCGTGTCCAGCCCGCCGATGACGAGCAGGCCGCACAGGCCCACAATCTCTTCAGGCGTGGGTGAGCGCCCGCCATCGACCTTACCGGTGATGATGGCGCTGATCATGTCACGGCCCGGATTGGCGGTGCGGGCGGGGATGATTTTTTCGCCCAGATAGCCAAACAGATGCCCGAATGCCGCCGCCTGCTGTTCAGCGTCCCCGGAACGGGTCAGCTTGTCCACGATCTCCAGCAGATATTGGGTGTCCTCCTGCGGCAGCTCGCACAGGCTCATGACGATGATGATCGGCATCTTTAGTGCAAATTCGGAGGTGAATTCACATTCGCCCTTGGCGTAAAAACCCTCGATGAGCGACACGGTAAGCTCGGTGGCGACCTTCTCCAGCGCGCCGATATTCTTCGGCGTGAAGAATGGCTGCAGGATGGCGCGGAAATCCTTGTGGAGCTGGCCATCGTGCTCGATCATCGTGACCAGGGAGGGGTTTGGCGGCGTGGTCTGATACCGGCTGGAGAAATCCTCAGCGTTGTTCAGCACATATTCGATGTCGTCATAGCGGGTCAGCACCCAGTGTCCGCCGAAATAGGGTGAATAGAAAATATCCGGCCCGTCCTGCCATTTATGGAAATGCTGGAAGAGATCGGTTTCGCCGCGCATGTCAAAATAGTTGAAATCGCGCACCAGCGCGGCCGGTACGTGGGCTGGTATATTGCCTGTATTCACTTTGTTTCCTCCTGGTTTGCGGTTCAGCCACATCTGGTCACCACTACAGAGTGATCGCTCTGTTTTTGTTTACAGAATGATCGCTCGGTAGTCAAGAACGCCAAGGCTGCGCTCACGCCGCCGGCGAGGTTAACGATGGACGTGGCCCGCCGGCCGGGGTAGGGCAAGCGGGCCCGCGCTGCTGCGGCGCAACATGAACGGCCGTACTGGAAATCACGCATGAGCATCGCCCATCCCCACCCTGTTCTCGCCACCCATAGCGGCAAGTTCCATTGCGACGAGGTTTTCGCCTACGCCGTGCTGCGCCTGGCGATGGATTTGAGCCAGCCAGGCGCCGACCACACGCTGCTGCGCACGCGCAAGCCCGAGCTGATTGAGCAGGCGGATATCGTCTGGGATGTCGGCAGCGTGTTTGACCCGGCGCGGAATCGCTTTGACCACCACCAGCGCGGCGCGCCGTTGCGCGCTGATGGAACGCCGTTCTCCTCCGCCGGGCTGGTCTGGCAGGTCTATGGTGAACGGGCTGTGGGCGCGTTGCTCCGCCCCGCCGGGGCCATGGATTTTGCCGCCGCCATCGCCGCCGAGCTTGACGCCGGGCTGGTGTTGCGGATCGACGAGATCGACAACGGTGTATCGGCAACCGGCCCGGTTAAGCGCGACTCACTCGGTCTGGCCTCGCTTATCGGCGAATTCAACCCCACCTGGGACGATCCGGCGGCAAACGGGCCAACCTCGGGGGACGATGCCTTTTTAGAGGCCACCGCATTTGTTACCACCATGTTGCGGCGGCGCGTTGAGTCGCTGCGCGCGCGCCTCGCCGCCGAAACCGCCGTGCTAGCCGCGCACCAGCGCAGCGAGGACCCGCGACTGCTGATTTTGGAGACCGGCATGCCCTGGAAGAGCGCTGTTTTCACGCATGACCTGCCGGTGCTTTTTGCTGTCTCGCCTGCCTCCAACGGCAACTGGATGCTCGATACCGTGCCACCCGAGCCAGGCTCGTTCGAGCAGCGGCTCGCCCTGCCTGAAGCCTGGGCGGGACTTCAGGCCGAAGAACTGGCGCGGGAAAGCGGCGTTGAGGATGCGGTGTTTGTGCATGTGCGCCGCTTCGTCGGCGCCGCGAAATCCCGCGGCGGCGCGGTGGAGCTGGCGCGCAAGGCCCTGGCCGCGGCTTAGCGCGATGACTTCAGATTGACCCGCTTTGCGAGCCTGCGAGCCAATTTGAAGTCTGAATCGCGCCTATCCTTATAATTTAAGCCTCGCAGACCTGAAGAACGCCATCCACAGCTACCTCGCCGAGCACAACGATCACCCCAAGCCATTCATCTGGGCTACGAAAGCTGCAGATATCCTCGACAAGATACGCTGCGGGAAACAAATGTTGGAGTCAGAACACTAGCACTACTTTGGCATATTTTATTGACTTCGGTTATTTTTAGGCTTCCCGAATCGGCTTTTGACT
>NZ_BSOS01000004.1 GCF_030160635.1 Acidocella aquatica | reverse complement strand
ACCTACTCAAGGAACAACAAGGATCCACCACCAGCGGCGATCAAGACATACTTCCCTCCGACCGCCCCTTCTGAGCGCTAGCGCAGCGGCCCAGAGCCGTCAGACATCATGCCTGCCAATGCCCGAACAACCGCCACACCCACCTCGATGCATCGGCAAGGCAAAGCGTCGTCAACGAAATCAGAACAGCACCATTTAAACGCGATTCCCGAGCGCCGCTAACATACCACGCTGGCGGTTCGAGAATGTGGAATACGCAAGGCTCCTCGCCACGTTTGAGCAGTGCCTGCCATTGCGGCAGAAATCAAATCTGACCGAGCCCGCCCTGGCAGAACGAATTATGGTCCAGGCCGAGGGCCTGATCGGCGCCACCGCTGGCGTGCTGCGCCAGGCCGCTGTCGAAGCCCTGGCAAACCGATGGGATTTGTGATGGGTGCCGAGGCCTCCCGCCGCTCGGACATTCTCGGCCTGGAGCAAAACGCGGCTGCTTGGCTCCCCACGCATGATCCTGAAGCCAAGCTACAGATTCTGACATATCTCACGCGTGCCGCCGCTTCGGGACTGGATCCCATCGCCGCGCTGCAAGGCAACCTCGTGGCTTGGTTCGGCCAAATGGCTGGCGCCACTTTGCCGCCGGCGCAACATGCCGTTCTGGGCGCGGACTCGAGACGCCTGGCGAGCGAGCGGCTCGGAGCGCTACACCAGCCGAGCCTATGGCCATACCGGCCTAAACGCCTGCCAGGCGAGCTGTTCAGCTCTTGGCTATGGCGCTTGTCCGTCGCCAGCAGGGTGGCACCCGAAAAATTCGTGCGTAATGTCCCGGGCCTGCGCCTAACCGATATCGACCGCGACATCGCGCGGGCGACCCTTGATCGCCTTTCTCAGCGAACAGGCCAACCCACCAAACATCTGGCGGCCGGCGCAATAAATCCAGCATTTGAAGCGGAAGACGATGCCCATTCCGCGGCCGTTGAGTCGATGCTGCTACAAGACGGCAGATTTTTGTCGTTGCGCAATGGCGGCGCCTATCGCAACAAGCGCCTTTGTTGCCTCTTTTACTGTCCTCTCTGCCTTCGCGCCGACCAGACTCCCTATTTTCGGCGTCATTGGCGGTTCAATTTGAGTCTCGTCTGCACCGACCATGGCTGTCTGCTACATAACGCTTGTGAAAATTGCGCCGCACCGATTGACCTCATGGCGCAGCGGAGGGCGACGCGGCAACCGCATTGCGCGACGTGCGGCGAAAAGTTTTGCAATGCCAAAATCGTCAAGGCTGCCAATCTCAAACGTCAGCAGGAGAGGGTAGACGCGATGCTGCTGTATCTTGGCACCTGCATCCCACAGGCAGAGCGCAAAGTGCATATCGACACGTTGCTGGCGATCCGCCGGCCAATGCCCGGCGGTGTGATGCCCGTGAAGGTCCGCTATATTCCGGAGCTAAAGCCGCGTGATTTCTTGAAATGGTTCGGTGAACCGTTACGCCATGAGCACATCAGACCGCTGAGCTGGCTGGCGAAGGGTATCTCCTATGATTTGGTCATCAAAACCCGCAACGCGAGTGTCGAAGACAAGGGGCTGCGATGCCCGATCCGGGGTGAGGCTGGCAACGTCGGCACTTATTGGCTTGCCTGATGAACGAACCGGACGATCTATTCCACGAGCGGCAGCACAGCGAGCGAGAATTCCAGCTCGGGCCACCGCTCGCGCACCGCGGCTATGATGCGCCACGGCGTCCAGTCGGCAGCTACAAAGCGCAGAGCCAATGAAGCCTGCCCTTCTGCGGATGAACCAGGAGACTCCTGGTCTGTAATTTCCTCGACATGGCGCACGGGCCAGGTCGTACCCCAGTTCGCCCATAGCCAAGCCAGACTCTCCGGGTGATCCGGCCCGAGCGCCAGGATTTTCTGCGGCACAGGCGCCAGCGCATGCAGATCAAGCGGGCAAAGCCGCTGCGCCTCGATGGTCTGCATGCGGGCTTCCAGTAATTCCAGTGCTGTTCGCATCTGCCGCGCGGCCGTGCGCGCGCCTTGCGCTGAAATGCCCGCAGGGCGGAATGTTGCGCCATCGGCAGAGGGCGAGGGGGCGAGTAATTTATGGCTCCAATCTTCTTCCACGCGACCGTAATCCATCTGCCAGGGTATCCTGCCGGTCCCGGCAGCCGCTTGCCGAAACGCCGCCACTGCGTCCCGCGGCCCGGTAATCGTCAAGCGATGTGCCAGCCAATCCGGACTTGGCAGGCAGAGAATTTCTGTGGCGGCAAGCCCGCCGGGGGCAAGCGATCCGGGCGTGTTGGATGGCCCGTGCTGGGGCAGGTTTGTTGGCAAAGCCGGTGCCGCTGGCGCGGCGTCGCGCGGGGCAAACTCCTGATGGCCGTTGGCTTTGCGCAAATGCCCGAGGCGTTGCGGTCGGCCCATTGGCTTTTCTGGCACCGGCAAGGATCGGTTGGTGCCAGCGGGTTTTCCTTTCCGCCGGCCCCTCCTGGCTCTCCCCGAACGTTGATCGGAAATCTGAGTTGCCATCGCTCAGAGACCCAGTAGCCTGGCGGGACTGCCGGTGACGAGTTTGGCCCGGCGCACATACCCGCGCATCGTACGCAGGTCTTTTTGTCTTGTATGGTCCATAATCTCTTCGTCACGCGCGCCATTGACATAGGCTTGCGTAATAAACCCGGCGCGCAATCCGTGCGGGCTGAGCCGCTCGCCATTGGGCATCACCAGCCCGGCAATGGCCGCGCGCTTGGTGAGAATTTGCCGCACGGCATCGGCGTGCAGCGCTTGCAGGCCAATCCGCCCATGCCGGTCAATCGACCGGAATACCGGGCCACGTTGGCAATCGGAAATTCTCAACCAGGCTTCAAGGGCGCGGACGGGACAGGTATCCAGCGCCTCCCCGCGCGGAATGCCGATCGTGGCACCCTTGCGCGTTTGATCCCCCTTGGCGCGGGGAATCGTCAGACGCAGCCCATCATGGTCAAAATTGACGTGTTCGCGCTCGATCGCGACAAGCTCCGAACGTCGCAGCGCGCCGGCATAGCCGATCAGCAGCAGCGCCCGGTCGCGCAAACCGACGGGACCATAATCACAGGCTGCCAGCAACTCCCGAACTTCCGGCGTGGTGAGGGCCGCAGCTTGGCGCGGCACGCGACTATGATTGCGCCGGATACCCTGCAGCGTATTGCGGACCTTGGGATGTGCGCCCGGCCAGTCGGCGCCGGCGAGACGGTGCGCGCGGCTCATCGCGGCAAGCCGGCGGACCAGCGCGCTACGGGCATGACTGACGAAGAGGGATGCCAGATATGCCGCGACCGTCTCCGGCGCCGCGGGCAACGCCGGCCAGCCGGCGTCGCGGCACCAGGCACAGAAATGCGCCCAGTCGGATCGGTAGGCGCGCAGCGTGGCCGGACTTAGCGCCTGGCCGGCGAAATCGATCGCGGCGGCCAGTGCCGCTTGCGCGGCGGGCGACCCAGCTGGCATGGCGCCAGTGACAGCTGCGCCCTCCCCTTCCCTTCCTGGGGCCAATTTGAGCGCCGTGGCGGCTGGCGCTGCAGTGATCAGCGGTTCGGCTTGGGTCATGTCATCACGCGCAACCTATTGAGACTGGCTGACTCTGCCCTCAATTAAGGCAAAAGTCCATAGGACGTGATAACCCACAGTTATCGCGTGTCAGGATTTCCAAGGTTGGGGCAAAATCGCTTCCTTTATGGAACTGAGTTCTATATAAAGAGCCATGTTTCAGGCTTCAGGCGCCCAATTTGCCGCGCTCTTGGCCAGCGCAGATGTCAGCCAGGCCGCTTTCGCCCGCCTGGCCGGCGTCAGCCCGCGGCAGGTTAACAACTGGTGCCGGGATCGCGCCCGGGTCCCGCTCTGGGCGACGCTGCTGGCCGTTGTGCTCCAACAACACTCCCCGGAGACGCTGGTGACGAACGCAGAGAAGATGTTATGGCCCCCTGCCCTACCCAGACTCCCGAATACATAGTGCAGTTTTTAGGCGTCAATCACGTACAGAGTGCACTTCGCAGCGCACAATGCCCGCGCACTTACAAAGGGCTAACCGATTGATTTTCCTGGAGAGGCCGTGCAGTTTTCGAAGGAAGTCGACAAGAGCTGCCTTACGCTAGAAGTCAGTTCTATATGGAGCCCCCTACAGACGCCCTAGCACGGCGAATTCCTCGCCATCCCGGCCTCAGCAGACGTCAGCCAGGCCGCTTCACCGTTTGCTGAAACTACCTATTTTGGTGAAATTTGACCCTTGTCGAGCCGCAGCAGCGCCGCTTCGGCCGCATCCGCCATCAGCGGCAGATCGCCGGTCACGATTTCCCAGATCCTTGCGGGGTCAACCTGATCGTAGGCATGACGCAGGACGTTGCCAAAAGCCCTGACCGCCCGCCATGGCATGCCCGGCGCCAGTTGCTCAGCCTGCTGACCAAGCTTGGTCGCCGCCTCGCTGAGGCGCTCGAGACAGCGTTCAACCGCGTCGCGGGTGCGGCTATCCGCGTCAAACGCAACGCGATCCATGCCTTCAACATAGCTCTGAATCAGCCTGATATTATCCAGGATGTCCAGAAAGCGGATATCTGGCCGGCTAGAAGGCACGCAAACCTTCCCGTTCGATCACTTGCCTGAGCCGCGGCCGCAGAGCCGTCTCCTCGACCAGATCGACCTCGCAGCCAAGCAAAGCGCGCAAACGACCGCGCAGCGCCTCCAAGCGACCAAAATGATCAAAGCCGCCGGCAGAAAATCCCTTTCCGGGACGCACCGCCAAATCCACGTCCGAGCCAGCGGTCGCATCGTCGCGAGCCATTGAGCCAAACAAGGTCATCGTCTCGACGCCATCCGCCCGCAGCTCCGCCTCGTGCGCGCGCAGCACCTCTAGCAGTTCGGAACGGGTTCGCCTGTGACCGGTCATCAAAGCATTATATCCCATCGAAGGCGCTAAGGCGAGCGGGAGGCTCAGGATAGCCCTCGCACGATTCCAGCCAAATTGGGCAAAAGTCCATAGCACGTGATAAGGGGGATTATCACGCATAGATTGCCCTTCCGACAAAATCTAGGCGTTCGGATGGGTTTCTAAATGGAAGTGAATTCTATATAAAGACCCATGCGCACGCTCCAGCACACTGAATTCACCGCCATCCTGGCCGCAGCCGACGTCAGCCAGGCCGCTTTCGCCCGTCTGGCCGGCGTCACCGCCCGGCAGGTCAACAACTGGTGCCGCGGCCGCGCCGCCGTACCCCGCTGGGCCGCCCTGCTCGCCCTCGCCCTGCGCGAACTCTCCGCCGAGGCCCTCACCATCATGCTCGAGGAGGCGTTAACCGGCGAAATAAGCGCTTATTGAGCACCGACAGGCACAAAGGATTGGCGCGCGCCATGGCGAATATGGAGCACCCTGACAATCTGACCGCGCTCGTCAATCGCATAGATAATTCGGTAGATGTGAGGTTTTTCGCCATATAGCAGCTGCCGGAGATCACGATCCTCCGGTATCACAGCACCTCTCCCCGGGTGTTCATCGAGGCTTAAAATGACAGCTTCCAAGCCATTAAACCAAACATGCGCTTGCCCGGAATCTTCGGCGTTTATATCCCGATAGATACGCCTGAGATCTCGCCCCGCCCGTGCCGTCAGCTCAACGCGATATGCCATACTCTGCTCGTATCTCGTCAAGCACCTCATGCGCCGGGCGGCTTTGGCCGCTCCTGATATCCTCAAGTCCCTGCCGGATACCCTCGGCGGCGCTCGCTTGCGCTGCAAGGTCAAGTAAATGCTGATAGGCTTCGGCGTCCTGCACAACCGCAGCAGCTTTTCCGTTTACCGTCAGGATAACCGGACGTTTGGTTTCCTTGAGATGCTGCATAATTTCCGCCGAATGGTTGCGGAATGTGGTCATTGGTTGAATGTCTTTGGTAATGTCCATAGCATCGCTATTCCATACGATATTACCTAATTAGGTAATATTAATTGCCGTAGGTGGCAAGGAGTAATGTTGCCTGCTTGGTCGAACTGCCGAAAATCTTCCCGAACTCATTGCACCTGAAAAAGGTTAACCAATTGATTTTATTTAAGACTCATTGCTCTCGCCAAAGCCGATCGACGACCTTGACCCGTTGTCAGGCAAAAAGAAGGCGCCGCCGCAGCGCCGCCAAGTTTAGGGAGGAAGCGTCCAAAAATGCAGCAGAGCAAGCTCATGCCGCATTGCACCATTAACACATCAAACCTGACTAGACAAGGCAGTTCCCGTTGTGACCGTTCTTGCCGGCCTGCGGGCGGGCAGTACCGCCCAACAGCGCCCACGTGTGGGATTTACCTCAGCCATCAAATCACGGCGCCCCCTCCCCTCCCCCGGAAACCCAGTTTGAAATTCACAGCGTGCGAAAGCCGGCAAATTATGCCCAGGCTTTTTGACAAGTTGGGGCCGGACGTAAAGTCGATCCGAACGTGCCCATGAGGGCGCGCCGTGTGCGCTTTTTGTGCGCCAGAACGTGCTGTCGATTGTTATTAGCTGCGGTTTTTCGGTCAAAAAATGAGAAATGACGATATTGGATGGAATTACAATTGGGTGGCCATAAGGATATCGGGTATCTCTAAGGTATCGAGTATCTTCGGAACAAAGCCCCGGGGTCCGTCTCTTACATGTTTAGTCCCGCAGCTCGCTTTAGTTTATGCTGCCGGTTGCGGCTATGTTGCGGTTCTTTTTCGATAGGGTTGAAATCTTACCGAAAACCCAGATGTATCCTTGCCCCAGTTGAGTACGCACCAGGATATCTCACAGATATCGGATAGCTACGGGTTACAATAAAGATACCACACAGATACCCGGTATCGTATAGCTACTCACTACCCTCAAGTTAGTTCTTAGATATTCAGTACCCCAGCAGTATTGAGTATCCGGAGGGTATCTGGTACCACTTGACTACTCGATACCCCGTGGATATCCGATACTCTCAAGGTACTCGCTTCTTAGTGGATACCGGATATCTGTTGGTTACTAGGCGTCGCGAGGGCGATGCTATTCTCAGGAATCCCAGGGAGCTTAATATGCCGGTTATTGTGTTTGCCTCCAGCAAAGGAGGGGTGGGTAAGACCACTTCGGCTTTGTCGCTCGCCTTTGTCCTTGCGCATCACGGCGCCAAGACAACCCTCGTCGATGCTGACCCCAACGCACCGCTTGTCCGCTGGGCCGAACGATTTCCTGATGGTATTCCGCAAGGCCTGACGATCAAAGCCGGTCTGGGCTCAGAGGCCGCCGAGATTATCGATGCGTCAAGTGACCCGTTCACCGTGGTCGACCTTGAGGGGTCTAAAAACATCGAAGTCTCGGTTGGGCTCGGTCGTGCTGATCTTGCGCTGATCCCCATGAAGGGCTCGCAGCTTGACGCGGATGAGGCTGCTGCCGTTATCAAACTCATTAAGCGCCAGGAGATAGTTTTTCGGCGGCGTATTCCTTATCGCGTTTTCTTTTCTCAAACTTCGCCAGCAATCATGGATAAAGGCATGCGTGATATCTCCGCGCAGCTCCGTGACCAGGGCATTCCGATGCTCAGAACGGCTATGGTGGATCGCGCAGCCTTTAAAGCACCGTTTAGACTTGGGGGAAGTTTTTACGATTTGACCCAGGCAGACGTCCGGAATCCCGACGCTGCCATTCTCAATGCCGAAGAGTTCGCTACCGAAATTCGCGACTGTCTCGTCACTGAGGCGAACCTGGTAGGGGAGGGGGCAAATGCCTGATCACGCGAAACCCACTGTCCAACCAAGGGCCGGCGTCAAGATCGACTTTGGTGCTGCCATTGAAGCCGCGCCACCGCGGGCGAAGATCGACCAGATCACGACCAGAGCTGCCGTTGCTGATGCACGTGAAGCGGGTTTCTCGACCCGGGCCGATCCCGTTAAAATTGATGGCCGATCATTGAGGCGAACAGATCGGGTCGCACAAATGAACGTAAAATTGTCCCCATCGGTGCGCGACGCTTTCCAATCTGCTTTGATCGATTACATTCGGGGAGACAAGAAAAGAACGACTGAAGATTTCATCGAGTATCTTCTTAAACTGCATCAACAGCAGGGGCGCTAGAGATAGCGGATATCTAAAAGATACTGGGTACTGATATAGTACCCAGTATCTTTTAGAATCCGTGGCCGAATGTCTATGATTAACCCACAAACTGACACATCCAAAGCACGTTGAAATGTTTCCGGGGAACGTTGAAAGCCCTGGTGACAAAGCGTAGGGGCCCAAAGTAACGGAATGCCCCTTTTTTCGCAGAAGGGAACAAAAATCGGACTCTGTCAGGAAACAATTTTCCGTCCTTCTACGCCGTGAAACCCAGCGCAAAGCCATCGACATGCTGCGAGATGCGGATGACGGCAGAGATCTATCCGGCCTTGTACAGAGCCACTTGGACGGTTGGATTAAGAAGCAGACCAAGTAATTTCATAATTACAGAATTTTGTGAGGATAAAATTCTAGGTGGGACCGGGCGGGGCAGGGCAGGGGGCTATGGTTAATCCGTGACCGCTGGATGCACCACGACCACCCCAGAAATGATCTGGACCTACATTCAGCTCAAATGGCCCAGTTAGCCGGTCGACGCCGGAATGGCCACAATTTGGAACGTCTGGTGAACATTATTGGATGATCACGGGGCGGCGACGGCAGCATTGCTGACGATACGACTGATTGTTGCGCGATGAACGCGGAAGAGCCGGGCGACATCCGCGGCTGAGCGGCCTGCCATTAGCATGGCGCGCACTTCGGCTTGTTGCTGCGGTGAGAGCTTTGGTTGGCGTCCGCCGCGACGGCCCTGGGCTCGTGCTGAGCGCAAGCCGGCCTGGGTCCGTTCGCGCACCATGGCGCGTTCGAATTCGGCGAAGGCGCCGAGCATCTGCATCATCATGCGGCCAGAAGCTGTGGTGCTGTCTATGTTTTCAGTGAGCGATCGGAATCCGGCGCCGGCCTTCTCGACCTTGTCGAGGATGAGCAGCAGATCCTTGAGAGAGCGCGACAGCCGGTCGAGTTTCCAGACGGTGAGGACATCGCCGGGGCCGAGCCGGTCGAGTAGGCGATGGAGTTCCGGACGATCCCAGCAGCCGCCTGAGACGCGTTCGTCGTAGACGCGCTTGCAGCCGGCGGCTTCGAGGGCCTCGATCTGGGGAGCGGGATCCTGGTCTTCAGCTTTGGACACGCGCGCATAGCCGAGCAGCGTGGGAGATGCTGCATTTTTCTGTTGCTTTTGGGTTATATTTGGCAACAGCTTTATGCGACGGCTATCGCCTTGTTTTTCTTGGGGCGGTTGGGATGGCGCACAAACGATCGTTTGCGCGCGCCCCGGAAGTGGGGAAGTTTTCTTCGTCATGCGGCCATCGGCAGGTCAAGGTCGATACGCCGGCTGAAGTCGGCATCGAAGCGGCCATAGGGATTGATGTGGGCGTGA
Organism: Acidocella aquatica; assembly: GCF_030160635.1. Taxonomy (GTDB): domain Bacteria; phylum Pseudomonadota; class Alphaproteobacteria; order Acetobacterales; family Acetobacteraceae; genus Acidocella; species Acidocella aquatica. The sequence goes on along the minus strand of NZ_BSOS01000004.1, from coordinate 5,949 downwards.
ATAGCGGGCGTCAGGCCACGATGGTCCTCCGCCGTCATTCGCTTCAGCCACGCTGGTTCGGTCAACACCCGCTGCAGCATCAGCGTGTTCACATAGACCAGACAATTTTGCAGCAGATGAAGCGCCAGTACCGAGAGCTCCTGGTCCTCCAGGCGGTTGCTGGCCACTTCACCGCCCTTGCCGAAAAAGATGAAGCTATGCGTGCCGTTCCAGTTCTCGACTACGTTGAGGCCGGCGTTGATTTCGCGGCGCAGATCTTCCGAACCGATGTAACGACACAGAAAGATCGTCTTGATGACCTTGCCGAGTTCGGCCAGCGCGGCATAAGTCGGGTGCTGGACCGCGGCCCCCGCGAAGCGGCGCAGGATCGCTTCCGGGTCCGCCGTACGATACCGCAAGGCGGCGGTATATTTGATCATCTCGTCATACTGGCGTTCGATGAGCGCCCAATCGATTACCCGCGTCAGGATCGGTTCCAGGTTGCCGAGCAAGCCGCGCATCTCCGCTTCCGGCAGGTAGAGCTTCTGCCGCGCGATCCCCTTCAGTCGTGGCGAGAGTTCGAAGCCGAGCAGGTGGCAGAAGGCGAATGCGACCTCGCTCTGACCATGACTATCGACGTAGTGGCGCTGGATATCCATGTCGGTACAGTGGCGCAGCACGCCCTCGATCATAGCGCTGACCTCGGATGAGGAGCAGCGCTTAAGTTGTGAATAGATACATGTCGCCTGGCGCTCCATGTGCCAGTAGATCATGACCCCGCGCCCCTGATAGCGGACATGCCATTCGGCCATCAGGTTCTGGTCCCAAGCCCCGATCTTGGTCGAATCAGATGCGCAGGCGGAGCCCGCCTCACCCCAGATGCGCTCGTCGCGCATCGCCAGGATCGCATTGGTCACCAGCGCCGTCGCGCTGCGGAGGGCTTCCTTGTGGATGAAACGGCGACGGACATGCAGCAGTTCCGCATAGCTCGCATCATCGGTGCCCGCGCTGACCCGCTTAAGACCGGCATTGGTGCCCAGACCGTACAGGCATAGCACCAGGCGCTGACGCAGCGTGTCGGCGTCCAGAACGACGCGATCCCCCGAGGTACTAAATTCGTCGAGAAAGCCCGTTTGCCGGGCAGTCTCCATCAATACGTCGATCAGGTCCGTCATTGGCCAGCGCCGCTCGAGTTCTGCCTTGATCGCCTCCAAGTTCGGAGCCGCGGCGAGGGGTTCGAAGGGCGTGATCGAGATACGCTTCTTGCCGCGTCCCAGAATTCTGACCTTGGGATTGCGGGGGATCTTTGTGTTCAGCGTCCGCAAAGCCTCGGACATTTGGGCGCGAAGGCCGGCGACGACGGCACTGGCGTCCTGGCCGCGGCCGAGCTCTCGATAATAGTCGGCGCGCCGAGCCTCGAAATCCTGCGGCAGATCGTCATCGGGGTTGCGGTAACGATCCGCGCCCACCACCCAGATTTCTTTGCAACGCAGGCGCTCGCGAAGCGCCCTCAACACGCAGATCTCGTAATTGACGCGGTTGACCCGCAAGCCACCTGCCGGGTCTTTCTCCAGGATCAGGTCACGCCATTTGGACGGGACCACGCCGTCGAGCGGCACGCCATCTTCAGGGCGAATGATCCGGCGGTTGTCATCGCCGGTGCGGCGCAGCCAATCGATCGCGTCGAGCACCGGGCGGTGCACCGCATTGTTAGACCGGAATTCCAGCACCCCCAGCACGGCGGGCAGCATCCGGCGATAATGGCGCAGGTACGAGGCACGGAGCACCCCGTGGATCCGTCTCTCGAAACCGCCTGACGCTTTATGTTCGCGCACGATCGCCGCCAACACGTTCGCGCCGCCAGCTGCCGGAAACACAACGTCGCGCACCATGCCTTCAGGCTGTAGGCAGGCGGCCTCGGCAATCTTGACCAACAACCCTTCTTTGCCATGGACCCGCTCGATCTCGCCAGCGAGAGTCTTGATCACACGGTTTTTGGCTTGTCTGCCAACCTTATGAACGACCTCGACGAGCAGATCGACCAGCCCATCAGTGAGCTCGCGTTCGCGGTGGACCAGGAAGAGCGCGCATAAGGCGTGGCGGCGACCATCAGGATGCTGCCGCATTCGCCAGGCCGTCTCGTTCGCGACGCGGCGCCGGAGCACACGTCTGACCGGATCACCTCCATCCGGCATGGCCGAGGATGGCAGAGACAGTCCCTTCACGAAGGAAAGCCGCCGCGCCATGAGTAGAATATTGTCGAGATTGGGCTGGCCCGGGTCAGCCTTCAAGCTGGAAAAGCCGGTCACGCTATCATCATCGGCCAGTGCTGCGTCGAGCTGGCGTCGATGCTCCGCGGAAAGCGAGGCGGTGATCGCCCCCAGCAAATGGTCCTCGAAGGTGCGCCGGGCAGTGGCGATCAAGGAAACGAGCGTCTCTCCGACAGGAGCGACAACCCGCAGATTGACGAACCAGAGCAGCAGCCGCTCCTCCATATCGGCAATCGATAGCCCAAGCGGGCAGAGTTCGGCTCTGGCCCAGGCAGTAGCATCACGCAGATCCTGCCTTGCAGCGCGACGAAAACCAAGATGATCCAGGATCTCGGCACGATGACGACGGCCCGACCGACCGAGCCAGTCATAATCAGCCAGATCCGCAACCTTGGTCTCAGTCTGCTCGGCCAGATAGGCAATCGCGTCACCCGAAAGCGCTTCCGCATGCAGGACAAAGCGACCAATGCGCCGATACATCATGAGCTGGACCGCAAATCCCAGCCGCACGGACGGCAGCTTGGCCGCCAACATCGTTCCATCCTCAAAGCTGAGGCTCCATGATGCCGCCAGATCTGTCTCGCCACTACCAACCACAGCTCTTTCTCCCAACGAGCAGAACCTCCCACTATTCAACGCAACAATCAATTGCGGAGGCCGTGTTCATCAGACGTTCCAAATTTTGGCCATTCCGGCGCCGACCGGCTAACTGGGCCCAAATGCGCAAACGCAGATTGGCGATGGCGAGGTCACTGGTTTGGTTCGTGACGTCTAGCGCACCCAGCCATATAGAGTCCCCCATGTCGGCGCGACTCCTTGGTTTTCTTACTCAAGGCCCACATAGAGTCCCTTTTAGGCTCCCTTATCAACCTTTCTGGCGTCGAAATACGAAAAAAACAGCCAAATCTGCGCGACTCGGACGGAAAAGAAATTGTTCAGGTCGGCATTTTCGAGGGCTGGCCCATATAAAGTCCCTCAATCCCGAACTTATTGTTTAATCCCAGTGTGATAACCGCCGACTCTAACTCTTCGAGGCAGATCAGCGACGCGAGCCCCTCAACTCGTTGGGTCGTGATAGGGGGAAATTATGTGGTTGGCTTCCTCTCCACGGTTTGGAGGGGGACTCTATGTGGGCTGATCTCGTTGGTTTGGTGTAAGAGCGCGATATACGCAAGGGCGCGAACCTGAAGGCTCTAACGCTTTGATGAGAAGCTGATTCATGCAGCCGGTTAGCGCGCGATGCGCGTCAACTTCAGCCGATCAGAAACTAGAGGCTCGTAAGCTTTAAGCGGCCTGCCCGCGGGTGCACTTTAGGCACAGGGCTCTCGCTGGGATGAAGGATCAGCCCCTTCTCCGTGATATCGACATTGGCCTCTGGGTAGGCCGCCAGAGCCAGGTTCAACGGAGCCTTAATGCCCTGCACAAATACCCATTGCTTGGCGAAACCCGCGCCGAATTGCTGATAAAGGGCCGCCCAGGAGACCGGGGTTGGCTTGGTAAGGACGTGCAGGCGGTAGCTCAGGAAGACGTAGAGATCCAACGCCATCGACCGTCCGGACAGCTGCCGAATTGCCGCCTCACGAAGGGGGAGAGGGTGGTCTTTGAGCGATTGAAAGAAAGCGTCGTCCAACTCGACCGTGGGTTGCCAGAAACTTGGTTGATTGTCGGTTTCCGCATCGGGGATGAATGCGTTTTTGACGAATTGCCCCTTATTGACGAGCGTTCCACGGTTCCGCTTCGTGAAAAAAGTTAGGTTGCACATCGACAGACGTTGGCTTTGATCCTTCACGATCTGCCGGCTTTTTCCGCCCGGCGAGATCCCCATGCGCCCAAGAAAGGACTTCATGTTGGTGCCGAGCTCTACGACTTGAGAGTTATTGGCGATTGCCTCGCTGGAAAGGTAAATCAAAATTAGGCGGGCGATGCTGCCGTACGGAATGCCAACCGGCCGCTTATCCTGCCAGTGTCCGCTTTCGATCAGCAGGGTCACCTCGTTGTCTTGGCCACCGGCGCGTTCCCAAACCAGATCTTTGATGGATTTGTGGGGAAGCCCCGTCATGGCGAAACCACTGTGCAGCACATTGAGGTCGAAGCGGTCATCTCCCATGACTGCTTCTGCAGCTTCAAAACACTGACGTTCGAGCTTGCTGTCAGCCATCTTTTTGGCTTCCGCTGCACCGTAGGTCGAGATTAGTTGGTGAACCTCACCCAAGCACTTTCTCCATGAGCCTTTTTCTTCTTCATCCACACCACAAAAGTTGCTGAGAGTGCAACAGGGACTTTATGTTGAGGAACTATTTGAAGAAGTATTTGATTCTAGTATTAGTATGTAAAGGTAGAGTCCCTGTATAACGCGATTCTAGTGCGAGTCGGTCAACATAAAGTCCCTCGGTACCTATATAAAGTCCCGGTATATTTAGGGGAAAACTCCCAGCATTTTGTCCGCCCATGTAGAGTCCCAGGGGAAATGTGGATAACTTTTCGTTGCGCCTAATGGGGGCTTTTCCGAGTCGCAAAAAAGGATAAGTGGTTAGTCAGACTCGCGGCAACAGGTGGTTGGTGTGCCTCATGATATCGAGGTTAGCGTAAATGATCGCGGTGATCATCGGTGGCTGCTCAGAGCTGTACGCGAACCGATACCTATTGTGCAGCATCCAGCGTTGGCCAAGTGTGGCCAGTTCAGGTGCCGGCCGGGGTGCTGGAACGAAAAGGTGCCGACTGAGGTTTGCTGGTTCTATGGCAAAGTCGACTGCGGCGAATAGCCGCAGCAGAGCCAGATCATAGCCTTTGAGCGTATAATTCAGCTCAAGCGACCAGAACTGGCGCTCGGCATCTTCGGTTAGCTTCAGTTCAGGCATTATTTGTGGAAATAGTCAGCTTTTCGAGCGGTTTTGGCTTAAGATTGTTGTTGCCTGACAGCATAGCCCTGGCTTCGGCCAGGATATCTCCACCGGACCGGCCTTCATCACGCGCAGCCTGATCCTTGCTCCGGGCAAGTGAGGTCATCAGATCGTCGATGTGGATTGGCGGGACCGCTAGGGATTCGTCTTCCATGCCCACAATGTAGTCCGTCCTGATTTGGATGTGAAGGATAAAGCGCCCGCTGGAGGCTCTGTTATCCCGGGCACGGTTTCGTTCGTCGAACTCTCCCTTGAGACACACACTCAACATGGAGCCTCCGTTCAGTCCGATTGCCGCCGCGATCGGGCGCTCAGCGAATGAGGGGACGGAAACCATAAAGGACACATGACGGACGTACCGCTTACGACGAGTGAGGTGGTCCCAAAAGCTTGGACAGGAACTGGCCGGAGTTAAGATAGAATCCCGCCGGTTGATGATGTCTGGCTATGCGGCCAGTAGCCTAGTGTCCGGCCATATACACGGTGTTTTTGGCGTCGACGGTGCCTTTGCGCGCAATTTGGATCGACTTCGATTGTCGATTTTGGGCTTGGCCGGGCGATATTGTGACGCGACAGCCGGGATTGTAGGGAGAACGGTGTATTTGCCTGGAATGCGGGCAAGAGGGATCGCCCGGCGGACGCCGGTCATGCGATCGACGCGGCTGATTTTTGGCTAGGCCCTTTTGAGGCGGGCGAAGAGCGCGAGATTGTTGGCGACGACCGACGACCAGACATAGGACTTGAAGTGGTCGAGCCCGCGCCAGGTGCAGCGCGTCAGACCATAGGCGCGCTTGAGGCAC
>NZ_BSOS01000003.1 GCF_030160635.1 Acidocella aquatica | reverse complement strand
ACAACCACGCGGCCATCTGCTGCCACCCCATGAACCTGGAAAACATTCTTCGCCAGATCCAACCCAATCGTCACAATCTCATCCATGGCTATGCCCTCCTATATTGACGGTCCCACATCTTACCGCAGATCTCCGCCGGTAAACGCCAGAAAGAGGGGGCGTTCCATACCATCAACACTGCACGCGATTTTACAGCTATAGCCCTGCGGCCCACGCCGAATGCTTACGCGGCACCGCTCGCACATATGCACGCTGCCTTGGCGCAGCCCGTCACTGGAGCCAGAACCTGAAAACCCAAGCCGCAAACCGCTCACGAGATGCCCTTGGTTGGCAAACCCCGAAAAGTCCGTGCGCGGAATTCGCTTGGATTGAAGGCTGCTCAATTCCCCAAATTGAGTTGGTTATGCGTGGTTGCGGCACCGGTCAATGCGCCCGCGCCACCGCCGATGAGGGCGCCAGTTCCAGCACCCATACCCGTAGCCGCACCCACGATGGCTCCCGCGCCTGCGCCGATCATGCCGCCTGTCAGCGCCCGGTGGCCCGGTGAATAGCCGCAACCAGCAAGTGTGATAAGCGAAGCCGATAGCACGATGAAAACCATTCGTTTATGCAACACAATAAATATCCTTTAAAATTTATAGAGCACGGAGAATGAAACCACGGCTTGGGTTCTCACCTCGGTAATCGGACTCTCCGCGGCACTCCCCAGCAATCGGTTGACGGTGCCGCTCATATCCACGATCCAATGCGGCGTAATTAGCCAGGCAGCCGAGACACCGAACCCGATAGATTTAAAGCCGGCATGACTTTTATATTGCCGATAACCGGAAGCTAACGACTGCTCCTGGCTTACACCAAAATACCTCTGCATATAGCGCTGGTCACCAAACGTCAGGCTAGGGCCAGCGAACCATGCGAAGCTCTCGGAACTACCGGGTAACGGCATATAGGCACCGACATCTCCCACCCATCCATTGGTGGCGCCTAACTGGCGGCGGATATCGACGCGAAGCGTCAGCGGGAAGCCTTTTGCCAGAGCATAGCTGGCAAATATTTTTGCCTCGGGAGCTGGATTGATGTTGCCAAGGCCGTTCAGGGCCTTCCCATCATTGTGCATTGGCCGTCCAAGGTCATACGAGACCGCAGCGCCAACCCGAAAATGCGAGAAGGACAGAAGATTGACCCCGATTCCCTCGCCTGTAGAAATAAATGCATCATCCTTGTAGCGAATATCAAGCGCCGGTCCCGGCTGTACCTGGTAGCGCTGCAAGCCGTCACTGACAGGCGCAAATTGGGAGCCTAGCCCTAACTCCACCTCCCAATTTGGTATGCTGGGCTCGAAAAGACGCTGCAACTGAATGCCTGATGAATACTGCCATTCGGCCAAAGGTGAAGGCGTTTGTGCCTCGGCCGCGTGCCCCGCGAGAAGCCCGGCCAACAGCCCTAATAGCGAAACCGGTTTAAGATCCATTAGATATTGCCGGCTAGAGCCTGGGCGGCCCCAATCGCCCGAAGTGTACCGGGAATATCCTTCATCCCGAATGCCTGGCGGGCTTGGGATATATCAGTGACCAACGGATCCATGATCATATTATTACAGGCGTTCTGCGGCACGGAGCGATCCAGCGCCCTGGTCTCGGCCTGTTCCAGCGCCTCCTGTGCTTCACCGGTTTGGCCTGCCCTGCAGGGCCGAGCTGGCGGCGCCCAGCAGGGCATTCACCGTGACAGCATCAGCGGGCGGGGCCGGCAGTTGGTTTGCCAACTCCGGCGATGCGTTCAAGATATTGCCCGCAACGTCGGAAGGTATGGAAGAACGTTCGCCGTAAGCTGCCGTCGCGGCCAGGACAAAGCCCACTAAGATGAACTTGTGCATAGTACACTATCCTTATCACAATGATAAATACGTCAGGACGCATGGATTCGTCTATCAAGTGAAAGAATTCTAATGCAGCAACGTACGGTAAGTCAGGCTCGGAATCTACTTAAAGTAATTCAATCGCCCGGTGAGCATTTGATGTAGGTAGTTTCCGATGCTAGCAAATGACAACAAAGATTTCGTATAAAGTGGGTTCGCTCCCCCGCGTCCGCTCCCATGATACCCCGGTGGGCCTGCAGGAACTATGAATGTAATGCCCAAGGAGTCACCATAATATGTATCTACAAATGGTCTTGTTAACACCGATCATCTCCATACTCGCCGGTATTTTGATACTTATGATGCCGCGATTACTTAATTATGTTGTTGCTTTTTACTTAATTATTGTTGGCTTAATCGGGCTGATGCCGCATTTTGTTCGGTGAGTTATCGGGATATTTCGTGGACTGCACTTTTTTATAGTGCCATTTCATGGGATTAAATTCAATATGATTAAAAAAAGGAGATTCCGATGAGCACTGCAAAATCACCTCTTATCGTCATCGGGATCGTCGTACTGATGGTTGGTTTGGCCGCCGTTATTATACCGACGTTCACGACGCGGGATACAAACAATGTTGCCCAGATTGGGACCTTGAAAATTCAGACCCAGGAAGATACCCCACACACAATCCCGCCCCTTCTCAGCGGCGGCGCCATATTACTGGGTGTTGTGTTGATTGCCGGAGGACTGTTCCGCAAAAACTAAGTTCATGGATGATGCTACGGCTTTCTGCTCGTTTTCATTCCTGCGGCAAATGCCACTCTCGCAAGTGCGGGAATTGACTTAGATTCCGTTCTTTTCATAATGGCCGCGCGATGATTTTCAACAGTGCGTTGGCTGATGCCAAGATCGGCAGCGATATTTTTACTTGGGTGCCCAGCAATAACCATTTCCATGATCTGGTGCTGGCGGGACGTGAGGCCCGCGACGTGGGTTGTAGCGCTCTCCTGCCAGAAAGATTGCTTCACCACGTCGGCGGATTGTTCCACCGCACGAGCAACGCTCGCCAGCAGTTCAACGTAACTCACCGGTTTTTCGACAAAGTCTGAAGCACCGGCGCGCATCACCTTTACCGCCATTTGCACGTCACCATTTCCGGTAATCATAATAGACGGCAGTTGGTCGCCGTTTTCATGCAAAGATTGCAGCAGCTCAAGCCCACTCATGCCCGGCAGATAAGCGTCAATGATAAGGCATGTAATCTCTGCTTGGCTCTGGGTCGGCCGATTCTTAGCCCGATACGCATCAAGAAAAGCTTCCGCGGACACATAGTCCTTAACTCGCCAGCCTTCTTGTTCAAAAATAACCCGGATGGCCTCACGAATGCCCGCATCATCATCCACGATAAAGATGGTGCGAGGCGTTGTTACACTGGCTGTATGCGGCATGCCGATTGGCGGTTTTTTCTTACCCAAGTGAGCTCCGGCAAGAAGCCTCTCGATGGCTGAATTAATATCCGGTAATTTAACCGGCTTTTTGAGATGCAGGAAATTCTCTTGTGCGATGCCGCGCAAGGTATCGGTCGAAATATCCCCGGTCAGAACAATAACCGGAATATCCTGCCCCAGCACCGACCTGATTTTATGACTGGTTTCTATGCCGTTAGGCCCGTTTGGCAGATTGAAATCCACAAGGATAAGGTCCGGTGCAACGGCGCCCCGAGCAACCATGTCCTGTGCGATAACGCCATCAGCCGCCATCGCGGTATGATAACCTTCATTCTTCAAAAGGATTTCAAGCAACCCCCGAAGTTCAGGGTCATCTTCAACAACAAGTAAGCTGCCTTTTTGCCCTTCCCCCTTTTGCAACCACACCGGCGATGCAATCTGCAAATTGGCTGAAGGCAGCTCTAGCTCAGCTCCCGAAAGCACAAGGTCGATTGAGAAGACCGACCCGAGGCCCAGCCGTGATTTAACATGCACGGGATGCCCAAGTAACGCACTAAGCCGCTGCACAATCGAAAGCCCAAGCCCAAGCCCACGGCTCCGCTCGCGGGCGGCGTTATCAAGCTGGAAATACTCCTCGAAGATATGCTCGATATCCGCATTCGGGATGCCAATGCCTGTATCCCATATCTCGATTCTGACGTTGTTTTTATTCCTGCGGCACCCGAGCAACACTTTACCCGCGGAGGTATATTTTAGCGCATTGGCAAGGAGATTTCGTATCATCTGTTCGAGTAGCCGTGGATCACTCCTAACAATGAGGCTGCACGGTACGATGTGAAAGATAAGACCCTGAACCTGCGCAAGGTATTCGAATTCACCTTGCAACCGCACCAGAACATCACTCAGGGGAAAGCTGATGATCTCGGGACGGACGATGCCAGCATCAATTTGATTAATATCCAGCAATGTGTTGACCATGCTGGACATTGAGTCTGCAGTTTGGTCGAATAGCTTTATGAGCTTTTGGGCCTTCTCGCCGAGCACCTCCTTACCCAGGAGCCCTTGTACAAGGGCCAGTGTTTGCAATGGCTGACGCAAATCATGACTGGCCGCGGCGAGAAAGCGGGACTTTGCCAAATTAGCCAAATCTGCGGCTTTTGTCGCTTCTTCCAGCCGCTCCTTGGTTGCTTTGCGTTCAGTAATGTCGGTGTAGGTTATAACGACACCCTCGATGCCATCATCATGCGTGCGATAGGGCATGGTCCGGCGGATAAACCACAGACCATTCGGTGTTGATATTTCGCGGTCAAATGGCTGCGCGCTTAGCAGTACGGCGTTGGCGTCAGATGCTAATGTGTCATCGGATGCCAGGGAATGCATATCTGTGAGTGGTCGGCCGATATCGCCAGGCAGCAGATTGAAAAGCACCTTTGTAGCAGGGGTAAAAAATCTGATATTAAGATGAAGGTCCAGGAAAAGCGTTGCAACGTCGGTGCTATAGAGGACGTTCTGCAAATCATTGGCCGTCGTCCGCTGGCGTTCCAAGGTCTCCTGCAATTGGCTATTAAGTGCTGTGAGTTCCTCATTGAGAGACTGGAGTTCCTCTTTTGAGGTCAGCAGCTCTTCATTGGTCGATTGATATTCTTCGTTGACCGAAAGTGCTTCCTGATTAATTACCTTCTGTTCCTCGCCCGATATTTCCAGATTGCGGATCGCTCCCTGGAGTTCAGCGCGTACCCCCTGCAGCTCACGCTCCAAAGCAGAAATTCTCGGAGACTGCTCGTGATCATCGTGAATCCCGGCCGTCTGCGCATGCTTTGGCTGCGCATCAACAAAGCAGACCAAAACCAGCGGCTCACTTTCGTTCGAGACAGGCTGCACATCAATACTAAAGGGGGTGACGACACCATCGTGGAGAACCTCTCCCCCCTCAAATGCAACACGCACAATCTCCTGGGTGGCTTTGTGAATTGCCGAACGGAGTTTTGCGCGCAAGTTGGATGGCACCATGGCAAGCAAGTCATGCGTCGGATGGCCCGGCGCCAGACGTAAATAACGATCTGTCGGCCCCAGCGAATAAAGGCATTCATTCTTATCGTTGATAAGCACCGCGGCTGGCGCAAAGGTATCAAGCACGAGTCTCCGGCAAAGCTCGGAAAGTGCCGTTTGCCGGGGTACAAGGCTGCTTTGGCTTGGGCGTGATGGCATGCGTGTTATGTCACCGGCATTAACAAGGAAGCCAAATTCGCCAGGGTGCCGGCCGCTATTATGCTGATAGATCCTGTCTTGCTTTGAAAGCGCCTCAAAGCGGCCGTTCAATACACCTACCGTCTCCGCCCCGCCAAGCAGCAATATGCCGCCGTCACGCAAAGCAAAGTCGAAATTGCTAACAACCCTTTCCTGAGCTTTAGATTGAAGGTAAATTAGAAGATTCCGGCAAGAAACGAAATCTATTCTGGAAAAAGGTGGATCTGTGAGAACGTCCTGCACAGTGAATATCACGGAGGCGCGCAGCTCAGGAACAACCCTAAACCCATGCTCTTCCTTGATAAAAAAGCGAGCTAGCCGGACCGCGGAAACCTCGCCAGAAATCGTATTGGGGTATAGCCCCTCCCGCGCCAACGCAACGGCGTCCGCATCAATGTCCGACGCAAAAACCTGAAGCTTTATGCTACTTTTGGATGCCGATATTTCCTCAAGGAACAAAATCGCCAGGGAGTACGCTTCCTCACCCGTACTGCAGCCCGCGACCCAAATACGCAAGAGCTTATTCGGTTCTGATTTTTTGACCAGCACTGGGATATAGTTTTTAGCCAGCAGGTCGAAAACTTTAGTATCCCTAAAAAAACTCGTGACGTTGATCAGTAAGTCGCTTGCCAGTAAGTTCAGTTCATGCTCATCACTTTCGAGCAATTTTAGATATTCATCCATGCGGTTGGCGCCAATCGACGCCATGGCCATGCGCCGTTCAATACGACGCTGTAATGTCCCCTCCTTGTAGAGGGTAAAATCATGAGCAGTTTTAACGTGCAGCAGGTCTATTATTTTGCGTAATGATATATGGGCTACACCCACCGCAGATGCCATCCTTCTGGTCGCAATGCCCTTTTTAACGTGCCCCATAAGTGCCTCAGGGATATCAGATACAGGTAGAACAAAATCGGCCAATCCCGCTTGAATGGCGCTTTGTGGCATGCCATCGTAATCTGCTTCGCCAGGTTCCTGAACAAACACCGCGCCGCCATGTGCCTTGATCGCCTGTCCCCCTAGGCTGCCATCGGTTCCCGTGCCGGATAAAACAACGGCTGCAGCGTCGCTTCCATAATGTTGAGCGAGCGAAAGCAGCAAAAAATCAAACGGCATGCGGACGCCAGGGCGTGACAGAGGTGGCGACAAATGAAGCACCCCCGCGTCAGCGGCAAGATATGAGCCCGGTGGTATGATATAAAAATTGTCGCGCTCAATCAGCATGCCTTCATTTGCTTGAACCACGGGAATGGAGGTCAGACCTTTCAGCAGATCCACCATCATGCTCTCATGAGTTGGATCCAGATGCTGAACAAGTATGAATGCCATGCCGCTATTTGGCGGGATCGCCGCTATAAACTTCTGGCAGGCGTCCAACCCGCCTGCGGAGGCCCCTATGCCGACGACTGGAAAGCGATCCAGTGCATCCACCGGCACTCCCTCCCGCGACACTTTTTTACGCGGAGAATACTTGGTTGCTTTAGACCGGGGAAAGCCGCTTAGTGGCATTTTATATTTTCATTCAAAAATGATAAATCCCTATAAAGCACCTATTCAACTTAACATGCTTCAGGTTTGCCGTCGATGGCCCATGGAACCGGTAATTCCGGGGACTTTTTGCGCCTTAGCACTACAGTTGCATTTTATCGCGAGTTCTGAATCAATGGGCAACCATGATTCAGACTCTGATAAGTGGCGGCGCATCTGTTGAAGAGACATTGGAGCTTTGGGCGTCTTCGCTCCGGGATGTGAAGGGCCGTATACGTCCGTTGTTCACGCAGTCTCGTGTTGCGGCGTCGGCGGGCGATTTTCTTGATACGCTTCTTGGCAACGAGCCGCGCAAGACGGGGTGGATGCGCGCCAAGGGGGCGGGTGATGCTGGCCCCTGGCGTTCGGTTGCCTTATCCCGTGCCTTGGCCTCCAGCGCCGGCGGTGGCGAGAATGATGCCGGCACCGCGACAAGCGCCGGCATTACCACCTCCTCCGCCGCCAAGACCGGCTTTTGGTCACACCAGCGGCCGAAGCATTTGCTCACCGGGCTGATGCGCTGCGGCGTCTGCGGCGGCGGCTATTCGAAGATCAGCGCCACCCTGTTTGGCTGCGCCGCGGCGCGCGCTTAAGGACGAGATGAGCGCGCTCGAAGCCCGCGAGGATGAGCTGAACGGCCTGCTCGCCAACCAGCCCGCCCGTGAGCCGATGCTGCATCCCAACCTGGCAGAAATTTACCACGAGAAGGTGGCGGCGCTGCACACCGCGCTGGCCGAGCCGGCAACCAAGGATGAGGCGTTCAGCATCATCCGCACGCTGATCGACGAGGTTCGCCTGATCCCCGAGAAGGACGAGCTTCGCATCGAGATCCGCAGCGCGCGGGCGGGAATTCTGGCTTTATCGGCCGCAAACGACAAAACCGCCTGTGTTTCCACGGACGGTTCTGTTTCTGTTCTGGTTGAGTAAATCAAGATGGTTGCGGGGACACGAAACCACCGACAGTTAACTATCTTGTTAACAATCTTAAGGACGTTCTACTGAAGGCTTAGGCGCTTGTGGAAAGTGAACTGCCCAGGGATTTCCAGCCAATTATTCCTGAGGGTAGTTTACGTATGAGTCGTTGCGCCAGCGGAAATTGGTGAAAGTGGTGGTTACGCTGAATTCAAGAGCCTTCACCTGATGCCACCAGCCCAGCGGCATGAAAAGGATTTCTCCCTGCTCCAGCAACACATCATACAAACGAAGCTCCGTCAGGCGGGGGTGAAGGGCCAAATTTATACTATGATCTTCAAGATCCGAAATTTCACTGAATACATGCTTATGGTTATAAAGCTTACCCACCTCAGACGCGGGCGCGAGCTTAATGCGTTTGCGGCCAACTATCTGCGCGATGAAGTTATTGGTGAGGTCGTGGTGGAGCGATGTCACGGTACCTTCTGGCCCGATCCACATCATTCCGTTGGGAACTGCGGATTGAGGATCAAGGAACTTATCAAGAAAACCGAGGTCGTTATGCAGCACGGCCAAAACCTCGGCGTTGCGCTCCGAGTTGTAGGCGGTAAGGTAGGCATCATTTCCTGCACCGGGCCGCAGGATCTGGTCAATAAAAGCGTCGAAGGGCGCTTCACGCCGATGCGCATCCTTGTACATCTCGAAGCGCTGGTCGAGGGATCGCCCGCCCTGAAATTCGATTGGCTGGGAGCCGATCGCAGCTTTGAGGTACTCCGGCGTCCAACGCGTCAGCGCCCGCCAATCTGCCATTTCGCCTTGCAGGATCACCGGCCGGTTCACCGCATAATATCGCTCCAGAAATGCCTCGCCGCTGAGTCCAGAAACCCGCTGGATAGCGGTCAAGCCAGGAACCAGGTCACGTTGGCGCTCAAGCGTCTCCAGCAACCACTCCCGTTTGGCGAGGGCCAAGCGCAGGGCCGTAACCTCTGCTGGCGGTGCGGCCGCGGGAGTGTCCTGCCCGGTAGGCGATGACGCCGGCAGTGTGGTGTCATCCTCGGGCGCTGTGGGAACCTGAGGAGCGGCGCTTGTATCAAACCGCTGCAAGTGCAGCTTGGTGAGATGGCCTTTGGCGAGACTTTTTTCACTGGCGTCGATGCCGAGATAGTAATGCTTCTGCCAGCGTTCAGCCGGAGTGCGCGGAGGGTTGGTCTGCATCCGTAGCTGGAATTCATCCCGCGCCCGGCTCCACGCCTGGAAGCGCTCCATCGTGGCCGGATCGGCGTCCAAAGGTTCAAATTTTGGCAAAAAGGATTCGATCGCTGCCCGCTCGATAGGGAAGAGAAAACACAGGGGCTCTAGCGCGTCAAAGTGTACCCAGTGGCCTGGCCGCGTGAAGCGCCAGTTCATGGTGAAGGTGAACGGCGACCAATCGGTCTCGACAATGCCAGACAGCGGCGAGATGCCGTCTTTCGCCCGGTTGGGCGAACCACCCACCCAGAGGTTCCAGCCCTCTGGGGTACGGAAGATCCCTTCGATATGGAATGTAATCACCCCCTGGCCGAATAACGACACCGGAACACGCTCCGGATTTGCCCCCGGTTCCGGCCGGATGGTGACCGCGTCCGCGCCCGTTTCGCCATTCCACATCGCATCGAAGGCGAAGGGGGTCAGTACCTCCCAACCGTGCGCATTGGCAATGTTGAGTGGCAAACACCGGTAGGCGAAGGACTCCGGGGTATTATCCATCCAGGCGCGCCGCGCGGGCGCCGGTCTGATAAGCGGTGCCCACCCAGGATGGAGATAACAGATCAGTTCCATAGGGCTCCTCGTTTCCTGCGTGCCGTTCAGCATGTCTGGAGCGAACCGTTGCCGATCACGCCCTCGGCGCTACAAGCTTTCGGAAAGACTTCCTGAATCGTTTTGGTGTCCGGCAAAATATAAACAATGCCGGTCGTATCGGCAAATGTTTCGAGCACCACGTCATCGTAGAATTTTATCGGGACGTTGATGCAGCCATAGGTAATTCGCTTGTCTAAGGCAGATGTCGTCGCCAATCGCTGAAATCGATGATCGCCGGGGGTGCCGCGGATCACACGATGCAAGGCGATGGAATCATGGTAATCGACCCAAAGCACACCGTGCTCATAGTCACGGCCCAGCTCGGCCACGAACCGGCCGGCGGGCGTTGTCCGTTCATCAGGGCCTATCGCCGATAGTTTTTCGTGGCCAATACCTGCGGTACTGTCATCGCCACGCGCCTTGCCCAGGAGCGCCAGAGTGGCGCCGAGCAGACGGCCACTTTTGTTGAAGATAAATACTTTCGCCCGGAGCTTGTCGATGATGACAAACGGCAAGCCGTCATTATCACCCGAGTTCACCACCCAGTCAGCCACGCGCCGGGCGTCCTCCGAGGGGACCTCTCCGAGAAAATCCGCCCTTTGCGGCTGCTCCACGCCAGCGGATGCTGCAAATAGCGGGCGCCCGATGGAGATGTCTGGATCGGCTGGCATGGCCCCGCTGGTCACAGGCATATCCGTAACATTCCGTGGCGGAGCAATGGACGAACAAGCTGGCAAAACTAGCAATGAAGCCAACAGAGCGCCGCTGGCGATGATCTTCGTGACCATCGCCATTCGCCTTACAAGCACACGCCGCACTTAGTAGCGATCTTGCTTCGGTGGCAACACGGGCGGCGGCGCCGGCGGCGGCGGCACCACAACCGGAGCCGGTGGTGGTGGTGGCATCCTGACACCACCCTTGATCACAGTTACCCCAGGTGCGGGCGGTACGATCACCAGCGGCGGTAACACAGGGATCACACCCGGGGGTGTGCTCGTAGGCGTGGGAGTCGGAGTTGGTGTCGGAGTTGGTGTCGGCGTGGGCGCCGCGATGATCGTCCCGGTCGTTCTGGACCCGGTCACGCAGCAATTATCGGCAAGCGTATAGTTGGCGGCGTCCGGACCACCAAGAGTATAACCGGTAAAGGTAATACCAATATTTGTTCCAACGCCGGTGTTATCGTAAACAGCGGTTGCGCCGGTACCTTTAACCAAAGTGACCCCGGTAGGGGTTCCGTTGAATCCCAGGAGCGTTGCAACATCCGTACCGTCGTAAGTCTTGCTCGCGGCCGGGAATACCAGCATCTTTTCCGTCAGCGTGGCACCTTTGGTCAAGGTGAAGTGCGTGGAATAATTTGTTGGCACTGTGTACGACACGGGATTGTAATCAATCAAGACCGGTGCATTTGGCCCCGTGACGGTAACGGGTGGCGTGAGAGCCCCAAAAATCACGGTGCCGCCGGCAACGCCCGGTCCGGTCCCGCTATTGCCTGCAATCAGCACCATTCCGGGCGCCAAGCCGAGGCCCTGCGCGGGAATTGTGGTATCACCTCTGGTGAGCGTAAGGGCAGCATTCACATTAATGTTGTATCCAGCGCAGATCGTCATGTTGCCATCAGTCGTGGTTATCGCCCCGTCCGAATTCAGGTTCACGTTTTGTCCGGCACTTAATTACATACTGCCATTAGTTGTAGTAATGGCCGCATCCACGTTCACGTCGAGTCCGCAACACACCACCAAATTTCCTTTCGTGGCGGTAATATTCGCGTTTATGTTCACATTGCCGGAAGCGTCCAACGTCAGCGTGGTTGGGCTCGAGGATGCCGTCCAACTGACCGCGTCGCTGGCGCTGGCGACGCCGATGTCGCCGACGTTGATGTCGCCGGTACCGGTACCGGTCGGTGACGGAGTCATAATCGTCGTTGGCGGCGTCCCAGCGGTCGTTCCAGGGATCGCACCAGGCAATGTGCTGATGGTAATATTGCTCGTTACCAGATCCTGTGAAAGTGTGGTGTTGGAAATATTGTCGCCGGTGGCGCTGCCGATGGTGAAATCCGCCGGATCAATCGACCAACTGCCAACCAGCCCCTTGGCCGAGGCAGTGGTAACTTTTGCCTGTGGCGCGACATTCACTTGCGCCGCTGATGTTTCGATGACCCCGCCGTTGCCACCGTTGGGGGCACTGGCATCTAGGGTACCGCCCACGTTCACGGTACCGCTTTGCATGTCGCCAAGCAGCTTGATTGTGCCATTGCGGGCATCGACGGTTTGAGCTTCGACAACGCCCGTGTTGTTCACCACGGTCTTGAGCAATGCACCGGCCGCCTGCGCGGTCATCAACACCTGCCCGCCATTCGCCTGGATCAGTCCGCCGTTTGTTACCAGCGCATTAACGGCGCCCTGGCTGACGGCGACATTGAGCAAGCGGTTCCCCGCGACATCCAGCGTCATGGCAGTTCCACCGGCAAGCGCCACCGTGCCTAGCTGGGCCGTAATCACGCCTTCGTTGTCGACCTTTGCCCCCAGTAACGCGACATAGCCGCCACTGCCTGCGGTGATGGCGCCCTGATTAAAGACCCCGGCACCGCTGGACCCGGCGAATTTGTAACTACCCGCCATGAAGTTGGCGTTGGAGACGTCCAACGTAGAGGCCACCAGCCCCCCAACGTTCACCTGCGCGCCCTTGGCGAATAGAATCCCGTTCGGGTTCACCAGAAAGACCTGGCCATTGGCGGACAGGCTACCGAGTATGGCCGAAGGATCGCCCCCCACAACGCGGTTAAGGGTGACCGAGCTGCTGTTCGGCTGGTCGAAGGTTACAGCCTCATTCTGGCCGATGCTGAAACTCTGCCAGTTGATCACCGCATTCTGGCTGGTCTGGCTAACTGTAACCATGGTGGTCGTGTTCGCAATATTGGCCGAGCCAGCTACGACTGTCCCGTTCACGGGCAAGGCATAGGAATTCGTCCGCGACGCCAGCATGAGGACGCCGACAAGCCCCAAAATCGCCAGCCGCGCACCTCCGGTTAACGCGGTGGAACCGAGCAACGGCGCCTTCCGATTAAGCTTGGCGCTCTTAGCGCTGCTAATAAGATGCCTTGCCGGGTCATCGATAATCGGGCAAAAATTGCTATCCATGGCGATGGTCCTTTATGTCCGGCGATTGTGCGGGAAATATCCGCCGCCAGGGTTTTCGTTAGAAAAATTTAACGGCCTCAAACCAAAATTCCCCCGCGTCATCGGGATAGGAAGTCGCTTTGTTATTGCCGAGCATGTGGGCGTAGGTGGCCGTTAGCAGGAAGTTGTTGGGATCAGACCAGCTGAGGCCCGCTCCCGCTCCGGTCCGGGTCAGGCCATTTCCCGCGTTCGAAAATGGGGTATGGTTAACTTTGACGTAGCCGGTATCGACAAAGGCAATTAACTGCAACTGGCCCGGTACACTCGGCGGCAGAGGCAGCTGCAGCCTTGGTTCCAGTGTCGCAATATATCCGTCATCACCATAGGCTTCAGCTTCGGGATAGGCGCGCACGCCGTTTGCTCCGCCCAATTCCATCTTCTCGGAAATATCGAGGTTTTTCGAGGCAATCTGGCCTCTCACCGACATGTAGAGCGATAACGGACCAACCACGTTCTGCAACCGAGAGACGCTACCCGACAGTTTCGCGTAGCTGCCATTGGTCTGCGCGGTGAGCCTATCCTCCGCCCGGGTCGCGGGCGTTTCAATGGTGAGGTCGCCAAAAGTGGCATAAGCGGAATAGTTATTCCACCCGCCGCCGCCCAAAGTATCGTAAAAATTTCCGCTGATACCAGGAGTCAGCACCGAGGCCCGCTTGTTGGTGGTGCTCGAAGTGGCGCCGATATTATCGCGAAAAAACCTCTGATCGAAATCGAGCAGAAGGTATAGATTATTGTTGTACGACCGGATCAACGGATAGCTGGCGTAGACGCTGGCAATCCCCTCCGTGCCGTTAGCGTCCAGGCTCGTAAACTGTTTGCCGAGATGATATTTGAACCCGGTGAGCGCGGCGCCCACTGTCGTATCTCCGACCTGGGCCTGGTACGACACATGAAGATAGTCCATGCCGCCAGTCGTCGACTCCATAGTCCTCAAACTGAGTACGTCGCCAACCCCAAAAGGTTCGTTCCAATTTATGGTTCCACCCACGCGATAGGCGCCGGTGTATGGATTTCCCCAGTTATCGGCTTCAATGTCGCCATCTATCCGTGGCCTCTGCGTCACGCCAACAACCAGATCAGCAGTTCCGACCGCGGCCCCTGGAGCCAATGTTGCGTTCACCCTGACACCGGGTAGGTCCGAAATTATCAGAAGGCGCCGTTCCAGCGGTGCGCTCTCAACCGTGTCGCCAGGATTTAAGCCGCCGAGAATACGAACGACCACGACATCGGACACATTCGTCCGGTTGCGTAAACCAACCTGTCCATAACGGCCTTCGATCACAGCGATTTTCACGATCCCGTCCGTGATATCCTGCGGTGGCAGATAGGCACGCGCCACGAAATATCCGCGTTGATTGTAGTAGTTGGTAATTTTTGAGGCCATTACTTGCAAATCGTACAAAGTAAATTGCTGGCCCGGCTGAAAGCCCGACACCACGACCAGTTCGGCAGCGGAAAAGCGGGTCTGCCCTGTTATCTGCAGTGATTTGACGGCAAATTTGCTTCCAGAGGCCACAGGAGCAGGTGCCGCCTGCTCCTGTGGCCTCGGAAGCGCGGGAATTGAATTTTCCTGAACCGGCGCGGGAGGAATCTGCTGAATCTGCCCGCCCCCGCCAATCGGCTGCTGGGCAAGCGCATTTTGGCTCGCCATAACGAGGACAACCGTACCCAGGCTCAATTTTAAAGCAGTCATTTTGCCTCTGTCCCCACACATATTAACCCACCCGCTTGCGCGGCCCGGCGCTCGTAGCCCCAAAGGGCTAAGTTCAGCGTCCAAGTTTCGATAATGCCACGAAAAAACATGACCATACCAGCATCGGAATATACTTAGAGAAAAGAGAATGCGGCGATAATCGCATGCAGTCATATCTACTGCCTGTTTCATAAGTGGCGGAGCCACACTGGCCATGATGAAGTCCGCGAGTTGATTTCCGATCAAAATTGCGCGCTCGATAAGCGCATTGGCCCAACGGATTACGTTTACTCCCGGATGCCACCGGTTCGTCATTATCTCTCAGCACCTTTACGCGATTTCAGTCGCGCCCCCTCCGTGCCAATGATGATGAAACACGTACAAATCACTGATTCTGAAAGCATGCTCTAACTCTGCCGGCAGCATGCCGGGCATATAGATACCGCCGCAACCCGCATCAATTACTTTAAAATTACTGCCTGCCCCGCTGGGGCATATTGGAAACCGATTAGGTTGTTGATAGCTTCATGCTCATCAATCCGCACCGGCGAGACCGATCCGATATAATTGGAATCAGAATATTTTGCATGACTGGAAAACAGATTCGCTGAAGGCAACGACTCGACACACCACGACATGCTCAACAATAGCGCGATACCGACAATTACCGTACGCATATATGAGTGCAGGTCCTGTTCGTTCGTGGTGATTACGTTCATGGTAATATCCTTCTGCAGCACGCACTCTAGGCTATAGAATTAGAAACCCTATAAATTTGCGGGACTACATGCTGTTCATTATTTTCCTATAGTCGCGTTTTAGACACTAGACTCGGAAACTACTCACAGGAACGCCAATTTGGCAGTGGCCCGCGGACCTACCGTCCGCTTGGTTTGCGTCTGGCAAGCTTTCGTCCATGGGTAGTTTCCGAGCCTGCCACAGTCGCCCGTGCGGGCCCATATCGAGCATTAGACAACCGACGCTGCTGACATAGCACGGTTTCTGGTCTGTTATGATTTTGGAGGGTTATTATGAAAAAATATCTTACGGCGAGTGCGTGCGCGTTTCTGTTAATGACCGGCGCCGCCTTCGCACAGACCACGTCTTCCGACACCACGTCCTCTACGACGACGAGCGTGCCTGCCGTTGTTGCACCGCCGGCGGGTACGTTGAGCACGACGGAAACCAAATCCTCCAACGACGGCAATGGTAATACCGTTGATTCCAAAAAGACAACCTATGGCAATGCCTACGGTTCGGGTAGCGACAGCACCAGCACCAGCACCACCACGACCACAACACCGCCGGTGCCGATCACCACCACCAGCCAGTCCACGACTTCAACCACCAACTAAGCACAGGAGATGAACGTGAAACGTCAAGTATCAGGTATCCGTTTGCTCGCCGGCGCGGCAATGCTCGGGGCAATGACCATGCTAGCCGGCTGTGGCGGTTCGCCGCCGCCGACAACCACTACGACAACGGAAACAACGACAACGCCGTCTCCCACCTCGCCTGTCACCACAACCATACAAACTACGCATAGCCAGACCACGCCGTAACACGTAAGCCGTATTGATCGAAGGACGCGCGTCCGGTCTATACGGTATCTTCCCCTCCCGGTCATGAGAGGCTGGTCCGCTGCCCCCCCCCCCCCCGCACACGTCATGGAACGTCGCCCTAGACCAGATATTCGCCTGAGATAGGGTGGGTGGCCCGTCTCACAATATGCAGGATTTCGAGGGTTGCGCTGGATTGTCCGGTGCCAAGCCTCATGCATAGGAGACGGGTCATGGCGAATTCTATCACTTACATTGGCCTTGATGTGCATAAAGATATGATCGCCGTTGCGGTCGCGGAGTCGAGCCTGCGAAAGGAGATGCGTGATTACGGAACGATCACGAACACGTAGGCCGCGTTGAAGAAGCTGATTGCCAAGTTAACCGGCAGCGGTCACGAATTACGGTTTTGCTCTGGGGCGGGGCCGTGCGGCTATGGTATCCAAAGGCAGATCGTAAAATCGCGTGCAATGTTGATGGTGTGGAACGCCCCCTCTTTCTGGCGTTTACCGGCGGAGATCTGCGGTAAGATGTAGGACCGTCAATATAGGAGGGCATAGCCATGGATGAGATTGTGACGATTGGGTCGGATCTGGCGAAGAATGTTTTCCAGGTTCATGGGGTGGCAGCTACTCGACCACGATCTTTCTGGTCTTTCTGGAAACGGTACCAAGCCTGCGAACCCGTGTTGCTCTGACCACCGCGTACGCCGCCGGGCTGCGCGCGTCCGAGGCGGTTTCTCTCAAGGTCGCTAATATTGACAGTGGCCGGATGGTGATCCGGGTCCAGCAGGGCAAAGGCGGCAAGGATCGCTATGTCATGCTGTCGGTGCAACTGCTTGGCATTCTGCGCACATACTGGCGGCTTGCCCGGCCCAAGAATTGGCTATTTCCCGGACGCGATCCTGCCAACCCGATTGAAGTGAACGTTTTGCATGCCGCTTGCCGGTCCGCTTGCGCGGCGTCCGGTTTAGCCAAGCGTGTCACCGTACACACGTTGCGTCATTCATTCGCCACGCATCTCCTGGAAAGCGGCACCGATATCCGGATCATTCAGGTTCTCCTCGGGCATAGCAATTTATCCAGCACGGCGCGCTATACCCATGTCTCGAGCGGTCTGATCCGGCAGACCGATAGCCCGTTTGATCGACTGACGATTGAGGTCGTGCCACCGCCTTGACCGGTGGCCATCGTGTCAAAAAATCTGGAGATTGCGGACGTTTTTCGCCGCCATGGCGCCGCCTATCGGTGGGCGCATGACGGCCACCTGGACCGCGTTCAGCGGCGGGTTATGAGCGCCATCGAACTGTGCCGAACCGCTGCACTTGGTGGCCACACCGAGGTCTGCTCGGATTGTGGGCTAATCCGTTGCGCCTATAACTCTTGCAGAAACCGCCATTGCCCGAAGTGCCAAGGTCACGCCCGCGCCGCCTGGCTGGCGGCGCGGCAGGCCGATCTGTTGCCAGTACCATACTTCCATGTCGTCTTCACGCTGCCAGCACCGGTGGCGGAGATGGCGTTTCAGAACAAGGAGGTCGTCTATACCATCTTGTTCAAGACCGCGGCGGAGACGCTGCGCACGATTGCGGCGGACGCCAAGCATCTTGGCGCCGAGATCGGGCTACTGGCCGTGCTCCATACCTGGGGCCAGAACCTGCACCACCATCCGCATGTTCATTGCGTTGTGCCAGGCGGCGGTCCATCGCTCGACGGCGCGCGCTGGGTGGGTTGCCGGCCGGGCTTCTTCCTGCCGATCCGCGTACTATCGCGGCTGTTCCGCTGGCTGTTTCTCGCGGCGTTGCAAGGCGCATTCGAAGCTGGCGAGCTTAGCTTCTTCGGCGATCTGACGGGCCTCGCTGAACCGGATGCCTTTGCAGCAAAGCTGCGGGCGCTGCGCCAAATCGAATGGGTGGTCTATGCCAAACCACCATTCGGCGGCCCAGCCCAGGTCCTCGCCTATCTCAGCCGCTATACCCACCGCGTCGCCATCTCAAATTCCCGGATCACCGAGATCAGTGAGCAATCAGTTACCTTCCGCTGGAAGGATTATCGCCATCACGGCAAGACCAAGCTCATGACCCTCGACGCAGATGAATTCATCCGCCGGTTTCTCCAGCATACCCTGCCCGACGGTTTCCATCGCATTCGCCATTATGGGTTCCTCGCCAACGGGCACCGTGCCGCCAAAATTACCCTCTGCCGGAAGCTCCTGGCCGTACCTTCGCCCGGCCCCATAATCACAGCCAACGTAGTGGCCGCGTGTGCGCCAGCCGTGTCGCCATTAGACACCTGCCCATGCTGCGGCGGCAGGATGATCACGCTCGCCGTAACCTCGGGACCACGCCCGCTGCGGCGCCCAACCTGGTACGACACCTCATGAACAGTCACCGCTTCAACCAAGAAAATTCAATCTGGTAGATCGGCGACATGCGTGCCGGCAGTGAATGCTTTGTCGGTAAAGCCGGAGTCAAGCCGCTCTTTCAAAGAAACCAGCGCTGTCGAACCCATCAAGGTCTACCCTACGACGATCAGCACACCGTCACCGGCATGAAACAGACCAACCAAGCCGAAATGGCGGCCATACAGTTCGCCAAAATCAGATGCCGAGACCCCAGCGAAGCGCCACTATCCCCATAGTTGCCCTACGGCCGGCGGTTTCGTTCAATCCGGTTTCTGTGAGGTCGCGCACCGTCGTCGAGGCGCCGCGACGACGGTGCGCGACCTCACAGAAACCTTTAGATTCCGACGGAAGCCGGCCGGGGATTCCGATTTGATGTCGGCCACCATTCCGATTTGAAGCCAACAAAAGGAAGCAAAGTATTTTTACGCCTGCAGCTTGAAATTTCGAAACATGAGAGGAGTCTCCTGTGAGTAGATTCCGAGGCTGCCAGCAGCTATCTTTCCTGACTAAACTTTAACCTCCCAAGGCAGCGTCGCGCTTCAAGTGGCTTCCGAATTACAAATTAGGCAGGGCAATGAAAATTCTACTCGTTGAAGACGACCTTAACAACGCTGCTCTCATGTCCAAGGTCCTCGTGGACGCTGGCTATTTTGTCGAGCATCTGGCTAACGCCCGGGACGCGCTCTTTCGCGCCGCATCGGTGGAATTTGACCTTATAATTCTCGACCGGATGCTACCAGGTGGCATCGACGGTATCAGAATTGTTGAAGCGTTACGAAGCGAAAATAACCTTACACCCGTCCTGTTTCTGTCGGGCCTTGCCACTGTCGCGGACAAAGTTCGCGGCTTCAATGCAGGCGGTAGCGACTATCTGGTGAAGCCCTTCGGGGTTGCGGAATTACTGGCACGTGTTGAAGCGTTATCACGCCGCCCCTACGACAAATCATCCAAGCCAATGATAGCCCCTCGCGCTCCTGTAACACAACCGTGAGGCATGCGTGGTTCCCCGAGTGCCGAGCGGTTGGTTCTTCATGATCGACCCAAGTACCCCTCCTGACCAAACTTACCGAGCAAATTTTTTATCGTAACAATGTAACTGTTGGGGTGGACGGCCCAACAGTTACCAAAATTTCATCTTTTAGATAGGCGGCCTGGACAAACAGGCCGGATCAAAAAATGAGTATAATGATGGTGCAATGCGCATGGAATCACCAAGCGATTTCTGTCGTATCCGGCACAGATACTGAGCTATTTGGTCGCATTCCCGCCTGTTAAAGAATTTTGGTTCCCTCGCCCCACATCAAAGCTCACGCACGGATTGAAAACGGCGCTCCGCGGACTGGGGATACTCTGAGTAGTTTCCGAACCTTGGCCTGGGTGGAATTCGCGCCCACGTACGACCAATGCCCGAAAGAGTACAACAGACGTCTGGATTCTATAGCGCGGTCGCCGGAACTGGCGAAGTTTCAGGTGGCCAAAGAATCCTCGTGGTGGATGACGACCCCATGATCGGGACTTTGCTGGCATCAATGCTGGAAACATTGGGGCACAACGTCTGCGCGATCGCAGCTACCGAGGCAGCGGCCGTGGCTTATGCCGCTCAGCACAAACCGAGCTTGATGATCGTGGACGTTTGGCTGGGCGTCGGCAGCGGCCTTACGGCAATGACGCAGATCCTGCAATACGGCTTCATCCCTCATTTATTTATGAGCGGGAATATCACAAAGGTGCGGCTACAGCGGCCGGACGCAGTATTGCTTGAGAAACCCTTTAAGGAACCCGCATTGATCCACGCCATTCAAATGGCGATCAACCGTTCGCCGGCCCCATAAGCGGGAAATTGCTATCATAGGAATGATATGAAATTGACTAAATTTCTTGATGAAACGCGCCTTGAGAATGGCGCACTACAGCGCGCCATCTTTAACAGTGCCAATTTTTCAAGCATTGCGACGGATGCAAAGGGGGTCATTCAAATTTTTAATGTCGGCGCGGAGCGCATGCTTGGCTACACAGCCGCCGAAGTGATGAATAAGATCACTCCAGCCGACATTTCCGACCCGAAAGAAGTGATTGCAAGGGCTAAAGAGCTGAGCGCTGAACTTGAAACCACGATTAACCCCGGCTTCGAGGCCTTAGTCTTTAAAGCCTCGCGCGGGATAGAGGACATCTACGAGCTGACCTACATCCGCAAAGATGGAAGCCGCTTTCCGGCGGTGGTATCGGTCACGGCATTGCGAGACACGCAGGATGCCATCATCGGGTATCTGTTGATCGGTACCGATAACACTGCACGCAAGCTCGTTGAAGCCGAACAAAAAAAGCTTGATCAGCGCCTGCGTGATCAGCAATTTTATACACGCTCCTTAATCGAATCCAACATTGATGCCGTAGTAACTACCGACCCTGCCGGCATCATCACTGATATCAACAAGGAAATGGAGGAGCTCACCGGCTGCACGCGCGATGAGTTGATAGGCTCGCCTTTCAAGAGTCATTTCACGGACCCGGAACGCGCCGAGGCCGGGATCAAGCTGGTGCTAAGTGAGAAAAAGGTTACCGATTTCGAACTCACCGCATCTGCCAGGAACGGCGTACAAACGGTGGTATCTTACAACGCAACCACGTTTTACGACCGCGAACGTACCTTGAAGGGGGTATTCGCCTCCGCGCGCGACATTACCGAAAGCAAGCGGGTTGAAGCCGAATTGAAGCAGGCCAAGGCCGTAGCGGAAAGCGCCAGCCAAACCAAGTCAGACTTTTTGGCCAGCATGAGTCATGAAATCCGCACCCCTGTGAATGCCATTATCGGCATCGCCGATTTGCTGATAAAAACGCCCCTCACGCAAGAGCAGAAAAAATATGTGGATATATTCTGCCGTGCCAGCGACAATTTGCTCGACTTGATCAACGATATCCTTGATCTCTCGAAAGTTGAAGCCTCTCAGCTTGAACTTGAACGAACAGAATTCTCGCTCACTGAGTTGCTCGAAAAAGTGATGGAGATGCTGGCCGTCAGGGCGCATCAAAAGGGGCTGATTCTGGTCTGTGAACTGGTGCCTGAGGTTGACGTCAATCTGGTGGGTGATCCAACGCGTTTGCGGCAGGTACTGCTTAATTTGTTGGGTAATGCCATAAAATTCACGGAATTTGGTGAAGTGGCCTTGCGGATAACGCCAGACGTCGACTCCGCCGGGCAAAGCGCTTTGCAGTTTGCGATCTCCGATACCGGAATCGGCATTCCCGCGGAGAAACTGGGGGCAGTGTTTGAGCGCTTTACGCAGGCCGACTCTTCGACAACCCGCCGCTACGGTGGCTCGGGCCTGGGCCTGACCATTTCCAAGCGCCTAGTCGAACTCATGGGTGGACGGATCTGGGCGGAAAGCCGCTTTGGGGAAGGCAGTGTATTTTCCTTCGCTGTTCCACTCGATATCTGGACCGGCCCCGTAAAACCAACGGTTCTCGTAGCAGGCGCAGGTACGCAACCACACCTCCCGGCGCTACGAATTCTGCTGGTGGAGGATTATCCCGACAACCGCACGATCACGCTCGCCTATATGCAGGAGACGCCATACCTGATTGAAGTCGCCGAAAATGGCCTCGTCGCTTACGACAAATTTATCGCGGGACATTTCGACCTGGTGCTGATGGACCGGCAGATGCCCGTGATGGACGGGCTGACCGCGACGCGGTCAATCCGTGAATGGGAGAAAGCCAACAACCGCGCCCCCACACCGATCATTGCCCTCACCGCCGCCGCCCTCAAAGGGGATCGGGAAAAATGCGTGGCCGCTGGTTGTACGGCTTATCTCACGAAGCCGATCAAGCAATTGGTGCTGCTGCAGGCCATCATCGAACACTGTCCCGCCGTATTTTCTCCGGCCTCGATTGGAAGCCCGTCCGCCAGCACACCGCCGAGCCGTGGGCCAAGCATGGATATACCGTTATACCTGAATAATCGCCGCGAAAATGTGCGCGCGATACAGGATGCCCTGGAGCATGGGGATTTCGAGACCGTGGAGTTTCTTGGCCATGGTATGCGGGGTTCAGGCGGTATGTTTGGCTTCCAGAAGATTACCGACATCGGTGCCGGTCTCGAGCTCGCCGCCGGGAGAGCCGATATTGTCACGGCGCGCAAATGGACGGCTGAATTATCTGAATACCTCGATCAGCTCGACATCTCGCCGATTGTGGCCCCCTGATGCGTTTTTCGGCTTTTATTTTGTTTCATCCATTTCTGCGCTCAACCGGAATTCTCCAACGCATAACGCCGACAATGATTCAGATAGGCCGCCTCATGCGCAGCGACGAGCGCCACCACGCTGTTCCACAACCACGATGGAGCATCCAATGACTTCGACCGGTTGTGTTGAAGTTCAGCTAGCCATGTCTTGCGCTTAGGCCGACTTAGCTGACGGGCATGCGCCAAGCCCACGATATGTGCCAGATATTTTGCAATGCTTTTCGCGTTGTCTATCGAAATCTGCTTGATCTCGATTTTCAAATCCTGCGGCATGAGCTCGCGGACAAAAACGGCTTTGCCAAGCAGTACGGCGGATAACATTCTCTCCCCGAGAAATGGCGATAATTCACGCCCCCCTTCAACAACGCGATGCGCATTGTCGAGCGGCAAATCACCAATCAGGCTCCGCGGCGCAACTGGTGCTGCAGCTTCCTTGATATCCATCAGGCAGTGCCGTTCGTCTTTCCCCGCGCCCACGGCAGCCAAAACCGCAAAGCGCAACCTGCCCAGCGAGCTGCAACCTTTGCGCCAGTAAGCCGCATCCAGAACGCGAATCTCGGCATTTTCATCGCGTGAACGAAGCGACGTCACCAGCCGGCGAACCTGCTCCTGGGCAAACAATAGGTCAATCGCCCGCCGCTCCTCGACGGTCATCTGCCAGAACCGCCGGCCCCGCGGTATAACAGGCTTGACTCCCTCGATCCGCTCATCGGCCAGATGCTTCCAGGATCGGCCAGCCGACTTTCGCATCAGGCGCTTGACAATTTCCGGCATGGCCGCGTTTAATTCCACCGAATTTTTTGGATCCCGCGGCAGAAATGCAGTCTCGTATCCTTCGATCATGTGTTCCAGCATATGCGCGGTCGTTATACCAGGCAGGTCGGAGCCACGGGCGGCCATGGCGAGCGACAAGCCAAGGCGGATGAGATCATAGACGGGATTGCCGACAACCGTCTGATCAAAGTCACGAATTTGAATTTCCACGTCACCGTGGATATTGGCTACGGGGCCAAGATTGCCAACATGGCAATCGCCGCAAATCCAAATATCGGGACCTTGCGGCAGTCTCGCGCGATTGCCACTCGCAAGCCACTCGTAGAAATGCACAGTGCTACCCCGGACATAAGCCTGCGCGGAGGCAGCCATTTTACGATTGCGCTCCGCGGTAAGTAGTGCTGCGCGGTCCTCGGGCTTTGGGTATTTACTATCTGCCATTGGGTTCCAGCCGGTATCGCCGCAGAAATGCGGCTGGCTTGCCGTATTCAATTTACGGCACGCCAGTTTTGACTTTCAGGCTGCATCTTAGGGATTGATTCTGGAAATTTTCGTACCCTCGATGCTGACGCCCGCCATCAGCCCTTGCTGATTGAAGATGAAGGCATAGGCGTCATCTTTGAGTGTCGAGGTCGAAAGATTTTTGGCAACGCCCTGGTCAACAACAACGACCGTAGGGCCGACGCCGATTTCTAGCCCTTGCGTGTCATGAATGTATGTTACGGCCGAACGGTTCATCAGGAACACGATGTAGCCATAAGACTGCGCACCAGCCTGCAACCCCCACGAACCGGTCACGGAATTATAGTAACCGTCAATCTTCGAGCCCCGCAGCAACTCACCTTCCCCATAAGCCCCGCCGAATACCATGCCCGCCTTGATAATATTGGGGAAAATCAGCACGGCGCGAGAATTGTGATAGAGATCCGCCGCGGTAGGATTGGTTTTGCAAAGCAGATCAAGTGCCTGAACAGACTGTTGGTTAAGCTGCACCGCCGACTCCGCTTTTGCCGATGCGGCGGTGCAGATTGTAAGAACTGGCGTGAGAGCCAGTGCGGTCGCCAGAAGAATTGATTTGATTTTTGTCATGAAAAATTCCACTACGATATGGCAATTAACAGTTGTAGCTTAATTGGGCATAATCCCGCTATTTTTGCGGCTCGTTGATTGCGGGTTGATGTCTGTGATTGTTTTTTTTGTTTATCGGCAGACGTTAATCTTTACGGCTTCAAGACTTCCGTAATCGATCCAACAACATTCTAGGCCTTTCCCTCGGCCTTGTCAGCTTTGCCGTCAATCTGCAATTTTGTATCGCCGACCAGTTTTCCGGAAATCTCCTCAACCGCGCCTTTGACTTGCTTTGCGGAACCGACAATACGATCGGTGTTCACTTTTTAATACCTTTATGATTGAGAGAGCAAGTTTAGTGTTGCCTCGGTTAAATTCGACCTATAAGCAATAAAATGATGACAACGACGACAACAATGCCGAGCCCACCACTTGGATAATATCCCCACTTTGAACTATGCGGCCAAGTGGGTAAAGCGCCGATTAAAAAGAGGATTAGAATTATTAAGAGAATTCCACCAATACCCATTGTGAGACTTCCTAACTCTCGTGAGCGGCACTGATGCCGTGTACCTGATCTTCAATGTAGAACTTTGCTTGCCTAAACAGAAGGATCGGAAACTACTCACTCACCCGTTTAATCTCTGGCTTGCTTCCACCAAATTTAGAAATGCGGCACAATTTATCGCGTGCTGCTTTTTCCCTCGTATCCCAATACAAACCTCGACATCCAATATCGCAGCACCGGCGGGCCGACATCTCCAAGGTGGCGTGGAGGCCAAGTTAGCGGTTAATATCCCCGCCTTACTGCTTTTGCGGGCCGTTCTCATGGTGAGTCGGTGCCGCGGCATGTTCGGCCGGATTTGTGGGGATGGCCGGTCTGTTCATCTGCCTGTTATTAGTCACCGCATGCCCGGCGGTGCTCGCAAGCGGCTTCTGGTTGTCTCCCCCCTGGAACGCCGCGGGACGGGAGGTTGCGAGAATTGCCGGATGCCCGTTGTTGTGGCTCAGAGCAAAGGCCGGATTGGCCTCGGCGCCGCTGATGTGCCGCGCCTCGTCAGCCGTCACCTGAACGTGGTTGTCATGCTCGGCCAAACGGTCCTGCGCCGAGGGCACCGCCCTGAGCCCACCGGCTCCGCCCATGTAGCTGACATTGGTGTGGTTAATGATGGTCAGATTGTGCTGGTACACGTTATTCACATGCACCGCGCCGAAATTGTTGGCGGCTCGGTTATAGTCGAAATGCCCGCCGTCCCAGTGGCCGCCGTTATAGCCTTCATCGCCGTAACCGTATCCGTAATTAACCCCGCCATAAAAGCCGACATGCTGGCCCCAATAGCCGTTGTTGAAAACATAGCTGTCGTTCCAGCTCCAATAAGGCGGAGTTCACAGCAGGCCAGCGTCCGGCGGCTGAATCCAGGTACTGGGCACCCAATAATAGCCCATTGATCCATAAGCCCAGTAGCCCGGCGTCCATACATAGTCGCCCGTGAAGAACGCTTATTTCAGGTGAATTGAGTTTTTGCATTGTCTTGGATGACGCTCTAGATAAAGGCGCAAAGAAGAGTGATCCAGGCGATCAGGAGGCGGAAGTTGAAGCCGATGGCTGCGAGCAGGGCGTTGGCGGCGTCGCCGGAGCGGCCTTTGAGGTGGTTGCGGTCCATGCGGTGGCCTGATTTGAGATGGCCGATGACCGGCTCGACGGCTGAGCGCCGCCGCAGTTCGCGTTTGATTTTGTCGGTGACACCTCGCTTCTGGCCTGAGGTGAACACATTCAGGCCCTGGCCCTTGGGGGCGTTATGGCCGCGGTAGCCGGCATCGGCGATAATTCGTTGCAGATTGACGCCGATCTGCCGGGTGATTTCGGGTGCGACCCTGGCCAGGGTGTGGCCGTCATAAGGGTTGCCGGGAAGGGCGGCGACGTGGGCGACAAACTGCCCGCCCTGGCAGCGCTAGATTGGCGTTGCGATCGAAACTTTGACGCCGAATTCATACGGCTTGTGGGCCTTGCCCTTGCCGATGCATTCCACCTCCGGCGCGTGCAGGCTGTAAATTTTTGGGCCACGCTGTTTGGGCCGTTGCGCGTGGATGCGCTCGGCCAGCGCAACTTGGGCGCGAACGCTGCCCGCAGATCGGCATCTTCCTTGATCTTGCGGCGAATATCTCGCAGCACCCGACCAAGCTGCGTTCGTAAAGTTTTTAGCGCCCGATTGGCACGTTTGAATTGCTTGGCGTGCGCATAGCGCTGATGGCGGATCAGGGCGGCTTTGCCGACGCGCTCATAGGACTGGCGCAAGGCAACACCGTGCCGCTTGGCCTGACGGACCAGATGCACACGCGCGGGCCAGCAATTTGGCATCTGTCGGAAAGGCGATCGCCTTTGGCTGGACGGTGGTGTCCACGATCACGCGGGTGAAGTCGGCCGGCTTGGCAGCACCCGTGCGCGTCGCCGTGGCCAGGCTCTCCTGCAGCAGCGCCACCAGCCGCTCTTCGCCCATGCGCTGGCGCCAGCGGGTGATTGCGGAACGGTCGAAGGGCAGCTTGTGGCGGAAGAATTCCTCGCCGCAGAAATATTAGTAATACGGGTTCTCCAGCCAGCGGTCGCTTAAGGCTTCATCGGAAAGATCATGCATATATTTGAGGATTGCCAGACCCGCCATCAGCCGGGTCGGCACCGGCGGCCGGCCTGGCTGGTCAGTATAAACCGCGCCAAGCTTTTGCGCGAGGAACTCCCAATCGATCGTCCGCGCCAGCTTGGCGAGCGCGTGCCCGGTGTCGATGATCTGATCCAGCCGTGAGCGAAGCAGGTCATGCTGGCCGCTATCGCGAGGTTCCTTTGGTCGCATCTGTGCTCCCAAAAACATTCCAAAGGCAGAGAATCACAACCCGGCGCGCCGAATCAAATTGCCGGAAAACCGCAGAAAACCTCCGTGTTTCCAGCAATAAGAATGGTCATAAAATCCAGGATTCTGCTGAACTGTCAATTGGTTAGATGTTCTTCACGGGCGACTATTTAGCATATCCGAGCCGCTACTCCACCCCCGTACTTTCCATAAGACAGAGCGCCGCTCGCGCAATGCCGCAGCGCACAGTTTTTATTTTCTCGCCCCCGCTTGACCTGCGGGGGACCATCATGTATCTACAATGTAGCAACGGAGTGGTAAAATGCAGAGCCAGGTAAAAAAATGGGGAAACAGCGCCTCGGTCCGGATTCCCGCCGCGATCCTGGATGCTGTTCATGTGAGCATCGACCAGGATGTCGACATCCGGGCCGAGAATGGCTGCATCGTCATCGAGCCAATGCGCAAGCCGGTGACGCTGGAGAGTCTGCTGTCACAGGTTACACCGGATAATCTCCATGGCGAAGTTGATTTTGGCGGTTCCGCCGGCAGAGAAATTTTCTAATGGCAGCGGCGCCGCGTGCGAAGCCGAAATACGTCCCAGATGCCGGCGATATCGTCTGGCTGGGGTTCAACCCACAGGCCGGCCACGAGCAGGCTGGACACCGGCCAGCCGTGGTGTTGAGTCCCGCGTCCTACAATGGACGCACGGGGCTGCTGTTATGCTGTCCGACCACCACCCAAATCAAGAATTACCCATTCGAGGTTCGTTTATCAGGCAAAAAACCCAGCGTGGCGCTCGCCGATCAGATCAAGAGCCTTGACTGGCAGGCCCGGCATGCGGCACGCAAAGGACGCGCGACGACCGCCGAGTTGGATGAAATCAGGCAGAAAGCCATGGCGCTCTTGCATGGTTGATCGTGCGTCGCACGGCTGAAATCATTTGGCACTTTCCATAATTAACATTCTGCGTTTTTTGTGTCACATTAAAAAGTAGCGTCTAATCAAATAGTTAATGTCGTTGCTCCTAGTTTTCCGGATGAGGTTCCGAGAAACCGGACCGGATCCGAGTTTCTGGACTCGAATCTCTTTTCAAGCACGATTCGACTGTGAAGTGTCTGACCGCTGCCTCTGTTCTGACTTCAACGCAGTCCAATTGTAAGGATCATTTTGCGGTGCGTCCAGAATTAAAGCACCATATCTCTCAGATCAACCTATTGATAAAGCACGGTTTCATGGTCGTCTGAATCCGCTCTATTCGGAAAAACGACAGAACCAGGTCTTTGCAGGTGCTGCGATGGCATTCAGCAGCGTCTCGGTGGTGCTGAACGCGCTGCTGCTCCGAAATTGGCGGCCGAGGGTAGATTGATGGTGATGTCGTGAATATTGGTCAGGCTGCTCTGGCCTCTGGTATTAAGGCCAAAATGATCCGTTACTATGAAGGCATCGGCCTCATCCAAGCTGCCTCACGCACCGAGGCTGGCTACCGGATCTATACGGATACCGATGTGCGAACCTTGCGGTTTATCCGGCGGGCGCGTGATTTCGGGTTGCCGATGGCGCGGATCAAGCTGCTAATCGGGCTTTGGCAGGGCAAAAAACCCAGCCGGGCGGTGAAGCAGATTGCGCTGGAACATGTCTCCGAGCTGTCGGGGAAAATCGTCGAGCTGACCGCGATGCGTGACGCCTTGCGGGAGCTGGCCGATGCCTGCGACGGCGATAACCGGCCGGAATGCCCAATTCTTCGTGATCTGGAGGGTGCGGGCGGCCATGCTTTGTAACCACCCCCCGACCCTGCCACTTGAGGCGATTGGCAGATCGGCGTATGGATGGTTCCGATGGGTGGATTAACCGCATTCTGGCGCTCAATTATTGCACTGGTCATTGTGATCTCAGTGATGGCGCCATCCTTCGCCCGCGCTATGCCCATGCAATCAGGGCCAATGCAGACAAATGTGATGATGTCCATGGGCTGCAATGGGTCTCATTGTGCAGACCACCCATCCGGCTCGCCTGCAAAAATGAAGGCCAGCGGCTGCGCAACTGCGTTATGTACATCACCCGGCTGGGTTTTACCGGCGCAATTTGTTGTCTCGGCGGTCTCGTTCTATCCGATCCGCCACGAGCTTGCATCTCAAGCTGCGCCCACCGGTATACTGCGCATTCCCGACCCATACCCTCCTAGACAGCTTCCCTGAAATCTAGCCGCCGCTCCTGATCGGGCCGGCGGCATCGGGAACTTGTCCAGACGCGACAGCGTCAGTCTGGCTGTACAATTTCCGCATGCGTGCGGGGATTCAGCCCTTTATGAGGTATGATTTTATGTCAATAATAGAGTCGACGGCCTTGAGCCGGCGGCGTTTGTTAATGGCCGGGGGCGCCATTGCGACCACGCGCTTATTGCAAGCGCAGGCCGCGAGTGCCGCGGAAAATAACAACAGTACTGTTAACCTGAAACCCGCGCCAGCCTTGGCCCCCATCATGGGGACCGGTCAACCGGAAACGCCCGTGCTTGCCTATAATGGCATGGTGAGCGGCCCGGCGCTGCACTTGCACCAGGGCGTCGCGTTCCAAAACAATGTCCAAAACGGCCTCGACGAGGGCACAACGGTTCATTGGCATGGCATCAGATTGCCGAACGCCATGGATGGCGTGCCGGACCTAACCCAGAAGTCAATCGCACCTGGCGCCAGCTTCCAATACGCTTTTACCCCGCCGGACGCCGGTACGTTCTGGTATCATCCGCACGACCACACCGCCCGGCAAATGGGACGTGGCATGGCCGGCGCATTGATCGTTGAGGAGCCGGAGCCGGCTGGTTTTGACCGGGACATACTGTGGGTTTTGCAGGACTGGGAGTTGCTGCCTGACAACGAGATCGTTGATGGCTTCGACGACGTCATGCAGGGCATGATGGCCGGGAGGATCGGCTCAACCGTAACCATCAACGGTACGCTGCCCACGCCGTTACCGCTGCGCGCGGGCGAGCGGATAAGGCTGCGGCTGATCAATGCTTGTCTGGCCCGATTCATGGCGCTGCGCTTTGCCGGGCACCGGGTCGTGGTGATGGCCCTCGACGGCCAGCCGGTTACGCAGCCCTATGAACCTGATGGCGGGCTCACCGTTATCGCACCGGCCCAGCGTGTTGATCTGTTGCTGGAAGCAACGGGGGATCCCGGCAGCACCTACCCTGTCACGGATGAATTCTATGGATACGACGGCAGCTATAAACTCACCGATCTGGCTTATTCCGGAACGCCAAAATTAATCACCTCGTCGAAGCCGATCATTCTGCCACCAAATCCGGTGCCAGTCCCCGACCTTAAAAATCCCGTGCGGCACCACCTAACCATCGTTGGTGGCGGCATGAGCGGCATGGGCATGGGTGGCATGATGGGCGGAATGGGCATGATGGGGGATAGCAACACCCCGGTTGCCATTTGGGGGATCAAGGGCCCGAACGGGCTGAACGAAGGCATGACGCCGATCTTTACCCTGCCACTGGGACGTACCGCACTTATAACACTAACAAACACAACGAATTGGTGGCACCCGATGCACCTGCACGGCTACAGCTTCCATGTCTTATCGCGCAATGGCGCCGTCGCGAAGTATCCGCATATCCGTGACACTGTGATTCTACGGCCCAAGGATACCGTGGATATCGCTTTTGTGGCCGACAATCCAGGCGACTGGATGTTTCATTGCCATGTCATCGAACATCAGGATTTCGGGCTGATGACGGTGATTCGCGTTGCCTGACTCTATCATCAAAAAGGAAAAACAAATGATAACTGGAATATTAAGAAAAGCCATGTTCGCGCTCACCGTGCTTACGCCGGTATCGGCTATTGCTGCTCCCATTCAGGCAACGTTATATAAAAACCCCGCCTGCGATTGCTGCGAAACCTATGCCAAATATCTCGACAAAAACGGATTTACCGTGAAGGTCGTGCCGTCGCCCAATCTTGATGCTCTGACGGAGGAGGCTGGAGTGCCGACATCGTTGGTTGGGTGTCACCTTACGAAAATCGACGGGTATGTGGTCGAGGGGCATATCCCGGCCTCGATTGTTCAAAAGCTGCTCACCCAGCATCCGCCCATTAAGGGCATAGCTATTGCTGGTATGCCAGCTGGATTGCCGGGCATGCCGAGCATGGCGGGGATGAGTTCCGGGCCAATCAATGTTTACGAAATCGGTCCCACGACACCGGTCGTTTTTGCCACCATTCAACCCGGTGAATTCTGAAGCACGCTTTTTAAACTTCATGGAGGAACAATAGAATGTTTAGGACCGTACAGACGACGATCATCACTGGCGTTTTACTCGCCACCTTGGCTGGCGCATCGGTCGCACAGGCCGCACCACCACCGGCGGCGACCAATGATATGACGCAAGGCAACAGCGGCATGATGGGTAGTGGGAATATGATGAGTCGTGGTGGCATGATGGGTGATTACGGCAAAATTGCCGGAAAAACCGGTGGCAATATGATGGGCATGATGGCGATGATGACGGCATGCACGAATATGATGACCGCGCAGATCAACATGATGAACGCCATGACCAATGAGATTAACGCACAAACCAAGCTGCTGACGCATGGTGCGGCGCCGTCCGCCGGACCGATGCCTAAATAGCCTTTGGCTTTCAAAAGCTGTTGCGGTGATGCGCATTTATGAATGGGCATTGCCGCAACAGCAATGTTTCTGGGAGTTCCCGTTGAGTATCGAAACCATGAGGTTGCAGACAAAAAAATCTTGTCTGTTTGCATTCGCCTTGCTTGTCTCTCTGGGCGGTTGGGTTGCATCTGCCCTTCCGGCGCATGCCGCGGCCACGTCATGGGTTGGCGATGGCCATGCATCGGCGCGTCTGATTACCGCCGTGCAGGCAACCGGCTCCGCGGGGCAGATTGACGCGGCCTTGCAAATCCGGCTGGCGCCGGGCTGGCACGCCTATTGGCGCAGCCCCGGCGACGCCGGAATCCCGCCATCCATTGATTGGAGCGGATCGAAGAACCTGCAATCGACACAACTATACTGGCCGGCGCCGAAACGCTTTCTACTCGATGGTTTAATCA
Source organism: Acidocella aquatica (assembly GCF_030160635.1). Classification (GTDB taxonomy): domain Bacteria; phylum Pseudomonadota; class Alphaproteobacteria; order Acetobacterales; family Acetobacteraceae; genus Acidocella; species Acidocella aquatica. Next base: position 35,597 of record NZ_BSOS01000003.1, on the reverse strand, counting down.
CCCAGGGTTATGAAAATGGCGTTGTCCTCCCGATTGCGGTGGCGCTCGATCAACTCGGCCAGCCGCTAGATCTCCATGCACTGGTTCACTACGCGGCGTGCAAGAATGTCTGCGTTCCTTATACGGCCTTGCTCACCCTTCAGCTTCCTACCGGCATTGCTGTACCTGGTCCTCAGGCACCGCTCATTTCCCAGGCATGGACCACGATTCCGGGGAACCTCTCCGACGCCGGTATATCGCTATCCTCCGTCATCATATCGAACGCACCCAGCAACGCGGCTGGGTCAATCCTGTCGGTGGTGCTTGACACAGGCAGGACGGTTTTATCAAATCCAGATATTTTTGTTGAAGGCATACTGGCGACAACACCATCCGCGCCGCAGATCCAGCTCGATCCAGAACATCATCGCGCCATTCTAAGCATATTTCTGACGCGTCAAACACCGACTGCGATGGCCGGTAAAGCGTTGCAGTTTACCTTTGAAAATGGAACGCACGCCGCGAGTTTTACGGCAACACCTACCATCGGCCCATTGCCTCGCATGGGAGCCGGGTCAAACGATGTGGCAATCTTGCTGATTGCGTTGCTCGGTGGCCTGATTTTGAATGTCATGCCCTGCGTATTGCCGGTTTTGTCGTTGAAATTATTTGGCCTGTCGAATGCACGCGGTGATGAGCAAATACAATTCCGGCTCAACCTTGTGACAACCGCAGCCGGTATCATATCATCTTTCATCATCATCGCCTTCATTTTGGTTCTTCTGAAAGCCGCAGGGGCTGCGATCGGTTGGGGTATTCAATTCCAACAGCCATGGTTTTTGGGATTTATGGCTGTGCTGACAACATTATTCGCTGCCAGCCTGTGGGAGTGGTTGCCGATTGCAATGCCGGGGTTTACCGGACAAGCCGCAAATGCCGGCAAAAGTCACCACCCCAGGGTGACGGCATTCATAACAGGTGCATTGGCGACCGTTCTCGCGACGTCGTGCACCGCACCTTTCGTTGGAACCGCCGTCGGCTTTGCGTTGGCTCGTGACCCGTTGACGATATTTGGAATATTTCTGACACTTGGGATCGGCATGGCATTGCCTTATCTAGCGGTGACGGCAGTTCCTGGGTTGTTGCGTTTTATGCCGAAGCCTGGGGCATGGATGATCAAGGTCCGGATCATTCTCGGCTTCGCGCTTCTTGTCACTTCGATTTGGCTTATTTCCATCATTGCGGCAGTTGTCTCACAACATGCCGCACTTATTGCAGGCGGCCTCTTGTCGGCAATATTGCTTCTGCTGTTTATCCGACATCGTTGCAATGTCAGCAGACCCATATTCCGCCGGATGATGGCAGCGCTTACCATCGGGCTGGCGGTAACTGCCACGATCATGCCAAGCCTGATGCAACAGGCAATCGTGAAATCGGGACAGGCGGATGCCGCTCCATCCACAATATGGCAGCCCTTTGACCAAACGCGGATCGCCGGACTTGTTGGGCAGCACAAACTTGTCTTCGTCGATGTCACTGCCGCCTGGTGTCTGATTTGCAAGGTCAATGCATTGACCGTTCTTGATCGTGATCCGGTTGCCGCACAATTACGAGCATCTAATGTTGTCACGATGCGCGCGGATTGGACTCGTCCGAGTGTTATTATCACGGCCTATCTGGAGAGTTTCCATCGTTATGGCGTACCGTTGGATGTCATTTATGGGCCCGGTGCGCCCTCGGGAATTGTATTACCAAGCCTGCTGACTTCAGGGCTCGTGATGCAGGAATTCCAGCGCGCTGCGGTGCCACCCGGCAAGCAAAATCAAACGGAGGTCACAAAATGAGTTTCTACCAGCATCACATCTTGCCGCCATTGCTCAATTTCGTCATGCGGCAAAAACCGCTACAGCCATTCCGCGAGCGCGTCATTAGCCAAGCGGTGGGCGACGTTCTTGAAATCGGCATCGGCTCTGGCCTCAACCTGCCGCTCTATGGCGCCGGCGTACGCAGTGTCATCGGCATCGAACCCTCCTCCGAGCTTCTGGCAATGGCAGAACAACAAATGGCGCGCGTCCTGGTGCCGGTAGAATTTCTGCAAGCGTCTGCGGAGGCGCTGCCGATCGAATCGCACTCCGTTGATACCGTCGTTACCACCTGGACTCTCTGTACGATTCCTGACGCGCGAAAGGCGTTGCAGGAAGCCAGGCGCGTGCTGCGGCCAGGCGGCACATTGTTGTTCGTTGAGCATGGCCGCGCACCTGAAAAAGCCGTGGCACGCTGGCAGGATCGCATAGACCCGCTCTGGGGACGGATCGCCGGGGGATGCCATCTCAACCGCCAGATTGATGCGCTCATCATTGAAGCCGGATTTCAGATCGATACCATGCGCCACGACCGTATGCCCGGTCCGCGCACACATAATTATCTTTATGAAGGTCAGGCCCATCCGCAATGAATCCAGATCAATCTTCACCACTAAATCCGCAAAGCAAACGGACCTCCAAATGGTCCCGCCGACTTCGTATTGCGGCGATTGGTATTTTGGGCACCATTGCCGTCGCTTTAACGATTGGGGCGATTGACCCGGCTTTGCTTGGTGTCAACCCATCTGACGTTCTGGCAAGGGTGTTTGGTCCACCACCTGGCAATCAGATGGCGACGACCACCAATTCAGCAATCCCGCCGGGCGCGCCAATCGGCGGGCCTTTCCAGCTTACGGATCAGCTTGGCCAACCGGTCACTGACGCGACATATCACGGCAAATACATGCTGGTATTCTTCGGCTTCAGTCACTGCCCGGATGACTGCCCGTTGACGTTGGAAAAAATGGCTCTGGCAATGAAGAATCTAGGGCCGCTTGCCCAACAAATTGCCCCGATCTTTATTACGATTGATCCGGCACGAGACACACCTGACGTTCTCGATGTCTATCTCCAAAAATTTGGACCGGAGATGATCGGACTTACCGGAAGCTCCACGCAGATTACCACCGTTGCCCATGAATATGACGTATCCTTCAACACGAATGATCTCGAAGCATCAGGCGCCAGCCTGATCAGTCACTCGACATATCTGTATCTCATGGGACCAGATGGAAAATTTCTTAATCTGTATCCGTTCACCATCACTGTTGCACAACTAACTTCGGCACTGAAAGCGCAGGTGAACCAATGATCACGCAACAATCCGTAAACCGCCGGAATTTTCTGCGTACGTCAGCACTAATACCTCCGTTTGTTATAGCAGCAACCTCAATCGCGCGAGCAGATGACTTACCGCCGCCGCGGCTGAGCGAAACTGCGCCAATGCCATTTCCGGCCCTAGATTTCAAGACGGAGAGTGGCTCGTCCATCAGCCTTAAGACCTTCCGAGGCAAATTCATTCTCCTGAACATCTGGGCGACGTGGTGCGCGCCCTGCCGCGAAGAAATGCCGACGCTTGACCGCTTACAAAGCACGCTTGGGGGCCCACACTTCCAGGTCGTTCCTGTATCGATTGACACCGGTGGCCTGGCACCGGTGCGGCAGTTTTATACCGAGATTGGGATAAAACATCTCAGGATATATCTGGATACTTCGGGAGACATCATGCAGGCGCTCAACCTCGACGGCATCCCGGCTACATTTCTGATCAACCCGGATGGACGGCAGATCGGCCAGCTTGAGGGGGGTGCTGACTGGGATAGCCCATCATCACTTTCCTTTTTTAAACGAACCATGACGGCGGCGTGACTTTAACCTGAACGGAGGACTTAACAATGAAATGCTCACCTTCATCAAATTCATGTTCAACATCAAATCAAACAGGTCCGCACAGTTGGCGTTCACGGCTTATGGGGCGTACCGGCATCATTCTCGGACTAATCGTTATCGGCGGCGGAGCTTTAGCTTTTGGCGGTGGCTGGGGTCGGCTGGTCGCCATTGGTGTTGCGCCGATCATTCTTTCCATCCTACCCTGCCTGGTCATGTGTGGCCTCGGGTTATGCATGATGGGCATGCGTAAGGGCAAAAAATCTGCCATAACCCCAACGCTTCCTCTTATTCAAAACGAGCCAGGAAATCCGGGACCAGAAATTCTGCAAGGCGATCTATTAGAGCCTTCCACGCCGAGGACCAGTCAATCGTTTTCCAACACCTAAACCACCGAACATAAGAGAGCTTATTGATATGCGTATTCTTGCAGTCATCGCTTTGGCATTCACTATTTTGACGATTAAAACTGGATCAGCATTCGCTCATGCCTATCCGGTGCATGAAACTCCACCCGCAAATGCGGTGCTTAAAGCATCACCGAAAATCGTCTCGATTACCTTCACGGAGGGCGTGAACGCTCATTTCAGCGGAATAATCGTGACAGACGCCAATGGGCAACGAGAGGTGGCCGGGTTTGTCTGAACACCGTTTCGCTTTCTTTAAGTGGAAGCTCTGCCGGGTTGGTTGGTAGTATGCCGGTATCTGGGCCTTGCGCAAGGAGGGCGTAGCCCGACTGGAGCAAGGCCCAGATACCGGCGGCGAAATTTTTCAGGCGGCCGCCAGCAGCGGGGGCTTGATGAAGTAGACGGTATCGGGCGTGCGTGCGCCAAGGCTCGAATGCGGGCGCCGTCCATTGTAGAAATTCAGGTACCGGCCAAGTCCGGCGCGGGCCTCGGCGACACTGGCATAGGCGTGCAGATACACCTCCTCATACTTCACCGATCGCCAGAGCCGCTCGACGAACACGTTGTCGCGCCAGGCCGCCTTGCCATCCATGCTGATCGCGATTTTGTGCCCCAGCAGCAGCCCGGTGAAGTCACCGCTGGTAAACTGGCTGCCCTGATCGGTGTTGAAGATCTCTGGTTTGCCGTGCCGGGCGAGCGCTTCCTCAACCGCCTCGATACAGAATTCCGCCTCCAGCGTGATCGACAATTTCCAGGCCAGCACTCGCCGGCTGAACCAGTCCACCACCGCCGCAAGATAGACAAAGCCGCGCGCCATGGGGAGTGGAGTAGGAAGCGCCTGAGCGCTTCCCCTCCCCGAACCGTACGTGCACCTTTCAGCGCATACGGCTCTCTATTCAACCTTGGCCCAGGGCCATGGCGACTTCATGATTCCCGGCGCCGATGGTCGCCTTCGTCGCCCAACAGATCGGCGTCAATTCGGGTGCATTGGCCGAGTATGCCCGGCGTGACACAAACCGGCGCGAGCATGCAGTTGAGGCGCAGCGCCATCGCGGGCTGCATCCGGCCGGTCGCGATGACCGGCGCGCAGCACTTCAGGTAGCGATCACCATAGCCGCCGCGACCGATCTGGGAAAGCCGATTGCCGAGGCGATCATCGCCGCATTCAGGGAGCGCAAGTCGGTGCTTCCGGCGACCGATACGCTCGACCGGATCGGCCGCGCCGCACGGGTCATCGCGCGGCACCGGATGGAAGCGGCGCTGCTCGATGGTCTCACGGCCGAGGGGCTGGCCACACTCGATAGGCTGCTCACCGTCGATCCCACCATCCGGCAAACCCGCTTCGCCTGGCTGCGGGCCTTGCCGGAGGCGCCGAGCGAGAAGAATCTACTCGCCCACCTCGAACGATTGAGCTTCGTCCGGGCGTTCCACCTTGACCCGCAGCGCCGGGCACACATTCATCCGAACCGCTGGGCCCAGTTGGTGCGCGAGGGCGCGGTGACGCCGAGCTGGCTGGCCGACGACTTCAATGCCGGACGCCGGTGCGCACTGATCGCAGCGCAACTGATCGAGCTGCGCAGCAAGCTGACCGATGCCACGCTCACCATGTTCTGTCGGTTGATTGCCCGCCTGTTCACCAAGTCCAAGGCCCGGCAGGAGCGGCGGCATCTGGATGATCGCAAGGAGACGGGTCGGCTGCTGCGCATGTTCGGCGACACGCTGCGCGCGCTCGCCGAAGCCAACGAGACCGGCGAGGACACCTTCAAGGTGCTCGACCGCGAGATCGGCTGGCGTCGCCTGGTCCAGGCCCGAGTCGATGTCGAGGCATTGGCCGCGACCGCCGAGGCCGATCCGCTCCTCGGCGCCGCCGCGCACTATTCCTGGGTCCGCCGCTATGCGCCTGCTCTGCTTGAGGCCTTCACCTTCCGGTCTGCCCGGGAGCATGACCCGCTGCTGGCAGCGATCGAACTTCTGCAACAGCTCAATCGGGACGACCGCCGTGGGTTGCCGGCCAAGATACCGATTGGCCATCTCACCCAAAAAGTTCGCAAGCTCATCGCTGCCGATGGCAAGCGTGACCGCCGTCTGTGGGAGATCGCCACCCTCGCCGCGTTGCGTGGCCGCCTGCGGTCTGGCGAAGTCTGGGTTGAGGGCGGCCGGGCTTTCTGCCCTCTGGAGACCCAACTCATGCCGAGCCCGGCCTTCGCGGCGCGCAAGGCGGGGGGCGATCTGCGGCTCGGCGTCCCGCACGACGCCGATGCCTGGATCGCCGAAAAGCAGCGGAAATTGGACTTCAAGCTGTAGAAATTGAGCTACCAGGCCCGGGCCGGCAAGCTCGTCGGCGTCCGCCTGGTCAATGGTGTCCTGACTATCGCGAAAGAACGCACCAAAATGGCGAAAGCGAAGGTCGAAGCGGCGAAATGGCTGATCCTCGACCGAATGCCGCAGATCGACGTCACCGACCTCCTGGCCGAGGTCGACACATGGACCGGCTTCGCCCATTGGTTCACCCATCTGCGCACCGGCGACGCGGTTCGGCTCACCCCGGTCCTGCTTGCGGCGATCCTCGGTGACGCGACCAATCTCGGCGCCAAGCGCCTGGCCGACGCCTCGGTCGGGCTCAGCGAGCGGCAGATCACCTGGGCCCGGCTGTTCCACATCCGCCCCGAGACCTACAAGGCGGCCTTGGCCGCGATCATCAACGCCCAACTGGCGCATCCTTTCGCCAAGCTCTAGGGCAACGGCTCGACCTCCTCATCGGACGGCCAGTTTTTTCGCGCCGCCGGCCGGGGCGCCAAGCGCAGCGACGTTAACGCCCATTACAGTGGCGACCCCGGCAGCAAATTCTACACCTGGGTCTCCGATCAGTACGGCCACTTCCACATCCTTCCGATGGGCGCCACCGAGGACGAAGCCGTCTATGTGCTCGACGGGCTCTACGGACATGAGAGCCGAATCGAAATCGACGAGCACTACGTCGAAACCGGCGGCGCCAGCGACCATATCTTCAGCCTGTTCACATTGGGCGGAAAGCGCGTCGCACCGCGGCTGCGCGATCTCAAGGATTGGCGCCTGCACAGCTTCGAGGGCGCAGATGCCTACCCGGCCATCAAGCATCACATCGGCGAGTGTATCGATGCCGCCGCAATCCGCGCGGGCTGGGATGAAGCGTTGCGTGCCGGCGTCTCGATCGTGGATCGGCTCGTTGCGCCTTCGACCTTGCTGAAAAAGCTCGCCGCCCGGCCAAAAACGAACACGCTGTCGCGCGCGCTGCGTGAAATCGGCCGGATCGAGCGAACCCTGTTCATGACCGAGTGGTATTCCAGCCCACAGCTGCGCGGTCGCTGTCGGGCCGGGCTGAACAAGGGCGAGGCCGGCAACAAGCTGACCCGGGCAGTCTTTTTCCACGAGCGTGGCGAAATCTGCGACGGCTCCTTCGAGAGCCAGGCTTTCCGCGCCTCCGGCCTCAACCTGGTGGTCAGCGCCATCATCTTGTGGAACACCGCCTATCTCTCACGCGTCGTCCAGAGCCTACGGGACGAAGGACATGACCTGCCGGATGACATCATTCGCCACATCTCACCGCAGATCTGGGAGCACATCAACCTGACCGGTATCTACGACTGGAGAGGTGAGGCCCAACCAAAAGGCACTTTCCGACCGCTCCGCACCACCAAAAAGAAATTCATCTCCGCCGCATGAACCGCAAAACCGCATGTTTCCGTTATGTTCTATGACGTCGTACAGCTACGCACAGTTCTTGTCGTGCCCCCTTGTGGGCTTTGCCTTTACGGTCGGCGTCTTTTCCAGTTGAACGACCTTGGCTTCCAATTCGGCAATTTGTGCTGCCGACGCTTTGGCCGCACGAACCGCTTCACGGCTCTTGTTGCGCAATGTGTCGATCGTCTTTAGTGCCTTGTCCAGCTGAATGCGAAGCTCATTTTTGCTCAGTACAGGGGCTTTTATCGCAGCTGGCTTTTTCGCCGGAGCTGCGGCTTTAACAACCTTGGTCGCCAGGACGACGCTCGGCTTTGCAGCTTTGGTCGCAGGTTTGACGGCTATGTATACGGGCCGCCGCGGACCGTGCGGCGCATTCGGCGCATCTCACCGACACCGGCATTTTCAAATTTCTTCTCGGTCTGCCTTTACTTCACAATCATCGGCAGGCCCGCCACCATAAGCACGACGCGGTCTGCAACCGCTGCCAATTGCTGGTGTAGCCGCCCAGCAGAGTCGCGGAAGCGCCGTGCCAGGGCGTTTTCCGGTACAATACCCAGCCCCACCTCATTGGAAACTAGCCAGACCTGGTTTTGCAACCGTTGCACTGCCGCCACCAGCGCGCTGCCCTTTGCCTCCAAATCCATCTCCGCAAACATCAAATTATTCAACCACAAGGTTAAGCAATCGACAACCGCCACATCGCTGGGCTGCAAACCGGCCAGTGCCCTGAGCAAATCCACTGGCGCCTCCACTGTATGCCAAGCAGGCCCCCGCTCGGCGCGATGCCGATCTATCCTCTGGCGCATCTCCTCATCGAACGCCTGGCCAGTCGCGATCATCACCAACGGTCCCACCTGCCTCTCGGCCTGCATCTGAGCAAAACGGCTTTTGCCGGAACGGGCACCTCCCAGGACAAGTGTCAGCGACAAAAATACCTCCTGTTTGACCGTGTCATCTTCTACCCGTTACACTCCAAGGGCGATAGGTTCCTCGAAAGAGGATTAAAACGGGAATTTGGGTGCGGTGCCCAAGCTGCCCCCGCAACTGTAAGCGATGAGTTTTGGCGCGACATGCCACTGGGTTCCGGCCTGGGGGCGCACCAAGGCGATAACCCGCGAGCCAGGAGACCTGCCTGTCGTTGTCGTCTTTCGTCCGGCCGAGGTGGCCGCTCGAACGGGTATTTCTCCCGGGTGGCGATTCGTTTGCTGCGCTGGCGCGCGGGCAGGCGGTGCGCCCTATACCAGGGCTCAACCTGCCTCGCCCGCCTGCCAGTTCGGTTGATTATTCACTATGGGAGATCGCGATGCGCTGCCTACGAACGGGTTCCAATCAATGAGTTCACCCGGCTATTTCCGCCATGGTGGCCGCATGGGTGAGGCTGCGGTCTTGTTCCCAAATGCGCCCTTGCCGTGGATCGACCTCTCCACGGGCATCAACCCGCATAGCTGGACTGGTCCGCGGGCGGATTTCTCCGCCCTTCAGCGCCTGCCGGATCCTGCCGAGACCACCGCATTGGAAGCCGCCGCGGCGGCGTCTTTTGGTGTCCACCCCGCCATGGTGGCCGCGATTCCGGGTGCGGAAGCCGGCCTGCGCCTCCTCCCCCGCCTTACCAGCGCTCCGGATGTTGGCATCCTCTCCCCCACCTATGGCGGCCATGCCGAGGCTTGGCACGCCGCCGGGCGTCTAGTCCACACCGCCGTCACGCTGCACGGCCGGCCCGAGACTTCGGCCCTCGTCATCGTGAACCCGAATAACCCGGACGGCCGGCAAATCCCGCCAGAAACCCTGGCCGGTCTGGTGAGTAAGCGCCGTCTGCTCATCGTGGACGAATCCTTTGGCGAGGTCACTCCGCAGCTAAGCGTCGCGTCTCGGGCGCATGATCGCCTGATCGTCCTGCGCTCTTTTGGTAAATTTTTTGGCCTGGCCGGCGTGCGGCTTGGCTTCATCGTTGCTGGCCCCAGGATCATCGCCGGCGTCCGCGCCGCTTTTGGTGACTGGCCCGTCTCCGCGGAAGCGCTCGCCGCCGGCACAGCAGCCTATGCCGATGCCGATTGGGCAGACGCCACCCGCACCCGGCTGCAACAGGATTCCGACCGGCTGGATACGATGCTCGTGAAGGCCGGGTTAGGGCTCCTTGGCGGCACCAGCCTGTTCCGCCTTGCCGCCTGCCCTCATGCCGCCAAATGGTTCGAGCATCTCGCACGCCACGGTCTGCTCATCCGCCCATTCGGCCAGCAACCGGACTGGCTGCGGTTCGGCCTGCCGGGCAGTGAGGCCGCATGGTCGCGCCTGCAAATTGCGCTGGAGCACGGGATCGCATGACCCAGAACACCGAGGACTCCGAAGCCGAACGCAACCGCCGCCATGCCGAGGAGCGCAAAGCGGTAAAAGCCGAGCGCGACGTGATGATGCAAAGCAAAACCCAAACAGGGGGCTTACTGCTCATTCACACCGGTGCGGGCAAAGGCAAATCCACCGCCGGCTTCGGCATGGCCGCCCGCGCGCTCGGTTGGGGCCAGCGAGTCGGCATTGTGCAATACATAAAAGGCAAATGGATCACCGGCGAGCGCCGGTTCTTCGCCCGCTTTCCAGACCAGGTGCGGATGGAGATCATGGGCGAAGGTTTCACCTGGGATACGCAGGACCGCGCCCGCGATGTTGCCGCCGCCCAGGCCGCCTGGGAAAAATCGCTGGAGATGATCGCCGATCCGGAACTCGATTTCGTGCTGCTGGACGAATTGAACGTGGCACTGCGCTACGACTATCTCGACCTCGATAAAATCGTGGCGGCGCTCAAGAACCGCCCGCGCGACAAGCACATCTGCATCACCGGCCGGGATGCGAAACCTGAGCTGATGGAACTCGCCGAACTGGTGACGGAAATGCGGATGGTCAAACATCCGTTCCAGCAAGGCATCAAAGCCCAGCGCGGAGTTGATTTTTGATTTTTGCACCCACCATTGCCCCCTGGCGGACACTGGCAGCACTCATGCTGGAAGCGGCTATCGGCTACCCAGAGGCGTTGCATCAGATCCTGCCGCATCCCATCACCCGGGCCGGGCGCGCCATTCATGCACTCGAACAACGCTGGAACCACCCGGACCAACCCGCCGCGCGCCGCCGTCTGCTCGGTATTGCTGTGCTGTTGCTTGTTGCCGGCGGTGCCGCACTCATCGGTTTTCTTATCGACCAAGGGGGACGCGACAACATCTGGGCGGCGTTGGCGACCCTCGTGCTCGCCACCACCGGCCTCGCCCAGCGCAGCCTCTACACGCATGTCGCTGCCGTGCGCGCTGCCCTGCAGGCGGGCAACCTCCCTGCCGCCCGCCTCGCCACCGGCCGCATTGTGGGGCGCGACACGGCTACGCTCGATATAAACGGCGTCGCGACAGCCGCGCTGGAGAGCCTAGCCGAGAGTTTCTGCGACGGCATCATCGCCCCCGCCTTCTGGTTCTTCCTCCTCGGCCTGGGCGGGCTGTTCGCCTATAAGGCCATCAACACGGCGGATAGCATGATCGGCCATCGTGAGCCCCGTTGGCGCGATTTTGGCTGGGCCGCCGCTCGCACGGATGATTTTGCCAACCTCATCCCTGCCCGACTCTCCGGCGCGCTGCTGGCGCTCGCGGCCGGTGGCGGTTGGCGCGTGATGCTGCGCGATGCCCGGCTCCACGATTCTCCCAATGCCGGCTGGCCGGAAGCCGCGATGGCGGGAGGGTTGAAAATCCGCTTGGGCGGCCCGGTGACCTATGACGGCGCACCGCACCCCCGTCCTTGGTTTGGCGATGGGGCTACGCCGGATACCGCCGATCTCACGCGCGGCCTGCGCGTCTATCTGGTCGCTTGTGGTTTATTCTGGATCTTGCTGGCTGCCGGAGGCTGCGCATGGCGGCATTAATGATCCAGGGCTGCGGCTCCGATGTCGGTAAATCTACTTTGGTCGCCGGACTATGCCGCCTATTCACGAATCACGGCCTCACCGTCCGCCCGTTTAAATCTCAGAACATGTCCAACAACGCCGCCGTGACCGCCGATGGCGGCGAGATCGGCCGCGCCCAGGCTCTGCAGGCACTGGCCTGCCGCACGCCTGCCAGCGTGCATATGAACCCTGTGCTGCTAAAACCTCAGAGCGAGAGCGGTGCCCAGTTAATCGTGCGCGGGCAGCTGGAAGGCAGCTGGAGAGCGGCCGAATACCAGCACCGTAAGGCGCAGTTGCTGGATATTTGCCTGGAGAGTTTCCATAAGCTCGAAGCCGAATGCGATCTGGTCTTGGTGGAAGGTGCTGGCAGTCCGGCCGAAATCAACCTACGGCGCGGCGATATCGCCAACATGGGTTTTGCCCGTGCGGCCAATGTGCCCGTGATTCTCACTGGCGATATCGACCGCGGCCACGTCATCGCCGCCCTCGTCGGCGCGCATACAGTGCTGGAGGATGCCGACCGCGCCATGATCAAGGGCTTCCTGATCAATAAATTCCGTGGCGATCCGGCCTTGTTCGCTGAAGGCCGGGCCGAGATTACACGGAGAACCGGCTGGCCCGATTTTGGCATGGCGCCCTTTCTGCCCGCAGCACGGCGACTGCCAGCGGAAGATGCCGCCGCACTCGACCGGCAGCTCACTGCCAAGAACGGGCGCATCAAAATCGCCGTCCCCCGGCTCTCGCGCATCGCCAATTTCGACGATTTCGACCCGCTGCAGCACGAGCCCTCGGTCAATCTCACCTTCATCCAACCCGGCGCCGCTCTACCCGGTGATGCCAACCTTATTTTACTTCCGGGCAGCAAATCCACGATCGCGGATCTGGCAATGCTGCGCCGGGAGGGCTGGGATATCGACATCGCCGCGCATATCCGCCGGGGCGGGCGCGTGCTGGGTCTGTGCGGCGGCTATCAAATGCTGGGGCGGCGCATCGCAGACCCCGATGGCCTTGAAGGCCCTCCTGGCGAGGCCGAAGGCCTCGGCTTGCTCGATGTTGAAACAATCCTTACCGGCGCCAAAATTCTTACAGCCACTACGGGCCATCTGGCCGGGGATCATGCACCATTCGAAGGCTATGAAATCCATATCGGCCGCACCGCCGGGCCGGATACGGCCCGCCCCTTTCTGCACACTAGCGCCGGGCCACAAGGGGCGATCTCCGCCAATGGCCGCATCGCCGGCTGCTATATTCACGGCCTCTTCCAACAGGGTACGGCCCGCGCCGCTATTTTGAACACGCTGGGCACGACCTCCACCGTTGCCGATCACGGCACGATTGTGGAGGCTGCACTGGATGAAATCGCCAGCCTTCTGGCCCAGCATTTTAACATCCCCGGCCTCGCCGGAATCGCCGGCCTGCCCAATTTCACGCTCCGGAGCCTTGCATGACCGCATTCCCCCTCCCCCCTATCGACCGCGCTTTAGAGTCAGCATTGCAGGCGAAACTGGACGGTCTTGCCAAACCGCCCGGCGCGCTGGGGCGCATGGAGGCGCTTGCAATGCAACTCGGCCTTATTCAGCAGCGGCTGGACCCGCAACTGGAGCGCGCCATTCTCTTCGTCTTCGCGGGCGATCACGGGCTGACCCAGGAAGGCGTCTCCAGCTATCCGGCGAGTGTGACCATCGCCATGGTGCAGACCTTCCTCGCCCAACGGGCCAGCGCCAACGCCTTTGCCCGCGCTGCCGATACCGAAATCCGCGTTGTGGATGCCGGTGTCGCGGCCGAACTCACGCCGCATCCGGCCTTGCTGGATGCAAAAATCGCGCTGGGCACGCGCAACGCCGCGCACGAACCCGCGATGACAACCGAGCAATGCGAAGCCGCCATCACGCGCGGCGCCGCCATCGCCCAAGCTGCCGCCGCGGAAGGATTCGATGTCATAGCGCTCGGTGAAATGGGCATCGGCAATACCGCCTCCGCCGCCCTCGTCATGCACCGGCTCGCTCCCGCACCGCTGAGCGACTGCGTTGGCATGGGCACGGGGCACGATGCGGCGGGTCTCGCCCGCAAACTTGCCACGCTGCAACGCGCCGCCGCTCGCAATGCCGCATCCGAACCGCTCGCCGTGCTAACCGAATTCGGCGGGTTTGAGATCGCCATGATGGCCGGTGCCGTTATCGGCGCCGCCCGCTCGAAAACTGCCGTGCTGGTCGATGGGTTCATTGCCAGCGCCGCCGCACTGGCCGCCATCCGCCTGGCGCCTACGGTGCTGCCTTATTGCATCTTCGCCCATTGTTCGGCCGAAGCCGGACACCGCCGCATGCTGGACTCGCTCGGCGCCTTGCCCTTGCTGGATCTAGGGTTGCGGCTAGGCGAAGGCACTGGCGGACTGCTCTGCGTGCCCATCTTACGCGCCGCCGCCCGCATCCTCACCGATATCGCCAGCCTGGACGATGTTATGCGCGGAAATCTCTAGCATGCGGCGGCAATTTTCGCTGCTGCTCTGCGCCGTGCAATTCCTGACGCGCCTGCCGGTGCCTGCATCTCCAGGTTTCCAGGCTGACTGGATCAACCGCAGCGCGCGCTACTTCCCGCTCGCCGGCCAACTCACCGGCCTGCTCTCAGCGGCCGTGCTTCTCTTCGCCGCGCAATTCTGGTCCACCTGGATCGCCGCCGCGCTGGGGCTGCTCACCGCCACGCTGATCACAGGTGCGCTGCATGAGGATGGGCTGGCCGACACCGCCGATGGTTTTTGCGGCGGCCACGACCCGGCGCATCGTTTGGCCATCATGAAGGACAGCCGCATCGGTGCCTATGGCGTGCTGGCGCTCGGCTTCTGTACCGTGCTGAAACTTGCCTCCCTGGCCGCTCTTAGCCCGTTTCTGGCTGCCTGCAGCCTGATCGCCGCGCATGGCGTGGCCCGCGCGGCAACTGTCATTGTGATGCATAGGTTGCCTTACGCGGGCGATCCGGCTTCCGCCAAGATCAGCATCGCAAATCTGCCTCCCACGCGAACGGAAATGTGGATTGCCTTGCTGCTCGCCTGCTGGCCTTTGTTTTTATTGCACTATATCGACATAATGTTGTCACTTGCCCTTTGCGCCATCCTCACTCTGGCGCTGGCGCGCGCCGCGAACCGGCTCATCGGCGGCCAGCGCGGGGATGTCCTCGGCGCGGTGGAACAACTCTGCGAAGCCGGTTTTCTACTGGGATGTGCAGCAAAATTTGGCGCCATCCATTGAAACTAATCGTCTGCCCACTCACCCAGCTCGAGCAGACGCTGGCCTCGACGCCCTCCCATGTGCTGAGCTTAATCTCCCCGGGCACTGAAGCGCCCGTTTGCCCCGGCGCTGCGGAACATCTCATCCTGCGCTTCAACGATATTAACGGCCCGGCAGAGGGTCTGACGCCAGCAATGCCCGCCGATATCGAAACCCTGATTACTTTCGCTCGAGACTGGCAAGGCCTCGCACCGATGCTGACGCATTGCTGGGCCGGCATCAGCCGCTCCACCGCCGCCGCCTATATCATCGCCTGCCTGCGCCATCCGCCCGGCCATGAGCCGTTTTTCGCAAAACAGCTCCGCCATGCCGCACCGGAGGCGACCCCTAACCCCAGGATGGTCGCACTCGCCGATACCATCCTTGGCCGCGAGGGGCGCATGATCTCGGCGATTGCCGCCATCGGCCGGGGGCGCGAGGCCGGCCAGGGCGTGTCCTTCAGCCTGGAAATCTGAGCGTTAGCGCTCGATCAGCACGTCCTCCAGTTTCTGCCGCTGTTCCCACCCCAACCGCTCCAGCTCAGGGTCGAGATGCGCCTCAACGGGCCGGCCTAGACAAAGATATGCGACCAGCCGCCAGCCCTCTGGCACGCTGAGCGTCACCGCAATGGCCTGCGGGTCCAAAATGGAAACCCAGCCCATGCCAATGCCGCGCGCGCGCGCCGCCAGCCAAAGAGTATGCACGGCTGTGACCACGGAATATTCCGCCGCCTCGGGCATTGTCCTTCGGCCCAACCCGCGCCCTGTCGTGCACTCGGGATCGCAAAACACAGCAAGCTGCACGGGCGCATCATCCAGCCCGGATAATTTCAGCTTGGCATACAGCGCCGCATCCTCACCGGCATAACCGTCCAGTGCCTCAGCATTGCAGCGTTCAAAATTCTCCCGCGCCGCGGCGCGCGCCGCGGCACTTCGCACCCGCACGAACCGCCAGGGCTGACTCAGCCCCACGGAAGGAGCGAACTGCGCCACCCGCAGCAACTCCAGCACTTCATCCTCGGCGATTTCATCACGCAGAAACCGCCGGACATCCCGGCGCCAGCGTAAAAGCTCAACCAAAGCGGGGAAGAATTCGGGCGTAGTAAAGCCTGGTTCCATCATATCCCTCAAAAAATCCCGCCACCGGCGGCGATGGCGTGAAAGAACGCGCCGCTCACCTGCCCGCGCACGCCGCCGGTGGCGCCGAGCACTTGGCCCGTGCCGTCGCGTAATTGCGCCAACGGTGCATCCGTTCCCGGCGCCACCATGGCGGCATAGTGAAATTCATGCCCCCTCAAGCGCGTACCTTCTGGCCCCAGCGCAGAATCCGCCAGCGTCTCCGCCTGCCGGTAGCCTAGATTCATCCGCCGCGTGGCAAAGCTCGTCTCATGGCTGAGCAAGCCTGCCATCGCGTGCCACACCCCATCAGCGCTCTGCAAACTCGTACCCAGCGCCATATATCCCCCGCATTCGCCATGCACCGGCCGAGTCTGCGCAAACGCGGCCAACCCGGCTTTGAATTTTTGCGCCGCAGCCAACTGCCCTGCATGCAGTTCAGGATATCCCCCGGGTAACCAGCAACTATCGCAATCTTCTGGGGGTGGTTCATCGGCCAGCGGCGAAAAAAATACGATCTCGCTGCCCGCCCGCCACCACCCCTCCAGCACATGCGCATAAATAAAACTGAACGCCGCATCCCGTGCCATAGCCACACGTTGTCCGGGCGGCCTCAGCAGCGCATCGCCCGCGCCACCTGATGGCAAAGGCGTGGCCAAGGCAAATATCCCCGGTACGTCCAGTGCGTTTTCCGCCAGATCCGCGAGCCGCTCCAGATGCGCTGGCAAATCCGGATGCTCCAATGCCTGCACCAGCCCCAGATGCCGCTCCGGCAGCACGATCGCCACATCACGCGGGATGGCGCCCAAAATGGGAATCCCGACGCGCAACATGGCATCCGCCACTCCTTGCCGGTGACGCTCACTTGCCACGCGGTTCAGCACCACCCCAGCGATGTGCACCCCCGGCGCATGACCCGCAAACCCCCGCGCGACCGCCGCCGCACTTTGCGAATGACCCGAAACGTCGAGGATGAGCACCACCGGCAGCCCCAAACCCGCCGCCAAATCCGCACCCGCGCCGCTGCGCCCCTCCGGCCCGGCCACGCCATCGAACAACCCCATTGAGGATTCGATGACCAGACATTCGGCCGATTCCACCGCATATCCCGCCACAGTGAATAGCTGCGTCCGGTCCATCGCCCAGCTATCCAGATTAAAGCTGGGCACGCCCGTCGCCGCCGCATGAAATGCCGGGTCGATATAATCCGGCCCTGATTTCGCGGCCCGCACACGAAGCCTGCGCCGCCGCGCCGCTGCCAATAGTGACAAAGTCAGCGTGGTCTTGCCGCTGCCCGAGCGCGGCGCGCCGATGATAAATCCGCGCGTAGTCACCGCCTGCCTCCGTGGCGGTGACAGCTAGCGCCGCCTTGCGTATACCAGTCCATATGAAGCCCGAACCCTTGCTGCGCCGCGGCTGGACTACCGGCGCATGCGCGACGGCGGCGGCCAAAGCGGCCTATGCGGCGCTCCTCACCGGCCACTTCCCCGACCCTGTCGAGATCACGCTGCCCGGCGGCCAGAATGCGGCTTTCACGCTGGCAGAATCGGCCTTGTCGGAGGCCGCCGCTATGGCGGCGGTTGTGAAAGATGCTGGCGATGACCCGGATGTTACCCATGGCGCGCTGCTGCGCGTCACGCTGCGCATCGGCCCGCCGGGGAGCGGTGTGACCTTCCACGCCGGCGAGGGTGTCGGCACCGTCACCCGCCCAGGCCTGGCGATCCCGCCTGGCGAGCCGGCTATCAACCCTGTCCCGCGCCAGATGATCCGCACCGCCATCGCTGAACTGGCCGCCCAGCACTGCGCCCCCGGTGATGCCATTGTGGAAATTTCCATCCCCGGCGGTGGGGCTCTGGCCACACGCACGCTGAATGGCCGCCTCGGCATTACCGGCGGTCTCTCCATCCTCGGCACCACGGGCATCGTGATCCCCTTTTCCTGCTCGGCCTGGATACATTCCATCCATCGCGGCATCGACGTCGCCCGCGCCGGCGGTATCACCCATGTTGCGGGCAGCACCGGCAACGTTTCTGAAACAGCCGTCCGTGCTTTGCACCACCTGCCCGAAGCGGCACTGCTCGAAATGGGGGATTTCGTTGGCGGTATGCTGAAATATCTCAAATCCCACCCAGTCCCGCGCGTGACCATCGCTGGCGGCGTCGCGAAAATGACCAAGCTGGCACAAGGCCGGCTGGATTTGCACTCCAAGCGTGGCGAGGTGGATTTTCCTGGCCTTGCTGCGGCTGCCCAAACGGCGGGTTGCGCTCCGGAAATCATTGAACCCATCCGCCACGCCAATACGGCCGCGCAGGTCTTTGAGCTGGCCTCCGCGCACGGTACTGCACTGGGCGATGCCATCGCCGCGCAAGCCTGGAGAGTCGCCGCCGCAGTGCTGGAAGACAGTGCAACCGAACTTGAAATCCTGCTGTTCGATCGCACCGGCACTTTGCAGGGCCGCGCCGGTTTCGCACCGGTTCATATGCGAAAGCGCCTCGTGTAATTAGGATCGTACAGGGCGCTTTCACGGGAATCCTCAGGCGAAAGTGCCCGGCCCACCAAAATCAACGCCGTGCGTTCAATTCCAGACCCAGCGGTCTTCTCGCAGATATTGCCCAGCGTTCCTTGTACAATCTGCTCATCCGGCCAGCTCACCCGCACCATCACCGCCACCGGACAATCCGCCCCATAAAACGGCACCAATGCAGCCACGATCTCCGCCAGCCGATGGATTGCCAGATGGATCGCCAGCGTCGCCCCGGTTGCCGCGAACGCCGCCAGCGTCTCGCGGGGCGGCATGGCGGAGGCACGGCCGGAAAGCCGGGTCAGCACCACACTTTGTGCCACCTCAGGTACTGTTAGTTCCCGCCCGAGCCTGGCGGCGGCCGCGGCAAATGCCGGCACGCCAGGTGTTAACGTATAGGCGATGCCCAGGCGCTGCAGCCGGCGCACCTGCTCGGCCACCGCGCTATAGATCGACAAATCCCCCGAATGCAGCCGCGCCACATCCTGCCCCTCTGCCTCGGCCCGGACATATTCCGCCTCGATCTGGTCGAGATCCAACGACGCTGTATCGACCAACCTGGCGCCGGGTGGGCAATGCGCCAGCAATTCCGGCGGGACGATAGAACCGGCAAACAGGCAGACCTCGCAGCTTTGCAGCAAATCCCGGCCGCGCAGGGTGATGAGGTCCACCGCCCCGGGGCCAGCGCCAATGAAATGCACGGTCACGGCAAATTCCCCGCCAGCGCGCAGGTGGCACGGCCTTGGGCCAAACGCGCCACCAGTAAACGGCTTTTGGCACCTGCCGCCGCCAGTGCACAGGCTTCCGCGACGCTCGCCAATCCCACCGCTGCCCCGGCCAGATCGGAATGCGTCGCGCAATGCGGCTGCGCCGCCTCCAGCGCCACGCGGCCGAGCAAGATCAACGGTAATCTCAAAGCCGCCGCGGCAGCGCGCAACGGCGCGCAATCCTTGAAATCCGGCGCCGCCAGAACCTCAGCATTTTGTCCAGCCCGCCGTTCCGTTAATCGTACCAACACCTCGATCTCCTCAGCCAAAGCCCCGCTCGAAAACCCCACCCCGGCGGCGATCATGGTTTCACCGCCGCCCATTGCGTCACCGTCATCCCCGGTCTGAACCCGTGCAGCGAGCCGATATTGTCCAGCCGCTCAACCGAGAGACGTGTCAGCATCCCGCCAAATTTCTCGCGCGCGGCGAACAGCGCCGCCTCCGTCTCGATCACCACGCCATTCGCCACTATCCGTCCACCCGGCCGCAGCGCTTGCCAAGCTGCCTCAATCACCCCAGGCAGATGCGCGCCGCCGCCCAAAAACACCGCATCCGGCACCGGCAAGCCCGCCAGCGCACCAGGTGCCCGGCCTTGCACCACCCGCAACCCCGGCACACCGAAGGTGAGCGCGTTGCGCGCGATCCGCGCCGCCCGCACGGGGTTGGATTCCACCCCGTAAGCGATATTCTCCGGATGCCGCAGCATCCATTCCACCGCCACGGAACCGGCGCCGCAGCCTACATCCCACAGCATCTCCCCTGCACAGGGCGCCAGCGCTGACAGCGTCACCGCGCGAATCTCCCGCTTGGTGATCTGGCCATCGTGCTCGAACATCTCATCAGGCAGCCCAGTGCTGAGCGGAATCACCTGCGCGCCAGCACGCGCCACCACCTCGATCGCCAGCACGTTCAATGGATCGCAATCGGCAAGCTCGAAGCCTTCCGCCATGGCCTGTCGTATCCGCTCGCGTGGCCCGCCCAGCGCTTCCATCACATGCAGGCGGGAGGCACCAAAACCCCGCTCGCATAAAAACCGCGCGACGGTAGCCGGTGTGCTGGCATCGGCCGAAAGCGCGATGATATTGCGGCCTGGTTGCAGCAAAGGAGCGAGCGGCGCCAATGGCCGGCCGCAAAAGGAGATGCTGGCGGTGCGCCGCATCGGCCAGCCAAGGCGCGATAATGCCAAAGAAAATGCCGACGATACGGGGATCGACAAAAGCTCATCCACCGGCACCGCCGCCGTGAGCATGCTCCCGACCCCGTCACAAAACGGATCGCCCGAGGCCAGCACCACCACGGCAAGCGGGCGGCGTGCCAAAATTGCTGCCACCCCGCCTGCCATCGGGCTCGGCCAAACCATCCGCTCTCCACGGATTAACGATTCTGCCAGCGCCAAATGCCGTGTCCCGCCGACAACCAGAGATGCCTGCCCCAGCAACAACCGCGCCGCCGGACTCAACCCGGCGACGCCCTCTTCCCCGATGCCCAAAATAGTTAACCACCGCAAAGCTGGCGGCGCGCCCGCCACCCCGGTATTGCTGAAGGATGCCACAGCTAAAACTCCTCATCCTGGGCGGCACCGGAGAAGCCTCCGCACTCGCGGCACTGCTGGCGGGCAACCCCGATTTCAGTCCCACCCTCTCGCTTGCCGGCCGGACGGCCGCCCCACGCCTGCCGGAAATCCCCTGGCGCAGTGGCGGCTTTGGCGGCATTCCCGGGCTCACTCGCTACCTGCTGGCTCACGGCATCCAGGCGCTCATCGTCGCCACCCATCCCTTCGCCGTGCAAATGCGCGCCAATGCCGCCGCCGCCGCGCGGGCAACGAAGATCCCCGTCCTGATGATCGAGCGACCGGCCTGGCAGGCTGAAACCGGCGATCATTGGGTGCCAGTGCCCGGCATGGCCGAGGCCGCCGCCGCACTGGGCAAAACCCCGCGCCGGGTGCTGCTGACCATCGGCCGCAAAGACCTCGCCCCGTTCGTAGCCGCCGCTTGGCACGATTACACCATTCGCAGCGTGGATGCCCCTTCGTCCGACGACTTGCCACCGCGCGCGAACATCATCACGGCGCGTGGCCCGTTCACAGAAGCTGCCGACCGGCAAATGCTCATCGAGCACCGTATCGATATCATCGTCACCAAAAATTCCGGCGGCGAGGCCACAAGCTCCAAACTGCTCGCCGCCCGGGCGCTCAACCTGCCGATCATCATGGTCGCACGGCCAGCCTGGCCGGACATCACCGGGCTCAACGCGGCAACCACCGAAGATGCGCCAGGCGCGCTCGCCTGGCTCCAGGCCGTCCGTCACGCGGCATCTCCGGCAAAGCGCGGCGTATAAACCCAAGGGGGGCGCCCCGGCCGTTCGATGCGCCGCGTTGCCGCCGTGCCGACCATGACCAGCGTGCGCATATCCGCCCGCAACGAATCCGCCGCCGCCAGAGTCACGATCTCAATCTGCTCATCCACCCGGCTGACGGCAGTGGCGAACACTACCGGCGTCTCCGGCGGCAGCACCTCCCGCAACAGCTCGAATGCCGCGTTCAACTGCCAGGGCCGGGCGCGCGAATGCGGGTTGTAGAGCGCCATCGCAAATCCGGCCTCAGCCGCCGCACGTAGACGCCGCAGCACCAATGCCCAGGGCTTCAGATTATCCGAAAGCGAAATCGCGCAGAAATCATGTCCCAGAAACGCGCCCACTTGCGCCGCCGCCGCGAACATCGCCGAGACTCCGGCCACCACCTCAACCTCTAGTTCCCGCCAAGCGGGCTCGCCCTTATCGATCGCTTCAAACACCGCGCTCGCCATGCCGAACACCCCCGCATCGCCGGCGGAAAGCACCGCCACCACACGCCCCGCCGCCGCCATTTCCAACGCATGGCGCGCGCGGTCCAATTCCTTGCGATTATCTGAAACATGCCGGATCTGCCCAGGTTTTTGCGGTGCACGATCGACATAAGGCCCATAACCGACCAGATCACTCGCCAATGTCAGCGCGACAGCAGCCTGCGGTGTCAGCATGGCCGCATCCCCCGGTCCCAGGCCGATGATGAATAATTTGCCGATCATCGCGCGTACCGCCTCCCGGGCACCAGCACCATCGAGAAATAGGGGGCTGGACCATCCTTGCGCTCGGCGAGTTTTACAATGTGTTCCCCCTCCATCGTTCCTCTCTCGACATAAACAGCGCGCTCGAACAACCCAGCCGCGCGCAATACACGACAGATTTTTGGCAAATTACGGCCGACTTTTATTAACACCGCGGCATCGCAAAGTTTTAGGCACGCTAAAAGACTTTCTTCATCGAGTGTCCCCGGCAACACGCTCAGCACATCATCGCCATGCGTCATCGGCAAATTGGCTCGGCTCCAGCATCCACTCATGCCGGGCACCCCCGGTACAATCTCGGCGTGGCATTCAGTCCTCAAACGATCAAAAAGATACATGGCGGAACCGTAAAGAAACGGATCGCCCTCGCATAGCAACGTAACGTCTCGTCCAGTCTGCAGCGGTACGCGCAGCCGCTCCGCGCAAACCTCGTAGAATTCGTTCATCCCGGCGAGGTAGCGCGGGTCTTCCACTGCGACCTCGGTGGTGAACGGGTATTCCAGACGCAACTCCTCCACGTCATGGCGCATCTGCCCATCAACCATACTCCGCGCATGCCCCTTGCGCCCTTGTTTGGCGAAAAAGGCCACCACCGGGGCGGCGGCAATCATCCGCGCCGCCTTCACCGTCATTAAATCCGGATCGCCCGGGCCAAGACCCAGAACAAATAGCCGCCCCTGCAACATCACTCCGCCTCGCTGGCCAGCGCATTCACCGCTGCCGCCGCCATGGCGCTGCCGCCGCGCCGCCCTTGCACAATCACGAACGGCACGCGCCCATCAGCAGCAAGTGCGGCCTTGGATTCTGCCGCCCCCACAAACCCCACGGGGATTCCAATAATCGCCGCCGGCAGTGGGGCGCCGGCATCCAGCAATTCCAGTAAATGGAACAGGGCCGTCGGCGCATTGCCGATGGCAACCACCGCGCCAGCCATGCGCTCACCCCATAAATCCAATGCCGCCGCCGAGCGCGTATTACCGATGCGCGTCGCGAGCCCAGGGGTTTCTGGCGAGCGCAAGGTGCAGATCACCATATTGCCCGCCGGTAGCCGGGTCCGGGTAATGCCATGCGCCACCATTTCAGAATCACACAACACCGGCCTACCCGCTAACAAAGCCGCCCGGGCCGCGCTCACGAATCCACCACCAAACCGCACATCGCCGGGCAAATCAACCATGCCGCAGGCATGAATCATCCGCACCACCACGCGGGCTTCCTCCGCCGTGAAAGCAGCCAGATCGGCTTCCCGCCTGATGGTGGCAAAAGACTCCGCGTAGATCGCCGCACCATCACGGATATAGTCTCTCGGTTTACTCATCGGCACAGGCGTTTCTCTCTCATCCATTCCACGGCTTCATCTAAAGACAGACCGTGCGCAACCGGCGTATCGTGGGCGCGCCCATTTTGCACAACATCATAATTTTGTATCCTCGCGACCAACGTGACTGCCGCACCACCCGGCGCTGCGCAACCTTTTGCACAGCCGGAGACATGCAGAACCCCTGGCCCTGCCCAATGCGCCGCAAGCCCCGCCCCCACGGCGCGCGTATCGGAGAAAGCCTGCGGGCATGCTGGCAGCCCGGCACAGGCGGCAATCCGCAGCCGTATATCGCCGGGCTCAGTGATGTACCCAAGCGCCCGCGCCGCTGCCCGGATACCTCTCACACCATCGCCGGTTCCCACCACCACGAGGCTTCGCGCCCGCGTCGTCCGTAAGCAGCCTTTGCCGAACCGTTCCGCAAGCCCAGCCGCGCCGCGCAGCATCACCGCATCCTGGATGCCAAAGGCCAAGCCCAACCCGAATGCGCCGCGCATTGGGCCGATCGGCGGCGGCGTATCGCTTGGCGGTAAAACCACCATGCTTAACCCGGCCGCGGCAAACAGCGCCCCCGTGCCGCGTGCCGCCACCAGGGCCGCCATGCGCGCCATACTTGCGTCCGCCAATCCCAAGAAGGCATGGGTCAGCGCCTTCACCGCCGCCACGGGATCGGGTGTTGCCGCCGCATATCCCCCGGGGAGCGCCACCATCATCTGCTCCTGAACCTGAAGCACGCTGATATCTGCCGCGGCCTCGTCCACTGCAAAGCCAAACTTCCCCGGCAAGGCATGCAGCCCGTCATCGCTTTCAAGCCATGCCTCAAGCTGCCGCGCCACTGTCATCGCCGCCGGACCGGCGAAAGGCGACACCAGAATATTACGCCGCCGTTCCACAGCCGGATCGGCGCTGGCCAACCCTGCCGACAGCACCGCGCCAGAAAAAGCCGCCAATGTCTTGTCCGACAATCCGCGCAGCTGAAAGTTTCCCCGGTTGGTTAGCTCGATCTGCCCAGAGCCGTAAGCTGCCGCCGCATCCGCCAACTCACGTAACTGCGTCGCTTTTACCCCCTCCACTCGCGGTTTTACCCGGACCAGAAGACCATCTCTGGCCGCCATCGGCTCAAACAGGCTGGGGCACCAGCCACGCGTTATCGCCGCACTCATGGCGCCGCCAAGCGCTCAGCCACGCTGTTGCGCCGGCTGCGCCATAAATCCCGTCGCACAGCACTACGAAACCGCTCCAGCATCGTCGCATGCGCCGCCGGATTGGCCTGGCGTAGAAACGTATCCACGGCTGCATTCCCCAATGTCGCCTCGAAAATCAGATCGAATTGCGCATCGAACCGCGCCGGTACGCTCGCCGCAAAAGCAAACAGCCCATCGAGTGCGCGGCTGATCTCGCCTGCACCGCGATAATCATGGCGGATCATGCCCGCGATCCAATCCGGATTGGCCGCGCGGCCCCGCACGGCACGGACGATCTCTTCATGCAGTGCCCGCACGCGTGGCGCATCCGGCCGGGCGTTATCAACATGGTAGAGAGCGGGCGTGGCCCCCAATGCATTCGCCGCCGCCGCGAACCCTCCCTCAAAGGCCGCGAAATCCAACCCGTCCAGCAGATCGATCTCGGCATGATCTTGCTGATGCACAAACGCATCCGCCCCGGCCACCCGGGCGGCAAAACCCGGGGCATCGGCCGCACCTTCAAGCCCTTGCCCGTAAGCAAAGGCGGAAGCCGCGAGATAAGCCTCGCCCAACGCCGCGCGATCCACAAAAATTCCGGCATTCGCCAGCCCCGCCCCGCCTGCACCATAAGCCCCAGGCGCGGCGCCAAAAATCCGCGTAGTGGCACGGCGGAAATCCTCACCTTGCAACCCCCGCGCCGCCTGCGCCAACAGGTTCCACGCCGCCGACTCATCACGCACGGCAATGCTCTGCACCGCCATGTCGAACATCAGCATCTGCGTCTCGAAAGCATCGCGGAACAGACCTGAAATCCGTAACGTCACATCTACCCGTGGCCGGTCCAGCACCGCCAGCGGCAAAATTTCTACCCCGCTGATCCGATTGGAGCCTTCATCCCATAACGGTTCCGCGCCCATGAGCACAAAGGCAAGCGCCAGATCCTCACCGCCCGTGCGCAATGCGGCACTCCCCCAGAGGTCGATCACCAGGCTACGCGGCCAATCGCCGTGCTCCTGCAAGTGGCGGCGCAGGATCGCCTCAGCGGATTTGCGGGCAAGCACCATGGCGCCGCGCGTCGGTGTCGCGCGGGGGTCCAGGCTGAACAGATTGCGCCCCGTCGGCAACACATCCGCCCGTCCCCGGCTCGGTGCGCCCGCCGGCCCCGGAGCCACGAACCGTCCACTCAACGCGGCCAGCAACCCTGCCGCCTCACTGGCTGCCGAGACATCAAGGGCAGAAGCCAGTTTCGTTGGGTCCACGCCGGGCGATGCGGCCGTGATGGCGGCCAGTAGGGCTGCTCGCCGTTCCGGCGCGGGGGATTGGCCAAAAACGTGCAGCCCATCGCGGATCTGCATCTCCTTCACGTCGCATAAATACGCATCCAGCCGCGCCAGCGCATCATCCGCCGGCATGCCCCGCGCGCAGCCGCTTTCTTCCAGCAAGCCCGCGGCCTCGGCACGGCTCAGTATTTCACCGCGCAACATCTCTGTCCGCCGCCGGTCCAGCCCATCCGCCGCCGCATAATCGTCGATCAGCCCCTCCAACGCCGCCGCCTCGCCATGCACACCGGCAGATTTCAGCGGCGGGGTCAGATGCCCCAGCACCACCGCGCCCAGCCGCCGCCGCGCCACCGCTGCCTCGCCGGGATTGTTCACGATGAACGGGTAAATCACCGGCAGGCCCCGGCACAGCGCCACCGGATAACAATGTTCCGGGTCCGGTGCCAGCGCCTTGCCCGGCAGCCATTCCAGCGTGCCATGCGCGCCCAGATGCGCCAGGACATGAATGTTTTCAGCCTGGCGCAACCAGAGATAAAACGCGACATAGCTATGGCGCGGTGGCAGGTCTGGGTCGTGATAGCTCAACTTGCGATCCTGCACCGCCCCCCGATCCGGCTGCACCGAAACGATGAACTTGCCCACCCGCAGATGCGGCTGTACGAACCAGCCATCCCGCACATTCGGGTCCTCATCCGGCTCACCCCAGGCCGCCCGAACGCGTGATTGTATGGCGGACGGGAGTTCGGCAAACAGTATTTTATACGCCGGCAGGGCGAGAAACGGGACCGGCGCGATGTCACGCAAGCCAGTGGCAATGCCGACCGCAGGCACATCGTACCCATTGGCGCTGAGTAATTCCGCCATCGCGTCCAGGCTGGCTAAACCATCCAGCCCGACAGCATGGCCAATTTGCCCCTGCGCCCCCGCCGCACCCGGATAATCCGAGAGCACCACCGCAACGCGCCGCTCCCCGGCCGCCGCCTGCGCCAAGCGCACCCACCCCGCCGCCCGGTCCGCCACCAGCGCAATCTGCGCCGCCACAGGTTTGTGGAGCGTCTGCACAAACTCCAAGCCCTCGACCCGCGCCCCCGGCGTCTTGAACGAAATCGCGCTGGTTGAAAGCCGGCCATCGTATTCCGGGAGTACAATCTGCATCGCCATATCCGCGGGCGAGAGCCCACGCGCCGAATTGCGCCAGTCTTCCTCCGCCGAGCCCGCCAAAATCACCTGCAGCACTGGGCAGCCGGCGGCATCCAGCGGCGAGCCATCGCCCGCCGCGCCGCGCGCGGAAAATGCCGTTGCGTTCAGCACCACCCCCGGCCGCCAGCCGCCTAAAGTCGTGGCAACAAACGCCCCTGCCTCAGGGGACTTAAGGCTGTCAACATAAACCGCCCGGCAGCGCATGCCGCGCTCCACCAGCGCTTCAGCCAGCGCCTCCGTGGGCGCGATATCGCTCGAGAGCAGATGCGAACGGTAGAACACGATTGCCGCCAGCGGCGCATTCGGCGCGCCCGCCATGAGCTGCCGGTATTCGCCGAATCGTGGCACCGGCGCCGGCCGGTCTGCGGGCGGCACACACAGCCCCGCGAGCGATGCGGCGAGGCGCAGGCCATTTGCCCAGTTTCCTGGCCCGCTTTCCCGAAAATATTGGTCGAACGCGGCCCGTGCCGCCGGCGTTACGGTTGAGAACTCCTGTAACCTTCCATCATCCAGGCCATCACCTGCGATGATGGCAAGCGGCTTGCCCCGCGCCCGGCACAGCGCGAGCAGCTCCTCGCAGCCATAACGCCAGTAATCCACCCCGCCCAGCAACCTGACGACGACACATTTGGCGCGGCTCAACACCTGCTCGACGTATAAATCAACCGAGAGCGGATGACGCAGCTGGCCAAGATTCGCCAGACGCAGTCCCGGTCTGTCCGTCAAACGGCCCCAGGCCATCGCCGCTGCCTCCAGATCAGCGTCGGAAAAAGACAGAAACACCAAATCAGCCGGGCTCTGCCGAAGGTCGACTGCTGCCGCGGCCTCGTCCAGATTACGCTGCTCACGGAACAGGATGTGCATCGCGTTGCTATCCCGCTATCATGGCTTCTATCCCGGCGCGGTCCATCCCACTCCGGCCGATCACAACAAGATGCCCGTCACGTACCTCATCTAGCGCCCAGGCACGGGTAAAATTTTGCCGGAAACGCGACCCCACACCCTGAATCTCCAACCGCAACGGCTTGGCACGCACGGCAAGGAAGCCCTTCACCCGCAGCACGTCATGCGCCGCCACTGCCGCCGCAAGGCGCGTCAGTAATCCTTCCGGCGCATTCAGTTCGGGCACCCGCACGACAAAACTTTCGAAATCATCATGCTCATGCTCGCCATCCTCGGCGTCGTGATGCGAAGGCCGCGCCGCCAGATCATCCTCCGCCGCCACCGCGAGGCCGAGCAACACGTCCAGATCGAGCTTGCCATCCGTGGCCGTCACCAGCTTTACGGCGCGCGGCAGGCTGTCCTGGATCATCCCGGTCACCCGTTTCAGCGTCTCGGCATCCATCAAATCCGTTTTATTCAGCACGACCAAATCCGCCGCCCTGATCTGGTCCTCATAAACTTCGGCCAGCGGGTTATCATGGTCCAAAGAAGAGTCCGCCGCGCGCTGGCGGGCCACATCCTCAGGATCATCCGCAAACCGGCCCGCCGCCACTGCGGGACCGTCGACCACCGCGATCACGCCGTCCACCGTCAGGCGCGAGCGGATGCTGGGCCAGCCGAATGCCTTGATCAGCGGCTTGGGCAATGCCAGCCCGGAGGTCTCAATCAAAATATACTCCGGCGGATTCGGGCGATCCATCAGCGCTTCAATCGTCGGCACGAAATCATCCGCAACAGTGCAGCACAGGCAACCATTTGCCAGTTCCACGATATCCGTCTCCGGGCAATTCTCCAGG
Organism: Acidocella aquatica; assembly: GCF_030160635.1. Taxonomy (GTDB): domain Bacteria; phylum Pseudomonadota; class Alphaproteobacteria; order Acetobacterales; family Acetobacteraceae; genus Acidocella; species Acidocella aquatica. The sequence continues at coordinate 6,338 of NZ_BSOS01000003.1, read as the reverse complement.
CCGCAATTCTGTAATATCTCCCCGTCCACGCCGCGCGAACCGAACTCGTTGACGATCACCGCAAGGCGCCGTCCGCCGGCGTTTTCCAGTATATGCCTCACCAGCGTGGTCTTTCCCGCACCGAGAAAGCCAGTGATGATCGTGGTCGGGATTTTTGCCGCTTGCAAATTCATAAAACATCCTTTGAAGATACTGGTGCCAGCCCATAAGCTGGAAATCGGCTGAGAATAGCATTCGCGAGCGAGGGGGCTCGGCGCGAGGGCATCACCGCCCCGGTCGCAGACGCCCGATAACTACGCGCGTAATCAAGAATATCCGAGGCATGCGCCGTCGTCAGCCCGCCAAGCAAATAGCCAAAATGCTTACCTTGCATGAAAATCGCTGCCGTGCAGCCATGCTCACAGGCCGCCAAGCAGGAAACCGGACGCAATTGCGTAGGCCCCAGTGTCTCATCCCATAATGCGTCGAGCGCCTCATACAAACGCTGCCCTGGGCGCGGTTCTAATTGCGTGCCTGCTTTACAGGTTACGCAAATATGCAGCACGGCTAACATCGACTCCGTCACCACTCCCCCGATGCACGCATCAACGTGCTAGGCCGGGGCGCGGACCTACCGAAACAAAAACACCGGAAGCCGGCGCAAGAAACTCGCCCGGGCGCCCCGCCTGGCCAGCATTACTCTTGATGGCAGGTCTCCTGGCTCACGGATCGAACGCACCCGTCAGCCTTCCCGGAACGGCTCCAGTGGCTGATAGACGGGCGCTTTCCGCTTACAGTTGCGGGGGCAGCTGCGGCATAAAGCTGTAAGGCTCGCACCGCATTCCCTATTCACCTTCACGAAAGAAGGACCATCAACCCTAACGTAGTCCAGGCATTCTGGCATTGTCAATGAAACCGAGTTTTTAGGGCAGGGCAATCGGGTGAAGAAGTGCATGACAACTGCCTGAATATGTGAATCGACGAAATCCGTTCGTTTTGCCGATTCGGCAGGTGGCTTCTGTCAGTTTTCGCCACGATAATTTGTGCCGTCCAATTTATGTCGCGCGAAGAGAGCCCTCCAGCGGCGGTAAGCGGGCCCTCCACTGGTTGTTTTAGGAATTATTTCCTTCACCCGATTCCCCTGGTTTTTAGGGCGCGCCAATTACTCATAGTCCCGCGCGCTGAATAAAGCTCGGGTGCCACTGTGCTCGGGCGCATCAAAACGTGGCTCTTCGCCATGCTCTCCCTTCGGGCTGAGCGTGGCTCCCCTTATGAGCGCACAGCGCCCCAGCCTCACCGAGACCATGCGCCAAGCCGTGCAGGTTGATCCGCTATCTACGGCAGCACCGATTCCAGCCCCCTAGCAATTCCGGCAGCAGCACCACATCCGCCTAAATTAGACGTTATAACACGAGCGGCAGGGTTCTATGCCGCGACGCGGGCAGGAAAAAAGAAGGTCACAGCCGCACTAGACCCAACCACACACAAGCAGCTCAAGAGCCTGGCCGTGGACAAGGAGGTGACGACTGAGGCGTTGCTGGCTGAGGCGATTTCAGACCTTTAATAAAGCACGGCATCAATCGCAGCATCTGAGGGCAGGGCGCGTAGCCGCCACTGTGCTCGTCTTCATCGCCTTGTACTCGCCAACGGACAGGTTCTGTGCCCTCCATTAGGAACCAACCGTGTCCATTGCGATGGTGACTGACAACCCGATCGCAAAACCCATTCCATATACATTAAATTTTATATACTTTTTAGAAAAATCTCTGCTTTTTTACTTTTTGACCGCCTCTTTTTTTAGAAGGGCGCTGTCAAAGTTGATATTATTTCGTGACGATGTCGTGTTTCATTGGGGCAAGCTTGCTCAGCAGGTCGTTCTGCGCAGCAAGTGGAATGTCATGCTGGTTCATGGATTTTTGCAGATCCTCGGCAAGTGCGTTAAATGCAGCCTCGGTCACGCCGAGATTTTTGTGGATTGTCTTCATGTTTTCGTCAAATTTGCATGGTCCACCTTCAAGCATACAAACCTGATTAGTCAGTGACGCGTTCAGAACAGCAATGTTTGCATTTGTGAAATAGGCTTTGATGCGGTCATCAGCGAGCACGTAGCCTAGAAAATCTGTGATCACCACGTGGATGCCGGCACGATCACCGAACTCATGATAATAGGTGGCATCCGCGCGCGCCGAAACCGGGGCGAACCACGCTGCGCCCAGGCTGGATATGGCGATTACGGTTTTCGAAAATGCCTTTATTTTACGAAATGACATTTATACGGCTCCTGACATTCTGAATTGGTTAAAAGCTGGCGGTACCGGAAAGATAAACGCCGTTTTGATTCTTCTCGCTCGCGATGGTACCGAGATCGGCATAAGCCAGCGTGACAGAGAGATACTTGACTGGGAAATAAGCAATATAGACGTCTTTCCAGTCACTGGTCTTGCTCAGCGCGTTTCCGAGCGGTCCATAGCCAGGAACGTTGCCAGGTGCCACCACTTGGTAATGCGGCATAAAGCGGTATTCGCCACCAATGACGAGATTGTTATTGATCCAATAACCAACTGCGAATTCAGGCTCCACGTGATAGCCGTTTTTCGGCCCGTTAGGTCCGACGCCACCGAAGCCGAGCAAGCCGTTCTGGATTGCGTTAGTGACATCAAGCGTGCCTGTTACCATGGTATAATGCCCAAACAGACCGTGCAGCCAGACTTTGGTGGCAGCTAGATAATATTCGTTGCCGGTGGGGCGCGTGCCGATGGCGCGCACGAAGCTCGTATTCTCGTTGCGGTGATATTCATACCCCATGGAGATTTCAGGGATCAACGTGTCCTGATCATAGACGGCATTGCCGTATAGCCTGACTTTGATGCCGATAATGTCCTGGTTGATATTGGCGTTGTTCAGTTGCAGCGCATGCGGCAGGGCACTGTCCGGTGTGCTGGCAGGCAGGCCGAGCGCGCCGATGATTTTGCCATCGAGCGTCCCGCCGGTGCCGCCCAGCGCAAAATCCTGATGCGCGAATGACACCTCGACGCGGTTGGACAATGCAAACAACCCACCATAAGTGGAGAGCTGATAATTTCTCAAAAATACATGGGTGTAGAAGGCCGTGCCGCCAACCTGATCCTGGGTGGTATATCCACCTATCAATGCCCATGGAACAATCCCGCCGCCCGCCGCACCGCCGATCGCAGTGACAGCGCCGGTGGTAACCAAACCACCCATGTCGAACATATGGGCCTGGAGATTTGGCGCGGGCTCAGGCGCCACTATTTGCGCAAAGGCGCAGGGCGCGATCGCGCTGGCAGCGAGAATGAGTGAAGCCGAGAGAAACGGCCGGGATGCCAGGGGAGACGGAACCAGACCGTCTTTTGGTTTTTTCATAAAGCCTCCTGTTTAATGGATATTTTTAAATTCGTTGGACCGCCAGAGTAGAATCCCCGCGCCCGGAAACCCAGGCCGATCCGGCTGCGGCCCTTGCGTGGATCGCCACCGGACCCTGCCGCCCTAGGGCATCAACACGGAATCAATAACGAAGATCTCGCCATTGGACTGACGCACATCTCCAATGGTGACATCGGCCATGCCGCCTTTAGCATCGGTGATCATGATCTTGCCGCTGGACATCGTCAGGGTGATCGGCTCGCCCTCAACGGTGGTTAGCGTGGCCTTGCCCCCGCCGCCGCTGATCATGTTCAAAAGATCAGTGGTGGTATAGTTCCCGGCGACTACGTGATAGGTGAGAATTTTTGTCAGCTCAGCCTTGTTTTCCGGTTTGACTAATGTGCCCACTGTGCCGGGGGGCAATTTCGCGAATGCCTCATTCGTCGGCGCGAACACTGTGAACGGGCCCGGGCTCTCCAGCGTCGAGACCAGGCCAGCGGCCTTCACCGCCGCGACGAGGATTGTGTGGTCTTTTGAGTTCACCGCATTCTGTACGATGTTCTTCGCAGGAGACATGGCCGCGCCACCGACCATCGGGTCGGCGCTGGAGGACATCATGGATTGGGCGAACCCGGCGACCGGAAAAATGGCACAGAACGAGGCCGCAGCAAGGAATTTTTTATATGACATGTGATGAGCTCCGGTTTGGACCCGCGCTTTATGCGAAGGTTGCAGGAGCTACGTCGCGGCTGGCCTTTCGGATGCAGGTAACGACATCACAATAAAGTGATCGCGCCCTCGGCGATGATCGGACCGGTCGGCGTGGGTCCAGGCGCACCACCTGGGGGCTCCAGGGAGACGGCGAGCGACAGACCAGAGGCCGAGGTTTTTGGCAGCGCCATATTTAAACTTTGGCCAGATTGAAACACGCCTATAGCCTGCGGCGCATGGTGCGGAGCCAGAAGCCATAGCTCCGCCACGCGGCCGGCGGGCAGAGTGATGTTCCGCGGAACGATGATCATCGCGGTCTTTGTCTGCTCGACGATGAAGGTGCCGCCATCGCGATTGCGCAGTGCCGCGATCTGCCTCCCAGCCTCCGGCGGCGTGTGCAGGAAAAAGAACAGCGCCAGCAACGCAAGAGCTACCCCGACGGTCGCGCCGCCAATGCGGAACCTCTGGGCGAGGCCCGCAAACAAGCGTTGAACCACTCCCGGTGCTCTGGCCGTTGCCGGGCGCGTCGCCACGGCGATACGGTCCCAAAGCAGCGGCGGCGGTACGAAGTCGGGGGTGGTCTCGATCAGCGGCATCAGCCGGTTTTCCCAGCTTTGAACCAAGGCGGCAAACCCCGCATCGGCGCGCATTAGGGCTTCGGCCTCGTTCAGTGCCGCACCCTCCAGAAGGCCCAGCACATATTCGCCGGCCAAAGCGTTGAAATCATCCTCTGTCATGAATCCAGGCACGTTCTCAGCCGCAGCAGGCCACGGCGCACCAGGCTTTTCATGGTGGCCAGTGGCATGTCGGCGCGGGTTGCGAGCATCTGATAGGTCAGGCCGCCAAAAAATGCCTGTTTGATCGCGGTTGCGGCGCGCTCATCGAGCCCGGAGAGGCAGTCACTCAGCCGAGTGGCCCGCTCGGCAGTTTCCATGGAATAATCAGCGAGCGGGCGTGTATCGGCGATTTGAGCAGCCTCATCCAATGAGACGGCGCCCTGGGAGCGGGCGCGCAGCCGGTCCAACGCGCGGTTACGCGCGATGGCCGCCAACCAAGTGATGGCGCTTACCCCGCGCGCAGGGTCAAACTGCCCCGCTCTGTTCCAGACGATCAAAAAAACCTCCTGCAGAACATCCTCTGCGGCCGCCCTATCAGACAAGATACGTTTGCAAATGCCAAAAAGCTTCGCGCTGGTTCGTTTATACAGGTATTCCAGCGCAGCATGGTCGGCCAAGGCGACACGGGCGAGGCAGGCACCCAGTTCAGCCCGCGCAATGGCGGCGGCATCATCCATCAGAGCGCTTCCACGTCTCTTGGGCCCGCTTCTCCTCCCTCTGGCGTGCAGATATTCCAACCGCGCCCGATAACCCGCTCATGCCTGACAGAACCCCCCGCGACCACCACTGTACCCATGTAGTCAAAAAATGCTGCCATTAAACCCTGCTTCTTTCGACCTCATCGAGAGTGATATCGTCGTGCCGACGATCATAGAGTTGCGTCGTCCGAGTCGACGCATGGTTGGCTATGGCGGCGGCGTTTTCCAGCGTGCCGCCGTTTTTTAGATAGGGCGGTGATCCCGGGCGCCCTAAAACTGTGGTTGCCTACCTTCGTCTCAATCCCAGCCGCCGTGGCGCCGGCCGATCATCGCATAGGCATTGGCTTGAGGCAGGGGGGCGTGTGAGTTTGCCGGTTCCCGGGCCGATGGTTCTGAACAACGGCCTCTTGGCAGCGTCGGCCAAACTCACCCCGTCAATATATGGGTGTAGGTAGGTCTCCAGATTATGGTGGCAAGGCATTTCACGCTGTTTGCCACCCTTTTCGCGCAACCGCACACATAACAGCCGCTGCTGCGTAAAAACATCCTCGACCTTTATCCCCAGCGCCACACCAATCCGTGCGAAGGAATAAACCTTGCCTATCCGTTCGACACCCATACCCACCAGATTTAGTGTTGGCCATGGATATCTCGGCCCGTGAAGACCTGTTTTTCTCCCGGTCTCTGCCGGAATTCCAGCGTATTTTCCGCGATGACGCGGCGTGTGCCGCTTATCTCGAAAAGGCCCGCTGGAGTGGTGGCTTTGCCTGCCCATGGTGCGGTGTTGGCGGCAACCCAAGCAAAGGGAACCCCGGTATCAATCGCCCGGTCGATGAACGCATGGCCTTTGTGCGAGACATACGCGGCAAACACGCCAATCTGGCAGACCGTATGTTCGTTGTCCGGGAGGTGGCTCGTCCGCATATGCGACGAGCGAGGGTTGCGCCGG
>NZ_BSOS01000002.1 GCF_030160635.1 Acidocella aquatica | reverse complement strand
GCGCGCTGGGTGGGTTGCCGGCCGGGCTTCTTCCTGCCGATCCGCGTACTATCGCGGCTGTTCCGCCGGCTGTTTCTCGAGGCGTTGCAAGGCGCATTCGAAGCTGGCGAGCTTAGCTTCTTCGGCGATCTGACGGGCCTCGCTGAACCAGATGCCTTTGCAGAAAAGCTGCGGGCGCTGCGCCAAATCGAATGGGTGGTCTATGCCAAACCACCATTCGGCGGCCCAGCCCAGGTCCTCGCCTATCTCAGCCGCTATACCCACCGCGTCGCCATCTCAAATTCCCGGATCACCGAAATCAGTGAGCAATCAGTTACCTTCCGCTGGAAGGATTATCGCCATCACGGCAAGACCAAGCTCATGACCCTCGATGCCGATGAATTCATCCGCCGGTTTCTCCAGCATACCCTGCCCGACGGTTTCCATCGCATTCGCCATTATGGGGTCCTCGCCAACGGGCACCGTGCCGCCAAAATTACCCTCTGCCGGAAGCTCCTGGCCGTACCTTCGCCCGGCCCCACAATCACAGCCAACGTAGTGGCCGCGTGTTCGCCAACCCTGCCGCCATCAGACACCTGCCCATGCTGCGGCGGTATGATGATCACTCTCGTGGTAACCTCCGGACCACGCCCGTTGCGGCGTCCAACCTGGTACGACACCTCATGAACAGCCACCGCTTCAACCAAGAAAATTCAATCTGGCAAAACGGCGACATGCGTGCCAGTTGTGAATGCTTTGTCGGTAAAGCCGGAGTCAAGCCGCTCTTTCAAAGAAACCAGCGCCGTCGAACCCACGAAGGTCTACCCTACGACGATCAGCACACCGTCACCGGCATGAAACAGACCAACCAAGCCGAAATGGCGGCCATACAGTTCGCCAAAATCAGATGCCGAGACCCCAGCGAAGCGCCACTATCCCCATAGTTGCCCTACGGCCGGCGGTTTCGTTCAATCCGGTTTCTGTGAGGTCGCGCACCGTCGTCGCGGCGCCGCGACGACGGTGCGCGACCTCACAGAAACCTTTAGATTCACTGCGCCTCAAGAGAAAGGCTGCAGCTTGGGACGACGACTTCCTCGCCAGCATCATATCAGCGTAAAACTTTCACCCGATTCCCCTGAATCCTGAATGCAATGGAATCGGTGGCAGCTTCCCATCATTTCAGTTGGATGGATTGAGCAACATTCACAAACGCCAAGTAAACCTCTTCTTGTCAGGGTGCCAACCCCGTGTGGTAAATCTCTGCTATTTCCCAAAACCAATCGTCGTCCAGATCAACCGTGCGGCTTTCCTCGACCAGGCGATCCGCTGCGTGGTCGAAAAATGCGTAGCAGACCTCTTGGTCGTCGTGGCGAGCATGATAGGCAATTCCGTCGAAAATCTGACCAAGGCCGCGGATCGCTGCGGACCACGATTGTGGAACATCGTATGGCAGGCCCGAATGCGTGACCTCGGCGGTCGCGCCGACTCGTGCGAGACCCGGACCGGCTAGTTGAAGGAGACTTAGCCCGGATTATGCAGGACTGCTGGCGAGCATAGCGTAAACCGTTGATTTGATGTAAGAATTGGT
>NZ_BSOS01000001.1 GCF_030160635.1 Acidocella aquatica | reverse complement strand
CTTACCGGGCTGAATATGGCAGATGCTGATCTTCAACTTTTCCGCCCACGCCAACAACTTGCCGCTAATATATTCAGGGCCGTTGTCAACACGAATGCTCACAGGCTTGCCCCGCCATTCGATGATCCGGTTCAGGCTGCGGATCACGCGCTCGGCCGGCAATGAAAAATCCACCTCAATGCCTAACCCTTCGCGATTGAAGTCGTCCAGCACATTCAGCAACCGGAACGCCCGGCCATCCTCCAGCCGGTCCGCCATGAAGTCCATCGACCACGAGACATTCGGCGCTTCTGGCACGGTCAGGGCGTCAGGCTTGTCCCGGCGCAGCCGTTTGCGCGGCTTGATCCGCAGGTTCAACTCCAGCTCCCGATAGATGCGGTAGACGCGCTTATGGTTCCACCGGCGCCCCTGCACATTGCGTAAATACAAAAAGCATAGACCAAAACCCCAATTCCGCCGCGCCTGCGTCAGCCCCACCAGAAGATCAGCAATCTCCTCATTCTCACCGACCAGCTTCGGCGCATAGCGATAACACGTCTCGCTCACCTCAAACGTCCGGCAGGCCAACGCAATGCTGACACCCCGCCTCGCCACCGCCGCCTCGGCCATCTCACGGCGTTGAGATGGCCGTTCTATTTTTTTCCAAGAGCCTCTTTCAGCAGCTCGTTCTGCATGCTCAATTCCGCAAACATCTTCTTCAGACGCCGGTTCTCGTCCTCGATCGCCTTCATCTGCGACACCATCGACGCGTCCATGCCACCATATTTGGCGCGCCATTTGTAAAAGGACGCATCGCTCATGCCGTGTTCCCGGCACAGTTCAGACACGGACACACCCCCTTCAGCCTGGCGCAAAATCGCAAGGATCTGGGGTTCGCTATATCTCGACTGCTTCATGTAAATCTCCTCGTGCAATGTGCCGAGAAAATTCTACTTATCAATCCCCTTAACGGCAGGGGGGATTACCATGGCTTCTCATCGACGAACTGGACAACCTACTTGAGCTAACCCACGCCCAAGCAATCGACACTAAAGACCCCATGGTTCAGCTTGGCAGGTGACCCAATCCGACTCGGGCCTTTCCATTTTCAAAATACCCCCGAGGACTTTATATGCACGCCTATTTCCGGTCCTCTTTTTCCACAATCGTTGCGGGGACTTTTAATGCAAGATTGAGGACTTTATCTGCAAAAACCCGAGTCGAACCGGGTTTTCCCGGGGACTTTATCTGCGGAACACTAATAATTAAAGAATCTAATATTCTTCAAATAGCTTGTGCATATAAAGTCCTCGTTGCACAAAATCCAGAAACCGGGTTTGTGGAGAAACAGAAGCAGTAAGGCTGCTCAGGAGAAAAGAGGCGTGGCTGAGGTCCATCAACTGATCCTAGACTACGGTGTTGATACCGCCAGGACGCTATCCTCGTCCAAGCTTGACCGCCAGTGCCTCGATACTGCGGTTGCGGTCATGCAAGACGACCGTTTTGACCTCAATCTCCTTCATTCTGGTTTTGCCCTGACCGCCCTGCCGCACCGGAATACTAAAGAATTGGTTTGGGAGAGGGTCGGCGGCCAAAACGGCGAGATTAAGCTGCACGTCGAATCGGGTTTCGGCGCGAATAAACAGCCCGTTGGCCTCCCCTATGGCTCGATCGCCCGCCTGATTCTGATCCATCTTTCCACGGAAGCCGTGGCCAACAACTCCCGCATCGTCGAGCTAGGCTCATCGATGAGAGCCTTTATGCGGCGCATGGGAATCGCGCCCGGCGGGAAATCCTTCTCGATGTTGCGCGAACAGTCGATGAAAATCAGTCTCTGCAATCTGACATTCTTCAATAAGCGCGAAAAAGACACTGTAATTAGCAAGGGCTCTTTCGTAAAAAATGCTGTGATTTTCGACAACACTGACGAGCGTCAGATGCGCTTTATGCAAGATACAGTCGAACTCGACGAAACCTTCTTCAAATCGTTGACCGACCATCCCCTGCCCCTACGCGAATCGGCAATCAAGCAGCTCTCAGGGCGCTCCACGGCGCTCGATCTCTATATCTTCCTCAGCTACCGTCTGCATGTGCTGGAACGCCCGACGCCGGTATCCTGGGCTAGCCTGTATCATCAATTTGGTGCCGGCAGTGCGTCCAAGCGGATTTTCAAGCAAGGCTTCAAAAACCCCTTGCAGCTCGCCCTGGCGGCCTATCCGGAAGCGAACGTCGAGATCAATGAAAACGGCCTGATCTTGAACCCCAGCGAGAGCCCCGTCCCCAAAACCCATCCATGGGCGAAGCGCCTCAAGCTGGTTTAGCGTCCGGTCAGCGCCCTCTGTATCCGTAGACCCCTTTTGCATTTTAAGCTGGCTTAATCTGACGTAGTGCTGCACATAAAGTCCCCTCCCCCGATCAATTCGGCCAGGCGGTGCAGGTAAAGTCCTCTTGCCCTAAGTCTTAAAGGCAAAAAACAACCCTTTGATTTTAAATATAAAATACTTCTAAGTCGCCTGTCGTGGTGAGGACTTTATATGCAATTGGCGTTTTTAGGCAGCCGATTCGGACCCGAGTCTCCCGCGTTTCGGGAAAATTGGTCTCCATTTTTGGTAAAAATGTCCACATTGAAGCCGTCTCCGGGAGTTTCTGGTCAAATCGAGGACTTTATATGCAGGTGATCTCGTTTGCTCGCCAGGGGTGGGGACTTTATATGCAGCGGGTGTCAAAGAAAGCCGAGCTCGTTCCTCCCCGCTCACGCAGCTCCCGAATTTCTTCCGCCGAGAGTGGGCGCACCGGCGTCAAACAGGCATCCTCAAACTTGCGCATGGTCGGCTTATCCATCACGGCGGCATTGTGCAGGCCTTCCGCCGTTTCATGGATCGAGGCCATGACCGCGCTACGGGATTGCTTCTCCATTGCCATTGCCCTTCCCCTTCCTTAAATCGCGGCAAGCACCACGGTCGCCGCTGCCACATCACCATATGCCCGCTATACAACCGCATTTTTACTCAAAAATCGAAACAAGTCTGGCAAGAACGTCATCCAAAATCGCGGGCGGGAGCGTGTCTACTTTTCGACCGTTCCGAGCTTGTAAATCCAAAACCCGCGGTTGGTCACAACGCACGACTCCGGTGGTTTTAATGCCCGTGATCGGCACGGCGAAGCCAATGCGCCGGGCAAACTCGCCGCCATTGGTAATGGGTAAAATCACAGGTAATTTTGTTGCATTATTGAACTCAGCCGGAGACACGATGAGAACGGGGCGATACCCCTGTTGCTCACGGCCCTCCGTAGGGTCCAATGTCACCATATAAATATCGCCGCGCTTCATAGACTCTCGCGGCCCACTGCCGGGGCATCAACCCATTCCCGTTCTTCCGGCGGTTGCGGCTGGGAATAATCCGATGCCGCCAGGAGTTCAGCAAGCGTGTAGCGCGGGCGGAGCTGGGGCGACACAACCAGGTGGTCGCCATCGACAGATACGCCAACCGTGGCCCCAGCTTGTAGGTGCAGAATCTCAAGGAGTGCTGGCGGTACCGCCAACATGACCGAACCCCCTACCCTACGCAAATTTGTCGTATGCATGTCCACCTCATAAATTATATAAATATATAACCCATATCGTCTTTCCGGGCAAGCCAATACGGCTACGCCATCCTGCTGCCATCCCTCGCGGTGGCAGCAAGATGGGCAAGCCGAGGTTTCGTTATTTCGGGCCGTAATGCACCCCAGCCGGTAGAATCAATCGCCTCGAAGCCGCGCAAGCCCCAATCTACCGTTGAAATGCGATTCGCCTGTGATGCCCCCTGCCCTGCCCCACCACGGGCGCCCGGCAAGTTTTTTCAGAGGCACCTCAGCGGGCCCATTGTGTCGCAATGATTGCAGTTGCATGCAGGTGGTAGCGAGGCATGCAATCGGTAGCATGCAAAGAAGTGTTGGCGCAAAGCGCGGACCTAATGTCTTCCGAGCGCCCGACAAGGGCCGAATTGCGGCGGACAAACATCCGGCTTAGGCTCAAGCCTGCAGGACTGGCTGTAATCGCATCTAATGTCATGGCGCCGGTGCGGGCAAGCATCCTGGTACCGATGTACAAGCGGACAACGAAAATGGCAGCAGTCCGTTAAAGATATCCGTTGATTCAAGGTGTTATTTAGGAGGATACGCCCGTTTTATGCTCGCGCACCCATGTGCGTGCATCTGCATGCGCGAGGTAGAAAGCATGCAACCGGTAGCGTGCGATAGCTTGCACAGGTCTGCGGGTGCAACTGATTGCATGGAATGCTACCACGCGCATTTGGTTGCATGCCGTGCTACTGCATGCTACCGATGGCGCTGTGTGCAGTTGCACGCTACCGGTTGCAAAAGGAGTGATTAATGCCCGTAATCGTGACGGCGAACCCGAAAGGCGGGGCAGGGAAGAGCACCGCCACGCTGGTTATTGCGCAAACCCTTGCGCACATGGGCGCGAGCGTGACGGTCATCGACGCAGACCCGAACCGGCCCATTGTCGATTGGCGATCAGGACCGTCGTCGCTTAACCTGACCGTCATCGGCGATACGTCCGAGAGTGCCATTATCCGGCAAATTCAGGCTGAAAAAGCTCGGCAACAATTTGTTTTCGTGGATTTGGAAGGGACGGCAAGTCGCCTTGTCTCCCGTGCCATCACTCAGGCTGATCTTGTCTTGATACCCTTGCAGGCAAGCGGTGTTGATGCCCGGCAGGCGAGTAGGGCTGTCGCACTCATCCACGAGGAGGAGGAGGCCCTAGGCGGGCGAGTTATCCCGTTCCGGGTCGTGCTAACACGCACCAGCCAGCTCATTAAAACAAGAATTGAGAAAGAAATTCTTGCAAGTTTACGAAATGCGGAATTGCCGATCCTGAAAACGGCGCTGCACGAGCGACAGGCGTATAAGGCGATTTTTGTGCGCCGTCTGGCCTTGCATGAGTTGGACCCGGCACAAGTCAATGGGCTGCCCGAGGCATTGGAAAACGCCCAGGCTTTAGTCGCTGAATTAGTTGATATTTTGACCGCAGACACGGCCACCACGGAGGCGGCATAATGGCAGATGATGCGTTCGGATTTGCGCCGAAAAAAGAGAATAGCACGCTGGCAAAACTCGCAGGTATCAAGCCAAGCGCCGAGCCAGTGCAGTCAGCGCCGTTGGCGGAAATTGATGAGGCGGGGAGGCGGGCGGGCTTTACGAGCCGAGAGCCAGGCGCACGCCTGATACCTCGGCGACGGAAAGCGGTGGGGCCAACCATCACAATCAACACGCGTGTACCTGAAGACATCGCCGAACGCTTCATTCAATTTTGTGATCAGAATAGGCTGAGCTATTGGGAGGGGATCGAAGAACTGATGAATAGGGCTAAAATTTAGAGGCATGCACGATATCCCTATTTTGGCGGGATGTTTTATCTCCTACCTGATATGTAGCGGCGGGGCGCTGTGGTTTGGGCGTGCTAAAAAACACGTCGAAGACCGTGCATTACGTCATGGAGCATCCGGGGAAAAACGGGTGGCGCGGCTGCTGGATAAGGCGGGCTACACCGTGCTCACGGATTTAATCGTGCAGCATGGCGGTGGAACCCATCAAATCGACCATGTGGTGTGCGGCAAGGACCGGCTTTTCGTGATCGAGACGAAAACCTGGCACGGGGAGATTGAGGGCAGGGCAGGGGGCCAGACCTGGACCTTGCGCAGGCCACGCAGCCGGGGCGCAATCACAGTCTATAACCCGCTGTTTCAGAATCAGACGCACGCCGAGGTCATCAGTGCGATGACCGGCGTCCCGGTCACGCCGCTCGTGGTGTCCGCGGGATTTCTCACCGTGCCACCAGAGCTGGTCGCGCGGGTCCTGGCGCTTCCGGGCTTGCCAGCGCACTTGGGGCCGCCCGGAGCGCCGACTGGCCGCATAGAGAGGGCTTTTCGTGAGCTGACCCGGCGGAAAGCCGCATGGGGCCAGAAAACCCTTGCAGTCCGGCATATACGCTGGATGAGAACGGGCCGGCGTTTTGATCCGGTGCGCGCGCTATGGGTAGGGAGCGCCGTCTCCCTGGTTTGCGCCGCCTTCACCGTGCAGCGGTTGCTGTCCGGCTGAGCCCAAGGCCTCTTCGAATATGATCGTGAGCGCCTCAGCGGAGAGTTCGCGCAGGGCGAGGGCGAGCAGGGCGGCCCAGCGGGGCACGGCGGCGCGGCCGCGACACCAGTTGTTGACCTGCCGGGCGGTGACGCCGGCGAGCCGGGCGAAAGCGGCCTGGCTGACGTCGGCTTCAGCCAATAACGTGACGAATTCAGTGTGCCGGGGCGTGCGCATAGGTCTTTATATAGAACTCAGTTCCATTTATAAGCCCCTTTGAACGGACATTTTCTGTCGGAGGTGCCACCTACACGCGATAATCCCGCTTAACGCGTGCCACAGAGCCGGCCAGGATGGCGAGGAGGCGCGGATTTTCGTTGTTTTTACTCGGTTTTATGCCCGAATTCCGGCATTTCTAGGCACGGTAATGGGGTATTACCGTGCCTAGATCCCATGAGAGATACATCTTGCCTTAATTGCGGCGAATGTGCCAGAGTCCCGGTATGATGAGAGCCGTGCAATTTCAATGTTTTATCGGCGGCGCACGCCCACGCGCTTCTTTGATTGGTGCGACTCAGAGCCACGATGCCTGCGAACCCGTTTTTTGCACCCCAATTGACGAGAATTTTTGCGCCAGCGGCGACGTAAAGCGGTGCCGCGTGCAGCATAAGCCATTAAAACAATGGGCTTTTGATCCAACGGCCACTGGCAAGATCGCGAACATGAGTCGCATCAATCAAGCGGCAAATGCGCGCGATCCAGGCGGCATTCTCATCAATGGGGGCACACGCAACCCTTTGATTTCGGCCGACGCGGTGTTGCACAATCTAAAAGGCGCGACAGGCAGGGCGCCGGGAAAGGCGGCGGTACCCAGTCGACCGCCAAAAACCACATCCACACGGCTCTTTAGGGAGCAGAAACCCATGGAAAAAGTCACGCTCCCCCTGAACCTGACCGATGACAAGGCGCATGGCCTGGCGCAGCTGGTCAAACGCCTGGGCCGGCGATCGCTGGGCAAGAATGACCTGAACCTCGTCACGCCGGAAGAGGCAGAGCAGGCGGAGGACGCGGTCATCGCCCGGCGCGATGCGCTTGCTGAAGCGGGCTATGCGCCGCGATGAGGCCAATATTTAAACGTCAGCGAGGCCGCCTTGGCTGAGACAAGGCTGGCGGTCATTGAGCGGGAGGCATCCGAGCGCGCGGCCCGCCGGCTGATGGCGCAGGCGCGCGAAGCTCTGCCACCTGAACTGGCCTATCTGGCCGATGGGTTGATGGCAGAAGCCGTCGTGAAAGCCGTTGAATTCTCGCGGCATTCGGTCTCCGAGACGACGGAAAAGATTTACGCGGACGATTGGAACGCCTTTCGGGCTTGGTGTGCGGCGCGGAAAGCCCCGGCGCTGCCGGCGCACCCGGTCGTGGTGGCCTCCTACCTTTCCGAACGCTCAGAAAAGATGGGGCGCAGCGGGCTTCGGCTGATCCTGGCAGCGATTGCCTTTTATCACCGCCGCTCCGGCCATAACTGGACCTCGGCCGATCCGACGATCTCGACCGTGATGCGGAGCATTCTGCGCCAGCAGCAGCGCCCAATTCGGCCTGCCGCGGCGCTTGCCTCCGCCGAAATTATCAAATTGCTGCGGGTTTGCGCTCCCAAAAAGGGCGCCGAACCCAGCCTGGCGGATTTGCGCGACCGGGCTTTGCTGCTGACCTGCTTTGCCGGCGGGTTGCGGCGCTCGGAGCTGGTGGCGCTCGATGTCGAGGATCTCAAAATTTCCCATGACGGCATCAAGCTCAAAATTCGCCGGTCCAAGGCCGACCAGGAAGGGGAGGGGGCAGTTGTGCTGATCGGCAGCGGCTCGCGTCCCGAAACTTGCCCGGTGGCGGCAATGCGGGCCTGGCTGAAAGCCGGCGCCATCACCTATGGTCCGGTGTTCCGGCGCCTGACAGCCGCCGGCGCCATCGAGGGCAGGTTGACCGGCAACGGGGTCTGGCGCGTGCTGCGCCGGCGGGCCGCGCAAGCCGAACTGACGGTCGAGGATGGCGAACGCCTCTCGCCGCATGGCATGCGCGCCGGCTACATCACCGAAGCCTATCTTAACGGTGCCCTGGACGAGCAGGTCATGGCGCATGCCAGGCAAAAGAGCATCGAGACGACCCGCCGCTACCGTAACCGCGCCAAAACCGTCGCTGCCAGCCCGACCAAACTCCTGAATCTCTGAGCCATGAAATCCCGTCCTTCCGAAAGCCCAGTTCGAAACGGCAAAAGCAGGGCAGGGCATCCGGAAGATGCGGGTTCCCATGCCACACTCGAACCTGCCAGCGACGTGCTGGCGCTGCCGCATACGGACTGGCTGCGGCATGAATTGCGTGTCGCCGGACCAGCAATCCAGGTGGCGGAATTTACCGCCGCCGCCGCTGGGCCGGGCGGCATTCACTGGGCCTATCCTGATCTGGATTACGAAGAGGACGACCGCTATCTGGCGCTGGTCAATCCGCCGGATGGCTCGCAAGGCTTGCGGCCGGCGGCGGCGCGGATCCTGGCCCGCGAGCTGCGCGAGGCCGTGTTTCAGCATCAGGGGAAAGTCCGGGCCCTGGCAGGCGTCAGCCGGCTTTGCCCGCTCGATCTGCACGCCCTGATCCCCATCCCGGCCGAGATCCTCGATCTCGGTCCGGATCACAAAAACGCCCATGCCTGGCTGCGCGCGCATTGGGGGGTGGTCATGGCGCTCCGCAAAATCCGCCTCGTTGCGGCCGGCTGCAAAAAGCTGCGGGGCAAAAAAGAACAGGTTACCATCGAATTCTGGTCGGCGGACTGGACGCCCTGGCCGGCGATCGCGGCACTCCGGCAGCGTTTTCCAGAACTGATTTTTTCGGTCACGCCGGATTATGAGGGTGGATAAGCCCATCGACGACGATGCCTGGGACGACGCGCCAGCGGAACGGCGCCAGCTGGCGCCGTCAATCCCGGTCCTGCATCTCGACGGCTTCGACGGGCCGATGGACCTCCTGCTCGATCTGGCCGAACGGCAACTGATCGATCTGGGAAGAATGTCGATCCTCGACCTGGCCGAGCAATTCGTCGCGGCGCTGCAGGAGATGGCGGCGCATGTGGCGATCGAGCGGCGCGCCGACTGGCTGGTGCTGGCGACCCGGCTTGTGCTGTTGCGGACCAGGCTGCTCTTCCCCGTCAGCCCGGAACAGGCGACGGACGCCGAGCGTGAAGCTGAATACGAAATCGACCGCCTCGACGAGCTGGCGCGGATGCGCGCCGCCGGACAATGGCTCGCGCGCCGGCCGCAATTGGGGCTCGATGTTTTTGCCCGGCCGCGGCTGAAAGAGGTCCATGAAAGCGGCTACGTCGCCTTGATGGAGGCGTGCCTCGTCGTTTTGCGGGGAAGACCTGGCGACGAGACATTCGAGCCGGCCGACGTCTATCGTGTCGAGGTTCCCGATTTCTGGCGGATACCGCAAGCCATCGAGCGCGTGCGAACCTTGCTGGCGGCGCATCCCGAAGGCGGCCCGCTCACGGGCTATCTGCCGGCAATCGGCCGGGAGGAGGCCGGCCGGACGATGAAGCTGCGGGTCGCGCTGGCCAGCACTTTTGCCGCCAGTCTGGAGCTGGCGCGGCAGCAGGCTTTGCGGGCCGAGCAGAGCGGGAATTTCGCGGAAATTAACCTGCGCGGTGCCGCATGACGGCGCGAAGCTGCGGCGGGCGTGAGGCAATTTGGCGCGGCTTTCATCATTTGCGGGTTCCCGGCCCAATTCGGTGGTGCGAAGGTTCCCGCGCCAGCCGCGCCGCAATGGACCATTGGGCGCAAATGAGCTGGAGCGAGGGGCAGTGTCTAGGAAGTTTATCAGCGTCGACGATAAACTTCCTAGACGCCGCCGGTCACGCGGGGCTGGCGCCATTGCGGGATGCCGTTCACCCGCCCTATCGGCCACGAGGCTTGCGCCGCGGCCGGCCACGGGCAGACGAAGATGAGGCAATAGCGGAACCGCTAATAGCCGTATCCGCCCCGTTGTCGCACTTTGAGCGCCGCCATTTCGATTATGCCGCCCTGGAGGAGGCGATGAGTCATCTGGATAATGTGGTAAGCTGTACCCGCCAGGCTGGGCAGCCGGCGGAAGACACTGAGGATTCTAGACCATGAAGTTGCAAAATTTCACGACCGTTTTTTCGTCGTGTCCGTCTTTCTCCCGGGCTTAGTATGAAGCCTGACCAAGGAAGCCGGGTGTGCCTCCCCCCGCCGGAAGGTCTCAGTTTTTTCTTTCCCATGGAATTTTTTCGGTCTATACTTTCTCCGGGAAGGGTTTTTCGATATGATAAAGACTCATAGACAGGCCGCATCGTTGGCTCCTGGTGTCGTTCTAACGAAAGCTGCCATTCGTGCTGCCGAACGTCTTGGCATTCACGGACGCCAGTTGGCTGAAATTATTGGCGTCTCCGAAGCGCAGATTTCTCGCTTAAGGAAGGGCGAAGCCACTTTGGCCGAGCATACGAAATCTTTCGAACTTGCTGCTCTACTGGTTCGGGCGTTTCGCTCGCTGGACGCCATCATCGGCGGTGACGAAGAGGTGGCGCGCGCCTGGCTGAATGCGCCGAACTCAGCCGTCGGCGCCAAACCGATCGAGCGGATTACCTCTGTGCAAGGACTGGCGGATGTCGTCACATACCTGGACGCCCGACGCGCTCCGCTTTGAAGTTCTTCCGTTTGAGGATGAGGCGTGGCGGCTTGTTGAAGCGCAGCACCGCGTTTCGACGCTCAAACTCGTAGATAGCCTCGGTGAGCAGGAGATGCTTGAAAGCATTCTCGAGGCGACCAAGCCCCCTCTGCCAGAGGAGTGCCGGCAACTCGACTATCTGCTGTCGACGCCTTTTCGTTACCGCCCCTATCCGCACGGCTCGAGGTTCAGGCGGTCAGGGATGACCCCGGGCATCTGGTACGGTGCGGAACAGCCCGCGACAGCGGCGGCTGAGATGGTGTTCTACCGCTTTCTTTTTTTTGCCGAGAGCCCGTTAACGCCTTTTCCCGACAATGCAGCCGAATACACAGCCATTGCGGTCGACCTGTTAACGAACACGTCAATCGACCTGACCACCGGGGCATTGGCACGTGACGCGGCCCTCTGGACGCAGCTGACGGATTATCGGCCCTGCCAGAGTCTCGCGGAAACTGCGCATGAAATCGGCGTAGGGCTCATCCGCTATGGCTCCGTGCGCGATCCAGCACGTGGTCATAATCTTGCCGTTCTGACCTGCCGGGCGTTTCGCAGCCGGGAGCCGAACAAACGCCAGACCTGGCGCATCCGTATAGGCCATTTCGGTGTGCAAGCTATTTGCGAATACCCGCCCCTGCGACTCGAATTTCCACCCGATACTTTCAATGATGATCCTCGTCTGGCTGGCATGGTGTGGGACAGGCCAAGTGATTGAGAGATCGGTAACGACTCACGGTTCACCTAGGAGCCCGTCCCGGTAATCTTTCCGGCACCATTTGACTATGTTGGCTACCGACCGCTCGTCGCCGCCACCAACTCCTTTCGCATCACCATGCTCAAATTCCTCATCACTACACCCCTCAGATGAATTCCGTGGGGAGCAAATCACGTGAGGCAACTCAACAGCGTGGAACACTTTTGGTGAGGCAATGCGCCGGGGCCGATGTTTGGCGCAGGCCGCTGCGGTGGCATTCTGAGCTGGATGCATAGGAGAGGTGGCGAGGCTGATATAAGTCGGTGTCGGCCAGGCGAAACGCGGCCCGATTACCTCCAATCAGCGGGCTATGGTCTGCCAATTGGCCGAGGTTGACGCCCCGATTGCCCGGGAGCAGGGGCGGTAGGTTCGAGCGATTTGTGGCGCGGCGGGCCGAGGAAGCCCTTTCGGCCACCGGGGTGCTCATCGTGGGACCGCGCCTGGCCGGCAAGACCACACTCGTCCGAAAAAGGGGGGACGCCGGTCGGACTTACATAACCCTTGACGATCAGACGGTGCTTGAGGCCGCTCGGTCAGATCCGGTTGGTCGTTCGGAATGATCTGATCATACGCGGCCTGCGCAGGCCGGAACTGCTGATGATCGAGGACGGGCTCGGCTTTCAACTCGTACTCTGGCAGCCCGTCTTGGAGAGGCGTCTCGACCAACACATCAGCGGCGTCCGTCGCGACGATGGCGGCATCGAGTGGAGTTTTAGCCGTAAGCGGTGCTCGACGGCCCTTCTTCCCGGAAGATATGGAATATGATTCCCCGTTTTGAGGCA